>CAYYPH010000100.1:0-1551 GCA_964473485.1 uncultured Prolixibacteraceae bacterium | reverse complement strand
AACAGATCGCCTGGGGGTGCATGGCCAGGTTGGTGGCATCGACCGTGATGATGGAATATTTGTTCATGAAACGAGCAGCGATGAACCCATCACTAAGGCTTTAAACAGCATTTCTTATACTTTTTCCCACTCCCGCAAGGGCATGGGTCATTCCGTCCGGGTGTCTTTGTAACGGTTACCGGCATCTGAGGTTTATTTAAAAATGATCGGTCAGGTCGATCCCGATCACTTTCCGGTACAAAGTGCATGTGTCGTTTGTACTCTTCAAGGTCATCGTAGTCGTCAATTTCATCCTCTGCGATATTTTTACCCTCCTGTTCATCCCGGAACAAATTGTACTGTTCGAATATGGTTAAAAAAGGTTGAATCTCCTCTTCATCAACAGGCTGTGAAAAATCTGCTTCCACATCGTCAAGTGGCCCGCAAATATCAACGGATGTCAGGTCGTGAACAAATAATGTTTTAATGGTATCCAGCAACTCGACGGCTGTTATCGCTGTGCAGTAGTTCACCATGTAACCAATCAGATCGGTATCGACTATTCCATTATCATCACGATGATCGATAAAATATTGAAAAACATCCTGAAACCACCTGACTACCTCCATCTTTCTTTCGGGTTGATGGATGGCGATGCGAGAAACTGCTTGAGCAACTGCATCTCGTGCGAGAAGTGTCAGATTGGGAATGAACATGAAATTCTTAAGTAGATCAAGCTGATTTTGACCCAGTTGATATATCGCTGGGATCATGCATTCTTCGAAGTATATGTCGAACCAGTCATAAAAAAAGGGTTCATTCTCCTCAAGCATCCCCATGATCACCGGAAGACGATCCTCTGCCTTACATTCTGTCAGAAACAACACGGCATGTATGAGAAAACGGTCGTCGGCACCATCCGGAAACAACGTTTTTTCATCGGTATTCAGAAAGTAATGATACCGCTTTCGTGCATCCAGTATGATATGTTCAAGGTCTCGGAGGAACGATTCGCGCGGCAGGTCTAAAAAACAGCCAATTTCCCAATTATCAAACGTAAGACCGGTGTGATAAAAAAGTGAGACCGATGTATTTTCAAAACAGGGCCGGTCGGTGACCTGAGGTAAAGAACGATCAACATATATCACCCTCCTCCGTTTGGGTTCCCAATCTTTAGCCAATTTTTCCCATCGGTTCAGCGCTGCACGCTCTACGATCGTTTCTGCCATTTGCAGCAGTCGATAGTCCGGATTTCGGGCTATCAGGGCATCAAGCCGTTTGTTGGCCGCCTGAATATTGCTTACAGAGGCAAAATAAACTGTTCCCATGAAAAGGTAATCGTCTTCTTCTGTGGGTAGGAAACCGGTTCGTTCGGGAAAGAGTTCGTAAAGTTCAACAAACCCGTTGAACAACTCGAGTGCCTTTTCGTTCTCATCATGTAAAACATAATGAGACCCAAGATAGCACCTTCCAGCAATGTAGCCCGGATGTTCTTCCACCGTCCGGAGGGCTGTTTCAATCATTTTAGCGCTTTGCCCCTGACTTTCGTAAACCTGAAACAATAAAACCCTG
>CAYYPH010000099.1:0-1754 GCA_964473485.1 uncultured Prolixibacteraceae bacterium | reverse complement strand
AATATCGGGACGACTACCGGGGTGGTCACCTACCATATCACACCTAAAAAAGGAGATTGCGCCGGTTCGCCTGTTGATTATGTCGTGACGGTCAATACCGGCAATCCGGTTGGTGTAACAATTTCGGCAACAGCCAATAACATCTGTGCCGGAACCCAGGTGACATTCACAGCCACCCCGGTCAACGCAGGATCCAATCCAACCTATCAATGGAAAGTAAATGGACTAAACGCCGGTACCAACAGTACCACATTCACTTACACCCCAAACAATAGCGACCAGATAATCGTAAATTGTACATCGTCAATCGTAAATTGCATATCCAACAATCCCGCCACCTCCAATACCGTGACGATGGTGGTAAATCCGCCACTGACCGTGAGTGTTACCGTTACCTCATCCTCCAATCCGGTTTGCCAGGGAAATCCAGTAACATTCACGGCCACGGTCATAAATGGCGGTGCAATGCCGGTTTACCAGTGGAAGGTGAACGGAAACAACGCCGGAACCAACAGTGCCACCTTTACCTATCTACCAAACAATGGTGATCAAATAATCGTAAATTGTACTTCGTCGATCGTAAATTGTATTTCAAACAATCCAGCCACAAGCCCCCCTGTTACCATGTTCGTAAACAACAGTCTGCCGGCCGGGTTAACTATTGTAGCATCAGCCAATCCATTCTGCCCGGGATCTGCGGTTAATTTTACAGCCACTCCGGTCAATGGAGGATCAAATCCCACCTACCAGTGGAAGGTGAATGGCATCAATGCGGGTACCAATTCATCCGGGTTTTCGTACGTTCCGGTTAATAATGATAGTGTACGGTGTGTCATTACTTCGAATCTGAGCTGTGTTACCGGGAATCCTGCAAGCTCGGCAAAGATCATCATGATCGGATCACTGGCTCCAAGTGTAGCCTTTTCAGCTTGTTTTGATACTGTGACCACCGTCAATGCAAAACCTTTCCAGCTCAAAGGCGGCCTTCCGATCGGTGGCACCTATTCAGGACCGGGGGTTAATTCCTCAACCGGGATCTTTACCCCTTCCGTTGCAGGGATCGGTGTAAAAACAATCAATTATTCATACATCAATGTGCATGATTGCGGAGCAAGTAAGTCGAAATCGATCATGGTGCAACCCTATCTATCATTTACCTGTGGAGCCAATTTTGTAGATACCCGGGATAACAAGGTCTATCCTACCGTGCAGATCGGATCGCAGTGCTGGATGCAGAAAAACCTCGAATACGGAATCACCATCCCCGACAACATCCCCCAAACCGACAACTGCATTGCAGAAAAATATCAATCGTCATTCGTAAATCGTAAATCGTACATGTATCAATGGGATGAGATGATGAAGTTTGATGATACTCCGGCTGGCCAGGGATTATGCCCGCCAGGCTGGCATGTGCCAACAGAATCTGAGTGGACAACCTTGATGAACTTTTACCTGGGCAATGGACGTGCGGGAAGACCTTTGCAGGATACGATTATCAACGGGTTCAAGGCCTTGAGGAGCGGCGTATTCTATCTGAACTCAAGCTGGAGTTTCCTGGATTTTGCTACGATCCTGTGGTCTTCGACCTCGTTGGGGCAGTCAAAGGCTATATCGCACGGGATGAATTTGTATAATTTTTCGGTGTCGTTGTACCCGGCATCCAGGGCGAATGCGTTTGGGGTGAGGTGTTTGCGGGATTGACGTGCGCCATGAGCGCGAAGCGGCGAAGGGCGCACACCTTTCAACGCGGA
>CAYYPH010000098.1:0-1831 GCA_964473485.1 uncultured Prolixibacteraceae bacterium | reverse complement strand
CACCGCCGTTCCGCTGCATCCTGAAAAGCTCAGCAACAGCATTTCAAGGCCGGTGTATCCTTCGCCGTCGCCAAACGGCGGGAAATAGTTCATGATCACTGCGGGGTTGTTTCTCGATTTCCCCGAAAACCTGACCTTGTTGTCGGTCAGCGTAACTTCAGTTTCCAATAGTTGGTGTTCCATGGTTAAGGATGATTGAACCGAATGATAAAGCTTAAACGATCATTTAACCGATCGCTCCAAGAGAGATCAGGACGAACATAGGTCCGTTCAGGATGGTGTGGATCAGGATTCCGACGTTGGTGTTCCCGGTCTTTTGAACAGCATACGGCAGCACAAACAAGATCGGCAAAAGCAGGATGATCAGTTGCAGACCGAAACAAAAATGAAACACCAGCCAAAAGGAACCGTTGATCAGCCAGGCGACTTTTCCATAGCCAAACTCCATGCGCGGAAGGATATAGCCCCTCCACAACAACTCTTCGCCGTACATATTGAAAAAGAACATGACAAGCCATACCAGCAGGTACAGACGCTGGGAGCCATGCAAGGTTACCGATTTCAGAAATGGCGGCGTGGTTTCAATAACAGGGATTCCAAACCGGCGGTTGAGCAGAAAGGAGATCCCCATGATCAACCCCATCAGTGTAAATATGGCGAGGCAGGAAAGGGCAACATATTTCCAGTCGCGCCCCGAAAGTTTCCTTAGACGCAACCGCTCCTTCAGTTCAGGGATGGATCTGAATCCCTCCCTCCGGGCTAAAATCAGTGCCAGGGCGAAGAGCAGCGGAAAAACCATCAATCCGGTGATGAACCAGCTCAACGACGGATGCAGTCCGGCCTGGTCCGAAAGCCAGGGAGTAACCAACCGTGTGGCCAGGTAAAACCATATGGCCGGAAGCCCGAAGATGATTGCGGCACCTGTCAGATTCAATGACTTGATTCGCTCATGGTTTTGCATCTGGTTTTTCATCATTAAAGCTCATTTAATCAATTTCTATCTGATCCATTCCGGGTAATTCTTTTCATCACGATTTGTGCTGACTTCTCATGGCATTGCAGGGGCTTAAGTTCAGGAAACCAATTTTTCCTTTTTCAGAATATTCATCAGTCGTGTTTCCGAGATGTAATGATCGGCCAGCAACCGGTCATCGTGAATCAGGTTGAACACCGCGTAGGGCGAAGGGGCCTGCTGGGCTTTTTGCGGGGTGTTAAGTTCCGTGATCGTAACGGCTATGCCCTGCTTATCCAACGATCCGACGACCTCCGAAACAAACCGGGCTACCCACGGACACTGCCGCGAAAAGACCATGTGCAGTCCCCGGTAATCCTTCAGCACAGTCCGCCAATCGTTGAAGAAAGGAACCGGCGCATTCTTCAGCCGTTTTACCAGGAGATCGTGCTTCATATCCCTGGCTGCCTCTTCGAACCCGTTTTTCAGGAACAACGAATGATCGGCCATGAATGAGCCGGAACTGGTCATCACCGCCACCCCGTTGTAGTTTCCCTTCCTTGCATCGGCGACGCAGGTTTCGATGAGCATGGAGCCCAACCCCTGGTTTTTATATTTCACGGCATTGACCCAGATGCAATGGATGAAAAGGTAACCGGCTGCTGAAACTGCGCGCCAGCATTTTTCTCCGGGCACATACTCGATGAAGCCTACCGGGCGCTTCTCCCCTTTCACATAAAGTAGTTTTATCACCAGTCCTTCACCGAACCGCTCTTTTAACCATTCGATCTTCAGTTGATAGGAAGGATGTTTGGGGTTGATGAAACAGATCGCCTGGGGGTGCATGGCCAGGTTGGTGGCATCGACCGTGATGATGGA
>CAYYPH010000097.1:0-2246 GCA_964473485.1 uncultured Prolixibacteraceae bacterium | reverse complement strand
GATGGGTGACAGGAAAACCGGCGGGTTGATCATCTATTTCTGCAGGTTTAACGAAAAATGCACAAGGTTAGCCGGTTATATTTTAATTTTGGCGGGCAGGTGGTATGATTCCATATCACTGCATGTTGAGTTGTTATGCCTGAAATAAATCTAACCAATTTCATCATGAAAAAAACAATCATTACATTGCTGTTTGCCATGCCGCTGGCGGGATTCAGCCAGGGAGGCTGGAATCCTCCCGCAACCGCGAAGAAACCTGTTGTAGATACGCTGCACGGGTTTTTACTTACCGACGATTACCGCTGGCTGGAAGATAAGAGCGACCCGAATGTGGTCGACTGGACCAGGGCCCAGCACGACTACACCGTCAAATACATGAAAGAGACGCAGAAAGAGCATCCGGGGCTACGCCAGGAGATCGCGGCCTATATCGACATGGATTACGAGGGGCCACTGAACAAGGAGGGAAAGCGCATATTCCAGACCATCAAGAAAAAGGGCGACAAACAGTCGTCGGTCTACACTATTCTCGACGGGAAAAAGGTGAAGATCTGGGATCCGGTGGATCTCGATTCAACCGGAAAGACCTCCACTTCGGGCATTGCCTACACTTACGATGGTGAACGCGCCGCGGTGAGCGCCCAGAAGAGCGGCTCCGAGATCACGAACACCTATATCATCGACACCCGTACCGGCAAACAACTGTTCCCTCCCCTTGAAAACACCTTCGGGTTCCAGTGGACCAAGGACCAGCAGCATGCCTATATCACCATCAGGAGCCAGGAGGATGTGAAGGAACAGCGTCCGTTAAAGACCTACCTGATCAGGGTGGGAGATCCGATTGAAAAGGCCCGGTTAATTGGTACGACCAGCGATGCCAAGAACTCCTATTTTATCTACGACAATCGATACAGCGATGTTACCTTTTTCGGCGAGGGTGATTTTTACTCAAACAAGTGCCTGGTGAAAAAGACCGGTTCGGCCGATGCGGGAACATTGATCTATGAGAGCAAGGAGTTCCAGGCCTATCCATATGCCATCGGCGATAAAATGTATATCCTTACCAACGACCATGCCCCGAACTACAGGTTCATGGTGGCCGATAAGTCAAAGCCCAACTATACGGACTGGAAGGTTATGATCCCCGAGGGAGAGACGGTACTCGAGAATGTAGAGGTGTTGAAGGACGGCAGGTTCATTGTGCAGGACAAAAAGGATATCCAGAGCCGGCTCACCCTGTTCGACGGGAACGGCAAAAAGATCAAACCCATCGACCTGCCTGAAGTTGGCAACGTGAGTTACGTGAGTTACGACCGCGAGGAGGATTCTGTATACATCTACATGACCTCCTTCACTTCGGCGGGCAAGATGTGGGTGTGCTCACCTTCGAACTTCAACTGGAGGCTCTATTACACGCGGAAAATCAACATCGACATGTCGAACATCACCGGCGAGGTGAAGTTCTACACTTCGAAGGACGGCACAAAGATCCCGGTGAACGTGGTTCACCGCAAGGATCTGAAACTCGACGGGAACAATCCCGTGCTGATCACCGGTTACGGCGGGTTCAGGGTGGGCATCTCCCCGGGCTACTACGGCTACTATGCCGCCTTTATCAACCGCGGCGGGGTTGTGGTCGAACCCGGCATCCGCGGCGGCGACGAGTACGGTGAAAAGTGGCACGAAGACGGGATGCTCATGAAGAAACAGAACTGTTTCGACGATTTCAATGCCTGCGCCGAATGGCTGATCAGCGAGAAATACACCAATTCGGGCAGGATCGCGGCCAGGGGCGGAAGCAACGGCGGGCTGCTGATGGGCGCCATAGCCAACCAGCGCCCCGACCTTTACAAGGCGGTGCTTTGCGCGGTACCGCTGATCGACATGGTCCGTTTCCACAAGTTCCTGATCGCCCGTTACTGGATCCCCGAGTACGGGTCATCCGACAATGAAGCCGATTTCAGGAACATCCTGCAATATTCGCCATATCATAATGTGAGGCAGGGGGTGAACCTCCCCACGATCCTGGTTCGCACGGGTGCCAACGACAGCCGTGTGGATCCGCTCCACGCCAAGAAATATACCGCGATCCTGCAGAACAATCCCGGCCAGATCAACCCGGTGATGCTGTACATCGACTACAATGTAGGTCATGGATCCGGACAGGCCACCCAGCAGCAGATCGAGAACGTGGTGGTGGATTTTGAGTTTATCCTGAATCAGTTGGGGATGTGAATCGTGACGCG
>CAYYPH010000096.1:0-2445 GCA_964473485.1 uncultured Prolixibacteraceae bacterium | reverse complement strand
TAACGGGCGGTCTTTTTTTTTAGGTATTAGGAATCAGGCATTGGGCATTAGGGAAAACCTCGTTTTCCGTTTTCCGTTTTCCATTTTCCTCTTTTACTTTTCAATTGTCCATTGTCCATTGTCCATTGTCCATTGTCAATTGGTATCTCTACTCATAACACCCGATATACCTCGAAATGACCATCCGTTGGATCTCGGAGGTGCCTTCGCCGATCTGAAGGAGACGCTGATCACGGTAAAACCGTTCAATGTCATAATCTTTCATCAGCCCATAACCTCCGTGAATCTGTACTGCCTCATCGGCCACCTCGCGGGCTATTTCCGAGCAGTAGAGTTTGGCCATGGCAGCCTCCTTGGCATAAGGCTTATCGTTCGACTTCAGCCAGGCGCCTTTGTAGAGCAGATTCCTGGCCAGTTCGATCTTCGTCGCCATGTCGGCTAATTTAAATGCATTGATCTGAAACTGAGCAATGGGTTTACCAAATTGTCTCCTGGTTTTGGCATACGACAAGGCCATCTCAAAGGCTCCCTGCGCCAATCCTAAACCCATGGCCGCAATGGCCAGCCGGCCGCTGTCCAATGTACTGAGCATGATCTTCGATCCTTCGCCTCTTTTCCCCAGGGTATTCGACAAGGGGACTTTACACTCGTCAAAAAAAAGCTGTGAAGTGTCGGAAGCCCGCCACATCATCTTGCCGTGCATCGCCACCCTTTTAAATCCCGGTGTATCCGCATCCACCAGTATCGTGGTGAACTCCTTCTGGCCGCTGGTGTCGCCCGATACCACCTGCACCGTTGCCCCTTTGTTGATGGAGGAAGCGCCGTTGGTGATAAAGATCTTGGAACCGTTGATCACCCAATGGTCGTCTTCAATCCGGGCAGTGGTCTTGGTCGCCCGTGAATCGCTGCCCGCATCCGGCTCGGTAAGACCAAAGGCCCAGAGGGCGTCGCCGGTCGAGAGCATGGGGAGGTACTTCTGTTTTTGCGCGCTGGTGCCGTTGTGCAGGATCGGCCCGATGCCGAGCGAAATGTGCGCGGCCAGGGTTGCTGCCTGCGAACTGTCAACCCGGGCCAGCTCTTCAACAGCGATCACATAGGCCAGGGTATCCATGTCGAGACCGCCATATTCCTGCGGAGTGCGCAGTCCGAAAAAACCCAGTTCACCCATCCGTCTGGTCAACTCAATAGAAAATTCTCCTTTTTCGTCCAGTTCGCGGGCGACAGGCTTTACTTCACGTTCCGCAAACTCGCGGACCGACTTGCGGATCATGTGGTGTTCTTCTGAAAGTAACATATTTGGTTGTGTTTTAAGGTTTATCGGGGCAATTAAAAAAGGCATTAGGCATTGGGCATTGGGCATTAGGGAAATACATACTTCAAACATTCATTTCTCACCCGTCACGCGTCACCTGTCACCCGTCACCCGTCACGCGTCACGTTTTAAAGATCTCCTTCGCGATCCGGTACACGTCAAACAGTTTCTCTGTGTCAAGGCCCAGCGGGATCCCCTTCCGCGAAGCAAACTCAATCAGGTTCTCGGTCATGAGGTTGCCCAGCATCTCCTTGCCGGCCATCGGGCACCCGCCCCAGCCGTTGATCACCCCGTCGAACCGCCGGCATCCGGCGCTCCATGCGGCATCCACCTTCTCAAACCAACCCCGGTTGGCCGTGTGCAGGTGCAACCCGAATTCGATCTCCGGAAAAGTCGGGATGAGCGTTCCATATACCTTTGCGATAAGACCGGCGTCGATCTCGGTGGCCACATTGGATAATGGGATGATCCGTGCGCCTGCATCGTACAGTTTACCCACCCAGTCGACCAGCATATCCTGGCTCCAGGGATCGCCGTAAGGATTCCCAAAGGCCATCGAAATATAGATGACAGCCTCCTTCCCATTATCCCGGCAGAGCCTGACGACCTGCCCGGTGGTATTGAAGGATTCCTCAACGGTTGAGTTGACATTGAGCCGGAGAAAAGTCGGTGTGAAAGAGAAAGGGTAGGAGATATGCGTGATGCCTTCGACGGGGGCGAGCCTTTCCGCTCCGCGGCTGTTTACGGCCAGGAACATCAGGTTCGAAGTTGCAGGAGCAGGGTCACCGGGCAACCCGGCGTCGGAACCTGTGCCCGGCAATCCGCTGTGCGCGGGATCCGGCCGGCGGTGAAGTTGCTCAAGCACCTCGAGCGAATCGGCCATCTGGGGTATCAGCCTTGCTGAGACGAGGCTCCCGGTCTCAACAGTGTCGAATCCCACTGCCATCAACTGCCTGATATAACGTACCTTGTCCCCGACCGGGATGATCCGTGGATACCCCTGCATCCCCTCACGGGGTGATTCTATTATTTTCATGATTTTACCTTTCTATCATAATTCGGCTCCTACGGAGCCGTGTGTCGGTGCCTGAAATAGGTTGACCGTTTTTTACCAAACGTTAACCACATGGCAA
>CAYYPH010000095.1:0-3353 GCA_964473485.1 uncultured Prolixibacteraceae bacterium | reverse complement strand
ATTCATTCGCGGTTGGTATGTCTTGGCCTTATGGGAATTTCCATTTTCCATTTTCCATTGTCAATTGTCCATTGTCAATTGTCCATTGTTTCTCAGAGTTTGTAAAACGTCTTGGTCACGATTTTCCAGTCGTTCCCGAATTTGTAAAGCAACTGGTAATCGATGAAGGTCAGTTTCGTTCCGGCATAAAATTCGAACTGGGCCATGGCGGCGTTGCCTGTGACCTTGATATCCAGGAATTTGACCGATATCATCTCCTCCTTTTTCCGGGGCAGTTTGCCGGAGGCACGGTCGGCTGCTACCCTGGCTTTCCATGTGGTGAGCGGGTAGGAGATCAGGTTGCCGTTCTTACCGGGGATAAACATGACGAACGACGGATGGAAGCCCTGGTTTATCTTCAGGGTGTCGCCTTCGTTTTGCAGTCCTTCCACGTAGGCGCTCTGGATCACTTTTTGAATGGCTTCCTTTTCATCGCCGTCACTGGTCTGGCAGATAACTGGAACAGCCCACGCCAGGAGGGCCAAGAATGTTGCAAGTAGTTTCTTTTCCATGATTTCTTTTTTTTATCGGGATTTATTGTTTGTAACAAGCCGTGGAACATGCACCGGATGATGCCGTTGCTGCCCGGTTAAAGGATGATGCAATGAACGGTGACCGAAAAGTGTTCTCACGGGTTTTGGAGGGTCAGGGTTCCCCATATCTTCACCGTTTTACCCGGTGGAATGGTTAGACTGGCACCCGGCAATATGGTTACATCATGGCATACGGCGCTGCTTACCGTGTTGATCACGGGAAGTTTGCTGACGGGGGGTATGATCACATCGACCAGCGAGGTGGGCACCGAAAGGTCGCTCCAGTTCTGCGGGTTGTGCCAATCCGTGCTCACATTTCCGGTCCATGTACTAATTGAGAATGATACGGGTTCAGCGGTCCAGATGGCCAGCGCCGGGTCGCCGAAGGCGTTGCAGTCGTAATGGACCCAACGCTGCGCTCCCGGTTCGAATTCACCGGGAAGCGACACCCAGGGCGCAGTTTCAATCTTGGAGATCAGGTGGGTGGTTCCGAGATGGTTTTCAGGTGTGGTGTCGTGGTACAGCGCACTGACGAATTCGCGGTGCAGGTGTTCCGACGGGCCGTCGGTGGTGCCCTGGTTGAACCAGCCGTACCTGGAGTTGAAAACCCCCGCCACCAGCCAGTTGTCGATCGAGACCGCCTTGGCAGCAATGCATCCGCTGCCGCCGGCGTCAAAGGCCCCGCAGTCACACCCATGGGTATACAGCAGCGTGAAATTCCGGTCGGTGCCGTTCACCGACGCGAAGTTCTGGTTGACGATGTCGCCCATGCCCATCCGCAGCATGTAGGTGGTGTTGGCATGGCCGGTATGGTGCATGAACGAGCTGCCCAGGTTGATCTTGGTGAGCAGCAGGCTTTTGCTCCACTGCCAATAGTTGAGCGGGGGAGAGATGAGCGAATCGTACAGCCGGGTGATGTCGTTCTGCGCCGGCGGGATGCCGTGGGTGAAGTAGCCGTTGTCGGTATGATCGCCGATCAGCAGGTCCATGTATGGGCCTCCGAAGGTGACCGGCGCGTTGTAGAGGTACTCGCCCACCATCAGCGGCCGGTTCAACTCGCCCAGCACCGGGTTGGTCTGGTACATGACCGTTTTGCGGATCATTTTGCGCAGCGCGGCGGTGTCGTTCACCGGGAAACGGCCAACCGGCAGGTCGGGCAGCAGGTCGGCATTGTCGGCCAGTTCACCGTAGATATGGTTGCCGTTCGCATCGAAGTTGCCGTCAAGTGCCGAATAGTAAAGGTCGGCTGGAATATTGCCATCCTGGTATATGGTACCGCTTGAGTTGACGGAGCAGAACAATCCCCTGGAAGGAACCCGCGCATGGTTCCCGGCCAGCAGTACATAGTTGATGGCATGGGCCTGGCGCTGGGCGATGATGAAGTTCCTGATCTTTTCCGGTGTATCATATCCTGCCGCGACCGAAAGGATGCTGTCGACCGTCACCACCCGGGTGATCATGCCTCTTTTGGCATTCAGGTCGATGAGGGGTTGAAATTCATTTTTGAACAGGACCGGTGCGATGATGAGGTACTGGTAGGCGGTGGATGGATTGGAGGGCGCAGGGTGCTGTTCCGGTATGCCCGGGATACCGGTAAAACGTTCGATGAAATCCGGCGGCAATGTTTTTCCGGGATCCTGCCTGAGTGCGTTCATGCCCTGTGTGTCGGGGACAGTGCGCACCCGGGCGATCACTTTCCGGTAGAGGATCAGGGTGCCTTTAACAGGGTGATATTCGACCGGTGAAAAGGAAGATACGGCCATCCCGTAACCATCGAGGTACATGGTGAAGAGGGTCCCTTCCGGCTTCAGGGGATAGGGTCCGTTGGAGGTATAGGTGGCGGAGTCGATGGTAAAGAACGGGTTGGCACCGGCCGACAACGGTCTGACGGGAGCCTGGGGGGCAAGCATGATTGGGCCTGGAAACCGGATGGGGTCTTCGCGCCGGATCTCCAGCGAAACAGCCTTCTCGCCCGGTGGCAGCAGGATGACGACCTTGTGCCATGGCACGAGGGGCCCGCCCGCGACTCCTGCCTGCATGGCTCCTGGTATTTTCAGTATTCTGTAAGATCCCGAAGTTTCAAGGTTCCATTTTTCAAAACGGTAGGTCCGTTCAATTTCTCCGGCAGTAATTGCCGGAACAGAGATTAAAATTAGAAACAGGGCAACCGTTGTACCTGAAATAAGTTTCATCATGGTCGGTGATCTAAAACCGAATCAAAGATACTAAATTCTGCATTCCGGCCTGTGATCATATCCGATAAGCGGAATCCGGAAAGGCTGTTTACGAATGATCAGCGTTCTCATTTTCATTTTCTTTTCCTATGTTTGCATAAAATCCTGCCGAGCGCGCATGACCACCGGAACCGCCGAACCGATTATTGCCACCAAAGCCCAGTTTGAGAAGATCTTCCGCGATCATTACAGCAACCTTTGCGCCTACGCCAACCATTTCCTGAAAGACACCGACGCTGCCGAGGAGGTGGTGCAGGAGGTGATGTATAAACTTTGGATGCAGCGGTCGTCGATCGTGATCACCGGTTCGCTGCAGAGCTACCTTTTCCGCGCCGTTCGCAACGGTTCGCTCAATGTACTGAAACATCTCGACGTGCGCGAGGAGTACCGTCGTTACCGGGAACAGGAATCAGCAGATTCAGACCCAGGAACCACCGACGGACTGATCATCACCGAACTGCAGGAGAAGATACGCAGGGCCATCGACCTGCTGCCCATGGAACGCCGGAAGGTTTTCATCATGAGCCGCTACGATGGGCTTACTTAC
>CAYYPH010000094.1:0-3664 GCA_964473485.1 uncultured Prolixibacteraceae bacterium | reverse complement strand
TATAAAGGAAGGGATATCTCCTGATCCGCTGGCCGCCAGCCCGATGGAGGGGGTGTTGTTGGTCCACTCGTATTCCGTTACCCCACCGGTGTTGTTGGTGGAAAAGGTAATATCAGAAGTGGGTGCATTGTGACAAACGGTTTGAGGTGAAGGCTGGTTGACCTGTGCCGACGGATTGACAGTGATGGTGAACGAGGTGGACGGACCGTCGCAGCTTACCGAGTTGTTCTCGAAATGGGGTGTTACTGTGATAGTGGCCACCACCGGTGATGTGCCGTTGTTGATGGCTGTGAATGAACTGATGTCGCCGGTACCCGTGGCGGCAAGACCGATGGTGGTGTTGTCGTTGGTCCACGAATAGGTGGTGGTTCCTCCGGTGTTCAGGGTGCCGAAAGGTACGGGTGAAGTACTCAGTCCGTTGCAAACCACCTGGCTGGCAACGGCATTGACCTGGGCGGTGGGGTTGACGGTGATGGTGAATGACTTGGATGGTCCCTGGCAACTTGATCCTCCGTTGGTGAAGGTCGGCGTGACGGTGATGGTAGCCATAACCGGCGAGGTTCCGGTGTTAAGGGCGGTGAAAGCGGCGATGTCGCCGGTTCCCGAAGCACCTAACCCGATGGAGGTGTTGTCGTTGCTCCATTCATAAGTTGTTGTCCCCCCGGTGTTGTCGGTTATGAATACGGTTGATGAGGCAGTTCCTCCATTGCAAACCGTCATGCTCTCAGGCTGGTTGACCTGTGCAGTCGGGTTCACGGTGATGGTAAACGAAGTGGGCGGACCCGTACAGGTTTCGCCGGCATAGGTATAGGAAGGGGTGACTGTGATGGTGGCGGTAACAGGGGCTGTTGAAAGGTTTACGGCATTGAAGGAGGCTATATTTCCCGTACCGCTTGCCGGAAGGTTAATGGATGGCAGGGAGTTGGTCCAGGAATAAACGGTGCCTGTAACCGCTCCGGAAAAAGTTACCTGGGAGGTGGCCGCACCATTGCACACGACCTGTCCCGTAACCGGATCCACATCCGGGATGGGGTTGACAATAATGGTCGCATTGCCCGATTGTAATTGCGAACAGGTTGTTGAGCTTCCGTCCTGAACACTCAGGAGATTGTATGTATAAGTGCCTGCTGTTGTTGTTGGCACAGAAAGGGTGACACTGTTGCCTGATACTGTTGAAATGGTCTGGCTCGCTCCCCCATTGATATTATATGTGAAGATGTATGGCGGGGTTGCAGATCCTCCGGTAAATGTGATTACAGGAGATGCTGCATCTTTACAAACGGTTGTATTTCCGCTGATCGTTGCGGTGGGAAGGGGATTCACGGTGACGGTGGCAGTTCCAGATTGGACTTGCGAACAATTTGCTGCGCTGCTTTCGGTGACGTTCACCAACTGGTAGACATATGTGCCGGGTATTGCTGTGGAGACAGGAACGCTGATACTGCTGCCGGTTGTGGTAGTAACTGTAAGGGTAGGTCCTCCGTTGATCTTGTAACTAAAGGTATATGGTGGCACTGCTTCCGATCCTGTAAAGACAACAACAGGGGAAGGATCATTCTGGCATACCGTCGTTGTTCCTGATAAGGTTGCTGTTGGTAATGTGCTAACTGTCACCGTTTTGGTTGACGGTGTGGGAACACCGCATCCATAAGGGTCATCATATGATATAGAAATGGATTGTGTTCCCGCCGACGGCCAGTTCACCTGGATCTGGTTGGTGCCTGAACCTGAAACAATCGTACCTCCCGGGGTGACGGTCCATGCGTAGTTACTCATGCCTGGTTGCGTCGTGTATGTTGAGGTGCTATTCTTACAAACTGCATCCGCACCCGTAATGGATGCCACCGGAAGAGCGTGAATATTTACCTCCAGCGTGGATTTTGGACCACCGCCACAATCGTTGATCCCTTGTACCTTTATCAGGTCAATACCAACCGGAAGTCCTGTAAAGTCAATCACCAGGAAGGTTGTTGTCGTGGTAACCGTGCCTCCTCCCGGAAGTGTCCAGCTATAATAATCTGCATCCTGATGAGCCGTGATGGTATAGGTGGCTGTGCCTCCTTCACAGACATCAACAGGACCCGTGATATTTCCCAGATCGCCTGGCGTTCTTCTCTCAGTGATCTGTACCGGGGCTGTGGAGGTATTGGAGACATACCACCAGGTATTCATGGTATTTTGATCACCCTGTGCATCTCCCCAGGGATGACAGGTTGATGTTGGTCCGCTCTGGCATCCGGTAAGATTCGTGCTACCTCCCGGGATATGAATATCGTCCCAATAAAACTTCGGGGGAGTACTTGGGGGCCTCACAAGGTAAACTCTGAATCCCCCACTATTCGATTCGACATCATATAATGGCAGATGAGTCATCCCGTTGATGTAAGTAAGACTGAAATTGAAAAGAGTTCCATTGGGAACCGGATGCGGAGGGATGGCGCCGTCAAATCCATCCCATGTGATCGTATTGCCATACTTTTGAACCGGTTCGACAATTTGCCGGTCGACATACGGAGGGCCAAGGGCGGCGTTCAGCATCAGATCGATTTGTACCGAGCCGGCCTGAGATACCGAAAATGTAAAATCTATTGTACCTGTTGCACAATACGAAGTTGTAACTACTGCAGGAGTGGGGGGCGGTGGAATGATCAACTCACCGATGGTGCCGCTGGGATAAGCAAGGTTGTCAGGATCGTTAAGAAAGATAGGGAACTGGGGATAGGTATGTCTGCCGGTCTGTGACCTTCGCGCTTCCGTGCTGGTCATGGAAGGTGGATTGACCTGGTAGCAACCTGATTCATTGCTGGAGAAGGAGAAATCGCGCCCTTCCATGTTATTCGGGTCGAGTTTGGTAACGATGCCATCCAACGAATAAATGTACATGTTTCCCTGGAATCTGTTTGTTCCCCAGGGCTGAGGATTCCTGATTTGCCAGCATTTCGAAAAAACCCGGCCGGGAATGGCAACATTCGGTGTTACGTTGGTATTCACAACAGTTATATCAAAATACCTGAAATCACGCTGCTGACCATTGCCGATCTCAAAGGTCATAAAATAATCACCGCTTTCGGTAGGTTGAAAATGAAGGGCGTTGTACCCGGCAGCATTAAGGACACTTGGGCCATTATAAGCTTCGGTGTAGGTGTTGATATAACCCTGCTGACCGGTAGTCGGAGTAAGTGCAGGCGGATCGGGAGGCGGAGGCCAGGCTACCGTTCCATCCGGTGCGTGAATACGCCAGTTGACTGCCGAACCACTGTTTTGCCCGAGTCCAAAATAGACTTTCTCCGTAAGCGGGTTGGAAATGTGGATGTAAAGCCGGTATTCGGGATCCTCGCCGTAAACAGCAAAAGGGTCGCGTTGTTGCCCGCTAACATTCCCGCGGGCGATCAGGATCCGGGTGTCCACCCCCGAGTTAGGCATGAGTTCTTTGGTTCCTTCGGCTTGGCAGAAAATGTAGGATAACGAGGTTAGAATGAGCAGTACAGTTCTGAGACTTAAAGAGTTCACGGATCCAATTTTTTGTAAAGATACAAAAAACTAAAGATATGTCGATTTAATGATTGACTGAATGACTGATTGATTGATTGATTGATTGACTGATTGACAGATTGATTGACTGTTTTTCCCTATTCGCTAATCGCTAATCCCTAATCACTGATTT
>CAYYPH010000093.1:0-3695 GCA_964473485.1 uncultured Prolixibacteraceae bacterium | reverse complement strand
TGAGGGCCAATCATCCAATCCCGAAGGGATGTCATGGTTTTCGCATGATGTCATTCCCGGTAAACAATCAGGGCGGAGATGGGTTCGACGGTGACGGTGCCGGCTAGGGTTGCGGGGGTGGCGACAAACCGGTGGTCGCGCAGCGCCACCTGCCAAGGCCCTCCGGGGAGATCGATAGACTTCGGCTGTTCCGACCCGTTGAAAATGACCAGGATCGTGTTCCAGGGGTCGTTGTTGGCGTGTTCCCTGAGTTCGAAGGCAACGACCTGGGGATCGGTGGAGGGGAGGAACGAGAGGTGCCTGCGGACCTGTTCGGCGGAGGTCATCCTGAAAGCAGGGTGAGCCTTTCGGAAGGCAATGAGCGACCGGTAATATTCCACCATTGCGCGGTTTTCATATTTCCAGTCCCAGTCGATCCGGTTGACGGAGTCGGGCTTGTTGAACGAGTTGTGCTCGCCGTGCTTGGTCCGTTTCATCTCGACGCCGGCATGAAGGAAAGGAATGCCCTGCGCGGTGAAGACGATGGTATTGGCCAGCTGATGCATGCGAAGCAGCTCTTCTTCAGTGGCATCGGGCCGTGAGACCTTCAGCTTGTCGTACAGCGTCTGATTGTCGTGGCAGGATACGTAGTTGATCACCTCCATCGGACTTTTGGTATAGGGTTCTTTAGAATAGTTCACCCTGGCATAGTCGACCTGCGGATGCTGACCGGCCGCCACGATGCCAAATTTGACCGATTCGGCCGCGCCTTTATCGCCGCTCGCGAAACCGGTGCTTTTATCATCGAACACGCTGCCCTTGATGCCGTCGCGGATATCGTCGCTGAATACGGCCACGCCATCCATCTTATGCGCATACTTCTTGAGTGCGCGATAGGGTTCGGGCAGGGGCGAATCGCCCGCGGTCCAGCCTTCGCCGTAAACGATGATGGAGGGATCGATGGCGTGAAGTGCGGCGGCCATCTGGTTCATGGTTTCCTGATCGTGGATAGCCATGAGGTCGAACCGGAATCCGTCGACATGGTACTCTTGGACCCAGTATTTTACCGATTCGATGATGAATTTCCGCATCATTTCGCGGTCGGAAGCGGTCTCGTTGCCGCAGGCAGAGGCATTGCTGTAGGAGCCGTCCTTTTCCCACTGCCGGTAATAATAACCCGGTACGAGCTGGTCGAGGTTCGAATCGCGGGTCAGTCCGGTATGGTTGTACACCACGTCCATCACCACCCGCAGGCCCTTGCGGTGCATCGACTGCACCATCTGTTTGAACTCCCTGATCCTCACCTTCCCGTCTTCGGCATCGGTAGCGTAGGAGCCTTCAGGGACATTATAATTCTGCGGATCGTACCCCCAGTTGAACTGAGGCAGCTCCGGCTTCGATTCATCGACGCTGAGGTAGTCGAAAGTGGGCAACAGGTGGACATGGGTGACGCCCATCTCCGCGATGTGGTCGATGCCCGTGCTCTGACCGTGGCTGTTCGTTGTGCCGTACTCGGTGAATGCCAGGAACTTTCCCTTGTTTTTCATCCCTGAGTTGGGGGCCACCGAAAGGTCGCGCACATGAAGTTCGTAGAGCACGATGTCGGTGTGGTTATTCAGGGCAGGCGCCTTATCTTCATTCCATCCCGGCGGATCGGTCTCACGCAGGTCGATGATCTGGCCTCTTTTGCCGTTCACCCCCACCGCTTTAGCATAGGGATCGGGCTGTTCGCTGTGCCATTTTCCGCCCATCCGGGCCCGGAAGGTGTAATAGAGGTTCTTCCGGTCGCCATTCAGGATGGCCGTCCACACGCCTGATTTGTCGCGTGAGCAATCCACCTCCTCCACCGGGTCGTTCCCCGTGGAGGTACGGTACAGTTTCAGTTTCATCGCTTCGGCCGGTGGCGACCACACCTTCAGGGTGGTCTGCTGAGGGGTGTAGGTAACCCCCAGGTCATTGCCGGTATAGACCGGGTAAGCCGCATAGGGGTTCCAGGCCATGGAGGCGGAAGAAGGGGTTTGGATTGCTTTGGTTCCCTGGGCGAAGAGGGAGAAGCCTGACGCCATCAGGATGGCGGCCAGGATAAACAGAAATAAGAAGATGGGTTTCATAAGTAGTTTATCTCAGGTTATTAATCATCGGTTTCTAATTGTAAATTATGCAAAGATATACCGAATCGGAATAGCTCGCAGGGTATGGGCAGGATTAAGGTAGATCTTGGATTTTCATGATTTTATCTATCTTTGAGGAAAATCTGTTTTTATGAAAAGAACACTGACCATTGTAATCGCCCTTCTGCTGGTGCAGGCGGATCTCGTTGCCCAGCCGGTGAAGGGGTTCATTTATGCCGACACCGCCGGCGTGCAGGTGGTGAAGGTCTGGGGGACACACCAGGAGCGGGGTTACGCCCTGGGGTACCTGACCGGCACGAAGATCACCGATGTGATCGTCAATTATCTGAAGCCGGAGTTCGGGGTTTTTTACCCCATGGCCCGGAACATCATCATCCAGGGAAATGACCTGGAGATTGATGTTGTTTACAAGGCCGAGGCACAGGCGGTGGTGGACGGGATGAATGCCTCGGGTACCAATCCATCGAACCTGGATCAGACCGACATACTGGTGGGGAACACTTTCCTTGAGATCACCAACCTGCTGATGATGCAGAGCGGCATGAATTGTTCGGAGCTGATGAGCTGGGGGGATGCCACGGCCGGCACCGATCTTGACGGGAAACCGGTGATCGCGCGCCACTTAGACTGGGAATATTCGACGGTGCTCAGCAGGAATAACGTGATCGTGGTACATTTTCCTTCGGAGACGGAGGAGCAAAAATGGCTGCTGATCGGTTTTTCGGGCATGTTCAGTGCGCTTTCGGGATTCAACCAGGAGTTCGGCGCTTTCCAGAACATGATGGACGACAACTACACGCAGGGCACCAACGGCAAGCACTATATCCCCATCTGGTTTGCCCTGCGCAGAGCCATGGAGGCGGCCGATTACAACGGCGACGGCGCCCGGAACGTGCAGGATGTGCGGTCGTCGCTGCAGGATTGCACCATGGGATTTGCCGATGGTTTTATCATCAGCGCCCTGGGGCAGTCGGCCGGTTACGACAGCCTGGTGGCGATGGTGGCTGAGCTGGCTCCCGGAGCCCCTACCCACACTTACCGTTACAGCAATTATCCCGACAGCATTCCCGGCGATAACCTTTACACCGCGAATTACCAGATAGCCCGCAACAACGCGATGCATTTCTGCAGCCGGTACAACGGGATACGAAATCACATCGGCGACGGCACCCTGATCGGGCTCGACACCAACTGGAACCTGATGCGCGACTGGTCGCACCTGCCGGCCAACCTGCAGTTCATGCAGTACGCCCCGGAGAGCGATTTCATGCGGATCTCGGTTTACCGCAACAGCAAGCCGGCCTGGCAGAATGATCCGGTGGTATTCACCCTCACCGAACTGTTCGACGATCCGACGGTTGGAACCGGCGATTCTCCGGAACTTCCCCGGGCCTGGTGCATACCCAACCCTGCTTCAGGTTCCATCAGGCTGATGACGGATGCCGCTGCCGGAAGCCGGTTTGGCGTTGACATCACGGACCCGACCGGCAGGAGCCTGCTGCACCGTGACGGTTACCTGACGGGGGAAAGCATCGATGTGTCGGCCCTGCGGCCGGGCCTCTACCTGGTGCGGCTGACGACCGG
>CAYYPH010000092.1:0-3700 GCA_964473485.1 uncultured Prolixibacteraceae bacterium | reverse complement strand
CTATACCAAGGAGGCCATGCGCTACCATGTGACCCAGTGGGCTATCGAGTTGTACAAACTGGCCAGGCTGAAAAAAGACCTGCGGGGAATGGAAAAAGCCCTGGAAAGGATCACCAAGGCCTATAATCTGGACAAGGAAGATCCCGATCTGCCGGATCCTTCCCGGTTCCAGCCGCCGGTGCAATTGCTTACCATCAATTACAATTTCATCAATTCTCCTTCATTCAAAATGATCGATGCAAAAGCCCAGGAGAAACTCCTGGAACTTCACCGGCGTATCGAGGCCATGGCCGATGAATTGTACGTGAAGGATTACCTTAATATGCTGCTTTCGGAGAATCCGAAGACTGAAACCATCGACCTGAATGATTAAACCGGCTCCCTTTTACAATGATCCGCAGTTGAAAATACTGCTCTCTACAAAGCCTCACAAGGTGTTCATCGGTGGCAGGGGAGTCGGAAAGACCACCATCATAGCCGAAGAGATCATCAAGTATTTCCTGGCGATGCCCCGGGGCAAGATATCGCTGAACGGGCTTACTTATTTCCATATCCGCACAAAATCCCTGCCCCCGATCATTGACCACCTTGAACGTCGAGGGCTGTATCGCAATCATCATTATTTCATCGGGCACAAGGCGCCGAAGAAATTCCTCTGGGAAGAACCTTACCAGCCGCCCCTGGATTATACCAACTGCATTCATTTCATCAACGGGTTTGTCGTGGAGTTCAACTCCTTTGACCGCCCGGAGATGGCCCGGTCCGGTTCCTATGACGGGATGATCTTCGATGAATGTACGAAGCTCAAGAAATCGGCCATCGATGCGGATGTCCTTCCAGCCAATCGTGGCAACATGGATCGGTTTGGACATCTCTATTTTCATCACGGTACCCTGTTCCTTGGCAGTATGCCCCTCACTCCAGAAGGGGAGTGGGTTTTCGATTACGAAACCCTGGCACAAAAGCATCCTCACCGGTATTTCTACCTCGAAGCTTCGGCTCTCGAGAACATCCATATCTTGGGAGTGATGTATTTCCGGGATTTAAGGCGAGCTCTTCCAAAGGTCGTGTATGATCTTGAAGTGCTCAATAAACGAAGGGAAAAGAATGTTTCTGGATTTTACCCGTTGCTCTCTGCGGAGAAGCATTGTTACAGCAATACGTACAATTACGAGTTCATTGATTCCATTGGTTATGATATCAAGCAGAAAGGTTCCTTCGATTGCAGGGGGGATGCCGATTGTTTCCTGGATGATCCGTTGTATCTCTCCTTTGACTTTGGGACAACGCAGAACTGCCTGGTCGTATGTCAGTGGCACCGGCACCAACATGAGTTCCCGGTAATCAAGAATTTCTTCGTCGAGAATGAAACACTTCCGGTTTTGGTCAGCCGCTTCCTGGAGTACTACAGATACAAGCCGATAAAGACCCTATACCTGTACGGGGGATCGGATGGTACCCGCCGCAATGATGCCGCTTCCCGTAACTCTTACTTTGATGACGTCCGTGAGCAGATGCTAAGGGGTGGGTGGGAAGTGTACCTCAGGGCAGAGCTTTATGAAGCCCCTCACATGGACAAATACCAGTTCTGGCATAAGTTCTTGTCAGGGGATTACCCAAACCTGCCGGCTTTCCGGATCAATATGAACAATGCCATGGAAACCTTTGTGTCCATGGACAATGCTCCGGTGCTTCCGCAGGAATTCAAAAAAGACAAATCATCCGAGCGCAGAAAAGACCAGCCACGCTGGAAAGCCACCGATCTGAGCGATGCAGTGGACAATCTCTATTACTGGGTACTGGATCCACTAATAGGGGATCAGCCTCATGCCAATGAGATGATGTTTCTTAGATAGGGGAGCAAAGCGCCTTCCTTCTTTACTTTTTACATTCGATTTGTTATATATGTATCATCGTTTCATATATCCATGAAAAGAAACGGGTGCAATTGCATTTTTTCGATAGGGCGGGGCGTGCACTCCGTGAGGAACAAGCAAAATTTAGCGGATATTCAAACGGGTAAACCGTTAAAAATGAATACATAGCTAAATTTTACAGGCAAATCACAAATCGACTTCTTTTCTTTGGCGAAAGGCGGCAAAGCAAAGAAGCAAAAGAAACCGCCGGCAGGCGTGAGGCCTGCTTTTCAGCGGTGTACTTTTTTCTTTGACAATCAGGGGCAAAGCAAGAAGTACCAAAAAAGAAACCCGTTGGCCCACGCACGGTTTAGCTCGAAATTTTGCTACAAAGTTACCTCCGAAGAATTCGCTTCAAAGTACCGTCTTCAGCCTGGTACAGCTTAAAACTGTCAAGGGCGACCTCCTGATGGAACTGTCGCTCGTTGAGTTCTTTCATTTCCCGCTTCCCTGGTGCATGACCCTAACCCGTTGACATTATTTATTCTTCTCGGTAGTTGCCTTTGGCGTAAAAAATTTCCATTAACCTCTAAATCAAACGCTCTATGAAAACTTACGCCGCTATCACACAAGAACAGTCAATCGTTGAAATCTTCACCGAAATGATGGATCAGATTTACTACGAAGGCTATGTACAGGATCTGATGGATTCTGATCCTATGAAATTAGACTGGGAACTGAAAGAGTTCCAGGCGCTCTTCTCAAAGAAAAGCAAATAACAAAATACAGGGCAGGCAGCGAAAGCTGCCTGCCTTTTTTTATGCTCGCTTGAAGCAGTTCAAAGAATGGATCCCACCCTACGGTGTCGGCAATGAAATTCACAAAGTTATGCTCGTGAAAATGTTTTGCGCTAAACACGACCTCCTGCCGGAACTGTCGCCCTTCAGGTTCTTTCATCCCGCAAACGCGGGATGACCCTAATGTTTGCTGAAAATTTTCACTCCGCATTCTGCCCGGGTAAATTTCATTTACTCACCATCGGCCAGCCGGCTGATCAAAAAACCAATCATCCTATGAAAAAACTAAACAAAACTCCCGATTTCGCCATGGAAAACGGCGAACGTTACGAAAACCGGATTCCAATGCGCCTCTGGGCGGAAGACGACCTTCCCAGTGAAAAATTGCTGATGAAAGGGACAGGCAGCCTTTCAGATGCGGAGCTACTGAGTATCATCATCGGCTCCGGGATATCAGGCGAAAATTCGCTTGAGATTGCCCGTAACCTGCTTTCTCGCTGCGGGAACAGCCTTTGCGAACTATGGAAGGTCAGCGTTTCCGACCTGCAGATGATTAAGGGCATCGGCCAGAAACGAGCGGTAAAGATCTGCGCCATGTTTGCACTTGCCCGCCGCAGGAATGAATCCGAAGTGATTCTTAAGGACAAGATTTCACGTAGTAATGATGCCTTTGAGATATTCAAATCCCTGATCGGCGACCTGCCTCATGAAGAGTTTTGGATCCTCCTGCTGAACAAGGCAAACCGGATCGTCAAAAAAGTGCGGATCTCTGAGGGCGGCATCTCTGGTACCGTCGTCGATCCTAAGAAAATATTCCAGATTTGCCTTGCCCACCATGCCACAAGTATAATCCTGGGGCACAATCATCCCAGCAGCAACCTTCAGCCAAGCGAAGCTGACAATAAAATCACTAAGAAAATCAAAGACTGTGGCATTCTGCTCGATGTTGCGGTGCTAGATCATATCATCATCGGTGAGGATCGGTATTACTCTTTTGCAGATGAAGGGATCATCTGAATTTTTGCCCCGGGAAACCGGGGCTTTTTT
>CAYYPH010000091.1:0-3719 GCA_964473485.1 uncultured Prolixibacteraceae bacterium | reverse complement strand
CAATTGTCAATTGTCAATTGTCCATTCCCCCTTCTCCCTTCTCCCTTCTCCCTTCCACGGTTTACTTCCGAAGGACCCCGTCGGGGTGGAGGGACCCCGTCGGGGTGCCCGCGTTCAATCTTTAATACACCGGAGGGTCTCGCCATAGGTCTTGCTGGCATATTGAACTGAATAGCTACTTGAGCCAAACAGCACGTTGACTGCACCATCATAAGAGGTAGGTTGCTGGGTCATGCTCCAATAAGCACCCGAGCCTCCCCTACCATTCAATCCTCCATGTAAGTATGACAGAAATCCGGCTGCATGCATTTTTAAATTGGAGCTCCATGGCCCGTTCCAATTTGTCCATCCTCCGGCCGCCTTCACATTGTCCCACTCAGTCCAGGTCGGCAACCTCCATCCGGCACCCAATTCTATGGTACAGGGATTGTTTTGGCTGGTCCAGTCGCTGTTTTCGTATACATAATTAATCCAGGTGGTAGCCGGGGTTCGTGTTACCCCGTCATGTTTATAGCCCTGTTTCCGGTTGAACTGCCAGTACCACCCGGCCGAAGCCTCGGTGGCATCATTGACCGCCGTGGCCTGCTGATCGGCGCCAAGGTTGCTGGTGATCCAGCATTTGCCCGGCGTGCCCGGGATGTCTCCCACGGTGCCATACGTAACGGTTTTATTCACGGGCGCCACATCGCCGGCCACATGGTTCACCTGGATCACCGAAGTGCCGCAGATGAAAGGGCAAGCCGTAGTGGTCTGCGTCATGGTAGCAGGGACTCCCTCGCAGGCTCCGTAGGCCCAGACGTAGCGGGTGTAGGCCGTGTTGCAATTCAAAGCGGTTTCGGTCTTCGTAAGGGCTGTTCCCATATCTTCCGCCGTGCTGTAATCGTTCACGGTGTTGAACTTATATCCAGCGGCGCCCTGCACAGCAGACCAGTTCCACACGATGCCGGTTTGCGACGGGATATGCGTACCCGGCACCGGGGTGCCGGGTACGGGTGACAGGTTAATGGAATAGAGCGTACCGGGCGAACGCCAGCAGTTGCCGTAAGCCGAAACGAATACGCCGCCGCTGGTGGCACCCAGGTTGACCGTGACACTCGTGGTTCCCTGTCCTGAAACAATCGTAGAACCTACCGGCACGGTCCACAGGTACCCGATGGCACCCGAAAGCGGCGGGACCGAGTAAACAACCCCCGCACCATTCTCACACGGCCCGGCCGGCCCGGTCACGGGCCCCGGTGCCGGAAGCATCCCGGCATTCCCCATCGGGATCCAGGCTGTACCGTTGAAAACCTGCAGATCCTTGCAGTCGGTGTTATAGATCGTCAGCCCCTCAGCGGGATTTGCAACCGCATTGCGCTGCGTGGAATTCATCCTGGGGGGCAAAAAACCCCTGGAGGTGGATTTCGCATCGAGGATGGCGGAGTTGTCGGGGGAGCTGCCATCGGTGTTTACCCCGACCTGTGAATAACCATTCGTCGTGGCCATCAGGATGATAAATGCCACAATCATTTTCATGAGATGTGTTGTCATAGAAGGATTGATTAAGGTTTGGCATCAGGACCGGCAAACCCGTAAGGCACGTATAATCAACTGTATATAAGGCAACAAGAAAGGGGAAGTAAGGGAAAGTTGCCAAGGATCACAGCCCGGATAAAAATCAGCTAAATATAATGAGAAAACCGCGAAATGGTGCCCGGTCAGGGGACACTCACGTAATTTATATCGATTCCGGATAACCAGATACCCGAATCTTAATATAAAGGGTCGTTGGAATTTTTCAGGCACCGAAATTTTGAAATATCGGAATTATGTCGTATCTTGCAACTCAATACATGAGAAACAGGCCAAAATACGGTACGGATGGTATTCTTTTTCTGACGTTTACCATGATTTTTACAGGGCTCATCACGCTCCTGGTCATCTCTTCATCGTTGCTGGCGAGTGCCTCACGTAACTGCGGAATTCTATCCGTTGCGATCAGTTCTTCATCACCAGGCTCCATCAGGCATGATTTCCTGATGATGCCATCGTTTGGTAAGGATGGGGTCTCCGGCTGTTCCATTCAGATCTGCAAATCCAAATCTCCGCACCCGCTTTCGAAACAGAATGTCAGGAAAACACGTCCACGCGGGATCCCTGCCCAGGAGCCAACCGTTAAGCCACTGGCTGTGACCAGGGACATCCAGCTATTTCCTTCGTTTTTTGTTGCATCAATCCCTTCCTTTGAGGAGCTTTTAAGCACGTTACCCGACAAGGTGGCCTGCAGGATCAGGCCTCCTCCTGATTGCTGCAATTCCTGATCATTTTCACCCAAATAGTTCAACAGGCTGCCATGGCATAATGCAGGCCTTACCTGTTTGTGTTATTACTGCATTATACCGGTCTGTGTCCGTGCTTCGGAAACAAACACCAGGTTTGTCGGTGGATGCTGTCTCGTGTGAAAAGGCAAAGGGGAAAAGCAGAACATCATCTTAGTTTAACATCAAATCAGTAACCCAAAAATTATGGAACCTGAAAAATCTTGCAACACAAACAAACCGGTAGCCGTGATCGGTGCCGGGCATGGCGGACTGGCAATGGCCGGGCATCTTGCCATCATGGGGGCGTGCGTCCATCTGTATAACCGGGGCGAAGAACGTCTGTGGGGGGTTAAGTCGATGGGGGGCATTGAGATACAGGGTGAAGTTTCCGGATTCGGGAAGATCCCTGTGGTCACCAATGAGATGGAGGAGGCGATCGGGGGGGCGGAACTGATCATGGTGGTAGTGCCGGCGCTGGCCCATCGCTGGATTGCTGAACAGATGGCGCCATTTCTTAAAGACGGGCAGATCATTGTGCTGCATCCCGGACGAACCATGGGGGCGCTTGAGTTCAAACAGGTTCTCGTCAGCCAGAAGGTTACGGCAGATGTCATCGTGTCGGAGGCACAAACCTTTATTTACGCTTCACGCATCGTCGGTCCGGCACAGGCCAGGATTTTCGGCATCAAGCACTCCATCCCGGTTGCTTCAGTCAGGGCGCACCTGATCCCGCGTGTGATCTCGAAACTCCGCCAGTATTATCCGCAGTTCGTTCCGGGTGATAACATTTTCAAAACCAGTTTCGATAATATCGGTAGTGTTTTTCATCCCGCGATCTGCATTTTGAATTCGGGATGGATCGAGGATGATACCGATTTTAAATTTTACCATGAAGGGGCCACAGAATCGGTAGCCCATGTGCTGGAACAGGTCGACCGGGAGAAGATTGCGGTAGCCGAGGCCTTGGGGATCCGTGCGATCAGCGCCCGGCAGTGGTTTTATATGGCATACAGCACAGCGGGTGATACCCTTTTTGAGGCGATGCGGAAAAATCCGGGGTATCGTGATATCCTTGCACCAAAAACCCTTAAGATGAGGTATCTTGAAGAGGATGTTCCCTGCAGCCTGGTGCCGATTTCATCCGTTGGAATGATGCTTGGCGTGCCAACACCGGCCATCGATTCGCTGATCATTCTGGCCTCCCTGCTGAACGGGAAGGATTACAGGGAGTCGGGACGTACCGTGGAGCGGCTGGGCATTGCCAGTATGAGCTTACGCGAGCTTCGCCTGCTGGCCATCGGGGAGATGTAAGATGGTGAGAGTGGTGGGACCCCGTCGGGGTGGAGGGACCCCGTCGGGGTGGGGGGACCCCGTCGGGGTGAGGGGACCCCGTCGGGGTGAGGGGACCCCGTCGGGGTG
>CAYYPH010000090.1:0-3979 GCA_964473485.1 uncultured Prolixibacteraceae bacterium | reverse complement strand
GCTCCGCGTTGAAAGGTGTGCGCCCTTCGCCGCTTCGCGCTCATGGCGCACCTCAATCCCGCAAACACCTCACCCCAAACGCATTCCCCCTTGATGCCGGATACAAAGACACTGAAAAATTATACAGATTCATCCCGTGTGATAATGCCTTTGACTGCCCCGACGAAGTCGAAGACCACAGGATAGTAGCAAAATCAAGAAAACTCCAGCTTGAGTTAAGATAGAACACGCCACTCCTCAACGCCTTGAACCCATTGACGATCGTATCCTGCAAAGGTCTTCCGGCACGACTGTTCCCTTGGTAATAGTTCATTAGGGTTGTCCACTCAGTTTCCGTTGGCACATGCCATCCCGGAGGGCATAATCCCTGGCCAGCCGGAGTATCATCAAACTTCATCATCTCATCCCATTGATACATGTACGATTTACGATTTACGAATGACGATTGATATTTTTCTGCAATGCAGTTGTCGGTTTGGGGGATGTTGTCGGGGATGGTGATTCCGTATTCGAGGTTTTTCTGCATCCAGCACTGCGATCCGATCTGAACGGTAGGATAGACCTTGTTATCCCTAGCATCTATCAGGTTATTTCCGCAGGAAAAGGAAGGATAGGGTTGCACCACGATCGACTTTGACTTGCTTGCCCCACAATCATGAACATTGATGTAGGAATAATTGATTGTTTTTACGCCAATTCCTGCCACAGATGGAGTAAATATACCTGTGGATGAATTAACCCCCGGTCCGGAATAGGTGCCTCCCAGGGGCAATCCACCTTTGAGCTGGAAAGGTTTTGCATTGACGGTAGTAATGGTATCGAAACAAGCAGAAAAAGCGACACTCGGAGCCAGCGTACCGATCATGATGATCTTTGCTGAACTGGCCGGATTTCCTGAAACACAGCTCAGGTTCGAAGTAATGACACATCGAACACTATCATTGTTGACCGGAACGTAAGAATAGCTGGCTGAATTTGTGCCAGAATTTATTCCATTAACCTTCCATTGATAGGTGGGATTCGATCCCCCGTTAACCGGCGTGGCGGTAAAGTTAACCGCAGATCCCGGGCAGAATGGATTTGAGGATGCTGCAATGGTAATCCCGGCCGGAAGGTTAGCATTCACCACCATGGTAATCGGGTTAGATAAGGCAGGATTTCCAGAGGTGCATGTTTCTGATGATAAAAGGGAACATGTTATTACATCGTTGGTAGCCGGGGAATAGACGAATACCGGATTATTTGTGCCTGCATTGATCCCGTTCACTTTCCATTGGTAGCCAGGAATTAATCCGCCATTGACTGGTGTGGCTGTGAATGTAACAGTAGTTCCCAGGCAAAAGGGATTGGAGGATGCAACGATCGACACACCAACCGGCAATATGGGTTTAACTGTCATCGTTACTGTGTTGGATATTGCCGGGTTCCCTGATGGACACAAAACATTTGAAGTCAGGGTGCAGGTTATCGCATCGCCGTTGATCGGCACATAAGAATAACCTGGTGAATTTGTTCCGACAATCAAACCATTGACCTTCCATTGATATTGAGGTGTTGTACCGCAATTACCAGGCGTGGCTGTAAAGTTTACCATAGCCCCGGCACAAACCGGATTTGAAGAAGGTGAAACCGTAACACTCACGGGGAGGAGGGGATTGACCACCATAGAGATTGAATTCGAAGTAGCCGGGTTATTGGAAGTGCAGACAACATTAGATGAAGTTAAAATACATTTTACGATATCTCCATTTACCGGACTATAGGAAAAGGTGAGAGC
The DNA here is from genome assembly GCA_964473485.1 of uncultured Prolixibacteraceae bacterium. GTDB lineage: Bacteria > Bacteroidota > Bacteroidia > Bacteroidales > FEN-979 > CAIVAT01. The sequence continues at coordinate 2,202 of CAYYPH010000090.1, read as the reverse complement.
GTTAGAACCAGCATTGACGCCATTGACTTTCCACTGATAAACTGGACTGGTACCGGGATTTACAGGAATTGCTGTAAAAGTAACCGTCGCTCCGGCACAAACAGTATTCCCGGAAGCGGTAATGGTTACATCCACTGGATCGCCAATGTTGACAGTAACAACATAATCCACCGGAGGACCGGTGCAATCTCCTTTCTTCGGGGTGATGTGGTAGGTCACTACCCCGGTAGTCGTCCCAATATTGATCAGAGTTTGGTTGATCACCTGTCCAGAATCGGCGCTGAAGCCGGTGATGTTACCGGACGTAAGAGTGGCGGTCCAGTGAAAGATCGTGCCGGTGACGGTTGCAGCGAGGGCAATGTTGGTGCTCTCGCCGGTGCAGATGGTTTTGGCCAGTGGAGTGGTGGTGATCGAGGGTGGCGGAATGGTTGAAACAGCGACGGTATCAAACACATCGCAATGTCCTCCGGAAGTCTTCACCCAATAGGTACCGGAGTTTTTTGCCCAGATCGACTGGGTGGTTGCTCCGGTACTCCACAGGTACCAGGATCTTCCGGGACCAGCATTGAGAAGGGCGCTGTCTCCCGCGCAGATGGACCGGTCGGGGCCTAAATTCACCGGTGTAGAAGGATAGTAGGAAATTACGATGGTGTCGCTCAGGCTGCAATCTGGCTCAATGGTTGAGACCCAATAGGTGCCCGCTGTTCTAACCCAAATGCTTTGGGTTGTTGCGCCAGTACTCCACAGATAGCTTGCTTTACCATAACCGGCATCGAGAAACAAACTGTCGCCGGGGCAAATGGACCGGTCGTTACCCAGGAAAAGGGTGGCATAATCGGAATAATAAGAGTATTTAAAATAGTTATAGGAAGGAACGGTAATATTATTGGTTGATGATCCCGACGCTAACTGAAACCTCCCGGAGTTGTTGGTGAAGATAATATTTGGAATGATCCCGCCTCCGCTGGTTACGCTGCTGATACCAAAAACGTAGGCGCCATTAGTTCCGGGCACGGTCCTGAAACCGCCAACTGCCACCGGAAATCCTCCTGATACCTGAAAGTTCCCCTGGTTGCCATTCTTTGTAACTATTGTCCAGTAAATATCATTCAGGTAAAAACCACCAAGTCCATATGGCGGTGTTCTTGGCAAGCAAACCCTGTTTGAACCTGCACAAGATATTGGTGGAAGAATCGAAGCAGCAGCTTGCCAGGTATTGTCACCGAATAAAATTGCCTTTTCAACTTGCTGATAAACGAGAATTGGCTTATTGGAGATCAGATAGCCAGCATAGCCCTGGCTGAGAGAAAGTGTATCAGCATATTCCAGTACCAATTCTGTTGATTCACCCCTGTTAAGATCGGCGGTCAGTACATAGGAGGTATCTGTCAATGTCACGTGGGTGCCGTTTTCAAAAGCATAGATGATCAGTTTTGGTTGGCCCGGATCCAGACAACTGACCGGAATGAACTCGGTGCCGCACAGGTGTCGTGGCATCAGTTGATCACCTGCGATATCTACGGATTCAGAATTGCCCGGGATAAATAAGGCATCGTCAGTAACAGTCACTGCGACGGGCTTATCCGCAAATACAAAAGATCCTCCAAGATGTTTTGTCGAATCACCGGATGTAGCCCTTCCACTCCAGGTCTGACCCCGGTTGAGTATGATCGAAAAAGTGTCGTTGGCTGCATGTCCGATAATGGCTTGCCTGGGTAAAATCCTGACCAGCGTCGAATCTTCTGTTGCCACAATATCGAAACTGTTCCTGGCCGGAGGAGAGCAATCCGGATGATTTGAGAAATGACTTTGTGCTGGAATGATAAACTCATATCCCAGTGCGTTTTTCCCGGCAAGAGTATAGGTTGCAGCATTTAACGTAGATTCTACCTCATATATAACGCTGATTTGTTTATCTGAAGTGATGTGCAACCCCCTGTTAAGAACGGTGTTAGCTGGTTTGTTTTCCACTGAGTCTATAAAAGGGGTCAGATCAACTCGCCTGGCCGAATCATTATTGACGGTCTTAATGATTGGAACGAACGATGGATTTGAGGGTTGATCGATGACCACATTGGCTGGACCTTCAGCCGTCATCAGGTAAAATGCTATAGGATTGTTCATATTATACCAGTTAACCCTTTGGTAAGTCACTGCCGGCGCCGCGAACCAGAATTCGTAAAGAGCCGGCGGTCCCGACCC
>CAYYPH010000089.1:0-4031 GCA_964473485.1 uncultured Prolixibacteraceae bacterium | reverse complement strand
TTTTCAATTTTCCGTTTTCAATTTTCCATTTTCAATTTTCCATTTTCAATTTTCCATTTTCAATTTTCCGTTTTCAATTTTCCATTTTCAATTTTCCCTTTTCCCAAGCTCCTTCCGTACCACCTCCTCCCACTTTTCCAGCGCCCGCTTATTCTCTCCGGCCTTTACCTCGCCGAGGTACCGGTTGGTGACGGCCCTGGCCGACCGGAGGGTGGCCTTGTAGACTGAATCCACCTGTGCGGCCGACCATTTTCGTGAATCGAGGGTGCGCTGCATTTTTCGCCGTTCGGTTTCGTACAGGTCAACATACAGGTTGATGAAGGTACTGGTGTGCTTTTCAGTGGGCAGGTGGAACCGCGACTTCCATTCGTCGAATACCGTGTACGACCTGCAGAAGCAGCTGTCGCCGGTGCAGATGATGTCGAGCAGCAGCTGTACTTCAAGCCGGTAAAGGTTTGTCCGGATGGTGCCGTTGATCTTTTTCGGGGGATACTCCCTGTTCTGGGGCAATGCCCGGTTGAGGGTGATCTGCCGGGTGGAATCCCAGAAGGTGTAATAGTTTTCGCCCAGCGCCCGGTCGTAGTGAACCTGGTCGAGAAAATCGCGCCCGTGGCTGGCCTCGCTGTAATTGATGGTCAGCCCCTTGCCAGCGAAGAACCCGAGGTCCCTTTTCTGTTCCTCTGTAAGCGCCAGGGCGTTGTTGGCCGACCAGAATCCGGGGTTGAACGGGATGAGCGACATTTTATGGTAATCGTCGTACCCGCTGTAATAGTCAAACCGGGGGAGGATGAACGGATCCCCGTAGTCATACAGGAACAGGATGCCGCGGGTTTCGATCCTGCGGGGGGTGTTTGCCCGGGTGATGACTCCCTGCCGGCTGCGGGCTGCAAGGTAGGTCACCGAATAGCTGAATCGCATCTGCTCAAGGGTGTTTCCCGCTTCGGTCATCCTGAAGGTTCCGCTCACCGCCAGATCTACCGCTTCGAGGCGGTCGCCGGGATAAATCGGAGTAAAGGGATGCCGTGCTGTGTTTGTGGCTTTGAGGTCGATCTTCACGATGTCGCCGGTTTTTCGGTCAATCCACACCGATCCGCCGAAATGATCGCCGGTGCCTTCGCGTGGCTGGAACCCGATGAGGATGTGCGCCTTGCTTCCCTGCCCGGGGCTGAGGATGAAGGTATTGCGGAGCCCTTTGCCGGTTAGCTGCAGGGGGTTGACCGGATAACGCGCGTCTTTCCGTGTCAGGCTAAACTGGCTGATGGCCTTCGAGGTGTTGAGGGTGAGGAAATAGCGCTGGTCGAGTTCGGCGCATCCGATGCGGCCGTTGCGAAAAAGCAGGCTGTCGACGGAAATGCCCTTCAGATACCCGTTGTAATAACATTCCACGAGTTCGACCGGTTGTTCGCGGGTGGAGGTCCCTATGCCATAATATACCTTGGTCTGGTGGTAACGCTTGTCGCGGAGGATTCGCTGCCGGCATTTCTCTATGATTCTGTAAAGGTATTCATTGTCGGCATGGATCACCAGCTCCTCGAGTTCAATGCCGGTCCTGGTGAGCCTGATCTCCGGATCACGGGTCAGCCATGCGGCAGGCAGCATCAGCGATGCATAACCCACATAGGTGATGATCAGGGTGTCGTGGTTGGGGCGGAGGGGCAGTCTGAAAAGACCATCGGCATTGGTGATGGTGCCTTTACCGGTTCCTTTGACAGCAATGCTGCACCAGGGAAGGAGTTCGCCCGTTGCGGCATCGGTTACGGTACCCTGTATCGTTTGCTGGGTAAATGCGGCAATGGTGCACGCCATCGAAAACAACGACAGTAGAATTCGCTTCATGAAGCAGGCAGTTATTTTAGACGGCTCCTGATCAACCGCCGGTTTTCGCCGGCTCCGGCAGGTTTGCAGAGATAATAAGCCATATTGTCACAGATCCTGAACTTTTCCGCGAACGGGTAGGGGATCACCGTTTCGGCCCCGGTCTTGCCCGTGCGGAAATCCACCCGGCAAAGTTTCACCATCCCCCTTCGCTCGTAAAGCGTGTATAAGGCCCCCGTGCTGTCCTCCTGGAGCATGAGACCTCCCCATCTCCATCCACTCCCTGAGGTGGAGTTGCTGCCTTCGGACCGGTGAAACGAAATGGGATTTTTCGTCAGTACCCTGCCGTCGCGGTCGAGCAGTTCCATGGCATCGTTGCTGAAATCGATGAACACGAGCGTGTCGTCGTTGATCCGGAGGAACGGGTAAAGCATGTTGTAGTATTCGAACCAGTGGGCGGCGGCTTCAAATGTACCGTACCGGGCTTCTTCTGCCTGTGATTTGGAGAAATCGAATTCAGGGCTTTCAGGGAATTCCTGCTTTTTGGGTTTCGGTAACGATTCGGCCCGTATCAATTCGTATGCGTTGCTCCATTGGAAATAAAAGCTGCGATCATCACGCAATTCATTGATTTTACGGGTATTGATGAAGTTTTTCAGGTATACCTTACCGCTATCCTGGCTGCCATAGCCGATCCGTGTTCCGAAGTTGTTGTAGATCTTTTGCTGGAAATAGATCCGGTCGCCGATCCTGAAGAGGAACGGCCTTACGTATTTTTCCAACGAATCGAAAGGGACCGGGAAGAGAAAATCGATGGTTTCGTTTTCGGTGTCGGCATGACACTGGTAGGTTGTTCCGCTGGCGCAATAGTAGTGGATGTTCGAAAGGAAATCGCGGTAAAGTTTCAACGGAGGGGTTTCGGGTAGAGTGGTGGTCGCCAGGGTGTCGCCTGACAGGCTCAGCACCACCATTTCCGATTCGCGCCGAAGGTTCCGGAAGACCAGGAGGAAGAGCCGGTCGCCCGCGAGCTCGTAATCGAGTACCGAATAATCGCGGTCGCTGAAGATGAAGCGGTGATCGGAGGGGGTGATCTCGACTTCCCGGAGGTTGTAGGTGACCGGTTTCAGGTAGAACCGGACGGGTTTGCCGGGCTCCTCCAGGATATCGAAAAAGGAATTCTCGTAACCTACGCAACTGATCACCAGGGTAACCGGCAGCGAGTCGATCGCCAGGCTGAATGTTCCGTCGTTTCCGGTGGAGGTCCCCCGGCTGGTGCCATAGATCCGGATGTTGGCTTCAGCAACGGGTTTTCGGGTAAGTTCATCGTAGATACCGCCTTTGATGCCACCATCCTGCGCCAGACTTGATACAGCATTTGAAAACAGCAGGACAAAGAGGAGAACACGGAAAGGGGTTCGCAGGTGCGTTCTCATGTAAAGGGATCCGGGGCCGGCTGCCGGTTCGGATGATGCGAAGTACTTCATTGACGCATGCATGACAGGGGGAAAGAAGTTACGGATATCGTAAAGCAAATATACATAAAACTTCTTTCGATGTGACCATGGAAAACATCCGTGGGGAACTCCCCGCAGGTTGTCCGGTCAGCGTTACCCGGAAAGGTGGCGATGCGTGAAGAAAAAAAGAGACCGCTACGTATCAAGCGGTTGTTTGAAAGGGTCGGATCATTCCGCCCAGCGAAGCTTCAGTTTTTTCCCCGACGCTGTTATACGGGTTTCGTTGTTGGATCCGGAAGCGGAGGGAGCCTCTTCCCGGGTTGCTGTAAAGTTCACCGGTACGGTCATGCAGGTTAATCCAAAGTGTGCGGCCACCACGTCGAATGACCTTGAGGATATTGCTTTTTCGGTTGTTTCTTTCATTTAAACTTGTTTCGTGCCGGGTCTCGGCGGAGCGCTTCCATCGTTCTTGGTTTCATTCTCCGGTCAGGCTCCGACCCGGGCACTGTTTCGCGGTGCAAAATTCCGGCAGGCATCGCCCCCCCGCTCACTAAAAATCGACAGGCACCGGACAGGATCCGTTAAATCATGGGATTTGGCTGATAAACGACTGGAATTGCGAAAAGCGAAAAGCGAACAGGAAAAAGCGAAACGAAATCGCCGGATCGTATCCCCGTTTTCACTTTTCCATTGTCAATTGTCCATTATCAATTAGGGGTGTTCAAAACCTTTGAGATATAATAAAGTTCTTTGACATTTTAT
>CAYYPH010000088.1:0-4167 GCA_964473485.1 uncultured Prolixibacteraceae bacterium | reverse complement strand
ATTCATTCGCGGTTGGTATGTCTTGGCCTTATGGGAATTTCCATTTTCCATTTTCAATTTTCCATTGTCCCTTCCCCCTTCCTCCTTCTCCCTTCTTCCTTCCTCCTTCTCCCTTCTCCCTTCCACTACCCACTGTCCACGGCCCACGGTCCACGGTCCACGGCCTACGTTCCCCACACCGTGATCTCAGCCAGGTCTTCAGCGGTCAGTTGCACCTCTGCTCCCCGTATGATCCCATCGACCTGGGAGGCGCTGCGCCCGCCGACGATGGCTGCCGTAACGGCCGGGTTCTCAAGCGTCCACGCGATGGCCACTTCGCCGGCCGAACAGCCGTGCCGTTTCGCAATACCCTTGAGGATTTCGGCCAATTCAAGGTTTTTCGTCAGCGCCGGTTCATTGAAGTATGGACTGCGCCTTCTCCAGTCGTCGGAGGGGAAGGCGGCGATCCGTTCGCGGGTCATGGCCCCTGTGAGCATGCCGGCGCCCATCGGTGAGTAAACGATGACCCCGATGCCCTGTTCCAGGCAGAATGGCAGGACCTCCTTTTCATAATCGCGGCTGATCAGCGAATAGGGCGGCTGCAGGGAGGAGACCGGCGCAATCGCCTGGCATCTCTTCATCTGCGCCACGCTGTGGTTCGACACCCCGATGTGGCGCACCTTGCCCTCCTCCTTCAGCTTCGCCATCGTCTCCCACGCCTCTTCCACATCCTCGTCCACCGGCCAGTGCACCTGGTAGAGGTCGATCACATCCACGTTCAGTCTTCGAAGGCTCGCTTCGCACTCCGTGCGGATCGAACCGGCCCTGGTGACCTGGCCGACGTTTCGTTTCTCATCCCATACCAGTCCGCACTTGGTGAAAATATAGGGTTTCTTGGTCATGCCTTTCAACGCTTTGGCAACGACCTCCTCCGAATGGCCGAGCCCGTAGACGGCTGCCGTATCGATCCAGTTCACGCCGAGGTCGATGGCCCGGTGCATGGCAGCGACCGACTCGTTGTCGTCCTGCGGCCCCCACGCGAACGCCCAGTCGCCCCCGCCAACCGCCCACGCCCCGAAACCGATCCGGGTGATCATCATATCGGTGTTCCCGAGTTTTCTTGTTTCCATCTTTGATATGTTTTATGGCGCAAAAATAAGAAATTTACCCGCTTGCCGCAGCAATCAGCCTGGTTTCCCGGTTCTTTCAATGGAGGGTGCCATTCTTTCCCGGGTTAAACATGATTGGAATGAGCAGGGAAAATTTCAATTTTTTGTATCTTTGTGATTCATAATAATCGGATGCCGGAAATATCAAGATTCTTCGGAATAATCATTGGAATGTTTTTCAACGAACATAATCCACCCCATTTTCATGCACGTTATGGAGATTATCAAGCTGAAATTGAAATTAATACATTGAAAATCATTGAAGGAGACTTGCCGAGACGGGCAAAAGCGATGGTTCTGGAATGGGCTGAGGAACACCGGGATGAATTGATGGAAAACTGGAATTTAGCGCGGGAAATGCATGCATTGAAAAACATCAAACCTTTGGAATAATGGAACAGGTCAAGGATGTTATACCGAAGAGCGAAAAGATTGTCACCGTGGTGTTTGCGGATGGATTCATCGCTGATTTTGATGTAACACCCTTTATCCGGGAGGGTGTCTCCGGAGAAATCGTTGACCGTGAATTATTTTTCTCAGTGCATGTCGACGACTTTGGGGGTATATCGTGGGCCAACGGCTTCGATTTTTGCCCGGTTTTTTTAAGGAACTACCTTCAAACCATGAACCCATCGTAAACCAGAAATCTTGCTCATTCGAAAATTGTCAATCGTCACTCTTTTCAATCGTCAATCGTAAATCATGTCAATTGTAAATTACCCTGATTTTCCCCTCCGCGACGCTCTCAATCATAAACACTACCAGGACGAAGTACATTGCCGCCGGCCAGGCCGAAGTATTGCTTTGACAGAGGATTGTGATTAAACACCTTATTACAAATTTCAAGCGGGTTTGCTTTCCTCATAAAGGAATTCAGGATCCAAGTCGGCTTCATTTGCCCATTCGATTGTATCGAAACTTACCCTGACCGAGTTGAACAAGGCAATATCCTGTAATTCGGCAAAAATACCGGAATGCATGTAAGGTTTCATATCAAGGGTTCGCCGTTCTCCATTCTCAAACGTTAAAAGAAGCATGTAATCACGAACCGGTTCTACTTCAATAATTGCCAAATACATATGCTCTATTTTAATGGTTCGATCAGGAATGGTTTCTCGCCATTTTGACAAAGTTTCCAGTTCGCAAGAAGTTCTTCCCGGTGAATCTAAATCCAGGCTGTCACCAGTCTTAACTGTTTACCTGGAAGTTCTCCCTCGATAAGTTCACATGAAAGGATATTCAGAAGACAGCTGTAATCCTGAAAATATATGTGAATATGCTAAATTTCGCACATTATTCAATTACGATTTTCCCTTCCGCTACGCTCTCATTCATGTACACCACTCTTACGAAATACATCCCCGCCGGCCAGGCTGAAGTATTGACCTGAAGCGTCGATTGCTGTTTCGGAACTTCATGCGTAAACATCAGTTTACCGGTCATGCTGAGAATATCCAGACGCGTTTTATCCCATTGGAAATAAGTAGTTATCGAAGAAAGTATGCTTCCCGCGTTTTGCCGAACGAGGTATTGTGGCATGACGATGGTGACCTGCTCCCCGGCGGGATTCGGGTAGATGTTCAGCCGGGTTTTCTCAGGGTGTTTCTCGGCGTCATCCAATCCCACGATCACCACCTCGCAGTCATCCAGCGGTACGGTGTCTGACACGATGGGGTGCGGGCAGAGGCTGTCGTAGGTGAACGGCCGGGTATAGACGCTGTCGTATTCGAGATCGGAGGTGAGTTTATATGCAACAGATTGGATGTTGTTTGAAGAATACAACCAACCACCAAGGATTAGCCTGTTATTAAAAGTAATATCCGATCCATATACGGCACAATTTGAATTTGTCGTTATTATCTTTTCAACAAAAGTATTCCCGCATAAATCGGTTTTTATCACTCCTGTCGAATCTTGTCCCGAATTGTATTTCCATTGTGCCACCATTGCCATTGATGAATCCTGAAACCAGTTTATTGTCGATGCCATTCCCAGAGAACTTGTAATTTTCAAATCTTTATAATATACAGGCAGTCCATTGAAGGATGTTTTAAATAAAGATGGCGAATCCCCGCCCGGTGATGTTTGCCTTGCCCTGCGACCGCTGGTGTAAATATTTCCGTTTACATCGGTGGTCGATAACCGGCCATCGGAAACCACCCCGTTGTTCACACCCCAGGGCAGGGTGAACATTGCATTGCCATCCAATCCGGCTTTAATGTGAAGGATTTTAAGAATATAACTATTTGGAGGCAACGATTGATCAGGGTAATAGACCTCAGCAGTAATGACAAAATTTGTATCGGGTGTCATTAATAAACTGTGCGACCATTCCCCGACAAAAACCGGGTCGTTGGCATAAGTCTGACTCCATATGATTTCGCCAAGATCATCCAGTCGGAAAAGCCATATCAATTTCTGCTGGTTCGTTGTCCAATGATCAATCAGCGCCATGTATCCCCCACCAGGCACTTGAACAATATCGTAACCACCACTATTGCAATTCGATGCGTTATAGATTCTGCACCATTCTTTTTCTCCGCAAGCATTTAACTTAACGACAACCGGATCAGTGCAGTTCAAATTCAATTTATTTGAAACCCCGATCTCAACAATTCCCCCATTAGTTGTTTGTCTCGCACTATAAAAAATGATCATATTATTTGCATTGCCAAAAGATTTTGTCCATCGTTCAAAACCATTAATGTCTGTTTTTAAAATCCATCCAAAGCAAGACGCACCTGATCCATAATATTGCTCTCCAGAAAGTACATATCCTTTATCATAATGTTCAAAAAGGCAATTTGTCACTGTATTTTAATCACCACCGTATGATCGAACCCAGGATTGTCCTAAAATATTATTAATGTGCAGTATGGCTAAAATAGTTAAAGTCAATGAAAGTGATTTCATTTGGATATTTTAATCAAATATTTGTTATAAGTGGATAATTTTTATAATCTGACTGCATCAGTATGTTGTTTTTGCGCATATTCAACAATGATGTAGTCTTCAGCAG
>CAYYPH010000087.1:0-4188 GCA_964473485.1 uncultured Prolixibacteraceae bacterium | reverse complement strand
TATGTAACATTCTGATTTAAATATGCTTAATAATTGTTTTGAACACCCCTAATTGACAATTGACAATTGACAATTGAAAATGGAAAACGAAAAAATCATTCACTCATTCACTCAATTAGTTGTCCCCCCACCCCGACGGGGTCCTACCACCCCGACGGGGTCCCCCCACCCCGACGGGGTCCTGCCACCCCGACGGGGTCCCCCCACCCCGACGGGGTCCTCAGATGTTCAGGTGGAAACCATCTAAAACGAAACTTACTGCCTTGGCGCAGATGAAAATGTAGAGGATCCTTGCAATGACCTTCACGCCGACTTTACCGATGACTTTTTCAACCAACGGACTCAGGTAAAGTACCGGGAAAACGGCGATGTAAACGGATATCACCGTCAATGCGGTAAGGAGTCTGCCGTTCGACTGGATCAAAAGGATCGTGGTAAGGATGGTACCGGGGCCGGCCAGGTATGGGAACCCCATCGGGAAAACAGCAACCGATTCGGTGGTGACTTCGGGTAATTTCCCCTGCTGATTGCCCAGGAGGAATCCCCTGGCCGCTACAATGAAAACGAGTATCCCACCCGCGATCTTGAAAGCAGAGGTGCTTACCGAGAATACATTGCGCAACATCAGGTCGCCTGCCAGGGCAAAGACCAGCACAATCCCGCCGGCGGTGACGACAGCGGTGAGGTATGTACGATGCAGGGTTTTCCGGTCCTGCCCCGATGTCAGGTCTGCGAAGACGGGAAGATTGCCAATGGCGTTGACCATGGCGAACAGGATAAGGAAATCGTGAAAAAGCTGACTGATCATAACCACGGTTTTATGATACCGGACTGCCTTTGGTCCTGCCCATCCACTCCAGGTTATCGAGCCCGCCAAAGAAGTCGGTAAAAATCCTGTAATACAAATATTCTTCCTTGGTATTCAGCGTCCATCCGTTTTCAAGCATACGGCCTGAGTCAAAGTCGGCACTTGTCACCTTCGCATCGGCATAATCCGAGAGGATTTGTTGGACCCCTGCACCTTCCCAGAACTTTGCCTTCGGACGCCGGGCAATTTTTTCCGGTAACAGGCCAGCCAGCGATTCACGCAGAATCCATTTTTCAATACCATTTCTGATCTTGAAACCGGCCGGAACCCGCATCGCAAAATTGACCAGGTCGGGATCGGCAAAGACTACATGGGCTGTAAGCCCGTGTGCCGATGAACAGCGATCGACCCGCTGCAGGGCCGTATTGTGCAGGCGGCCGGTGATCTCGGTAAGTTCCTTGTTCAGTTCACTTTCGGGAATCTGCTTCAGGTAACTGTATCCGCCAAACAGTTCGTCGCCGCCTTCGCCCGAAAAAACCTCCTCCACCCAGCCAGCGGCTGCTTCACCCACCAGGTAATTGATAATACTGGAGCGAACCAGCAGGGCATCGAATGATTCAAGGTGGTAGATCACCAACGGCAGCACCCGTAACATATCCTTGAGTTCAACGATTATTTCATGATGATCCGACTGCAGGTGATGCGCCATCGCCCGCGCATATTCCAGGTCGGGGGCTCCGCTGATTCCGCCTGCAAAGGTGTGAAAGTTCTTTAACCATGGTCGGGCCAACACCGCGATGGCACTGGAATCGAGACCTCCGGAGAGCCAGGAACCCATGGTGTCGGAGGTGATCCGGTTAACCACCGCCAGGCTGAGCAGGTTATTCAACTCCATTGCCAGTGATTCCCGGTCACCGGGATCCGTGTTTGCTTCTTCAAGACTGAAATATTTGTAGAGAAAGTCCTCCGTGTAGATATGCCCGGGCGGAATTTCCCTGATCAGACCCGAAACCTCCAGTAATGCCTTCACTTCCGAAGCAAAGCACAATACCTCGTCCTGGGTTTTCGCTATATACATGGGCGATACGCCAAGTTCATCACGGCGTATCTGCCAGCTTCCATGCTCTCTGGTGACCTCAGTCAGTTGTCCGAATCCCGGGCCGTCGCAATACCTGTCGGTCTTTATCCCGCTGGTTACGCCGGGCTCTTCATGGTGTGACCATACGATGCCTATGGTTGCTCCGTTGCCTGAGTCAACGGCACGACCATGGTTTCCGCGGTGTGCAATCGAACCGAGCATTCTGGAGACAAGCTCCACTTCATTGTTCTTTAAAATTCCTGCTATTCCTGCCATATTCAATGTTTTTTTAATGATCTGTTTTCGTTAGAATTGCTGCCAGCCTTTTTTCTTCTGCCAGAACCTCGCCGCTCCCGGGATCAATGGCATCCCATGCACCATTGACCAGCCCCGTTGTGATACTGCCGTTCAGGAAAGGATTCCCGCGGAAATGCGGAGCATCCAGTATGCCTTTGCGAATGGCTTTGGCGATGGTTGCGGGATCGGTCAACGGATCCGCTTTTTCATGGCCGGTCAACCTTAATGCCGTGACGATGTTCCTGGCATCGCGGATCAACTGCTTTTTTCTTGCCTGGATGCGCTGATCTTCAGAAATGTCGGGAAGTCCTCCGAGACAGTTGCGGATAACCCCCTGTACAATGCGGCAACTCTCGATCAGTTCGGAGGGTGTTGTGGCATGGTCGCCTTCGCTGAAACTTACCACATGAAGTATGTGTGGTTTAAGAAAGAGGCTGATAAGGGCCGAAGCTGCCAATTGTCCCTTGGCCACATCGGCAATGGGGGAGAAGTGGGCGATTCCGGCCCTCACCTCCCGGTACACGGTGAAGGATTCATTTTCAAGTTCGGAGATCATCTCCAGTTTCGCCATCATTTTGGCCAGGTCCATGGATGGATCGGTGCCTGGCGGGGTGTTGAACATGAACTGGGCTACGTAATGATGCACGCCCATTGCCAAGGCATTATAGGCAGCCAGGTAAGCCATGGCCACCGCCAGTGCATCATGGGCGTCGCGCAGGCTCCATTGATGCGATTCATTCACCTCAACCGGGATGTTCATGCCGGCATACCATTTCATCACCGACTGGTTCTCGGCAATGGCATCTTCGAGGCTCCGGTCCGACCGGCCGTCCATCACGCTATACCAGCAGAGGGGAATGGCCCCCCAGGCAATACGGATCGTTTCGACACTCATCCTGGCCCAATCCATCAGGTCGCGCGTTCCGGCATAGCAACGCATCAACGGAAAATTACCGCATCGTGATGCTTCGAAAAGCGCCCTCATATCCGCGGGGCTGCGCACCGGGACGCCACCGGCACCCGTTTGCGCCGGATCCATTTCATCTGGTCTGAAAAAACATTCCTGCGCATTCTGATCGGGACCGATCGAGATGACATCCAGAACGCCCGATTCAGCGATCTCCCTTATTCCGGCGATCGTTTCCTCCATGTCAGGCCTGCCGAAGTGATGCCGGATAACGGGATAGGGATATTTTTGCCGGATCCTTCCGGTCAGGTCGCCGGCATATTCCTGCTCTCCCTGCCGTGCTTTCGTCCCTCTCAGGTACGACCTGATGGCCTCAACCGGCTCCGAACCGTCGAAAACCATATCGAACATGCCGCTGACACGGGCGACTTTGGCAACAGGTGGTGTCCCACCGAAGATCAACACAGGCCTATGACCTTCAATTTGGTTCAGGGCCTTTTGCAGATCCACGAAAAGCGATCCGGCTACCTCAGGAGTCAGGCGGTAACTCAGGGCCAGCACGTCCGGCCTCTCTTGTACCAGGACCTTCATGATCCTTTTAACCGGCACCGCGGGCCCCAGGAGCACGGTTTGGTAACCCTCCGCTTCGGCCAGATTCAGGAAATGATTCAACCCTGCTATGTGTACGCAGCCTCCCAGTGCTGCTCCTAGTATTTTCTTCATAGAAAGTAACTTTAAATGTTGTTTGTTCATTGAACCCCAACGCGTAAGTGGACCGTGGACCGTGGACAGTGGACCGTGGAAGGGAGAGGGGAGAAGGGGGAATGGAAAATGGACAATTGAAAATTGAAAATTGAAAACGGAGAACGACTTTTTCTGTCGTTCAATCCCCACCCCGACGGGGTCCCCCCACCCCGACGGGGTCCCCTCACCCCGACGGGGTCCCCCCACCCCGACGGGGTCCCCCCACCCCGACGGGGTCCCACCACCCCGACGGGGTCCCACCACCCCGACGGGGTCCCCTCACCCCGACGGGGTCCCCTCACCCCGACGGGGTCCCACCACCCCGACGGGGTCCCACCACCCCGACGGGGTCCC
>CAYYPH010000086.1:0-4453 GCA_964473485.1 uncultured Prolixibacteraceae bacterium | reverse complement strand
AATTGACAATTGACAATTGACAATGAATTGAAAATTGAAAACGGAAAATTGAAAACTCCCTAGTCGCTAATCACTATTGCCTATTGCCTAATGCCTGGTTTAAAATCCCGATCCGCCGGCCAGGGTCTCCCTTGCATGAATGCTCAGAACCGGGATGGGAGAATGGTTGACAATCTGATGGGCGTAAGGACCTAAAAAGATATTGGCCGTGGTGGTTTCCTGCTCGGTCATGATGCCAATGAGGTTGGCATCGACCTGTCTCGCATACTCGATGGTTGCATCTGCAATACTTTCGCAATCAATGCCCTTCACATTATACTTAACCTTCTCGTCGTCGAAGTAATTCGTCACCTGTGCGCAATAAATATCTACACTGTGGCGCACCGCTTTTACCTTCGAGGTGTAGAGCTTGAGCACGTAAACCTCGGCTTTGTGTCGCCTGGCAATGTATGCCACGAAGGAGGCTTTTTGCCGGGTCTCCTCGGCACTGTCGATCGGGATGACGATCCTTTCGAGCGGCCGTTGGATGTTGATCCCCGCCCGGATGGTGATGACCGGACACTGGCTGGCAGAAACGATCTTGTTGGCGTTGCTTCCGATCCAGAACTCCTCAAAGCCCGACGCCCCGTGGGTTCCGGTGACGATAAGCATGGCTCCCAATTCCTTGGCTTCAGCCGTTACCTCCTTGTAGATCTTGCCTTTCCTTATTTTCCAGGTCATCTTCACCCCGGGAAAATCCGTTTGATACTTTGTGACCAGTTCTTCAAACGCCTTTTCTACATTGCTGTAGGTCTTGCCGTTTTTGGCATCACTGAATTTATCCTTTTCACCTGCAGGTTTATCCACCCACAGCAGCACCAGTTCACCATCACAATGCTCTGCCACCGTCAGCGCATGAAGGAGAGCGTTGATCGAACATTCCGAGAAATCAATTGCTACAATGATCTTGTTCATAATCCTGGGTTTTGATAATCAGTTTTCGGTAAATTGATCTGGTCGGTTATGATGAAGGCATTCGGGTAATCCGCTGCCATGTCTGACAAAAAGCGCTGTGCATCAAGTCTTGTTCTGAAATCCCCCACCCTTACTTTGTAATTGGGGGATTTGAAAGAGATGTAAACTTCCAGACCCGGGTACCGCGAATCCAGTTCCTCCTTCATCTGCTGGGCCCGGGTCTTTGAATTGTTCCCGGAATCAGAATAGACCTGTATCCTGAAACCATCGATGGTCTTCAGGTTCTGGTTGATCATAATGTGTTTGCCGACCAGTTCATCAACCCTGGCATCCTGAACAATACCGGCGGTGCTGTCGCCGACTGCCGTAACCTGGGCAAGACCTGCACAGGAAACGAAAAGAAGCAGTCCGGTTAAGATGATGTGGTAACGCATGGGGCCGGCTATCAGGATAGTTCAAAATTCTCGAGCGGATGAACGCTCAGCACCGGGATGGGTGACTGGTTGATCAGTTGCTGGGCCTGAGCGCCAAGCATGATGTTCACCGGGGTCTCCTGCTCCGTCATGATGGAGATCAGATCGGCGTCGACGCTGATGGAATAGTTCAGCAGGGCTTTGGTGAGATCGTTGGCCACGATGGTATCCTCAACCAGGTTCAGGTCATGGGTCTGGAAATGCCGTTTAGCGCTCTGCACCACCTTCTCGGTGAGACGCTGGATCGATTTCAGATGGCTGTTGTGCGTTGTTACAAGGTGCACCTCCGGTTTAAAAAGGGTCGCCAGTTTCACAACAAACGGTATCTTATGCAGGGTTTCGGCAGATCCGTCCATCGGCACCACAATCCGTTCGATCGTTTTTCTGATGGGAAAATCATGCCTGACCGTGATCACCGGGCACGACGCATAGGTAACGATCTTGTAAGCATTACTCCCGATCCAGTACTCCTCGAAACCGGAAATACCGTGTGCTCCTGCAACAATGAGTTCCGCGTCGGTCATCTTCGCGAGATTGTCAACCTCGCGGTAGATTCTCCCTTTTTTCAGCTTGTAGTCAATGGAGAGCCCTTTGCTCAGCTTCTTGCTGTAGTTGTGTACCAGTTCGTCGAAACGCTTTTTCGCTTCATTCCTGTTTTCATTCGTTGTGTCAGGGTATACCGATTCCTGAGTAGAGACCTTATCGACCCAGATCAGGTTGATATCGGTTTTCATCCGGTTCGCAATTTGAATGGAATACTCAAGGGCATGGATCGAGGTGTTTGAAAAATCGATCGCTACGATGATTGACGACATGGTTTTTGCTTTTAATTGATAACGTAAAAATACGATAATTTATTTACAAACGAAATTTCGGGAAATAATTTACTTTTGCCGTGATGAACGAAAATCTGGATGCCACCGGCGACCGGCTGAACCAGGCCGACAGGGAGATTGAAAAATCTTTGCGTCCCTCAGGATTCATTGAATTCGCGGGCCAGGAGGCAATCATCGGGAACCTGAAGATCTTCGTACAGGCTGCCAGGCTGCGCCGGGAGGCCCTTGACCATGTGTTGCTGCACGGTCCGCCGGGGCTGGGAAAAACCACCCTCGCCCATATCATCTCCAACGAACTCGGTGTAAATATCAGAGTTACCTCGGGGCCGGTGCTCGATAAACCGGGCGACCTGGCCGGATTGCTTACCGGTCTGGAGGCAAACGACGTCCTCTTTATCGACGAGATCCACAGGCTGTCGCCGGTCGTGGAGGAGTATCTCTATTCGGCCATGGAAGATTACAAGATCGACATCATGATCGAAACCGGCCCCAACGCCAGGAGTATCCAGATCAAGCTGAACCCCTTCACGCTGGTGGGGGCCACCACCCGTTCAGGACTGCTTACGGCGCCGCTCCGTTCAAGGTTCGGCATCAACTCGAGGCTGAATTATTACAATGCCGGAACCCTCGACCGGATCATCCGCCGGTCGGCCGAGATTCTCCAGGTACCCATCGACGATGAGGCCACCACCGAGATCGCCCGCAGGAGCCGGGGAACGCCCCGCATCGCCAACCTCCTGCTCAGGCGGGTCCGCGACTTTGCCCAGATCAAGGGAGATGGCAGGATCGACCTGAAGATAAGCCAGTACGCGCTGACAGCGCTAAATGTCGACATCAACGGACTCGATGAGATGGACAACAAGATCCTCCGTACCATCATCGAAAAATTCAAGGGCGGACCGGTCGGCATCAGCACCATTGCCACCGCCGTTTCGGAAGACTCCGGCACGATCGAGGAGGTTTACGAACCTTTCCTGATCCAGGAAGGGTACCTCGTCCGCACGCCACGCGGTCGCGAAGTGACCGAACTGGCATACCGTCACCTCGGTAAAATAAGGCATAAGGATCAGAATACCCTTTTCTGAGGGGGCACGGGTGAACTGGTGAACAGGTGAGCGGGTGAACAAGTGAGCAGGTGAGCGGGTGAGCAGGTGAGCAAGAAAATGGAAAATTGAAAACGGAAAATTGAAAACGGCCATTCACTCATTCACTCATTCACTCAATTTACGTGAGACCATTCCGCGATGATTCCGGCTGAACTGATAAAGCAAGCATCCTTTCGACTCGGATTCAGTCATTGCGGGGTGGCACGATGCGAGTCGCTCGATGCTCTCCGGCCTTATTACAATGAGTACGTTGAAAAGGGGATGTCAGCAGGACTGACTTACCTGGAAACATACCGTGAAAAGCGACTGGATCCGAACCTTGTTCTGGAGGAGGCCCGGTCGGTCATCGCCGTGCTGTTCAACTACTATCCGCCGCAGGTTCCGGATACGGAAAACAACTATATCCTGGCGAGATATGCGCTGGGCGCCGATTATCATCCGCTGATGAAAAAAAAGCTTGCGGCGCTTGATGATTTCATGCAGGCACACTATGGCCCGCACAAAACAAAACGCTTCGTCGATTCGGGCCCCGTTCTTGAAAAGGCATGGGCCATGCGATGCGGCATAGGCTGGCAGGGAAAGAACAGCCTCCTGATCAACCGCGAAACAGGCTCCTACACCTTTATCGGGATCATCCTTACAGCGCTGGAACTGGAACCCGATATCCCCGGAACCGACCATTGCGGTTCTTGCACGAAGTGCGTGGAGGCATGCCCGACCGGGGCCCTCGAACAACCCTACCAGGTCGATATCAAGCGTTGCATCGCTTACCATACCATCGAAAACCGGCTGGAGATCCCCGCCGGGATAAGCCGGCAAATGAGTCAAAAAATCTATGGTTGCGATATCTGCCAGGAAGTCTGTCCGTTTAACAGGAAACCTACCCCTCACCGGGAACCGGAACTGATGCCCCTGACTGAAATTCTTGAGATGCGGAAACCGGAGTGGAACAACCTGACGGAGGAAGATTTTACCCGCCTTTTCGAAAAATCATCTGTTCGCCGTATCGGTTACCGGCAATTCATGCGCAACATCCATGCAGCCTCGGGCGAAGAACAGGGAGGCGGGACGGAATCGTGACGCG
>CAYYPH010000085.1:0-4738 GCA_964473485.1 uncultured Prolixibacteraceae bacterium | reverse complement strand
AATTTTGAATTTTGAATTTCAATGCTTCTTCCTCTCCCTAAAAAGATTCCACTCCCGGCTGCACCAGTCCTTATCTTTCTGGCTGTTGTTCTCCTCTCTTCGTCGTTTCCGCTGATTGCTTTTTCACAGGAAAATTACCTGACGAAGCGGATCTCCATCAACCTGAACCAGGTAACCGTTGAAACGGCGCTCAACAGGGTGGCCGCCGGGGGAGGCTTCCGCCTGTCGTATGATGCGTCGCTGACCACGACTTCGCGAAAGGTTTCACTCCATGCCTCCGGCGCAAAAGTATCGCAAATACTGAAAGAGATTGTAGGAGACGATGCAGCGCCGCGCCAGATAGGGCATCACGTGATCCTTACCCGCCCGACCCGGCGGAAGACGGATGAAAAACGGAAGGAGCCCTTTTTACTTGCAGGTACGATCACCAATGCAGCGACCGGAATGCCGGTTACAGGCGCCACGGTATATGCCGTAACCCAGAAAACTGCGGTCGTCACCGGCGATTCGGGACAATACCAGATAACTATTCCTGCCAGTCAGTCGGTGAGTCTGGGGATCATGCGGAAGGGATTCCGTGACACCGTCCTGTTTATCAACCTTACAGGCAACAGTAAGCTTAACCTGGCCCTGACCCCTATCGAGGAGGAGTTAACCAGGCTCGAATCACGGAAAGCCATCCTGGGAACGCACGTGCCTGATACCCTTGCCACAGGAATAATGCCGGTGTCGGAAGTGGAGCAGATCGGACTAGTCAGGTGGCTTGTGCCTGAAAAGCAGCGGTCCAACGCCCGGAATGTCCAGGTGTATGACAGAGGTTCTGTGCAGGTTTCACTGATCCCTTACCTGGGCACGCACGGAACGGCGGGCGGTTCTTTTGCCAATGTTTTTTCATTCAATGTCCTGGCGGGATATTCGCGGGCTACGAACGGGTTCGAGCTGGGCGGGCTGGTCAACATAAACCGGCAGCGGATGAGGGGTTTTCAGTTGGGCGGCCTGGGGAATTTTGTTGGGGAGGAGGTCACCGGCTTCCAGTTGGGAGGGCTGTTCAATGCCACCCTGGGAGCCGTCAGGGGGTTCCAGCTGGCAGGACTGGTCAATTGGCTGCCCGACACTTTGAAGGGAATGCAGGTGGCAGGGTTGTGCAATGTCACTACCGGGAAGATGCACGGGATGGAGCTGGCCGGCCTGGTCAACCTGGCTTTTCACCATGTTAACGGTTGGCAGGTGGCCGGCCTTGCCAATGTCGGCATCTATGAGATCAACAAGGTGCAGATCTCCGGCCTGGCCAATTACGGACGAGAGAACTGGGGTTTCCAGCTTGCCGGCCTGATCAATGTGGCGAAGAAGGAGAACCGTGGGTTTCAGCTTTCCGGACTGGTGAATATCTCCGGAAGGGAGAACCGCGGCGCACAGATCGCAGGTTTATTCAACCAGACAAAGGTCCTCAATGGCTTTCAGCTTGCCCTGTTCAACTATGCCGGAACCGTTGAATCGGGGGTCCCGGTGGGCCTCGTAAGCATTGTGCGTCACGGGGGGTATTACCGGATGGAGGTCTCTGCCGACGAGGTCTTTTTTGCCAATGTGGGCTTGCGTGCCGGCACCCGGCAATTTTACAATATTTTCAGGACCGGCGTCGGCGAGTCATGGATGGTCAACTTCACCTATGGTTTCGGAACACTCGTGAAACTCGGTGGATCTGTCGATCTTGGATTTGATCTGACCACCGGGGTTGTCATGTCGACCCAAACAGGACTAAAATACCACGGACTTGAAGGGAAATTCAGTCCAACCCTCGATATCCGCCTGCACAAAGCCGTTTCCCTGTTTTTCGGCCCCACCGCCAATGTTTACTGGTTCAACACCGGAAGCGACATCAAACCCGACGGCATCGCCCCCTACACCTTTTACGATCATACCTTCACCACCGGGCCGCACCGGATACAGCTCTGGGCCGGAGGGATGGTTGGGGTGAAGCTATTTTAGATGTCAAAATGCAAAGAGCAAAGTCAAAATGCAAAGTTTTCTTTTTGATTTTTCATTTTGATTTTACTTTTTGACTTTTCTATTTTTGATAGATGTTGGCGTTGTTCCGGTAGCCGGGGGTGTCGAGGTACCAGTCGGGGAAGGAGTTACCGCCTGATTCGGCCCAGGGGGCGAACTTCAGGTAGGCACTGGTGATCTGGGCGCTTTCAACCGTGTAATCGAAATCGGATGCGATGCGTATGGCCCAGGGGAGGTTGGTCGTGGTCTTGTAATACCTACCGGAAGAAGGATCTGAATCATCTTCGGATGTTTTGAACCAGGCCGGATTAACCAGGCTGGTCGGGGCATGGTCGGGCAGATGGATCTCCTTTCCGCGGTCCATATCGACGATCAGGAAGGGATTGAAACGGTCAATCGCAATGGCATTGATGGAGTAGGTTCCGGGTTTGAAGAGCATCGATACGACGGTGGTGTCGGGATCGACATACGGGGCTCCGGGCTGCACATTAACGCCAAAGCCGCCGGGCGAGGGCATGATTTTGTTTACATTGTCGAAAACGATCACCGTGGGGCGTTCCTGTCCTGATTCCAGCCCGTTGGGATCCAGTACGATGTATTCCTCCGTCAGCTTTATCCCTGCTGCTTCCATATCGGCCTGCGATACTGTTCCATCAGGCAACTGAAATCCGAATCCGTTCCGCAGCCCGGCGCCAATAGCCCTGATCACGAAAGTGGCAGCGATCTCGGTTACTTTGTTACTGGCATCGGTGATGATCCTGAACCGGTAGTCCAATACGAGGTCGTTGAAGTCGTAATCGCCCTTTCCCGGCCATAGATCTTCGAAGGCCAGCGTCGCGTAACCGGAGGCAGGGTGGAAGTTGTCGAAGGCCCGGGCGGGATCTTTCGGGTAGCTGTCGTCAGTGTCGGGTATCCCGTCGCCATCCTGGTCGGTCGATGTTCCGGTTTGTTCGAAATTGGCCTGTATCTCCGTAATATCCAGCGCCCGGCCGAAAAACTTCAGGTCATCGATTGAACCGTTGAAATATTTCTGGGCCCCGTTGTCTGAGCCTATCGAGAGATCGCGTCCGTTTACCTTGAGCACGCCCGTCACCGGTTTCGAATTCCGGAGTTGCCCGTTTACATAGAACTTCAGTTGCTGTCCATCATAGGTCATCGCGAGATGGTACCATTCATTGAGTATCGGCAATCCTCCTCCCCAATGGATTGACTGGCTGGTGTTATCGGCCATCCGCACATGCACCTGCCATCCGTCCCATTTCCCCTGGCCAATGCCGTGACCATCCCAATCGCCCTTCTGAAAAATCTTGCAGGTCTTGTTCTCCCTGGTTTTTGCCCAGGCCATCATGGTGATCCCGGTTACCGGGTTCAGGTTCGGTTTGTTTGGGGCTGTAACCAGTCCCGCTGTTCCGTCGAATACCAGGCAGCTTCCCGATATCCCGGTCCCCCAGGTGGCATTGGTGATCACCCCGTTGTTGCCATCCTTGCTGTCGGCAGCAACGGTACCCCCGTTTTCATCAAGTTTCCACCATGAGATCATATCGGCTTCACCTGTACCGGGATCAGGGGTCGACACCAGTATCTGCTCCACCTCCTGCTGCGTCAGCGCCCGGTCGTAAACAAGCATTTCGTCAATGATACCTTTAAAAGGATTAAGGGTTTTCTGATACCCGATGTAAACATCCGAAGTGGTGCTTTGCAAATTGCCCGTATTGGCCCCCGTGACCTTCAGGTTTCCATCCACATAAATCTTCATCTCAGAGCCATCATAGGTGGCAACGCCATGATGCCAGTCGGTGTCGAGGATCCGGTCGGCGTAATTCATGGTAACCGATTTATAAACCGGTGTGTAAAGCGCGAACCCAATCCTGCCCTGTGCATCCATTTTAAGAATGTATTTCACATTCTGGAAGATGAAGGCCCCGTTATCGCCCACGTTGTCGAGCCTGAACCAGAACGAGAAACTGATGGCGCTGCCGGTTGGGTTGAAACCTGAATTTGGCACCTGGACCTGGTTCCCGGTTCCGTCGAAGTGGAGGGCACTCCCCTTGATCCCGCTTGTCCACTGAGCTCCGGTGATGGTGCCGTGATGACTGCCAACGGCATCAGACGCCACGGTTCCCTGGTTTTCGTCGAAATGCCAGGCGGCCAACAGTCCCGAAAGAGGAATGCTCAGGGGTTTGAATGCCGGGGCATCGGCGGCTGATCCCGTAAGATCGACAGAAACCACCGGCCCGGTAAGCGCTGCCAGGTTCCCGTTTACCTTCACGGACGTAACATATGCCGGGATGTTGACATCCATCTCAAGCCATTCTCCGATTCCATTGTGATATCCCCTGAAATAGGAAATATCTCCGGATTCGGAGGTGATGTTTACAACTGTCGAATATTCTGCAATGATCCGGAAGGTGATTGTCCGCGAGGTCTCCCAATCAAAGGAGGCAGGTACTTTCAGATCCTGCATGCGGTCGCCGGCTGGCGTTACAACAGGGTCGTTTTTCTTGCAGGAGTTCAGGAGGCTCAAAAGCACTAACATGCTGATGAGCATTAAGGTTTTGCAACGGCGGGTTTTTGACATGGAACGGGATGGTTTTTCTACTGAAAAGTTATAGCGAAGATAAGTCTCTTGCAGCTCTTCCGCAAACGGAAATAAGTAAATGACTGGATAAAGTTTGTTAACGTGCAGATTTCAGGCCGCTTTGAGTCAATGGTCCCCCCACCCCGACGGGGTCCC
>CAYYPH010000084.1:0-5424 GCA_964473485.1 uncultured Prolixibacteraceae bacterium | reverse complement strand
AATTGTCAATTGTCAATTGATTTCCTACCTTTACCGGCATGAAACGGATTCTCATTTCCGTTGTGATTTTCCTGGTCCTTCCGGGAGGATTTCTCTCCGCCCAGGATTCGGCAACCCGGAGTTGGCAACTGAAAGGCTACCTCAACGATCTGCAGATGGTGCAATTCCAGGATGCCAACAATCCCTGGACCTTCGCCAACGAGATTCAAAACAGGGTTGATTTTACCTGGAATCCAGGGAATGTATTCGGATTGGGGATCGGCATGCGCAACCGGTTCATCTTCGGACAATCAATATCGTCCGTTTCAGGTTATAAAAGCGCGCTCTTTGCCGATAACGGCCTGGTCAACATGACCTGGGACCTCTGGTCGGGGCCGTCGGCCGCCCTGGTGACGCAACTCGACCGGGCATGGATGTCGGTCACCGCGGGTAAATTCCAGGCTACGGCCGGCCGCCAGCGGATCAACTGGGGGCAAGCCATTGTCTGGAATCCAAACGATATTTTCAATACCTATTCCTATTTCGACGTGGATTATCCCGAACGGCCCGGCAGTGACGCCATCCGGCTCCAGTATTACCCCTCCCCCATCTCCGCGGTCGAACTGACTGCCAAGTGGAATTCGGAAGGCAGGATCACCATTGCCGGACTGGGAAGGTTCAATGCGGGAGGGTACGACATCCAGTTCCTCGGAGGCCTGGTCGACGACCAGGACTGGGTGATCGGAACCGGCTGGTCGGGAAACCTTTGGGGAGCAGCCTTCAGGGGTGAGGTAAACTATTATCAGCCGAAAAAGAATTTCGCCGACACTTCCGGTCTGTTGCTTGCCACCCTCGGGGCCGACTATTCATTCGCCAATTCCCTGTCGCTCACCTTCCAGGTCTTCTACAATCAGCTCCCTCCCTGTTACAAACCCACCGGATTCATGGCCATCTACCAGGCCCCGGCCTCCCCGAAAATGCTCTCCTTCACCGAATGGAACCTTTTCCTCAGCGCTGCCTATCCCTTCACCCCGCTCTTCGACGGCTCACTTGCCGTAATGTACTACCCCAACCTGGCAGGCTACTACATCGGCCCGAATCTCAACTATAATCTGAAACAAAATATCGATCTGAGTCTTTTTATTCAGTATTTTAACGGCCGGTTTAAGGACGCCGGTCCACCTGAGGATCCGGATGTTTATTTCGAGGCATTTATCGGGCTTTTAAGGTTTAAATGGAGTTTTTGAGACTAAGACAGGGAAGTAATTCAAAATTCAAAGTTCAAATGTCAAAATTCAAAATAGACAATAGGCAATATGCAGTAGGCAGTGAGCAATAGGAAGTAGGAAGTGGTGGTGGTCATTTTATTTTCCGTTTTCCATTTTCCGTTTTCAATTTTCAATTTTCAATTGTCCATTGTCAATTGTCCATTGTCCCTTGCCTGATTGATTTCAAGTGGTAATATGAAAATCCAATGATGATATTCAAGCCAAAAATTCTTACTCTTTGCCTCATGGGTCTGCTTGTCGGAGCTGTCATCTCCGGTGTTTGCCAGGATGCCACGGAGATCGTCAGAAAGGCCGACGACCTGATGCAGGGGGTGACCAGCACCAGCGAGATGGAGATGATCATCGTACGTCCGGCATGGCAGCGGTCGGTGAAATTCAAGAGCTGGGGAAAGGGACGAAACCTCTCCATGACCCTGGTAACCGCGCCGCCCAAGGAGAGCGGGCAATCGTTCCTGAAGCTGGGCAACGACATGTGGAGCTGGAACCCGACCATCAACAGGATGATCAAGTTGCCGCCTTCGATGATGTCGCAGGGATGGATGGGCTCCGATTACACCAACGACGATATCCTCAAGGAGTCGTCGATCGTGGTGGACTACACCCATCGGATTACCGGCGGTGACCAGGTTTCGGGATACGACTGCCACCGGATCGAGCTGATCCCCAAAGAGTCGGCCGCGGTGGTCTGGGGGAAGATCGTCCTCTGGATCAGCAAAAAAGAATACTATGAACTCAAAGCGGAATATTACGACGAAGATGGCAAAAGGGTGAAAACCCACCTTTTGTCTGACATCCGGTTCATGCACGACCGGAAAATACCGACCCACTTCGAGATCATCCCCGAGGATAAACCGAACCAGAAGACCATCGTGAACATCCTGTCGGCAAAATTCAACATCCCGCTGCAGGACAGCTTTTTCTCACAACAAAACATGAAAAACCTGAAATAGCATGCTGGAGATCATCCGGATAGCCTGGCGAAACCTGTGGCGCAACAAACGCCGGACGCTGATCACGGCGGCATCGGTCTTCTTTGCCATATGGTTCGCGCTCATCATGCGGGCCTTCCAGCTAGGGAGTTACGACCTGATGGTCAACAACATCGTACATGCCTACTCGGGATTCTTTCAGCTTCATGCGCAAGGCTACTGGGAAGAGAAAGTGCTGAACAACGGGTTCACTTTCACGCCTGAACTTGAAGAACAGCTGCAGCACGCGCCCGGTGTCTCGGGTTTTGCAAGGCGCCTCGAATCCTTTGCCCTGGCCTCTTTCGGAATGCAAACCAAGGGGGTGATGGTCAACGGCATCGATCCCGAAGCGGAAGAAAGACTTACCTCGCTGAAGAAAAAACTGGTCGCCGGCAAATACCTGGTTCCCGGTGATTCCGGAGCCCTAATCAGCCAGCGGCTGGCCGGATTTCTGAACATCACGGTGGGCGACACCCTCGTGATCATCGGCCAGGGGTACCATGGTTCGGGGGCGGCCGGCGTCTTCGCGGTCAGAGGGATCGTCCGTTTTCCTTCGCCCGATCTCGACAGCCGGATGGTGTACCTCGGCCTCGACGCCGCCCAGACGCTTTTCAGTGCTGAAAACCTGCTCACCTCGATTGCCTTCAATGTCGGCGAACCCACACAGTACGGGCATTCAGCCGGAGTGATACGGCAGACGGTTGACCGTGAACGGTACGAAGTGATGACATGGGAGGAGATGATGCCCGACGTGGTCCAGCAAATCCGCGCCGACAGCGCCTCCGGCCTGATCATGCTGGGAATCCTTTATATGATTGTCGGATTCGGGATCTTTGGCACAATGCTGATGATGCTGAACGAACGGACCCGTGAATTCGGCATGATGATCGCCATCGGGATGCAAAAACGGCAACTTGTCCTTATCCTGGTTACGGAGATACTGTTCCTGGGACTCATCGGGCTTGCGCTGGGTGTCGCCGCCTCGCTGCCGTTTATCTACTATTTCTTTGTACATCCAATCCCGCTGACAGGCGAGCTGGCCGCCTCCACCATCCAGATGGGCTTCGAACCACTGATGCCCACTGCCTGGAGAGCATCGTATATCATCGCACAGTCGTCGGTGGTCCTGGTGATCCTCACGGTCGTCATGCTGCTTCCGGTCACCAGGATACTGAAGATCAAAGTCATGAATGCATTACACCGTTAACGATATGATCTGGATCATCGCCTGGAAGAATGTCTGGAGAAACCGCCTGCGAAGCCTGGTGGTGGTGATGGCCATCGCGTTCGGCCTGCTGGGGGGCGTGTTCTCTTCGGCGGTTATGAAAGGGACCAGCGACCAGCGTATCCGTGAAGCCGTGAGCAGGGAGATCTCGCACATCCAGGTTCACCATCCCGGATATGTAACCGACAACGAGATCAGGTATACGCTGGGAAGTGACGCGTCAAAACTGGGAGCCGTCCTCGATACCATGCGGCAGGTTGCAGCCTGGACGCCACGGATCCGTTTCACGGCCATGGCAGGAAGCGCCAATGCCGGCACCGGCGTGATGGTCAACGGTATCGATCCTGATAAAGAAAAAAGCGTCACCGAGATCCATTCGCTGATCTGCGATTCGTGCGGGAGTTGGTTTCCGCCGACCCGGGGCGTTCCGGTGGTGATCGGAGAAGCGTTGGCCAAAAAGCTGAAGATCAAACGCAACTCAAAACTGATTCTGACTTTCCAGGACATGGATGGCAACCTCACGGGAGCCGCTTTGCGCGTATGCGGCATTTACCGGACCAGCAATTCAGTGTATGATGAGATGAACATTTTTGTGAAGAACAGCGACCTGACGCCTTTGCTTTCAATACCGGAGAACACTTTCCACGAAATAGCCATCCTGTGCCATGATCCCGGTACTGTGGATGCAACGGAGCAGGCGCTCAAAGGCTTGTTCCCCGGGCTCCTCGTGCAAAACTGGAAGGAGATCGATCCGCTGATCGGCATGATGAACGATTTTCTCGACCTGTGGCTGTACCTCTTTATGGGGATCATCATGCTGGCCCTCGGTTTCGGCATCGTCAACACCATGCTGATGGCCATCCTGGAACGCACCCGCGAACTCGGAATGCTTGCCGCGATAGGAATGAACAAGCGAAGGGTGTTCGCGCTGGTAATGCTTGAGTCGGTCTTTCTTTCATTGACCGGCGGTCTCCTGGGAATTCTGATGGGAACCATGCTTACCTGGTACACTGCCCATACGGGCATCGATCTCGGTTCGTTTGCCGAAGGTTTCGAAAAACTGGGTTACAGCACCATGCTGTACCCATCTCTTGATTTTATCTATTTCTTTAACCTGACGGTCATCGTGATACTGACCGGCATCCTGGCATCGGTTTACCCGGCCCGGCAGGCGCTTCGCCTGCGACCAGCCGACGCCATCCGGGCCGAATAACAAAAACTTATGAGTATCATCAAACTTGAAAACCTGAACAAGAGTTACCGCGATTCGGAGATCGAGGTAAGGGCGCTGAACGGCATCGACCTCTCCTTTGAACAAGGGGAGTTCACCGCCATCGTGGGGCCGTCGGGATCCGGCAAGACCACCCTGCTGAACATGATCGGCGGGCTCGACAAACCCGACAGCGGAACCATCATGATCGGCGGCCAGGACATCACCCGCCTGGGCAGCCGTAAGCTGATCGACTTCAGACTCCGCAACATCGGGTTCGTATTCCAGTCGTACAACCTCATCCCGGTGCTGACGGCCCTGGAGAATGTCGAGTTCATCATGCACCTCCAGAAGGTCCCGCGCAAACAGCGGCAGGAACGGGCCATCGCGCTGCTCGAATCGGTCGGGCTTGGCGAACGCATTCACAGCCGGCCTTCGAAACTCTCCGGCGGTCAGCAGCAGCGCGTGGCGGTAGCCAGGGCGCTGGCCTCGCGGCCCAGGTTCATCCTCGCCGACGAGCCCACTGCCAATCTTGATTCGGCGTCGACCCGCAACCTGCTTGAGATCATGGAAAAGCTGAATCATGAGGAAAAGATCACCTTCATCTTTTCCACTCACGACAAACGCGTGGTTGACAAAGCCCACCGCGTAATCGTGCTCGAAGACGGGGAGGTGGTAAGGGATGAGACCAGGTGAAAGGACCCCGACGGGGTGGGGGGACCCCGACGGGGTGGGGGGACCCCGACGGGGTGG
>CAYYPH010000083.1:0-5490 GCA_964473485.1 uncultured Prolixibacteraceae bacterium | reverse complement strand
CACCAGAAATAGGCCTGGACAGGTTCGTCGTGGTGTTCGAGAAAGGGGGTCATGTAATCCATGCAGACGTGGTTCCACCGGTTTGGCGCCAGGTTCATTTTTTCGAGCGGGATCATGCGGTATTTGTATGCTTCGCCGTTCTGGTTGCAGGTGACCACCAGGTTGACCTTCACCTCTTCGGGCTTGCCGGTGAAATAGATATAGCCGCAGGCCTGGATCCAGGCAAAGTCATTCTTTGTCAGTTCTTTGTAAGGGATGCTGATGCCCGGCGAAAACTGGTTCCCCGGACCAAGCCGCATCGAGAACCTTCCCGTGTTGGCCGTATCGGTGGCGTAGAGACCGGGCTTGGCCGGATCGGGCTGATCGAACAGGTACTGTCCCAGCATCCGGGTGTTGAAACTGGCCGACTGGGGCAGGTATTCGCGTTCGCTGGGATCGTTCGAAGGCTCCAGCAGCCGCTGTTCGCGGGCCGTCACCTTTGTTTTACCGAAAGTGGCCCAGTAATAGCCTTTGGTCATCTGCGAAGGACTGAGCACATAGTTGTTGTACTGCCAGGTTTGGAAGAGGTTAAGCGCGACCAGCAGCAGGAAGACCAGGAGAGTCACCCCTTTCCAGAGCAGGGTGAACCGTTTTGCGGCGACCAGGAGGGCTCCCATCGGTTGGGCCAGCAGCACGTAGGCCTCCATCATCGGGCGCTGGCTGAAACTGCCGCCGTACCACCAGGTGGGCCAGGATGAGACGATCAGCAGGTGGACCAGGAAAAAAACAAAAGTCGCGGCGAAGATGTTCCGGTAATGTCTGAACAACGGGATAAACCCGATGATGGCAAAGACCATGACCGGGGTGTATAGCAGCCACCCCTTTTTATACGAGAAGAGGACCAGGCGGATGTAGGGGGCGATCCAGCGGAGCGACTCCCCTTGTTCGTAGCTGTAGTAAAGCCACGTGCCGGCGTGGATCTTCCAGTAGATCAGCTGGAGCGATCCGACGGCCAGAAGGGCCAGCGCCATTGCGGCGACCTGCAGGTAACGGGTCCTGACAAGGTTGATCTTGTCGCGCCAGCTCGTCTTGCTCCAGAGACCCCAGAGGATGGGCACCAGCACGATGATGCCGTCGGTGGGCCTCACCAGGGCGGCCAGTCCAGAACACGCCCCGATCAGGATGGCCGGGATCCAGGCGGGTCGTTCATGCCACCTGATGGTGTTCCACACCACCAGGGCAAACAGGGTGAAGAGCACATTGTGCGGCATGATGTTGTTGTAAGCCGTTTGCTCGAAATAGTTGGTGCCCAGCACGATGACCATCATGGTCAGGCCTGCGAAACCGTCGCTGAAAAACCGCAGCAGGATCTTCCTGAAATACCATAATCCGATGAGGGTGTAAACCAGCGGTCCGAAGGCCATGGCCACCTGGTAGGGCAGGGTGAACCCGTCGGTGGCATATCCCGCGAAATGGGCATATGCATGTGCGATGAAAAAGAATGGGCTGTAAAGCAAGGCCAGCCCGAGGGGGTATTTCATGATATAATCGCCGGCCGGTCCCATGTAGGCCTGGTAGAAGCCGATGGTCGGCTTGTAGTTGTCGAGCACCTGCTGGACCCAGGTGAAATCCCTCAGGCCAAGGTCGCCGTGAATGTAGGCCGCAGGCAGGTACAGGTAGTAGCCGAAGACATCCCAGCTGATGGGGGCCAGCCAGTCCTTGTTGAGCCATACCGGGTTGAAGTAACGCACCAGGACAATGACCATCAGGAGGGTCAGCAGGGTGAGGAGTGAAACCGGGTTTCGCAGGTTCATATTGATTTTTCTGGTCATTTTTCTTTCATTTTTGCTG
This sequence comes from uncultured Prolixibacteraceae bacterium, assembly GCA_964473485.1. Taxonomy (GTDB): domain Bacteria; phylum Bacteroidota; class Bacteroidia; order Bacteroidales; family FEN-979; genus CAIVAT01. Next base: position 3,660 of record CAYYPH010000083.1, on the reverse strand, counting down.
CTTTGGCTGCGAAGCGGCCGCCACTCATGGATTCCAGTCATACCGGTAAATCAGATCCAGGTCGTCGGCAAACAACAGCGCTTTTTTCGGGTTCTCGATGAAAAGTTCGATGACCTGGGTTGAATCGTTTACATCGGGAACGATAAAGGTTTTGAAAACCGGTGTCCAGGACAGCGGTTCTTTCACCACCTGATCGATGGCGATCCGGTGTGTCAGCGCCACCGCCGTGTCCCCCTTAAAACGGTAAGCCAGGAAGGCCCCCGTGGGGCCCTGGCCGGGCTTCAGGAGTTGTAGGACCACCTCTACCCGCTTCGGAAGCGGATATCCGAGGTCGGTGATATCCTGTTCGAAGAGTGGCGTCTCAATGGTCTTCAGGCTGGCGGCTACGCTGTACTGGCCTGACCTGACGAAGATCTCCGATGGTTTGAAGACCGGCAGGATCGCCATATTCTCAAAATCGTTGTTGTACGACCGCGGCAGTTCCAGCGGTTGCAGTATGCCTGCCCGCCTGACCGACCTGACGTAACGTTCCCAGTGCCACGAAGAGCCGAAGTAACAGCGGTCGAACCGGTAGAAGGCGGTAACGTACCGGAGGTTGTGGTATACCGCATAGAAAATCAAAAAGAAGATCAGCGAGGATGCGATGAACTTGAGGGCTTTGAGCCGGTTGGCCGGACGAACCATCCAGTTCAGCAGCCACGCCAGGGGGACCGCAAGTACAGTGAGGTATTCGGTAAAATTCCGTTGTCCGTAACTGCATCCGAAGTTCCACGTTTTCCAGGAGGCGCTTATCAGGGTTACAGACACGAAAAGAAGGAGGATCAGCACCCCGTTCTGCTTTTTCCGGATGATCATGTAAGCCAGCCCGGCAAGACAGAAAACCAGCAAAGGAGTATAGAGTAGCAGTCCGTTCACCGGCGAGAACAGCACCTCCGCGATCTTCGGATGGGCCAGGTTGGAAAAGCCTTCGTTTTTATAGGAAAAATGGAGCCAATGACCACTGAGGTATTTCCAATAGATCATCTGGGGGAGCAGAACGACGAGAAGGATTGCCAGGAAAACCAGGAAATAACGGGCCTGCAGCAAAGTCTTCATTTTACGCTTCAGCCCGGAAAAGTCCCTCACATCCCACGCGATGACCGTGATACCCAGCAGTGCGTTGGTAGGCCGGACCAGGATCGCCAGGGCCAGGGCACCGGCAAAGAGCAGGAAGTGCCGGTATTTGCCCGTTTCGTTGAACCCGTTGAGGTGGTAAAGGAAAAAGGAAAAGAGGAAAAACGAATAGACATGCGACATCAGGCCATCGACCACCACGTAATAGAACAGGTTGGTGCCGGCAAAAAGCAGAAGAATAACCGCGTAGTTGACCAGGGAGCTGAAGTAGTGGTCGAGGAAACGCTTGAGAAACCAGGCCCCCAGCAGGAACCAGATCACGCCGGAGAGTTGCAGCATCCGGAAATAGATCATGGAGAACCCGCCTTCGTGGTCGTACGAACCGATCTGCGAAACCAGCCAGGCCGTGAGGAAGAAGGGCGACTCCATCAGCGCCACGCCACAGGTGTACTTGGTCTCAATCCGGTCGCGTTTCTTATCAACCGAAAATCCCCCTCCGGTGCGAATGTCAAGGTCATCGCTGATATTTTCCGTATCGAAATGATAAAAAAATGTGGCGGGAAGATAGATGTAATAGCCCGCCCGGTCGGACCAGATCCCGCGCGGATCATCCAGTGCCGTGACATCCCGGTTGAAAAACCAGGTGAGGAAAAGAGAAAGGCAGAAGAGCAGGTAGAAGAACCAGTTTATCCTTTTCTTTGCGCCTGAATGCGGGATTTGCATGCTTCTGTATTGGTGATTGCCATTAATTCAGGAGAAATATCCGATGATTGTTTAGCATCATACAAACATACAACTATTTCGCGGCGGCGCTTCTTCATTTTACAGGTTCATACAAGGTGACCGAGATATCGTCGATTCCAAGCGATCCTTTCCCATAGTACCAGAGGTAAACCTGCAGCAGGTCATTGCTGTCGGGAGGTTCAGGGAGCATGTAATCGAACGTGATACGTTCCCATTGCCCCGGTTTTATCTCCAGGTCCTGTAACCGTAACGCTGCGTATTTGTAATTGGTTCCCTGATGGTTGCAGGTCACCACCAGATTGCAAGCAACTTCATTGGCGGAGCCATATGTGCGTATCCATGCTTTTGTCCGGATCCATGAACCCGGATCCGCCTTTATCACATGAAACGGCATTTTTATCCCGGGTGAAAAGGCCGCCAGGCTGTCGAGCATGGCCGACCGGCTGCTTACGTGACCGGAATCGATGATGCGGTATGCCTGGTATTCAGGCAGGTCCTTCTCAAAATCATGCAATGAAAGCATCCGGGAGGTCATCGCAGCCGGATCCGTCAACACCTCCGGCGGGGGTTCTGCAGGAGCTGATTTCAGTGACTTTTCATGACGGTAACCCCTGTATTCGTTCACCCCGATAAATACACCCAGTAAAAGCAGTCCGGTAATGGCAGGGAGAAGGATGGAACGTTGAGGATGGGAAAGCACGGAAATTCAGAATTCAAAATTCAAATGGCAAATGTCAAAATACAACGTCAGGCATTAGGCATTGGGCATTGGGCATCAGGGAAAAAATTCAATCAATCATTCAATCATTCACTCATTCAATCATTCAATCAATCGATAAATCAATCATTCAGTCAATTAATAAATTCACGCGTCACGCGTCACGGTTTTTGTCACCTGTCACGATTTAAGGTATTCCCGGTCGAAAAGGTTATACTTGAGCATGCACCAGAACGCGCGGAACGCATCCTTCATCCCGATTTTCTTGCCTTCTTCATAGGTTCTTCCGTAATAGGAGATCCCCACTTCATAGATCCTGATCTTCGGGAACCGGGCAATTTTGGCCGTCACTTCGGGTTCGAAGCCAAACCGGTTCTCCTTAAAACGGATCTGCTTGATAAATTCAGAGCGGAACAGTTTGTAACAGGTCTCCATGTCGGTCAGGTTCAGGTTGGTCAGCATGTTGGAGATCCAGGTTAGGATTTTGTTGCCGATGGAGTGCCAGAAGAAGAGGATCCGGTGGGGTCGCCCTCCCATGAAACGGGAGCCGTACACGACATCCGCGAAGCCGTCGAGGATCGGTTTCAGCAGGATGTTGTATTCGGCCGGGTCGTATTCAAGGTCTGCGTCCTGGATGATAATGTAATCGCCGGTTGCCTCCTCGATGCCCCGGTGGAGGGCAGCGCCTTTTCCCTTGTTCTTCGCGAGGCTGAACAGGCGGATGCGATGCCCCGGGTGATCAGAGATATATTCTTCCACTACACGCACCGTATCGTCACGGCTGCAGTCGTTCACGATGATGATCTCCTTCGATACCCCCCCGATCAGTTCAACCGCCAGCACCTTGTCGAGGATGCGGTGAATGGTATTGGCTTCATTGTAAGCCGGGATTAAAATGCTCAGGGTCGGGGGATTCATCGTTTCGCCGGGATGGAAAATGTTCTACAATGTTTGAATGGCAAACTTACTGAATAATTGACAATGGACAATGGACAATTGAAAATGGAAAATGGAAAATGGATGAGAAGAAGGGGACCCCGTCGGGGTGGGGGGACCCCGTCGGGGTGGGGGGACCCCGTCGGGGT
>CAYYPH010000082.1:0-5810 GCA_964473485.1 uncultured Prolixibacteraceae bacterium | reverse complement strand
TCACTCATTCACTCATTCACTCATTCACTCATTCGCCCAACTGCGTCACCCGTCAAGGGTATTATCTCTCCGGAGGTCTTGCTCCACGAAACAAACACCTCTTCACCGATATCGTAGAATTCGTTCGACAGTTGAAGGAGATAATTCTGTGCGATGACTGAAATCTCCTGATCGTTGGCAAGTTTCACCCTGAATTTGGTGATCTCGCCCAGGTAAACTTTATGGGTGATCTGTCCGCGGAGGGCATTTTCATACCCGGGTGGCTCTACCAGCGAGATCCGCATCCTTTCGGGCCGTATACAAAACTGAACCTCGTCACCGGCAACCGGGTCAGCGGTATCAGGGAGGCCAGCATGCATATCCCGATCGGGTGATTCCCGGTGGCCTTCCATGGCAATAGCCCTGTTTCCGCCGGTTGTTCGTATCCCCGGTACCTCCTTCGCCGGCCTGGCCTCATCAACATCTCCGGTATTCCCGGAAGAATCCCGAACACCCTTACTGGCCATGCCTTTACCGGTCCCGGCGTCAGTTTCGTCCAACTGCGACATGGTGGTCGTTGCCTTTTTTCTGGTAAGGCTTATATTACCCAGACCGGCCAGTGCGATGGCAGAACCGTGTTCCTCATATCCACAGATCGTTCCACTGAAAAAGTTCATGCTCCCGATAAAATCTGCGGTAAAATGTGTCAGTGGTTTTTCGTAGATCGCCTTGGGATGGTCGCACTGCTCAATCAAACCGTCTTTCATCACGGCAATGCGGTCGGCCAGGGCCAGCGCTTCGGTCTGGTTATGGGTCACGAAGATGAAGGTGATCCCCACCTTTTTCTGCAATTCAGCCAGTTCATTGCGGGTTTGCTCCGCGATCTTTTTATCGAGGGCGCTTAAGGGTTCATCGAGCAGCAACACCCGCGGGTGGTTCACCAGCGCCCTGGCCAGGGCGACCCTCTGCTGCTGGCCGCCCGAAAGGTTCGACGGCATACGCTTCTCGAATCCCGAAAGTCCGACCAGCTGAATCACCCCTGCCATCCGCTCGGCCATCTCCTCACGGTCCATCTTTTTTATTTTCAGCCCGTAAGAGATATTGTCGTAAACATTGTAATTCGGAAAGAGGGCGTAGTTCTGGAACACAGTGTTGACATCGCGCCGGTTGGGAGGCTCCTTCGTGATGTCGATCGCATCGAGCAGTATAGCCCCGGCAGTGGCTTGCTCGAACCCGGCGATCATGCGCAGAATAGTGGTTTTTCCGCACCCGCTGGGGCCCAGCAAACAGAAGAACTCACCCCTGGCGATGGTCAGATCTACCTGTTTTACGGCTTTGACCGTGCCATAGGATTTGGATATTCCGCGAAGTTCGAGCATGGGAATGAAATGAATTCAAAATTCAAAATTCAAATGTCAAAATTCAAAATCAGGGATTAGCGATTAATTCAATCAATATATCAATCAATATATCAATCATTTGAAAACAGGTGAACAGGTGAACAGGTGAACAGGTGAGCAATTCACTCATTTACTCATATACTCATTCACTCATTCACTCAATCACATACGTCGCGATCGACCGTGGCAGGCTTTCCAATGGTGCGGCCTGATCGCCAAGGTAAAGATGAAAATCAACCTTTGTTTTTCCCGTGTTCATCACGATGACCACCACGGTGCCGTCGGTGTTCATGAAGCCGGTGGCGAGGAGCTGTGCCCTGCTCGGGGAGACCGCGATCCGTTTAGCCCCAGGACGGACGAACTTCGAGAAATGACCGATGTAGTAGTACGAGTTCATGAAATGCAGTTGGTCTTTTGGTGTATCGGCGTGAACAGGGGCAAAACAGAAGTTCTTCACATGATTTGGTCCTCCGGTCTCATCGAGCAGGATGTTCCAATCGACCCAGCCGGTAGCGCCGTTGTTAAAATCGTGGATCATCGCCGAACCGTAATTCTCGCCCCAATGCCACTCATCGATGGTTTTCCAGCTGAAGGGGTAATTGCAGGCCTCGGTGAGCAGCAGCTGTTTATCGGGAAAGGCTTCGTTGACCCGTCTGATGTTCTCAGGGATGGCGGCGCCGGTCCAGCTTTCGTACCAGTGAAAGCCGATGCCCCATACATATTTCGCTGCTTCAGGGTCACCCAGGATCGTGGATGCCCGGTGATATACCAGGTCGCGGTTGTGGTCCCACGCAATCAGTTTCTTTCCCTCCAGTCCGTTCTTCCAGAGCACCGGACCGAGGTGATTTTTAATGAAGTCGCGTTCCTCTTCGGCCGTGTAGATGCACGACTCCCAGGTTTGCTTCGCCATCGGCTCGTTCTGCACCGAAAGTCCCCACACAGGAACACCCGCCTTCTCGTAGGCCTTAATGAATTTCACATAATAATTGGCCCAGGAATCAAAGAACTCAGGGAGCAACTTACCCCCCTGCAGCATGTTTTTGTTGCTTTTCATCCAGGCCGGCGGGCTCCACGGACTGATGAACAGGTTTAACTTCCCTCCTGCCGCTGTCACGGACCGTTTGATGAAAGGGATCTTAAACTTTTCGTCGTGCGCGATGCTGAAACTCTTCAGCTCCTTGTCGTTCTCATCGGTATAGGTGTACATGCCGCTGGAAAAGTCGCAGCTGTTCATGTTGGTCCTCACCAGGGTATAACCAATCCCCTCTTTCGGATCGAAGTATGCCTTGAGGAATCGCTCTTGTACGGCCGGGGAGAGTTTTGCAAAGGTTTCGGCCGAGGCATCGGTCAATGCCCCTCCGATGCCGGTGATGGTCTGGAAACGATGTCCCGGATCGACAAAAACCGAGGGTTCCGTTTCAAAGGGTTGTCCGCGTTTGCTGAAAACAGGTTGAACGGTCTCCGTTAGCCGGTACTTTGTACTGTCGGCCGTCACAAAAACCGTTATCTTTTTTGTCTTGTTACCGGCCGGTACGCCGGGATTTGATCCGGAGGCAGCCACGGCTCCGGTGATTAAAGTTGCCATGATCAGAAGTCGGATGGTTTTCATATCTGCAATTTTTCGATTTCCGGAATAAAGATAGGCATTAAAGCTGATTCAGCACCATCAGCTTTTTCCTGATTACACGATCGGCGAATGTCACTTCCACGACATACAATCCCGGGGCCAGGGTGCCGACATTCACCCGGCCCGTTTCGTCAAAAGGGATGGTCATCTGCAATACCGCCAATGAAGCAAGGTTGCGGATAGATAAGGTTTTCTCGCGACCCAGCGTACCGGGCACTGTGAAGGTCACCATCCCGGTGGCCGGGTTCGGGTATATCTGCAGATCGGGGACCGCTGCATCGTTGAGTCCCTGGCTGCCCCCGGTAAACCGGAACCAGTTCATGTTGAATTCGGGTTTGACGATGGTTACCCGCAGCCGGCCATATCCCTTGGTCAGGGGCATGCTGGCGATGACCGTACGCCAGGTCTGCCAGCCTCCGGTCACGGGGATGTTAACGTTCACGGAATTGAGCACCTGCCCGCCATCGGTCATCTGGTCGACCCGAATGATTCCGGCTGTGTTCAGGCATGCCGCCCGGACCTCCATCGAATAGGTTGCTGAACTTGCCACGTTGACCCTGTATTCGAGGTAATCGCCGGCATGGGTGAATCCCATGTCGAGCCCCCCGCCTGCATCCGTGCATGTTTCGGCCGACAATCCCATATTTACGGTGAATGCTTCCGCTTCAATTTTCCCAGGGATGGCGGCATAAACCGGCAAGTTATTCCTGACGGGCAGGTCGGTAAATGGCTGCAAGAAGGTGCTGTCGGTGGCAACCACCGAGTTCCCTGAATAGTCCAGCGTGATCACATCGGTTGATACCAGTTCCTTCGCGATCGTGATCCTCAGAACCGCCTGGTTACCCGCATCCACGGTGACTCCATCCACTCCAACGGCGATTCCGTTAACCTTACAGGCGAAATCGTTGTTTCCCGGGGTTGATCCGCCGACCCGTTTGTTGAACGCAACCCGTATTACCGCCGGTTCATCAGCGGTAACGGCCGATACGGCTTGCATGGGGATGTCGTCCGTTTGCTTGGTGATGCCGCATGCCAGGAAGGCGATGTTTGCCCCGCCCTTCTCAAAATAGAGGCGTATAGTCTGCTGCCCTTCGTACAGGACCACATCCCCGATTGTTGTACTGACCCAAGAGGTATTGCCTGAAGTGCCAGGCAGTGTGAGAGTTTGCGTGATATCAGCACCTCCGGCCGAGAGCATGATCTTCGTTCCCGCCGAACCTGAATGCCTTACCGTTACTGCGTACACGGCCGTTGAATCGACCTGCACCGTGTACTGCATCCACTCCTTGTCCTTGGTCCAGGCAACGTTATAGCCATTGGCTCCGGGTGAGGCATCCGTATTCGATTCAATGTCAACCCCGTCGTTGCGGTATTGCCAGCCACTGTTCCATGCCGTGTAGTTTCCCGAACTCACCTGGTAATTGGCGATGTCCGAATCAAAATAGGCTGTGCCGTGCCGGCCGAGGTCAAAGTCGGTCGCACAGATGGTCCCCGGCAGATGCATGGCCTTATATGACCGCGCAGTGGAATCGTAAACCTGGCGGAACATGGCGTCGATGACATCCGGGCGCATCGTGCAGAATTCGGTCTTCGCGTTGCTGGCCATCTGCATCAGGGTATAATAGGCAAAGATCTCCGAAGGCTTATTCCCGCCGTTTTCCCAATAGTCGAGCAGGACCTGGTATTCCGGGGTTTTCGTGATGGTCATCGGGTTGACGACCGATCCGATCTTCTTCAGCGGCCACCAGCACCATCCGATGCCGTTGCTTTCAACCAGTTTGATGGCATCGGTAAACCATACGTTTGAATTTTCACCGCTTTCGCCCAGCCAGATCGGAACATTGTGTGTATTCCTGAGGTTGATGATCCCCTGGATGGACCCCTGGTCGTTGTAGGACCAGTATTTGTGGAAACTCAGCACCATGTTGTCGTCCCAGGGGGGCAGCACTCCGTTGTAGTTGTTTCCCCAGCAATTTCCCTCGATGATGATGATATGCTTCGAATCTGCGCTACGGATGGCATTGGTGATGGCGATCATGAGCTGACGCAGTGGGGCATTGGAGTTCTCGGTGCAGCCATTCTGGTTGCCGCCGGGGGTAAAACTCCAGTTGGGTTCGTTGATGATATCGTAGCCCCCGATCCAGGGTTCGTTGGCATACCGCTCGGCCAGTTTCTGCCACAGCGCGATGGTTTTCTGCTTGTTTGCCTCGCTGTCCCACAGCGAAGGCTTGGCAGGATTGCCGTCGCAGATGGCGTAATCCTTCCCCTGCCCGCCCGGGGCTGCGTGGAGGTCGAGGATCAGGTATAACTGGTTGGCGGCACACCATTTCAGGAGGCTGTCGGTAAGCGCGAAACCCTTCTCCAGCCAGGTATTGACGCCGGCCACGGGCTCCTCTTCGACAGGAAGCGTATACAGGTTGTAATGCATGGGCAGCCGGATGGAGTTGAACCCCCAGGCGGCCAGGGAATCGACATCCTTTCGCGTGCAGTGGTTGGCATGCCAGGCATCGTAGAAGGTGACGGTATTTGCCTCACCGATCAGGTTCCTGATCTTCTGCCTGATGTCCCACTGCGCCACGGCCATGCCGCTCATCTCCATCATGTAGGGCTCCTGGAGCATCCAGCCGCCGAGGCCCATGCCGCGAAGGATGACCTCGCTGCCCTGAGCGTTGACGATCTTTTTCCCGCTGGCTTTCAGCCATTGGGCAGCCGATGGCTGCCACAGGCAAATGCCTGTGATTAACGCGATAACGAAAATTTTTCTGTTTCTCATGCTATCATAATTCCGCCCCGATGGGGCGGGG
>CAYYPH010000081.1:0-5884 GCA_964473485.1 uncultured Prolixibacteraceae bacterium | reverse complement strand
ACGGAGGTCGGAGACCATTTTTTCAAGGTTGACGGCGTGGGCTTTCAGGGTTGCATGAACCTCCACGAAGGCATCGAGGTTGCTGGTGGCATCGGCCAGGTTCTCAGCGCGGTTAATGGGGAGATTGGTCAGTTTTTGCAGGTGGTTGATGGCCTCCATGATAAAATAGCGGGGAACGGCAAGGCCTGTCCCAATAGCACCACCGCCGAGATTCACCGTCTTTATCCGCTCAAAGCATTTCGAAACGCGCCACCAGTCGCGCGAAAGCGCATCGTTGTACGTGCTGAACAACTTGCCAAAAGAGGAAGGCACAGCCTCCTGCATCTGTGTGTATCCTATGCGCAGGTCGTTCTGATGCCGCCGCTCTTGCTGTTCAACGATTGAGCGCAGCCCATTGATTTGTTGCTCAAGGTCGTTCAGCAGCTGCATGGCAGCCACTTTCAGCGATGTCGGGATCACATCGTTGGTCGACTGGAAGATATTGGCATCCTCCACCGGGTCGACCAGGTGATACTGACCGGGTGTCGCCCCGGCACCAAGCAGGGCAACATTGGCAATGATCTCGTTGACGTTCATGTTGATGCTGGTCCCGGCCCCGCCCGAAACCGCCGGCACAATGAAATGGTCAGAATGGAGCCCCCCGGCAACCTCACCGGCTGCATCGATGAGGAGGGATAGTTTCTGATCGCGGGCAAGGGGGAGATCGGAAGGCGTGACGCGTGACGGAGAGTGATTGAGTGAATGAGTGATTGAGTGATTGAGTGATTGATTGACAAAATCGTTTTCCGTTTTCAATTTTCCATTTTCAATTGTCAATTGTCCATTGTCAATTGTTAATTCCTGCTTCTTTCCAAATTTCTCCTCCATAGCCCTGAAATAGTCGCGGGCGGTCAGGTAACATGCCTGTTTCACCGTCCCAATGGCACGGTACCATTCACGGTGAAAGGGGGTTGTGTCGGGGAAGTTGTTCCGTGCGCGCATGGCATGAATGCCGTACAATGTGTCATCGGGAACTTCCATTGTGCCTAAGAAATCGGATTCTGTTCTCATGGATTTATTGCTTTTATCTTAAATCGGTCATCTGTTACCGAATGCAAGTATACATCAACTTCGCGAATGTTCCGCGACAGAAACACCCGATGGCAGTTCCCGCATTTTTTTTATCTTTACGCGGTGATTGTCCGACATGACATTTAAATGGTCATCCGAAAGCAGATGAGATAGTTAAATTTGTCATTAAACCTGACTCCATGCGCACTAAACACAGCACTCCGGCTTACCCGTTGATGGCACTGGCATTCATATCCGCTATTTGCAGTGGCTGCATGAAAGAAAACGCTTCAAAACCAACTCCCCTCCCCACTGATTATTCGCAGGCAGCCCATTGGTTGTCTGCACCAGCTCCGGTGATGGATGTTGATGTTTTTTATCTTTACCCGACCTGCTGGCAAAAGGTCCAGCCAACCGACCCTAATATCTGCACGATCGACAACCCTTCCATGCTGGCTGGTGCATTGCCCGCATACGAACGCCAGGCAACGGCTTTTGAGACTTTTGCAAATGTTTTCGCACCCTATTACCGGCAGGCCGACGCCAATTATACATTAGATTTACCGGCAGAAGAGCGGGAGGTAGTGATTGGCGGGATCCCGACATCGGATGCCGTTGCCGCCTTCAGCTATTATATTCAACATTACAATAAGGGTCGCCCATTCATCCTGGCCGGCCATTCACAGGGTTCCAATGTCCTTATCCACCTGCTTTCGGGATACATGAAGGATAATCCCGAAGTATATAAGCGTATGATTGCCGCCTACATTATCGGCTATCCGGTAACAGCCGGCTACCTGGCTGCCAACCCTCATCTGAAATTTGCCGAAGGCCCTGACGACACGGGGGTGATCATTTCGTACAACACTCAGGCACCCAGCGTGGTACCACCGCACAATCCGGTGGTTTCAAATATGGTGGGGCTCGTCATCAACCCGATAACATGGACAAGAACCGAGGCAGTGGCAACCACCGCCGAGGGACTGGGTTCCATCATGCCCGACTCGGTAACCCTTAAATTTCACCCGGTACCTCAATATGCTGATGCCATAGTAGATATTAAAAATGGAGTGCTCATCTGCTCCACTGCCGACTCAAACGGGCTGTATAAATATACAAAACCTTTCGGTAAGGGAGTATACCACAGCTTTGACTATCCGTTTTATTATTTCAATATCAGGGCAAATGCCCAGCATCGGGCCGGTATTTTTCTGCAAAAATGAAAAAACCATGACCCATACACACCGGTAATTCATAACTATGTCAGCATTTACGGTTCCTGTTAAAGATTTTATGGTTGCTTTAGATAGACCTTTGTTAAACCCTCTATGATAAAGCCAGGCTTTTTCATCCTTCTCTTTTCCATTGTGGTCTTGCCTGTTGCGCTTCAGGCCCAGATCGACAGGGAGTTCTGGTTTGTGGGGCCGGAAGCCGCCTCGAATCACGGGGACCGGCCGGTGTATATCCGGATCTCCACCATGGAGGACCCTGCGAACATCACCCTGCGCATGCCGGCCAACCTGAATTTCACCCCGATCGTTCAATCCATCGCTCCGAATTCGACCATTTCTATCCAGTTGGATAATATCAAAGGGAACAACACCTGGCTCGACAGCATCGAAAACCGTCCGGCCGACCAGGTTCTCAGGAAGGGATTACTACTTACATCCGACGCCTATGTAACGGCCTATTACGAGATCAATAACGGGAGCAATCCAGCCATATTCCCGCTGAAAGGGAAAAACGGCGTGGGTACCGAATTTTACATTCCTGGTCAATCGGACTATCCCAACCAGGTGAACGACGGCAGCGAAGCATTCGACATCGTGGCCACCGAAGACAACACCGTGGTCACGATCACCCCTTCGCTCGACATCGTCGGGCACGCCGCCGGGGTGCCGTTCCAGGTCACCCTGCAGAAGGGGCAGACCTACTCTGCCAGAACACTCAACACATCGGCTTCAGCCACTTTAGCCGGATCGCATGTGGCCTCAAACAAGCCCATTGCCATCACCATCAGCGACGATTCAATCATCACAGGCGGATGGGACATCATCGGCGACCAGATCATCCCGGTCAACCTGCTCGGAACCTCACACACCGTTATCAAGGGATTCGCCCACAACGTACCGCCCAACAACAACGATGAACGGATATACATTCTTGCCACCCAGGATGCGACATCCGTCTATATCGATGGCAGCGCGATACCGGCTGTGGTCCTGAACACCGGCCAGCAATACGATTACGACATTCCCCCGGCTTCGAATACCACCCATGTAAAAACTTCGATGCCGGCCTATGTCTATCATCTCACCGGTCATCCCGGAGAGTCAGGAGCATCTGTCATTCCGCATGATTCGTGCACGGGTTCAAGGAGCATCGGGTTTAACCGCTCAAGCGCCAATGCCTTCGCCCTGCTGATTTTAACCCGCAACGGCAACCAGGACCATTTCCTGCTCAACGGGGGTACCACGGTGGTGACCGGCGCCGCTTTCAATGTGGTGCCCGGTACCAACGACGAATGGGTCTATTTCCGCCAGAACAACCTGACGACCGGCCAGGTACCGATCGGTGCGAATTACCTCGAGAATACCCAGGGGAAGTTCCACCTTGGCATTCTGAACAATGTTGCCGCCAGTTCAGAATACGGCTATTTTTCCGATTTCAGCACCCTTTACCTCGGGGCGGATGCCAATATGTGTCCCGGCGACAGTATTCTGCTCGACGGAGGGCCGTTCCGTGACACCTACGACTGGAAACGACTCGTTGCCGGGAACTGGACACAGGTGGGTGCCTCGCGGTTTTACACGGTGACCGACACCGGATATTACGCCTGTGTGACGAATGGCGACCTGTGCCTGCTGATGGACACCATCCATGTAACATACTATCCCGGGGCGACGGTAAGCCTGGGCAACGACCGGACCATCTGCGAAGGCACCACTACCACCTTCAGCCCCGGGGCTTACGTAACCTACCTTTGGAACGACAATACTTCCGAACCCACGCTGACCACTGGTACCGAGGGACAGAAATGGGTGGTGGTGACCAACAACAACGGATGTGTGGCCAGCGACACGGTGATGGTGCAGGTGGATTCCCTCCCGCTGGCCAACCAGCCAATCACAGGGCCTCCGGAGGTTTGCCAGGGAGCGCAAAACGTATCCTTCCAGGTGGGCAATCTCACTTATGCCGCATCCTATGCCTGGACCCTTCCGCCCGGCGCTACCGGCGCCAGTACAACCAACCAGATCACGCTGGGTTTTTCAACCGGCGCCACATCCGGAATCCTGGCGGTGAAGGGGATCAACGCATGCGGCGAGGGTCCGCCAATCAGTTTCACCGTCAACATTGCCCCCTTGCCGGGTCCGCCCGGTGCCATCAGCGGTCCGGCCATGGTCTGCCCGGGTGCAGTCGGACTGCAGTTCTCGGTGGGTACAGCCTTGTATGCCAGTTCCTATTCCTGGACACTCCCTCCGGGGTTCACCATAACATCCGGCGCAGGCACGGCCACCATCACCATCAGTACCAGCACAAATCCTTCGGCAGGTACCATTACGGTCATCGGCCAGAACAGTTGCGGCACAGGACCGTCAGGCAACTCCCCGGTCGGCATCAAGGCGATGCCGGCGCAACCCACGTCAGTTTCGGGCGACTTCGAGGTTTGCCAGGGAGATCAGAACATCCCGTTTACCATTGTCAACCCCGATCCGAATACCACCTCCTACACCTGGAACTTCATGCCTCCTGCTGCCGGAAGCATCACAGGCAGCGGCACGACCGGCACGGTGTCGCTGGCCCCGGCATTTTTCGGCAATGCCTTCATCACCGTTCAGGGAAACAATGAATGCGGCACCGGCGCCTGGTCCCCCTCCTTTTCTCTCGCTATCAGACCCTTGCCCGTAGTCACCTACACAGCATGCCATGACGTGATGACAACAAAGAACGCCCGGCCGGTTTTACTTCGGGGAGGCAATCCTTTGGGAATGCCTGGAGTTTACAGCGGTCCCGGCGTAAGCCAGACCTCACCCGGCGTCTTTGTCTTTGATCCTTCGGATCCGGAGATTCTCTCCTCGCCCGGCGGAGTGCCATACACGATCGTCTATGAATACACCAATACCTATGGATGCAAAGCGCAATCGCAACTGACCATGAAAGTCTTTCTGACCAATGCCGCCGCTCCCTGTCCCGGATCGGTCACGGATGTGCGCGACGGGCATACCTATTCCACCTTCCTTGGCGGGTCAGGAGGCGGATCAAGGTGCTGGATGGCCGAAAATCTCAATTACGGAGTTTTCACCAATAACCAGACACCCCATACGGACAATTGCATCATTGAAAAATATTGTGTCAGCAACCAGTCGGGACGATGCGACACCGACGGAGGATACTACCAGTGGAAGGAGGTAATGGATTATACGGATGCTGCAGGAAGCAAAGGGATTTGTCCTCCGGGCTGGCACATCCCAACCCAGGCGGATTGGACCGCTTTGCTGGATTATTACCTCGGCGCCGGCGTTTCGGGAGGCGCCATGAGGGACATGAACCGGCAGTATGGTTTTCACGGGTTGCTGGGTGGTATATTCTACCAGGCTTATTCATGGAACTTTACCTCTCCCCCCATGCAGGGGAGCATGTTCTGGAGTTCGTCATCACCCGGCCCGGAAAAGGCCAACGCCTACGGGATCAATTCATACAATCCCAGCACGTCAAGGTATCCCGCGGGAAAAGGCAATGCATTCCCGGTGCGGTGTGTCAGGGACTGAGTCGTGACGCGTGACACTAAGGAATGAGTGATTGAGTGAATGAGTGAATGAGTGAATGAATGAAT
>CAYYPH010000080.1:3089-6985 GCA_964473485.1 uncultured Prolixibacteraceae bacterium | reverse complement strand
CCCCGTCGGGGTGGGGGGACCCCGTCGGGGTGGGGGGACCCCGTCGGGGTGGGGTTACTTCTTCACCGGGTAGCCGCGTTTTTTGGCCATATCTTCCAGCCGTTTCTGGAAGCCCGATTTCTTGACGGGCTTCTTTTTGTTGGCCTCTATCTGGGCGTGCAGTTTCTTCTCATCGATGGTGGCACGGATGATATAGATCTGCGCGAAAGTCAGCAGGTTTGCGAGCAGATAGTAGTAGCTCAAACCCGAGGAGTAATCGTTGAACCAGAACAGGAACATCAGCGGCATCAGGTACATCATGGTCTTCATGCCGGGGATCTGCTGCTGCGAAGTACCCATCATCTGTTCGTTGATACGGGTGTAAAAGATGCTGGAGATGGTCATCAACAAAGCGAAGAGGCTCACATGATTGCCGTAATAGGGTATGCTGAATCCGGCCGGGAAGGTCCAGATGTCATCGAACGATGAAAGGTCCTTGGCCCACAGAAACGCTTGCTGGCGCAACTCGATAGATGCCGGGAAGAAGCGGAACATCGCGATGAGGATCGGCATCTGGAGCAGCAACGGGATACATCCCGCCATGGGGTTGACACCGGCCCTCTTGTAAAGTTCCATCATGGCCTGCTGTTTCTTCATGGCATCTTCCTTCTTGGGAAATTTGACATTCAGCTCGTCCACATCGGGTTTGAGCACCCGCATCTTGGCCGACGACTTGTAGGTTTTGAAGGCGATGGGGAACAGAACGATCTTCAAAAGGATCGTGAGGATGAGAATGATAATACCGTAATTCCAGCCGAAGTTGCCGAAGAAGGTGAAAACGGGAATGACTGCATAAATGTTGATCCATGCCATCAGGAAAAAACCCCATCCCAGCGGGATCTGCTTTTCAAGATCGAGGTCGTAGTTCTTTAATCCGTAATACTGGTTGGGGCCGAAATACATCGACATCGCGATGTCTTTCTTCTCAGTCGGTACGAAAGGAATCCCAACCTCGGCATTCATGGTCTTCAGGTAACTGGCCGGACCCGGCAGGGTGACCACCGATAACCGCGGATCGCTGAAATAGTCTCCGGCAATGATGGTTGTTGAAAAAAACTGTTGCTTGAACGAGATCCATTTCAGTCGTTCGTTTCTCAGATTCTTCTCCTCATCACTGGTTTCTGACAGGTAATCAACTTCATCCTCCGAATACTTGAAATACAGGGTAGTATTCATCCGTTCCATGTTCATGCTGCGCTCCTGGCGTTTCAGGTTTGCGTTCCAGTTCAACACCAGGTATTTGGTTGACGGGTCCACCACATCGGCCATATTCACAAAACGGACTTTGTATCCGATCATGTACTGATCGCCCCTGATGGTGTAAAGATACTCGATGTATTTATCAGGGTCGAAGGTGGTGTCGGTGGCCGCTACATACATGCGCATGGCAAATGTGAGCGAATCGTTGCCGGTGACGGTCATGCTGTTCGCGGCATTTGCCGAACCGGTGACGGCGGGCTGAAAATACAGTTTACCTGTATTGATGATGCGGTTGTTGGAGAAAAAGCTGAACCCGAACTGCAATGAATCGGGCTGCACGAGATACAACGGTTTTTTATCCCATGTGAGATATTTCTTAAGTTCCACCTTCGACACCTTGCCCCCCAGAGCGGAGATACTGATCCTGAGAAGGTCGTTTTCAAGTGTGTATGCAGTGTCTTTCCCCACTGCTGCATTGGCAAAGGTGCCCAGTTCGCCCTTCAGGGTAAGACGCAGGATGGTGAGAGAGTCGAGCTTCTGTCCTGAGGCCAGTATCTTTTCTTTCTGTGCTGCGGCTTCCAGCGCACGGGCCCTGGCAATGGCCCTGATGGCCGAATCGCGGCGGTTTTTATTCACCATGTAGGTGGAATCGGATTGCCGTTTTTGTTTCAGCATATCCTCCTGCGAGGGACTCATCAGGTAGCTATAAACGAGGAAAATTCCGAAAATGAGAACCAGGCCGATAATGGTATTTTTATTCATAAGAAAAGTTGGAAAAACGAGTGCAAAGGTATAAAAATGTCACGATCCGGCTGAAAAATCCTTGGCCGCCCTCACGAAAGCGACAAACAACGGATGCGGCCGGGCCACGGTGCTCTTGTATTCAGGATGGAACTGCACCCCGATGAACCAGGGATGCTGATCGAGTTCGATGATCTCTACCAGGTTATCCTTGTCATTCAGCCCCACAGGTTTAAAACCGGCATCGCGGTAAAGGGGCAGGTATTCGTTGTTGAACTCGAAGCGGTGACGGTGACGTTCGGAGATGTGCTCCTCATTGTAGATTGAAAAAACCTTCGCGTCTTTGGTTAACCGGCAGGGATAGGAACCCAGGCGCATGGTCCCGCCAAGTCCGGAAATCTTTTTCTGCATTTCCATCATATCGATCACCGGATGGGGGGTCAGCCTGTTGAACTCCGTTGAATGTGCGCCGGCGAGGCCAAGTACGTTCCTGCCGAATTCGATCACGGCACACTGCATTCCGAGACAAATGCCGAAGAAGGGAATCTTTTTCTCACGGGCATACCTGATGGCAGTGATTTTCCCCTCGATCCCACGTTCGCCGAATCCGGGCGCCACGAGGATCCCGTGGAGGTGTCCAAGCTTCGCCTCCACGTTCGATTCATCCAGGAATTCTGAATGAAAAGTCTGAACCTTTACCCGCACTCCATTGGCGGTTCCGGCATGTATGAACGATTCGTTGATGGATTTGTAGGCATCCTTGAGTTCCACGTATTTTCCCACCAGACCGATGATCACCTCGCCCGAGGGATTCTTAAGGGCATGAAGAAACTTCTCCCAATCTTTCAGGTCGGGTTCACGTTCCACCGGCATTTTGGTCTTTTTCAGGATCTCCACATCAAGATTCTCACGGCGCATGAGGATGGGAACATCATAAATGGATTCCGCATCGATACATTCAATGACCGAGGAGGTACTGACGTTGCAGAACAGGGCGATCTTGTTACGCAGTCCTTCGGTAAGGTGCCGTTCGGTGCGGCAAACAATGATGTCGGGCTGCACTCCCGACTCCAGCAAGGTCTTCACCGAGTGCTGGGTGGGTTTTGTTTTCAGCTCGCCGGCAGCGGCCAGGAAAGGTACCAGCGTGAGGTGCACCACCACACAGTTGCGCCCGAGCTCCCAGCGTAACTGCCTGACCGCCTCGATAAACGGCAGCGACTCGATGTCGCCGACGGTTCCACCTATCTCGGTGATAATGAAATCGTAGTCTCCCCGGTTGGCGAGCAATTTGATACGGTATTTGATCTCATCGGTGATGTGCGGGATCACCTGAACGGTTTCACCCAGGTACTCCCCTTTCCTTTCTTTGGTTATGACCGACTGGTATACAACCCCGGTAGTAACGTTGTTGGCCTGCGAGGTTGGCACGTTCGAGAACCGTTCGTAATGACCCAGGTCGAGATCGGTCTCCGCGCCATCTTCCGTTACGAAGCACTCACCGTGTTCGTATGGGTTCAGCGTACCGGGATCGATGTTGATATAGGGATCGAGTTTCTGAATGGTAACTGAAAATCCCCTGGCGCCCAGAAGTTTGGCGATGGAGGATGAGATGATCCCTTTTCCCAGTGAAGAGGTGACTCCACCCGTAACGAAGATATATTTGGTCTTTGACATTGTGGTATGAATTGCAGGTTCTGTGTCGTTGCAAAAATAAGGAAACTTGAGGATTAACGGGTTAGTTTTTTCGTTTTCTGCATTCAGGCTTGTCGATCCGCCGTTTTATGGCCAGTATTTCGGATGCGATCTCCTCGATGGGTTTGTTGGTGACCTGGATTACCGGCCAGCCAAAACGGGCAAAGATGTTTTGCGAATAGTTCAGTTCGCGGCGGATAAAATCGACCGACGAGTACTCCCCG
>CAYYPH010000080.1:0-2989 GCA_964473485.1 uncultured Prolixibacteraceae bacterium | reverse complement strand
TATTCATGGTCGCGCTGCCCGTCGTCGTGGTTGAAAGCGAACTGCATCGAGTCGATCCGTTTGAAGTATTCCTTGTTCAGTGAAAAGAATAGTCCCGGCTGCCCCGTCGGTGAATCAGAGAGATAATGGCTCAGTCGCGAAAGCAGCGGCCCCATCAGGTCGATGGAGTCGACATTATGGATGCGGCTGATCCTGACCATCTCTTCACGGAGTTGTTCAGAAACGAGGGTATGTACGATCAGTCCGCGGTTTTCGGCTGCTTCGGCAACAATTTCGCCAATCCGGGCTTCACTGCGCACCTCACCCCTGAGAACGATGTCGGCAATGGCCCCCGGAAACTGCGTCAGGGCGGCCTGCAGGGTCTGCTCGGCAGTTCTGCCGGTACCGTCGGAAATAATGTAAATTTTAAACATGTCGGATCATTTTTACAGGTCTGGCGGATGCCCTGGAACTTCAATCTATCTGTCCCGGCAAACGGCTCCATAAAGCTAACGCTTTTCAGTTTACCGGTGATGGGGTGATACTTTTTTTTATATCCGGAATTTCCATAATTTTGCCATCCTGAATCTTAATTTTATTTAAATCAAATATTATGGGAACCATCAAAGTCGGAATCAATGGATTCGGGCGTATCGGCAGGCTCACCTACCGTGCCCTTCTTACAAAAAGCAATGTAGAAATTGTTGCGATCAACGATCTTACGGATGCCAAAACGCTGGCACACCTTTTCAAATATGATTCGGTGCACGGAAAGTTTTCCGGCGAAATTAAAGTGGACGGTGAATACCTCGTTATCAACGGGAAGAAGATCAAGGTAATGGCTGAAAAAGACCCCGCCAACCTCCCCTGGGGAGCGCTGGGCGTGGATATCGTGGTTGAATGCACAGGAATCTTCAGGACCCGCGAGAAGATGACCAAACATCTTAACGCCGGTGCCAAAAAAGTGCTGCTCTCGGTACCTTCAGACAATAAGGAAGATGTGGATGCCACCATCGTGCTCGGTGTGAACGACAACACCCTGACTCCCGACATGAAACTCATCTCTAACGCTTCCTGCACCACCAACTGCCTTGCCCCCATCGCCAAAGTGCTGAACGATGCCTTCGGTATCAAGAAGGGGCTGATGAACACCATTCACAGCTACACCAACGACCAGATCATCCTCGACGCACCGCATAAGGATCTGCGCCGCGCCCGTGCCGCTGCCGTATCCATCATCCCGACCAAGACCGGCGCCGCCAAAGCCATCGGCCTGGTCATCCCCGAACTTGACGGTAAGATGGACGGATTTGCTGTACGTGTACCGACTCCTGACGGATCGCTGGTCGACCTGACCTGCGAACTGAACCGGGAGGTGACAAAAGACGAGATCCACGCCGCCATGAAGGCTGCAGCGGATGGCCCGATGAAAGGTGTGCTCGAATACCTCGACGAGCCGCTGGTAAGCTGCGATATCATTGGCAATCCGCATTCTTCCATCTTCGATTCCGGCCTCACCAAGGTCCTGGGCGGCAACCTCGTTAAGGTTGTGTCGTGGTACGACAATGAGTACGGTTACTCTTGCCGCCTGGCCGACCTGCTGGTAAAAATGGCCTGAGATGAGCCATCTTTTCCATCATGGAGACCCTGAAGGTTTCATCATGGTCGTCGAAGATTCAAGGATCGAGGCGACCATGGTGAAAACCCTGCTCAAACAGCATGGTTATAAGGTTAAGGTGTTCCATGAAGGGGCTGAAGCCTTCGAAGCGGCCCGTATCCTGTCGCCCATGCTGGTGATCAGCGACATCATGATGCCGGTGATGGACGGCTATGAGTTCTGTGAAAAGATGAAATCGCATCCTGCGCTGGCCGATATCCCGATCATCCTGTTAACCTCCCTGCAGGATCCTCTTGACATTATAAGGGGGTTGCAGGCCGGTGCCGATAACTTCATCACCAAGCCTTTCGAATCGAAGTATCTGCTTTCGCGGGTCAATTACCTGCTGGCCAATCGTGAACTGCGCAGGGCCGGCAATACCGACATGATGCTCGAGATCATGTTCAACGGCAACCGGTATGCCATCAATTCCGAAAAAAAACAGATCCTCGACCTCCTGCTGTCGGTCTACGAAACCTCCATTGAGCAAAACAGGGCTCTGGCCGAAGCGCAGCAGCAACTGCAGAAGACCAACGAATATCTCTCCATCGCCAACCGCGACCTGGAAGCCTTCTCCTACACCATTTCGCATGACCTGCGGACCCCGCTGAACCATATCAGCGTGAGCGCCCAGCTTCTCAAACAGAACCATGAATGTTCGTTCAGCGAAGAGGATAACTCCTATCTCGACACCATCATCACAACAGTGAGGTCGATGGCCGAGATGATCTCCGACCTGCTCCAGTTCTCCAGGTCAGGCACCATCCATATCGATGTGCAGAAGGTCGACCTCACCGAACTGGCAAAAAAGGTGATTGCCTGGACCCGGCAGGATGATCCCGACAGAAAGATCAGTTTTATCGTCCAGGAAGGGATTGAAGTTTCCGGCGATGCAAGCCTCTTGATGGTCGTGATGAAAAACCTGATAGGCAATGCCTGGAAATACACCGCTTACGTTGAAAATCCCGAGGTTCATATCGAGAGTGAAACGAAAGAAGGGTACACCATAATATGTGTTCGCGACAACGGGGCCGGTTTCAGCGAGGATCACGCCGGTAACCTGTTCACCCCTTTCGTCAGGCTTCACAGCCAGGATGAATTCCCGGGCACGGGTGTAGGTCTTTCGACCGTACGACGCATCATCGAACGCCATAAAGGCAAGATCTGGGCACATGGTAAGGCGAACCACGGCGCGGCCTTTTATTTCAGCCTGCCGGAGGGGAAGTAGGAAGGGAGAAGGGGGAAGGGAGAAGGGGGAACGTGGACTGTGGACTGTGGGCCGTGGGTGGTGGAAGGTGGAAGGGGGAAGGGGGAAGGGGGAACGTGGGACTTAGACTGTAGACTGTAGACCGT
>CAYYPH010000079.1:0-7370 GCA_964473485.1 uncultured Prolixibacteraceae bacterium | reverse complement strand
CCTGATTTTGAATTTTGACATTTGAACTTTGAACTTTGAATTTTCCCCTTTCCCCCTTCTCCCTTCTCCCTTCTCCCTTCTCCCTTCCACGTCCCACGTTCACTTCCTGAACCTGTAGAGAACATTCGCCAGGTGCGGCTCATAGATCTGCAGGAGCACGATATCCGGTTTTTCTTTTTCAATGATATCGAAGTTCGGGCCGTAATGCCAGGCATCGAAAAGGAAGACCGATTTACTGAAATGTTCTGAAATCAGTTCAGTGAGCGGAGAGAAAAAGGAGTCGCGGATGACCACGATCTTTGGCATGGATGTGTCGGCTGTTTCCATAACGATCTCATATTGCGACGGATATCCGAACAGTTTTGGAACCGGATATCCTGCCCGTGTTCCTTCACTTGCCCTGGGACGTATCACCCTGGGATTGAAAACCAGTTCACCGTAAAAGCCATCAAGTCCTACCAGTCGGGCAAGATCGCCGGCGGCGTAATGATCGGGCGAGAACCTGACTTCATGGCGCTGAAGGGGGCTGATCGATGGAAAACGTTGCATCATTCTGGCGATGATAGTCCGGTAGGCATACCATGCACCATGGCCGTTCCAGTGGTTATCGGTCTTGTAGTAAAGTGCACCCGCCTCTTTTGCACTGATCAGTTCTGTTTTCAGATCGATGTAATGAAACAGGGTATCCTGTTCCCATCTCGCGGTGACCAGTTCAGTAAAGGTTGGTTTCACGCTTTTCAGGTACCAGTGTGGAAGGAATTCCGGGTAGATCACGCTTTTCATGGGAACAACGGTAACATAAAAAGCGATGCCACGTTCACGGTACCACCGGGCCCGGTTCCTCATTTCGTTAACCATGGCCTCGAGCAACGGCCCTGAAGTGCTTACAACGCCCCCGTATACCTCACGCTCCCTGCCGGTTGAATACAGCCAGCCCTCGCTTCCTAAAGCGACCTTGTCGGGAACAGGCGATTGCCGGAACAAATAATACCCGGTTAAAAATGTGTTGAATTTCATCAGCCGGGAACGGCAGAAGAAATGATCGTTGTAATATTTTTCATAAGCGGCGGGAAATGAATCGGGTTGACTGGCGTTGAAGACCGGTCGCCCGGTAAGCACGCGGTTCTCGCTTTTACTGACGGTCATTTCTCTTGATTTGCTGAATAGATCCGATATCCATGGAATACAGATCACTGCCGCGAAAAGGACAACGAGCGCCACGTTGTAACGGCGGCGAATACGCGCCGGGTTATTCAATATGCCGGTGGCCTTTGCATCGTCCATTCTCAGAACCTGAAATAGATGAAGGGAAGGTTGGTTTTCGCGAGAAGCTGAAGCGCCGAGTAGAAAAGCAGGACTGACACCGCCGCCACCCGGCTGGTCTCGATCGTGTTATATAAGATTTTCCCGGTCAGGGTACCGGGGCCCCCGGCCAGGTTCCGGATCCGGTTCAGCATGGCGGAGAAAACGGGTGTTGATCCTGACACCGCAAGGATCGCCACAACCACGAATTCCCGGGTCAGGTATTCGCTGAAAGGGGCCCAGATTACCGGCGATGAACCGATGCCGAACATCGCCCCGGTGTAACCGACGGCGAGCATCAATGATTCGGCCCTGAAAAATACCATCGTGATCAGCACGATGAAAACCAGGTAGATATGGCCTGTGAACCGGTACCCGCGATCCAGCCACTTTCCGAAACGGGTTTTTTCGAGCGAAAGCAGCAGGCCGTGAAGCAGTCCCCACGCTACGAAATGCCACGCGGGACCGTGCCATAGACCGCACACCAGGAAGGTCAGCAGAATCGCCGCGATGTATATGATGTTGTCAGTGCGCATGCCGGCATAGCGGTCCTTTTTGAGTTGTCGCGAGAGGGCAAATGCCAATGGCAGGAAAAGGTAATCACGCAGCCACGTGGAAAGCGTGATGTGCCAACGCCGCCAGAATTCCCTGACCGACCTGGAATAATATGGAAAGTTGAAGTTCTCGGTGAAGGTGAAACCAAACATCCGGCCGAGCCCGATGGCCATGTCGGTGTAACCTGAAAAGTCGTAATAAACCTGGAGGGAATAGCAGGCGGCCCCGAACCAGGCCATGGGGAGGCTCAATCCGTCAAAACCGGGGGAAAAGACCTGGTCGGCAACGGCACCCAGCGGTGAGGAGATGATCACTTTTTTGCCCAGACCCAGAGAAAAACGGGCGATACCAGAGGAGAACCCTTCGAGGGTGATTTTCCGGTGAGCAATCTGGGGCGACAGTGTCCGGTACCGGTCGATCGGGCCCGCCGGCAGTTCGGCGAACAGCGAGATGTACAGCGCCAGATCGATAAAATTTCGTTGCGGAGGGTTCTCCGAACGTTTCACGCTGACCAGGTAGGTGATCGACCTGAAAGTGAAAAAGGAGATGCCGAGCGGCATGAGGAGCTGGTTTACCACGATGGGATGCATGCCCAGCAGGGATACCAGCACGTTGACATTTTCGAAAATGAACTGCGTGTACTTGAAAACCGCCAGTAACATCAGGTTCAGAAAAATGGCGGTAAAAAGGAGGTAGTTGCGGGTTCTCCCGGCGCTCCGGGCGATCATCAGACCCGCCGTATAGTTGAGCAGGATCGATCCCAGCAGGATGACTGTGTTGTTCAACCCGCCCCAGGCATAAAGGAGGAGGCCGGCAAGGAGCAGTGTGAAATTCCTGAGTTTATGTGGTGAGATGAAGTAGAGAAGGAGGATGACCGGCAGGCACCAGAAAATGAAGAGCAATGAGTTAAAAAGCATCCGGTCGGAGGGTTTCGGTTGCGGTAAAATTAGTATTTTTATCGACTTGTTCGCGATTCTTAATGCCGCGCCCAACAAGCTGAACCCGAAGAACTAACCTGATACTGTGGGCCTGAAATCCTTAAAATGGACCCTGCGCAGCCGGATGACAACCGTTCCCGCAGATTTCTTCCGGATGAACCTGGTTGCTGCGATCCTCATCGCAGTTCTCCGGATCATGGAACATTTCTCACTGGCAGCCACCCAGGTACTCCCGTATTATGCCATCCAGCTTCAAATAAAAGGGCTGGTTTTGGATGGAATCGGCTGGCTTATCCTTTCAGGGATCGCCTTTATTCCTTTTGTTCTTTTTTCGTTGATCCACCGCCGGGCAGGGATCATTTTCATGTCGGTGGTGATCCTGCTTGCAGCGCTTGCCGAATGGTCGCTTTTCACCTACTTCAGGATTGCCCTCGCCCCGCTCGACCAGGTGTTTTACACCTACACCTTCCGTGATCTCTATCAGATTACGGCCAGCAGTGTTCCCCTTGGGCTTACTACCTTCCTTCCGCATCTCTTCATTTTGCTCCTGGGAACAGGCCTGATCCTGCTGTCGCTGAAGATGAAAATATGGCGAATAAGCCCGCTGATTATGGTTGTTCTGATTGCCGGAGCATTCCATTACCGGTCAAAGCTTGATCCTAAGTTTACGTCATTCAGGAATAAATTCGATTACAACATCGTCCTGAACAAGACATCCTATTTCGTTCGAAAATCAGCCGGATATTTCGGCAACCGCGAAACCTGGCACAACATCGACAAGGTCAGGGAAGCCGCGCGTCGTTACCATGCAGCCAACCCGGAAATTGAATATAAGGGACTCGTTTACCCTTTCCTCCATACCGATGATCCGGCCGATGTTCTCGGACCCTTTTTCAATTTCAATAACGAGCCGCCAAACCTTGTCTTTATTATCGTTGAATCGCTCTCATCCTGTTTTATCGGCGGGCATCCTGCATTCGGTAGCTTCACGCCATTCATCGATTCACTGGCACAACACAGCCTTTACTGGAGCAACTTCCTGTCGACTTCCGACCGCACTTTCAACGTATTGCCGGCTATGTTCGCCTCTCTTCCCCCGGGCGATCCCTCGTTTGTGAACGTTGCCTCACGTATCCCAAATCACCTGTCACTGATCCGGTACCTGAGAGAAAGCGGGTATTATGCCTCCTTTTTTTACCCCTCCGATCCGGAATTCAATTACATGCAGGATTTTCTCAAAAAGCAGGGAACCGATTATATTCTGCGGTCTTTCGGACCGCGATACAAGCGTTTTGAACATGTTCACCGCGATTACGGCTGGGGATATCCGGATGCCGATCTCTTCTCCCGGTCTTTTGAGGTCATTGATTCGGTGAAGCGGTCGCCGCGGCTCGATATTTACCTTACGTTATCGCTGCACAGCCCGTTCATCGTACCTGACCAGGGCCGTTACCTTGCCCTGCTCGACCGGCTGCTGGCTGAACGCGGGAACCGGCAACCAGGCCGTGAAATGGTCGTGAAGAACAGGAACATTTTTTCCACCATTCTTTATGTGGATAACGCGCTGCGGGAATTCATGAAAAAATACCGTGAACAGCCCGGTTACGACAACACCATTTTCATCATCACGGGCGATCATGGCCTGCCTGAGCTGAACCTTTTCCGATACCCGGCCATGCTCACTTACAACGTCCCGCTCATCATATACTCACCCATGCTGAAGAAACCGGGGTTCTTCCGGTCGGTCTCATCGCACCTCGATATCACCCCGTCGTTCCTTGCCATGATGCGTGATAATTTCGGAATGAAGACAGCCGGTACGGCCGCCTGGCTCGGATCGGGGATTGATACGGCAAGGGAGCCACGCAACGTCCACACGTTGCCCTTCGTTATGAATGGGAAGGAGATTGTGGAATACCTGAAGCATGATCATTTTCTTTCGGTGAACCAGGTGAGGAAGCTCCTTCCCGACCTCTGGCTGAGCGATGATGCGGATCCTGTTGCAAAAAAACAGTTAATGCAGGAGTTGAACGACTTCAGGATACTCAATACCTATGTCACCAGGCAGAACAGGCTCATCCCCCCTGAATTGCTGATCGGAAAAGCCGTTCAGCAGGCGGAGCTCAGTTTGCCTGTACAACCCTGGATTGATTCCGCTGATTCTGTCTGGGAATATCATACGCTGGTACAGGATATGGTTTTGTCCGATAACCTGAAATTCCTTGGGTTCAGGTTTTCCTTCGATATCATGACCAGCGAGACCGATACCTCCAAAGCCCCGGTCATCGTAATGGATCTCACCGATGAGCTTGGAAAAAGCCTGGTGTGGCAGGCGATGAAACTGCCCTGTTACCGGATGCAGCCGTCCGGCAGCAGTGACTGGAAAAAGTTTGAAATGGAAGATTTCGCGGATATTTCCTATGTTTCCACCCCGGGAACGCGCCGCTTGAAACTTTACATCTGGAACCAGTATGACTGCATCGTGCGGTTCGGCAATCCCAACGTCGTGATCACAGGCTATTTCTGAAGTAACTGCTCTTCGGCCACCAGCAGCACTTCGACCGTGGGGTCCTTGGCAGTTGCCTTGATGACATCATTTTTTATTTCCGGATCATATGAGTCGAGGAACCACAGCAGTTTATTCATTCCGGGGTACCAGGTCTTCATGAAGTCGTGTTGCATGGAATAACCCGAGATCGTACTGGTTCCAGAAGAGGCGATGGCCGCGTCGATGAAGACCTTGTAAGCCTGTACTTCTTCGGGTGTCAGGGAAGCAGGATTGAAGGTCGGAATGTAATAACTGATCCTGAAATTCAATGTGTCGAATACCGGCAGGCTGGCCGGATCGCTCGATTCGATGATCAAAGGACGCCAGTACAGGCCGAACCGGTTACGGATCTCCTTCATGGCATGGTGGATCGCGGAGGCGTTGGATGCCGACAGGTTTTTCATATCGAACCAGTAGCCCAGGCTAGCCGGCGCCGCGAGGCCCCTGAACCAATCTCCGAGGGTAAGCCGGGTGGTGTCGCCAAAATCATGTTTCACCAGGAGAGCCGAAGTTTCTTCGTCATAATGAACATCCAGTTCAAACCCGCTATATTTGTACTGGTATTTCAGGGCTTTCTCCACGGTGTTGACCCGGTGCAGCCAGACCTCAAGGGGGCGGTTGGTCAGCGGAGGTTGCGGTTCAGGATCATCTTTGGTGCATGAAGCGAGTAAAAACAAGAAGGTAAGGATGAGGGTCGCCGGCAGTCGATAATGTTTGCGGCCTCTTATAAGTACCTCTGCTGATCGGGTATGGTTGATCGGTTTCACCCGGGAAACGGAAATTAGGATTTATGCAAAATTACTAAATAAAAAGTCGCTATGAAGATTATCGTATTAGGGGCCGGACTGGTAGGCGGTCCGATGGCCATCGACCTTGCAGCCGATGCCGGATTTGAGGTTGCGGTTGCCGATATCAGCCGCGAAAACCTCGCCAAACTGGAAAACAAACGCATTACCCTGATCAGCAGTGATCTTTCTGATCCTGAAGAGGTAAAAAAGATTGTTTCTGAATATGACATGGTGGTCAATGCGGTTCCAGGCTATATGGGCTTCAGGACCCTGAAAGCCATTATCGAAGCAGGTAAAAATGTGGTGGATATCGCTTTTTTCATCGAGGATCCTTTTATACTCGATGAACTGGCAAAACAAAATCATGTTACTGCCGTGATGGATATGGGAGTGGCCCCCGGCATGTGCAATGTGCTGATCGGCTATGCCGGGCACCTGCTGGATGAAACGGATGAAGTGCTGTATATGGTCGGTGGGCTGCCCGAAGTCAGGCAATGGCCGTACGAGTACAAGGCCGTTTTTTCACCGATCGACGTCATCGAGGAATACACCAGGCCGTCGAGATATATTGAGAACGGAAAACTGATCGTTAAACCGGCCCTTTCCGATCCCGAGCTGATCGATTTCCCCGGCATCGGGACCCTCGAAGCGTTCAATACCGACGGACTCCGGTCGTTGGCCCATACGGTGCGTTGCGCCAATATGAAAGAAAAAACCCTGCGATATCCCGGCCATATCGAAAAGATGCGGATGCTTCGCGAAACCGGTTTTTTCAGTCAGGAGGAAATCGAGGTGAAGGGGGTGAAAATCAAGCCGCTTGATCTCACAGCGCGGCTCCTCTTCCCGAAATGGAAGCTGGAAAAAGGAGAAGCTGATCTGACGGTGATGAAGGTGGAAGTTGCCGGGAAAAAAGATGGCAAAAAGGTGAAATATACCTGGGATCTTATCGACCGGTACGATCCAGTGACCGGCATCCATTCGATGGCCCGTACCACCGGTTATTCGGCCACAGTTGCCTTGCGGATGATCCGCGATGGTCTTTACCGCCACGAAGGAATTTCCGTTCCCGAATTCATCGGTCGGAAACCCGAATGTGTAAGGTACCTGCTCGATGGACTGAAATCACGCGGGGTGATCTACCGCGAAACGGTCGAAAAGTTTGACTGACCCCGACGGGGTCCTACCACCCCGACGGGGTCCTACCACCCCGACGGGGTCCTGCCACCCCGACGGGGTCCC
>CAYYPH010000078.1:0-7568 GCA_964473485.1 uncultured Prolixibacteraceae bacterium | reverse complement strand
CCCCTTCCCCCTTCTCCCTTCTCCCTTCCTCCACGGCCCACTGCCCACGGCCCACGGTCCACGTCCCACGTCCCACGTTCACCCTTCCCCCTTCTCCCTTCTCCCTTCCCCCTTCCCCCTTCCCCAAAATCTCTCTGAAAAACTCCGCATCCCCCGGGGTTATGGCGACAATCCCGTCGAACCAATGCACTGCCTCCAGCTCGAATTTTTTCAGGGTTTTTGCCAGGTGCCCGATATACCATCGTTTTACGGGGTTCGCAGTTTCCCCGGCGATGCGTTCCCAGATGAGGTGCTCGATGTTATGGGCCCTGAGAATGATTTTTGCACGGGAATACTTTCGGATGGTCGCGATGTAAGGGGCCATGAAGATCATTTCGAGCTGGATGATGTCGAACTCCCGTTCCTGCAGGATCTCTTTGATCCGCTGGCGGAATGCGCCTGAGATAAAGCGCTGAACATGATACGATTTGTTGGTGAAGAGGTTAAGGAAGGCAGGGACGGCTTTCACCCTGAGGTCAAGATGGATCAGTTCGATCTGGGTTTTCTGCCGGTACCGTTCGGGTATCTGGTCGTACGCGATGTTGTATTTGAATGAGTTGACGGCGATGACCTTAACCTGGTGACCTGCATCAGCCAGGCCTTCGATAAGCATGTTCATGGCCATGGGACCGCCTTCGCGTGGCGGCCAGGGTGATTTATTGCAGAGGAAAAGGATTTTCATATCCGTTTTTCGGGCATTCTGAAAAGCTTGTTGAAGAATCGCTTCCACTCGTCGATGTCGAAAAGGGAGGCATCGTTGGTCGATTTGATGGTCAGGAAGATGCCGATCGGCAGCAGGACGGCCGATGAGATCCACATTCCCTGCCAGGAGGGAATCACGCCTTCGGCGGTGTATTTTTCGCCCATAAAAGAGATCACCCAGAAAAGGATAAAGAAGAGGGTGGAGATCACGGCCGGCATACCCAGCCCTCCCTTCCGGATAATCGCCCCCAACGGGGCGCCGATAAAGAAGAGCAGGAAGCAGGCGATCGAAAAGGAGAATTTTTTATGAAAGACGATCTCGTGTTTGTAGATCAGCTTGCTGCGGGCATAGATGGTCTGGTCGCCGGTTGTGAGCATTTGTTGGGTGGCTGCGGCCGCATTTTTTGCCGACTCGAGGATGAGGTCCTGCTTTTCGCGCCCGAAATTCATGATGACGGTGGGGTTGAAAGGCATGGTGTCGTTTTTCAGTGAAGTTGGTACGGACCTGATCCCGCTGTAAGCCTGTACGTTGTTCCTGAAACTCCGGTCGAGATCGCTCCGTTCACCAGCCAGCATCTTGTTAAGTGAATCGATGGATAACCTCAGCTGGCTGATGTTCTGCATCTCGTAATTTTTTTTGAAGAGCCGTTCATCGGTGCGTGTAAGCTGGAATGCCGACAGGTCGAACATCTGGTATTGTTCGGCAAATTTTGAACGCTGGAAGGGCCGTGTGACCTCGTTGTTGCGCAGGTCGACCCGCTCTTCGTAGTTGGTACCGTTAAAGAGCCTGAAGATCAGGAACTTCTTGTCAGTCGACAATTCCATCTTTCCCCATTCGGCCGTCGTGAGCGACACATTGCCCATGTGTTTGGTGTGATCGTACACCATCACGTCGCGGATGGTATTGCCATCTTTCTCCTTCTTACCCACCCTGATCACAAAACCGTCGATACCATTGTAAAATACTCCCTCCTTGAGGTTAAAGGCAAGCTTTTTCGAGCGCACGTCGTAAAGCAGTGAAAGGAATTTAAGGTTGGCTTCAGGCAGCACCACGTTGGAGAAATAGAAGCCGAGGGCGCTGATACCGATCGAAACGATGATCAGGGGGCGCATGACCCGGCTGAGGCTGATCCCGGCAGCCTTGATGGTCACCAGTTCGTAATGCTCGCCAAGGTTCCCGAACATCATCAGCGACGAGAGCAGGATCGCCAGCGGCAGGGCGAGGGGAACGAAAGTGGAAGAGGCGTAAAACAGCAGTTTCGCGATGATGTACCATTCGAGCCCTTTCCCGACCAGGTCGTCGATGTATTTCCAGACGAACTGCATCAGCAGGATGAAGAGCGCGATGAAAAAAGTCATGACCAGCGGGCCAAGGTAGGATTTAAGGATAAATAAATCTAGCTTCTTCATGCGGAATATCTGACCCCTGCAAAGTTAACTATTAACGGCAAAGTAATAATTGTATTTTTGCAGGGAAAGAAACAATGAAAAATTGAAAATTGAAAACGGAAAATTGAAAACGAAAACTCCCTATTCGCTAATCGCTATTCCCTAATCACTATTTTGAATTCCAATAAAATGACCCTGAAAGAAGTTACAACCCGCATGCAGAGAAGGCAATTCCTCGATGTGGTGGACCTGGTATACCGCGGTGATCCTTATTTTGTGCGGCAGCTTGACCAGGAAATTGAAGCCATCTTTGATCCCGGTCAGAATGGTTTTTTTACCCATGGAGAGGCAACCCGCTGGATCCTGGTGGATGACCATGACCGGGTAATCGGCCGTGTGGCTGCCTTCATCAACCGGAGGAAAGCATTTACTTTTCAGCAACCCACCGGCGGTATGGGTTTTTTTGAATGTATCGAGGACCGGGAGGCGGCATGGATGCTCTTCGACTGTTGCCGCGAATGGCTTGCCCAGAGAGGCATGGAGGCCATGGACGGGCCGATCAATTTCGGCGAGAACGATGTGAACTGGGGATTGCTTGTTGAAGGATTTATGCACCCGGGATTCGGGATGAACTATAATCATCCCTACTATCAGCGGTTCTTTGAAGATTACGGCTTTAAATTTTATTTTGAACAGGTCTCCAACCACCTCGATCTCACCAAGCCTTTCCCCGAACGGTTCTGGAAGATCGCCGAATGGGCAATGCGGAGACCTGAATTGACATTCCGTCCTTTTTCATACGACATAGCCGACCAGCTGATGAGTGACATGAAAGAGGTGTACGATGATGCCTGGAAATTTCATGAAAATTTCACCCCGATGGACATCAGCACCCTGAAAAAAGGGCTGGAGAAGGCCAGGGCCTTCCTCGACCCGGAGCTGATCTGGTTTGCCTATCACAACGGCGAACCCATCGGCTTCCTGATCCAGTTCCCCGATGTCAACCAGATCATCAGGCACATGAACGGCAAGATGCACCTGTTCAACAAGCTGAAATTCCTGTGGCTGAGAAGCCGGCATACCATGACCAGGGCAAGGATCGTCATCATGGGTGTGAAACCGAAGTACCAGCGTTTCGGCATCGAATCGGGCATTTTCTGGCACCTCAACGAGATGATGAAACACAAGCCCTGGTTCACCGAACTTGAGCTTGGCTGGGTGGGCGATTTCAATCCGAAGATGCGCGCCCTGCACGAATCGGTGGGCGCCGTCTTTGCCAAACGGCACGTAACTTACCGGAAGATATTTTCCGTCGACGGGGTCTTTCAACGCTCCACGATCATCCCGGTTGATACGAAAGAAAAGGCACTCGGCAAATCTTTATAAAGCGCACCGGGTCTTGTGTGACCGGGATGCATACTTTTTTTTATTTCTGCCTCCCCGAATAATTTTTTTTCTTACATTTGTGGCCAGTAAACCAAAATGATCAGATTATATTTTGTTAAACCAAAAACCAAAAACG
Source organism: uncultured Prolixibacteraceae bacterium (assembly GCA_964473485.1). Lineage (GTDB taxonomy): Bacteria > Bacteroidota > Bacteroidia > Bacteroidales > FEN-979 > CAIVAT01. The sequence continues at coordinate 3,916 of CAYYPH010000078.1, read as the reverse complement.
ATGAAAAAAACATTACTCTTAGCAATCGCAATGATGATCGGAGTAGCGGTGATGGCCCAGTTCAGGCCCGCCAAAATCTCCAAAGATCTGGCGACCAAGGCCATGCCGGCTCCGGTAAAGGTGGATGGCAGTGAAGTCGCTGTCAACCAGGGGAATCCGTTTGTTAACACCAAGGCCACCCTCGAGGAAATTATCGGTAATTCGCGGTATGACATGCAGTCGAACGGCAGCATGATGCAGCGTCTCTACCTGTGGCCCGACGGCTCACTGGCCGGCACATGGACCAAAGGAAACGCCGATCCCAGTTATTCTGACCGCGGTACCGGTTACAACTATTCCGATGGTTCAGCATGGGGCCCGCAGCCTTCAGCAAGGGTTGAAACGGTAAGGACCGGCTGGCCCAACCATGCTCCATGGATGGGCAATGGCGAAGCCATCATCTCACATCAGAGCGGAACTACACCGCTGGTGTTAAATACACGCGCTGTTAAAGGAACCGGATCGTGGACACAAACCCTAATTAGTGCTCCGGCCGGAGCTTCAGGACTTCTCTGGCCCCGTATGGTCACCAGTGGCAATAATCATCAATACATGCACATAATTACTATGGCAGCTCCCACGGCAAACGGCGGTACCATCTACCAGGGACAAGACGGCGCCCTTCTTTATTACCGTTCACTCGATGGCGGCACCACCTGGGATAAGGCCGGTGTCATTCTTCCCGGAATGGATGCTTCTCTTTACCTCGGTTACGGCGGTGATGACTATGCTTTTATCGCACCCCACGGCGACACCATTGCTTTCCTCGTTGGCGGTGGCTGGACCGATACATTCCTCATGTATTCCTACGACAATGGAGATACCTGGACCAAAAAGATCATTGTTCCGAACTATTACGGTCTTGTACCCCACACTGTTGCAACCCCGGCCTTTATCTCAACCGACGGAACCATCGCCGGTGCCATGGATAAAAATGGCGTATTTCACGTGGCCGCTGGTCGTATGCGCGTTGCCTGCGACGGATCGGGTGGCACCCAGTATTATCCGGGCACCGACGGCATAGTTTACTGGAACTCCACCCAGCCCCCCATTGATACCGCTATTCTGACCGATATTGACCTCTGTTTCGAAGCAGGTATCCTGCTCGGTTATGTTGCCGCTAACCAGTCAGGCGACACCATTGTTGACTTCCCGGCATACGGAACCGCTCTTTCCAGCTTCCCGCAGGTTATTGTCGACGATTGGAACAACGTATACTGCCTCTGGTCGAGCCTTACCGTTGGCAATCCTTCACCGGATCCTTACAACTATCGTCACATTTGGGGTCGCGTTTGGAATAACAACAAAGGCGACTGGGAAGAGATGCTCGATTTCAATGACGGAGTTCTTTACATGTTCCAGGAATATGTTTATCCTGCAGTCGCACCGGCTATTAAGAATGATGCCATTCAGATGGTCTACCAGACTTCCTCACAGCCCGGTTCCAACATCAAGGATACTGCAATTCCTATCCACGACGTAAACATTGAATACCGCGAGGTTTCTCTGTCTGCTTTTTATCCCGTCGGTATTGACAACACCAGCGTAAAGCGCAACCCGGTCGGCAAAACCTATCCGAACCCTGTGAAGAGCTCAGCCAGCTTCAATGTTAACCTCGAAAAAGCTTCAACCGTCACCATCGACGTTATCAACGTGATGGGCCAGAGGGTGATGAGCATGGACAAGGGCACCATGAATGCCGGTACCAGCAAATTCACCATCGATGCAAGCCAGCTTACCTCAGGCATCTACTTTGTCACCGTTAAGATCAATGGTGAATCTTATACCCAGAAAATGATCGTTGAATAAGCGGTTTATCAAACTTTCAGAGAGGCTGTCAGGTCCTGGCAGCCTCTTTTTTTTTCTCTTTTTTTTCTCAAACGCTTTGATTTCATGGAAGATTTATTATTTTTGGCTCATCAACCCCAAAAACCAAAAACCATGAAGAAAATTTTACTGCTTTCAGTTATGATTGCCTTGGGTGTCGGCCTGATGGCCCAGTCAAGGTTCGCGAACCCGACCCGCCAGGCCGTGCCTGCCAGAGCGATCGACGGGACCGAGATCACCCCTCAGGGAGGAATTTATTCAGCACCTTACAAGGCGACCCTTGAAGATATCATGGGCGACACAAGGTATGATGCCCAGACCAATGCTTCGCCCGACAACAGGCTCATCGTATGGCCTGATGGCACCATCTCAGGTGCCTGGACCAAGGGCAATGCCGACCCCGGTTATTCTGACCGTGGCACCGGGTACAACTACTTTAACGGCACAGCGTGGGGAGCGCCCCCGACCCAGCGTATTGAAACCGTGAGGACAGGCTGGCCTTCAACCGCCAAATGGGGAGATGGTGAGATCGTGATGTCGCATCAGAGCGGAACCACCCCGATGGTGATGAATACACGCCCGACCAAAGGAACCGGCGCATGGACACAAACTTTAATCACACCTCCTCCACCGGCTACCGGTTTGCTGTGGCCCAGGGTGATGACAAACGGTCCCAATAACACCTATGTTCATATGATCGTGGTCACAGCCCCGACCGGCAACGGCGGCGTAGTTTATGAAGGCCTCGATGCAGCCCTGTTATATTACCGTTCGCTCGACGGCGGCGCCACCTGGGATAAAAATGGGATCATCATTCCAGGTCTCGATTCCAACAATTACGACGGATTCAACGGCGACCAGTATAACTGGGGCAGTCCGCACGGCGACACGATCTATTTCATTGCAGGCGGACCGTGGACCGATACTTTTATTATGAAATCGGTAGATAACGGGGATACCTGGACCAAGATACCAGTCCTGAGCAACGCCAACAAAAAACTGGCTGAGGGTACCACCGATGTACCTCCGTTCTATAACAGCGACGGCTCCTGTGCCGTTGAAATGGACAGATCGGGCGTGCTGCATGCCAGCTTTGGAAAAGGCGGCGGATACATGTCGGGAAGCAGCAAATATATTTATGTGAACGTTAACGGATTGATATACTGGAACTCCACCATGCCGATGGTTCCCGACAGCCTCGACCTCGATACACTGGAGGCCCACGGTTACCTGATGGGTGCTGTTTACAACGGACCGAATCCCGGCGATACGATTGTGGCCGTACCAAGCTACCGGGTGGCATTGTGCAGCCAGCCCAGCCTTGCGGTCGACTGGGGGAATAATGTATATTGCCTCTGGAGTGCGGCTACCCCCGGCAATCCATCACCGGATCCATACAACTACCGTCATCTCAATGGAAGGGCCTACTCGCGTGACTATGGCCACTGGACCGAACAGCGTGACTTCAACGAAGGTGTGCTTTACATGTTCATGGAGTTTGCATTTCCCGACATGTCAAAAACCGTTCTGAATGACAATCTTCATGTGATATACCAGACCTCACCGCAGCCAGGATCGTCTATCCAGGTAACGACCATACCGGTGCACGACAACAACTACGAGCACCGGGTGATACCCACATCGATGTTCTGGGATACTAACATTGAAGATCCGGGATCAGCCGGCAGGACCGTTGTGAGCCGCAATTATCCCAACCCGGTGAATGGCACCACCTGGTTCAATGTCGACCTCGAGGCAGCCTCCAATGTTTCTTACAGCGTTTATAACGTGATGGGACAGAAAATGGCTGGCGTGGAAAAAGGAATGGTCGGTTCAGGAAAGCACCAGATCGCCATCGACTGCAGCCGGTTTACCCCCGGCGTATATTTCTACACGGTGAAGGTGAACGGCGCCGCTTATACGCACAAGATGATTGTTGAGTAAACTTTTTTGAAAATGCAACGAAAAGGCTGCCCCCGGGTGGCCTTTTTTATTTACCACCCCGACGGGGTCCCCCCACCCCGACGGGGTCCTACCACCCCGACGGGGT
>CAYYPH010000077.1:0-8620 GCA_964473485.1 uncultured Prolixibacteraceae bacterium | reverse complement strand
GGGGGAACCCTCCGGGGTTTTCCCCCTCTCTTAAAAAGTTAGTCGGTCAGTAGTGGATTTCAATAAATGTTAACGTAATATGAAATTATCTGGTTAAAATAAGTTTACTGGTAAACACCGTTTCTCCGCTGACAAGTTTCACGAAATAGATGCCTACCGGTCTTCCTTCGAGCGTGAAATCATGTTTCCTTGCACCGGTAAAATCACCTGAATAAACCCTTGAGCCAGTAACCCCGAGGATGTCGATCCTGACAATCTGGTCAACCATCCCTTCGGCCAGTTCGACGGTGAATTTTCCGGTTGTCGGATTGGGATAGATCCGGCAGATGTCGGTTTTAACAACCGGGCTACCGGTCTCTTCAACTGATTTTTCAGCCGGGTTGATAACCACAGGATTTGAAGGCACCGTGCAATATTGCCCGTTGGATGCAATGTATCCATGCAGGTAACCTCCGGCGTAAACCATGGTTCCCGGCATCAGATAAATCTTCTCACCGGCAATCAGGTTGACATTCCCGCCGCTTTGCACGATGAAGGTGGTTCCGTTACCGGCGATCACCAGCGTCTGGCTCGCATCAAAACAGAGCGATTGTCCGCTGCCGGTTGTAACGTCTCCTACATAATGGGTGGCCGGAGGAGTGGTCAGGTCGCCCCTGTTACCGGTAAAGGTGCTGAATGATGTAAGACCGGGTGCAGTGAGGGTATGTGCACCGGCGTTGGCCTTGCTGTAAGCGGTAAATGGCAGCGGGTCAACCCGGAAACAGTACATGTTCGATTCATCGCCCACCACATCGGCGGGAACGTATTGGAATGTTGCCACACATGAAAAGCTGGAGATATTCGACTGCGTGATATTCCAGTAACGGTTCGTGTAATTGTTGAGCGTGCCGGCATATTGTGCATTCACCAGGTTCACGCCGGCATAGTTATCGGCGCCGAAGGTTCCGCTTACAAAAGTGAGAGTGACCGGAGAATATTCGCTGACCGAGGTGGCATCACCGACAGGATAGGTGAAACTGCCTGAAAATCCGGCAGGAAACTCTTTACGAAGTTGTCCCGAACCGGTTGCCACCACCATATTTGCTGAGGAGGGCGTACCGGCAACGGTAGCCACCGGGCCAAGCAGTAAATTATTGCTTCCCAGGGTTACCACCCCGCTGGTGAGAGTAAAAATGCCATTTATTCGCGTATTACCGCCGACAGTAAGTCCGGTTGCATTGTTAAGTGTAAGGTTCCCGAAAATATTTTGCCCCGAAACCGATTGGTTCATTGTACCGGAAAAAATGAAAGTACCCGAACCCAATGAGTTCGGCGAAGCGTTCTGGTTTACCAGGTTCTTCTTCAGGATAACGGTTCCCTGGTTATCGAGGGTGGCTGAGCTTTGAATGGTGACCTGGTCGGTTGAGTTCAGTGTTGTTCCTGATGTTACCTTCAGGGTCGTACCTCCCGTGATGATGGTCTGGGAGAATCCTGTACCGACTGCCAGGCTTAAAACCACAATCCAGGAAACCAAAATGGTGTTTTTCAGCATCTTGTTCATAGTATATCGTATGGTCGTTTTCATGAATACCGGTTTGTTAGATTGATGATGGGATCAATTCAAATGTAAAGATAATACAATATTTAAAAAAGTCTCCATTTTTTTTCAGTTTCTGCAAAATTTACCCAATCACGATGCTTAATGATTCCCGGTGGCGGACCCTGCAAACTTTCCGGTAACCGGGCGAAACTGTGCAGCCGGAGGCGAGGTATTGATGCAATTACCAAGGGTGGCCTTAAAGAAGTTGTCCTCCTTTGCATTAAAGCCGGTAGTGAGTTTCACATAGTTACCTGCTTTATAGGTAACCTCTGTTCCAACCCCTCCCGTTATAACCCTCGAGGAACTGATGTAATTACTGGCTTCATAAAACTGAAATCCTGAATAGTTCGGGTTACTCGGATCATTTCCAGGTGTCAGTACATGCGCCGGATAACACCCTTCGTATAATGACGATCGCCACAACCCCCGGCCATAGGTGCCTGCAGTAATGACATTGGCGGCAGAATGGACCTCAAGGTCAAAAACAGGAACCGTGGGCAAACCGTTCCGGAACGGGATCCAATCTGCATGGTTTGCATCCCTGTAAAACACCCCGATATCAGTGCCGATATACACCGCATTGCCCGGGGAGCCGTTGTTATCGGCAAAAACGATGCAATTCACGGGTACGTTAGGCAATGTACCACTGACGTTTGTCCAGGCTCCCCCACCGTTTGTGGAATGATACACTTTCTCGCCGTCGGTATAACCTCCGAAGGTAACAAAAACGTTCTGAGAATTGTCGGGATCAACCGCAATAAAGGTAAGTCTGAGCGCCGGGAGGCCGGTCCGGATCGGAGTCCATGAGCCACCGGCATTATCCGATCGCCAGAAGCTTCTCACTATGGCCGCTCCTTGACCCGTATCCATGGCCGCATAAATCCGGCTTGTATTACTTGTACCCATAGCCATGGCGCTACATCCCCCAACACCCATGTCCGACCAGTTGTTCCCCCCGTTGGTGCTTTTATATACACTGTTGATATAACCGCCATAGATGGTAAGCGGATCAGTGGGGTGCATGATAAACGGGGTGATCCACGATCCCCAGGAGCCGGATGGTTTCTTACTGCTGAAGGAGGATCCTCCGTCGGTCGACTTTTCCAGGCCGCCATTTTGTCTGTTGGTATACAGGATATTGCTGTTCGTGTAATCGATCATGCAATCCATACCGTCAGCTCCCCGCATATGGGTCATTGCCGAGCCCCCTGTCCATTTGTTGGAACCATTATCCTGTGTGCCTCCGATAAACAGGCTGGTATTCGAAGGTACGGTGGCTATCCGGTACCACTGTGTAATCGCCAGTCCATCTGAAAGATCGGTCCAGTTCAATCCGAAATCCGTGGATCTGAAGATGCCTCCATCGCTGACACAAAACAAGTGGTTATTCAACGGGTTTATATCCAATCCGTGAATATCGGCATGGGTATATTTCGTGGCCCCTGCTGAATAATCCCACATGCTGGTCAGTGTCCAGCTGCCGGCTGAACCGCCGCTCAGCGATCTCCAGGTGTTGATCCCGCCGACGAGTATCTGGTCAACATTCGTCCGCGACACGACCATGGCCAGGTCGTATTGGGTCTGATGGTCATCATCATTGCCGTTGATGTCGTAACCCAGCAGATTGGGTGAAGAGGACCTCAGGGTGAAATCGACACCGCTGTTGGTTGACCGGTATAAACCGACAAATGTATTTTTACTGTATGAAGGCCCTGCGAACAGGTAAACATAACTGGCATTGTTGGGTGAAACGCCGATGGCGATCCTGGAAGCCGTTGTTGGAACACCCGACCATATCCTTCCCCAGGTATCGCCTGTATTCGTCGACCGGTAGAATGCGGTTTCGCCGGAGGCATATACGATCGTAGGGTCGCCGGGTTTGAACTCAATGTCAAAAAACAGACCTGCCTGTTCCTGGTTCCAGTTGACTCCACCGTCGGTCGTACGGTGGATACCGGCGTTGGAAACCACCAGCAGGATGTTGTGATTGGTCGGGTGCATTAACAGTTTGAATGCCCTGAGGTTGTCAATTACCGTATACGTGAAGCCTGTAGTCAGCCAGGTTTCTCCTCCATTGGTCGACTTCAGCACTCCGATCGACCGGGTATCACCGCCATCCCCGTCACCCGTAAGAATGTATATAATATTCGTATTTGTGTAATCAATGGCAATACCAGAGACCCCGATCACCGGCATTCCATCGGTCAGGCAGGTCCATGTATTGCCGCCATCGGTTGTTTTCCAGAGACCTCCCGAAGGTCCCCCAACCCAGAAGGTGTTTGAAAGTGTCGGGTGAAAGGCGATGCAGTTCAGCCTTCCCATTCCGCCATTCCATCCGGCGCCCAGGGTATAGGTTGTCGGACCCAAAGAGTACCAAAGTCCGTTAGTGGCATCGGTGGAAGCGCCATCGGCATCGGGGTGGCTTGCCAGATAATCATGGTATGCTTCCCAGTTTCGCAGGGCCCAGTTGGTCACCCTGCCATCGGGCGTGAGCCGTCTTTCCATAAGGTATTCCCATCTTTTCCACTGGATGTAACCCGAACCTCTTCCTTTATCGCGATTGGTAAAATATTGTTCCATCTGCCGGGATATCTCGCCAAAATCATCGGTGCCGGCATTGAGGTAGCGGTCTGATACGCTTCGCTGGGCAAACAGTCCACCTCCCGGCAACAGGATGATTAATAAAAATATGAGGATATGCGGTATAATCTTTTTCATCGTTTAAGCCTTTTAAGTCAGAAATGGTGGAATTATTTGTTTCCCTGATTTTTTCTGAGGGAGGCATTTTCAGCTTTCAGCGCTTCCAGTTCATCCTTCATCTGTTTGATCAGTTTGTTCTGTTCAATGGCATAAAGCGTCAATTCCTCCACCTTCTGTACGATCAGCCTTTGCATCTCACCCATCTGTATTCCATTTTTTTCAACCTCTTTGGCCGAGGGCATTCCGGGCAAGTGACCTGTGTTCCCGATGGTTTCCTCCAGCTTATCAAGGCTCATCAGGTTGTAGTTCGCTTTAAAAACATAGTCGGGCCAGCTTGCGGTAGCCTGAACAAGCACCTCGGTACAGGCAATCTTTCCGCCTACCGAAAGCTTGTATCCCGATGCGAAAGCAGTTCCAAAAGCAATATTCCCATCGGCACGGTTGATCAGCATATGGGGCCCATACTTAAGGGTATTATTTTTCCCCCACAACTCCATCTGATTGTCGTTACCATCGTACATCCAGTACATGCCAAAAGCGGCATCATTATCTTCAGCAAAAAACACGGTGGCGCTATCTCCTGAGGCTGTATTTTTCGGCGTTATGTAAAGGATGTTATTCGAATTAACGGCATCATGAACATGCAGTTTACCAAGGGGCGACGACACACCGATGCCCACGCTTCCGGAAAAGTAGTTCTTGCCTCCTGAGAAATAACCGGCAAAGCCATCAGGGCTGCTTATGGTGGCATAAACTCCATAATTAGTGCCTGTTGCAGACAGCGACACTGCTTTTACACCAGTTCCACTGGCTCCGCTGGTCTGTCCGAAGAGACCGACTCCGCCTCCGGTTGAGTTGCTGGAAACTCCCAGAACGCCAATTCCGGGACCGCCAGAGGAGGAAGAACTGTTTACCTTTCCCTGAATGGCATAGACCCAGGAATTTGTACCTGTATAGGAATTTTCAACCAAGGCTACGGAGGAAGCAGTGGTCGATTGGTTGGCGATCACATGCAACGGCTGAGCCGGGCTGTTGGTACCGATGCCGACATGGCCCGAAAAGTAATTTCTCCCGCCTGAAAAATAGCCTGCATATCCATCAGAGCTGTTGGTAGAAGCAAGTATGCCATAGTTAACCCCGGTCGAAGAAAGCGAACTCCCCCTAATGGCAACACCCGTTGCCCCATTCGTCTGGCCGTAAACGCCGACTCCTCCTCCGGTGGCGTTGGTTGACATGCCCAACACTCCGATTCCTGGCCCCGATGCCGGTGCGCTGTTGTTAACTCTTCCCTGGATGGCATAAACCCAGTTATCGGTTCCGGAATAGGTATTCTCAACGAAAGCCACCGAGGAGGTGGATCCCGATTGACCGGAGGTTATATGCAGGGGGCCGGTCGGATTGGAGTTGCCGATGCCGACATATCCATCCTCATCGATCCGCATCCGCTCTGTCAGATCGGTTCCCTTGGTGTAGAACAGCAGTTCACCTTCGGCCTGCGAATTGGTGATCCGGCTTTCAATCCTGGCTATATTATTAACATTTGACAGGGATTGAGACAGGAAATCAATCCGGTTGACAGGCAGAAAAGTTGTACCGGAGCTGCCCTTTAATTCGATGCTGGAGATCTGGTTAGAGACTCCAAGACCGGGTGTTGAGATGGTCAGGTACCGGGCTGCACCGGCGATGAGTCCGGGAGTGGTGGTACCAATGGCCACGTTGTCGCCGGTGTTGGTGAGCCAGGTATTCGATCCTGACCGGCTCCATAAATTTCCGATCGAAATATCCACCCAGGCAGCGCCATCATGGTAATACAATTTTTTTGCATCGCTGTCGTAAACCACCAACCCTGCCGCAGCTGTTGATCCCAGGGTAGTGCGTTGAGCGGAGGTAAGCCGGGGAAACAGCAGCCCTTTGTTGTTCGCTTTTACATCAAGCATGGCCGAAGGGTCGGGCGAAGATCCGTCGGTGTTGATGCCAACCTGGGCCTGTGCGGTTAATGACAGGATTATCACCAGCATAGCTGTAATTAATGTTATCCGGTGAATTACGGGCAGCAACGTGCCCTTAAGAGTAACGTTTGGTTCCATACTCATTGGGTTAAATGAACTGATTTATTGAGGCTTATGTATTTTTTAATTCCGGGAAAGCGAAAGCAAATACTCATCAGATCAATTTGAAAATTAACCGTAATAATTCAATAAAGATAATACAAGAAAAGGGAAAAGCCAAGCTTTTTTATCAATAATCAATCAATACGAGCCTGCCCGACTCATGCCTGCCTTCTACGCTGATCATAAAAAGATATAATCCGGGTGCGTATCCCTTAAGCGAAATCTCATAAGACCCGGCACTTGGGAATTTTCCTGCCTGAACAATTCTTCCTTCGGCATTGAAGATCTTAAGGGAGAAACCTGAAACAACTCCATTCACGGTCAGCGTGAATAATCCACTGGTTGGATTTGGAAAAACCTTAAACAGGGTACTTGCATTATTGTGATCATTTACCTGGGATACCGGCCTGATCGATGTAAGTGGCACAGCCAGTGTCGTACACCATGGTCCGCCGGGAGCAATGTAACCGTGGAACCTGCCTCCGTTTGCCACTGAAGTTCCATCTTTTAAACTGATCCTTTGTCCAGCAATTGCAATGGTCTCGGCACCGCTAAGCAAACGAAAAACAGATCCGTTCCCTCCGAAAGTAATGCTGTGAAGTGCATCGTAGCATTCTGTGTCACCGTCGTTTAGAACGGTGGTCGTAATATTTGTATCGCAGGCGACTGGCTCAACAATCATGGTAATTGAATCGGAAATGACAGGATTTGCCATCAGACATGGAAGGCTGGAAGTCATGACACAGGATATCCGGTCTCCCGATACAGGAACATATTCTAGAAAAGGGTTATTACCGCCCACATTAATTCCATTCACCCTCCACTGAAAACCAGGTGCCAGGCCGCCATTCTCTGCTGTTGCGTTAAAGGTCACAATGTGGTTCGAACAGGTAGGATTCATAGAAGAGGATATTGTCACGCCGGCCGTCAGTAAAGATTGAACGGTAATTTCAACCGGGTTCGAAATTGCCGGGTTCCCGGTTGTGCACTCCAGGCTGGAGGTCAGGACACACTGGACCACATCGTTGTTTTGGGGAAGGTAGCTCAGGAAGGAATTCTGTTCAGCGACCGAAAGGCCATTGACCGTCCAAAGATATGATGGATCTGTGCCCGGATTTGTCGGAAAAGCCACAACAACAGCGAAATTGCCTTCACAAACAGGATTGTAGACATTGAGAATAGATACGCTGACCGGCAGCTGTGGGTTCAAGGTCATCAGGATTGTGTTCGAGGTAGCAGGGTTGCCGGTTACACAGGAAAGGCTGGAGGTCAGCACACATGTTACCTGATCGCCGTTGGATGGTACGTAGGCGTAGGTGGCGTTGGTGGCCCCGGAGATGCTGTTTCCGTTCACCTTCCACTGGTACGATGGTGAAGTGCCTCCGTTGGTCGGCGTGGCGGTGAAGGTCACCGATGTTCCCGCGCAAACCGGGTTGGCGGATGCTCCGACCGATACGCTGACTGGCAGCAACTGGTTCACGGTCATAAGGATGGTGTTTGAGTTAGCCGGGTTGCCTGTAACGCAGGTAAGGCTGGAGGTCAGTAGGCAGGTAACCTGGTCGCCTTCGGACGGAGTGTAAGCATAGGTCGAATTGGTGGCTCCCGAACCCGGGCTGCCGTTCACCTTCCACTGGTAAGCTGGTGAAGTGCCTCCGTTGGTCGGCGTGGCGGTGAAGGTCACCGTTGTTCCCGCGCAAACCGGGTTGGCGGATGCTCCGACCGATACGCTGACTGGCAGCAACTGGTTCACGGTCATAAGGATGGTGTTTGAGTTAGCCGGGTTGCCTGTAACGCAGGTAAGGCTGGAGGTCAGTAGGCAGGTAACCTGGTCGCCTTCGGACGGAGTGTAAGCATAGGTCGAATTGGTGGCTCCCGAACCTGGGCTGCCGTTCACATTCCACTGGTAAGCCGGTGAAGTTCCGCCGTTGGTCGGAGTGGCGATGAAGGTCACCGATGTTCCCGCGCAAACCGGGTTGGCGGATGCCCCGATGGATACGCTGACCGGCTGTTTTGGAATCACCGACATCAGGATGGCGTTCGAGGTGGCCGGGTTCCCAGTAATGCAGGTGGCATTCGAGGTCAGCTCGCAGGTGATATAATCACCGTTGGTGGGTGAATAACTGTAGGTCGAATTCGTCGCCCCGGGAACAGTGACTGCATTGATCTTCCACTGGTACGCAGGTGAAGGTCCCCCATTGGTCGGGGTGGCGGTGAAGGTCACCGCGGTACC
>CAYYPH010000076.1:0-9005 GCA_964473485.1 uncultured Prolixibacteraceae bacterium | reverse complement strand
CCGAAATCGTGCATTCTTGTTTACCGAAAACTTGCATTGTTATTTACCGTTTACAGGGATTTCGTCCATATCGACGAAAACGGGAATGAATCTCCTTTATTCTCCAAAAAGGAAAGTAAACGACTTGACCTGTTAATGAAAAAATGCCGCGACCTTGTTGATGAGCTGGACGCCGATATCTGGAAGATTTGTAAACGCGTCGATGCCAGACTTAAACATGTGAAGTGATCGTTATTGCCTGGCCTCCTCCAGCCAGTTCATCCATGTCCGCTGATCAAGGTATGGAACCTGGTTCCGATCGCAGCAACGCATCGTGTAGCCGGTTCCACCCTTACCGGGTTGTTGCAGATCGTCATAAAAGATGGCGAAACTCGCCTTTTTCAAGCCGTGCATCCCCGATCCAATAACCATGATGTGATCCCTTATGAGATAGGATGCACGGATTGTGAACCGGTTCCTGATACCCGCAAGGTAGTCGTCGATCAGCTTCTCTCCGGCCATGTCCCTGGTCTGGTAGATCACCTCTGGCTCCGCCGCAAAATCAAGGTCGTCGATCGCCAGCGAATAAAGATCTTTCTTCCTGCTCTTTCCATGTTCCCGGTATGGCAGCACCAATTCCACGCACTCCGGATCAACCCTGCAAACACCCCTGATAAAAAACTCATCCGCCCCGTTGGCATTACCCGACCTGAACCTGCAGTCAGGCAACCATTTGCACAATAACTCGCCCAGGGCTTCGAGCTGCTCTTCGTCCTTCTGATCGACACTCCTTTTACCGGCCAGCAAGATCACCTGATCCTCAAGCCCGTCAATAAATCTTACAAAATCATGAAATCTGGTCATAGTTACTTTTTACTGTTGCCAGTAAAATTAATACCTCATCCCGCAATGAACTTGCGGTCATTACGTGTAAGACTTCCGGGCATTTTTTCAAACATTTGATTTCAATTGTATGTTGACAAAGTTGTGGTTACCTGTATTTTTGTATTGCCTTTTTCAGAATCATTCTCAATTTTTCCCGCATCTCTCCCGGCTCCAGCACCTCCACCTCCGCGCCCCAACCCAGGATCAGGGCAAATAACTCAAACGTCGGAGTCACATCCAGGCTAATGGTGATGTGATCCGGGGTTTCTTCGACAATCTCCTGCGACTCATGAATGGGTTGTGCGAGCACATACTTGCCCTGGATGGCCGAAAATTTGAGTACCAGATGCGTTGGTTCCTCGTTCGGCCGGCTGATTCCAACAGTCGATTGGAAGAAGTCGGCCGGATTAAAATTGGTATCCATGAAATCAAGAAGTCGCTCCTCCCTGATCTCCACGATACGGTCCAGCCCATAGGTGCGTATGGCCTTCAATTCATGATGGAATCCAACCAGGTACCAGCGGTTCCGGTACTCCTTCAAATGATAGGGGTGCAGGATATGCCGATGGGGTTTGGCGGTGCCGAACCGCTGATAAAGAAACGATATCACCCTGCGTTCCTTGATGTATCCAAGCAAAACAGGCAGATGCTCACCGCCCTTTATCACAGGTGCTGTCTCGAATTCCACAAACGGATAAATGGACTCTTCGTTCAAAATCCTTCGTATGTTCACTGCATCCACGATCTTCTGTACGGCGCCCGAAAAGGTACTGAATATGCCTACATGTTTGTATTGATCGAGCATGGTCGCGGCAAAAGCAAGCGCTTTCAGTTCATCTTCGTTGATCGGTATGCTGTCGATCGTGTAGTCGCTGTCGGTGTAGAAATAACCGCCATGCTCCCGGCTGAATTCGATCGGGGCTTCGTAACCCAGGTGTCGGTCGTATTTCATTTCATAGATATCCTGTTCCAGGGTTCTCTCCCCGATTTCATGATCTAAGGCATCGCAACAGGCTTCCATCAGTCGTTTCTTCGAAACATATTTGTAATCTACCAGGCACCGGTTGATCACCCGGTAACGGATCAGGGCTTCTTTGTTTAAGGGCATCTCTAAGTAATAAAGAATGAAACATGGTTAAAGACGCTAAAGATACTGATTCGTTATTTAACAGAATAAACGATTGACGTTTGTTTATGATTTAGATGATTTATTTAACAAACCCGATCCGGCTGTAATTCCCCCTCTCAATCCCTTCCTCCCTGCAATATTCCTCTAATTCCTGAAGATCAGGATTACAACCATACAGAACATGCTTCATCAGATATTTCCGGGCAATGTTGTCAATCTGGCCACCCGACAGGTCATACCCCTGGGCAAGAATCATGGCCTCCGATTCTGCAAGGTCGGGAATTTTATCTTTCCATATGTGCCATTTGGCTTCGGTAGCCGGTTTCTCAAATTTGATCTTATACAGGAAACGTCGTTCAAATGCTTTGTCAAGGTTTTGGGTCAGGTTGGTGGTGGCAATGAGTATTCCATGAAGATCTTCCATCTCCTGCAGGATGACGTTCTGGATGGCGTTCTCCGTTTGATCGACCGGCGAATTTCCCAACTGCTTCCGGGTACTGAATATGCCATCGGCTTCGTTGAACAGCAAAATCGGTATCTCCTTCGATTTATCAACAATGCGGCGGTATTTGTCAAAGATATTTTTGATCAGTTTCTCCGATTCTCCAAACCACATGCTCTTGGTTTCACTGATTACCACCATCTTAATGTCACGGCCCGTTTTACGGGCTATCTGGTAAACCGATTCGGTCTTGCCGGTACCCGGAGGTCCATAAAAAAGAACGGCAATGCCCTTTTTCATCCCAGCTTCACCCAATCGGGTCGTGAGTTGTATAAAATTATCCGGCATCAGGATATCTGTGAGAAAATTGAGCTGTTGTTCCTCGGTTTGACCGAAATAGAGTCGTTTGTCGATGATTTCCTGCGCTAGTATGATATCCGGCTTCTTCTTCTCTTTACTTCGTACAAACAAATTCCGGTCATCCTGTATAATAAGATCAATACTTCGGTCGGTCAGCTTGATTATCTTGTCGCTCTTGAACATCCCATCATCTAAAGCAGCCAGATCATTTTTAATGAGATCGCTCGTTCCACTTAATATTTCCCTTCGAATAAATAGTTGCTGTCGCAAATTCGGAAACAGTAATTTCACGGCGTCCGCTAAGTCAACCGGATCACTTCCGGTAGTGAATTCGTAACACACTAAAAGAAACAGAAAAAGTTCCTGATCATCCAGTTTAAAGTTGTTTAACTCCCTGATCCATGCCTGTTTCTCATTATCGGCCAGGCAAAGTTTAATCTCATTCGACATTTCATCGAAGGTCAGATATCCATTATCCCGTTCATCCATAAATCCCTTGACGGTTTCAAGCAATTCATAAACATCGAGGTTCTCGGATTCGTGGGGCTTGAATTTTTCATTATTCAGAATGGCCGCCAGCACTCCGCTGTTTATCGTGAATCTGATCTGGTTCAGTTCCGATTTTCTTCTCCTCCGGGCGCGGTTTTCATCATATTCACGTCGCAGTAACTTCATTTTACACAGCCCTTCCAGCTCTTTCATGTATTTCAGCATGATAATCGGAGGGCAATCCAGGTAATTCGATATATCCTCAATGTCAACAGTACTATTGTGTAAATTGAGATTGCATACGATTGAAAATAAGATGGCCTGCATCTCATTGCATTCAAAATAGCCGGTCAAAACATGGGTATATCGCTTGGTCTTTCTTAAATAGTCATTTGAAAATTTAGATTCTTTGGCCAGGTTGGCAATCGCTTCAATATTGCTCAGAATGCTCTCCGGCTGGGTTTTCCGGGTCCTTTTTGGTTCCATACGTTGCTTTTTTTTTTGCAAAAATCATTTGGAAAGGCGCATTGTATCTGCATTCTCAAAAAAAATCAGTAAATTTTTATCGGTGCAGGTACAGTGCGGTTTCCCGGTACATTTTTGCAGGGTCATAATCTATATTCCATGATAAGTCAAAGAAAATGTGGGTTAAAAAAAACCAACAGCATTAAAAAGCAAACACCACTGTTAAAACCACAAACGATTGTCCAGCATATTCAAGCGATCTACAACGCCAGCGAGGAGGTGGGCTCAATTGAGACTTTACTGGTGCAGGCTCCGGAAAGTATCAGGATTGTAGCACAATATTTAAAATGCAGTGAAGTGCAGGCAACTATCTTCTCACTCATCTTTACGATGAATTTCGTTCGTTGCAATGTTGATCTTGAAAAAATTTCAACTGTAATGAAATGCAACCCGTTGAACCTTGGGGCAAGGATCCACGATTTTGATGAATTGATAAATTTACGATTGATCCGAAAGGAGCCTGTGGATGGTTCAAGGCTCCGCAGCTTGTTCCCGCAGGCCTGGAAATACCATGTCATTCCCGAACTCTTCGACCCCATCCTGCATGGCGAGGAACTGACAAGAAAGGAAGCGAAGGTCAGCAGCATGTTTGCATTGATAAAAACCTTTTTAACGATCATCAACAACCGTGAGAACGGTATGATTGGTTACAAGGAAATGGAATATGAAATCAGGTCAATGATGAACGACAACGAACATCTTCCATTTGTCAGGAAACTAAACAGACTTGCGCTTGAACCTGAATCACTATACATGCTGATTTATCTGTGCAGTGGTTTTATCATGAATGAGGAGAGAGTCAATCTGCCAGGCTTGTTAAAAAACATCTTTCCCGAAATCGAAGACCAGATAAGGATTCGAAAGTTTATACTGCACGGGCAACATGAACTTCAGAAAAAAGAACTGGTTACGCTTGAAGAAAGTATTTTCAGCACCGATCGTGAAATTGCAATGACAGAAAACTGCATCGATACATTGTTTGCCGATGAAAAAAATCTGATTACGCTGAAAGATGTAAAAAAGAAACCGGATATCATTGATCACCACGGCATTCCCGACAAACAACTATTCTTCGACGCGAACGTACATGAACAGCTTCTATTCCTTCGCGAGATGCTTCTGCCCGAAAACCACAAACAACTTGTTCTGCGGCTGGAGGAGAAAAAAATGCCTGCCGGGTTGTCCATCCTCCTCTATGGTGCACCGGGCACAGGCAAAACAGAATCTGTATACCAGATTGCGCGTTTTACCGGTCGTGACATTCACCAGGTGATCATCAGCAATACCAAGTCCAAATGGTATGGCGATTCGGAGAAACTGATCAAGCAGGTATTTGATAAATACCGCAATCTGGTCGAGATGAAAGAGATCACGCCGATTTTATTGTTTAATGAAGCGGATGGAATTTTCGGAATGAGAAAGGAACGCCACCAGTTCTCGGTTGATCAGACCGAACATGCCATTCAAAATATCATCCTCCAGGAAATGGAAGACCTCAGGGGCATCCTGATTGCCACCACCAACATGGTTGGCAATCTTGACCAGGCCTTTGAGCGCCGGTTCCTCTACAAGATCTGCTTCGAAAAACCATCGCCCAGCGCAAGGTATCAGATCTGGAGGGAGAGGTTCCCCGGTTTAGACGAAAACCATATCCGTTCGCTCTCTGAGATGTTCGAGCTCAGTGGCGGGCAGATTGACAACGTGGCCCGCAAGTGTGTAATGAAGCAGGTGCTCTGCAAATGGACCCCCGGATTGGCCGAATTGCAGGAATATTGCCGCGAAGAGCGCCTAAATCCTTACCTGAAACCAATCGGTTTTACCAAATAATGGCACGAAAGATCAACACCATGAAAAAGTCCGTTTCAATAAACATCCAGGTCCCCGAAGCCATGAACGAGGCAACCTATGCCTACATCGAGTCGAAAGCCGGTATTTTCCTCGAGATCGGGCCCGGCGAATACGCCGACCGGGATGCCTTCCACCAGCCAGGGAAAAGACTTCCGGCCAGTATCGTGACCCTGCTGCAGGCCGGGTGCAGCCAGATCCTCCGTCATCATGGCCGTTCCCGCGATGATCCATTTGAAGGGCTGGGTATTGCAGGTTTTTACCGGCTGCTGCGCATGTTTCACTTTCACCCACTCCACCAGTCAATAGCCCTTATAACCGACGAATGCATCATCGACCGTATCACCTTCAGTCACCAGGTGACCGGTTATGCCCAGATGGTGGTGCTTTACAACAAGGTATTGAAAGTATAAAACGGTTAGCCAGGCGCTGAATCATCAAAAGCACTGCCATCCATTACACCTACGTATTATGGTAAAAAAAACAACGTTTCATTTTACTGATTATGATCAGTACCAGTGGGCCATCCTCTCAGCAGTAGAGGCCTACCGGTCGTTCACGGGCATGGATCCGAATTTGCTGTTTGCCAGTGCCGGCACCTTTTTCAAGTTACAGGATGCCATGGCAGAGTTCCATGAATGCTTGGTTGAAGATGATAATCCCGATGCCGGACCGGATCTTCTTTTCCGCGCATTTGGCATAACCTCTCCCAGGTACCGCGACAGTGATCTTGAAATGGGTGGGTACATCTGTAAGGAATTCGCCCTTGCCTTTGGACTTGATGAAAATATTGCAGTGGATGAATTCTACCTTGATTACATTCCATGGCAAACCGGCCCCAGATAACTGCTCAATAATACAGATAGCTACTTTTAAATCTCTTTCTACAGATAACCGTTTTCTTTAATTGCATATAGAAGTTTCATATAAATAACCTCGGGTTACATAATGTTCTTTAGTTCTTTTGTATTGTATCTATTCGAAATCCCCCCAAATTTTATTTTCTAATTTTCTCGCAAGATCTGCAGAATTATTGCAACCAATTGCAATATCCCAAAAGTATTTTTTTGATTGCAACATACCGCCACTTGTTTCTTTTTTAAAGTTTGTCTCTTGCTTATTGTCAAGAAGAAAAACTTGCAATGGTACTGACTTATTCTCTTCAATCCTCCAATTCCATTTTTTCAGTTTTGTCTTTGCTTGTTCAAACAAATCGTCGTCGGCAATATCTTTGTTTTTCCATTTTATTTTCGCACCTCCTAAGTTCTTGTCAATCACAACAATTGCATTTATCTCATAAATCTCTGCTACTTTTTTTGAATAATATGGTCCAAAATATTTCGCTCGCCTATGGCTATAAGCCCCCCCTGTATCTGGGCACATATAAACACCTTCTTTTATTTCGTCAAGTGTTCCTGAACAACTTACAACATCAAGTAAATATTTCCACTTTGGAAGATGTTCATTACTATCAAGATAATACTTGAATTCATCTAGTAAATTTTTCAAATACTCTGAATTACAAACAAGCTCAAGCGAACCAACAAAATCTTCAAATGTCAAAGGTTGTAGAATAATATTCAGCTTTTTAGCCCTCTTTATATGCTTCTCAAATTTCTTATACAAGTCATCATCCTCAAAGTTGGATAATAAAAAAAGAATTTTATCGTCTGTAGCCTGATTAAAACCATTAATATGTCGGTATATTTGATCATCCTTGTACCAATCCGTCAACTTTGTTTCGAAAAAAACTGAAAACGATTTTTGTGTAATGACCAAGTCTGGTATACTCCTAATGGCTTTAGTTTGTTGCGTAAATGTCGGTCCTACAATAATATTGGCATCCGTCTTTAATAGAGTTGCTAAAAGTTCCTCAAAATTCCTTGGTGATTCTTCATAAATCAATTTCATCATTAAACCGCAGAAATTTGTCAAGGAGTTTTCTCTTTGATGATAGTCTGAAAAAATTGATATTTCTCTTCCCATTGGTAAGTGTTTTAGTTGGTTTTATTCATATTTGCTTAATGTCTCTTCAAAATTTGCCTTAATTTCTAACTTTTTCCATATGCTTTCTACCCAGTCCTTATCTGTTCCTCTACATGCATAGTGTTGATGAAAAACAAATGGATTTTCTTTAAAGTAGCATTTAAAAGAACCTTTGAAGAGGTTTCCAAAAAAACTCGTCTCACTAAATAATAAAACAAAGCGGGTTTTTGTTTTGATCTCTATGCTTTCCATTTCATGTTTAAAGCATTTTATATTTGTAATTAAAACGTCACGTTGCTCGCAAATATACCTTTTAAGATCTGAAGATCTAATCATCTCTATTTTAAATAAATCTGTCATATAAGATCCCCTGATTTCTGTGTCATTAAATGCGTATTTTAACTTCCTATCATGTTTTCCACCTCGAAAATTCTCCCAAATACCGACTTGCTGTGAAATATTCAATCCAATTATAACATTATTCACATTTAGCACATCTACATTGTCATATATGATTTTTGTTGATTTCTCAAATTCTCTAGATCTTTTGTGCTCCCACAAAGCCCAGCTTCCATAAGCTCCAAACTGGTCTGTTAGCTTATCAAACTTCGATTTTTCCATGATGTAGCTTCGTGTTTATTTAAAAATCACGATTAATTTACGGTACTGTTTAACAAAAATAGCATTTTGTCCTTTAGGTCAACGCAAATACACTTTGGTCTCCCACATCATTTAGAAACTTTCAGCTTTCGACTGTGTGTTTCTGACGTTTCTTCTGATGGAGCAGCTGCGCTATTTAAATCAAAGATCAACAGGTATTCAATCCTCAGAAGATGCATACCAGGCATCCGTCCTGAGCGAAATCCTCGAGAAACTCAGCAAAGTTGAAATCGCCCACATTGGAGATAACCTTTTCATGGGAAATTCACCCCAGATCCCGGTCGATTTAAATTGAAATCTTATTCAAAGATAGCTTCGTAAATTTATAATCCGCAAGGCCGGGCCCTCCGGGTGCCGTCATTTTTTTGCATGCTGTTTTTTGGGGGTAAAAAAATGACCGGCAGCCTTGCGTATTAAAATTTACTCCGCTTTGAGTGGCCTAAGATTTCAATTTTAATCAATTCATCCATTCACTTACCAAAAGCGGAGGCTCCAATGAAAATCCACGAAAACCAAACCAATCAATCGATGGCATCAGCCACTTTCAACCTGGCCAACGATGAACTGACCCTCTTCCTGTCCGGTGAGATCGTACCTTACATCATCACCATCCATTCCATCACCGGCACCACCATCGCCGGGTACCTCCTCCTGACCCCGGAAGATCTTACCATGGCACCCCCCACATGACCACCCCGACGGGGT
>CAYYPH010000075.1:5832-9351 GCA_964473485.1 uncultured Prolixibacteraceae bacterium | reverse complement strand
CCACCCCGTCGGGGTCCCACCACCCCGTCGGGGTCCCACCACCCCGTCGGGGTCCACCCAAGCCGTGGGCCGTGGGCCGTAGGCAGTGGGAGAGGGGAGAAGGAAGAAAATTCAAAATTCAAAATTGGCTCCGCCGAGCTCCGCTTCGCTCCGGTTCAAAATCAGGCATTAGGCAATGGGAATTGGGTATTAGGGTAAAAATTCACTCATTCACTCAATCACTCATTCACTCAATCAGTCAATCAATAAATCCTTTTCCTGTCACGCGTCACCTGTCACGCGTCACGTATCCCGATGCTGCAGATGGCTGAGGTTGCGGTAGAGCCCGCCTTCGACCTGCATCAGCCCTTCGTGGGTGCCCTGTTCCACCACCTTCCCGGCATCGAGCACGATGATGTGGTCGGCCTTGCGGATGGTGGAGAGGCGGTGGGCGATGACGATCGAGGTGCGTCCTTTCATCAGCTTTTCGAGGGCATCCTGGACGAGCCGCTCCGATTCGGAATCGAGCGACGAGGTGGCTTCGTCGAGGATCAGGATCCTGGGATCTTTCAGTACGGCCCTGGCAATGGCGATGCGCTGGCGCTGACCGCCCGACAGCTGCGTGCCCCGTTCGCCAACCACCGTATCGAGGCCGTCGGGGAATTGCGCGATAAACTCCCAGGCGTTGGCTTGCCTGGCGGCACCGATGATCTGCTCTTCCCTGGCGCCGGTCCGGCCGTAGGCGATGTTCTCGCGGATCGTGCCCCCGAAAAGAAAGATGTCCTGCGGAACGACAGCCATCTGGCTCCGCAGCGCGGTCAGCGGGATCTCCCGGTGGTCCCTGCCGTCGAAAAGGATGCGGCCTGAAACCGGGTCCCACAGCCTCAGCAGGAGC
The DNA here is from genome assembly GCA_964473485.1 of uncultured Prolixibacteraceae bacterium. Classification (GTDB taxonomy): domain Bacteria; phylum Bacteroidota; class Bacteroidia; order Bacteroidales; family FEN-979; genus CAIVAT01. The sequence continues at coordinate 8,477 of CAYYPH010000075.1, read as the reverse complement.
GACACGAAGGTCGATTTTCCCGCCCCGCTGGGCCCGACCAGCGCCACCAGGGTGTCGGGTTTTATTTCCAGGGTGATGCCGGTGAGTACCTGCATCTCCGGCCGTGATGGATAGGCAAAGCTGACCTGGTCGACGGTGATCCGGCCCCGGATCGCCTCCCCGGGGGAGATCTCGTCGATGTCCGCCACCGGCTCCACCGGTTCATTGAAGATCTCCAGCAGGTCCTCGGTGGCCCCAATGAACTTCTGCACCCGGGCAAAGACATCGGCCATGCCGCCAATGGTGCCGCCGATGAACATGGAGTAGATGACGAACGAGAAGAGCTCGCCGGTAGCCAGTTCGCCGGTGGAGAGCAGTGCCGCGCCGCGCCAGATAACGGCTACCATGGCCCCGAAGAGCCCGACAATGGTGAAGGATGAAAACGCCCCGCGGGCCTTTCCGTTCCTGATGCCTGTACGGGCGATCTCCAGGGTCTTGACCTTGTACCGCGCCATCTCGAAGAACTCGTTCGTAAATGCCTTGACGCCCTGGATGCCCTGCAGGGTCTCCTCGACGATGGTGTTGGAATCGGCCACCTGGGCCTGGGCCCGTTTGCTGAGCTTTCGGATATAGCGGCCGAAGAACACGGTAAGGACCATGATCACCGGCACGATGGCCAGCATGAAGAGGGTGAGTTTGTAGGAGGTGGCCACCATCAGGGTGATGCCGCCCACGATCACGATGATCTGCCGCAGGAATTCGGCCAGGGTGGTGGTCAGCGCATCCTGGAGCAGGGTGATGTCGGCAGAGATCCGGCTGGTGAGCTCCCCGACGCGGCGGTGCATGAAAAACCGCATGGGCAGCCTGACCAGGTGGTTGAATGCGCTCTGCCTCAGGTCGGCGAGGGTTTTTTCCGCCACATTGACAAAGATGTAGATCCTGAAATAGGAAAAGAGGGCCTGCAGGATGAGCACCACGGCCAGTACCAGGGCGATCCGGTTGACATCCGTTGCCAGGTTTCCCTGGTTCCCGCTGTCGACCAGCTGCCCGAGCAGTTTCGGGAACGCCAGGCTCGCAGCGCTCGACCCGAGCAGGAAAAACATGCCGAGCGCATACTCGAAGCGGTACGGGCTGATATAACGGTACAACCGGAACAACTTTCGGAGGCCGTCGAGCGAGATTTTCCGGGAGGAGGGTTCCATTTATAATGAGTGAATGAGTGATTGAGTGAATGAGTGAATGTTTTTTTTTGGCAAAGGTACATGTTTTAAAAACGGTGGTGTGGTTCATCACTGATGTTAGTTTTTTTGTCTTTACCTTCGCGAAAAATGAAAATATGCCAGGAAAATTCAACGTGGATGTCCGTTCCGAGATCGGTGAACTGGAAGCGGTGATCCTTCACACGCCGGGAGCGGAAGTCGAGAACATGACGCCCGAGAATGCCGAACGGGCGCTTTACAGCGACATACTCAACCTGAACATCGGGTTGTCGGAATACAGCCAGCTGCAGGGCGTGCTGTCAAAAGTGACCACGACGTACGAGGTGAGGGACCTCCTGGCCGATATCCTTGAGCAGGCGCCGGTAAGGGAGGAGCTGACCGGCAGGATCTGCCGGAATGAGAGCAAGGAGGGGTTGCGCGACATGCTGCTGGGCATGCAGCCGAAGGAGCTGGCGGGGGTGCTCATCGAGGGAGTGCCGATGGTCAAGGACAACCTGACGCGCTACCTGAGCAGGAGCCGCTACGAGCTGATGCCGCTGCACAATCTTTTCTTTGCGCGCGACCCGGCCGTCTGCCTGTCGAACAAGGTGCTGATTGCGAAGATGGCCAGCGTGGTGCGCGAGCGCGAATCGATCATCATGGATGCCATTTTCCGGTATCACCCCGATTTTGGCGCAGCCACGGTCAATCCTGCCGACCGCCCCGACCTGCCGGGGATCACCCTCGAGGGCGGCGATGTGATCGTGGCCCGCGAAGATGTGCTGCTCGTCGGAACCGGCGCCCGGACGACCTCGCAGGGGATCGATTTCATGCTTGAATACTGCAGGCAGGAGCGGCTTACGAAACACATCATCGTGCAGGAACTGCCGCTGAAACCGGAGTCGTTCATTCACCTCGACATGGTATTCACGTTCCTTGACCGCGATAAATGCATGGTTTATGAATCGGTGATACTGAAGCCCACGCGGCTCCAGACGGTGCACATCGTGGTTGAGCAGGGCCGGGTGGCCCGGATCTTTAACGAGGAGAACCTGCTGAAGGCACTGAAAGGGCTGGGCTTTGACCTTGAACCGGTGATCTGCGGGGGCACTGCCGATTCGTGGAGCCAGGAGCGGGAACAGTGGCACTCCGGGGCCAATTTTTTCGCCATCGCACCCGGCAAGGTGATCGGGTACGGCCGGAACCACAACACGCTGGATGAGCTTTCAAAACACGGCTTCGAGATCATCCGGGCCAAATCCGTCACCAAATGCCACACCGATATCAACAGTTACCAGCGTTGCGTGATCACCATCGAAGGCAGCGAACTGGCGCGGGGCGGGGGAGGGGCGCGGTGCATGACCATGCCCGTCAGGCGGAAGGGGATCTGATAGGTGACGGGTGACCGTGACGGGACCCCGACGGGGTGGGGGGACCCCGACGGGGTGAGGGGACCCCGACGGGGTG
>CAYYPH010000075.1:0-5732 GCA_964473485.1 uncultured Prolixibacteraceae bacterium | reverse complement strand
GGGTGACCTCGGGACGGATGGTGGGATTGTAGGGACGGATAATCATCCGTCCCAACCCCGACGGGGTGAGGGGACCCCGACGGGGTGGTATGAAAATGGTGACAGGTGAACGGGTGACGGGTGAAGGGTGACCGGAAAAACCAGTGAAAAGAAAACCTGTTATGATTCACCCTACCAGCCAATCACAAATTCACTCATTCACTCATTCACTCATTCACTCATTCATTTTTTATCCCCTCAACCTATAGTTTTACAAACCGCTGGGTGAGCCGTGCATTCCCCTGGGTCAGGGTCAGGAAATAGATCCCCGGGGGCAGGCAAAGCCGGAAATCCCTCGAGAATGTTCCCGCCGGGATGGCTTCTTCGGCCAGGACCCCGACGGTTTCGCCGGCCAGGTTCATGACCTCCATTCTTGTCATGGCTTCATGGGCCAGGGTGCTGGAAACGGTGATCCGGTCGGCGGCGGGATTCGGGAAGACCCTGAACCGCAGGGCTTCGTTCCCGGCCATTCCCAGGGTGCTCTGGCTCACGGTGTAGGTCTCCAGTTTCGTGTTCAGTTTTCCAACGGCAAAAGCCCCGTAAAAGGTGATGTCGCCTTCGCCTTCGCCGGGTGCCTTCCACTGGAAATTCCAGGTGGCGGAAGTTGAACTGGAGGCCGAAGAATGCGTCACATAGCGGCCCTGGCCCACCAGTTTATTGCCGGACCCAGCCACCAGGGTTCCCAGGAGGTTGCCCGAAATATCCTGAGGCGAAACCTCAAAGCCTTTCTTGCCGGTACCTGTTACGGTGATGGTAAAGGTGTAAGTTGTGCCTGGCACATAGCCCGTTGCGGGGATGTCGGAGGTGATAAAGCCGATAACCTGTTCGGCTGTTCCTCCCATGCAATGGGTGCAGTTCTGACCGTCGGCGGGTGAGTTGGTGTACCCGGCCGGTGCCCCGCTTGAATTTTTAAAGTTCCCGCCGTCAAAGGCAGTCATTAACAAAACCAGCACTGCCAGGCCGGCTGGTAATAGAAGGGTTGAATAGCGTTTCATGGGTTTTGTTTTTTTTTGTGTAAAAATAATGGAATTCCGGTAAGAAGTCAAGGACCGTTCACCGGATTTGTAACACTGTTTTGCCCCCGGTGGTCAGGTATTCGCCCATGCAGGCGGCAGCCAGGCAGGAGTGTACCGGCGTGACGAGGAGCCAGTCGCCGGGCCGGACCCGGTTTTTAAAGGCCGGCAGCATTTTCACGATGCCATGCTCCTGCGACAGTGCCGACAGGTAACCCAGCTCACTGCCGGTGCCGCCGGCACTCCACGAAATGTCATTCGCAGCGTCGCACGCGAAACTGAAACCATCGGACACTGCGGGATCTGCCTCCCCAGCGGCCAGCGGCCCGGATGCTTGCTGCACCAAAATGTCACTACCGTTCCGGAACAGGCGCGTGACCAACCCGAAAATCGTCCCATGGAGCGGGTGCGCCACCTGTTCTTTCGAAAAATGGACCGATCCCCCGTAGATCACGGCTTCATCGCGCATGGGGTGAACCGCGACCACCGGGCAGGCCATGGCCACGGCTACCTGGTCGGGGGTGCACGACCCGGCCAGGTATTGCATCAGGTCGTAAAAGACGAAATTACCCGGCCTGATCTCATTCACCCCGTCGAAATCATCGGCGAGGCTGCACGACGGTGTATCGCCCGCTGAGATGATGAGTTCCGGGAAACGGCTTACATACCGGTCCCTGAGCATCGCCATGAGACGGGTGCTGGCGCGGTGGATGGCCACCACCTCACCGGGCGACGATGCCTTGTAGGTGTGCCCGGCATGGGTCAGGAAGCCGGAAAACCGCATGTTGCGGCTTCCTTCCAGTTCACCGAGCACCCGGTCGACCAGGCCCGTGTCGGAGGCTTCGATCCCGGTGCGGTGATACCCTGTGTCGATCTTGACGAAGATGCCGACAGGCGAGGTGAGCGCCTGCCCGAGGGCCTGGACCGCATCGGCCGATTCGACCAGCAGGTGGAGCCTGGTGCCTGCCGCGAGCCGGTTGATATCAGCCATCTCGTGGAGATTCGCCGGGAAGGCAATGGTGATGTCGTTCCAGCCGGCTCCTGCAAAAGCCATGGCCATCCTGACCGAGGAGACCGTGATGAGGGTCACCCCGGCTTTCCTGAACCATTCCCCGATTTCAGCCGACTGGTGGGTCTTGAAGTGCGGGCGGAACGTCAGTCCGTTGCGGGCGGCCTTATCGGCCATCCGGGCGATGTTGGCCCTGCATTTCACTTCGTCGAGCAGCAGGGTGGGGCGTGTAACCGTGGTCATGGGGTTGGTTTTAAGCCGGACAGGAACAATATGGAACGAATCCCGGGGTTGCTCCTCCAGGGGTGTGTGCGGTTGAGCGGAATATTCCTTGCATGTTCGTTCAGGTGCAGGATAAGCCAGTCACCGGGCCTTCCAGCCGTAATCGACGTACCTCCACGATATCTCTTCACCGTCGGCATTCACCCATACGAAACCCTCTTCGCAGCCGCGGTAAGGCCCTCCCCACCAGGCAGCTGAGACCGCCCCGCCGGTAATGAAATGAATGCCGTCGATGTAAATGTCCTCGACCAGGTGCAGGTGGCCCTGGAGCACCAGTTTCAGGTTGTGGTCCCTGAACAGGTCGAGTACCTTCCGGGCGTTCACCACCACCGTGCCTGAATCGCTTGCCTTCGTGCTTCCCTCGTAATACTGTGTGCTGGCCGTAAGCAGCGGAATGTGGGTGCTGATCACCAGGGGGACCGCCGCACCCGTATGTTTCAGCTCCTTCCTGATCCAATCCACCTGCTCCGCATCGATCCAGCCGATGTAGCCATTCTTCTTCGAATCCTCGACGGAATTCAGGATGAAAAACTTCCATCCCTTATGTTCAAACGCGTAATACGATTTGCCCAGCCTTTTTTCAAACATCTTTTCACCGTACTCCGGATGACCTGGATCAACGGCGCCTTTGGTGATGATCCCGAAGATCTCGTGGTTCCCCAGGGTGTTGTGGACCGGCATGTCGAACCGCTCCAGCGACCCGGCATACAACCGGTACAGGGAATCGGCCTGCACATAGTTCTGTTCGAGTGCATCCATGATCAGGTCGCCCCCGGTGATCACGAAATCGGGCTTCAGGGCGTTAACCGAATCGATGGCCTGCCGGAAACCGGCCACGGCATTTCGTGTCGGAGTAAGGTGGATGTCGGTCATGAAGGTAAATGAGAATTTGCCTGGTTGATTGCCAGCGGTTTGTGCAAACAGGCCGGCATGAATGAAGAGGATAAGGAGGGCTGTGAACCCTTTGATCCTCCCGGTTGAATGATGGCGCATAGGAATGTTTTTACCGGTCAAAGATCAGAAAATTCCGGTTAGGGAATGGTATCCGGTAAACTTCGGGGATGATTTGCCGGGGACCGGCCGGTATGTTGCCATATACCGAATCGGAACAGGTTGCAAGATAGGTGCTTATGCCTGTCCCGGTATGACTGCATCAAAATGGAAAAAACTTGCATTTTCATTCAGATGCAGTGTTCCTGCGCAGTAAACCGGAAGCCGTTCCGGATCTGCGTCATGATTTTGCTGGCCGCGACCGACGGGCCGGATGGTCAATGTTTCGTGCGCACCACCATCGTCCTGGCAAGTTTATCGCCCACCCGCTGGTTTTGCGGGGACCGAAGGATGGAGACGATCCCGACGATGTTGAGGACCGGAAGGCCGTCGATCATCCTTCCCAGGTTGCGGATCACACTCTGGCGAAGGGTGATGGGAGAGCCGTCAGGGTTTACGATCTGCATCCCCAGCAACCACTTCCCGGCGGTACGCCCCCAGGATCCTTCCAGGAGCACGTAGTACAGGATGATGATGACCAGGAAAACGCCGCAGATCGGGTCGAAGATGATCCAAAGGTGATCTTCTGGGGTCATCAGCCAGACTCCTTTGACCAGGTAGGTCACGGGGAAGAATACGAGGCAGAACAGCAGGGTGTCGAGAACCAGGGCAAAGCCGCGACGGAGGAGAGAAGCGGGAGGGGGCATGTTGTGGATATAATTCAAAGTTCAAAGTTCAAAATTCAAAATTCAAAATTCAAAGTTCAAAATGAAAAGTCAAAAGGCAAAATGAAAAGTCAAAAAGCAAACTGAAAAGTCAAAATTCAAAATGAAAAGTCAAAATTCAAAATGAAAAGTCAAAATTCAAAATGAAAAGTCAAAATTCAAAATGAGAAGTCAAAATTCAAAATGAGAAGTCAAAAAGCAAACTGAAAAGTCAAAAGTCAAAATAAGGCAATAGGTCGTGAATCGTGGACCGTGGGCAGTAGACCGTAGACCGTGGACCGTGGGCAGTGGGCAGTTTCATATTCCGTTTTCCGTTTTCCGTTTTCCATTTTACGTTTTCAATTTTCCATTTTCCATTTTCCGTTTTCCATTTTCCATTTTCAATTTTTATCCGGGCCTTCATTGAAGCTGAACTTCACCGGGTTATATTCCACCGACTGGATGTTAAAACGGGCATAGGAGAAGGAGCCTTCGGGGGTGTGCCAGATCGCCTCGCCGTAAGCGGGTACGCGGCGGCCGTCCATCTCCTTGTAATGCATGACCGGTGTTGACCACGGGTAGTTCAGGTAGCTGTTCCCGTCGGTCGACAGGAAACGGTCGCGCGAGATAAAGTTGACCAGTGCGCCGGCCTGGTTGAAGATCAGCGTGGCCGAAACGGTGATCCCGCGGTTGGTGAACGCGGCGATCACCATCGTGTCGTTCAGGGTCCGCCAGGTGATCCTTGGGTCGATGAGGGTGGCTGGTGCGAGAAGACACATGTCGTTGAATACGGTAACTGTCTCCCCCTGGTTCATCTCCGGGCCCTTTGCATCCACCACCTTCAGGATGTTGGCCAGACGGATCAGCATCACGGCCGCGCCATTGGCGTAATGATGGAACCCGTCGAAGGGGACCCCGAACATGCTGGAGCCGATATAGAAGAACCTGGCCGGGTCGTCCGTGAAGTTATACTGCTGCGAACGGATGGCCATCCAGCCGCCGTTTGGATCCTGGCGCATGCTGCCGGTAAATGCGGCCCTGAACGCATGCACTTTTGGTTTCCCGACCGATCCTGTGAAGCGGAGGTACTCCCTGACCGGCCCCGGAAGCCCGGCAATGTCGGTTTCCGTTAAAAGGCCGGTGGTACGGTACGATGTAAGCCTTTCAGCCACTGCCTTTTCATACCGGTTCGGGTACGAGGAGGGCAGCAGGTTAAGCATGGCCACCGCCACTGCGATGGCCAGGATGGCATTGGCAATGGTGCCGTAGCGCGCCTCTTTCCAGTGGCCGGTGATAAGTGCCTGTGAAAGCAGGATCGCCGGGAGTGCCGGAGCCCACCATGCACCGGCACCAATGATGTACATAGCTGCTGCAGCGATAAGGAGCAGGGTGGCGGCAAGCCACAGAAAACCGGCCGGTCGCGACACCGGGTCCCGGAGGCTTTTCACCAACCCCGGATTTATCGACTTGACGAACCCTAACAAATGGATCAGGCCATGGGCCAGCAACAGCATAAAGAACAGGAAAGTCATAAGAAACGTTTAAGAGAAGAATGGAAAATTGAAAATGGAAAATTGAAAATTGAAAACGGAATATGGAACTGCCCACTGCCCACTGCCCACGGCCCACGGTCTACTGCCCACTGCCCACGGTCTACTGCCCACGGTCTACTGCCCACGGCCCACGGTCTACTGC
>CAYYPH010000074.1:0-9450 GCA_964473485.1 uncultured Prolixibacteraceae bacterium | reverse complement strand
GGTCCCCGACGGGGTGGTGGGACCCCGACGGGGTGGTGGGACCCCGACGGGGTGGGTGAAAAACGTGACGCGTGACAGGTGACACGTGTGCCGCCCTCCTCCGGGTGCTATCCGTTGACCCGGATGCGCAACCGGTAAACTGAACCGGTCATCCGCCTGCATGCGAGGCTATCTTTGATGAGGTTTATCTGCTACCCATTAAAAACAACAAAACAAAACCTCATGAAACGATCAATCCCCTTCGCGGCGTTCTTCCTGCTCGCCGCATTCGCCGTCATTTCGCAAACCCCGAACGTCCAGGTCGGGGGCATGTTCAATGAATGGCCCAACGAACCTTCGGTCTGCATCAACCCGGCCAATCCCGGCCAGATCGTGATCGGAGCCAATGCCGACCTATGTTACAGGTCATCCGACGGCGGCTTCACCTGGGAATTCGGGGTCCTGACATCCACCTACGGCGTCAACTGCGATCCCGTGATCGTGGCGGACGAGACCGGCAATTTTTACTACTTTCACCTTGTTCCTGACCTGAGCCGCGTGGTCTGCCAGAAAATGACCGGCTTTTCGGGAAACTGGACGAACGGCAGCTATACGGCCACCTACAACACCTACGACATCGACAAGGAGTGGGCCGTGTACGACCCGGTGACGGGCAACCTTTACACTTCCTGGACCCGCTTCAACACCTGGGGCAGTTCCAGCCCCTCCGACTCTACGGATATCTTCCTGGCCAGGTCATCCGATGGCGGGTCCACCTGGGGTGAGCAGAAACTCATCAGCAACATCGGCGGCAATGCCACGGGAGGGTTTGGCAGCGTGCACGGATCATGCCCGGCGACCGGGCCCAACGGTGAAGTTTATGTGGCATGGTGGAGCCCTGCGGGACTGATGTTCGACCGTTCGGCCGACCAGGGTGAGACCTGGCTGAACACCGACATCAACATCACCGGTTTCCCGGTGCAGTGGATCGTGAGCCTGCCGGGAATCCAGACGGGTGTCAGTTTCCCGATCCTCGCCTGCGACAGAAGCGGCGGGGCGCATCACGGCACCCTGTACGTCAACTGGACCGACAAGCGCAGCGGTTCCGGCGATGCCAACATCTGGCTCTCAAAATCAACCGACGGCGGCAACACCTGGACCGAACCGCTCAAAGTGAACGATGACGGGCCCGGCAGGCACCAGTTCTTCAATTTCATGACCATCGACCAGGTGACCGGGCATATTTACGTGATCTTTTACGACCGGAGAAATTACACCGACACCCGGACCGACGTGTACCTCGCCATCTCAAAGGACGGCGGCGAAACATTCACCAACCACCGGATCAGCGAAACCCCTTTCATCCCCTACTCGACCGTGTTTTTCGGACATTATATCGCCGTATCGGCCCACAACAACCATGTCTTCGCCACCTGGATGAGGATGGACGAGGGGCAGCTTACCCTCTGGGGTGCACCCGTCGATCCGCTCACCGTGGCCGCCGGTAGCGTTGTTTCCGTCCCGGTGTCGCTGTCGCAGAACGCCCCGAATCCATTCGACGAGTACACCTGCTTCTCCTTCAAACTTGAAACGGCCGCAACGGTAACCCTCGAGGTGCTCGACAGCTTCGGCCGTACCGTTGCCACCCTCATCGACCATGAAGCGTATGACCCGGGCAAGCATGTGGTCCGTTTCATTCCCGCGGAACATCGCATTCCTTCAGGTGTCTATTTTTACTCCCTGAACGATGGCAGGAAAGTCCTCACGAAAAAGATGGTGCACCTCGAAAATCGGCGGTAACCAGCCCAGCTTTACAGGTTGTCCATCCATGTACACCGAATTGATTTTGGATTCATCCTGAGTTCTGATACCTTTACGGGCAGGATGAATAAAAACAACCAGCAATCTTTCTGCCGGCAAGACATCTGTTCGCAAGGATAAACCATGTGACTGAGCGGGGAATGAAAGAGTTGGCAGGGCGGAAATACATGGTTCAATGTTTGAAAAACACGGTATCATGATCGGTACGGGCAACCGGCGCTGTGATTTGCTTATTGCAGCATGTGCTGTGGCCATGCTCTTCCTCCTGTGCCTCAACGGGTCGGAAGCGCAGAACGCCAGGTTCGTGTTCCGCGGCAAGGTGCTTGACCATACCACCTATGCGGCCATCAGGGGAGCCAACATCACGGTTGAAGGAACGCGGCGTGGTTGCAGCAGCGATGCGGAAGGCAACTTTACCATGACCGTTTACACGCGCCCGGTGTACGTCAGGGTGAGCCATGTCGGCTACGAAACACAGCGGATCTGGCTCGAACAAGGCACCAATGCCATCACCATCCTGCTGAACCCGGCCACCCAATCACTGCCCGATGTGGAGATCAGGGCGGTGAACGACCCGGTTCCCTGGTTCAAAGACCGCAGGTACGCCGTGCTTGATTACGAAGTTGCAGGCGAGAAAGTCTTCCTTCTGGTGTATCCCTTCAGCATGAAAAAGGCCGAGCTCGTTTGCCGGTCGTTTTCGGGTGATACACTGGCGCGGCCTGAGCCATTGCCCTTCAAACCCGCCAGCATCTTCAGGGATTGTCTCGGAAACGTACACGTGCTTTCGGGCGATTCGGTGTACCAGGTTTGCCACGACGGCAACCGGACGAAACTCTGTTATGTGACCGGGCTCGGGAAATTCAGGGAGATCCTTGCCGATTGCGTCACTTCGACCGACAGCCTGCTGTATTTCAGGAAGGAGAGCGCGGACCAGCTCAGCGCGGAATACTACCAGGTGGACCGCTGCACGCACCGGCGTGACCTTTTTGCAGCCCTTGGGGACGAGGAGAAGGAAAGGATGAAACGCAGAAATCCCGGCGACTATGAACTGCTTACCATGCGTGATCCTCCCCGGAACCCGGAAAAAGCCCTTACCTGGCAGTGGCTCAAGAAAGTGGTCTACCAGACCGACCAGTCATCGCTGCACCGTGTGGGCGACCAGCTTTGTATGATCAACCCGGTCGACCAGACCATCCTGTTGTACACCCTCAGCGGGACCTTCAATGCCAAACTGAAAATGACCATACACCGTAAAGGTCAGCCCCCGGCGGTCGCGGCAACGAAAACCGGGCCCGTGCCGCCGGCCGGATTCCCACCCGAAGAGCTCCGCCGCTGGACCCGCGAAATATATGCCGACCCCGTGGCCAACCAGCTTTACACCTCGTTTGTACATGGCGGCACCTACACCCTGTACCGCATCGACCTGAACACGGGCATCCTGCGCCCGACCCTCAGCACCAGGCACGCTTACCCGCAGAAGCTGCAGGTGTACGACCGGCACCTGTTTTACATGTACGACCTGCCGGGAGAAGGCGACAACCGCCACCTGTTCCGCCAGAAACTCTGATCCATCCTGCCCGGAAGCATGCGTGTCACGGAAAATAATGTTTTTGTTATCCGATGACAAAATTTGTATTTATATGCTTATATTTGTCCATAAGTTCCACAATTCATCGATGGCATGAATTCTTTTATCTTCACAGAGTATTCGGTATTTTTCTCCGTCAACACGGTGGTTTCTCTTGTTACTGCCTACCTTGGATGGAAAAGACGGACTGTGATCAGTGCCAACGAGCTTTCGATGGTCATGCTGGCCGCCTCCTTCTGGAGTCTTTGCCTCGTCTTTGAAGCCTCTTACACCACGCTCAGCGGTAAGTTGATGTGGGCAAAGATCGCCTATGCCGGGGCCGTATCAACGCCAGTCCTTTACCTGGTTTTCGTTCTCCGGTTCACGGGGTTCAGCAGGCTCATAAACCCGGGTAACCTGTTGCTGCTTTTTACAATCCCTGCCATCACCTTCACACTGGCACTCACCAATGATACACACCAGCTTATATGGTCAGGCTTCTCGCCGGTTTATCCCGAAACCAACCTGATGGAATACATCCATGGGCTTTGGTTCTGGATCGGTTATTTCGGATACAACTACCTTGTGCTGATCGTCGCCACTTTCCTGATCCTGCGGTTTATCATCAGGCAACCGCGACCCTTCCGTACCCAGGGAATTGCCATTGTAACCGGTGGACTCTGCCCCTGGCTGGCCAGCATGATCTATCTCACCGGTTTAAATCCCGTACCTGGCCTCGATCTTGTTCCGGCCAGTATCATCCTGAGCGGGGTAGTCCTGATGTTGGTGATCCTCTACCGGAAATTTTTAGACCTGGTACCCGTTGCCCGCGAAACCCTCGTCGAGACCATGAACGACGGGATCATCGCCCTCGACAGCCATAACCGCGTCCAGGATATCAACCCCTCGGCAAGGAACTTTCTCGGGATCCAGGCTAAACACATCACCGGGCTTACCATCGACCACGTCGGGGCTGCCGTTTTGCCACTGCTTGACGCCGTGATGCGTCACACACCTGTCGACAGGATCGAATTGCATGAAAACGGAGAAAACCGGCACCTGAGCATTGTCCAGCAACCTTTGCGAAATCAGCCAGGAAGCCGCATCGTGATTATCCGCGATATTACCGAACAGGTAAACCGGATAATGGAGATCCGCGAAGGAGAACACCGTTACAAACACCTTCTGTCGCTCTTCAGGCTGATGACCGACAATATGCCCGACATGCTGTGGGCCAAGGATCTGGACAAGAGATTCATCTTCACCAACAAATCGATCTGCGACAACCTGCTGCGGGCCACCAGCACCGATGAACCCATTGGCAGGACCGACCTTTTCTTTGCCCTGCGCCAACGTGCCCTTCATCCTGAAAATCCTGCCTGGCATACCTTCGGTGAATTATGCCAGGATTCCGACGAAGTGATCATCAACTCGGGAAAACCTCATCAGTTCGACGAATTCGGTAACGTCGGCGGCAAATTTCTATATCTTGATGTCAGAAAGGCACCCATCATGAACGACGATGGGATCATGATCGGTGTGGTTGGCAGTGCACGCGATATAACAGAGCAGAAAAAGAATGAGACCGAACTGCGGAAAAGGGACCTGCTGCTTGACGCCATTTCAAGGGCTACCGCGGTGCTGATCAAGGAGGTCGATTTCGATAAAAGCATTGCCCGTGCACTCGACATCATTGGTAAGGCAACCATGGTAAACAGGGTCTACCTGTTTACCAACCATGATGACCCCGCCTATGCCATGCCCCTCATGAGCCAGCAATACGAGTGGACCGACGGGAGTGTGGCAGATCAGATCGGCAATGAAGAGCTGCAAAACCTTCCTTACGAAATTGCATGTCCCCGGTGGTATTCCATTCTATCCTGCGGACAGGTTGTATCGGGCCTTGTACGTGATTTTCCGGAACCGGAAAAAACAGCCTTGAGCGAACAGTCGATCGTATCTATTCTGGCAGCTCCCATCTTTATTGAAAACCATTTCTGGGGATTCATTGGTTTCGACGATTGCAAAACAGAACGAACCTGGAATGAGACTGAGGAACACATACTATCGACCGCAGCCAATACCATCGGATTTGCATTCCTGCGAAAGCGAAACGAAGATGCACTTTTGGCGGCCAAGTTAAAGGCCGAGGAAAGCGACAGACTCAAATCGGCATTCCTGATGAATATGAGCCACGAGATCCGCACACCCATGAACGGGATCCTTGGTTTTATCTCACTCCTGCACGAACCTGACCTTACCAGCGACGAACGCGACCAGTACATCGATATTGTGAAGAAAAGCGGCGATCGCCTGCTTTACACGATCCACGACATTATCGACATGGCCAGGATAGAATCGGGGCAATCGCCCGTGGTGCCGACAGGTACTGATATCCGTGGAGTCATCACCGGCCTTCATTCAGCCTTCGTGCGTGAAGCTGGGCAGAAAGGCCTCGCCCTCAACATGCGTACTGATGATCACCTGCCCTCCGACCCATTGATGACCGACCGTGACAAACTGAACTCCATCCTGACAAACCTGCTCCGCAATGCCATCAAATACACCCACCATGGTTCCATTGAATTCGGGTACGAGTTCCGCGGTGATTATATCCGTTTTTTCGTCACCGATACCGGGATTGGCATTGCACCCGATAAACACCGGATGATCTTCGAAAGATTCGTACAGGCCGACATCTCGCACACCCGTCATTTCGAAGGATCGGGCCTTGGCCTTTCGATCGCGAAGGCATACACCGAAATGCTCGGTGGTACGATCGGGGTCGGGAGCGAACCTGGCAAAGGCAGTACATTCTGGTTCACGCTGCCATACCTGATCAGCCATACAGTGGCCGGTACACATCGGGACACCGCGCTGGCCGGACCTGAGAAAATCACACCACCATTGAATATCCTGGTTGCCGAAGACGATGCGATCAACTTCGATTTTCTCCGTGTCATCCTCAGCAAATACGGGCACAGGGTAATTCACGCCTCCAACGGACTCGAGGCTGTAAACTACTGCAAATCAGACAAAACCATCGATCTGGTGTTTATGGATATCAAAATGCCGGTCATGGACGGGGTTGAAGCCATACGGCACATCCGCGCCTTCAATACCGTAATGCCGGTCTTTGTACTGACTGCCTATGCCGCCGAACTCGATCAGGAACTGATGCCGGCCAACGGTATCAATGGCTATCTCGCCAAACCTGTCAGAAAAGAGGAGGTCCTCTCCTGTATCTCATCGCACCTGAAACAGGATTCGCCGTGAAACTGACCATTTTCCTGCCTCCTTACCATCATTTCCTGGCCAGGTAGTTTTTTTTTCATCGAAGCCTTCACCTTTTCCATTTTTCCCGATTATACAAAGTCGGATTGTATCTGCGCCCGATAGGAAAAGTTTACAGGACGTGTGGTGCTGTTCCTCGCTGGGTTGGTGAATCGGCCTGGAATGCCGGGGAAGTCCGCTGAGATGCAGCGGATACCCCGTTAATAACAGGCCGACCTGCCGGGAATAATTGTTCATGGTGTTCTGTGAGTATGACGAAGAAAACGAACCGTCTCCGTTCGCGGATCAGTTGCATTGGTAAAGGGATACAGAACCGGAGCATGGTTGGCAAAAAAAAAGCAGTGCTACTCATCGCGTTCTGACAAAATTTTGATGTGAATGAACGGTGGTTCACTAAAGGTTTATGGCATTGAGAGGTTAAGGCACAACCTGCCGGCGCTTTTGTCTCAACTGATGGAAAATAAAGATTATTCACGTTTTTAATAAATAACATGAATTTTTGAAGCTAAAAACCTGGTTTATCAACATATAGTGTATAACACAAATCAACAACCATGAAAGCAACAAGGATTGAATTCAGGGACCGGACATGTATCCGTGTCGATTTTTTATACGATGAGGCCATCATTGTTAAACTCCGGACGGTCAGGGGAGCCTGGTGGAATCCCGATCTGAAGGCCTGGCTCATGCCCTGCAACCGGACGACCTTCGACCGTTTAAAGGAACTGTTTCCGGAACTGGAGTACCCGGGCAGGGAAAACCAGGGTGCCGACAACCGGGCGGAAATGCCGGAACCAGGCGGTGTGTTTATACAGCCTGAGCAGGACCTTCAAACGGGACCTGCCTCATTTGAAAGCAGCAGTGCAAATGTTCAGGTATCAGCCGTTACTCCGGAAGCTTTATGCATAAACAGCAAAGGTGAAACTGTTGCACCAGTGGAGACCGGGAAAGATGCATCAGCGTCAATAGTCCTGAGACGCCCTCCGGATGAAGCCAAACGTGTGCCTTCGTTAGTGAATCATAAAATGAACGGGCAGGACGTCCGCATCGAAGTGATTGGGCGCAGGATCCTGATCCGCCTCCCCAAGAACAACCTGGACGTACATTTTCTCCGTTCATTGCGCTACAGCCGCTGGGACAAAAAGAATTTCGTCTGGGTGGTCCCCAATTATCCCGGTAACCTCGACCTGATCAACGACTATTTCAGGGACCGGATCAGGGAGTTTACCGTACATGAGGAGTACGAAGTACAGGCCGGCAAGGACCTCAGGATGAAGATGCGTTCGAACCAGGTACTGGTGGTGAAGACAAGTGCTGGCAGAATGAAGGTGATCTTCAGTTATAACCACGATCTCACTGCAGTCATTAAACGGATGCCGTTTCACGCATGGGATACCCGCAACGGGTGGTGGACGGTCCCCTTCTCTGAACGGTTCCTGGGGATGATCCGATCGGTGGCGGAGGAACTGAACATGGAGGTGCTTTTCACGGAGGAGTCGCAACGCGACGAGGACCGGGTTCGCAGGATCACCCGCGGGGATTTGCCCGGTTACCGGAGTTGTCCGCCTGAGTATGTTGCAAAGTTAAAAGAGTTAAGATATTCCCCCCGCACCATCCGGACTTATCCCAGTTTGTTCGAGGAGTTCATCAATCATTTTCCCGGTCATGAGATCCACGATATCAGTGAATCACAGATCATCGAGTTCCTTCAATTCCTGGTAATCCGCCGCAAGGTGTCGACTTCCTACCAGAACCAGTCGATCAACGCCATCAAGTTCTATTACGAACGGCTGCTTGGAGGTGATCGCAAGATCTACCTTGTAGAGCGTCCGCGCCGGGAGCGAACGCTACCGGTTGTGCTGAATATGATGGAGGTTGAAATGCTAATCTCAAAGGTTGAAAACCTGAAACACAAGGCATTGATCATGACTATCTATTCCGGAGGTTTAAGATTGAGCGAAGCGATCAACCTGCAGTTGAAGGATATTGACAGCCAGCGTATGCAGATCCTGCTCAGTCAGGCAAAGGGAAGGAAGGACAGGTATACACTTTTGTCAAAGAAGTTGTTACCGGTTTTGCGCGACTATGTGGCCAAGTACAAGCCACGGAAGTGGTTGTTTGAGGGGATCCGGGGGACGAAGTACACTGAAAGCAGCGTACAGGCAATTGTTAAGCATGCCGCCCGGTCGGCAGGGTTGACGAAGCGGGTGACGCCGCACACCCTCAGGCACAGTTTCGCGACCCATCTGCTCGAAAACGGCACCGACCTGCGTTACATCCAGGCCTTGCTGGGCCACGAAAGCACGAAGACCACAGAGATATACACACACGTCACCACGAAAGGGTTCGATCAGATAAAAAATCCGCTGGACATTCTTTCTTTCTGATTTTTTTTATGAAAATGTTTTGTTATTGACAGAACTCGTATATTTGTATATTGAAAGCATCAATATGTACTTGAGAAACAAGGTGTTTCCAGTAACAGCGGAGGTTCGAGGCTCCGGCATGCGACATGCCGGCGGAGATGCAGGTGCCCGAAGTTTCCTGACACATACAACCCTGTCCATAAAATTTCAACAAACAGCACTGGTTTTCTAACTGCATAACAGCATTTAAAAGCTAATAGATTTATATGTCATCAGGAACCCTAGAATGAATATAGAATCAATAGGTCGATCACCACATTCCCCCATATGCGTATATCTCTGTTTTCAGCAAATAACACGAATCAACATCACTCAGAAATTCGTAACTTTTAAAACAAACCAAATACCCAACCAAAATGACAA
>CAYYPH010000073.1:0-10571 GCA_964473485.1 uncultured Prolixibacteraceae bacterium | reverse complement strand
ACCTGTCTCTACATTTTGCATTTCACACCAATAATAATGGCACCCCTTCGGGGTTGGGCGGGATTCGCATTTTGCATTTTTCACCTATAATAATGGCACCCCTTCGGGGTTAGGCGGGATTCGCATTTTGCATTTCACACCTATAATCATGGCACCCCTTCGGGGTTAAACCCTTTGCTGAGCGGCATTGCAAATGCCGCTCAGCGTGGTCAGAAGCTTTGCAGCAGGTGCATCAGCAGTCCGGTCACACGGGGTACGTATTCGCGGAAAGCACTGAACACGAGTTCGACGCTGACCGGTTCCTCATCGTGTTTCCACACGTCGTAATCGGTAACGAGGGCCACCGTGGCGTATGGGATTCCGGCTTCGTTGGCCAGGGCGGCCTCGGGTGCGATACTCATGTTGATGACGTCGGCTCCCAGGGCGCGGAACATGCGTGATTCGGCCCGGGTGGAAAAGCGGGGTCCTTCGATGGTGATGATAGTGCCCCGGGTGTGATGCGGCAGTTGGAGATCGCGGCACCCTGCAATGAGCCTCCTGCGCAAGGAATCGCTGAAGGGATCGGCCATGGAGGGGTGGACCACCCTTCCGTCCTCAAAATGGTCAATGAATGTGGCGGTGCGGTGACGGGTGAAGTCGATGAACTGATCGGCGATGACAAGGTCGCCGCGGTGGATATCTTCGCGGAGGCTCCCGCAGGCGGTGGTGGTGATGATGGCATCGCTACCCAGTTGCATGAATGCATCGATATTGGCGCGGTTGTTGACCCGCCCCGGGGTGATTGAATGGTCGCGGCCGTGGCGCGAGAGGATGAAGACCTCGCAGTTTCCTGTTGTGCCGGTGATAAAGGAGGTACAGGGATCGCCGTACCGGGTTGGCACGGCGATCTCGTTCAGGTCGCTGAAAAGGTTCAGTTTTTCAAGCCCCGATCCGCCGATGATCCCAATCCTGGGCAAAAAGCAATGTATTATTTTTTACCCAGGATCTTGAAGCCCAGCGAGACGACGAACATCTGGTTCTTTGAATCGAAAGTGGAATTCTGAACGTCGCTGATGAAATCGTTGAGTCCGTATTGATAACGGATATCGAACCTCAGGAAAAGGATATCGATGCCCGTTCCTCCCATTACATACCAGTTCATGTTGCTGATGTCGGCCTCCTTGATGGGTCCGACGACGGAGTTCTCCTCCTTGATCTTTTTATTGATGACAAACGAGGCCTGTGGACCGAGTTCGATGCGCCAGGTGAGGAAATCGGAATGGATGATCTTGAAACCCACCATGACGGGGATGTCGACACTGCCGATGGTGATCTTCTGCTTCCAGTTGCTGGTGGAGAGGTTGCCCTCGCTGGAGAATACAGCCCCTGACATGGAATATTGAAGTTCGGGGGCCACGTAGAACCGTTTGCCGAAACGCGACCAGATGCCGACATGGAAACCGCTGTTGACCTGCGACTTGATGGAGTCGATGTTGGTACTCAGCTTGTTGGCATTATAGCCGATCTTGATGCCCAGGGCGAACTGCCCGTAACTTATCTCTGCCGCAAAGAATGCGAACAGCAAAAGGATGAGGATCTTTTTCATGACTTTAGGTTTTTTGCACGACAAAAGTAAAATATTAAAGATACGAAACCAACTTTTTCTAATTTTACCGTACTATGTGTGAAATCTATTGAACTGCTGAATCATGAACAAAAAGACAAAAATCCTGATCGTTTCGCTGATCGTTGTGGCCGGCGCCCTGCTGGCTGTTTCGCTGATCTTTAAACCCGTCACGGAGGAGTTTTCGGCGGGGACCATGGGGAGCAACGCCGCTTCGCCGAAACAGGAAACCCTGAAACGCAACAACATGATCAGGAGCGCACTGACAAAGGACACGCTGCAGCTCCGCGGCATGATACAGAACCTGGTCTATTTCAGGAGTTTCAACGATAAGGTATCCTGGCAGATCGACAGCACGGTCTCCACGCTCCGCAACCATCCCCTGCTCACCGACCAGGCTTACCGTGAAACTTTTAAGGAACTGGAAACCTACGGGTATTTCCTGGCCGATAATGGTCAGAAGGTACGCCTTGCCGAACTGATGCTTCGGTCGTACCTCACCGGTCGCGACGAACCGGTGGAGGCATCGGATGCCGAGCTGGTACTGCGCGATTTCAGTGAATTTCTGGTGCAGATGGCGGGGCGCGATGCGGTGCTGCAGCAGGCGGCCGACGACATTGACCGGTATCTCGACAAATCGGCTAAAAAACGGCTGATGGAGCAGGAGGTGAGGGAGCTGAAGGGTTTCCGCGACAAGCTGCTGGTCGACAACATCCTGTCGCAGGCGATGGCGGGCGACAAGGGTTCGCTCTACAAATTATCGCATTATACAGACCTTCTGAACCAGAACCCCGGTTACTGATAACCGTCAGCCGAGGTACTTCCGGATGATGTTCAGTAAATCCTGTCCTGACACCGGCTTGGCGATATAGTCGTTGCATCCCGCTTTGATGGCCTCATTACGGTCGTTTACAAATCCGTAGGCGGTTTGCGCGATGATCACCACGCGGTGGTTGCTGTTCCTTATCCAGCGAGCCACTTCGTAGCCGTTCAACTCAGGGATGCGGATGTCGAGCAGGATGAGATCGAAATCGGGGTCATCGAGAAAAAGTTTCACCGCTTCGGTGCCTGTACGGGCGAACTCCAGTTTGCTGCAATATTTTTGGATGACCCTGGCCAGGTACACCCGCGAGTTTTCATCGTCCTCAACCAGCAGTATTTTCCATCTGCCCGATTCCTCCACAGTGGCCAGCCGTTTCTCAGCATGGTTGATTTGCGACACCGGTGGCTTTCCCCTGAGGTACGGAATGGAAAATCTGAATATGGAGCCCGCACCGGGCTTGCTGTTGAGCCAGATCTTACCCTCGAGCAGTTCGACGTAGGCTTTGGCGATGGAAAGACCGAGGCCGGCTCCCTGCCGGGCATCGGTGTCGGAAAGGTCGGCCTGTACAAACCGTTCGAAGATGGCTTCCTGGCGGTCTTCAGCGATCCCGATCCCGGTGTCGGCCACAAAAAACACCATAACGGGTTCCCCCTGATCCTGCTGCCGGTCGGTTGTTGCAACGGCTTCGTATCCGAATTCCACTGATCCCGCATCGGTATATTTAATGGCGTTCGATAACAGGTTGGTGAGAATTACGTTCAGTTTATCGCCATCGGTATACACCCAGGCTTCATCGTCGGGCAACCCCTTTTTTACCGTCAGGGTGATCTTCTTTTCATCCGCATCGGGCGAAAGGAGCTCGCGGAGGTCGTCGATCAGTTTGTTGACCGGTACCAGCTTTGCCTGTACAGCGGTGGCCCCTGCTTCGATCTTCGAAATGTCGATGATGGCATTCATCAGGTTGACCAGGCGCTTGCCGCTTCGCAGGATGACCCGGAGGTATTGCTGCTGATCTTTGATGTCGATCCCCGGCTCGGTGAGCAGTGCAGCAAAGCCGAGGATGCCGTTCATCGGGGTTCTGATCTCATGGCTCATATTGGCGAGGAAGGACGATTTCAGCCGGTCGCTCTCTTCGGCCCGGTTTTTAGCGATGCGAAGTTCATCCTGCTCTTTTTTCAACTGATCGCGGAGCGCAATTTCCTTCAGGTACGATTCATGGAGCCGGTCGACCAGGGTAACGGCGGCCATCACGGCCAGCAGGTTGAAGGCAATGAGGTTGACGACGATACCGGTCCAGGTCATCAGATCGTAAGCCCCGAAGAGTCTCAATCCTCCGGATTCAACCGGCCAAATGGCCATCATTACCATGTAAATGACGGCATTCAGGGAAGCTGCAATATACCCGGCCTTTTTGCCCTGATACAGCGCGATGAGGATGGAAAGGCAGAGGAGGATAAAGGAACCCGGTCCCCGCATGCCCATATACAGCAGCAACACGAACGATAAAATGTAAAAGGTCAGCGAGAAGAGGTTCTTCTTCGACCGTACCGTGCGGTTGCGGTCGAAAAAGATGGCGGCCATGGCGGCCATGGCGATGGTATCGAACAACCCGATAACGTAGGCCCTGGTAATGACCGACACCGCCAGGCTGGGAATGTATGCCATGACACAAACCGGAAAAGTGATGAGCAGCACGGATACAAAGAGATGGTCTCTGAGATAGGGAAGTCCCTCACCTGGTGCGTGGAATCCTTTCGGGCGAAAACGGTCCAGGTACCAGGCGACATATGCAGACCAGACCGAACCTGGTTTGAATGTCATCACTTATCCTCCTTCACATCCACCACTTCGTACATATTCTTGCCATCCTGTACGATGGGCTGATAATAGGTATCTCCTACCTTTACATAAGTGACGTCGCCGATCTTCACCTCCTTTCCTCCCTCGGGCAGGTTCTCAACGACGGCGCCGGCGGTGGGCGGCACCACGGTGTAGCCCTTGTCGCTCTTGGTATAGTAGGTTCCGCCGTAATAATAATTATTGGTGGTCTCGTTGATGACGACTGTCTGGGTACCGGGCGGAAGGGTGGTAACGGTGGCCCCGACCGGCGCCTGTACCACGGTGTAGCCGTTGCCCGAGGCCACGTAATACACGCCCTGGTCGTAATGGTATTGCTGGCTGGCCACGGTGACGATGATGGCGGTGGCGGCGAGGGTAGTGATGAAAAAGCCCCAGGGATGCCATGCCGGGCCATAATAATAGGGATGGTAGGGATGGTAGGCATAGGGGTGGTAGGAGTAATAACGGTATCCGCCGTAGGCGTAAGGCGGCCGTGTATACGGCCTGGGGTTGGCCACCACCACCGTGTTACGGTTCACGTTCACGTTTACGTCGCGGCTGTTGTCGATGTTCACGGTATTGCCGCTCACGTTGGTCTTGTTGCCGGTCGAAACATTGGTTTTGTCTCCCCCCGAAACGTTGGTGTTCTTCACCTCGCGCGAGGTTCCGGTGCCCGCGTCGGTCTTTGCCTTTTCTTTATCATCGGGCCGGCTTCCGGGTTTCGTGGCGGTGCGATCCGACTGTTTCTTGTTTTGCCTGTTCTGCTGGTCCCTGGTGCCGGCAGGCTTTTCGGTGGCCGGGCGTTCACGGTTTCCGGCCGGGCGCTGCTGCCGGTTCTGGGCGTGGAGCATGACCGGATTGAGGAAGGCTAAAATACTGACAACCATTGTGATTGTACGTAGCCTGATAAAAATTAAGCGATTCATACCATATGATGATTAAAAATTTCCTGAGGGTGTTTTGAACGTTTCAAAGGTAAAATTTAGATAAACCATTTCCAAAATAAAAATTTCAGGAAAATGGTAAAATGATCACTCCCCTGGAATAGGGTTAAATGCCCCCGGTCTGCTTCTCAGGGCTGTCGGTGAGTTTGAAGCAGGGAACGGCCGGTGAGCGGCCGTCGGGGCTCGCGGCGGTCATTTTGATCACCATGTTGAGGGGTTTCACGGGGGATCCGTCGCGGAGCACGATGTCGTTGGAGAGCCAGGTGCCGATGCCGTAACTGGTGAAGATGCGCTGGTGTGTGGCCGCTTCGATGCGCGCGAGTTTGTCAAGGGAATCGATGGAATCGGAAAATACCAGGGTTTTGGGGATCATCCCGTTTGGCAGCACGATCTGTTGCCGGAGGTAGTGGTTGATCGCCTTTCCGGCAAACGCCACCGGATCGCCGGAGTCCTGCCTGAGGCCGTCGAACAGTTTGGAATGGAAAAGGTTGAAATGGCTGAAAAAATCATCGGTGGTGTAGGTGTCGGTCAGGGCGATCCCCAGTGCACCCCTGTAAGTGTCAACCCACTTATCGAGGGCGGTGGCGTTGGCATTTTCAACTCCGTAACGGGCCGCGTGGAACATAAACCATTCATGGGCCTGTGTGCCGATGACCGGGATGCCGAATTGCATGGCAAACATGACGTTGCTGGTACCCTTGATGGCTGCAGGGGCGACGCGGATGAAGGCATCGATGACAGCCTCCTGGACCGCCTTTGATTTCCGGCGCCGGGTGCCGAACTCGATCACGGCCAGCTTCATGGCATCGAAATTTCTGAATTTTTCTTCCCACCTGGGGGTGTTGACGGCGGTGTCGTCGGGGATGCGCGTCATGCTGTAATAAAGCTCCGAGATGGTGGCCAGCAGCGGCACCTCCCACAGGATGGCGCTGTGCCAGGGTCCGTGGATGGTGACCGACAGGGCACCTCCCTCCTGCCCGACGGTGACCTCGCCCGGGTTGAAACGGTAACGCTCCAGGTAACCGGCGTAGGATCTGTCGAAACAGGGAACCTTCGCAAAGAGGCATTCTATCATCGTTCCTGAACACCGAAGGGAGGCGAAGCCCGCAACCTGGTCGCGGAGTGCGGCCGCAAAACCGTCGGGAAAACGGATCTCAGTGTCTCTCAGGATGAGGGAGTAGGTAACCAGCGCTTCGGGGTAATGCCTGAGCACGGCATACTGCATGTAGAACTTGTAGACATCCTGATCGCCGAAATCGGTAATGTAAGGTTTAAATTGCATCGGGTTCAGACTAAAATGTTAATTTTGATTTTTTATTTTGTCAATAGCTCATGACAAAGGTACGGATAGAATACCATAAAACTGCTTCGCACAACGTTGAACCTCAGAAGGGGTTTACCAACGAATGCCCGGCCGAACTTCCCGTTCCCGAAGGGCACCTCATCGTTCCGGAACTCAGGGGGCAGAACAGTATTGTGGCATGGCGGACCATTTCAAAAGAGATACATCCCCCCAACGCGGTCTGGATCGCTGATGCAGCACATCCGCAGTTGACTCCTGTGGAAGGTGAAAATGTCGACTTCCGGTGGAATGCCCACTGCATTTCAGGAACACGGGGAGCGGAACTGATCGGCGGAATGGATCATATCAGCCGTTTCCATTTTATCGTAGCCAAAGGTTTTGAGCCGGACATACACCCCTACAGCTCCTGTTTTCACGATTACCGCAAAACCATATCCACCGGTTTTATCGAATGGCTGCGTGACAAAGATGTCGATACGGTGATCGTGGCCGGCCTTGCCACCAACTATTGCGTGGCGGCCACCTGCCGCGATCTTTCCGAAGCAGGTTTCAGGGTGATCCTGAACCTTGGCGGAAGCCGCGGCATCGGGTCGCAGGAGGAGATCGACCGGTGTGTGGAGGAGCTGGTGAGGCAGTATGGCGTGATCACCGTATCCTCGTATAATGAGATTGAGTTGACGGAGGAAATGAAGGATAAATTCAAAATTCAAAATTCAAAATTCAAAATTCAAAATTCAAAATTCAAATAAAAAAAATACAGATTAAAAAAATTCAAATTAAGAAACCGTGATGGTATTTTCCGTTTACCGGTTGACAGGACTGTAATGAATGCCACTGATGATCACCTGATGAACCAGCCTCCTGATCTGCCCATCAGGCGCAGCACCAATATCATTTCCGACATCAGGCAATACCTGTTGCATCGCCCCGAGCGCCCGACGCTGGTGCATTTCGGCGATGAGGCGGAGAGACATTCCTACAGCGCCAGCATCATGCAGCGGGTGGGCATCGATGTGGATCAGTACCGGTTACTGAACATTCACCGCATCGCGATCGAGGTGCCGGCAGGGATCATTTTTGATGAGTTGTTGCGTTGGGACGGCGACAGCATTTGCTGGCCCAACCACATTGCCCGGGTCAACCTGCAGGAAGGGAAACTGGAAGACATCGTTATTTCGCTTGTCGGAAAAACCGGATGGACCAGTGAAACCCACCACCGGTTCGCGCTCTTCAAGTGGCCCCGGCTCTTTATCCTGAAAGCCCTCCGGATACAGGCCACACCGACCGATTTCGACACCGACAACGCCCGTTACCTCCTGTACCGGTGCAGCGGCGGTTACCCGATCGGCGTTTTCTCCATGTATGTGCGAAGTTCTATTC
This sequence comes from uncultured Prolixibacteraceae bacterium, assembly GCA_964473485.1. Lineage (GTDB taxonomy): Bacteria > Bacteroidota > Bacteroidia > Bacteroidales > FEN-979 > CAIVAT01. The sequence goes on along the minus strand of CAYYPH010000073.1, from coordinate 2,679 downwards.
CCGAACGGGGCGAGACAGCGATGTCGCAGCTTTTCATCATGGTGAGCTTCAATTTTTACGGCCGGAAGTCGCTGACCGGCATGAACCTGGTGAACCGGATCTGGGAGGCCATTCACAACCGGGTGACGGCCAACGTGGCTAACCGGTTCAGGATCCTTATGGAATGGAAATTCGAACACTTCAAAGAGCGATAAGCCGTGGAAATCATCACCGATCAAAAAAACCGCTGCATCACCCCGACCGGAAGGATCGACGCGAACACCAGCCTCGACCTCGACCTGGCCCTGGAGCAGATGCCCGCCGACGGGCGCGACATCATTATCGACCTCTCCGGATGCCATTACGTGTCGAGCGCGGGTATACGGATACTGCTGAAAGCCAGGAAGAGATTAATGCCTTCGGGCAACGGGCTCTGCCTGGCCGGGGTTCATCCCGAGGTGAGACAGGTGTTTGAGACGGCAGGGTTGCTGCAGTTCTTTTACCTTGTGCCCAACATCGCGACGGCGCAGGCGCGCATCAGGGCCGCGGGAAAAAAAGCAACTTCCGGCAACTCGTTCATTGTTGGCGGTCGTTCGTTTGAATACCGCCCGCTGGCGACGGAAGCGACTGCCTGCACCCTCAGCTTTTCGCCGGAAATCCTGAGTTACCGCGATCTGGGGGTAGCCGCAGGATTCGGCGTGCTCAGCGGTCCCGCCACCCCCGACACTGCCTTCTCCGACTTTTTCATCACTCTTGGCCACTGCTGTGGTTTCATTCCCTTAAGCCAGTTGACCGGCGCCGACTTCAGGATTACCTCCGATCCCGAAAAGACTGGCTTCGCGGTGAGCGAGGCGGTGTCGTTCGGCGCCGGCCCCACGGGCATCGTCAAACCAGCCATTCCGGGAAGGGTTCCCTTTGATGTGCTGCATGAGCTTGCCATGCAGATCGCGCATTCGGATGGCATTGAACATCCTTTGGTCATGCTGGTGACGTTGAATCGCGACCGGAAGCATCCGTCGCTGATCGTCGCACTGGTCAACAGCCAGGCGCTCATGGATGCGGCCGTTGGCAGCGGCATGAATCTTTTCCAGGTCCTGATGTCGGGGAAGCCTGGCCGCAGGAATGTTGCCAACCCATCACCGGAGGGAACCGGGGAGGATGGTTCTGACGGTACACGCCGTTTTGCCGGGATCACCTTTCACTTAGCGGATAACGGGTTCCAGGACCGGGAACCGGGTTTCGGTGAATTCGCTGCCAGCCAACTCAACTATGAAAACATTGTATCGGTTGGACCCTTGTACCCGACTGTTGACCCGGAAAATCCGTTGATATGGATCTTCATGGCCGGCGGATACCGCGACGGGCGAGAGACCAGGCTGCAAATTGAACATCGGCCGGACTTCGTGTTCGAACCGGCCAAGGCTTTCCTGGCGCGGCTCCTTTACAAGGATTCGGCGCGGATCGTTGTCGATAAACTCCACGGAGGTTATTCGGCCCAGACTTATCATGTGACCTCTTTTGACCCTGAAGGGCGGAAGATGCGGCCCACGGTGATGAAGGTCGCTCACCGCGACCTGATAGCCCGCGAAACGGAGCGGTGCCAGAAATATGCCCTGCCATACATCTTCAACAACTGCGCCGTGGTGTTAGGGGCCGAACATTGGGGCGACCTGATGGCCCTGCGATACAACTTCGTGGGGATCGGTGGTGAGGCCAGCCAGCTGAAATGGCTCACCCATTATTACTTAGGCGAGGATATCGCTTTCCTGGAGCCCCTTTTCGACAAAGTTTTCCTTCAGATCCTGAAACCCTGGTACGGGCAGCCCGTACCGAAGACCATCCAGCCTTTCAGGGATCACGATCCAACCTTCACTTTCTTCGCGCACATATACAAAACCGTGGCCGACCTTTTCGCGGTGACTCCCGACGAACCCGGGATTTTCGTGGAGGAGGCGGGCCGGAAGATGACGAACCCGTACTGGTTCCTGAAACACGAATATGCCCGGCTGCGCGAATGGAGCACCGGTTACTTCACAGGCATCTGCCATGGCGACCTGAACATGCAGAATATCCTGATCGACGAGAAGATGAATGTCTACCTGATCGATTTTTCGGAGACCCGGCCCCGGTCGGTCGTCTCCGACTTCGCCCGGCTGGAGGCCATTTTCCTGGTCGACAACGCGCCGGTAGAAAATGAGGAGGACATGGCCGCCTACCTGGAATTCATCGAAGGGTTCTATGCCTGTCCGTCGCTGGCTGAAACTCCCCGCATTGTTTACCATGGCCGGCACACGGTTACGGTGGAAAAGAATGCGCGGCTTGCCTTAAAGATGAGGCGTTATGCCTTTGAGAGCGCCCTGAACAACGACGACCTCCTCCCCTACCTGATCGCCCTGCTCGAATGGGTCCTTCCGATCGTTTGCTACACCTCCCTGCCCTATAACAACAAACGGTTGGCGATGATCGCGGCGTCGGTGTTGTGTGGTTTGGTTGGTGAACGGGTGACGCGTGACGCGTGACGCGTGACGGGTGACGGGTGACGCGTGACGCGTGGCGGGTGACGGGTGAACGGGTGATACGTGACGCGTGATACGTGACGGGGGACGGGGGACGCAGGGACGCGTGATACGTGACGCGTGACGGGTTGTCCATGCCTGAATAGCATTGACCGTTTTTTATGTTAATACTAATTCATTGATT
>CAYYPH010000072.1:1534-10641 GCA_964473485.1 uncultured Prolixibacteraceae bacterium | reverse complement strand
AATTTTGAATCTTGAATTTTGAATTTTGAATTCATATCTCACGGTGTCACTACAACCGACACCTCTGTTACGGCGCAGACCCCGAAGAAGCCCAGCGCACCGCTGCTGAGATTGGTGGATACGTTGGCGGGGGCTACGGGGAACAGGCCGCCGGTCCAGTTGGTCTCGAGGAGCATATCCCGCACAAATGCGGCATGTCCGGGAGAGAGGGAATAACGCCGTTCGGTGATAATGGTGCCGGCCGGAAAGTAAACCGATTGCATGGCCGGGGCAAAGAGTTCGCTGACATCGAGGGTGGTCAGGGTGTAGAACAGCATCCTGGCGTGGGTTTCGGATGAACCGGAATACTGGTAGCCGGGCACCATCGACCAGTCGAGCAGCAACTCCCACATGGCTGGCTGCTCCGCACTGAAGGCATTGGCCACCCAATCAACATAATACAACCCGTTCTCCTCATTCCTGGCATATCTTAACTCCCTGAAGAAGGCCCCGGGAACCATTTGATCGCGGGCGGTGTACACCCGGTCGCCGAGAAAAACCTGCAGGGTGTAATACTTTCCGGTTTGGGCCGAGAAATGGCCAGGGGTCAGGTATATTCCCGGTCGTGTGGTATCCTCCGACAAGGTCCAGGCGGAATCTTCGTTGCTGACCAATACTTCGGCCCCGCTCAAAGGGACGGGCAACGCATTCAGTGCATCGCTGGTCTGCGTCAGCCTGATCTCATGGTTTTTCACCTCGTCGGTAAGCCGGCCATCCACCACCGGCACGGGCTCCATGGGCGTGGCGTTGGTCCAGGAGGTCTCCTTCACGCAGCCGGTTAGCAGGAGCAGCGGCAGGAACAACACGGGCAGGGGGAAATGAATGAGTGAATGAGTGAATGAGTGAATGAGTGAATAAGTTGTGGGTATAAGGCTGGTGGGGTTTTTCATCAGAATCGGAATTTGTAGTTTATGGATGGGATGATGCCGGCGACCGACAGGGTGGTTGGCAGGAGTTCATACGACCCGTAGAGGTTGCCGGGCACCACGAAACCATCTCCGTTACCGGCCATCTTGTTAAAATTTTCTGAAAACGGATTCAGGCGGCCGTAAGCGTTGTAGATGGTCACCGCCAGGCTGTGCCTGTAGCGGTTTCCGGGCTTATTGAAGGTATAAACTGCCGATAGGTCGAGGCGGTGATAATCGGGAAGCCGGTCGTTGTTTTTCTCGCCGTAAACCGGAATACGGTAACCGTTATAGGTATAAAATCCCACCGGCGTGCTGGTCGCGGCGCCGGTCAGGTAGATCCAGGTGGCCGAAAGGGCCCAGTGGCGCTGGTCATCCCATGCCAGGTTCACGCTCACGTTGTGCGGGCGGTCGTGGGTGGCAGGGTAGGTATTCCCGCCGTTGATCCCGGGGGTTTGCACCAGGGCACGCGACCAGGTGTAGCCGATCCACCCGGTGAACCTTCCTGTGGTTTTTCTTACCATCAGTTCGATGCCGTACGACCAGGCTTTGCCGGTGCGCAATTCACCTTCAATCAGCGGATTGTAGAGCAGGTTTGCATGGTCGCTGTAATCGAGGTGATCGTGGAACCATTTATAGTAACCCTCGGCGGTTATCACGAAATGGCGCTTCGGAAAGATCCTGGAATAACCCACGGCCACCTGGTCGGCGGTCCGGGGTTCGATGTTGGGCCCGGCGGGCACCCAGACATCGAGCGAGGTGAACGGGCTGGTTGAATTCGACAGCATCTGCAGGAACTGCGAGGTGCGGCTGTACGAGGCCTTCAGCGACGACCGGTCGTCGGGCGAATAACAGATGCCCAGCCTCGGCTCGGGGCTGAACATCACCGAGTAAGTCTCCCCTCCGCCGTAGGAAATGGTGTCGATCACCCGGTGGTTCGCATCGAAATAGTAGATGGTCGAGGGTCCCACATCCTGCCACACCGGGAGCCTCAATCCATAGTGGATACTCAGTTTTTTTCCGATCTTTTGCTCATTCGAGGCATAAAAGAGATACTCCATCGACTGGTATCGTGAAACCTCCGGCACATCGGCGGGTTTGTCGCCGTTCACGAGGGTCACGTTACCGGGGTCGGTCTGGTGCCAGGTTACCTCCACCCCGCTCCTCAATGTGTTCCGGGTATTCAGGTACCATGACAGGTCGGACTTCAGGGTGAGGTTACCGATAGAGGATATCCAGGAACCCTCCCGTTCCTGCGGAAGGGTGAGGCTGTAGCGGTACCGGCTGTAGTTCAGGGTCGTATTCGAAAAGAGGCGGCTGCTGAAAAGATGGTTCCACCGCAGGGTTCCGGCCACGTTATTCCACCTGATGTCGTAGGCATTCACTTCGGGGGTGGCATACCGGCCGAAGAGATCGTTGCCGGTATAGAGGGTCAGAAAGAGGCGGTTGTTTCCATTGAGCCGGTAATTCAGCTTTGCATTGATATCGAAAAACCTGAAATCGAAACGGTTGGTGAAGGGCGGCAGGGCATTGAGCCATTCGACCGTGGAGACACGTCCGGAGAGAAAGAAGGATCCTCGGTCCCTTACCAGCGGGCCCTCGGCGGTAAGGCTGGTGGAATAGGGGCCGACATTGCCGGAAAATCCGAAATGTTTCATGTTGCCTTCGCGGGCCTTGATGTCGATCACCGATGAAAGGCGGCCACCGAACCTGGCGGGAAAATCGCCTTTGTAGATGGTCACTTCATTGATGGCGTCGGGAGAAAAAGCGGAGAAAAATCCGAAGAGGTGCGAGGGATTATACACCGGAACTTCGTCGAGCAGCATCAGGTTCTGGTCGCTGCTCCCTCCCCGCACGAAGTAGAGGGCCGAGCCGTCGCCGAACGACTGGATACCCGGCACGGCCTGCAGCGCCCTGATCACGTCGAGGTTGCCTGCAAACCCCGGCATTGCGGAGAGCGATCGCTGGTTGAACCTGAAATCGCTCATCTGGTTATCGCGGATGCCGGCCGTTTCGTCGCCCGCCACGATCTCCACCTCCCCCATCTCCACCGGACTTTCCCCGAGTTCCACGTTCAGGCGAATCTCGTCATTCAGTTCCACACGCGCGTGTTGTGTGGTATACCCGATGTATGAAAAAATGATCCGGTGATTCCCGGCCGGCAGGGTCAGCGAATAAAAGCCGTACCCGTTCGACACCACGCCCTGGGTAGTTCCCCCGACCAGTACATTGGCCCCGATCAGCACTTCGCCGCTCCCTTTATCCTTTACAAATCCGCTTACCGTATAGCGACGCACCGGTTGCGGCGTTTTCGCGGCCGCCGGCTCCCTGGCCTCCGTTCCGGCCGTTATCACCACATGCCTACCGATCAGGCGGTATTCGTAACCGCGGGTTTTCAACAACTGGTCGAGTACCTCGCTTACCGGTTTCTGCCTGACCCGGAGGGTGATCTTCGGTGTTTCGTTAAACAATCCCGGGTTGTATGAAAATTCAATCCCTGATTCGCGGGTGATGGCTTCAAGGGCTTTGCTCATAACAACCCCCGGCAGATCGAGGGATACTTTCAGCGTGAGATCCTGGCCGGTGACCAGGGTGACCAGCAGAAAAAGCTGCAGGACGACCAGCCATACCCTTGTCGGACATTTTAAAAACCGTTGCCGGGTAGTGGCTGAAGGGTTGGTCATCGCTTCGGTATCTGGGAGCAAAATTCTATACACGATCTCATGAATAAACGAAGGATCAAGCCACGGGGTATATCTGCACCCCATGAAATCTTACGGCAGATGGTTGCCGGGTCGTGACAGGTCACCGGCATACTTCGCCGGAGAGTACGATGGCCGAACCGGTTTGGCTGACCCGCAAACCGAGGGTGGCGGAAATAACCTGCAGCACCTCGTCGAGCGTTTGATGGTCGAAGGTCACGGTGATGGGGCACGATGCCAGGTGTGGTCCGCTGATCGTGATCTCCTTCCGATATACCTGCTTCAGTATTCCGGTCACCTCCGACAGGGGGGTGTTGTCAAATTCGATATGCAGGGTTTTCCAGGCCAGGTAGTTCCGGCCGGTAATCCGGCTTTTCGTGATCTGCCGGCCATCGGGTGCGAGTTCGGCACGTTCGCCCGGCAAGATGGTAACCGGCTGGCCGGGTTGCCCGGTTCCGTAAACCCGCACACAACCGCTCTCGAGGATCACCTCCGCGGTTTTATGGTTTGTTTCGGTGTCGATAAAAAAGGTGGTACCGGCCACCCGGACGCTGAAGTCGCCCGAGGAGACAATAAAGGGACGGCTTCTGTCGCGGGCCACTTCGAAAAAGGCCTCACCGGAGAGGGTAACCCTGCGGAGCGGTCCTGAAAAACCTGAGGAATAGACGATATGCGAGCCGGTGTTAAGGGTGATGACGGTACCGTCGGGCAGGGTGGTCTCTTTGGGTGCATCGTATGCCGCCACAGTGATGGCATGGTCGGATAGCAGGTAACGGTAGAGCAGGAAGACCGGCGCCATGAAAAGCAGGATTACGGCCGCGACCCGCAGTACCATGGGCAGCGTGAAGACAACTTTTCGCCTCCCTGCGCTGCGGCCGGAGGCTGAAGGTTCCATCCTGACTGTTCCCGTAACATCGTTACCACCAGCCTTGAGGTTGAGTTTTGCACGAAGGGCGTTCCAGTCACGCTCCATTGCATCAGGGGTGATCAATGGCCCGGCATTCACCAGCCGCCAGGCCCCTGCAGTCGCCCGGAAATGCTTCTCACAGGCGGGATCGGATGCTACCCACGCTTCCAGCTCATGTATCTCGCCCGGTTCGCATTCGCCTGCAAGGTACTTCGCTATCAGATCAGTATAATATGTTTCATTCGTTTCCATGGTCTTTATCTATGGAGTATACACCCGATTGACCCAATACCCTTATGCGTATGTAAGATAATTCTGTATTTCGTTCGCCCGGTGGTCATTTCAACAGCCTGATGAGAAACCAAAGATAGGGTATTTCCGCGACAACAAGCAGCAGGAGGGTGAGGTATCCGGCCAGCCGGATGCGCAGGTGCTGCAAGGCTTTCGACATCTGGGTTTCGACCGTCTTCACCGAGATCTGCAGATGATCGGCGATCTGCTGGTAACGGAGATGGTGGTTGCGGTTGAGCAGGAAGATCTCCCGGCACCGGTCGGGAAGCCCTGCAATGGCCCCGGCAATGGCCTCCGACAGCTCCTGTTCAACAAGCCGGTCGACGGCTGCCGGCGGGTCTTCCGGCAAACCTTCCAGTTCCAGTAACAAAGGGCTGAATTTCCGGTTGTTACGCAGATGGTTCAGGCAACGGTTCCTGACCGAAGTGGTGAGATATGACTTAACCTGTTTTGACAGGTCGATGGTTTCGCGTTTCTCCCAGAGGTTTACAAAAACCTCCTGGACGACCTCCCGGGCCGCCTCCTCATCCCTGACAAAACCCAATGCGAACACGCAAAGACCTGCGTAGTGCTCTCGGAAAAGCGATTCGAGGGTTCGTTCATCGAGCGGGGGGAAAGCAGGCATCGATTAGAATTCAAAATTCAAAATGCAAATGTCAAAATTCAAAATCAGGGATTAGCGATTAGCGAATAGCGAATAGGGAAAATTTCACTCATTCACTCATTCACTCATTCACTCATTCACTCATTCACTCATTTTTAAGTATAGAGAAACCGCTTGATCTTCTGGGTGGCTGTTTTCTGGAAGGGATCGGGGTGGTAAACGACGACCTGTACCTGTGAGAATTTGTTGACGCGTGCATTGACGTAGGCCTGCAGTTCATGCCTGAGCTCTTCGATCTTTTGCTCCACATGGTTGGCGACCTCGTTGCGGAGATGCTGATAACGTTGTTCGATCTCCTCGCGGTTGAAATGGACCAGGGCGATGATTTTGCCCTTTTGTTCAACCACCAGTGATTCAACCACATGCCGGAAGTTGTTGATGACTGATTCGATGTCCTCGGGATAAATATTCTCGCCGTTGGCCCTGACGATCATGCTTTTCACGCGGCCCCGGATGTAGAGGTATCCCGAGCGGTCGAAGGTTCCCAGGTCGCCGGTCCTGAGCCAGCCGTCGGGGGTGAGGATCTCGGCTGTGATTCCCGGCTCCTTGTAATAGCCTTTCATGATATTGGGTCCCTTCACCCAGATCTCGCCTTCGCCGGTCAGCGGATCGGGATCCATGATCTTCATGTCGACGCCTTTACATGCCGGGCCTGTGGATTGCAACCTGGCCTGCTGCGGGTTGAAGCCGGCCAGCAGCGGGGCGCACTCGGTGAGCCCGTAACCTACCGCGTAAGGAAATCTGCCTTCAATGAGAAACCTTTCGACAGTTTTGTTCAGCTTGGCGCCACCCACGCCGAAGAACCGAAGTTCGCCTCCGAAAGTGACCATCAGTTTGCGGGCGGCTGCCCGGTGAAGCAGCTTCCGGAACAGGGGAATGGTGTACAACAGCCTCAACGGGGCCTTGCCGGTGAGCGCAGGCAGTATTTTCGACCGGAAGATCTTTTCGATGATGAGCGGAACGGTGAGCATGGTGGTGGGTCTGACCTCCTGCAGGGCGGGCAGGAGGATGGCCGGCGTGGGCGGACGGCCGAGGTAATAGATGGCGGCGCCCCGGTATACGGGAAGGATCAGCCCCAGGGTATTTTCGTACGTGTGCGACAGGGGAAGGATCGACAGGAAGCGGTCGGTCTCCACGATCTTTTGTATCTCGTAACCCTTGATGGCCGTGAAACAAATATTGCGGTGGGTGAGCATCACCCCTTTTGGTTTGCCTGTCGTTCCCGAGGTGTAGATGATGGCGGCCAGGTCGTCTTCCTTTACGGAATAGCTTTGCGCTGGCCTTTTCAGGATATCAAATTCCACTTCCGTTGCTTCGGACCTGATCAGGGAGAAATCCTCGATCCTGATCACGTGCCTGAGAACCGGGGTATTGACCTCGCGAAGTTTGGGCAACAGGTTGTCCGATCCGAACACGACGGATGATTCGGAATGTTCAAGCAGCATCTCAATCTCCGACGGCAGGAATTCGGGCAGCAATGGAACGGCTACCGCTCCCATGAAGGTGACGGCGAAGTAGGCAATCACCCAGTTTGGCTGGTTGGTGCTGAGAATGGCCACCTTATCGCCTGACTTTACGCCGAGGTCTTCAAGAAACGCCATGACCGACTGAATGCGGTCGTCTGTTTCGCGGTAGGTCAGCGACGGTTCACCCACCATGCCGATGGCGGGCCGTTCGCCAAATGAAGCCAGTGTGTTTGCAAAAAAAGCCGGGAAGGTCAATATCGGGTCCTGATTCATGGTTTGCCTGTTGGTAAAAAACCCCAGGCCAGCATCTCATTGCCGCCTCAGGGGTTTTGGGCGGCAAAGATAAGCATAAAAAAACACATCTGAAGATTTATTTATGTGTCCTGATGCGTATCAGGTGGATGGTAACAGCCAGTGAGATAGCGATAAGCATAATTTTCAGCCAAAGCCAGGGCGCTATGAAGAGGGCCGAAACCAGGGTGGAAGTCCAGGTGAAGGCGAGCGTGATGATCTTGACCCGCATGGGTATCCCCCGCCCCGACTGGTATTCGCGCAGGTAATGGCCGAAATACCGGTTATCCATGATCCAGTGGTAAAAACGGTCGGAACTCCGGTAAAAACAAGCCGCCGCTGCCAGCAGGAAAGGGGTGGTGGGCACCAGCGGCAGCACAAAGCCGATGAAGGCCAGCACGGTAAAGAACCATCCCGCGATGAGCAGGGCGAGGCGGAGGGGTTTTGACGTTGTCTTTCGGGTCATGACGGCAGCCGGGGATGAAAGCCGGTTGGAGGCGCAAACATATGGAAAAATACCGAATGAACTAATTCCTACCTTTGGGGGCGGATGGAAATTCAAAATTCAAAATTCAAAATTCAAAATGAACCGACTGCTGCTTACTTTGCTTTTCCTTGCGCAGTTCTTTCCGGGGCTGCAAGGCCAGCAATCGCTGTTTGACGACCGGCGGGTATCTTCGGTATACATCGTGATCGATCCCGATTCGCTGAACGTGATCATGACCGATGTGCTCTCCGACCATTATTTCATGGCCCGCTTCGTGTTCGACGACGGGGAGCGGCGCGACACCATCGAAAACGCGGGGTTCCGTCTGCGCGGCAACACATCGCGGTATGCCCGGAAAAAGTCGTTCAAGGTCAGCTTCAACGAATATGTTCCCGGCAGGCGGTACCAGGGGGTCAAAAAGCTGAATCTCAACGGTCAGCACAACGATCCCACGATGGTCCGCGAAAAGCTCTATTACGACGTGTGGAAACGGGCCGGGCTGCCGGAGCGCCGGACCGCCTTTGCCAGGCTTTACATCAACGGGGCCTACTACGGACTTTACACCAGCCTTGAAGAGATGGACAAGGACTGGCTCGACCGGGTCTTCCCCGACAAGGGCGGCAACCTGTACAAATGCACCTACCCAGCCGACCTGGTCTATTACGGCCAGAACCAGGACATTTACAAGGGCATCAAAAGCGGTTCGGTTACAGGCGGCCGGGCCTACGACCTGCAAACCAACGAACAGGAGGACAATTACGCGGGGTTTGTCAATTTCCTGGCCACCCTGCACCAGCTTACCGACACCAACATGGCCGCCAGCCTTATGCAGGTTTTCGACGTGAACCGCTACCTGAAGGCCCTCGCACTCGATGTGGGCACCGGTAACTGGGACAACTATGCTTACAACAAGAATAACTTCTTCCTTTACGACCGCCCCGATAACGGCAAATTCGAATACATCGCCTACGACAACGACAACACCTTCGGCATCGACTGGCTCGGGGTCGATTGGACTACACGGAACTGCCTGGCATGGCCCAACCCGCTGATGAACCTTCCGCTGGCACAAAAGGTGCTGGCTGTTCCTTCGTTCTTTTCAAAGTACAGGATGTACCTGGATACCGTTGCCCGTTTTATTCTCGATCCTGCCGTGATTTTGCCGCGTATCGACTCCCTCCGCGACCTTATCGCCGAAGCCGCCATCGCCGACACCTACCGCACCCTCGATTACGGCTACACCGTGGCCGACTTTTACAATGGGTTTATTCAGGGCCTTGGCGGTCACGCGGTATACGGAATCAAACCCTTCCTGACCCGACGGCAGATTTACACCCTTCAGCAGCTCCGGCCGG
>CAYYPH010000072.1:0-1434 GCA_964473485.1 uncultured Prolixibacteraceae bacterium | reverse complement strand
ATCAAACCCTTCCTGACCCGACGGCAGATTTACACCCTTCAGCAGCTCCGGCCGGCCGGAGGCGATGACCCACTTTCAGCTGGTGGTGACTGGAGGTTGTATCCCAACCCGGCCGGAGAGCGCCTGAACCTGACAACCGGAAGGAAACTCCGGGATCCGGCGGCCATCGAGATCCTTGACCTGGCAGGGCGGGTCGTCTTACATCAGGTCCTTGACCCGGGCCATGGTTTTGAAATCAACACCTCGGCCCTTTCCTCCGGCCTTTACCTTCTTCATATCAAAGGTGAAACGGTCAGCGTGCTGAGGTTCTTCAAACGGTGAAAAAATCGTGACGGGTGACGCGTGACGCGTGACGGGAAAAAATCGTGACGGGTGACGCGTGACGCGTGACGGGTGACGGGAAAAAATCGTGACGGGTGACGGGTGACGCGGGAAAAAATCGTGACGGATGACGGGTGACGGGTAAAAAATCGTGACGGGTGACGCGTGACGCGTGACAGGTAAAAAAAAATTTCCCTATCTTTAGGCTGCCGTAGTTTTCATCAAAATGCCTGTTTTCATGGAAGAGCTTTCGTTTCAACATTACCTGCTGGGATTGTTCGCCGTGGCCAACAACATCCCGGCCATCCCGTTGTATCTGAACCTCATTGAAGGGTTATCGCTGAAAGAGCAGAAGAAGATCTGTTCGGTGGCCACCATGACAGCCTTTATCACCATGGTGATGGCCATGGTGACGGGCATGGGGATCCTTGGGTTTTTCGATATCAGCGTCAGCGCCTTCCGTATCGCGGGGGGGATGCTGCTGATCGGCACCGGTTTTTCGATGATGAATTCGGTGAAAAAATCGATCGAAGAGGCCGAATCGCAGACACTTTCGAAACGTATCTCCACCGCCATCATCCCCATCGCCATCCCGCTCACGACAGGCGCCGGCACCATGTCGACCATCATCCTTTTCAGCCAGGATATCAGCCATTTTCACTACGTCGACTGGAAATTGCTGCTGGCCATTCTGGTCATGACACTCATCATCTGGCTGTCGTTCAGGTACGCCCCTAAGCTGGTCAGGTTTCTGGGGCCGACCGGGATGGATGTCCTTACCAAGATCTTCGGGCTCATCACACTTGCGCTCGGGGTGCAGTTTATCCTCACCGGGATCAGCGGGGCCTTTCCCAGGCTGGTGTGAAGATCGGGACGCATTTAAATGAGTGATTGAGTGATTGAGTGATTGAAAAAATCTTTCTCCCTTCTCCCTTCTCCTTTCTCCTTTCCACGGCCCACGGCCCACGGTCTACGTTCCCCCTTCCCCCTTCTCCCCTCTCCCTTCTCCCTTCTCCACGGCCCACGGTCTACGGCCCACGGTCCACGTCCTGACCCCTGATGGGTGACAGGAAAACCGGCGGGTTGATCATCTATTTCTGCAGGTTTAACGAA
>CAYYPH010000071.1:0-10819 GCA_964473485.1 uncultured Prolixibacteraceae bacterium | reverse complement strand
TCCGCGTTGAAAGGTGTGCGCCCTTCGCCGCTTCGCGCTCATGGCGCACGTCAATAATACATTCACTCATTCGCTCAATCACTCAATCACTCATTCCATAGCCCCCCGCGCCACCGACAACTATGCCATCCGTGATTCCATTGTTGACCTCCTGGATGCGGAGACCTCGATCGACACACTCTATCTGAACCGGTTCGAGGGCCGGTGGGATGCTCCCGATTCGACCTACCTCATCCCCTCAGCACGTTTCGGCGGCAGGTATGCATTCGTGATGGATCAGCGCACCGAGTTCAGCCCGGGCATCTGCTGCCAGAAGGTGAGCGACCTCCCCATGCCCGGAGAACCCTTTGCCATCAGGTTTAGCGGCAGGGTCAGGCTGCCTGATGCAGCCGTACGGGCAAAGATCATGCTGGTGGTTTCGTTCGAGAAGGACTTTAAATCGTACAGTTACACCGGTCTCAACCTGGCCGAAAGGAGGCTGCCGCCCGACCGTTGGGTCAGGGTCAGCATCACCGCTCCCCTGCCAAACTACTTCACGCCCAACGATGTCATGAAGGTTTATCTCTGGAACCCGGAGAAGGCAGGTTTTCTGGTGGATGAGATGAAGGTGGAGGTGGTGCGGTTTTAATCGGCCGGAACAATAACCATTAATTTCAGGCAAACTGTGCATTAATGTACTGACAAGGCCAGATGTTGTTTCAAGTTGATTTTATAATTTTCCATCGTACAGGTCCCCAATTGGAAAAATCAAATCATAGTCATTCCAATTAAGATTTCCATCTACGATCTTATAGTCTTTAAACTTAGCTTCTTCTAAATACATTCGAATCGATGGATGCAACGCTGTTTCCAAAAAAGGTTTAAAATCAACAAGGCGACTAAATCCCGGATGGCCGTCTTGTTATAATGAATTGAAATAATCGCATTGTGAAGAAGATGAAGAAGTATTTACTTAAATAAACCTCTATTAATCAACTTATTGTCAAGTTAACCCTTTTCCCAAATCCCATCTCAACAAGTCTGTATAAAGTAGATAATTGGATGTCACTATGTCCATTTTCAATCCGGGAAATAAAGCTTTTTCGGGTACCAGTCTTACGAGCAAGTTCCTCCTGGGTCATTTGAGCCTCTTTTCTGGCTTCTTTTAAAATTTCTCCAATCGCAAAAGTTTTTGCCTTTATTTCAAACTCAGTCCTTTTCCCGGTACCGATTTTACCATATCTGTCGTCAAGATGCTCATCAAACGTTGTTATTTCTTTCATTTCATTTCTCCTTTGCTTTTATAATCAAAATAATCTTGCATTATCCCCATCGCTTTGTCAATTTCCTTTTTGGGAATTTTGCCACAAAGTTAACGAATAATGGAACATCTTCATGTGTTAAATATCAATCTTCAATTTTATTTGTTGGCTGGTTAATCGATTGTGTACATCTTTTTGTTGGACTATAGCATTTGAGCCTCTTTTCTGGCTTCTTTTAAAATTTCTCCTTGTGTAAATGCTTATGCCTTTATTTCAACCTGAGATCAGGAAAGGGCTTATTGCCTGACGAACTTCCTGCGGCAGACCACCCCGTCGGGCTCCGAAACCGTGCAGATGTAGATTCCCGGTGGAAGATCGGTGATGCTGACCCGGGCGGAGCCGTGAAATGCGCTCCTGATTAGGGTCCTTCCCGAACAATCCGTGATCACCAGTTCACCGCTGCGCAGACCAGTCGCACTGACCGTTAGATAACCTGTGGCGGGATTCGGGAAGACCAGGCACGGCTGTTCCTGGCTGATCCCGGCGACCGAAAGCGAACTGTTGTATTCGTAGGCCCCCATGTCGATGCGTCCATGCACCACCCTGGGATTCCCTGCGAAATCGGTGGCCGGGATGTACGGGAAGGAACCGGGATTTCCGGCGTTAATACAGGTTGACGCTGGCTTCAGCGTCCAGTCGGCCACAACCGGACCCGTCGCGCTATAGCCGACAAAACCAGTGGGATTAGTGAACAAAGGGTCGGCCGATAGATTACCGGCGCCCGACCAGATCAGGTTTTCCTGGCTGAAACAGTTGTGATCGAGTACCGTATTCTTCAAATCAACAACATATGCACTGTTCATCGTATCTTTCAGATTCCAGATGATGTTGTTGCGAAAAACACATCTCCCGGTCGAATAAAGGTCCGACCCGAGCCCCTTGGTTGTATGGTTGTTACAGATGGTGTTGTTGAATAAAAAGACAGTGTCTGCGCCGGATGTATCGGCCATGATCCTTATACCTGCGCCGTTATCCCATGACGTGTTGTTATAGATCAGATTTTGAATTATGTGGGCATTAACATAATGATTTGAGATCGTTAATGTCACCGCATTATTATCCTCAAAATTGTTAAAAATTTCATTCTCGCTGAACAGCAGGGTATCATAGGCTTTCCCAAGCCAAACACCACTTGAGTTGTGAAAAAACCGGTTGCCTTTCACAACGGCATTTCCTTCAATGTAAATTCCATATTTAGAATCATGTAGAAGGCAGTTTTCCATGAGCAGATAGTTATCTTTTCCGCCGCGGCTCCCTGTCCTTTTGATAACGATACCGCTATAATTTCCGTGAAATGTGCAATTTGAGATCAGGAAATGCTCAAAACCATAGGCACGAATCGCTCCATTGATATTATCAGAAAATTCACTATTCCGTATTTCCAGCCTGGGACTCAGGCCGGTAACGTGGATCGCTGCATAATCATTAAAATTATTGGTGAATAAGCAATTATCGATCGTTACTTTATTGTCGATCAACAAAATTCCGCAATTGTACACTTTACTGTTCCGTAATTCCAGGCAAGCGTATGGTCCTAACAGCTGGATCTTCGGATGACCGGTTGTATAAAAGGCATTTGCACTGGAAACCTTGCAATGATCGATAAGGGCTTTACTATTATCAATATAAATGGATTTTTGAACTGACGGATCCATTGGTATGTTACAATACTGAAATACAGAGGTGTCCTCCGGGTTGGCATGTTGAAGGTGGATGCTGTTTCGATACCAGCCATATCTCCAGAGGGTGCTGAAACTGATTGGTGAGGCCGAATCGCCAAGAGCTCTCAGCACGCCTTTTACCTTTATTAAGAGGCTGTCATGCATAAAAATGATATTCATACCTTTGCAGAATGTGAGGGTGGCACCGGAGTCAACCACGACGCTTGACCTAACATACACAGTGTCTTTGCAGATCAGCGTATCGCCGGCAATACGCCCGGCCAGGTATTTTGAACATTTCCCGCTGGGGTAAACATGCCGGGTATTCACCTGATCGCCCTTAACCGTTATCACCCCGTTGTAGCTCCCTTCGTTTTGCGGAAGAAAATTGACGTAAATGAACTTATAACCAGCTTTATCAAGCGAAACCAGGAGCGTATCCGTGAAATTTGTTTTCGACAGGCTGATCCCAAAGGTGTCACTGGTTGAAAGCGTCAGGGAAATAGGCATGTTGCCTGTGTTTTGGACATAAAAAGAGTCGACCATGGAAGCACCGACATCTACCGTCCCAAAATTTATCAAACTGGGGAAAGTGAGATAACGATAAATGCTATCAGGCCAGGGACTCGGGATCACCTGCTTTTTCAGAATGGTCCCCGAGTCGCCGATGCAAAAAATGGTTTGCCCGCCGCTACGAATCAGCCGGTTCAGTATCCGCGCCGACGAATGGTCGCTCTCCCATGCCAGTCCTTCGGAGGCGGTAACATATATGTCCCAATTCCCGATCATGTAAGCATCGATCTGGTTGATGAAAAGGTAATCTTTTGCCGTTATTGCCGGGGGAAAAAATGGAGGATATGTATATGATAATGAAGAACAACCGTTGAATGTTTTTAACAACCTGTTGCTCCCGATGATGTAACCTGTATCCTGATCGATAAAGGATAAGAAAGTAAACTTTGGCATGAGTGCACTGCCCCATAACGTGCTCCATGTTATACCCCTGTCCAGGGTTTTCTTCGAAGTATTGCCAGATCCCATATAACATTTGGGATAATTAAATTCATAGCTGCCCGAAAGATACGCCACACTATCATTGATAAAACTAAACCGGCTTGACGATGCCAACTGATCCAGCTTATATTGCCAGGAGACACCGTGATCGTCGGTTTTATGCAGTTCAAAGTTGTCCTGCTGATGATTGACGCCATTGATGTAACAATACTGATAATCAGGCCAGACCAGGAAACCGTGCTTTGATCCAAAAAAACAGAGGTCGGTGATCGTCTGGGTAAATGTGGCGACAAGTTCCCAGGTTGCACCCTGGTCAGGGCTACGGTAGAGCTGGTTGCCGCCCGTATATACGGTGTCGGGACCGGTGCAGAAGATCGACGTAAAGGTCCCGGTAAGGGATCCGCAAAGGGTCCAGTTGGCGCCCGTATCGGTGGTTTTCAGCACCTTCCCGTCGGCGCTTATAAGGTACCCCGTTGAATCATTGGCAAAGCTGCCGGCCACCAGGTTGCTGGTAATACCCGAACTGACCTGCTGCCACTGGGCCATGACCGGACTGGCAGGCAAGAGGATGGCCAGGAAGATCATGGCACATAAAGATTCACGGATTCTTTTTGAAAAGGAGGCTGGTTTGGGGTTTCCGGTAATCATGGCAAGGAAATATTGGTGACATAAAAGGTATTCTCAGGGATTCGGGGTATTTTCATAAAGCAAGTGATAAAAAGTCAATGCATCAGAATAGTTATTGACAATCCTTACAAATATACAACACAAACAGGTAAAATAGATATTTCGATTTCCTTGCAATAGATTTTTGTCATATTCCTCAGAAATCCTACTTTTGACAAAAAGATTGCATGACCAACACGCTCAGCATCGTCGTCTCCATGTTCAACGAAGAAAAGGGCATTGCCCGCTTCTGGGAAGCGCTGCAGCCGTGCCTGGCATCACTTGGAGGCAAAGGGTGCGAGGTGATCTGGGTGAACGACGGAAGTTCGGACAAAACCCAGGAGGTCGTCGACGGGATCATCGAAAATGGCAAAGACCCTGGCATTCAGCATATCGCCATCGAATTTTCGAGAAATTACGGCCATGAGGCGGCCATGATCGCCGGGATCGACGTTGCTTCGGGCGACGCCGTGATCTGTATGGACTCCGACCTGCAACATCCCCCGGCCAGGATCGGGGCACTGCTGGCCGCTTTCGAAAACGGGAACGACATCGTGCTGATG
Source organism: uncultured Prolixibacteraceae bacterium (assembly GCA_964473485.1). Lineage (GTDB taxonomy): Bacteria > Bacteroidota > Bacteroidia > Bacteroidales > FEN-979 > CAIVAT01. The sequence goes on along the minus strand of CAYYPH010000071.1, from coordinate 5,614 downwards.
ACCAGGAAGAAGCGGGCCGACCTCTCCTTCGTCAAAAAAGGTTTTTCAGCGCTTTTTTATAAGATGATCAACCACCTGTCGGATTATGACTTCGAGCACAACTCGTCCGACTTCTTTCTGGTCTCTCGGCGGGTGGCGGAAATCCTGAGAACCAACTTCAGGGAGCGCAACCGTTTCATCAGGGGCTACATCCAGATTATCGGCTTCCCGAAAACCACCATCGAGTATGATGCCCCTGCCAGGGAGTTCGGAGAAAGCAACTATTCTTTCATCAAATTACTGAAACTCAGCCTCAACGCCGTTTTTTCCTTCTCCATCAAACCGCTGCAGTTTTCGGTGGTCATCTCGGTGGTTTTCATCATCTTCACGCTGATCGTCGCCGCCTTCAGCCTCTACCAGTACTTTTTCGGTGACCACCCGCCTTCGGGGTACACCACCCTGATCGTCTTCATGTCGGTCTGCTTCTCCTTCCTGTTCCTCCTCATCGCCATCCTCTCCGTCTACTTCGGCAAAAACCTCGAAGAGACCAGGCAGCGACCGATCTACCTGGTCAAAAGGATGGCGAAATCATCGAAGAATTAAGGTCAATTTAATTGGCTCCACAGGGCTCCGCTTCGCTTCATTACCCTTATTCACGATTGAATTCCCCCATCCGAAATATCAATCAGTCAGTCTGTCATTCAGTATTTCATTCACTCATTCACTCATTCACACATTCACTCAATCACTCATTCTAAAGGTAGTACCACTTATTCCCCCAGTTATTCATATTCGAGATCATCAGCGATTTAAGTTCGATGGCGGGCGCCTCTATGGTGAAGATGGTGGCCGGTTGACTCCTCTTGGTGTTGTAGACATTCATTTCAACCCCCGAAGCAGGCAGCACCTTGTCGTTGATATGATTGATCCTGAACGGGATGCTGTCGTGCTGCACGCCATCCCTGCACCTGAAGTTGAGGGTGAAGATCTTGTAGGGCGAATAGTAGGCGATATCGACCTGGCTGACCACCGTACTGATCACCGAATCGCCCGGCGCAGGCGTGTCGATCCTGGCCAGCGCGATCATCACATCGTCGGTCTTCTCTCCCTGCAGCATCGTGCCGTAATACATCGGCCGGTTTTCCTTCTTGCCGATCTCCAGAAACGCCTGTTTATCTCTTACCACCTTAGGGCTGGCGCCGTTCATGGCAGAGATGTAAAGCGACCAGTCGAAGCCCTGCTCGGTAAGTCCCTTCAGGAAGAACGAGGGTGTTTCATGCCACTCTTCGAGAAATAAAACGGCATCATTGGGTACCGTCTTGAACTTCTCGGATTTCACGAATTCCCTGACCGCGTAAAGGCGCAGGTTTGCCGACCGGATGTCCTTTGCGATGGTATAATTGGAAAAATCGGTGATCACCGACACGCCGAAAAATACGACCATGAATGCCGTGGCCGCCGCATGTTTCACGAAACGGTTGAAATCAAGGAGATGCATGACGTAGGCGATGACGAAGGTGATGAACATCATCGTCCCGAAGAGGCTGAAAAAGGTGGTGACGTAGCCGAGCATGTTGGTTTCCAGCACGTAATAGAGATATTTCTGAGAAATGGCCAACGGGATATGGGGGGTGAAGATCAGCAGGATGGAAAAACCGGTCCCGGTGAGAAAAGTCTTCGTCTTTATCCCCTTCATCATCGAGAGCAAAAGATAACCGCAGAAAGCCACCAGTAACCCTTTAATGATCCATTCGATCTTTGCATTCAGTATCAGTTTGATGACCACCGGCGAATAGCCGCCAACCAGTTCCGACTTGGCCTCGCAAAGCCACCGGTTGGCTTCGTAAACCGTGAGCGGGAAGGAGGTGACCGACAGGTTCCACATGACGTGCAGCATGTTTCCGATCGAGAGCTTATCGGTCACGAGGGTGGTTCCCGGGTAGAGTGAAGGGTGGTATTTCCGGTAGATCAGGTACGTCGCCAGGTAGGCGACGGCCACCAGCAGGTAGGGTCCGAAATGGAAGGCCATCCTCCTGACTCTCAAACCGAAAGAGCCGGGTTGCTGCATGTTTTTCGAAAAGATGATAAGGAAGGCAAACAGCAGAAACAACAGGTAGGTCTCATAAAACAACAGCCCGAAGGCAAACAGGGCCACCGAAAAAACCAGGAAACTTTTCTTCCCGTTATTGTAAAAATCGAGCAACAGGATAATTGAGAAGACCAGCACCGTGAAGGAGAGGGAATAATAGAGCGGGTAGTTGTAAAAGAGGTTCGTGTGCGTAGAGCCCTGGCTGGCCATCAGGAACACCAGGACCGAGAACCAGGCAATAACTTTCGATTTTGTGATCTTGTAAAGGAGCCAGGCAAAAACAACGAATGCCACCAGGATGGGGATCATCTGGAACATCTTGGTGAAGAACATGTCGTCGACCAGGTAAGGAAAATAACTGAACCAGCGGACCAGGAGATAGTAGAACCGGCCGCCGAAGCTGGAGATATCCACAATGTCGGACCATATCTTACCAAGTCGTACGATCATGTAAGCCTGGAAGTCGTCGGCGCACCCGAACCCGGCCAGGAAAAAGGGCGAGACAAAAATGATGGCGATCACCGCAAAGGCGAAGTAGAAGAAAACCCGGTACTTGCTGAATGATTCTTCGTTCATTGGGTATTGTTTGTTTTAAAACCTGAAATAGATGAACGGGCTGAAGCTGGTGGCGGCGATGGCGGCCACGCACAGCACGCATAAAACGATTGCGATAAGGGAGAAGGGGATGATGAGCCTGTTGCCGGGTTGCAGGTAAAGCCGGTCGATCCAGCGTTCGATCCTGCCGAACCCGCCCCAGAATGAGAAAAACACGGCAATGGCCAGGATGGTCCAGAACTTCGGGTTGAGCCAGACAAAATTTTCAAATTCCGTGAAGGAGAACATGCGTTTCACCAAGAAACCGAACTCATGCAGCGATGCCGACCGGAACAGCAGCCAGCCGAACATCAGCGCCACGAAGGTCACCGCAACCGAGGGGATCCTTCCGGCTTTCTTCATCCACTTCAGGAAAAAGAGGCGGTCGATCACCAGGAAGAAGCCCATGTAGGCGCCCCAGAGGATGAAGGTCCAGGAGGCCCCGTGCCAGAAGCCGCAGAGCAGGAAGGTCACCGATGTTGCGAGCAGGTAGATCACCTTGTCGGCCCGGATGCCCAGGTACCGTTCCCGTGGCAGCCTGCGCGAGGTGGCATAGGCCAGCGGGAGAAAAACGTAATCGCGGAACCAGAACGACAGGGTCATGTGCCAGCGCCTCCAGAACTCGGTGATGCTGCGCGACACGTAAGGGCTGTTGAAATTTTCGGGCAGTCTGAACCCCAGCATCCTGGCAAGGCCGATGGCCATGTCGGTATACCCCGAAAAGTCGAAATAGATCTGGAATGTGTAGGCAAGGGCGGCGGTCCACACCAGACTCGACGACATCTCGTCGGGGGCCAGCGAGAAGATCTCGTTGACGGTGGTCCCCAGCACGTCGGCGATCAGCACCTTTTTGGCCAGCCCGATGATGAAGCGGTAAAAACCGGAGAGTTTGCCGTCGATGTCATCCTGGCCCGAACGGTCGGCGATCTGCCCGGCAAGTTGCCCCGGTCTGACGATCGGTCCCGAGAGCAGCTGCGGGAACATGAAGATGTATAGCGCATAATCGCTGAGGCGCGCAAATGCCGGCTGGCGCCGCTTATAAACGTCAAGGGTGCAGGCCAGTTTCTGGAAGGTGATGAAGGAGATGCCCACCGGCAGGGCGATCGCGGTCCATCCGGCCGGCTCCGAACCGAACAAGGAGAGGAGCGCATTGAATTGGTCAACAAAGAAGTTCATATATTTGAACCAGAGCAGCAATCCAAGGTTCAGCGCCAGGGAAAGTCCCATCAGCAGGCGGCGTTTGCCATCGCTGCTGCGCATCATGATGCGCAGCAGGATGAAGTCAACCATCACCGATCCGGCCACGTAGAACACGAAGACCGGGGCGCCCCAGGCGTAGAAGGCGATGCTGGCCAGCAGCAGGAACCTATTCTTGTATTTCCGGTCGATCAGGAAATAGATCACCAGGAAAACCGGGAGAAAATAGAGCAAAAACAGACTGCTGTTATAGACCATCACCTGATAACTTTGGTTCTTTGTTCCTTTAATTCATTACCTTCCAGCGAAATGGCATCGGCCCGGCACTGCATCTCAAATGACGTTTTATTTTCCCTGGCTTTTCGCTCCAGGATTGCTTTCCATGTGTCCGACGCCGACATCTCTTTCATGATCTCCTTTACCCGGTAATTGCCGGGATAAAAATAGCTGTAAGCCCAGTCCACGAATCCATATCCGAGGGTCTCGCAATGTCCGTTCGTCTGCAGGATGATCACCACATCCTGGTCCAGGATCGTCCCCGGGTAATCGATCTGCCCCGTAGTCAACTTTGTCGTGTCGAACCCCGGGTAGATCTGTTTGTTGTAATGCCAGTAATCCCGGTTTTCAAAATAATGTGCGATGATCCCGTCTTTCACTTCTCCCTTGCCGCATATACTGTACCAGTACCAGAAGAAACTGTCGCCGATAAACAATGCCTTTGGCCTGGGATTCAACGTGTCAAAGGTAAAATGAAAGAACGGATATGCCATGGCGGGTTGATGAATTCTTGTGAACAGGTTCAGGGTGATATCAAGGTCACGGTCGCAGTTCCGGGCTTCCTGCTCAATTTTTACGGAATCGATCACGATCTTTGTGAATGGCCTTTCCATCTTCGCTTCCAGGTATTTCCCAAGCGAATCGGCACATAAAACCGCTCCGTAATAGCTCCAATGCAGCCCGGTTTTGGGGAACAGCACATATTTCGACGTGTCTTTCAAGGCGGCCATCCACCGGTTGAAATCGATGAATTCGATGCCGGTTTCCTTAAACCGCCGCAGGTAATACTCATAATCGCTGATCCTTCGCGGCAGCTCCCGGTACCTCTCAGGAAGCAATTCAGGATAGAAAAATGGCTGGCTGGGGGTAAAGGCGAGGATCAGCCTGATTTTATTCGTCTCCCACAGATGGTCCTGCAGGAATTTCAGCTTGGCCACCTGGTCATCCAGGGATCGCTCGCCGGCAAATGTCCGGCCCACGTACACTGGAAGCTGCGACTCCACGAAGATGCACTGCTCCTCGCCCATGGTAATGTTGCTGGCATGGATCACGTTGAACAGCGAATAGTCGGCCTGGTTGTACATCCTGACCAGAATTGGCTTCAACCCGACGGAATCGTTCAGGTTCTTCATGTAATCGAGCTGATACCTTCCGCTCAACCATGCCGAATCTGAAAAGACGGGAGGAATTGTCGGCTCGAAATAGCCTTTGAGCGGCGCTACCGGAAGGAGGCTGAATTCCTTTTCGAAAGCCGGGAGAAACAGCAGGGCAAGTGCCAGGACGAGTACGGTTCGTTTCAGGAACAGCATGTTGTCATTAACAGGTCAATTTTAGTAAACCATTATCGCTGCAAAAGGTCTCAATCCTCAAACTCAAAGAGTTTGATCTCAATGTCGTCGATCAGCACCTCCTTGTCGCCGTAGCACCAGAAATAGGCCTGGACAGGTTCGTCGTGGTGTTCGAGAAAGGGGGTCATGT
>CAYYPH010000070.1:0-11146 GCA_964473485.1 uncultured Prolixibacteraceae bacterium | reverse complement strand
CTCCTTTTTTAGGTGTGATATGGTAGGTGACCACCCCGGTAGTCGTCCCGATATTGATCAGTGTCTGGTTGATCACCAGTCCCGAATCAGCGCTGAAGCCGGTGATGTTACCGGACGTAAGAGTGGCGGTCCAGTGAAAGATCGTGCCGGTGACGGTTGCAGCGAGGGCAATGTTGGTGCTCTCGCCGGTGCAGATGGTTTTAGCCAGCGGAGTGGTGGTGATCGCTGGCGGCGGAATGGTTGAAACCGCGACGGTATCAAACACATCGCAATGTCCGCCGGAGGTCTTCACCCAATAGTTGCCGGGGTTTTTGACCCAGATCGATTGGGTGGTTGCGCCGGTGCTCCAGAGGTACCACGGTCTTCCATTTCCGGCATTCAACAGTGTGCTGTCGCCCTGGCAGAGGGAGCGGTCGGGCCCCAGGTTAACGGGAGTGGACGGATACCAGGATATCACGATGGTGTCGCTAAGGCTGCACCCGGTTTCGGTCGTAGAAACCCAGTAGGTTCCGGCTGAACTTGCCATGATTGTTGATGTAGTGTCGCCAGTGCTCCACAAATAAGAATCCCAACCAATACCCGCATCCAGAAGAATACAATCGCCCGGACACATCTTGCGGTCAACACCCAGGTTCAGCGCTGTAAAATCAGTAAAATAGGCGTATTTACTGAACTGGCCGGTGGAGGTCACGGCAGAGGAATAGGCCGGTATAAAAAACCTTCCTTTCGTGTTGGTTATCTTCACCCGGTAGTAATAGTCCGAGTTGCTAATCCCATGCATACTATAACCCCACACACCATCAGTTCCCGGAACAGGAGTTCCTACATTGGTTATCCAATTTGGAGGATCGCAGACAAATCCGTCCCCGTTTTCCCTTTTAGCGACAGCGTACACCAACCAATTGTGCCAGGGTACACCAGGAGGAGTACTCGAAATGGTTGCTTTCTTCGATCCGCGGCATTCAAGCGACGGGATTATTGATGCAGATGCCTGAAAGGAATGATAAGGCTGCATAAATTCATTTTCATTCCCTGTAAATTCATACACTGAAACAGGTTTATCCGATCGAATGGATGCTACACTAAAGTTACTGCTATTGGTAATATTGTCAAAGGCGAATTGGGCACATTCTCCCTGATTGACTGTTAGTGTCTTAATTGAGATGCTGTCGTTGAAAATAACAGTAGTATTATTTTCCTTTGCATAACAAAGCAACAGGGTTTTTACTGCCGGAATGGACATGGCCAGCGCGATAAACTCCTTCCCTGCCAGATTTTCGGGCACCAGCTGATCCCCTGCAACATCGAAAGCCAGGTCATCGTATCCAGGTAAAAACAAGGCATCGTCGGTTACTGTTACAGCGACCGGTTTATTGGCAGTAACAGTCGTTCCGCCAAGATGCATGGTCGCATCGCCAGATACCGCCCTTCCGCTCCAGGTTTGTCCCCGGTTCATCAGGAAAGAAAATGGCACATGGGCCGAATGACCGATCACATCTTTTGCCGGAATGATGGTGACCATGGTTGAATCCTCTGTCGCGACCACCTCAAACGAATTCCTGGCCGGGGGCGAGCAGTAAGGGTAATTGGAATAATTATGCTGAGCCGGAACGATAAAGCTGTATCCCAGGGCATCCTTGCCCCAGAGAGACCAGGTAGCTGCATTGTAAGGCGACTGGATTTCATATGAGGCGCTGATCCTTTTATCAGAAGAGACTCTTAACCCATAATTCAGCAATGAATCGGCCGGTTTATTCTCGATCATCTCTAAATATGGCGTTAAAATAACCACCTCGGCCGAATCATTATTCACCCTACAGGTAATCGGAGTAAAAAGGGGATTGGCCGGCTGATCGACCGTGACTGTTGCAGGGCCTTCTTCGGTGGTAAAGAACATGCTGATCGGGCTGTTCAGGTCTGTTAAAGAAACCGGGCTGGGTGAAACAGTATGGTTGGTCAAGGCAGGGGCGGCAAACCAGAATTCATAACCGGAACAACCCGTCGAATTTGCAGGAATTACGGCCAATTGAATAGTATCCCTGCCGATGCATCCGTCAGAATTGGTAACGCTGACCATATAAACGCCGGCTACCCCGGTTGAATAGGTTTGTCCGGTCCCGATGTTGGGCTGCCCGAGAGTCAGGTTGGCCCACTGGTAAGAGCATCCGGAACATGATCCGGCATCGAAGGTGGCCTGGTCTCCCTGAAAGATAGTCTGGTCAGGGCCGAGGTCGGGCGAGGGGGTCGGATGAATGGTCACAGATCTCCACGTTGTATCTGTCCGGTTGTCATTATGCCGCACATACAGCGTTACTGTGTAGGTTCCCGGGGTAGCAAACAGGTGCGTCGGGTTGGCCAGAGTGGAAACATTGGCGGTTCCCGAAACAGGGTCTCCGAAATTCCATCGGGTGGTATCGGCGGGAGGCCAGATGTCGCCTGAAAAATGCACGGAATCGTTTTGGCAGTTTCCTGAAGAATGGAGATAGGCTTTGTATCGTTGGAGGAATTGGGGCAAGGAGCCATTTACATTGGATCCTCCTACATAAGCCGCATTGCGTTCATAATTACATCCGGGTGCCGGTAAAGATGGATCATTGATCCTGTTTAAAGAATCCAATGTACTTGATACAGCGTCAAGATAGATTTTTCCATCAGGTCCAAGGTGAATACTTCCAAAACTGTTCGTGCCGATTGCAATTCCGGTTTGAATGAAGGTTGCTGAATCTTGCCTGATCATATCAAATTGCCAGACAGGAGTGTTGATGGATAGATTTCCAAATGCCTTGATTGTGTATAAGTACTTTGAATCCCTGGAAAATTCAACACCGTCGGCTTGTGAGGGAAAACCCAGATACCATGGAAGAAAAGTAAACCGCCCGGTAATTATGCCGGTTGCTGGATTAAAATAACACATCTCAGCTATTGAATCTGTGCAAACTAAATTCAGTCCATCCGGGGAAATTTTTAAGGTGCCTTTGCGATATAAATGATTTGGGAGTGAACTTGCGGAAACAACCGGATCACCAATACCTGAGGCGGTTATCGGATAGGCAAGATATTGTCGTATGGAACCATGCCGGAACACCACAATCCAGGCATCGCGGTTGTTTTCATGTCTGATCCCGGTAAGATGATTTACTGCACTGTCTCCCAAAGGAAGCGGTATATTCTTCATTCCGGGAACAACATCACCCAATCCTCCATTCAGCGTCATGTCAATGACAGAATAATGCAATCCGGTCAAAGGGCTTGAAGACTCAGACCTCCCAACCGTGAACAGGTAATACTGATTGGGGTTTCCAATAACAGGTACTGCATATACCGGCTGCCTTGTTGAATTTACACCACCCAGCAAACCGGTTCCGTTGGGCATCAGGATATTATTTTTTGTCCACACGCTCTGACCGCTTGAATAGAACAAAAGGTCACCGGCAGAATCGGAAACAGAAACTGACATGTTTCCAGGCAACATGAATATGGGACTGGGAGGCAATGCCGTTGGTATCCCGTTGATAAACTTCATGGCCGCATTGGCTCCGAAATACCAGTTGTCCCACTCCCCCTGCGAAAACCCCAGGAAGGGCAATAGCGACAACAGTCCGGTGATGAATTTAATTCTCATACAGTGTGAAAACGATTCCACTTCCATATCAAGGAACAGTCGTCATCGATAGGGTTTCTTCATCAAAATGGAATGAATACCAACTTTATAAACAGGAAACACAGTTATTTCGTAACTCATTCATTCTCATTGTGAATCGTCAATAATTCGGTAATTACGGTTTCTGAAATTCTGAAATTCGTAACTCGTAATTTCTCAATAATGGGTTTTATCCTTTCAATTATCCCCATTTGTTTGGCTTTGCTGATAACCCCAAGAGTCCCGGTAACTTTCATATTTAATTTTATGGCCAATCGGCGTGCCTTCAGGTCGTCCAAAAGTAAAAGCGGATCAGCTTTTTCCGTTGCCAGGGCAATCGCAGATGCTTCTCCCAAATCAATCTGTGTGGTTAAAAACTCCTGATATTTTAAATCTGCAACAGATTCAATTTTGATCCACACCGGCAATTCATCTACGAACTCTTTAGCAACTTCCGGGGTTGTTGTAACCGAACCATAAACTTTATGAAGTAAGTCTAATTCACCGATTTTATGAAGAATAATCAGGCAACTTGTATCGGAAATGATGACTTCAGGCATTGGCAATATCCCTTTTTAGATCAGACAACGAGGAACTGAATACCGAAACTCCATATCTGCCTAATAATTCTATGAATGTTCTTTTTGATAACCCGGCCATGTCCGCTGCCTGACCTGAAGACAGTTTCCCATCCTCATACAGTTTGGATGCTATGATCATCAATAAATCCTGAATTTTTAAATCAACCTCATCGGGGATATTTATTTGTATCGTTTTCATATTTCATCTTTTACGATTTTACAAAGTTACGAAACATCAATGTAAAATAAGCGCCTTACATAATTCTTGCGTTTAATTAAATTAACTCAAGTTTCGCAGTTAACTTAACTGCATATGATTAATACTAATATATGTTGATAAGTTCATGATAACTTAGGGGTAAAAAAGATGGGGTCTTCCTGACTGTTCCGTTAGCACTGTTAAATGAACAATACTCCACACTTCCAGCTGTAGTTCCTGTATCCCCTTTACATATTAGTCGCGTTCCATCCGGAGAAATCTTGATATAATTCAAATAACCCCAATTAAGATTACCTTGGTTAAAATTGAGCATGCTCGAACTAATTACAGGCGTGGTGTTTAATCCACTTATAGATAACAGAAATGACAAATATTTATATCCATTGTCCCAGGCGCTGGTAACGATCCATACATCTCTATTGTTACTATGACGAGTCGCAGTCAACGCATTTCTGGAATTTGCAGCAGCAGGGACAAGTATATTTTTTGATCCTAATACAATATCTCCCATCCCGGCATTCAGGCTCATATCGATCAATGAATAATTAAGACCTCCACTATACCATCCGTTATCACCCACCGTAAACAGATAATAAATACCATTGTTGGCAATGCTTTTTATAGCAAATACCGGCTGGGCTCCATTAAGTCCACCTAATAAATTAGTTCCATTTGGGGTCACATTGTGGTTTCGATCCCACAATTTATTTCCATTGCTGTAAAACAGAAGGGAGCCCAATGAATCCGAAACGACAGTTGGGCATCTACCAGTTGGCCATAGCTGGCTATTTAACAGTGGTACCGGCAGGCCTGAGTTGAATGTCAATCCGGCATAGTTTCCAAAATACCAGTTATTCCATTCACCTTGGGAAAAAGCTCGCTCCCCGTGGCAGAAAAACCACAGCACTATCAGGATAAAAGATGCTTTTTTGGTTCTTCTTTTCATTAAAACTTTTGACATTTCATGATGTACACCAAATGCCTTTTCGCCGAGATAACAAGTCACCGTTAAATTTCCGGTTATAAAGTTAGAAAATAACCGTTACCAATAGACATCCTAAATACAAAAAGGTTGGCTGACGATATTGATTATCAGTGCACTATGATCCCTGATTTCAGGGATATTTCGGAAAAATTTAATGAAAATCACATAGATTATTTTGTTGGAAATGATGGTAAACATCGATAGGCCTGATGGTTACGATTTAGAACCTCGAATCGGATTTGCCTGGCAAAAAAAAAAGCGAACCGGATTGAAGCGGAGCTCGGCGGAGCATAGTGCGATAACTCAGGAAGCGAGAGGCGAGACAATTTCAATTCCTTCGCGTCTGACTATTTGCAACAACGGGGAGATATCGTCAGAAAAAAATTTGCTGATACCAATTGTGTATGGCTCTATCCGAGTATCAATTTTTCGTGTCAGGGACCAGACAAGCGTTTTTGTCTCAATGCCCGGCTTATCAAAGGATTTAGAAACAAGGAGTACATCAATATCACTTTCCTGAGTTGCCTGGTTTGTGGCATAACTGCCATACAAAAAGGCTTTTTCAATCGAAAGGCCTGATTCATTCAGTAATTGGATATACCTCCTTAATATCGCTACAATTTCTTCCTGAGACATATTAACAACTCTTTTGTTCGCTCTAAAATTTCCTTTGCAAATGGAATTTGCGGAGGATTTGGATGATACTCCGGATAACGTCCTTCAAGTTGATAAACCATTAGGATTTCGAGGAGATTGATTTGTTGATCAGCAGTTCGGCCGTCTCAAAATCAGAATCGGCTCCATCAATCCAATAACTAAGCTGATTTGCAATATCCATCCTGCTAACTTACAATTACAAAATTATGACAATTTTCAGAAATTCCAGCCTTCTCGATATGGGATTTACACGAAGGGAAAATTTTAATTCTCCTCCAATTCTACAGGCCTAATCAAGTAAACACCTCACCCCAAACGCATTCGCCCTCGATGCCGGATACAACGACACCGAAAAATTGGACGAGTTCATCCCGTGAGATATGGCCTTTGACTGCCCCGATGAAGTCGAAGACCACAGGATCGTTGCAAAATCCAGAAAGCTCCAACTTGAGTTCAGATAGAACACGCCGCTCCTCAACGCCTTGAACCCGTTGATGATCGTATCCTGCAAAGGTCTTCCCGCACGTCCGTTGCCCAGGTAATAGTTCATCAAGGTTGTCCACTCAGATTCTGTTGGCACATGCCATCCCGGTGGACATAATCCCTGACCAGCGGGAGTATCATCAAACTTCATCATCTCATCCCACTGGTAAAGCCCACCGTACTGGGTGCAATTAGCAACACTCCCAATGTAACAGTATTTTTCTGCGATACAATTATCCACTTGGTGGATCGTACTTGCAATTGCAAGTCCGAAATCCAAATTCTTGCTCATCCAGCATTGCGTGCCAATCTGAACGGTTGGATAGACCTTGTTATCCCTGGTGTCAATTAAATTGTTTCCGCAGGTAAATGAAGGATAGGGTTGAACCATGATTGATTTCGATTTGCTGGCGCCGCAATCATGAACATTGATGTAGGAATAATTGATTGTTTTTACGCCGATCCCTGCAACGGAAGGGGTAAAGATCCCCGTTGAGGAATTAACCCCAGGTCCGGAATAGATGCCACCTATGGGAAGTCCGCCTTTGAGCTGGAAGGGTTTTGCATTAACGGTCGTCACAGTATCGAAACAAGCAGAGAAAGCGACACTTGGGGCCAGTGTCCCGATCATGATGATCTTAGCTGAACTGGCAGGATTCCCGGTAACGCAACTCAGGTTCGAAGTAATAACACAACGAACACTGTCGTTGTTAGCCGGAACGTAAGAAAAGCTGGCTGAATTTGTGCCTGTATTTATTTCATTCACCTTCCATTGATAGGATGGATTTGATCCGCCATTGATAGGCGTTGCTGTGAAGGTAACCGCCGATCCCGGGCAGAATGGATTCGAGGAGGCTGAAATGGCCACCGAAGCGGGAAGACCGGGGGTACCGGTCATGGTAACGGCATTCGATACCGCCGGGTTCCCTGAGAGGCATTGAAGCGAAGAGGTCAGAAGGCAAGTGACGACATCGCCTGAAACCGGGTTATAGCTATAAACCGGGGCATTGACCCCAGCATTTACCCCGTTTACTTTCCATTGATAAACAGCCAGCGGACCACCGTTTATCGGAGATGCGGTAAAGCTGACCGGCGTTCCGGTACAGAAGGGATTTGAAGATGCAGAGATAGAAACGCTCACCGGAAGCTGAGGGTTTACAATTATGATCACCGCCGGTGAAGTGGCGGGGTTCCCTAAAGCACAAGTCTCCGACGAATTGAGAATGCAGGTAACCGCATCATTGTTCATGGGAACATAGGTATAAACCGGGCTGTTGGTTCCTGCCGGAATCCCGTTCACCTTCCATTGATATGATGGCGCCAATCCGCCATTGACGGGAACGGCAGTAAAGGTAACCGTTGTCCCTGTACAAACATTATTGGCGGAAGCGGTAACCGATACGCTGACCGGAAGTATTGGACTTACCGTCATGGTGATGGCATTGGAGATCACCGGGTTAGCTGAAATGCATGAAACCAGGGAGGAGGTCAACTCGCAGGTTATGATATCCCCGTTTGCCGGCGACAGCGTAAAGGCCGGGCTGTTTGTTCCCATACCAGTCCCATTGACTTTCCACTGGTAAATCGGAGAATTGCCCGGATTAGTGGCCGTAGCCGTAAAGGTAACTGTGCTTCCCTGGCAGATATCCACCGATGTTGTCGCGATGCTTACAGAGATTGTTACCGGTTGTCCGAGTGTCACCGTGACGGTATCCCTTCCGATACATCCGGCAGGGTTGGTTACGGTAGTCATGTAGATTCCGGCCGTGATGGCAGTAAATGTCTGGCCATTCCCGATATTCATCTGGCCAGTGGCTAAATTCGCCCACTGGTAAAAGCAGCCGCTACACGACCCAGCGTCGAAGGTGATGCTCTGGCCGTTACACAGGGTAGAATCGGGTCCAAGAACGGGCTGAGGACTTTCAAAAATGGTGATTGATTTCCGGGTGGTATCCGTCCGGTTGTCGTTGTGCCTTACATACAGTGTTACCGTGTAGGTTCCCGGATTAGCGAAGAGGTGAGATGGAGTGGTCAGGGTTGAAACGTTGGAAGCGCCGGATGCCGGATCCCCGAAATTCCAGCGGGTGGTGTCGGCGGGGGGCCAGATATCGCCCCAGAAATGAGCAGTATCCAAAAAACATTGGTGAGATTGATGGATATACGCCTTATATTTTTGCAGGAACTGAACAAGGCATTGGTTATTCTGGTTACCGGCAAGGCCCACTGCGTTCCGTTGGTAGTTACAACTTAACCCGGGCAACCCGGGATTGTTTATACAATGGAGTGAGTCAAGCGCAGGATTGGCGCCGCAATAGATTTTCGTATCAGGACCCAATTGCAGTTTACTGCCAAAACCGCCTCCCAGTTCAACCTGGCTTTGTACGAAACTAAGCGAATCATCATAGGCCAGGTTGTATTGCCATCCGGGATTATCAAATTGCGGACCCTGATCTCCTGCTACACACAAATATAAAAACTTTGAATCAACTGAAAATTCGGCTCCTCTGGCTCCGAAAGCATGGAAAACAAACTTCGGGGTCACCGCTCCGGTCAGGGAATTGAATTCGCAAAGCTCGGTAAGCGAATCTGAACACACGAGCCTGGTGCCGTCAGGTGATATCTTTAGATCGCCTCCGGTTTTCCATGCGGGTGGATTATTGGTGGTAAAATGCACTGGTAGCTGGCTGCTGCTGACAACCGGTGTCAGATTGATGCCCGACCCGGAAACGAGATAGGCCAGATATTTTGTCTGGGGTCCATGTTTGCGAACGACAACCCAGACATCCTTGTTGTTCTTATGTCTTGTCCCTGTTATCTGATCCACTGCACTGTCACCTGATGAAATGATCACATTCTTAAACCCATTGACAATATCGCCAAAACCATTATTCAGCCTCATGTCTACCAAGGAATAGCGCAATCCGACAATGGGCGGGGAGAAGGGATCCGGTTGTCCGACAGTAAAGAGATAGTATTGATCGGGATTGTCGGCTTTTGGCACACAAAAGACAGGCTGCGAACAGATATTTCCTCCGAGAATCCCTGATCCGTTTGGCATAACAGCATTATTTCTGTCCCATATTTTCCATCCGTTGCATGAGAACAGAAGATTGCCAAGAGAGTCTGAAACGGTGATAGATGTACCCCCTGCAGACTGGATCAAGGCGCTACCTATAACTGCTTGCGGGCTTCCGGCAATGAACTTCATTGCAGCATTTTGCCCAAAACACCAGTTGTTCCATTCCCCCTGCGAAAACCCCAGGAGAGGCAACAATATCAACAATCCGGTGATGAATTTAACTCTCATTCAGGTTATTACAGAACGTAATCAAAATAATTCTCCGGACTGATCACCTCATATCCTGACCCGGGATATTCTTCATTCCAGCGCCGTGGCGGTTTTAGGCTTTTCTTTCCCCATTTGAACTCATAGGCCATGAGTTTTCCATCATGTTCTTCAATAAGGTCAATCTCCTTCTGATCATACGTCCGCCAGAAAAAAATGTTTGCATGGACGTTATTATACGTCCGCATCTTCATCCGTTCCATAAAGATAAAATTCTCCCACAACGCGCCGGCATCATTGCGGATTGTCAGCGGATTAAAATTCGAAATCAACGCATTACGGATTCCGTTGTCATAAAAATAGTATTTGCAACTACGTGTTATTTCACTGCGGAGGTTCCCGCTGTAGCCTCCCAGACTGAACAGGACGAAGGCCTTTTCAAAAAGGTCGATATAACGTGCCACCGTTTTATAGTCAATATGGAGGTTACTTGCAAGTTCCGACAACGATACCTGATTCCCCACCTGGAATGCCAGTAACCGGAGCAGGTCAAGCAGGAGCCTGGAACTTTTTACACGGTTGAGTTCAAGGATATCCTTTAATAAATAGGATCCCAGAAGTTCATTCAGCAAGTTTATTCTTTTTGTTTTATCCTCAGTCAGAATGACCTCCGGGTAACTGCCGAAAATTAAGTAGTTTTCAAGCCCTGCGCGAAGATCATACATATTTTGCTGTGTACCCAGTTCCAATTGTGCGACTGGAAAAAGGGTTCGCGTGATTTTCCGGCCGGTGAGGGGTTCCCCTATTTGACCAATCAACTCGAAGGAAGAGGACCCGGTGATGAGCAACCGCAGGTTTTCTACATAATCGGTCATGATTTTTAACCCCTGCCCGATGTTCTTTATCTTCTGGGCTTCATCAATCACCACGAGTTCATATCCCGATGCGAACTCTTTAATCAGGTTGAAATTCCCCGATTCAAAAAGTTCCGAAATCCTGAGGTCATCACCCGTTTCAAACCGGTATTTGAACTTTGTACCCTGAAGATAATGTTTTACCAAGGTAGTTTTACCGGTTCGTCTTGGTCCCAGAATAACAACAGCCTTGCCCGGCTCCAGTTCTCCGTCCAAATTTTGCAGATGTCTTTGAATGTAATTTTCCATTTTTTAAGGACTATAAATCCTCAAATTTAGAATAAAACAAGGAATATAACAAATTATTCCTTCACTTTTATTTCTTAGTCGAGTAGGCCGGGGGAGTTTCACCCCCAGCCTCTCACAGAACCGTACTTGAT
>CAYYPH010000069.1:0-11676 GCA_964473485.1 uncultured Prolixibacteraceae bacterium | reverse complement strand
ATTTCAGTCTGTTTCCGCTCGGTAACATCCTGGACAGTGCCATACAACCTTACCACCCTTCCGTTTTCATCCCGTTCGGGGAACCCGTTTGCAAAAATCGTCCGTACCTCTCCATCTGTTCTGATTGCACGGAGTTCGATTTGGTAGGGAGTCCCGTTTTTCAGGGCCTCTTCGACCGACTGTCGCAACAGGGCCATACTTTCAGGCTGGTAGTATTTCGGATGGTTGGAAAAGCTCGGCGCACCACCAGCCGGATCAAGTTTGAAAATATTGAAAAGCTCTTCCGACCAGATCACTTCATCGGTTTCGGCAAACCACTGCCAACTGCCAATATGGGCGATCTTCTCGGTACGGGCCAACATGGTATGGCTTTGATAAAGCGATTCCTCCGCCTTTTTCCGTTCGGTGATATCCGACAGGAAAGCAACGGATCCGTTGAAATTCCCCTGTTCGTCGATCAATGGTGTTACCGAGACCAGCAGAATCACCCTTGAACCATCCCGGGCAATAAAGGTTCTTTCGTATCTCTCGGCAATGCCGGCTTTCCGGTTCCCGATCCTCGCTGCGTTATCTTCCAGTTCCGAGGGATCCATAAAACCGGTAACGAGCCTGCCGATCATCTCTTCGGGTTCATATCCCAGCAGGGATGCCATTTGCCGGTTTACAAAGGTAGTCCGCGCGTTTCCGTCCATCGACAAGATGCCCTCGTTGGTCGTTTCAATCAGCAGCCGGTACTTTTTCTGGGTCTCATCAATGATTTTTCGGGCAGTATATTTTTCCGTGACATCAGAAAAAACCAGTACCACACCGGTAATAATCCCCTCTTTGTTCCTGATGGGTGCGGCGCTGTCGGCAATCTGTCGTTCCGTGCCGTCTTTTGCGATCAGTATCGTGTGGTTTGCCAGCCCGATCACTCCTCCCTGACTCAGCGCCAGGGTGACCGGATCGGTTACTTGCTCGCGCGTATCCGCATTAATGATTCTGAAAATTTCGCCCAGTGGTTGCCCGACAACCTCCTCCGTGGTGTATCCGCACATCCGGCTAGCTGTAGGGTTGATCCTGACGATCCTGCCTTCCGTATCGGTCGAGATTACCCCGTCGCCGATCGAATTCAATGTGATCGAAAGATCTTCCTCATTCCTGCGCAGCGATTCCTCCAGCTTTTTTCGTTCAGTTATATCCGTGATGGTCGACAGAATATGTGCCTCATTTCCGAGCAGGATGAGTCCGCAGGAAAACAGCCCTGTGATCTGTTTGCCGCTTTTGGTCCTGAAAATGAATTCAGCTTCCCTGACCTGTTCCCCCCGCTGTAAAGAAGAAACCACCACCGCACGGTCGGATTCATGATACCATAGTTTCATTTCCAGCGTCGTTTTACCGATCACTTCGGAGGCAGTGAAACCCGTGATCCGGGAAAAGCTCTCATTGACATCGATTATGAGCCCATCCGATAACCGCGTGATGGTGATGGCTTGCTGTGCAGCATGGAAAACGGTGGCGAATTTCGATTCGCTTTCCGGTGAGTTTGTATCAGCTTTTTTCATGGTTTGAACTTTTTGGATATTTGCTAACCAGTGTGCTGATTAATGCAATAATTATTTTCAAGGTGCGTACACTGCTGGAATGACAGGGGCCCGGGTTTATGAAACCGTTCCCGGAACACTGACAATAAACCGGCTTCCTTTGTTCTCTTCACTGACAACGCGGATTGCGCCACCCTGTTTCTCGGCAAATTCTTTACAAATGATCAGTCCAAGGCCTGAGCTGGGCTCTCCCGAAGTCCCCTGCCGGTTGGTCTTACTGTTGAAGAGGAAGAGATTATCGATCATCTCCCGGGGGATCCCGATGCCTGTGTCGGCCACTTCGATCTCAATGAACCGCTCATTGGCCGGATGGCCAAGAATGGTCACCGAACCTCCCGGATTTGTAAATTTCACCGCGTTGTAGGTCAGGTTGCGTAGAATGGTGGAAAGCATATAAAAATCGGCCATCACCATGATGTTACCGTGTATATTGACCGAAAGTTCAATGTTTTTGGTCATGGCTGATTCTGCGACGACTTCAACCGTTCCGTCCACCAGCGATTTCAGGTTCAGCGGCTCCTGGTGCACCGTTACGGCTCCCCGCTGTATCCTGGACCATTCCAGCAGATTATCCAGCAACTGGTAGATCGTGACGGTTGCTTTTCGCAGGTACCGGATCGTTGTGGCCAGCTCCTCGTCAGAAAGCTCATTACGCTCCTCATCAAGGATTTGTGAGAAACCGAGCAGTGCATTGAAGGGATTACGGAGGTCGTGGGCAAGGATGGAGAAGAATTTGTCCTTTTCGGCATTGGTTTCCTCAAGTTCCTCATTCTTTAGTGTTAACATGGCCTCTGAGATCTTGCGCAGGGTGATATCCTGCCCCTGGGCGATGGTGGCGATGGGGCTGGTGCCATCGGAATCGAAGATGGTGGCAGAGTTCCAGAGCACTGTTTTCAGGCTGCCATCGCGGTGCCTGATGATGATCTCGACCGATTCCCACCGCTCCCCTGCCAGGGTCTTGCGTATCATTGCCATCGAACTTTCGACCCGGTCGGCAGGGAAGAGTATCTCCAGCGATTTTCCCAGGACCTCTGATTCAATGAGCCCGGTAAGATATTCAAAGGCCCTGTTGAACCGCATGATCCTGAAGCCGGGATCCCAGACTATGATCGGTGCGTTGGCGTAGTTGATCAGGTTCTCAAGGTAGGCATTCGATCTCCTCAGGGTTTCTTCTGTTTTCTTCCTCTCGGTAATGTCATGTGAGATGCTTATCAGGTGAGGTTCCCCGTTCAGTTCGATGGTTCGCGCCGACATCAGCCCCGTGATCTCCCGCCCGTCTTTCCTGATGAACTGCGCTTCAACGTTTTCGCAATACCCCATTTCACGCACCATGCCGATCACCTTTTGCCGGTCCCGGAGATCCTTCCAGATGTTGATTTCCAGGGTGGTTTTGCCGTCCAGGTCTTCCCTTGAAAAACCGGTTATGGCGGTATATCCTTCGTTGAAGTCCACGATCTTTCCATCCGCGAGCCGGGTGATGATGGCCGCGTCGGGACTGGTTTTAAAGATCTGCTGCAGTTCCGTTCTGGCTTCCGATATCTCGACATTAAGCCGGTGGTTGACCATGATGATGAAACCGAAAGTCCAGAACAGGCTTACAACAAGGGCATCGACGAATGGGAGGTAGTTGAAGAAATGGTTTGAAAAAAAATCCTGATCGGGGGTTCTGGTGAGATAAACCATGGTCCGGTAGAGGAACACCCCTGCATGCGCGAGGCAAACGATCCCGTTGAAGCTGGCACTCGCCCTGAGGGACTTCGGGCGGTGGTACAAGAGCGACCAGGCGGTGAGCAGCGAAAAGAAGGCATAGAAAAAGTTGATGGATGCGGAGCGGCACCAGTAATCGGGAATGATCACCAGGAAGATCATCATTAAAACAAAAAAGGTGGCATAGGCGGGAATGATGATTTTCAGATTCAGGCTCTTTCCGAAAAATCTCCGGATCCCGAAGTACATGGATACCACGCCCGCCATGATCAGGAGGTTGTAGGTAATGATCACCGGGACCTGGATGGCCTGGATGTTCCTGAGAAGGATAATGAAAAATCCGAGCAGTTCGGCCAGGCTCCAGACCACCCACCAGTCAATACCTTTGATGGACCTGCTGATCCGGTACTGGTGAATGAAAACGATCAGCTGAATGAGATGGGTAATGCCCAACACCAGGGAAATGGTACGGATATCGAATGACAACTCCATTCTGACTGGTGATTTCATGAAGCCACGACCACAAGCGTGTCATGGTAAGCACTTGGTTCCCGGTAGGGGAATTGTAGTAAAAGTTCCCAACGGTATTGCAATGATAGAGAAAAAAAAGCTGACTGTCAACTGCATTTCGCGAAAGAAAGCGGAATTCTTCAGTACAATCCATATCACAGGCACAAAAGCGGTCACTTTACATGCAATAAATCAGTATCTTTGCAATCAGAAATGCACAAAGCCAGCGTTTTCAGCGAAGTACCGGGGTCAAACGCCGGGTTTCGTCTCGACGCATAAAATAATCATCGAACAATGAAAAAAGCCATTCTGTTCCTCAGTCTTCCGGCATTGATATTGATTGCTAACGTGAATGTGCACGGCCAGACCACCAGACCTGCCGACCCCGGCAGGGCCACCATGCACCGCGAAGTTCCCGATCAGCCTTACATGGCCCCTGATCCTGACCATGGAACATCACTTGCCAGACGATTTAAAAGCCTCGGTTTTTTTACCGCACAGGTCAACGTGGATGCCGATGGCAACAACATCCTGGGCGATGCCGCCAATGAACCGTCGATTGCCATCGACCCCACCGATCCCGATCGCATGGTAATAGGCTGGAGGCAGTTCGACAATGTATTCAGCAATTTCCGCCAGGCCGGCTGGGGTTATACCACCGATGGCGGTCAGCGCTGGACCTTCCCGGGGAATATCGAAGCCGGTGTTTTTCGCTCCGATCCGGTGCTCGATTTCGATACCGCCGGGAAGTTTTATTACAACAGTTTAACCTCCAATTCTGGAAACTTCAGCTGCAAGGTTTTTCGTTCCGACAATGGCGGCGCCACCTGGGATGCAGGAGTTGAAGCCCGCGGTGGCGACAAGCAGTGGATGACGATCGACAAGACCGGCGGGGAGGGAACCGGGAATATCTATTCATTCTGGACGACCTTTTACAGTTCCTGTGCCCCTTATCATTTCACCCGGTCGACCGATGGCGGCGACTCTTACGAGCCCTGCGTAGCGGTTATAGGTACCCCTTACTGGGGGACCATGGCAGTGGGCCCGGAAGGGGAGTTATACATTACAGGAGCGGGTGCTGCCGGTGGCGTGATGATCGCGAAATCGACAACGGCCAAAATACCCGGGGGAAATATCGGCTGGGATTTCCAGACGCAGATCGACCTTGACGGCTACCTTACCGCCCAGTCGATGGTCAACCCTTCCGGCTTGCTGGGGCAGTCGAATGTAGCGGTCGATTGTTCGAATGGCCCGGGCAGGGGAAATGTATACGTGCTTGCTTCGTTGGCCAGGAACAATGGTGATCCGGGCGACGTGATGTTTTCAAAGAGCACCGACGGTGGGGTTACCTTCAGTTTGCCGCAACGCATCAACAACGACCCGAGCGATTACAACACCCAATGGTTCGGCACCATGTCGGTGGCTCCCAACGGGCGCATCGATGTGGTTTGGCTCGACACCCGCGACGATCCAGCCACCGCGTTTTTATCGGCCCTCTATTACTGTTATTCCGACGACCAGGGGGTGACATGGTCGATCAACAAAAGGCTATCCGAATCCTTCGATCCTTCGTTGGGCTACCCGCAGCAAAATAAAATGGGCGATTATTTCGACATGAAGTCGGATGACGCCGGGGCACACCTGGCCTGGGCCAGCACCCTCAATGGCGAGCAGGATGTTTACTATTCCCATATCATCCCGCAGATCGTCGCGGTCGAAGACCTGGCCTCCGAACCCGCCAAACCATTTCTCTCGGTGTATCCCAATCCGTTCCACGATAAGGCTTCCATCAGCTTTTCCATCGATAAAAAAGGACCGGTACTTCTTGAGGTGCTGAACCTGTACGGTCAGTGTGTTGCGTTCCTGGCCGAAGACCACTACCAGGCAGGCAGCCATGCCATCACCTTCGACGGCGCCTCCCTCCCCGCAGGGTATTACCAGTGCCGCATCATGGCAGGAGACCAGCAAACGGTGGTAAAAATGGTAAAAGGAAGGTAAAATCCGTGACGCGTGACGCGTGACGGGAAAAGCTGTCGGGAAGGCTCCGGTTGGTCAACTAGTTACCGATCCGTTTATTCAATTCACGCCTAGTACCTGATATTCATCCTGGCCAGGTAATCCTTTAGGGATTCCAGACCCAGTTCCTTTCGCCATTCATCCACCTTGGCCGGATCCTCCAGTGGGTAAAGTTCCTCTGCGCCGGTCGTTTCATTATATTGCGTGTGGGTGCCATACCGCTGCGGTTTTTTATCGTACCAGAGGGCCCTGTCGTAAATCGAGGCGTACCTCGCCCATGCAAGTTCCTTATCCTCGCAGGCCTTCTTAATTTCAGGAAGATATTTCCGGATCAGTTCACTGTTAGAGTGCATCACCACCAACCAGGCTGTGTAGGCAGCCTCCTGCCCGACATCTTTCACCCGCGGCCAGCCATGCTGTGCAATAAGTTCTATCAGTTCCTCCTGGTTGTGTTTTCCTATTACGAATTTACATTCCCAGATGCCCCTTACCACCGATGAGTTGGGCCCGGTCTTCCTGGCTGCAATGTCGATCTCGGTGAAGCAGATCTGGTCGCGCGCCCTTATCTCCCAAAGTTTCTGTGCGTAACTGATGTTCTTAAAAGGATGATTGAGCTTTACATTCAATTGCCCGATCATCTTTTTTTCGAAATCATTCCATCTTTTGTCACGACGAACCGCACAGAAATCCGGGTCCATCAATGCACGTGTGGAGGTATCCAGTTTCAGGTATGCATCGAGGATCCTGAAACAACTGTCGTTCTGACCGAACAGGGAGAGCACGCAGGCATAATTGTACACCGTGTTTTTGTCAGCCGGTTTTTGCAGATAAAGTTTTTTATACTCCGCCACGGCGCCTTTCAGATCTCCCTCGTTCCTAAGGCTATCTGCCTTGTTGGAGATCATCGGAGGCCTCGGTTGTCCAAACACCCCCTGCAGCGAACCCGCGACGAAGATCAGTACCAGCAGAAAAATGATCCTTGCAGATCCGGTGGTTTTTTTATCAAACCGTTGTGATTCCTGCATATTGACTTGATCAGAGTAGTTTTTCATGATAATTTCAATAGCCAATTATACGAAATTACAAATTGTTTTCAATTTGCTTTATCGCTGAACAATCTCCTTCCCGTCGCCGAAAACAAACCGGTCGCCGCGGTTAACGACGTATTTGATTTTCGTGGGGTAATTCTTTTTCGAAAGGTCATCGGCAAATTTCTTGTATTCGATGGTGGCTGAACCTGAGTGCATCGGAACGAACATGGCCGGGTTCAGTTTTTCGATCATGTATTCAATGCCCAGTTTAACCTGGTTGGGCTGGCCAAGGCTACAACCCCTGATCGGGCCGAAGGCGATGTCGATTTTCTTGTGTTTTTCCGCGATCCAGTCAATCTCATCGGTGTAGGCTTTCATCAGTTTGTCCTGTCCGTTGGCCAGGTCTCCCGGGTGGAAGATGGTAACGCCATCCACTTCGACCAGGTATCCACCATCCAGATCGGTCGATTTTACCACCGAGATATTAATCCCGTTCACCTGTTGTTCGCCATGAATGGGAATATAGGTGTATTCACCACCAGCGTCTGCAGGACGGAAGCACATCACATAGTTGATGTTTTTTATCGTGCTCTTCCATTTGAAATACTCCTTGCTGTAGTGATCCCCGTGACTGTGTGTCGAGAAGACTGTTACATTCAAATCCTTCAGTTCATTGGGATTGATGAATCCACATGCCAGAGACGAATCGGGTGGCGCCGTCTCCTGCGGGTTCACGAAATAGTCGAAGACCAGCAGGTGGTTCTTTGTTTTCACGGCCCAGCCGCTGTGGTTGAGGAACCATACCGCAGCTTCGTTTTCGTTGAGCGGTTTTGCAAGCAGGTCTGGTTGACTGACCTCCTGGGCCAGGCTGGCATCTGAACCGCCGTTGTTGAGCAGCGAATAGGCAATCTGCTTGTGCCCGTAATACCAGGCCAGGTCGATGGCGCTCTTTCCCTCTTTGTTTTTCAGGGTGACATCGGAGCCGCTTTTCACCAGGTAATCAACGATCTCCTTTTTACCAAGTACGACGGCCATCATCAGTTCAGTATACCCCAGGCTTGGATCGGCCACGTTGAGAAATGCGCCCCGGTCAACCAGGTATTTTACCACACCGGGATTTCCTTTCCTGACCGCCAGGAAGAGCGGCGTGAAACCATCGGCGTTCAGCACATTGACTTTGGCCCCGTTGTCTACCAGGTTTTTGGTCAGGGCCAGGTTTCCTGACGATGCAGCGGCGTGCAGGGCCGTGGTGACGCCCGTGCAGCATCCCTTGGCCGTGCCGTGTTTGCAGAATACAGGGTTCACATCGGCGCCGTGCAGGATCAGGTACTTGCTGATCTCATCGGGATTGCGCGCCCAGGTAGTCATATGGAGCGCAGTCCAGCCGTTGCTGTCGATGGCATTGATGTCGGCGCCATGTTCGAGGTACAGTTCAACCAGGCTGACCGTCCCCCTGCCGGCTGCCGACATCAGCGGGGTGCGGCCGAAATCATCCTTGCGTGTCACCTTTGCTCCTTTGCTGATCAGAAAACTGACGGCATCGTAGGTATTTGGGTTCCGGGCCAGGAAGATCGGAGTTTGCCCGTGTTCGTCGGGCTCATCAATCCGGGCCCCATTTTCCACCAGCAGTTTCACGATGTCGGTGCGGCCATACGAGGTGGCGCTGTGCAACGGAGTAAGCCCGGTGTTGTTCTTCGCATTCACGTTGACCTTTTCCCCTATCAGCATTTCGGCGGTTTCATAAGGGCCGAAGATCGCTGCAAACAGCAGTGGGGTCCATTTGTTCCTGGTCTCCGTGTTGACATTGGCTCCTCCTTCGAGCAGATACTTCGTCATTTCAGGCTTTTTCCCCTGGATTGAATAGTGCAGCGGGGTCATTCCGTTGTCGTCCCTGATGTCAATCTCCGGGTTTTTGGCATAAAGTACCCGGAAAAGGTCAAGGTTTCCTGTGAAAGCAGCCTGATGAACGGGCAACGTGTTTTCATTATCTCCGATGGCAGGATCGGCTCCGCGACGTAACAATTCGAAGGCGATCTCGCTTTTACCTTCGACAGCCGCTTTGTTCAGAGGCGTCAATCCCTGCAGATCCTTTTTGTCGAGCAATCCGGGATCCTGGTTCAGCATATCCTTTACTTTATCAATGTTTCCTTCGCCGATGGCTTTGGAAAGCTCCTGGCCCTGCACCGTAAACAGGAACGCAAAAGCCACTAAACAAATGATTATCCGTTTCATGGGTTTGATTTTTAGTGATACACGAAGAAGACCGGTCCAAACATACAGAACATGTTGAACCCGGTCTGTTCAGATCTTTTTTTATCTGATTGCCAGCAAAGTTCGGCTGGATGGAGTTTGAAAAGATAGATTATTCGATGACCGGGGAGAATGGTCGGTCAGATAGCACTTTTAATCTGTAACCTGAAGGGGGGAGGGGAATCGGGTAAGAAGGAATAGGATTAATTCAAAATTCAAATGTCAAAATTCAAAATTCAAAATTAGGCAGTAGGCAGGGGACCGTAGACCGTGAACCGTGAACCGTGGGCAGTCTCAAATTACGTTTCCCATTGTCAATTGTCAATTCGTTTTTGTTTTCCGTTTTCAATTTTCAATTTTCAATTTTCCATTCCTTCCTTCAAAGCCTTACAACCTGGCTCAGCTCCCCTCTGTGGTACCGTGTGATCAGCTTGTACCGCTGAATTTTTCCGCTGCTGGTGCGGGGGATATCGGAGGACCGGATACATACAAAAGCGTCGGGCGATAGTCCCAATGCGCCGGATAATCGCTGTTTGATCGTCAGGCAAACCGCTTGCATGCGCTCATTGAGCGAACCGACCAGGAAAATGAACAGCTTGTCGCGTCCAAGGGCCATTTCGAAATCACCGGCCACAAAAACCTTCCCGAATGAAACCTCCTCCGATTGCAGCAGGATATTCTCGAGGTCGTGGGCATAGTATTTAACTCCATGGATGGAGAGGACGTCTTTTGACCGGCCCGTGATAAACAGCCTCCCGCGGTGAATAAATCCAAGGTCCCCGGTGTGAAGCCAGTCGCCGCGGTCTCCCGGTTGCGTCTTCGAGGGAAGACCGTAATAGCCTTTCGAAACATTTTTTCCCGACACCAGGATTTTGCCGATGACCCCTTCCTTTACCTCAAGGCCTGCTTCGGTGACGATACTCACCTTACAGCTTCTCAGCGGGGTTCCGAGGCTGACCAGCTCGATGGCATCCTGATCGGCCAGGCATGTTTCAACCGCTTTGCCATTCCGGAGCATCTCCTTTCGCTTGAACCTGAACACTTCGGGTTCAGCTACGACATCGGCAAAGCTTACGGCCAGTGTGGCTTCGGCGAGACCATAGGCCGGTAACATCGAAGCCGGGTTCAATCCGAAAGGTTTAAGATTTTCGGTGAAGGAACGCATAACGGGGACCGAGATGGGTTCGGCTCCGTTAAAGATGATCCGCAACGAGGAGAGGTCGAAATCATGGTCCTTCCTTTTCAAAAGAAAGCGGTTGATGATCGCCTGGCCGAAAGTCGGGCAGCCGGTCATCGTACCCCGGTTCCTGCTGATCGCATCGAGCAGCAGCATGGGATTCTTGATGAAATCGGCGGGATCGATAAAGAACTGGGAGTACCCGACCGACATCGGGGTGATGTGAAATCCGATCAGCCCCATGTCGTGATAAAGGGGCATCCAGTTCACCGTGATGTCGCTGAGGCTCATTAGGCTGGTACTGGCGATATCTGTGATGTTTGTGATGATGTTCCGGTGGGTCAGCATGACCCCTTTGGGATCGCCGGTGCTGCCCGATGAGAACTGGATGAAGGCCAGATCGCCGGGTTGAGCCTGATGGAATTCGCCGGCCCGGCCGTGAAGGCGCAGTTGGTTTACATTGATCCGCGATGATGCGGGAACATTCCGGTAGTCCCAGTTTTCCGAATGATCCTGCGAAAGGACGACTTTCGGGCGTCCCAGTATTTCATATACCTTCCCGATCTTTTCTTCGGCAGGATTATGTTGTGTGAAAGTCACCGGGGGCTGAAGAAGGGCCGGGACAATCCCGCCCAGCATGCACGCCCAGAAAACCGGGATGATCTCTTCAGCCTTCTCGAGCGCCACGATCAGTTTGTCTCCCCGATCGATGCCTTGGCCCCTCAATCCGGCCAGCATGACTTGCGAAGAGGACAGGAGTTCGGGAAAAGAATAAAATGTGGTGGTGTTGTCGGGGTGACAGAATCCGACTCCATGTGCGGGAAAACATTTCGCATTCCGGAACAGAATTTCCTGGAGCGTTGCAAAGGCGGCATCCATCGTGGTCGGGTTTACCGTAGTTAGTTCAGTGCGTGTAGTATACCGGAACGGAACAATTCTGTCAAAACCGTCATGATGTTCCTGCCGGTTGTACAAAACTAAGCCGGAAAGACGATTGTAATCCGGGGATTAGACCACGTGAAAATTTATACCGATAGGGGGTGCGAATCTGCCGACGGGTGAATTGATATGAAATCGGCGAATCCGGGGACGGATGTCCGCCTGAGAGGCGGGTTTTTACCTGATGGCTAACGAAGATAGAGTTTTGACTGGGATATTACACCTAAAATCAACCCAAAGATAGGGCGAAAAATTCAGCATTCAAAATTGACCTTCCTCTGATTAAGGTGTTTTGTAACTAATCAGTGGTAAAAAAATAAGGTTTATTAACCGATTTTTAAAGTAATGAACATGGGCCTAACGATCGTTGTTGGGCGTGAGGCAAAAAATCGGGGTTATTCACAAAAGTTGTTCTTAACGATTGATAAATAAACGATTGTGTTCTTTGAAATGATGGGATTGC
>CAYYPH010000068.1:8441-12134 GCA_964473485.1 uncultured Prolixibacteraceae bacterium | reverse complement strand
CATTTTCCATTTTCCATTTTCCATTTTCCGTTTTCCATTTTCAATTGTCAATTGTCAATTGTCAATTGTCAATTATTCCCCTCTTCCATAGATCATGGTGAAAAGCCCGACGTTCTCATCGCCGTAACAGGTGGAGTCGCAGAGACAGCCGAACCCGCTGCCAAGGCTTTCGCTGAACACCTGGTGCCACTGCGAACGGAGCATGTGATAATCACTCCGTTTTCCGCGGGGTTCAATAAAGAAATAAATGGCTTCCGACATCAGGAACCGGTCGATGCTGGCCAATGCCAGTTCAATGGGGGCGTCGTGGGCAAATACGAAGTCGATCATGGCGCCGTACGACTGGTACACCGAAAGGGCGATCTCGGGTGAATGCTGGCCGGGCGTGTCGTTGTTGGCATCGAGTTCGAAAAGTACAAAATTTGCAATCCGGTCGCGGAGCCGTTCGAGGTGCAACTGTTTTGTTTCGTATGGCATATGGTGGTAAGCCAGCGAAGCCAGGGCGATGTCGTATTCGCCGCTGATACGGTCGGAGAGCTCCTCGATGCGTGCATGGGAGGTCTCGATCTTTGATTCGGGAAAGATACTCCCCAGATTTTCCATCGCCAGCTCAAGCATGGCCGCCGAAGGGTCGATGAGCAGAATCTCGCCGATCTCATCCACCAGGCCGGCCGAACGGAGCTCAACCAGGAGATCGGCCAGGATCATGCCGTGACCGCAGCCGATATCCATGATACGCAGCGGCCGGTTAAAGGCGGGAAGCGACCGGACGCACTGGGTCCTGAAACGCTTGCGCGCTTCGACCAGCACGGGGGTCCCGGCGAAGTGAATGTAGGGCCCGGGGTCGGCAAAGATGGTCTCGGGAATCGACAGCCGGCCGTTGTTCCGGCCCAGGTAACTCGAAACAAAGGAATTGGAGAATAATCCGCCCTGTTCTCCTTTCAGACCGGCATCGATCCAGCGACGGCCGGCATCGTGCCTGTCTCTCGCCAGCAGCAGCATCCCGATAAAAAAATGAAAAGCCGGTACAAGCCCGGGCCTGACAAACGATACCGGCGACCCGGGCCTGGTTTCGTTCCTCAGCGCAAAGCCGGCAAAATCACTCCACGCGCTGCTCTCATCGGCAGTAAGGTATTGCATATCGTTCTTTTTGCCGTAAAAATAATGGTTCCGGGGTAAGAAACAAAGGATCTCCCCAATTTTCAGACACAGATAGGGATTATTTGTATTTTTGAAGCGTTACGATTGTTTACCTAATTATCCCGGTCATGCTGCGGCTCTCCCTGCTGTCTCTTTTTTTCGGATGGGCTCTCATCGCGGGCGGACAGTCACGGCCTACGCCGCGTGACGTCTGCACCAGCGACAGCCTGCTCAACGCAATGCCGGGCGTAAACCATCGCGAAAAGGCAGTATTGCTCCTGGATGCTGTGACTTTGCTCTGGGATTCCCTTCCCGGCAGAGCATACCAGTGTATCCAGATGGCACAGCGGATAGCCATTCAACACAACCACTGCGACCTGAAGGCAAGGGCCGTTTACCTGTACGGATGTTATTTCGAACACCGCAGGAACTATGCCACTGCCCAGAAAAACCTGCTCAGGGCGCTCGACATCGCCACCATTTGCGGCGATACCGCGATGCTTTACGAAATCCTCTCCAAAATTGCCGATCTGAGCATCAGTCTGACCAATTACCCCAAAGCCGAGGAGTATTACCGGCGTGGTGCGGCCCTGGCCGTGCAGTCGGGAAACCTCTTCCAGCTTGCCCGGTTTAAAAATACAACGGCCGTTGCCCTGCAGCATACCGGTGATACGGCTGGCGCACTCAGAAATTACAATGCAGCCCTGGCCCTGTTTGAAGCTGTCGGCAACCAGCCGGCCGCCATGGAGGTTATCATCAACAAGGGTGGCCTGCTCATGGACCAGCGGCGATTTCAGGAGGCGCTCGACCTTCTCAGTTCCCTGCTATTGAAGGACGAAGTTGCCGACAGCGTTCTTCTGGGAGTGCTGTACACCCGGATTGCCCACGGTTGGCAGCAGTTGAAACAATACCGCATGGCGCTCGGTTACGACCTGCGGGCCCTGGCGGTGAGACGTAAGATGGGATATCCGCTCTCCATATCCAGTTCAATGATCAACGTGGCCAGCGATTATTTCCTGCTCGATCGTGCCGATTCAGGGGAGTATTATATCAAACACGGCCTTGACGTGGCGTTGCGTTACAACATGAGGAACCTGGTACAGAATGCTTACCGGCACCTGTATGAGTATTATGAACGGACCGGAAATTATCAGAAGGCCCTTGAGTACTATTCAGACTACGCCGCCATTGGACTGGCGATCGAGGAGGAGCGTACGGTCGGCAACCTGCAGGTCATTGAGGCTAACCAGGCGCTTCAGCGCATGCAGGAGTCGGGGAAGATGCTGGCCGTAAGACAGCGGATACAGAAGCTGGCGTCAGACAACCAGCAATACCAATATCACGTGGTCGAGACCCTGGCCGTGGTGATGGTGGTGACACTGCTGCTGTTCGTAGCTTTTTATTTTTACAACCTCGTGATGGAAAATAAGCTCAAGGCGCTGAACCTGCGACTCAAA
This sequence comes from uncultured Prolixibacteraceae bacterium, assembly GCA_964473485.1. Classification (GTDB taxonomy): domain Bacteria; phylum Bacteroidota; class Bacteroidia; order Bacteroidales; family FEN-979; genus CAIVAT01. The sequence continues at coordinate 9,537 of CAYYPH010000068.1, read as the reverse complement.
CGCGAGATCGGTGAACGGGAACAGGCCGGGCAGCAGTTGGGCAGCCGCGAAAAGCAGTACCGTTTCCTGGCCGACAATTCGTACGACTTTATCACCCGCTATGATGCCCGGACCAACCGGGTTTACGCCTCCCCGGCTTCGGAAAGGATCTATGGTTACCCACCGGAGGAGATGATATCGAAATCGCCTTACGACATCACCCATCCCGACTGGTACCGCTATTGCGAAGGCAGACTCAGGGAGATGGTCGAAACCCGTTCGGAAAGAAGGCTTACCTACCAGGCTGTGAAAAAAGACGGAACCATCATCTGGATCGATTCGGTGCTGAATCCCATGTTCCACCCCGATACGGGCGCATTTATCGGCGTTGTCGGGGTAAACCGCGATATCAGCGAGCGGAAGGCAAAAGAGACGGAAATCCTGGAGGCCACCCGGCAAAGCGAGAACCTGCTGAAAGAGATACACCACCGCGTAAAGAACAACTTCGCCATCCTGGTCAGCCTCATTAGCATGCAGTTGGTGAAAAGTGACAGTGATACGCTGACCCGGTCGCTCACCAACCTCCAGCTTCGTATCCGCACACTGGCCCTCGTTCACGAGATGCTTTACCGATCGCATGATTTCGAAAAGATCTCCTTCTCCGAATACCTCCATACGCTTACGGCCATGATCTCGGGAACCTTCAGCCGCCGTGGCGTCGGTGTTATCTTCGAGGCAGATGATGCCCTGATGGACATCGAAACGCTTATTCCGCTGGGCCTGATCGTCAACGAACTGATCAGCAATGCCTATAAACATGCGCTGGCCGGCAGGTCCGACGGACGGCTGTGGGTCACCTTTTCAAGAGATGCAGGCGCCGCATCCGGCCGGCTCTCCATCCGCGACGACGGCCCCGGTTTGCCATCAAGCATGCTCCCACCGGGGGTTCACGGTTTATCATCCCAACCGTCCGGCAGAGCTTCAGGCACCATGGGCCTGCAGATCGTCGACCTGTTGTGCCAGCAACTCGAAGCACGGCTCGAAATCACCAATGATCCCGGCGCATCCTTTACTGTTATCTTCCCCTTTGCCTGAGTAAAGGGTACGACATCAACCA
>CAYYPH010000068.1:0-8341 GCA_964473485.1 uncultured Prolixibacteraceae bacterium | reverse complement strand
GTAAAGGGTACGACATCAACCATAAACCCCGAAGGGGTGTCATTATTATAGTAAAGGGTACGACATCAACCACAAACCCCGAAGGGGTGTCATAAATGTGGGCGTTATTTGATCTTCGGTTTTTTATCACCCCTATAATAATTGAACCCCTAACGGGGTTCATCGTTTTCCATTTTCCGTTTTCCATTTTCCGTTTTCCGTTTTCCATTTTCAATTTTCCATTTACCTCCGTCTTGTTTTCCCTCCACCGAAGATCCCCCCGAGGAGTCCCCTGACGAGCTGCCGGCCGATCTCGTTCGAGATGGTGCGCGTCATGCTGCGGCCCGCGGTCTGGGCAAAATCCGAAAACAGATCCATCATCGGATTGGCGGGTGTTTCCGCCCCGCGTGATGCGCTCCGGCGTGGTTTCGGCGGCTCCGGGATCCCTTCCCATATGCCCGGATCCTCCTGGTAAGATCCTTGCCGGGGCTCCCGGTATCCCGCTTCCGGCCGGTTGCCGAACGTGCCGGGCTGCTGGCTCTCCCGCTCCTGCACGACGCGCCGTTGTAAAATTTCGAAAGCCGAATCGCGGTCGGTCATCTCCTCGTACACGCCGTAGATCATGCTGCGGCGGACCATCTCCTGCAGCTCGGCGGGCGACACAGGCCCGATGCGGCTCCGTGGCGGCACGATAAAAGCCCGCTCAACCATGCCGGGTGTGCCCTGCTCATCGAGGAAGGAGACCAGCGCTTCGCCTACTCCCAGTTCGGTGATCGCCTGCTCCACCTTCAGTTTCGGGTTGGGCCGGAAGGTAGTGGCCGCCGCGGTCACGGCCTTCTGGTCGCGGGGGGTGAAAGCCCGCAGGGCGTGCTGTATGCGGTTGCCAAGCTGCCCGAGGATGGTGTCGGGCAGATCGAGCGGGTTCTGGGTGATGAAATAGATGCCCACCCCTTTCGAGCGGATGAGCCTGACCACCTGTTCGATCTTCTCCAACAGGATAGGCGTCGCCTCCTTGAAGAGCAGGTGCGCCTCGTCGAAGAAAAAGACCAGTTTGGGTTTCTCGGGATCACCCGTTTCGGGAAGCACCTCGAAAAGTTCCGACAGCAGCCAAAGCAGGAAGGTCGAATAGAGGGCCGGCGACTGCATCAGCCGGCCCGCCGCGAGGATGTTGATGATCCCCCGGCCGCGCGGATCGGTTTGGATGAGGTCGAGGATGTTCAGGGCAGGCTCGCCGAAGAACCGGTCGGCCCCCTGCTCCTCTAAGATCAGCAACCCGCGCTGTATGGCGCCGATGCTGGCCGGCGAAATGTTCCCGTATAGGGTGGTGAAACGGTCCCTGTTCTTTGCGGCAAAGTCGAGCATCGCCCGCAGATCCTTGAGATCAAGCAGCAACAGCCCGTTCTCGTCGGCGATCCTGAAAACGATGTTCAGTACGCCGTACTGCGTGTCGTTGAGGTTCAGCAACCGGCTCAGAAGCAGCGGACCCATCTCGCTGATGGTGGTCCGCAACGGATGGCCCTGCTCGCCGAAAATGTCCCAGAAACAAACAGGGAACCCGCCGGCCGTGTAATCTTCAAGCCTGAACTTCTTCACGTTCTCGACCACCTTCGGGGAGGTGCCGCCCGGCTGGCAGATCCCCCCCAGGTCGCCCTTCACATCGGCCATGAATACCGGCACCCCGATTTCAGAAAATGCCTCCGCCATCACCTGCAGCGAGACGGTCTTGCCGGTGCCCGTGGCCCCGGCGATCAGCCCGTGACGGTTCATCATCCGCGGCACAAAACCGATCTGCACTTTCCCCGTTCCTATCAACGGAAATCCACTTTTATCTTTCATATCTCAAAAGTTTTAAACGGTATCTTCAAATCTTCAAATTTCCAAATCTTCAAATCCTCTTCCGTATCCATGGCAGCAGCGGGATGACCAGCAGGTTCATCGCCGCGAAGAAGAGGAAGGAATTCCTGAACCCGGTCATGTCGCTGAGTTTTCCGCCAATGGCCATGCCGATGCCCGAGCCGAGATTCGACAGTGCCATCAGTATCGCGTACATCGATGCGGCGATACGCGGATCGGTCACCGCCATGGAGTTGGCAAAGAAGGCTGTTTCGTAATAACCGTAAGAGAGCCCGAAAAGAAAAAGGAGTGGCCAGGCCAGCAGGGGCGAAGTGAGCAGCGAAAGCAATGATATGGAGCCCAGCGAAAGCACCAGGGCGCCGCTTACGGCCGCCCGGTTGCCAAACCGGTCGGTGAGCCGCCCCCCCATGATTCCGCCTGCAGTGACCCCGAGACCCCAGACGGCAGTGAAGAAACCGGCCGTCATGTAAGAGATGCCGAACGACTCCTTCAGAAACGGATTGACCAGCTGGTTCGTCCCCCCGGTGATCAGGGTGCAGATCAATCCCAGCAGGGCAGCCGTGATGACGCTCCTTTTGCCGAAGGCGCGGAAGGCTTTGGTGTCGAACCGCCTGGCAGCCGGGCGCGGAGGCTCTTTCAGTCTCAGCACGAGCGGAAGCGGGATCAGCGTCATCACGGCAAGCGAAACAAAGACCCAGGTCCAGCCCGATAAATGCGAAATCATCCCGGTGGCAGCGGCAATGATGACGATACCTGCAGCCCGCCCGGCCACCATGATCCCCTGTATCTTGCCGAGTTCTCCCTTGCTGGTGGTGTCAAGTGCCAGGCCGTCGGTACAGGTGTCGTACAGGGCCATGCCGGTAAGCGAAAAAAAAGCGACGGCCGTGAGCAATACAAAAGATTCTCCCGGGTTGATGGTGGCAAAAAGCAACTGACCCGTTGCCTGCATCAGTAGCCCTGCGATGATGTATGGTTTGCGGTAACCCAAACCGAAGAGGTTCACCCGGTCGCTGATAAATCCCCACAGGATTTTAAGCACCAGAGGGATGATGGCGATGGCCGAAAAGAGACCCACCTGGGCCATCGACAGATCGAACGACCGCAGATACAGGGCGTTCAGCGAGGTGAAATACCCTAAAATCGACCCCTGGGCAAAATAGAGCAGGGAGAATAACAGATATTTCTGCGACCTGTTCTCCGGCATGCCTAAAAGGTGATGGTGTATCCGTAGGTTTCAGGGTTGTTGTTTTCCGGCTCATTTGAATCGCCGGTCCGTGGTTGACTTCCGGGGGTGTGATAGGTGATGGTGATTCCCGGAAGGGTGAAGTTGATGCGGGTTTTATTGGTCATCCTGACCCTGACGCCCCTGTTTTTAACCTTTTCAAAACGAAGCATCCCGATCAGGCGGAGCGCCTCCTCGTCGCATCCGTACCCCAGCGGTTTTATCACCCTGGCATTTTGTACGCTGCCATCGTCGAGAATATCGTACTCCACGATCACGAATCCCTGTACCCCGGCCCTTAATGCCTCTTCGGGATAGCGCAGGTTGTGCCCGATGAATTCTTTGAATGCCACGCTGCCACCCGTGTATCGGGGCATGTTCAGGAATCTCTTTTTATTACGGTGGTCGCTCATCCGGTAAAATTTTGACCTGTCAGCAAAAGTAAGAATTCTTTTTTTTATTTATCTTTATCCCCGTTATACTGACGGTTTAAACATGATTATCGGCCTGATTCATAATATTTCATTGCTTCTGGCCTCTGTTCTGCTGATCGATTTTTTATGGCGTAAAGCCGATCAGCAGATGAGCCGGACCGACAGGATCCTGCTGGGCCTTTTCCTGGGAGGGGTCGGAGTGGTCATCATGCTCACCCCCTGGGTGCTTGTCCCCGGCATCGTGTTCGATACCCGTTCGGTTCTTCTGTCGGTCACCGGTCTCATTTTCGGATGGTTGCCGGCGGTCATCGCCATGATGCTCACCGCTGCCTTCAGGATATACATGGGGGGTGATGGCATGTGGATGGGTATCGCAGTCATCCTTTCGTCGGGTCTGGTCGGAATCCTCTGGCGCAGGTTCTTCAGGCGCTGGCAAAAACCTGGCGGCTGGTTCGTGATCTATCTTCTCGGCATCGTCGTCCACCTGACCATGCTGGCCTGTACCATCTTTCTCCCGGACCCTTCGCGGATGAATACCCTTACAGTCATCGCAGCCCCGGTACTGATTATCTATCCCATCGGAACCTTGATGCTCGGCGTGTTGTTCCTGCACCGTCAGAAATACTGGGCGAACCGCACCGAGCTGAGAAGGAGCGAAGAGAAGTTCAGGACGCTTTTTGAGCAGAGCGACCTCGTGATGATCGTCGTCGATCCGGCCACCAGGATAATCCTCGACGCCAACGCGGTGGCCGGAGCATTTTACGGTTTCCCGGCGGAACAGATCCGGGGCATGTCTCTGGATACTTTCGAGACCGGAACAGCGGAACCTGCTTCAACCGGAGGTGACAGCCATAAAGGCCTTCAGCCCGCGATGGCTGAGTCGCAGCACCGCATGGCAAACGGTACCGTACGCACCGTGCAGATCCACAAAACCGCCATCATGATCGAAGGGCGCGAAGTGGATTACCTGATCATCCAGGATATCACCGAACTGCTGAAAACCAAAAAAGACCTTGCCGAGAGCCTTCAGGAGGTCGGGCTCATCACCGCCAACCTGCCCAACATCATCTGGAAAATGGATGTCGGCGAAGATGGCGCGTTTATCAATACCTTCATTTCGCCTGTGGCTGATGAATTCCTCTCCCTGCCCCCCGGCACCGTGAAGAACAGCTTTGATCGTTTCTTTTCTTATGTCGACCCGTCCTATCTCGACGAAATAATGAAAAAGTTTGAGGAGGGGATCCGGAACCCCGGAAAAACGCTCTCCTTCGAATATGAGGTGACGCGGGCCACCGGCGAAAAGGCCTGGTTTTTTTCGGCCGGCCGGGCCTATCACGTCGGGGGGCAACTAAGGCTGTTCGGTTACACCGTCAACAAAACCGACCTGAAACTCACCGAGCAGGCGCTCGTGGCAGCCAAAGAGAAAGCAGAAGAGAGCGACCGCCTCAAATCGGCATTCCTGGCCAACATGTCGCACGAGATACGCACCCCGATGAACGGCATCGTCGGTTTTGCCGGGTTGCTGCAGGACCCAGAAACCACCGATGAAGAGCGCGACCGGTTTATCAGCATCATCAACGAGAACAGCGATCAGTTGCTCCATATCATCAACGACGTGCTCGATATTTCAAAGATCGAAGCGGGACTGATCGAAGTGAACGCCACGCGGTTCCCGCTCAATGAACTCATCGATACTGTTTACCAGACTTTCAGACAAAAAGCCGCTGACCGGAACCTTGAACTGGTCGCGGAAAAACCGGATCCCGGAGAGTGGATCCATACCGACCAGACCAAGTTACGCCAGATCCTCGACAACCTCGTCAGCAATGCCCTGAAGTTCACCTTTTCAGGATCGGTGCGGTTCGGGTATCGACTGAAGGGTGAGGGAAACGTCGGGGTTTATGTAAGCGATACCGGCATCGGTATCGATCCGCAGCACCACGGGATCATCTTCGAACGCTTCAGGCAGGTCGGCGAAAGCAGGGTGAGCCTGCCCGGAGGCAACGGACTCGGGCTGGCCATCACACACGCCTATGTCGAAGCGATTGGCGGCACGATCACCCTTGAATCGGCTCCCGGCAAGGGGACCACCTTTTTTATCACCCTGCCGTTGGTCAATGGATCAGGACGGATAGAAGGGCGGCTTCCGGAACGCCCTGTGGCGGATAGCAGCGCCGGGCTTTCGGAAACTCCGGCGGATGCCCTTCCAGAAACCCCGGCCCGTGAGCCGGAGCGTATCGAAAAGCCCGTGCTGGTGGTAGAGGATGAGGAGGACAACTTCGAATATCTCCGGATCATACTGACCCGTATGAACCTCGCGGTGGTGCACGCCCGCGACGCCGCTGAAGCCATCCGGTGCCTTTCAGGTACCGGTTTCGGACTGGTGCTGATGGACATCAAGCTCCCCGACATGAGTGGTTATGACCTGGTGAAACGGCTGAAAGAGATCCGTCCCGGAATACCGGTGGTGGCCCAGACGGCCTATGCCCTGTCCGATGACCGGGAGAAAGCCCTCCGGTCGGGTTGCGACGATTACGTTTCCAAACCAATACCGGTTGAAGAGATCCGCAGGATCATCGGGCATTATCTTTCAACGGGCTAAACCTCACGCAGCAATACATCCCGATCCTGACAAGTCAAAATGCAAAGTCAAAGTGCAAAATGCAAAATATAGCGGCGGGTTACAAATCCGCCTCAGCATGGAGTAAATGCAGAGTGCAGGATTTGTTAGTGCTCAGCCGTTTTTGCGGCGAAGGGTCACCTCCACTCGGGTGCCCTTGCCGGGGACGCTCTCAACCCGGATGCTGCCTCCCTGCTTTTCGGCGAATTCGCGGCAGATGAGCAGCCCGAAACCGGTTCCCTTCTCCTGCTTTGTGCCGCGCGAACTTTGTATCTCGTCTTCCTGGAATAGCTTTTCAAGCCGGCTGGCGGGGATTCCCATCCCGGTGTCGGCGACGGTAAGCGTGCTCACCTTCAGCCGCTCGGTGAGTGCGATGTGCACCTTTCCGCCCTTGTCACTGAATTTGATGGCGTTCCCAACCAGGTTGCGGAGGATGGTTTCGGTCATGTTCTCGTCGCAGAAGGCCGTTTGATCGGCCAGGATGGTGCTTTCGAGTATCACCTCTTTGGCGGCGGCCTGTTGTTCGAACAGTTTGATAACCCTGACAGCCAGTTGGTGCATATTGACCGTATGCAGCTGCATCTCTACCCGCCCGGCCCTGGCCATCAGCCAGGTGAGCAGCTGTTCGAGCAGCCGGTAAAGGTGGTTCGACGAATCGTTGATGGTGGTGATGAAATTCCGGAGCTCCGCAGGGGTCAGATCTTCGAAATCCTCCACCATGATGTTCGACAACCCCAGGATGGAAGCGAAAGGATTTTTCAGGTCGTGGGCAATGACCGACAGCATGCGGTCTTTCATGGCATTGACTTCGCGAAGCTCCTGGTTGATCCGGCTTATCTCCTCCTCGGCCCGCTTGCGGTCGGTAATGTCGCGTGAGATGCCGAACGTGCCGATGATCTTCCCCGTCTTGTCGCGCAGGGGCATCTTGGTGCCAAGAGCAAAGGTCCTCGTTCCGTCCTGCCACTCCTCCGCCTCCTCTTCGTTGATCACCGGCCGGCCGGTGCGGATCATCTCCTGCTCCGTTTCATAGAACCGCTGCGCACTCTCCTTCGAAAAAAAGTCAAAATCGGTCTTTCCCAGGATCTGGCTCGAATGGGTCAGGCCGTGCTTGAGCACCAGCGCCTTGCTTACTCCGATGAACCGGCTTTTCAAATCTTTGAAATAGATGGCATCGGGGATATTCTCCATGAGATGGTCGAGCAGGGCCGCGTCGTATGGTTTCCCTCCTCCGCGCTCGATAAAACCCTGGCCGGGTTTGGTGTTGCGCGAAGGATTGAGGTCGGTTTTCTTCGGTTTCATCAAACTGAAATATCAACACAGGGGCTGGGAGCCCCCGTGGCATGTGTAAGCGGCAAAAGTAACAAAAATGCCGATCCGGTTCATGGGCCGGCGATCAACCTTTGGGTTTCAGATCCCTGACCTGTTTGCCGAGCTGATCAACCGCATCGCGCAGTTCAGCGATTATCGCGTTGGTCTCACGGAGCAGGCGGAGGTTCTCCTCACGCACCGAAACCGCCGATTCACGGATCTTGTCACCATACTGGCGACTGTGTTCCTCCAGGGCATCCGCCAGGCGCTTTTCAGTGGCGGCCAGCTGGCCCGCCAGGTTCTCAATCTTCATCTCCTGCAGGCCGAGCGATCCCGACATATCCTGCCTGAGCGAGCCGATCGTTCCGGCGAGTTCACCGATGCGCTGCTCGCGCTCTTCGCGCTGGAATTTCAGTTTTTCCAGCAACTCCTCCCTCACCTTTGCCGCCTTTTTTCCCGGCAGGATGAAGAGGTAAATCAGGAGCAGGATGACCACGACGAGGATCACGATGCCACCGATCAGCCTGAACCAAAGTTTCCCGTAAATCACCGAAAGGTCCTCTTCGGCTGCCGCGATCCGCGCATGGAAGGTGCTTACTGTGTCGGTGGCCGCCTTCAGCGCCGAATCACTCACCCGCAGGCTCATTCCCTGTGCCGCAGTAGCGGAATCGAGGGCAGCGACCGATCGCTGGTGCGACTGAACCTGCTTTTTAAGCTGGTAGTACTCTTTTTCGACCTTCTTTAGCCTGTTGCTGACCTTTTCAAGGTCCTGGGCGCCGGCGGCCGTCTGAGCCACCAGCCAGAACGGGATCAGGATGGCCATGATCCCCGGAATAAATCTTTTCATAGGAGGGAATTAAATGTCCCTCAAAGATATAACATTCAGATCCATATGTCAAGAGAAATCAAAAATATCGTGACGGG
>CAYYPH010000067.1:0-12552 GCA_964473485.1 uncultured Prolixibacteraceae bacterium | reverse complement strand
CGTCTCCTCCAGAAACCTCCGGCAGATCTCCCCGACAGTCTCCTCCACCGGGCGGAAACTGAAACCGGTTCTTTCTATCAGCTTTTTGCTCGAGTACCGGTAGACCTGGTTCGTGGTTACAGCCATCTCGCGGGTTACTTCAGGCTTTGAACCGGTCAGAAAGGAACGTACCGCTTCGATCCGCCAGGCCAGGTTTGTCATGGCTGGCGGTACATGAATGGAAGGAGCCGGTTTCCCAAGGCGCCGGGCAACCATGGTAAAGAATTCCTGGTACGAGAGATTGGCGGCCGAACAGACCCAACGCTCGCCAAACAGCTCCCGGTCCATTAGCAGGATCATCGCCCTGGTCACATCCTTTACGTCTACGTAGCCGTTCACCCCGCGGGTGTAATACTTCAGTCCCTGGTGAACCAGCCTGAACAATCCTGAATTACCATTCCAGAAACCCGGGCCAAGGATCACCGAAGGATTGATGATCACCGCGTTCAGACCCTCCTCGATGCCCCGCCAGATTTCACGCTCCGCCCCGTATTTGCTGATGCTGTAAACCGAATTTTTCCGCGAAGGAACCCAATAGGTCTCTTCATCTGATTCACCCCCATGGTCGGCACGCCCTAAAGTGGAGATGGAACTGACGTAGCAGAATTTCGCAACGCCTTCGTCCATCGCCAGGTTCACAAGATTCGCAGTTCCTTCCACATTGACCTTCATGATGGCTTTATGATCCCTGGGATAGAATGAAACCACCGCTCCGGCATGGTAGACCTCCGTGGCGCCGCTGATGGCATCCGACATCTTTCCGAGGTCCATCAGGTCGGCATCGAACCACTCGATCTGTGCGAACAGTTCATCGGGATTGGCACAATAGTATGAAAAGATCTTCCGCACCATGTCGGTATTGCCCGTCGGGCGTCTGATCGCCCGGACCTTCCGGCCAGCCGATACAAGGTCAAAAAGCAGGTGTGAGCCTAACAGCCCGGTCCCCCCTGTTACAAGAATCATAGGATGAAAATTAACCACGCAAAGGTAGGGAAAGGACGCCAGTCAACCGGAGAACCATGCTAAATTTAATAATCACTGAGTGATTGAGCGAATGAGTGATTGAGTGAATGAGTGAATGAGTGAATGAGTGAATTTTCCCTTCCCCCTTCCTCCACTGTCCACGGTCCACGTCCCACAGTCCACGTTCCACGGTCCACTGCCCACGGTCTACTGCCCACGTCCCACGTCCCACGTCCCACGGTCCACTGCCCACGGTCTACTGCCCACTGCCTACGGTCCACTGCCCACGGTCTACTGCCCACTGCCTACGGTCTACTGCCCACGGTCTACGGTCCACGTCCCACGTCCCACATCACCCCGTTTCCCGCTTACCTCGAACCTGATCTTCAGCGTTTCACCGTTCTGGTCCACCAGGGTTAAAATATGGATCCCCTGCTCCGGGGCCACTGCCATCTGGTGAACCTGCCGTGTGTTGCCGATAAACCGCTCGTCGAGGTGCCAGTATACGAGCGCCTGCGGATCACGGTGGGCGGCTTTCAGAACTACACGGCCCGGCTTGCCGTCCAGTTCGACCGGGATGTACACTTTGCTGTTGTTGGCCGGGTAGATCATGCCCATGTTTTTCCGGTCGCTGTCCGACGTACAGTTTTTCCTGAACGGGGGAACCGTCCGGTAAAACGGGTTCCTGCTCCTGAAATACCACTCCTGCACCGGCGGCAGGATGAACCATGCCACATGCTGCATCTTTTCGGGTGATTCACAGGCCGAATTCACCTGCCATTGGCCGGATGGATCGAGGTGGATGAGCTGGTGGTACGGACAGGGTGCGGTCTTCAATCCTGCAGCCGGCACGTGCATGGTGTCAGCGACATCGCAGATGGCCGAGACCCTGTGGCCGCTGTACCGGCAAACGGCCACGGCCTCAAGCGCCTGGTCAGGCCTGGCGAACCATGATGAAGCCGGCAATGCCTTGAAGATGTCGAAGAGGATGGGGGCCGCGGCACCGATGCCAGTAATTCCAGGCCGGCCCTCACCGGAAGCATTGCCTACCCACACACCGGCTGCAAATTCAGGTGTAATCCCGATGGCCCAGGCATCGCGGTTGCCGAAGCTGGTTCCGGTCTTCCAGGCCACTTTTGAGGAGGAGGAAAACTGCTGCCACTGAAGCTCCTTGTCGGGACGGGCAACCTCGATCATGGCTTCGAAGGTAAGCCAGATAGAGCCGGCATCCCACCAGGAGGTCTTGTCTTTCCCGGAGGGAGCTTCGCTGCCGGATCCGGGAGAGGTTCCTTTAAAGGCGGATGGATCCTCCGGTACAGAGTGACCACTCCCATCCAGCTCCCTCTGGCCCGGCCCGTGGCGACCACCGTCACCGGTCCTCAGGTAAACAAGGGGATGAAAATCAGACCGGTCATACCCCCAACCGGCATTGAACCGGTTCAGCGTGCGGGCCATGGAGGCATAGATGGCGGTGAGGTCCCACAGGGTGGCCTCCGCGCCGCCCAGGATCAGGGCCAGGCCATAGTGACCGGCTGGCTTCTTCAGCGTGGTCAGCCCGGTTTTTTTCAGCAGGCCGTAAAACTGCTCATAACCATATATCTGCAACATTTTTACGGCAGGAATGTTCAGCGACCTGGAGAGCGCCTGGTGGGCAGGCACCGCACCGTCATAGGTAAGGTTGTAATTCTCAGGGATAAAACCACCGATCTGCATCGGGATGTCGGGAACCAGGGTGTTGGGCAACAGCAGCCCGTCGTTCAGCATGGCGGCATACAGAAAAGGTTTCAGGATGCTTCCGCTGCTGCGTGGCGAAGTAATGAGATCCACCTGGTTGCCATGATCCTGATGACGGGTGGAGGGAAGATTCCCAAGGTATGCCAGAACCTCGCCTGTCTGAATGCGCACCACGATGGCCGCGGCGTTGAATACCTGGTTGGCCGACAGCCTTCCGCTGTGCATGGCGAGGATCGATGCCAACTGTTCCTGGAGCGGCCGGTCGACGGAAGTCAGCAGTAATTTTCCTTTATGACCCTCACCGGCCGCGCGTTCGGTGAGATGGGGGGCGACCTGGGGCAGGGGATAGGGCCGCGACGGCAGCCGCTCGCTTTTGGCAAGTGCGCAGGTGGCCGCATCAATGATCCCCCGGTTGGTCATCAAATCGAGCAGGTGGTTTCTTTTCCGTAGCAGATATTCCGGGTTCCTGCCCGGATAGATAAGCCCCGGACTGTTTGGAAGCACGGCCAGGGTGGCGGCCTCGGCCCAGGAGAGATTCCCTGCACCGGTGCCGAAATACCTCCATGCCGCCGCTTCGAGCCCCACGACATTTCCGCCGAACGGCGCATGCGAAGCATAGAGCCGGAGGATCTCGTTTTTGCTGTAGCCGAATTCAAGCCGCAGGGCCAGGAATGATTCGATGATCTTTTCAGGGATGGTACGCGGCCTGTTCTTCCGCGAAAGCCTGATCACCTGCATGCTGAGGGTGCTGCCGCCGCTGACGATCCGCCCATGCCTGATGTTCAGCCAGATGGCCCTGATGACCGCATAAAGATTGATCCCCGGATGATAACGGAAAAACCGGTCTTCGTAACAGACAATGGCCCTGGCAAACTTTTCGGGCACGTTTCCTTCGGCCGGGAACCGCCATTGCTGGTCGGCCGCAATTTTGGCCCCGAGCAACTCCCCGTTGCGGTCAAGCAACACCGTTGAACCGGGCTCCCTGAAAAGCGGATCGGGAAGAGCCAGCAGGAACAACGTAAAAAGTACCACCGGCAGCAGAAAGATCGCGTATTTCGGTGAAGGAAATCTCAAGTATCCACGGAGAATTTTAAAATGAGTGAATGAGTGAATGAGTGAATGAGTGAGTTGCTCACCTGTTCACCCGCTCACCTGTTTACAAAATGAGTGAATGAGTGAATGAGTGAATGAGTGAGTGATTGATTTGCTCACCTGTTCACCCGCTCACCTGTTTACAAATTGAGTGAATGAGTGAATAAGTGAATGAGTGACTGATTGCCAGGCAATTCTCTATTTTTCGTTTTCCATTTTCCATTTTCCATTCCATTGTTCACTGCCCACGGTCCACGGTCCACGGTCTACTTCCACACCTCCGTCCACCCCCCCGGAATCCGGGCGTTGATCGTCTGATCATACATCGCTTCACAGGATATCACCGGCCTGTAGAACCTGCCTGAATAGGCGGCCATGGCCATGACGCGGAAGGTCTTCGACTGCCCGGGATCAAGGTCAAAGAAGGTGTTGACCCGGTCATCGCGGATATCCTGGTAGGTGTAAGGGGCCGCAGTGGTTGCCGATTGTGCGAAGGCACTCATCCTGGCATTGATGATCTCCCAGCCCGACGGGATAAGTACCGAGAGGGCCATTTGCCGGTAAACGCCCCTCATTCCGGGGTTTGTCACCGTTGTCTCGATGATGAAACTGGTTCCCTGGGCGATCCTGCCGGGATCCATCGTCTGTCCCTGTACCGTCTTATACACGACGTTTATCTTCAGGTTGTTGGATGCGTAAGTAGTGTCGCCGAAAGCGGGTATACCGGTGAGGACCATGGTCGCGTACAACACGTTCTTCCCGGAATTGACGATTTTTGCGGTGCCGGTTTTTCCGGACTCCGCCTTCATCTTTTTTGTCACGACGGGTTTGGATGATTTCAGCTCTTCCGGCTGTTCATTGTTGATGGCAACGGATGCGCTGATGCCTGATCCGGAAGAACCGGCCGTGAAGCGTGCCACAGCCAGCAGGGCATAAGCCGTGGTCTGGGTTGAATACCACGAACCGGAGGCCATGGTTTTGGAAATGTCCATGATCAGCGGAGCGGCCTTCGTTTTCATGTTCATGATGCACAGCGCTTCGGCGATCATGGCCTTGTCGCGAAGGTCAGAACCATAGGTGTACCACGATTCCTGGTAAGGGGCAACGGTAAACGAAGCATTGCTGATCAGGCCCGAGGCTGCTTCGGCTTTGCCGGCCAACTGGTAAGCAGCGGCAAGTCTCCACCGTGCGGCAACAGGCAGATCTTTGGTCTCCAGCAGCCGGTTCATGGCACCCAGTTCGGGAGCTCTCGCCAGGGCCAGGGTGAAAAGCCGGTAGGCCTGCACCAAAGCATCGTTCTGATAGCTGCTGTTGAAGGTCCACGTCAGGGCCTTTTGCCGCTGGAACTCCTTCCACCCTGCCAGCAGGTTGACTGGGAGGAGGTATCCCTGCTGCTGGGCTTCGAGCATGAAATGCCCGGCATAATTGGTCACCCAGTCGTCGGCGTAGGCCGAACCGGGCCAGTAGGAGAGCCCTCCGTTGGTGACCTGGAACGACTTAAGCCGCTGGATGGCGGCGGTAACATTGTGCCGGACCTCCGTCTTCGATGATTCTCCCAATTCCATGAGGTCGGCAAGGTATAGCTGGGGAAAGGCCGCTGAGATGGTCTGTTCAAGGCATCCGTAAGGATATTGCATAAGGTAGCTCAACCTGCGGTCGAGATTCATGGGAGGGATCGATGAAAATTCGATCATCCCTTTGTTGGTTCCCGGGATCCCCGCCGGGCGGATGGCTGCATTCCAGCTCCCGCCCGGTTGGATGACCTTTTCCGAGACGTTGGTGACAGGCGGATTGGGATTCCGCACATCAATCTCAATGGTATGTTCGGCTTTCTCATTACCGCTGGTTGCGATGATCCTGACCCTGCCGATACCTGCGGCTTCGTTCACCTTCAGGGTGAAGATGGCAAGCTGGTCTCCGGTCGCCCGGAAACTCAGTGATTTCCTGCTTCCGCCGGTCACCGAAAAGTAGTCGTTGGCCTCCACTTCCACCGAAACCTGCCTGATGGATGGTTCCATCGCGAAGACACTGACCGGGAGGGTAACCTGTTCGCCCGGGCTGACCATCCGCGGGAGGGTGCCGAGCACCATCAGCGGTTTTTTGACCACCGCCGTCTTCTCGCTTTTGCCGTACGATCCCTCCTGCCCGGCCACCACCATGACCCGCACCGATCCGATATAATCGGGCATTTTAAAGGTGTGACTGTTCTGCTGCCCCTTTTTCAGCATGACCGGGCCGAAGAATCTGACCATCGGTTTGAAACGGTTGGCCTTCAGCGAACCTTTGATCTTCCCTTCGTCGTCGCCGCCGATGCTCAGGATCCGCTGCAGTTCCCCGCTGAAGGCGCCCATCACCTGGTCGTAAAGATCCCAGGTCTTCACGCCAAGCGCCTCCCTGGCATTGAAGACCGACCAGGGATCGGGGGTCTTGAACCGGGTGAGGTCCAGCAAGCCTTCATCCACGATAGCCACCGTGTAAGTCATCGGCTTGCCGGCTTTCTCCTTTACCCCGATGGTCACCTCCTTGCCTGGGGTCCAGGAAGCCGGCATGCTGACCTGCGGGTCGAGGTGGGAGGTGGGATTGTCGACAAAGATGGGAATCACCCCGTAAAGCCGGATGGGGAGGTCGTTCTTCACCTGTGCGTGCGGCTGGATCAGCGAGACGAAAGCATAGCAGTTGGGAGCCATCGTTTCCGTGGCCTTGAAGGAGATCCGGGTGCTCCCCTGTTCGGTGGCATGCCAGAAGGTGGTGATCACGGCGGAACCGTTCTCGAGACTGACCAGCGCCCGGCCGTCGGATGACGTGGGAAGGGTCAGCGTGACGGTCTCCCCGGGGCGGTAACTCTTTTTGTCGGTCGTCAGGGTGAGCATCGATGCGGCCTGTTTTTCACCCCCGGGCATCCGCGAATAGCCCGGCCAGTCGGCATACACCACCTTACCGGCCGCATGGCCCGAAGCCAGGTCGGTGACTTTGATCAGGTACCGCCCCCAGTCATCATACCCAACCCTGAACGTGTAACCTGCTTTCCCGTTCTGGGTCCTCACCATCGCGGTGTCGACCGGTCGCAGGTAAGCGGTCGAGATGTACTCCGCAGCGCCCTGCGACGAGTTGTCCCACCACCAGCGCCACTCCAGCTTATATACCTCCACCTTCAGCCGCCCTGAACCCACCGGGTCACCGGCAGCGCTCACATTGACCAGGCTTACGGCATGATCTGCATCGGTCGTAAGCACTGTTCCCGGTTTTGCCGCCGAGGGAATCATCAGTCCGGCATAGGTCTGGTATGGGAAGAAAGGGATGGTGAACCGGTCGATGCTGAAATCCCCGCCCTCCTCAAAAACGGTGGTTTCAAAGGCGGCATTGAGGGCCCCGGGCGCCACATGGGTCACATGGATCTTCGGCGTGATGGTGACCTGGCCTGCGGCATCCAGTTTACCTTCGAAAACGCCGATGTTTTCAGCGGCAAAACCGGCTGTCGGGTTATCAAAAGTGTATTGCGGGTAAGCGGAAAATCCGGTTGCCGACTTCGTGAGCGTCAGCATGACCCGCGCATTCAGGTTGCCGGCCGCCGACCCGGTCAGCCATGTTGCCTTCAGGGTTACCGGAGGTATCTTATCTTTGATCAGGTAACCTGCATTGAAATCGAACGCGATCTTGAGGCGGTTGGGCTTCACCGTTTCCACCTTCAGAAACTTCTGAAATTCAGCGCCACCCACATTGACCCTGGCAATCCAGTTCCCGGTAGGGGCATCGGCTGACGTGGCCGTACGGAACCCGTAAAATCCGTTGAGCGACGCAGTCCTGACCATGCGGTGCATCACCTGTCCCGAAGGATTGACCAGCGAAAAGCCGACCGGATGGTTGGGTGGAAGCTGTTTGGTTTTATCCTCGAGGATAAAGGTCAGGTATATCGAGTCGCCGGGCCGCCATACACCCCGGTCGCCGTACAGGTACCCCTTCAGACCCTTCTGCACAGGATCACCGCCGACATCGAACATGCTGAGCGAAAGCGAGTTGCCGTCCAGCAGCTTCAGGTAACCCGACTGACCGTTGGCCCGGGCCACCAGGATAAAGGGTTTTCCGGTCACCCTGATCCTGGCCATGCCTTCCCCGTTGGTGGTGGCCTTCCCGGTCACCTGGAGCTGGAGGTTGTAGAGTTCCACCGGCACACTCCCCATTGGCTTTGACGTTATCAGGTTGGTTACGAATACATGGACGAAACCGTCATCACCGGCCTTTGCAATGATCCCGAGATCGGAAGCGATCACGTTCCGGCTGATGGTCTTATTGAAGAAATAGGAGGGCTTGCAGGGATTATCACGCTCCTGCCAGTCGTAGTTCCGCCATCCTCCGTTGGCCCAGTCGTCGTCGTAATAACTGCTGTAATATCCCCAGTCCTTGTCGCTCTCCAGTTCGGGATCCTCGAACCACACCATGTCATTGTCCTTTCCGCCCGTTTCGTTACCCACACAAGGAAAAGTCGAGTAAGATTTTTTAAATCCAAGAATAACACTGTAGATCGCCCCCGGTTCTGTTTTCATGATGGCGCCGAGGTCGATCGAGTACCGGTTCCATTTCCCGTAGTCGGTCACCCCTTTGAGCGGCATGGTCTTCTTCAGCACGATACGACCCATGCACGCCAGTTCAGAGTTGGTCCCCAGGTCGTTGGTCTGCAGAAAATAGAGGATGTTCTTTTCAAAAACCCTTACCACCTTGATGTCAACGGCATCCAGGTTGACCGCCTCGAAAGGAAGCATCATCCCGTTCGATCCGGGCATGATCACGCCGTCGCCCAGGAACCTAATGTTGGGCTTTATTGATTCAACTGTAAGATCTTCGATAACCCTTTTCTCCAGTTGCTGCTGGTATACGTTTCGGATAGAGGGTTC
Source organism: uncultured Prolixibacteraceae bacterium (assembly GCA_964473485.1). Lineage (GTDB taxonomy): Bacteria > Bacteroidota > Bacteroidia > Bacteroidales > FEN-979 > CAIVAT01. The sequence continues at coordinate 3,835 of CAYYPH010000067.1, read as the reverse complement.
CAGCACCAGTTTGATCCGGGCGTCGTCCGACTCGGGGAGAAAAACTGTAAGGATATTGTGGTCGACCGAATAGCGAAGATCGTGGAATTTCCCCGCCGTGATCAGTCCGTCGAGGTTTTGTGTGGCCGAAAGGGGATCCGAGAACCTCACCCGGATGGTGTTCTGCGATCCCGACTGGCAAACGGTTTCCAGTACCCTGAAGTCGCCCAGTACAGGGATCTCCGTCTCAATCACGCCTTCGCCCGCGGAACCGATCGCTTCGCCATCCCATTCGATTTTTACCATACCCGGCGAATCCGTACGTGCTATCGAATCAACACGGAACCGGTGTGTCATGGTCTTGCTGTCGTGGTCCCAGGTCACGGGCAACTCCTTCCCATCCTGGGTGGCCTTCAGCACACCTTCAACCTTCTGATCTTCAGACAGATCGGAGGTTCGCAGGATCCCGGTTAAATACTCCTTTGCCAGAGAGAGTTCGGTGTAGGAGCGGTGGTTTTCAACTGTCACCGAGAGCTCTTGGGGCATGACGGTGAATGAAAAATGCATCGATTTCAGCGAATCTGGCACTGTGATGATGCGCGACAGGAAGAACTCGGCCCTGAAGGATTCGTTCCGGGGCAAAGGTTCATCCGGCTGAAAGGTCAGCGTACGGCTGTCGCTCCAGTAGGTCTTGCCCGCAACCGAAGGCCGGAACCTGAAACAGGACTCTTTCAGGGGAATGCCGATGGCGGCGGTATCGGCGAAGTCGTCGGTCATGCGGACGCGGATGGCGCTTCCCGACGACACCATACCGCAGGTATAGGCCTGGATGTATTGCCTGAACGCGGGATTTACCCGTTCCTGCTTTTGTTCGCCTGACCTGAGGATGGCAAAGGTCACTGATCCGGCTACCACCAGGGTGGCGAAAATGATCAGGAGGATGAGGTGGAGCTTTTTCATGGGATAGGGATTAATGATTTCGAATGAAGGGATGCATCATGTGCGTTGGATGGGTTTACGGGATCATTGCGGCCGGTAGTTCTTGAACAGGGAGGGTCGCATCATTTTCGGCGTCGCGAAATATTCCCTCAGAAACGCTTTCTGTTCTTCTACCCTGGCAGAGAGTTCACGGATGGAACCCGACAATATGACCGCATTGTTTTTAAGAGATTCGTCCCTGATCTCCAATCTGGTCAGGATCTCCAGGCTGCCTGAAAGCAGGGTTGCACAGGTGTCTACCATCTGCCTTATTGCCGCCTCCGGTTTCGCGGGTTTAAACTGGCGGTTCCAATAGTTCACGTAATCATTGAAAAGGTAAGCGGCAGCATTGTACCCTTTTACCGCATCGTTGAACCGGTTTACCTGCCCATTCACAAGCATGCTTTCTTTGTTGAGACGGTCTACCTCGATGCTTTGCAGGAGGTAACGCCGGTATTCACCGATGGCATTGTTGACAATGCCGTCCTGATCGATCCTTCGCAGCGTCTCCTGAAGCCTTTCCTCCTTCGGCAGCGCCAGGTAAGCGGCGATGCTGTCGGGATAGCTGAAATGGTTCTCCAGGGTTTTCCCGGGTGGTTGCTGCGAATAGAAAAGGGCGGGCGAGTAAGGGTAGTAAAGACACTGCCAGATCGGATCGAACGGCATATGTGTTTGGATGAACCGGGCAGCATCAGGTTGAAAGTATTCGTTGGTGAATCTGGGAACAAACACCCCGTCGCGGATAATTCCGGCGGCCCAGGTAGGATCGTACAGCTTCCATTCATCCCTTTGCCGGGCGGCGATCCAGGCATGGTTTACATTCACCACGGCACCGTTCTGCCGGGTATATCCATGCACGATGTAACTTTCGATACCCGAGATCTGGCAAAGCTCATGAAACACGGCCGCGTAACCCTGGCATACCGCCTTACGGTTGATGAGGGTCTCGATCACCAGTTGCCCCGGATTGTCGACCGTACGGAAGGTGTACATGTTTTCGGCATCGTAGGCGATATTGTGCCCGCACCATACATAGAACGCCCTCACCAGCTCCTCTTTTGTTGATAGCAAGGAACTGAAATAGCCGGCCAGCCTTGTCACCGATTGAGCGGCTGAATCGGGCGCAGCCAGAGCCACCGAATCGGCCCGGATAAACACCTTGAGTTGCGGCATGGCCTTACCGGGCATGACGAAAAGAAAGAGAAAAAACAAAACTGGCCGATGCATGTACCCCGGTTATTCTTATAACAAACTTATAAATAAAATCCATAGTGTTTCCTGATGAGATCAAAAAGAAAAAAACGGCCGGCCGCAAGTTTTTATTTGTTCTTGGGTCTATTCCAACACCGGTATCTGCATCATTGCCGGAATGGGAAAAAATCCGATCTTTGTACAAACTTTAACAAACAACGTATGACAGCAAAAGCATTACCATTTCTTTTCATGATCCTTATTGCATTGGCATCATGCAACCAGGGCGCCAACAACGAAACAGCCGGAAAGAACGACACCATCCGCATCGCAGTCCTTACCTTCGAGACACAGGCTGATTCGCTGGTTGAAAAACCGGTCATCATCGAGGGAACGGTCTTTCACACCTGTAAGCATGGCGGCAAGAGGATGTTCCTGATCGACGGAACCGACAGCATCAGGGTCGAGGTGACTGCCGGTCCCGAGGTTGTGAAATTCGATGAAAGTCTTGTTGGAAACCGCGTTCAGGTGACAGGGATCCTGAAGGAAGAGCGCATCGACAATAAATACCTGAATGAATGGGAGGCTGAGGTGAACAAACCGGAAGAATCGCATGAAACCGGTATCCACACGGGCGCCAAGGGTCATGAAGACCATACCAAAGAGGATAAACTGGCCCAGATAAACAGTTTGCGCGAAGAGATAAAGAACAGCGGCAAGGATCATCTCTCTTTTTACAGCATCGAAGCGGTGAAATACACCATCCTGAAGTGATGATACAGAAGAAAACGTTGCGGCGGTGGAACAACATACTTCACCGCGACATCGGCTATTTGTGTTTTGGGATGACGATCATCTATGCCGTTTCCGGGATTGTTCTCAACCATTTCAAATCGGGCGACTTTCTCCATCCCGACTACAGCAAGACATTCACAGAAATGAAAGTGGCATTGCCTCCCGGCGGGATCGCCGATAAGACCTATGTTTTCAGGGTACTGGAGCAGGCCGGCCAGGAAGAGAATTACAAAAGCCACGTGGCGGGGAACGGCTATGTGCAGATATTCCTGAAGAACGGTTCCCTTTACGTCGACACCACAACCGGCGAAGCACAGCTGGAAAAAAAGACCACGCGGCATGTCATCAAGGAGTTCAACCTCCTTCATTACAACAATCTGAAGAAGTTCTACACCTGGTTCTCTGACATTTACGCGGCGGGACTGATCATCCTGGCCATTACCGGCCTGTTCGTGATCCGCGGAAAGAACGGCATCGTCGGCCGCGGCGCTTGGCTCACCGCCATCGGCATCCTCATCCCGGCCCTGTTCCTGATCATCTACGCCTGAGTCACTCCGGGAGTCTGGAGGGATCCATGGGACGTAGACCGTGGGCCGTGGACTGTAGAAGGGAGAAGGGAGAAGGGGGAAGATGAAACGTAGACCGTGGACCGTGGACTGTGGGCCGTAGACCGTGGGCCGTGGACCGTAGAAGGGAGAAAGGAGAAGGGGGAAGATGAAACGTAAACCGTGGGCCGTGGACTGTGGACCGTAGACCATGGACCGTAGAAGGGAGAAGGGAGAATGGGGAATTCAAACTGATCTTCGACAGTTGCAGGGCACATTAAAATTCCAATCACCTAACATACAACAGGTTATGATTTAAAAACTGGAAAAAATGGCAAAATGTAGTG
>CAYYPH010000066.1:0-12709 GCA_964473485.1 uncultured Prolixibacteraceae bacterium | reverse complement strand
GAAGGGAGAAGGGAGAAGGGAGAAGGGGGAATGGACAATTGACAATTGACAATTGACAATTGAAAACGAAAAATTCAGTCAATCAGTCAATTATTCATTCACTCATTCACTCATTCACTCATTCACTCAATCACTTATTAAATTGCGTCACGCGTCACGATTTTGTCACGCGTCACGATTTTGTGTTTACCTGACAATTAGTTTCAGTGAATAACTCCGCTCACCCCCCTCCAGCCTGATGATATAAATTCCCGGAGGATAGGTCTCCAGGCCGAGGGTGGCGGCCATACCGGATAAGGAGCGTTCCTCTGCTACCAGCATCCCATACGGATTATAAACACGCATCCGCATGCCGTCAAACGTTCCCTCGCTGATGTAAAGCGTGGTTTTGATAGCTGCAGGATTGGGACTCACCCTGATGGAATGGGTCCCGCCGGAACCGGCATTTCCTGCCGGAACACCTGATATAGGCTGCAACTGCGACACGAGACAGTTGAGGGGCCCGGTCAGTGCATGGAAACCGGCATTCTGCTGGATTACCGTCCCCGGCCGCAGGATAACGCGCTCCTGGCCTTTCAGCGTTGTGACCGAACCGGCGTTAAAGACAACCGGGCCGGCGGGCAGTGAACTTGTGACATTGAATCCGGCCAGGACCGAATCGCCGGTGAAATAGTGCTGTCCGGTGTAGGTGATGTTCTGGTGATAGCCCGTGCCGGTGAAAACAGGCTCCACCTCGATGACGGCACCCGCGGTATCAGAACACCCCAGGTTGTTCGCGAAATAGTAGCGGACCGGGAAAAATCCGGGACCGGCATTGACAATGCTGAAGGTGGATCCGGTTACAAAACTCCCGGTATAGATACCGCCCGCTGGGATTCCTTCAACGAGGTTATACGTCAGCCCGTCGCCGCAAAGAACAGGGATGGTTCCCATCGTCACATTCAGTGTGGGGGCCACGGCCACGACGGTGGTGTCGGAACGGTAAAACCCGGATCCATCCAGCACCGTAACGTCGTAACTTCCGCTTGAACGGGCCGTGTAAGTAGCGGTGTGGGTATTGTCCTGCCATGTGTAATAATGCAAACCCTGGACAGGAGTGAGCACCACCGAATCACACCCCTGGGCGGCAGGAGGCAGCCCTGCGTCCAGCGGCCCTCTCGCATGGATGGTATCCCGGTGGATATAAACGCAGGTGTCGCAGTTGGTTACCTTCATCATTACAACATAATCGCCGGGAGCAAAAGTGTGGTCAAACTCCATCGTTCCGGTGAAAGGCGGGGTGCCGTCGCCCAGGTTCCAGGTCACCTGGCTGCAGGTCAACCGCGCATCAACGCCTCCCTTAAACCTGTAAGTGTTCCTGTTCCCGGAACCATAGCCGCACAATGGCTTCTTGCCGAAATAGCAGGTCGTACTGCGGCAGGGTGGTATGGTGGTCACGACAACGTCCTCGCAATGCGTGAACAGGCAGGTCCTGGTTAACGTGTCGAATACGTCGAGACAGACCTGGTAGGATCGGTTCTCCGGGAATATCACCCGCATGGTGTCGCCTGCAAGGCTGTCATGCAGGATGTTGACGGCCGGAATGCTGTCAATATACCAGTTCCATTGGTAATGCCCATTACCCGTGATGACCGGGATGAAGGTGCCGGTGTCAATTGCAATGGAATAAAGAAAATCAATGACCGGTGCGGCATGTATCGTGATGGTGTCGGAAAACTGAAGCTGACAGTCCGGGAATACCGGGTCGTAGGCTGTGCATTGTACCACGTAGGTTCCCGGTCCGGGATAGATGTGATCGATGAGCAGAGTGCTGGTGTCGGCAGTTGTTACATCCCCGAAGTCCCATAAATACCGGTACCGCATCACGGAGTCACCTGAGATAAGGAAGGAATAATGGTTGCAGATGGTCTCTCCCCTGAAGGCATTGAAAGAAAAGGTTACATTGGCCTGGCAGGGAGGTTCTGCGATGATCAGGTTCAACGTGTCCTGCTTAACGCAACCCGTTGTGTATGTTGCCATGCAGGTGACCGCAATGGTATCCGGCTGACTGAACCATGTCGGACCAAGGTTGAGCACACGGTTAACCCCCTGGAAAGGAAGCCAGAGGTATGATGGAAAACCATCGGTGGCGATCAGGTTTACCTGCCCGCCGATGTAAACGGTTGTGTCGTTTCCAATAGTAAAATCAATGCTGTCGCAGTCGACGATGCCGAATACCTCGCTGAAATCAACCACCTGGGGCCTTTCAAAGCAGGCTACCCGGATTGAATAATCATCACCGGCTACCAGATCCTCGTAAAGTACGCCAATATTCCACAAACAATATCCCGATGTGTTCAGGTGCACGATGCTGGCAACCGAATCGGCTCCCTTGAACAGGGTTAACCGGTAATGCTCGTTGTTGATCATGTTGAATGTCCACTCGATGGCATACGAAGAGCCTTTCAGTAACATCTGCCCTGCCGACGGACTGGTTACATCGATAAAGTAAGGAAAATAGATTGGGACGGGGGGCGAGATATCCGACAGCGGGGTTCCGCCTGTTCTCGAGATCTTTATCTTATACCATTGCTCGGCTGGCAATGAGGATGGCACACCCCAGGTAAAGGATCCGTCGCTCTCGGTCGAAGGAGTGATGACGCTGTAAAGTGTGTCGGCATGATAGAGTTCGATACTAACGTACTCCGGTATGTTGTCGGTCCAGGTAATGTTCACGGTGTCGTTCATCCGGTACGCACCCGGGCCGGTGTAATCGATGAAATCGGCCGGTGCTATGGTGAAGGGCATACTATAGTCATGAACGGCATTGTTGTTATTCCAGGTCACCTTGACTTTGTATTGATTCCCGGGAGGCACCATCGTGGTCGGGACCGTCCAGGTGAGATTGTTTGATCCTGTGGTACCCATCGTTTGCACCAGCGTGGTATTGTTATAGAGTGCAACGGTCACAAACCCATACACGTTGTCGTCCCATGTCACGGTATGCTGGGTGCCGATCTTCCATACCGAATCACTGCCCGGTGAGGTTACGGTGATGAAGAAACCCGATGTGTTGTATATCTCAAAGGGATCGGAATAATCACTTACCTGGGGAGTGGTCACACTCTGGATAAAAATATTGTAGTTGGTGGCCGGCATGGTGTTGGCCGGGATGGACCACATGAAATTACCGGTACTGGCGGTCGAATGTGCGATCGTGTCCTCAATGCCCATCGAAGGCTTTCGCAGGATGATCCTGACATTCTCGGCGATGTTGTCGTTCCACCTGATCTTGTTGCTCGTTCCCGCCTGCCATGAGGTGCCGGCGGCTGGAGCGGTCACGGTGATGTAGGACCCCTGGGTGATGGTAAAGTCATCCGAGGCATCCTGGATGGTCGGGAAATCGACCGACCTGACGATCACGTAGTAATTCGGGCTTGGCGTAAGGGTAGGAGCGATGTTCCAGCCAAAGGTTCCGTCGCTCGGAATGTTGGTAGCAAGCGTGGCAATCAGGCCCGGGGTCACATACCTGCGATACAGGTAAATGTTTACATTCCCGCTCAGGTTGTCAGACCAGGTGATGTTATGGCTGGTGGCGGTTGGCCAGCTGGTGGTCGATACAGGCAGGGTTACCGTGATCGAAGGTGGATTTTCGATCGTGAAAAAATCACTGCTGTCGGCTACGTTCGGGAACTGAAAGCTGGTTACCCGGATCTTGTAGAGCGAATGGGGGGTAAGCCCGGTGGGGATGGTCCACGGATGTCCGGAATAGGTGAAATTATGGATCAGTGTGACCGTATGCGGAATAAACCGGGTGTCGAGCAACTCAACCTTAAAACCATTCGGTACGTTGCTGGTCCACTGGATGTTGTAGGTCTGTCCCTTTTGCCATACCACATTCGCGGCAGGAGTGGTGACATGGATAAACCGGGTTGCTATGACCGAGAAAAAATCACTGTAGTCGCCAACGGTTTCATCACCGGCTTTATGAATCCGGATGCGGTAATTGACACCCGGGTTCAGCGTACCTGGAACCAGCCATGCAAACGATCCGTCGCTGGCAGTTCCCGTTGAAATGGTCGAGTGAAGGGTGGTCCCCTGGTAAAGCTTTATCACGACATCTTCGGCGATGTTGTCGCTCCAGTTGATGTAATACTCTTTCCCGAGTTCCCATTCGGCGCCGCTTACCGGGGTGTTTACCGTTATCAACGGACGGATGGTAAAATAAAAGACCCCGTTGGTGATCTGGGGATGAATGGTCCCTTCCACGACTACAGAATAGAGTGTGCCAGGTTCGAATATGGATGGGATGGTCCAGTCGAATACGCCATCATTCGGCGTCGAGGCCGCCAGGAGGGTGACATCCGTCGGATCCCAGTCATCCCATCGTTGCAGGATGATCTTTACATTCTCCTGCAGGTTCGAATTCCAGCGTATGGCCAGGATATCGCCCGGCTGGAACAGTTGATTTACCAAAGGAAGTGTGACCTGCATGGTTGGTGGCGGAGCAATGGTGAAGTGGTCGCTGTACGTACGGATTTCAGGAAAACCTTTTTTGATCCCTTCCAGGTAATAGGTGCCCTCAAGACCGCCAGGAATGAACCAGTTGATTGCGCTGCCGGAAGTATCGGCCACGATGACACCCGAGTTCGCCGAATTGGCGGGACCATTCACCTTCTTGAATTTTACAGTGAACAACGGTGACGTGTTCAGGTTATAGTTCCAGGCAATGGTGCTTTGCATTTTTGCCTGCCAGATGGTTCCTGATACCGGGGCGGTGAAAGTCATAAACTCACCGTGGTAGATCCCGAAACTGACCGGCTCGGAAAAGAAGCTGTAGCGGGCATTGTCGCCGTAATGGCCATAAACGATCACCTGGGCCCAGGCGATCACCGTATCGAACAGCGCCGCGTGGGGATTTTCGAACATATGGAGGTAGATATTCTGGCCAGGAAAATTCGCCAGTCCCCTGATGGTATCATAGTTCAGCTCCTGGTGCCCTGTCCTCGTGTTGCTGTAATTCTCCTGGTAGATGACGATCATGGCGCTGTCCATGTCGGCAGCCCGCCCCATGCTCGTCCAGGCAATGGGTACCTGGTTTTTGGAAGGATGGGCGGAACCGGCGAGCGGGCTTGCCAGTTCAACGTGGGCCGGCGGAATGATGCGGTATACGGCACCCTGGTTGTAATTATAAGGTCCGTTATCTCCCGAAGGATTGCAGTCTTCGAGCAGGAACCAGCCGTTTTTGCTTCCATCCCAACCCCAGTTGATGTGGAAGAGGCCCATCCATCCATTGGGGAGTCCGCTGTACCCGTCCATGACGAAGATGTGCCAGTCGAACATGTTCCATTCTTCATAGCCATGTACGATCACCGGGAAGCCATCCTCCAGGTTTCGTTTGATCTTGTATTCCCACCCGCCTTTTTTCCCGGCGTTTGGTATGTCATGGTACTTGGCCAGGGGATATTCAAAAACGTCCTGCAGCGCGTCGTCAATATCCCAGGGCATGGTTGCAGACCCAAGGTATGTGTAATCTGTTCCTGCTGCTTCACCGCAGTCTGAGATCAGGCTTGCCAGTTCATGGTTGTATTCGGTGTGCTCTTCTCCCATTTCCGACCAGTCGTAATCGTTGGGATATTCATGGTAACGCATGATCTGGGCCATGGCAATGGGTCCGCACCCGGCAGGCACCCTGCCCGCCACCAGGATGGGGCAGTGGGCATTGTAGGGATAACTCTGTCCCCACAGTGTGTGAAGCAGCGGAGGTATGGAGTCGTAATCCAGACCGTTCGTTGCGGCTGTATCCGAGATATCAAACAATTCAGATTCGGCATATTGCCACTCCTTCCGGTGTTCTTCTATGCTTGCAGCGAAACGGGAAGGATCACCATCCAGCGATTTAGCTATGTTGTCGGCCCTGACTTTCAGGTACCATTTCATGGCCGGCGGGAAGGTAGCGGTATCGAAATCAGAGGTTTCAAGTGTGGCAAGGATCGGGGGAGTTGCCTTCGATCCCGACACGATTACCAGACCATTTGCACCGTTGAAGCCGACCACGTGAAAGACCGTCTTTCCCGACCGTATCTCGGAGTGCACGATATAGGGTTTCAGCGACCGGTAATCCTCGCCGGAACCCTTAAACAATGCATACTGCTTTGCTGCTATGGTGAGCGCAGGCGATTCGCCGACCTGGTTGGATTCTGCCTGGGCCCATATTTTCAGGCTGATGAGCAGCAAAAAAGGAATAATAAAGTGTTTCATAGCAGTTATTTATGGCTTGATTTTCTGGATTTAATGGCAGATGTAAAGACCATTATAGGTTCTCCGGTCTTTGATCCTTATTCAAAGATATGGCAGTTTGATCATATTTGGAATGGGAGAACATTTCTTTTCCATAATTTTTATTCATTCCGGATAAACCGGATGGTACCACCCCGACGGGGTCCCCCCACGGTGGGCCGTGGACCGTGGGCAGTGGACCGTAGACCGTGGGCAGTGGACCGTGGAAGGGAGAAGGGAGAAGGGAGAAGGGAGAAAGGGGAATGGACAATTGACAATTAACAATTGACAATTGAAAACGAAAAATTCAGTCAATCAGTCAATTATTCATTCACTCATTCACTCATTCACTCAATCACTCATTAAATTGCGTCACGCGTCACCTGTCACGATTTTAATAAGATCTCCCGGTCCGGATAAAAAAACTACCTTTACAAAGCCTACAAATCAATAACGTCTAACCAAATCCTACTAAAAATGAAGTCAAATATCTTAAAACCAGCGCTGGTTATTGGCGGTATCGCCATCATTCTTTTAACCCTTTATTCCTTCCGGAGCAACCCGGGTCCGTCGAAAACGGTTTATATGCAGGTCTGCACGGTTGAATCGATTATCCCGGCGGGCATCGGCCGTTCGAAAATGATGACCATCACTGAGGATGGCAATAAAACCGAGGAAGACCTTCAGAATTTCTACAGCATGGTGGGGATTAACTTTGGAAATATCACAGGCAATAACAGCAAGATCCTTGCGAAGATCAACAACCTGACCTCTCAGGGCTGGGAACTCGACAAGGTGGTGACAGGGACCCAAAGCCCCTCCGACAACAACGGCCAGGGCATCTTCATCAGCCGGTACTTTTTCAAAAAGTCGGTGGAGTAGGATTTTCTTACCACCCCGTCGGGGTCCCCCCACCCCGTCGGGGTCCCCCCACCCCGTCGGGGTCCCCCCACCCCGTCGGGGTCTCCCCACCCCGTCGGGGTCAAAATTTTTTATCTTTGTTCCTGCAAAAATCAACTCCTCTTTTTATGGAAAAACTGAACACCCTCGGCATCGGCCCGAAAATCGGGCGGGTGGCCATTACCTTTTTTATCATTGCCACCGCGTTGACCGTCCTGTTCCCGGAAGTCTTCACCTTTGGCAAATGTGCAAGGTTTCCACTCATGATCGCCGGGATCGTACTGCTGGCATTGGCCGTGCCGCTTTATGCCATCACGGTAAAACTGCTGCTCACTGGTCTGAAGAACACCCGGCTGATGACAACCGGCACCTACCGGATCTGCAGGAACCCGCTCTACGCCGTCATGATCCTTCTCCTGTTGCCCGGACTTGCACTGGTGTTGAATTCCTGGCCGATCCTGCTGGCTTCGATCATCGCATACATCGTTTTTAAAAAGACAATCCGCCAGGAGGACGAGGAGATGGAGAAATTTTTCGGTGAAGAATACCGGCAGTACAGAGCAAGGACACCGGAGTTTTTTCCGTGGGGTTTAAGGAATGAGTGAATGAGTGAATGAGTGAATGAGTGAATGAGTGATTGAGTGAATGAGTGAATGAGTGATTGAGTGAATGAATGATTGATTGATTGATTGCATTGCCTATTGCCTATTGCCTATTGCCTATTGCCTACTGCCTATTGCCCATTGCCCATTGCCTATTGCCTGACAGTTCGCTGGTCTGAAAATTTAACCTAAATCCTTCCGCATGAAAAAGTACTTCTTATTATTGACCATTTTGTTACTGCTGAATTTGCAGGGTCAGGGACAGGGCAACAGGGTCAGCGACAGCTTGCGGCAATTGGTAAGTAAGTCATCAGCAGAGGATACCAACCGTGTAAAGCTTTTGTTTGATCTTGCCCGGACATTTTATCCGCGACAGCTTGATTCGGTGGAGAAATATGCCGGGGAGGGGCTCAGGATCTCCGAACGGCTTGACTATCCCTATGGCACAATCACCGGTATCAATCACATGGCCACGATCAGCCGGTTCAGAAATGATTTCATCAGGGCCCGCGAACTTTACCTGAAAGCCTTCAGCATGGCTGAAGACGAGCGCATGGTAGAATTTCAGGTGTCGATCGCGGATAACCTTGGCTTGCTATATAATTCGATGGGAAAAACCGATAGTGCCGAATATTTTTTTCTAAAGGCTGTGAATATTGGCAGGGATCATCCACAGGTAAAGCATTATTCGAAAGCGCTTTCTGACCTGGCCATGAATTACCGGGTGAGGGCCAACTACACCGACGCCATCCGTTACCAACTGGAGGCCAAGAGGATCGATCGCGTAAACGGAAACAGGGCAAATGAGATTCCCGCGGCCATCAGGCTGGGACTCATCTACGCGGGAATCCGCGATTTTGACAGGTCCATCGACGTGTACCGTGAAGCGCTCAGGCTGAACGACTCCCTGAGGAAGGATGAATGGTACGAAATTATTTTCCAGAATATCGGGTTGCTTTATACGGAGGTCAAATGGGAGCCGGATTCGGCAAGATATTACCTGACCCGGGCAGCGGACCTTGCCAGTAAGAATGATCATCCGGAAAATATCTTTGCTGCCCAGGTGAACCTGGGGAATGTGGAGACGATGGATAAGAACTTCTCCAAAGCACTCGGGTATTATCTAAAGGCTGCCGAATCACCTGTCTTTTTGAAACGGAAACTTGAGCGGGCAGGCACGCTGGTGAACCTTGGCATCGCCTGTCTCGAGCTGAAAAACCTGAAGGAAGCGGAAAAATATGCCCGCGAAGGAACTGCGCTGGCACACGAAGGCAAGTTCCTTGATTTCGAAATGACGGGATTGAACACGCTCGCAAGGATCGCTGCCGCGAAAAATGACTTTAAATCGGCCTACCTGTTCAAAATGCGGGCCGACACGCTAAACGATACCATTTACTACGACCAGATCAAAAGCCGGGTGGCTGAAGCCATTTACCAGGAGGATCTTAAACAGGCTGAACGCGAGAACAGCATGTTGCAGCAGGACAATCAGCTAAAGAAAAAGACAATCCTCATACAATGGATCGCGCTCGGCCTGGCCGTATTGCTGGTCGGGGTACTGGTTGTCGTGGTGGTTTACATTAAAAGGACCAGCAGGAAACTATCGCGGCTGAACCGGGAGCTCGACCATAAAACGAAAGCGCTGGAGGAGCTGAACATCACCAAGGATAAGTTCATCTCCATCATCGCCCACGATCTCCGAAGCCCGTTTCAGTCATTATTGGGTTTGCTCGGAGAACTGGACGAGCATTATGATGAGTTCGATGAACAAAGCCGTCAGCGGATCCTGAAGATGTTGAGGAAAAGCAGCCAGAACATCTATAACCTGCTTGTCAACCTCCTCGACTGGACCCATGCCCAAAAGGGAAAACTGCAGAGCAACATGGCGGACTTTGACATCAATGCTGCGGTTGATGAGGTCTTTGAGATACTCGGCACCAGGGCCTCCCTGAAAAACCAGCTCCTCTCGAAATCAATACCCGGCCGGCTGATGATACATTCCGACCAGCAGATCGTCAAATCCGTCCTGCTTAACCTGGTGAACAACGGGATCAAGTTCACCCCTGCCGGGGGAAGGATTGAGGTTGCGGTGGAGAAAGAAGACAGATCACTCAAAATCTCGGTTTCTGATACAGGCATTGGAATTCCACCGGAAAAAATCCCGGATCTGTTCCGGCTTGATACCGGCTTTAACAGAAAGGGTACCGAACAGGAACCCGGCACCGGCCTGGGATTGATCCTTTGTCATGAATACGTAACCCTGCTGGGCGGCAACCTCAGGGTGACCAGTCAGGCCGGCGAAGGCACCACCTTCAGAATCGATCTGCCCGCCGATTGAAAATGACAGGGAAAAATGGTTTGCCTGATGCCCATTTCGTGTACATCAGGCATGCCGACGTGTCGGTCATCGCCGTGTACCAGTTGAAGATGCCGGCCGCGCCGAAAAAGAAAGCGGAGGTGTAACGGGCCCAGGCAGGTCGTTTCCAGGCCATCGGCAGCAGGATCAGGCTGAAGAGTTGACATACCACGCAGGGATCAGGATAGTTTGAATTTGAGACATCCTGATCGGTTTTTTTTGATTTTTTTTGTTCATCATATTTTTAAAGAAAAAACATGCACAAATTATCATTTTTTAATAATTTTAGCAGAAAATTACGCTTTGATGATCCCTTGCAAAGAAAATGTCAGAATCGTTGATTGGACAAACAATCTATTATCACAGGGTCGGACTGCCTTTTCAATCATCGAACTTCGGTCAGCCTTTCCAAACCACTCTGAGATAGCGTTGCAGCTTTCATTAAACCGTCTGAAAAAAAAGGGAATAGTCCTCTCTGTGTTCAAGGGCTATTATCTGATTATTCCGCCACAATATCATTCAATGGGTATTCTCCCCGTTCCACTGTTCATCGATGGACTGATGAAACATCTTGCCCGTAACTATTACATCGGCTTACTGAATGCTGCCACTTTTCATGGATCTTCACATCAACAACCTCAGGAATATTTTATCTTTACTGTGTTCCCGGGACTCAGGCCAACCCATAAAAAGGGTGTAAAAGTTAACTATATCAGCAAAAAGGAGATCCCGTTGCAGTTGCTCGAAAACCGTAAAACGGAAACAGGATATATTAACATATCATCTCCTGAATTAACTGCTGCCGATTTGATTCAATTCGAGAAAAGGATTGGAGGCCTCAACCGTGCAGCAAATGTCATTAATGATTTAATGGGTGAACTAAATACTGATCGAATTAATGACGCTTTCATTAAAATAATACCAACCTCAACACTTCAAAGGCTTGGTTTCATGCTTGAAAATATTTTTTCACAGCAAGAACTGGCTGATACGATCTTTGGAAAGTGTTTGCAGGGTGGTAAGACATTTTTCAGGATTCCGTTAAAAACATCAGTACATTCAAAGTCTTCCTCATCAGATAATCGCTGGAAAGTCATTAATAACGTTAAAATAGAAATCGAAGAATGATTCCCCAATCCGCCATCACTGGGTGGAAATCAGTTGTATCCTGGCGCAGCAACGAACAGGTGGAACAGGATCTGATCATCTGCAGATCATTGGTTGAGTTATATTCCGATGAATTCTTAACATCAAATCTTGCATTTCGCGGAGGAACAGCCTTATATAAGTTATTTCTTCAAACGCAACCCAGGTACTCTGAAGATATCGATCTTGTTCAAATTAAAGGAGGTCCCGTTGGGGAAATCATAGATCGCTTAAAAGTCCGGCTTTCATTTTTAGGTGTACCTGTTATAAAACAAAAGGAGAGTAACAACAAGCTGATTTTCAAATTCGACTCAGAAATACCACCCATTCAGAAGCTCCGGCTTAAAGTCGAAATCAATTGCAGGGAACATTTTACCGTCCTCGGTTGGTTCAACAAGGAATTTAGTATTCATTCAAGTTGGTTTACAGGTACTTGTAATATGACCACCTATCGACTAGAAGAATTGGCAGGCACCAAGCTTCGTGCCTTATACCAGCGCAGAAAGGGCAGGGATCTGCATGATCTTTATAAAGTCCTTGTCAACACGAGTATTAACGCTGATACTGTAATTCAATGCTACCGAAAGTATATGGAATTTAGTGTAGACAAGCCCCCTTCTCAGCTACAATTCCTGCGCAACCTTGAAGAGAAGATCATAGACCCCGAATTTCTTGGTGACACCACGGCATTGCTCTGCCCGACAGAACAGTATGACCCGTTACATGCATATGACATTGTTCGTTCAGAGCTTATCGAAAAAATCTGACGCTTGGGATTCCGTTCGACGGAATCGGGTATGATGAAAACGGCAATATCATTTCGCTGAACCGTTCCGGGCAGCAGGCCATACAGCAGGGAGCGCCGGTGTTCGGTCCGATCGATCAGTTGCAATACACCTCATACCGTGGCAACCAGCTGGATGCCCTGACCGATGCCATGAACAGTGCAAGCCAGTTGACAATGCCCGATTTTCACGAAAAATCAACCGCTGCCCCCCAATCATAAAATTCTGTACCTTTACGATGCCAATGGCCGAAAACTGAAAAAACAGGTGATCCATAACGCCCAATCGCACCAGAGCGATTACTCAGGCGCTTTTCAGTACGAGGACGGGTTCCTTACGCTGATCCTCACTCCCGAAGGGCGGATCGTAAAACACTCCTCGACCTACGATCCGCAGTACTTCCTCAAAGACTATCTCGGAAACGTACGCGTGGTTTATCATGCCAACCCCGAAACCGGAATGGTTGAGGTGGTACAGGAAGACCATTACGACCCCTTCGGGATGAAGCTCGGCGGGTTGGGGTATGTTTCCGACATTGAAAATAAATACATGTTCCAGGGAAAAGAGTTCAACGACGAGGCAATCGATACCGACAACGACGGCAACACCGATACCTACATGAACTGGTACGACTTCGAAGCCCGCCAGTTCGATCCGCAGAT
>CAYYPH010000065.1:0-12909 GCA_964473485.1 uncultured Prolixibacteraceae bacterium | reverse complement strand
TTCCAGGTCACCCTGACCAGAAAAGTACGCTGCGGCTGACGGTACCGATCGGGCATCAGGTTCGATGGATGATAATATTCCGTGTTCAGTATATTGTTCATTATCAGTTGCAGATCAACCCCGTGAAAATCCATCCACCCCAGATTGCCATTCAACAAAAAGACATCACCGATGATATCGCTACCGGTGGCAGCGATCATTTTCGGATTGGTCCTTTTCCCATAATAATATCCGGCAACAGAAATATTCAGTCCCTTGTAAATTCTTACATTAAATCCGCCATTAGCGACATGTTCAGAGATCTCATCAATCATCTTTCCATCCTGGTCAATGGGTTTGTTGTATGTGTAATAGGCAAATACACCATATCTGTTCGTTTTCAGTGTTACTCCTGCTTCCAACCCGGTGGTCGTCACTTTCCTGTTGTTTTGCCAACGCCAGTTACCCAGGGTGTCGGTGTATCCGATAACAATCAACTGGCTTGCCCAGTTTCTGAAAACAGATAATTCAAGGTTAAGCACTTCTGCCAACCGGTATGAAACCATGCATTCAGCCGACTGGATCTTCTCTGGTTTCAGATCAGGATTTCCGGTTCCTGCCGAATAGTCCCAGGGTCGTGGAGCCCTGTAAGCACTGCTGTACATAGCCTTGGCTGTAAAATCGCCCATATTGAACACCAATGCTCCCCTGGGAGTGAAAGCCTTGTCATAATAACTGCTGAAATCCTGCCTGACGCCGGCCATCAGTTCGAAATACCGGAGGAACCACCACTGTCCCTGAACATACAACGATAAAAGGTCATTATGCAAACTATTGGGCTTGGGTGGCGGAGGAGGATTGACATCCTGATTTCCGCTGTGCGACTGCGAAAATCCCTCGGAAAGCGCCTCATGTTCATACGTGATCCCACCTACAAAAAGCAACTGTTTTACAGGGAAAAAATTAAACTGATCCTCGATCCCCACGAGCCAGTTCGGACGGTAATAACCTACCTGATCGCCAGGCTGACTGCTATCGGCTTTGATAACCTTGTTGATGGTGTTGTCGAGAACGGTCGAATTGCGAAAATAGAACCTGGTCCTGTTCGACCAGGTTTTCTTACGGTCATAAACATAATCTGCAAAACCATTCAAAAACCAGATATTCCAGAACGTACCCCTGTCGAGGTAACTGGTTCCGGTCGATTTGTAATAGGTTGTCATGGGTGATTGCTTGAGTTGGGTCGTAATTCCTGCCGTAAAATTTTTCACCTTTACGAATCCGTTCAGGGCATAATCATGCTCGAAGTTCTCCATGTTGTCACTCCAGTTGTTGTCGCCCTTCGACCCTCTCAAATCGGCCTTTTCGGTGGTTTTGTACATGCCAGCCACCCTGAAACCTACCGTATCTGAATGATAGGTGTCTTCATAACTGAAATCCAACCCGCTGGTTCCGAAATTTCCCAGCGATCCGCTCAGATAACCCGATTTTCTGTCCTGCGGTTTCCGGGTGATGATGTTGATAATCCCGGATACCGCATTGGTGCCGTAAAGTGCCGAGGAGGGCCCGTAAAGGACCTCAATTCTTTCGGTATTGGTAAGGTCGAACTGCCCTCCTCCATAAAATCCACCGGAATTCAGTTCGTTGATCTGAACCCCATCGACCATCAGCAGGATCAGGTTATTCTGGCTGGGTAACCCCCGCATGAAGGTATAGGTGTTGAATCCGTTGATGTTCCTGAATTGCATGCCCGGTAAATCGGCAAGGGCCTGTTCCAGAGTCTGATACCCTCTTTGCCTGATCTGCTCTGCCGTGATGATCCTGATCGTGGCAGGGGTTTCCCTCATTTGCTGCGGAACTTTGGATGCGGTCGTTACTTCAATATTCATGAGGTCTTCGAGCGACATACTATAAATAACCTCGGTGCGCAACGAATCAGGTAACTGGGCCATCAGAAAACCCGGAGGCAATACCATGGCCCCGAAAGATGCCAGCAAGAACATAGCGCAGCAAGGTATTTTTATCATAATCTGATTCTATTAAACGGTGAATATTTTGTTTATAATTGTATTATCTTTGTATGAATCGACATGCCGGCAGCTCCTGTTGAAACAATCAAAGTTATGACAAAAATCAGGTCTGCACCAACCCTGAATAAAAAAATCTCACATGAGGAGCAAACCGCGCAATCCCTTTAAAAGGTTAAGCATCAAAGGAAAGTTGATTTTGCTGGTCCTGGCGGTGCTGGTCACCGTCATGGTGGTGGTCTTTTCCCTGGTCATCACCTGGGGTGTAAACGATTATAAACGTGACCTCGAGAGCAGTACCCAGCTTTATGCCCGGGTGATCGGAGAGTACTGCATTGCTCCGCTTGCCTTCGGCGATGAAAAAGGCGCCCACGACATGCTTACCAAGATCAGGGCATTGCCCGACCTCACAGCGGCGCTGCTTTATGATCCGCTCGACACCCTGGTCGCGGAGTTTGTCAATTCCGGGGTTTCCTCCTATAAGCCTATCAGACCCGACAGTTTGCCGGCCGGATTTCGTGATCATAAACTGGTGGTGATCGAACCCATCCGTTACCAGAATGTGAATTACGGAACCCTGATCCTGATCGCCTCCACCGATCTGATGAACAAACAAATCCGCGATTACGTCCTCATTTTTATTTCGGTCATGATCGTCCTGCTGCTGGTCGGTTACTTTCTTACCAACTGGCTGCAGGGCTTTGTGTCGCAACCCATCCTGAAGCTGGCCGACTTCACCAACGTGATCTCATCGGGAGGGGATTACAGCCTGCGGATCGAAAGGGAGAGCGACGACGAGATCGGACTGCTATACACCCGTTTCAACGAAATGCTGGAGCAGATCGGATACCGTGATAAGGTTTCTAAAGAAGCGCAGTTGGAGATTACGCTAACCAATGAAAAGCTAAACCTCATTCTGGATAACGCCCCTTTCGGTTTCCTCCATTACAATGAAAAAGGTATCATCACCACTTGCAACAGGGGCCATGAGGAAATCTTCAGCCTGAACCGGGAATCTCTCATCGGGAAGAGCCTCTTTGAGACCATACACGACCCGGTGATGCTACATCCTTTTGAGGAATCTCTGAAAGGGGAGCTATCCGAATTTACCGGGCTGTACACATCCACTATGAGCGGGAAAAGTGTTTACATCAGGGCCATCTATACCCCGCTTTTCTCAGATGATCAACGAGTGATTGGCGGGGTAGGCATCTTCGAGGACATCTCAGAACAGAAGAAAAGCGAGAAACTGATGGTCGAAAAGGAGGCTGCCGTCTTTGCCAACAAGGCCAAAAGCATTTTTCTGGCCAATATGTCGCACGAGATCCGCACTCCCCTGAATGCCATACTCGGTTTCAGCCAGCTGATGGAAAAGGATCCCACGCTGACCCCCGACCAGCGCGAGAATGTATCCATCATCAACACCAGCGGTGAACATCTGCTGGCGCTCATCAACGATGTGCTCGAGATGTCGAAGATCGAAGCGGGAAGGATCCAGCTCAATCCCGATACCTTTAACCTCACCGACATGCTCGAGGATGTCGTCACCTTGTTCCGCAACCGGGCAAAGGAGAAGAAGATCGAACTGCATACTGACTTTCAGAGAGATATGCCCGATTATATTTTTGCCGATGAGGGAAAGATAAGGCAGATCCTGATCAACCTGCTGAGCAATGCCCTGAAGTTTACCATCGAAGGAAGGGTCAGCATCCGCGTCATGACATCAACGATGGATACCGGCGAACTGCTGTTGCATGGCGAGGTTGAAGATACGGGTATCGGGATCGCGGCCGATGAGATCGAGAAGGTTTTCATGCATTTCGAACAGACCCGCAGCGGCAAACAGGCCCATTCGGGTACCGGCTTAGGCCTGGCCATCTGCCGCGAATATATCAGGATGATGAACGGCGACATCACGGTGTCGAGTGAGCCGGGTAAAGGGACCATCTTCAGGTTCCATGTCGGCATCGAAGCGGCAACCGGTGTACATCAGGAAAGGGCGGGAAGCCAGACCAGGGTGACGGGCCTGCAGCCCGGTCAACCCATCTTTACCATCGTTGTTGCCGACGACAAGGAACCCAACCGGGTGCTCCTCGAAAAGATGCTGACCGGCGTGGGCTTCAGAGTCGAAGGCGCAAGGAACGGACTTGAAGCGGTTGAATTATACCAAAGGATCCACCCCGACCTGATCCTGATGGATATGTTCATGCCCGAGATGGACGGATTCGAGGCGATCAGGAAGATAAGGTCACTGCCTGAAGGCAGCAACGTAAAGATTTTTGCGGTAACGGCCAGTGTTTTTGAGGACGACCGTGATCATGTGCTGGAGGCGGGAGCCGACGAATTCATTAAAAAACCATTCCGCGAGCATGATATCTTCGAAAAAATCAGGGATCATCTCGGAGTGGCGTATGTTACCGCAATACCGGATCAGGTAATTGAATTGGCGCAGCCACAGCAAACGCTGAACCCGGAAGACATATACGCATTACCTGAAGCGGAAAGGGAGATGATCCGCGAGGCCATTATCAACGGAGACCTCGATCTGATCGAAGCACGGCTGGTATTGCTTTCGGATGAGTTTCCCGGGATAGCGGGCCGGCTGAAGGAGTTGTTGAAATCGTTCAGGCTTGACCAGCTTAACTTTTTGTTTCAGGTAAGTTAGGTGAACGGGTGAACGGGTGAACAGGTGAGCAGGTGAGCGGGTGAACAGGTGAACTGGTGAGCGGGTGAGCGGGTGAGCAGGTGAGCAGGTGAGCGGGTGAACGGGTGAACGGGTAAGCGGGTGAACAGGTGAACAGGTGAGCGGGTGAACTGGTGAGCAGGTGAGCAGGTGAGCGGGTGAGCGGGTGAACAGGTGAACGGGTGAAGGATCTGTTAATTGCCTTGGCCCCGTAGGGGCCATATTATGATAGGACGAAAGGGCGCCCACCCCCCATCACCCCCCCTCAGCAGTAAGGTTTGGACGCGAGGGTGCATGAGGCCGGCAAAATTCAGTTCATTTACAAAAGTATTTTGGTATAGTTAAACCACCAACCATGGAGAATCCGGAAAAAAAAGAGACCATTTTGCTCGTCGATGACATACCGGCCAACCTGGAGATCCTGATCAGGGTTTTTCAGAAAGAGGGGTACAAGGTGAGGGCGGTGACCAGCGGGCCGCTCGGGATCAGGGCCGCGGAGCATGAACCGCCCGATATTGTGCTGCTCGACGTTACGATGCCCGAGATGGACGGTTACGAAGCCTGCCGCAGGCTCAAACAAAATCCAAACCTGAAGGCGATCCCGGTGATCTTTATCAGCGCCCTGTCGGAGACGTTCGACAAGGTGACCGCCTTCGAGGCGGGCGGGGTCGATTACATCACCAAACCCATTCAGATCGAGGAGGCGCTGGCCCGGGTGAGGACACACCTTGCATTGCGCCGATACCAGCAATTGCTCGAACAAAGCAATCTTGTGCTTCAGGAAACGATCGACCAGCTAAAAGAGGCGCAGGGCCAGCTCATCAACTCCGAGAAGATGGCATCGCTGGGAGTGCTTACCGCCGGCATAGCTCATGAGATCAACAATCCCATCTCCTTCATCTCCTCCTCCTCCATCGGTCTGTCGAAAAACATCCGGTTTTTACTCGACATCCAGCAGAAATACGATGAAATACTTTTGCGTTACCAGGATAAACAACTGGATGAGCTGAACGAATACAAAGCCTCGCATGACTTCGATGAACGCTTGACGGAACTCACCCAGCTCACCGACAACATCATTGAAGGGTCGCGAAGGATTTCGGGGATTGTACAAAGCCTGCGGCAGTTCTCGAGACTCGATGAGGCCGACATGAAAGAGATTGACATTCACGAGAACATCGATTCAACCCTTATCCTTTTACAGCATAAAATCTTGAAAGAGATCAATATTAAACGAGAGTACCGGGAACTTCCAAAGGTTCCCTGCTTCCCGGCTAAGATTTCGCAGGTACTGATGAATATCTTGTCGAATGCCATTGATGCCGTGTTACCAAAAGTCGGGATGGGGCAGCAGTGTGAGATAACCATTACCACCGGAGATTGCGAACTGGCCGGAAATCGTTACGCTATGATAACGATCACCGATACCGGGACCGGGATCACTGCAGAGACGATGAAAAAGATTTTCGACCCATTTTTTACAACCAAACCGGTCGGCAAGGGAATGGGACTGGGACTGTCGATCAGTAATAATATTGTCCGGGAACACGGTGGGAAAATAGATGTACACAGCCATCCTCCCGGCGGAACTGCCTTCACTGTTTATTTACCTATAATTCCATTAATCCATGAAAGATTTTGAAAAATTCAAGATCCTGTTCATCGACGATGAACCGGCCAGCCTGACCGCCTTTAAAAGCGTCTTCAGGGATTATTATGATATCCGCCTGGCCTCGTCGGCCGAAGATGGCTATAAAATCATGCAGAAGGAACAGATCGACATTGTTATTTCCGACCAGCGCATGCCGGGGATGACCGGGGTGGAATTCCTGCACCGGATCAGGGTCGAATTTCCCGATACCGTCCGCATGCTGATCACCGGCTATTCGGATATCGATGCCGTGGTGCAGTCGATCAACGGCAGCATGATCTCTTACTACTTCTCTAAGCCCTATGATGAATCGGACATGCGGCTCATACTCGACAATACGATCGAGAAGGTGAAACTGATGAAGGAGAACCGTTCGCTTTTTGCGAAACTGGAGAAACTGGTTGGCGAACTCACGGTGCAGAAAGAAAACCTCGAAAAAGAGGTCCAGATGAGAAAAACCGCAGAAAATGAGCTGATCATCGCCCGCGAGAAAGCTGAGGAATCCTCGAGGTTGAAATCGTCGCTGCTGGCGAACATGAACCACGAATTCAGGACCCCGATGAACAGTATCCTGGGTTTTTCCGATTTCATCCGTAATTCTGATGCGAACCAGGAGATACTCGATATGGCGCGCATGATCAATTTCTCCGGAAGACGGCTGCTGAAGACCCTCAATGCCATCGTTGACCTGGCCCGTTTTGAAGCCGACCGGCAGATGCCCAACATTGAGCTGGTTAACCTCAGCGAACTGGCCGGAAAGATCATCAACGACCTGAGGGAGGCGGCACAGCGAAAAAACATCATCATTGAGACACAGATCGCCCCAGCGGTGTGTACCTGGTTCACGAACTCCTTTGCCAGCCTTATCATCACCAACCTCATCGACAATGCCATCAAGTTCACCCCCTCGGGATCAATCATGATACAGGTGCTGAACGAAGGACCTGCCGGATCGGAACAGGCGATTTTCAGGATCGCCGACACCGGGATCGGGATACCGAGCAATTATCATGATAAAATTTTCGACGAATTCAGCCAGGTCAGCGACGGTATGGGGAGAAACTACGAAGGTCTGGGCATCGGCTTGTCGCTCAGCAAAAAGATCCTCAACCGCCTGCAGGGTGAGATCAGCGTGACCAGCGAAGAGGGAAAAGGGTCGGAGTTCAGTGTGCATTTTCCCGGTTGCGGAACGGCCGCTGACCAGCCCGCACAGGAAAAGCCCCACGCCGATGCAGCGTCAGCACGTCGGGAAGAGAAAGCCCACGCTGCCTCAGGAAAAACACTGATACTTAGTGTTGAAGACAATGAAAACAACCAGGAACTCATGCAGCTTTTCCTGATGCAGAAATACTCGGTCGAAAAAGTGTACGACGGCAAATCAGCCATCAGCGAAGCATCAGGCCGGCACTTCGACCTGATACTCATGGACATTAACCTGGGCCCGGGGATTGATGGCATAACCACCATGAAACAGATCAGGCAGATGGAGGGATATGAAAAGGTTCCGGTGATTGCGGTGACCGGCTACAACAGTTCGGAGGACCGTCAAAGGTTGCTTGCCGCCGGGTTTGACGCGTTCCTTCCGAAACCCTTCACCCGGACCGAACTGTTGAACACCATTGGTGTTTTGATTTTCTGAAACGCAGGCGGGCGTTAACTTTTCGCTACAGTTTAATGACCTTCCCTGACCCGGAGATGTTGACATTCACCGCCGGCTGGCCCAGATAGTAAATACTGCCGCTGCCGCTGATGGTGGCGTCGAGTTGCGTGATCACCTGGATGTAGATGTTCCCCGATCCGCTGATGGTGGCGTCGGTGTAGTCGGCGATCACTTCGCTCAGGTCAATGTTCCCGCTTCCGCTGATCCCGAGATCTTCATTATCGGCATAACCCGAGACCGCCTCCAGGTTCCCCGAACCGCTGATCCTTACCTTCAGGTTAGTGACATCGACATCCTGGATGTAGATGTTACCGCTTCCCGAAATACCGGCCTCCACCGCTGTGCCTGTCCACTGACCCAGCACGTTGATGTTCCCCGATCCGCTGATCCAGCAACCGCTGGCGTTGGGCGCCGTAACGGTGACCGTGATGGGCTCGTGATCGCCAAAGGTGGTGCCCGGCTTTTGCCTGATGACAAGATGACCGCCATCGACAAAGGTTTCGATGTAAGGCAGCAGGTTTTCCTGAGCCTCTACGGCAAGCGTGTAGTCGGTGCCGGGCGTGAAGTTCACCGTGCCCTCCATATTCAGTTCTATGCCTGAATACCCGGTCACAGACCGCGATTCCGTAACCAGTTCACCCTTGCCCTTGATTTTCTTGCACGAAGACAGGGATACTGCAACAACCAGCGCCAGCAGCGCAAATTTTATGATTCTCATGATTTAAAAGGTTTTGTTTTCATTAATGACAACCGAAAGGAGACGCACCCCTATCGGCAAAGTTACATTTTTAGGTAATAGGAATTTGGTATTGGGAATTAGGGAAGGTTATAATTCTTAATTCAAAGTTCAAATGTCAAAATTCAAAATCAGGCAATGGGCAATAGGCAATGGGCAATAGGGAAGTTCCGTTTTCCATTTTCCGTTTTCAATTGTCAATTGTCAATTGTCAATTGTCAATTATCAAAACTCTATCTTATAACTTATAAACGGAATAATCCCCATACCGGTGACGGGTTCGATCGACTGGTTGAAGTCGTTGTAAACATAGCCCACCGGAGGTTTCTGATTCAGGATATTTTTGACCTGAAGGGCCCAGATGCCGCTGAACTTTTTATGGTTGGTGCGGTAGGTCAGGGTCAGGTCGAGGTAAAAGAAGTCGGGGAGCCGCTCGGCATAGGCCCGCGAAACGTCCAGCACACGGTAGTGGCTGATCTTCGATTGTTCAAGGTCGATGGGCACGTAATACTGCCCGCCGGTATAGGAGGCCTTCAGGTTCAGGCCAAGAATGTTCTTTTTCCGTATGGTCCACTCCTTCCCGCCCAGTACATTGAACACATAGTTCGAATTGTACCGCGTGTTGCGTTCCACCCCGTCGCCCCCTTTGTATTTCGAGTCGAAGAGGGATACTGTGACCAGGAAATAGTACTGCCGGGTGAGGAACTTCTCAAAGGTCAGGTCGATCCCCGCATTCCTGCCGGTGCCGTCGTTCACGAGCGAATCGTTGCTGTATCCACCGTCGCTGTTGATCAGGGAGTAATAGCTTCCGGGCATCACGGGGATGGAATAGAGGTGCTGGTAATAGACTTCGGCCTTGAAACGCAGGTCGCTCCTGATCAGGTAATCGTACCCTGCCACGAAGTGGTGAGCCCGGCTGAAATCGAGGTTCCGGTTCGGCTGCACATAGTATTCAGGAGTTACGGGCTGCTCGGCCAGGTAAACCCCCACGTCTTCTATCTGCGCATGTTTTCCGTAGCCTATGCTGAAGGCGTGCTTCTGAAAAGCCTGCCAGCGGAGGGCGACCCTGGGTTCGACGGCATAATGCCTGTTCAGGAGGAAATACTGGAAATGAAGGCCTGCCGTGGCGTTCAGGTCAGGCGTGATATCGATCTTCGATTCGCTGAACGCCTGCACGAAGTCGGTGTTCCCGCTTCCTTCATCAACCGTTCCGAACACCCCGGTTAAAATGTTCTTGTTTTTTATGTTGATGTCGTAAAACATGTTGGTGTAGGTCGCACCGGTGCGGTTGGTGTGCCGCGGGCCGAATTTTATGTTGGCCGCCACCCCTCCCCCCAACCGGAACATCCGGTAAAAGACTTCGCTGCGGGGATCCAGCGTGTATGAAGGGGTCATGAAGTAGTAATTTGACCGGATGTCGCTATAGGTGGCCGAAAGCCAGGTACGGAGCATCGCGCGCCGGTTGAGGGCGATCTGGTGGATCAGGCCGACCGCTCCCATGTTGTTGTTCAGCATCGACTCAGAGCGGTCATCCAGCGTTTTCCATTGCGTGGTATCTTCGATGGCGGTGCCGCTCGAACGGGAGATCCCCCCGATGCCGACCAGCGAGAATGTCCCAGCTTTTTTCGTGGGCAGGTTGATCTTGAATGAAAGATCCTGGTATTGCGGTATTTTGTTCTTCATCGATGGATCGATAAGCTGCAGGAAGGCGAGGATGGAGTACCGGTAGTTGAACAGGTATGACGAGCGGCCTTTACGGCTGAACGGTCCTTCAGCCGAAAGGTCGAGGCCCTGGATGCCGGCCTGCAGGGCAAACTCATGCCGCGTGTTGTTCCCGGTGCGGAACCGCATGTCGAAAACTCCCGACAGGGCATTGCCGTACTGAGCCGGGAATGCGGCGGTATAAAAGTCGCTGTTGCTCAGCACCTGGCTGCTGAGCATCGTCATCCCGCCGCCCGAGGCCCCGACGTACGCAAAATGGTTCGGGTTCGGGATGTCGATGCCGTCCATGCGCCACAGCAAACCTTTGGGCGAATTGCCCCGGATGACGATCTCGTTGGAGTTGACGTCGGCGCTCGACGCCACCCCGGCAAAGTTCGACACGGCGCGCATCGGGTCATCGGCCGACCCGGCATAGCGGCGGCTCTCCTCCACGTTAAACGACCGCGCGCTGATCATGGCCATCGAATTCACCGGCTTGTCCTTCTCCACATCCGCCGTGATCACCACCTCCCTGGCCGTGATCACCATCTCTTCGAGCTCCGCGCTGATGAACGGCTCCTTTCCTGAACTTACCAGCAGTTCGGGGATCACCACCGGTTTATAGCCTATGTAGGTGATCTGAACGGTATGCCTGCCCACCGGTACATTCCCGATCCTGAAGTTTCCCTCCGCATCCGTCGAGCCTCCCAGCACGGGATCGGTGCCGGCAATAACCACATTGGCCCCCGGAAGTCCCGTCTTCGACCCGGCATCCACCACCCTGCCCCTCACCACCTGCACCGGCGTCTGCGAAATAGCCGGAAAACCCATTGTCAGCAAAATCACGAGAAAAAAAACAAAATGGAGCCTGGAATAATTTGAAGATTTGAAAATTTGAAAATTTGAAGATGAATTTTGAATCTTGAATCTTGACATCTGCATTTTGAATAAAATTTTGAATTTTGAATTTTGAATTTTGAACTCTCCTACAGCCTTATCCCCGCCACAATTCCAGGGTACATCTTCACATTGATATAGCCGTTGTACACCTCGTCGAACACCGACCATGGGGCGATGTACGATTCCACGGGTTCCCCGTATTCGTCGATGATGTCGGCCACGGTCACATTCCAGGTTACGCCGCCGAACACCGTCAGGTGCCTGGCCAGCCTGAATGAGCCGGTCACCGATAGCCGGTTCAGCAGGTTGAGGCGGTTTGTAAACCACTCCCCTTCGTTCACCTGGTAGCAGGTGCCCTCGATGGCGAGATCCCAACGGTCGGTCAGCGCGACCATCCCTCCGAGGCCGTATCCCCATCCCCAGATCACCATGTCGTGTCGATAGCCGATCCCTGTTGAAAGGATGTTGTAAAACTTCCTGACCCCTGTTTTGAAGCTGAACATCCCGTAAAAGTTCTCGGAGGCCGCTATTTCGAAGGTCCGGTATCCGTTCCCTGCAAAACTCAGGAACCCGACCGGCACGCCCCGTTCCACGGAATCGACCACGTTGAACACCCCAACCTGGACCCCGTAAAGCTTCCGGGTATAGTTCAGCAATCCCGCGATCTGTGCGCCCCTGAGCTTACCCGAATTGATGTTAGCCAGGCCTGACACCTGCACACCATGCATCTTTCCTGCATTCACGCTGACGAAACCCGCAATTTGTGCACCTTTCAGGCTATCCGCAGCAATATTCAGCAAACCGCTTACCTGGGCCCCCTTTGTATCCTCCGTGACGATATTCAGCAGCCCCGCGGCCTGGCTGATCCTTCCGCCCGGCACAAGGTTCAACAGCCCGGCAGCCTGAAAACCTTTCGAAGCCTGCGAGGTGATATTGGCCAGACCAGCAATCTGGGCCCCGGCCAGCGGTCCGCCGGCGATGTTGGCAAGCCCCGCGAACTGTGCCCCGCAAACCTTTTTGCCGTTGATGTTGAAGAGCCCTGAAAACTGGGCGCCCCTGGTCTTGTCGCCAACCACCGATGCCAGTCCCGAGAACTGGACGCCCGCAACAGCGCCCTTCACCGAGGTTCCGAGACCGCTGAACTGCGCTCCCCTCACATTTCCTTTTACAATGGAACCCAGGCCCGAAAACTGGGCGCCTTTCATATCCGACCTTAAAACTGAGAACAGCCCGTTGAATTCGGCGCCGCTGATCCCGCCGCCATAGCCGGCCAACAGGTTAAACGAAATTTTGTTATTCACATTCCATGAGTCCAGGCCATTGGTCCCGACGGGGGTGATCAGACTAACCTGGAATGTGCGTGTTTTCAGCGAATCCTCTTCGGCTGCAAGCAGAACCGGGATGGCAAACACCAGCCACCCCAGCAAAATTTTCATTTTCATCATTTTAGTTGAAATTGGTTAATGAATACAGTAAGAAGACAACCATGAAGGGGGATACCCCTATCGGGGTAGTCGGGGGACCCCGTCGGGGTGGTGGGACCCCGTCGGGGTGGTGGGACCCCGTCGGGGT
>CAYYPH010000064.1:4681-13404 GCA_964473485.1 uncultured Prolixibacteraceae bacterium | reverse complement strand
GGGGAAAGGGGAAAATTCAAAGTTCAAAGTTCAAATGTCAAAATTCAAAATCAGGGATTAGTGATTAGCGAAAAGCGATTAGGGAAAGATCAATTTGTCAATCAGTCAATCAATCAGTCAATCATTTGGTAAACCGGTGAACGGGTGAGCAGGTAAGCAATTCACTCATTCACTCATTCACTCATTCACTCAATGGTTACCTCATAAATCTCGCCCACATAGTCCTTGCCGGGGAAGGGAATGTTGTCCTGTGAATAGGCCGAACCGATCCACCACTTGGTGTTGTGAAATTCCTGGGTGACGATCAGCAGCATCTGGTTGTTTGGAATGGAGGTGATGTTCTCATCCATGTAACCGACCACCCGTAACTTCTCCTTCTCCGGGCCGATCCGCCAGATGATCCGGTCGGGTTGCCAGTCGATCTGGAAGTAGTAATAGGACGAGCCGAAGAGTTCATCATCCAGCTCGGGGGTTTTCTGGGTCAGGGCGCGGTAATTCTTGTCCCAGCGGTGAGCCCAGTAGGTCTTGTCATCATATCTCACCGGGTAACAGCCATCACTGAAACTGGCAGGCTGCCAGCAGGCCATGTCCCAGTTGGTACACGACACGGTGATCTTATTGTCGTCATCAAGGACCTCTTCGGGGAAGGGAACATTCCAGTTCAACACGTTTCCCTGGTCGTCGATGCCGTGGTTGTAAACCGGGGGAAGAACCCAGGTGGGACAGTAAGGCACCGTCTTCAGGATTTCGAAATCGATCTCCGAATAGCCCACATTCTTCACCCGCTGATCCTGATGGCCCCCGTAATAGTTGGCCATGTATCCGGCGTTGTTGCAGTCGCGCCGCAGGTTCCAATCGGCCTGCGACTGGGTGATCATCCAGATGGCGTTGGTCAGCCCGTTCCACATATTATGGCGGTTGAGCAACTCCGTCAGCTTGCATTTCACGGTCCATTTACCGTAGGTCATCCCATGCCGGGTGATGATCCCGACATTCTGTTTCTGCCATTTTCCAAATTCCGATTTCGGGTTCCGGATGATGATCTTCTTGCTTACGGGATCGGAAGTCACGGTCTGACAGGGAATGGTTGCCACGAGCGATGTAGTCGCAATGAGCTCTTCCTTCCGGTAAAACCGCCGGTTCCAGTTGTAATCCATCCGTGTATAGGTATCGTTCATGATGTCGGCGATCACCGGGATATTACTGAGTTTGGTCGACGGATCCACGTAGTGAACGAACTGCTCGAAGGCGGCATTCCAGTACCACGATGAATCCTGGCCGCAACAGTTTGTCTTGCCCTTTTCAGCCTGTTCGCGGTTGTAAGCGCCCGGGTTGACGTAAATGCCCGAACCGGGATCGGGAATGGCAACCACCTTCAGGTTGAGCGGAAATTTCTGAACGACCGTATTCGCGACCGATCTTCCCGGACCGTAAAGGAAATAGAAATAGGGATGGATGAAACCTTCCGGCGAAGCTTTCCCGATGTGTTGAATTCCCTCAGGCAGGGTGCCGCCCTGCAGGTTGGCTGGATATGTTACGACCAACAGGAAGCTGTACTCACCCACGCGAAGGTTCCGCTTCCACCGGTCGTTCCGGCCTTCGGAAAAATACCGCTGCTCGTTCCTCGGATTGCCCACGATCCTGAACCTTGAAGTGACGTCGTGAAAATCGCCGTCGGCAGGGATTTCAGGTGTTTCGGCAAAGCCGGTTCCCTCCTCTTCCCAGCTTCCGTAGAAATTCTCCCAGGCAATGGGATGCTGACGCAGGCTGTCGGTCTGATCGCGCTCAGGGAATTTGTAGGACTCATTCTGGTAATAGATTTTGAAGGCAAATTTCTTTGCATCGGCTGCGGTATTCTTTATCCTGAACCGCATCTGGAAGTAGCCATCGTCGGTTTGCTGCAGCGATGGCACCACAAATCCGTCGGCGATAGCCCTGGTAAAATCGAGCTGCAGGGGTGCGCCGGCCTTCCAGTTGGCGATCGGATTGAAATCCTTCACCGCAAATCCGGCGCTGGCGGTCTCGACCGTTTTCACCGGCTGACCGCAGGATATCACAAACCAGGGGAATATCAGGCAGGCCAGGATGATTGCCGGTAAAAATATCGTTCTGTTGCGCATGGTATCGTCATCCATTATTTCGTAAGATCACTTTCATTGATCAGTGAATACATATCCACAAATTCGGGAAGCACCGCCTCATACTTCCGTTCGCGGGCTACACTGCCTGTCACCAGGAACTGCATCCCGGCCGGATTCCGGAACATACCGGGCACCAGCAGCAATTGTTCATAGTATTTCGGATTGCGGTTTATCTGGTATCCACGGAAATCAACCGAACCAAGGATCGTAAAGGCGCTGTCGGAGAAACGGATCTCCTTGAGGTCGAATCGCCAGTCGCGGTTGTAACGGAAGACCCTTGTCCCCTTGCCTGTATTCATGACGAAATAACGATCGTCCGGTTTCAGGGTGTCAAGTCCGATGGTCAGTCCGCGATGCTGCTGCTTTTCCGGGTACACCGGCATCCATGCGTTTGAGGAAGCCTGCCAGGAGAACAGGGCATAAAAACAACCCCCTCCGTTGCCCTCTTGTGCGACCATCAAAACCACATCATGGGGAAGCCCGGGCAGGAACCTCCCTGCCGTCAGCCCGACCCTGTGATCCTTTTGGTTCCACATCTGAAGCGGTTCTTTCGCTTCCGCCCCGAGGGATTTAAAATGAAGCGGCCGGCCCGGCGCCGGTTCGGGCAGTAAAAGGTCCCAGCTTCCATCGGTTGATACGACCAGGATCTCCTGCCGTGCATCACCGGTAAAATTGCCGCAAACTAGATTTGCCGGTTGAACGGCCGATTGGTGCACAACCGTCAGGGTGGTCTGCGGCTGCACGCCTTCTTTACAGGGTTTGTCGGGCTTTTTCAGTTCCGCGGCAATCCAGCCTTTCTCGCCCACGGCTACCAGCAGGGCGGCATTTCCGCCTGCCATCCTCAACGCATGAAGGATGCGGATTTTCCCTGCCACCGACAACGCCCCGGGGTTGACCACGGTCACCTTCCTGAACATGTCTGATTCAGGGCAAAAGACGAAGGCCGGGATCTTTCCGTCGGGTTTTAACGCGATGATCCCGTCATTCCCGGTGCCGAAGAAATCACCGGCGGCCACCAGGTCGGCGGGCCTCAGGTCGGCCGGTTTGACCGTCCCGGTAATCGAATCCCGCTCCAGGTAATTGACCCGGAACGGCGGAAAATTGAACTTCGGAACGTATCCCTCCGGTTTGGTAAGGTCGACCCTTGCGGAATCGCCGCGGCGCTCGGGTGCATCCCCGAAAACCGCGTAAAAGTCGTCGACCAGGATGTCGGTGCGGCTGTTGTTCCAGAAATAGACCTGTATCTTGTATTGCGGCTTGAAGGTCAACGACGAAAGGTCGAATTTACCACTTACCTTGAACCACTTACCCCGGGGAACCTCGGGTTCGCGGACCCCCACCCCCTGCCATAACACATTAACGCCCAGATCATTCGACACGGTGAACACAAGACTGCCCTGCACATCGTTTTTGGTAGGGAAAACATAAACCCACGCGCTGAGCGCAACGGTTTTCAGGTTAGCCAGTCCCACCTGCTCAGCCGTGCGCTGAAACCCGTTGCTGAAGCTGTTCTGTCCGAATGCCTTCACGGAATAATGACCGGAATGGGCCAACCCTTTATAAAAACCATCGGGCACCTCCTTGCCGGCGGCAACCTCGAAATCGAGCTGGATTGCATTGGGAGGCAGCGCCCTGATCTTCACCGGATCGGCATACTCCTGTTCCGAAGCCGCCGGGAGTTTGATCACCTTCGTGAATGGGAAATATTTCAATCCGATGGCCGCCACCACGGCTGAAACCCCAAGGAGAACCAGGATGATGATGGTCTTTTTTCGTTTCTTCAGCATGAAAACCGGTTAATTGATGATGATTATTCTCTTTACGTCCTGCACCCCTGACGCCCTCAGCCGGCAAACGTACACTCCCGGCGACAGGGGCCGGTTGACCAGGTCAGTTCCGTTCCACCGGATATCGTGCGATCCCGCACTCAGGTTTCCGAAATTCCACTCCCTTACCAGAACTCCCTGCACGGAACAGATCTCAATTGTGACGTCAGAACCATGTGACAGTGTAAACCCGATTCTTGTCTCGTCGCGGAAAGGATTCGGACGGATCCCCGTCAGCCTGTTAGCCGGGATCTCCTTCCCGTCCTCAATATCAACAGGCCAGGTCACCATAAAAGTGACCGGCACCACCTGCTGGTTGTTGAACAGGTCGCGCACGACCACATCGCAGCGGTAGGTGTGGTTCGGCGCCAGGGATGCTGAATTCAGCGCGACTCCCACGGTCTCGCCGTCGCCATGCATCACGCTCCCGGTCTGGTTGCTCAGTGTTACCCAGTTGTTTGACCGGCCCATGTTATCCAGGCTGAGCTGGTTGGCCCAGTGATGCGGGGCCGCACCGGCGCTGTCGCCCCTGAGATCGTAGACGACGAAGAAATTACCGGAAAAACCACCCGCGATGGTACCGGTGACGGTCGCAAAGGCTGTTTCGCCCGGTTTGAGCACGCCCCTTCCGCCTCCGCTTTCGCCGTGCCATCCGAGCGATGCCCCGTTCCCTCCTCCTCCGGCGAAGGTAAGTTCACCAAGCGATCCCCCCGAGAAGTTGGTGGCTCCCGTAACGACACTCCCCGGAGGAAAATCGAACCTGACATGCCGGATATACTCCTGGTCGCTGCTTTGGTTGTGCACCGCGAAGATCCAGTTGAAGGCCTGCCCGGGTACAAATTCCTGGACGTTGCAGGTCACATACGAGCCTGTCATGTTATCTGTTCCATGGCTTTTCTTCCCGGTGGTCGTGTCGATCACGATCACGGAATAATCCAGTATTCCGCCGCCGTTGTTCATTATCTGGACCTGGCCGGTGGCCGAACCTCCCGTGGCAACGGTCTTTTCGATGTATGGCGGCGAAACGGTGAGTGCGGGAACCAGTTCCCCGATCAGCGGCAGGGAGATGTTGTCTAACCACACGCCGTCCATCCCGGCGGTATTGGTATAATCTTTATGGTACACCCACGAGAAATGGTGAAGCCCCGCCGAAACCGGGAAACTCTCTTTTTTCCAGGGATCGGTACCGTCCCACCGGCCCATTTCGTAACCATCTATGTAAAAGGCGAGATAGTCGAAATTCCTGCTTCCGCTGGGGTCGTGTTCGCAGGAGACATAACGGTAAAAACTCACCTCACCGGGCGCCAGCACACGGGCCGAGAGGTTGAAGACACTTTCGGCATTCTCGGTGATCACCCCCGACCGGGCGCTGAAGGATCCTTCATATTTGATCGCGGGATCGGTGAACCAGGGCCATTGACCCGTGCAGAACCAGGGATACCGGTTAAAATTGTTGGTCTCGAAATCCTCCACGATCCTGCCCGTAAACAAATAGAGCGTATCGGTCAGTGCAAACCCGTGAAAACCGGTGACATCGGCCTTCACAGGATAGACATGTTCGAAGGAGGTGTTTTCACCCGCCGTTGCGTGAAAAGTCAGGGTTTCCGAAGAATCGGGTTTCAGCAGGGGAATGAGACCCGAATTTATATCCAGAGACACCTGCGGATCGAGGGAGGTCAGCGAAAAGTGAAGATCTTCAACCCGCGCCCCACCCTGGTTCTGCCATGTTACCAGCAGGTCGGAATTTTCACCCGGGTCAAGCATACCGTTGTCACCGTCGGGCAGCCTGACCTGCGTAACCTTCAGCACCGGTGCATGGGCCATCATCTCGAGGGTCCGCTGAAAACCCTGCTCCTGCGACTGCACGTGGAGCACGATGCCAAATCCGTGGTTATCGGGAACCTGCGGAGATATGTTAAAACTGAACGCATTACTGAGGGTCAGGGTCTGCCCGGCGCCGATAGAGGTTATCGTCTCCACGCTGTCGATGAGCGTAATATAGGGATCCGACTCGGAGATGGAAAAGGTAAGCAGGTTCAGCGGACCAGATCCGATGTTGTTCACGGTCAGCGACATCATGGCTGTTTCACCGAATTCGATCAGGCTGTCGCCTCCCGACACCACCGTCTGGTTGACGACCAGTCCTACGGAATTGAACATCAGTGTCTTGTAGGAAGTGATGTGGTTGTTGTCGGTCACCATGAATTTGATGGGCAGGTTTTGGTACGAGCGGGTCGGTGTGCCGGTGAAATGGCCGTCTTCGGTAACGGTCATTTCGGGCGGGAATCCGCAGGTATGAAACTTGTCGATGATGTTCGCGGCAACACTGTTCGCGCCGCTCAGCTGGGAGTATTGATAATTTTTATTGTCGCCCGACGAAAGGCCGCCGGTCCAGGCTGTGCCCGGCGGAAAAGTCATGGCACCGTAATAATACTCGATGTTGCCGTTGGGAAAGATCTTGACCGAAAAATTGAGATCGGTGCTCCCCTGCATGTTGTAAAATGAACTCTTCCACCTGATGATGGCGTAATTCGCGTTACCCTCGTACCAGACTCCCTGGCCCGATGAGGGATAGATCGCGAGGTCGCCCATGAAGGGGGCCAGAATAGAGGTTTGCCTGAAGAGCAGGTTTTTATCGATCAGGTAGGGATAAGTATATGGTTGATCGTCGAAAACGATATACCCGTCGGCATAGATATATAACTTGTTGACCAGCTTTTTGTAAAAGGGGAACTGGAAATCCAGCGTCTTTATCGCGTAACCTGTGTTGTTGTTGGTCAGGGTCAGCTGCTGGGCGGTGACCGCCGGGAAGGGCGCCGGGTAGCTCGTCTCGGGATAATCCAGTTTAACATCCCAGAGGTAGGGACCTGTGCCTCCGCCAGCTTGTAACGTTACGTTGTAAGGTTGATAAATCTGCGCCGGCGGCAATGAATTGTTGGCGATCACCGGCTTGCTGAAGACCAGGGAATAGTTGAGCGCAAGCCGCGTGATGGCGTTGTTCTGCATGGGGATGTTGATCCCGGAATAGGCGGTTGTTACCGGGGTTCCGCCGGTGTAATCGACCAGCGACCAGTTCACCACCTCTCCATAATAAGCCCCCGGAGGGTCGTTCTCCTGCACCTGGAGAAAAAACCTCGCGGGCACGGTGCTGTTCACCCAGGTAAGCAGGGGCGCCAGGTCGAGCCCGAATTCGATGGTCTTGTCGGCTTCGGTGGTGCCACCCTGCATATACCGGTCGCCCCCCTGGAAGTTATAGATCGGGAATTCGAGGACGTAGGCCGGTTGTGTGGCCGTGAGGTCGTTGCTCACACCGGCCGTAACCTTCAGCTTGTTCCGCGACGGGTGTTTGAGGGTCACCTTCATGGTCAGCTGAGGGCTGCAGTTGGCCTGCACATCGACCACATAGACCGTATGGTTCCAGATGCCGCCAAACCCCATGTTGTCGGCCAGGTTCTTGTACATCGTCCAGCAAAATCCCTGGTTGCCCCAGCCAGTGCCGGCGTATCCGTTGGCAAATTTCAATCCTCCCTTTTCCCAGTCCTTCATGTTCACGACCCCGTCGCCGTTGATATCGATATTCATGGTAAACTGCCCGTCGCCGTTGAAGTCGTAACGAACGGAGTCGTTGTATCCACAGATGGTCCAGGCATGCGATGGACTGCCGCCCCAGTTGGGCTGCACATACTTTCCGGCTTCGGGCGTATTCACCGGGAAGGTGGCCGTGAAAATCGAAAAATACT
The DNA here is from genome assembly GCA_964473485.1 of uncultured Prolixibacteraceae bacterium. Classification (GTDB taxonomy): domain Bacteria; phylum Bacteroidota; class Bacteroidia; order Bacteroidales; family FEN-979; genus CAIVAT01. The sequence continues at coordinate 5,697 of CAYYPH010000064.1, read as the reverse complement.
GGGCATAGAAATTGGCCACACCGCCGGTGGCTGCTCCCTCCAGGTGATCGAACAACCAGTATTTCAATGTCTGGAGACCTTCGGGGGTATCCACCCGGATCGACTTGACAGAAGTCAGCCGGTTCCCCATGCCGTTGTAGTACTTGTCATACCCCGTGATCCAACGTGTGTACCCGCCGGTATTGAGCCCTCCGCCGTAATCGGTCACATGCATATTTCCGCAGGCCCTGACGATCTCCCAAGAATCGAAAAAGCTGGCGCCCTGGTAGTTGTTGGCGTTGTTCAGGAAGTTCCAGGTAAAGTGCGAAGGGTACTGGTTCGGTCCCACGTTGGCCGGAAGTCCGCGCAAACGGTCTATTTCGTAAGTAAAGTTGAAGACGATCCCTGCAGATTGACCGCATTCGTAGCCCGACTGCTGGGTGATCGGCCGGAAATACGGAAGGGTGGAATTGTCCACGCTAACGGGCAGCAAAGGGGCATCCGAGCTCTGGTACTGCGCCGGAAGTTCCAGGGGCGGAACATTTGCCAGCACGAACATGTCGCCGGGCGAAAGCGCCCGCGGGTCGGGCGGCTTGAAATCAGTCATATCCTGGCCTGTAACGCAGAAAGGGAACAGGATAGCCAAAATCAGAGGGGAAATAAGTTTCACATTTTACGATTTACGAATTACGATTGACGGATTAAAAAAATTACGAGCAGGGTTAATGGTCAGGTTTCGGTTTTATGTTTTTTTCACAAAGATAAGACTTTCAACCACTCCCCCCTCAGGTCATATTTTAATTTTGACATTTGAACCGGAGCGAAGCGGAGCTCGGCGGAGCCAATTTTGAATTTTCATTCTAATTTTTGACTTTGCTTTTTGACTTTTCATTTTATCCGCCGTTGCTCCTCCCAGGTATATTCTGCATCGATCATCACCATCGAATCGACCGGGATGTTCCGTTCAACGGCCTTCTTCTTAACCACCTCGAACCAATCCGGGCTGTTCCTGATCGACAGGGCAATGTGGTATATGC
>CAYYPH010000064.1:0-4581 GCA_964473485.1 uncultured Prolixibacteraceae bacterium | reverse complement strand
ACCACCTCGAACCAATCCGGGCTGTTCCTGATCGACAGGGCAATGTGGTATATGCTGTCTTCGCGGTTCCTCGGCGGGTAACCGGCTATGTTGCTGTAATAGGTATACCGGGCGTCGGCTGTGATCAAATCCTCAAGCGGACGCTGCTGTATCCTGGCCTTCCTTACCATGAACCGGAACCACGACCGTTCGTTCCGTATCTCATTCTCAATGTCATAGATCCAGGTGTCTCTCTCCTCCGGGTGAAAAGCCAGGTAGGCTTCGTCGGCGAAATTCCAGAAGCCGCAATGAAGGTTGATCTCCGAAACCATCAGCAGGATCACGTCGTATCCCAGGAGTTTCTCGCGGAGATTCGATTTGTCGACATACTTAGGCGGATTGTCATTCTGGTACGGATACAGTTTTTTGTTGTAGTACCAGTAATCCTGCTTCCTGAACAACTTTTGCCCGAAAGTGTCGACGATGTTGACATAATAACTGTCGGCGATCACCAGCGCATCGACGGTCCGGGGAGCGGCAGTGTCGAAAGCAATGACCGGGTAAACCTCGTTGGTCCGCTTCGGCGCACACACCAGGTTCAGGAGCTGGCCGATGTCGTTGTCGGAACCGAGGGGTTCATCAGAATGAGTGAATGAGTGAATGAGTGAATGATTGACTGATTGACTGATTGATTGATCTTTTAAATTTTGAATTTTGACATTTGAACTTTGAACTTTGAATTCTTCTCCCTGATTTCCGGCGATCCACGCACAGAATCCGGGCAGATCTGCCCCGGTATTTGCCTCGATGGCCTTTACCAGCGTATCGACCGCGAGGGGCACGGCATAGAGGCTCCAGTGCATGCCATATTTCGGAAACAACGGGTACCGGGCGGTGTCTTTCATTTCAAGGAACCAGCGGTTAAGATCGATGAAAGGAAGACCGAGTTCAAGGCAACGGGAGAGGTAGTGGGTGTAGTTCGTGACGCGTGACGCGTGACGCGTGACGCGTGACGGGAAAGTCGTGACGCGTGACGCGTGACGGGTGACGCGTGACGTGTGACGGGTGACGGGAAAGTCGTGACGGAAAAAGGATTGACTGATTGACTGATTGACCGATTGACTGATTGAGTGAGTGAGTGAATGAGTGAATGAGTGGAGGAGTGACTGAGTGACTTTTTGTGTTTGTCCCAATGCCCAATGCCCAATGCCCAATGCCAGGTTTTCCGACAGAGCGATATGTCGCTTCTGCCCTGATGCAAGAGGCCCAATGCCCCATGCCGTGTTTGCCGATAGCGCGATCGGTCGTTTTTGCCCTGATGCCTGATACCCGATGCCGGATTCCTGGCGGTTCGTCGGGAGGTCGTCAAAATACCGGTCGGGAATGTATTCGGGGTAGAAACTGGCCTTGCCGGGTTCAAACACGAGGATCACGGTAACGCCGTGGGCTTTGAGTGAATCCATGACATTCTTCAGCCTCGCGAGTTTTTTATCGATCGGGGCCTTCCCGATGAAATAGTTCCCCGTGTATTCGTGGATGTAATCCTCCTCGTAAAGCATACCCTTTTTGCCCCTGATAAAACCGTCGGCATGGATCATCCCGAAAAGGGAATAGTCACACTGATTATTGACCCGGATCAACGGACCGCGTAAACCTATATGACTGTTGATCCTGAACGCCAGAGTGTCCTGGAAACTCCCGTCGAACCATCCGGCACAGGAAAACGACTTGAGCGAAGGCTTTTCTATCTTCGTGTAATACCCGCCCAGCGGAGTCTCCGTAAACAATCTCAGCTTCAGTTGCAGCGCGGGAAGCGCCAACATCAGCAGCACCACGACCAGAACCGAAACCTTTGCTGTTTTCATGCCTGACAAAGTTACAGGAATTCCTGAATTACCCGTTCACCCGTTCACCTGTTCACCGGCTTACCCGCTCACCCGTTCACCTGTTTACCTGCTCACCCGCTCACCCGTTCACCTGTTCACCGGCTTACCCGCTCACCCGTTCACCTGTTCACCTGCTCACCTGTTCACCCGTTCACCTGTTCAACTGCTCCCCCACTCCCCCATTTCCCCTTGCCGCCGGATTTCACTATGTTTGCAACGCTATTCACGCTACATGTTCAAAAATATCCGATCACATCTTCACTGGTACCTGCTTGGGGCGATCCTGCTGTTCCTGCTATATTTGGTCTTCGGGTCTGATGGCTATTTCGGAGGCGCCGACAACATCACCCATTACATGATCGCCCGTTACGCCTTCAGGCATCCGGAACTTTTCCTGAATGCCTGGGGGCGGCCGCTGTTCACGATCCCTGCAGCCCCCTTTGCACAGTTCGGGCTCGAGGGGGTGAAGATCTTCAACTGCCTGGCCGGACTCGCCACGGCCTGGCTTGTTTACCGCATCGCCTGCAGGGCCCGTCTGAGAAATCCGGACATGGCGATCATCCTCGTGATCTTCACCCCGCTGTACCTCATGATGCTGCCCACCGCCAAGACCGAGGTCGTCTTCGGACTGGTGGTCACACTGGCGCTGTTCCTTTTCATGAGGAAGAGTTACATCGCTTCAGCCATTGTGATATCGTTCGTCCCGTTCGCCCGTACCGAGGGCTTCCTCTTCCTGCCCCTCTACCTGACTGCCCTGGCAGCGACCGGGTGGTACCGCTACCGGGCTGGCCAGCGGATCCGGTCTTTTCATCAATCTGTAAAAGCGGATCGGCCGGTTGACATGCTGATGTCAGAGACTCCGGGGGGTAAGCCGCAGTTAAGGCAAAACCAGGGATCACGTGATTCCAGCATGGACAGTCCCCGCGACCGGAATGCCGCAAGATCAACCGGAAAGCCATCTTCCATCCCTCCCGGTAATGAGCATGGTTCGGGATATAACCAGTGTGCCGGTGATCATTCAGGCCAGAGGTCCGCCGATGGAACCCGAAAAAAAAGGATTACCCTGCACTACCTGCTTGCCGAAAATCTCCCGCTCCGCGCCATCCCGTTCCTTGCCACTGGCGTTGTTGTCTTCAGCCTGGCCGGGTGGTCTCATTTCGGCGATCCCTTCTGGGTCTTCACCCAATTTCCATACCCGGTCACATACACCCATCCCATTTACAACCAGTCGGGGAGTCTCTGGCATTTCCTCGGTGAGCGGCAATATATTCTCGGTTTGCCCGTCGAGGCGCTTTTTATTGCGGGTTCGCTGGCGCTTTTTACCCGACTTTACAGGCAACTGCGGGGGGCCGGTGGGGGTAAACGGGTGAACGGGATAACGGGTGAACAGGTGAGCGGGGAAACGGGTGAACAGGTGAACAAGGAAGCTGGTGAACAGGTGGGCGGGAAAACCGGTGAACAGGTGAACAAGGGAACAAGTGAGCGGGTGAGCGGGGAGTTGGAAGTTCCGGGTCCTGAGCGCAACCAGTCTTTCCTGATCCTGGTCTGGCTGGCGCTGCTGCCGTTCCTGCTTTACCTGGCCTTTCATTCGGTTCTTTACTGGCAGGCAATGGGCGGATCGATGGGATTGACGAGGGTGATGGCGGCGGTTTCGCCACTGGCATCGCTGGTGGCCATGGTGGGTTATGATGCCCTAGTCAGGGTTTTTGGGAATTCACGGCAGGACCGGGAAACCGGTTCAATTGAGGCTCAGCAAACCAGACCGGGTATCGGAATGCTTGACGGTCAAGAATCCACATCTGATACCGGAACATTTGAGGGTCAACAAGCCAGGTTGGGTATCGGTTCCTTTGAGGTTCATCAAACTGTACCGGAGACCTCGTATGACACAAAGCCGGGTTCATCATCCGAAACACGGATAGTTACCCAGGATCAAGGTGCTTATCACGAGAATAAAACCAGGCCCTTCACAACAGACAGCATTCAGGACCTATCTGTTTCAGGATCCTCATTTGCCGGTCATGGCAGACGGGATAAATCAATACATGGCAAGGATCCCGGAGGCATATACAAGACTTTTTCCTCGCGTTTGCAAGATGCTTTAGGTTTCACTTTCAAGAGGACTTCTTCCATCCTTACAACCATCGCAATGCTTTTCCTGGCCGGGTGGATCATTGCCACCCCTTTTATTACCTACACCATCCCCCACCCTCCTTTTATCGAGGAAGAGATGGTGAAAGAGACAGTGGCATGGGTCAAATCCTCTTTTTACAAGGACCGGTTTTTCTTCTACACCGATTACAATGTGCCGTTCTACATGGATGCCGATCCCTTTGAGAAACCGCCAACGCGTTGCGCCCTGATCGCCGATCCGAAATACCTCGACACCATCCCGGCCCGATCGATCGTGATCTGGGATGCCCACTTCGGTTCGAACGAGTCGAAGATCCCCATCGATTCGCTGCTCCTCGATCCGAGGCAAAAGCTGGTTCAGTGGATCCAGCCGGAAAAACCCTGGATCACCTTCAACGGGTTCGAGTATTATTGCTGCGTTACCGAGACCATCGGGCCTCCGGAAATAAGGACAAGCGAGAATCAAAATGCAAAAAGCAAAGTCAGACAGCAAAATGCAAAATCAATCAATCAGTCATTCAGTCAATCAGTCGAGTAGGCCGGGGGAGTTTCACCCCCAGCCTCTCACAGAACCGTACTTGAT
>CAYYPH010000063.1:0-13718 GCA_964473485.1 uncultured Prolixibacteraceae bacterium | reverse complement strand
GATGGAAAGGAATAAATGAAGAAGGGCACCTGCCAGGGCGCCCTTCCTCAAGATTATCTGTCGGTCATTTTACCACGGGTCAACGGATAATAACGATTTTTTTTGCGATGGTTCCGTTTTCGGTTGTGATAATAACGTTGTAAACTCCCGGAACAACAGGCCTAAGGTCAATTTGTTCGGTCATTGTTCCCTTTACCCGCAATGATTCCCGTTCATAAATCCTTGTTCCGGTAGCGGTGACAACCGAAATGCCGGCCATTATTTCGTGCGGAGCGGTGATCTCAAGCACGAAACGGCCATCGTTTGGTACTGGGAAGAGCTGGACAATCACTCCCGGGATTCCGTCAACACCTAAAATGATCACCTGAACACGGTCGGACGGAAGGGATGCACAACCGTTCAGCGTGACTACGGACCAGTAATACCCGCTCTGTGTAGCGGTATAATAGGGCCATATGGCACCCGGAAGCGGATTACCGGTGCCTTCAGGCGTAACGCTGAAATACCACTGATTGCCCTCAGGGGCTGAACTTGTCAGCAGGTCTCCCAGGGCAGTGACCTGCGGTTTATCAGGCACCGGGTTGACAGAGACGGCAAAATCGGGCGAAACGGTACCGTTCCCGCAGGTGTTGGTACCATTCACCCTGATCATACCCGAAACAGCCCCGGCCCCGTAACTTACCGTAATTGCATGAGAATTCTGCCCCGCCGTTATGGTCGCCCCGGCAGGCAGTGTCCAGTTGTAGCCCGTTGCATTGGCAATGGCAGGTACCGTGTAGATGTAACCGCCGGTGCCAAGGCACACCATCTCCTCACCAGTGATCGCGCCGGCTGCTGCAGGCAGGGGATTAACGGTCACGGCAAAACTTGCCGAAGGGGTGCCATTTCCGCACAGGTTGTTTCCGTAAACCGTTATTCCTCCGCTGGTGGCATCGGGCGCAAAATCAACCGTGATGTTGGCTGTTCCCGCACCGGTGGCGATCGTTGCGCCCGGGGGAAGGCTCCATACATAGGATAAGGCGTTGGAGATCGCCGTGGTTGAATAGGCAACGCCCATCATACCGGCACACACCGTGGCACTGCCTGTCACAGCCCCGGCACTGCCCGGCACACCGCCAACCGTAACGGCAAGCTGCGTCGGGGTGGCGGCCTGACAACCATTCGCTCCGGTATAATTCACCGTAACAAATTGATTGCCAGCCTGATTCCAGGAGATCATGACCTGGTTGGTACCGGCACCGGTGAAGATCGTGCCGCCGGTTGATACACCCCAGGTGTAGCCTGTAAAGTTGGGTTCGGTGGTGTAGATGTGATAACCTGAATTGGCACAATGACTGGTACCTCCGGTGATGGTCGGAACCGGAGCGGTATTCACGGTAACAGCGTAAGTAGTCGGGGCTGCGGCGGCACATCCGCCGGCATTGGTATAGGTTACGGAGACGGACTGGCTACCCGGCGTGTTCCACTTTACCGTCACATTTGCCGTACCCGCCCCGGCTGTAATGGTTCCGCCGGCCGAGACGGTCCAGGTGTAACCGGTCATTCCCGTCTGGGTGGTGTAGCTGTTGGTCGCACTACCCTGGCAGGCCACCGCCGGTCCAGCAATGGATGGAACCGGGAGCGCATTGACCGTAACGGAGAGATCGGAAGGGGTGCCGTTACCGCATGGTCCGGTGCCGTAAACGCTGACGTTACCGGTGGTGGTGCCGAAGGTCACCGTAACGGTTGTCGTTCCGGCCCCGGCCGTGATGGTCGCCCCTGCGGGGACACTCCAGGAATAGCTGGTTGCGTTGGTGATGGGTGCAATAGAGTAAACTTTTCCGCTGCTGCCCGCACAAACCGCGGCAGGACCGGTGATGGGCCCGGCAGGACCCACCGGCGGACAGCCAGCCAGGAAGAACTGGTCGGCTCCATAGGTAGTGCCACCCGCATTGACCCCGACACAACGGAAATGGTAGGTGTTGTTGATTGTCAGGCCGGTTATATTGGCCATCACGGCCGTGGCCGTTGTACCGTTTACCGTGGCCGGGACGGCCGGAGCTACGGAACCATAGGCCGTTGTCAGGCCCCACTCGAAGGAGACCGTGGTGGCTGCATTGTTGGCAGTAACTGTTCCGTTCAGCTGGGCCGTAGTTGCCGTGATATTGCTGGCCGGGTCGGTTACCACGGTCGGCGGTCCTCCTGTGGTGAAGGTCATATCGTTACCATTGGTGGTTCCGCCCGAATTGGTGGCCACCACGCGATAATGGTACAGGGTGTTCTGCATCAGGCCGGCAACAACAGCGCTTACCGCCGTTGCAACATTCCCTGTGACCGGCGAAGGAACTGCAGGCACCGAACTGCCGTAAGCGGTCGTGGGTCCGTATTCGATGATAACCGTGCTTGATGCGCCGTTGGCATTCACGGTTCCATTGAGGGTGGCGCCGTTCAGCCCGATTGAGGTGGCCGCCGTGGTGACCACGGTTGGCGGTGCAAATGTCGTGGTGAAGGTCATGTCGTTCCCGTTGGATGTTCCGTTGGCATTGACCCCCTTGATCCTGTAATGATAGGTTGTGTTGGGAAGGAGTCCTGTCGGCGCGCCAGTGACCGGGGTAACCGTATTGCCGGTGACAGTGGCCGGAACCCCGGGAACACTCATGCCATAGGCCGTGGTCAGGCCATATTCGAAAGTCACCGTGGTGGAAGAGTTATTGGCATTGACCGTACCGTTCAATGTTGCCGTGCTACTTCCGATCGAAGTGGCGGCCTGTGTCACGACGATCGGACCGGTTGCCAGCGGCAGCTGCTGATTCCAGGTCTGCCCTACCTCGGCATCCGAAAGCGCCCGGTTATACAACCTGAATTCATCCATCAGGGTGCCCGCGTTGATGCTGTTGCTGCTGCTGTAGCCAGCCACTATGAAGGGTCCCGCACCGCTAAAGGTAACGGCGTTCTGCGTCACGGCATTGCTGAAAACACCATTCTTGAACACCCTTACCTCAGTGCCGGTATAGACCAGGTGGATCACGATGGGGCCGGGCGAAATCGCGTTGATGGGGACATCGGTGAAGCCGGTGCCCCTGAGCAGCAGGTTGCCGTTACCGGCAACGCCGCCTGTGAAACAACGGAAACTTTGGGCAGTGTTGTCCCCGAAATAATAGAAGGTGGTAGAAGAGGTCGCCGGAAAATTGTTCAGCCAGAATGAGATGGTCCAGCCGGTACTCGGCAGGTTAGTGGCCCAGCCGGTATTGAGCCGGTTGGAAGTGGATGTAAGGCCATTTCCTTCAAGCGCAGTGCCGAATTGCCCGGTACTGCCTATGGTTTGTCCCGTAAGGGTTGCAGGATTGGTGCCCACCGGGGCGCTGGCAAAATTCTGCTGGTTCCCCGCAGCATCGAATTTGTAGTACATGTATTCCGGAACGTTCTGCGACGTTCCCGTCATCGCAGGGATAACGAAAAGAACCCCGGCCAGGGCCCGGGCAAACCGTGTAAAAGTTGCTTTCATGTCGGTGGTTTTGGTTGGAAATAATATGTTAAAAAACATTTTCCGGATGATGAGAAAACCAAAGATATACAATAATTTTCAAATTGAAAAATTTCCGATGTGTTTTTTTAACGAAGTGTTGTAATTTTATCGGCAAGCTGTGTGACTAAAAATCAACCCATGTCGCTGACCGAGAAAATCAAAAATGACCCCCGGCTGAAAAGCCTTGTGCTGAAAGCGATGATCCCCCGCAACCAGGCCCGCCCGCGCCGGTGGGTACGTTGGTTTGTCAATCCGTTCATCCATTTCAAGGGAAAACGGGTCACCATCCGCCGGATGACCCGCATTGATGTCTTGCCTTTCAACCGTTTCCAAATCGGGAACGATTCCACCATCGAGGATTTTTCGACGGTGAACAACGGGGTAGGCGATGTGATCATCGGCGAAAGAACCCGCATCGGCCTGGGTTGCACCCTGATAGGTCCGTTGACCATCGGCAATGATGTTATGATAGCCCAGAACGTGGTGATTGCCGCGCTGAATCACCGTTATGAGGATGACTCCCTGCCCATCTCCCAACAGGGCTTTTCTAAAAATCCCATCGTTGTCGAGGATGAAGCCTGGATCGCCGCCAACAGCGTGATCCTTTCCGGGGTGAAGGTTGGGAAGCATGCCGTTGTCTCAGCCGGATCAGTAGTCAGGCGCAATGTACCGGCCTACTCCATCGTTGCCGGTAATCCTGCGGTGGTCATAAAACGGAGAAACCCGGAGACAAAAGTGTGGGAATGGAAAACGGGAGAAGCACGGTAATTGGCATATAGTGATTAGTGATCAGCGATTAGGGATTAGCGATTAGCGAATAGGGATTAGTTTACTTTAGACGGAATTTACCTTAATTTGAAAAAAGTATTATGAGTGGTAGAAATTTTGTGATTATAACCCAGGTGGTCAGTGTGTTTGTTCTTGTTATTTCAGGAATTCTCATACTAAAGAATCCCGTTAACGACGAAACGGTGCAGAAACAGCGTTCAGCAATCAAGGTCACGCCCAACGACTGGATGGCCATGCAGCGCACCTTTCCTCATGGCAGAATAAACCCTGAAGCCTGGCTTGCCGCCGTTGGACAGGCGGAGCAACTGATCAAAGATCAGCCGGCCCGTAACAACCCATGGACATTTGCAGGTCCCGACAACATCGGCGGGAGGATTACCGATATCGAATCGCCGGCAAACGATCTCAACACCATTTACGTTGGCGCCTCCACCGGAGGTATCCTTAAGACGACGGATGGCGGGATGTCGTGGACCAACCTGTTCGATGACCTGCCTGTGGTGTCCGTCGGCGACATTGCCCTCGATCCCCGGCACCCGGATACCATCTGGTGCGGCATGGGCGAAGCCAACTCCGCGAGTTACAGCTTCCTCGGCAATGGCATATACCGGTCGACAGACGCCGGGGAAACATGGCAGCATATGGGTTTGACCAACTCCGCCTACATCGGGCGTGTCGTGGTGGATCATTCCAATTCGTCGCGCATTTTCGCTGCAGCCTGTGGCAACCTTTTCACGACCTCCGGCCAACGGGGCGTTTACCGCAGCAACGATTTCGGGCAAACGTGGGAACGGGTCCTGTACCTGACCGATTCCACCGCCGCCATCGATCTGGTGCAGCACCCTGTCAACGCGCAGATCATCTATGCCGCAATGTGGGAACGCTCCAGGGGACTGACCTATCGCAACTCTTTCGGTGCTTCGTCAGGCATATGGAAGAGCATCGATGGCGGAACCACCTGGAACGAACTGACAACCGGGCTTCCCTCCGGCAACGAAGTCGGAAGGATCGGTATCGACATTTCCAGATCGAATCCTGATATCCTTTACGCTTTCTACGACCTGCCCTACGACGAGGTGGCGGTTTACAAGTCTACGGACGGGGGAGCTACGTGGACCCGGACCAATGATGGAACCCTGTATGGGAACAACAGCAATTTCGGATGGTACTTCGGTCAGATCCGGGTCGATCCTTCAAATGCCAACCGGGTTTTTGTCATGGGGGTCTCGCTGTTCAGAACCGAGAACGGGGGCAACTCATGGAGCAGCGTGGGCGGATGGAGCCTTCACGTAGATCATCATGCCATGTTGTTTACCGGAAACAACCGCATCCTACAGGGCAACGACGGCGGTTTCTACATCAGCACCAATAACGGAAATTCATGGGACAAGGTCAACAATCTCCCGATTACCCAGTTTTACGCGATCGACATTGATTATCAGAACCCGGAAAGGATATACGGTGGCACGCAGGACAACAACACCCTCAGGACGTGGTACGGGGGTACCAACGACTGGGAGGCCATACTGGGCGGCGACGGCATGTATTGCCTGGTCGACCACTCCAATTCCAACATCATCTACGCCGAATATCAGTGGGGGAACCTGCACCGGGCCGACGACGGCGGCTTCAACATGCAGTATATCGCAGGCCCCATGTCGGGCGACAGGGTCAACTGGTCGGCCCCGCTGGCCATGCATCCCGTGACCCCGTCGACGCTCTATTTCGGCACATACCGTGTATGGAAAACCACCGACAAAGGCAACAACTGGGTGGCCGTCAGCCCGGACCTTACAGCCGGGATCGAGAATTATTTCTATACGGTTACCACCATCGACATTTCGAGAGTGAACCCCTCGATCGTGGTAGCCGGCACGGGCGACGGAAAGGTCCAGGTTTCTGCGAACGACGGTCTGACCTGGCAGGATATCTCGGCCGGGCTCCCCGAACGCTGGATCACCCGCGTAAAAACCGACCCTTTCGATGCGCAGACCATTTATGTGACAATTTCAGGTTTCCGCTGGGATGAACCCCTTCCGCATGTCTTTAAAACCACCGACCTGGGACAAACCTGGATCAGCATAACCGGGAACCTGCCTGAGTTCCCGGTCAACGACATCGTGGCCGATCCCGACATTCCGGGCAGGCTCATCGTTGGAACCGATGCCGGGCTTTACGGCACTACCGACGGCGGACAGAACTGGTCGTGGGTTTGGGACGGGCTTCCCGCGGTGCCGGTTTGTGCCCTGAAAATCCACGCCCCCAGCCGCACGATCGTGGCCGGCACTTACGGTTTATCCTGTTACCGCGCCAGCCTTGACGATATCCTCACCGGCATTCCGGCCGCCGGCGAACCCGCGAAGATCCGCCTGACCGTTTATCCAAACCCGGTGATGGGTGCCGCGAAGATCGGTTTTTACCTTCCTGCTGATGAATTTGTCACCGCATACTTGGCCGATCTTTCTGGGAAAAATTCGAAACAGATATGGCAGGGCAGACTTTCGAGGGGGAATCAACTGATAAACTTTGATACTGAAGGACTTCACGGCGGCATCTACGTGATAAGTGTTGAAGGGAAGGGATTCTCGGGAGAAGCCAAACTGATAAAACTCAACTAACCGCTAACCTCATATGTCTAACCAAATCTAAACTACGATGTACATCTTTGTAGAATGCTGGAGAAGCCGTCCGGAGTGGATGGCGCTCACCGTGGAAGCCCGCGCCACCTATATGGCGGAACTTGGAAAAGGGATTGCAGAACTCCTGAAATCGGGAGCTGAGATCATAACCTGGAGCATCAACGAACCCGATACCGATCAGCGCAGTCCCTATGATTACCTGGCCGTCTGGAAATTCCCGACAAGGGATCAGGTGGTGGAATTCGAAAAGATCGTCAGGCAATCGGGCTGGTACAACTATTTCGACCAGGTCAACCTGAGGGGAAGCATCAGCACACCCAACCACAGCATCGAACACATGGTCGGGTTGTAAAGCTGATCATTTTATCAGTACCAGCTTACCGGTCAGCACACCCGCGGAGGTGCCAACCCTGATAAAATAGATCCCGGCGGGCTGACCTGCAAGATCAATTTCAGAACCAGTGATGAATGAACTACCGGTTAAGCAGACCCTGTTTCCGGTCAGATTCAGGATTTCAACGGTCACCGATTGCATTTTCTCCTTTTCTGTGTAAAAGATCCTGCACCGTCCGGAGGTCGGATTGGGATAGATTTGCAAACCATCACTGTTTGTCTTCATATCCGTAAATGCCATCAGTGCAGGTGGGTGCCCACCTTCGGGTAACAACGGTTGCTGATCCAGATGTCGGTTGAAGGCTCCGGATTAAGAATGGCTGTTGCCTGTCCGCCGGGACCAATGATCCGGAAAACAAAATTCGTGGAAACGTAGGGGCCACTGACCCGATGCAGGAAAATATCGGCCTTCAGTGTATCCAACGGCGTGGCCGAAGACCAATTGCCAAGAAACTTCATTGGTGCGTAAGCCCGGTTCATGTCACCGGTTGCATCGTCATCCACCCGCATGCAGCCGAACGGATTACCGGTAGCTGCTTCCCAATAATAGATACCGTCACCTTCCGAAACCCATCCATCGGTGTTTCCCGTCTCAAAATCAGAGATCATCTGTGCTGCGCCCGTGAACCATGCCCCCACCAGGACCAGGGTCCACCAAATCCTGCAATTTTTTAACATGAAGTCTGGTTTAATGGATTATTCATGATGATACCATATTCCATTTTCACAAAGATAAGGAATCCGGACAGGAAAATCCAGTTTTTGAAAAGGATTAATTACGATTGACGAAGATATGCAGGGGCGGACGGGTCGAAGTGGTATTCAAAGCTCAAACTGCCAGGATAACCCGGTTCTGGTCACCCGGGTATACCTGAGGTCCACCATGCAACCATCCTCCCTGAACTTGATAATTTTACCCGTTTCATTGATCTCAGGCTCCTTGTCCAGTCCATGGATAAGCACCCTGGTCACCCGCAGTGAATTGTCAAAACCTGTGATGCAGGGATGATTCATGATCCGGAGCGTGCCGGCATCGTTCCCCGCCGAAAATATCAGCCGGTGATAGACAGTTCCATCATCCAGGATTTCGATTTCAAGTGGTTCGAACATCCTAATGGTAAGCGGTTTGGAAGATGCGTCGATCTCGATCTGCAAACCGGGTAACTTGTTGAACTGTGCCAGTTCCTGCTGCTTTTTCTCCTGCCACCGGACGAAATCCATACCGACTTCCGATTGAAGCAGATTCATGTCAGCGTCAGAAAATCCTGCAAACCCATCAGCCGGATCACCGGCTACCTTTTTCAGAATGTCTTCGAGGTAAATGCTGTCGCTGGCTTCCACCAGCGCCTTCCAGCCCGGATTCAATTTATCAAGGATCATGGCGATCCACCGGCCTTCCACATACCCGAGATCCCTCACGCCCGCGGGAGCAATGCCATTGGTCATGTTCGAAGCGTTGAGCGGGTCGAGCCCACGCGCTACACGCTCGATGTAATCCGACAAACCTTCGGTTCGCTGTAACTCCTTTTCGTAAGTGGCAAAAACCGGAGCCACCAGTGCAAGCCGTTGTTCCCTGTACTTCAGCGCCTCCCTCACCCATCCGTTGATCTCTGGTGGATTGACAGATATGACTGCCCTGCGGAAGGCCTCCTTCTCCGATCTCCTGAGCAGCAGAGCTTCGGGAGTTTCGGCTGGATACCGCAGCAGCACGCCATCGTTCTGCCTCCACCGGGGATGTTTCTCCCGCTGAAAAACATGAAACTGTTCATGGATGATGATTCCCGCCAGATCCCGTTCCGTGTATCGCTCGCCGGTCCTTCTGGCATGGCTGCTGAACACGCTGGTTGCCGTCCACCGGTTGCCCAGCCTCACCACCGAGTTGCCTCGTACCAGCGGGTACTGCCCTTTGAAAAGGTAAACCCCCGGGTCCTGCTCCACTGCGATAAAACCTTCCGGCGGCTCCTTCGAATAGAAAAGCCAGGTGTCGACACTGTCGAAAACCAGTACCGGGATCTCCGCCGGCCTGAAGTTGGGCCAGAGCATCTGAGCGCTTTGTGCCGAAACGATCTTCATCACATCTGTTGCAGCCGCAACCGGACGGTTATCCGGCGCGAAGAGGAACAAGAGGAGAATTTGAATCAAGACCGCCATATCCAAAATTTTCAGATACCGAGCGATAACTCATCCAAAAAGTCAAGTACCGCCTGATTGAACAAACCAGGTTGTTCGATCGGAATAAGGTGACCCGACCGGGGAATGATCAAACGTGTGGAATTCGGTATTCCTGCGTCGATCGCCCCGGCATGGGCGTGCACATCCGGGATGTCGAATTCACCGGCAAGAATAAGTGCAGGGGCTTTGATCTCTGAAAGGAATTGCAGCGCCCGCCGGTCGGGAGGCCTCAACTGCGCGTTTTTCTCTCTGCTGCCCGGGTGACCGGGACCGGAAGCCATGATTTTCCTCACCCTTTCTTTGGCCTCCACGTTTTCATGATATATTTCGTAGGGATCTTCATTGAGCATGTAGGCGACTGCCTTCACAGGATCAGCCATGTCTTTCGGCGATTTCAGATGGCCGCCGCGATTGATCATGTGCGAAGTGTAGCCCAGCCCGCCCACCACCGCGCCGACCAGGACCAGCCCCCTTACCTTTTCCGGGTATTTGAGCGTGAAATCAATGGCCAGCCCTCCGCCGGAGGACATGCCGAATATGATGGCCTTTTCAACTCCCAACTTTACAAAAACCTGGTTCAGATCCGCGATGTGCGAGTAAGAACTGTCAGGATCGGTGGATTTTCCGTATCCACGCCGGTCGTAGCGTACCACCCTGAAGGATTCAGCAAGCACCAGGAACTGTTCATCCCAGATCTGGCAGGGAACCATGCCGTCGTGCAGCAACACAATGCTCGCCCCTTTTCCGGCAGCCTCGTAATAGAGTTTTCCTCTATCTACGTTCAGGTAGCCCGAATCCACCGAAACAGCGCTTCTGGTTACAGGGCCCTGGGCCATGGCACCGGATAACACCAGAACAAACATCAGGTAAACATTCAGAATCAAGGTTTTCATCTTATTTTTCCTCCTTGGTTTTGGGTATCAAAGAAAAATTGCATCCAGCCATCTTTCCTGGCTAAGTGAACCAGGCATATCATTTTGGGGTCATCTCTTTTTCCATTTCCCTGATGTAAACCAGCGCCTTTTCAGCATCCGCCTTTACTGCCTCCAGATTGTTATCTCCGGGATATTCACGAAGGACCTCCAATCCTAGTTTATAGTACTTAACAGCATTCACATAATCGCCCAATTGCATCAGGGCGTAAGCATAACTGTCAAAGGCATTGTACGACCGGGGGAATTGCTCCATATTGACCCTGAATATCTTTGCGGCATCAGCGGGTCTGTTGAATTTAAAGAGGAGTTCAATGCCCAGTTGGTTCAGTTGTGATTCATCCATTAGAAAATCCGCTGAACCCAGTTGCCTGATCTGTTGATATTCCGCGATGGCGCTGTCGGCATTATAACGACCCACCAAAGTTGCGATGCGACGTGCGATCGATTTTTTGGGAAGCTCAACCTCTTCGCCATAAAGTATGGAAACAATCTGTCCGCCGATCACCGGGGCAAATGCAGCATCGATGTAAGTGTCAGTCCTGTTGTTCTTCAACACCACAACAAAGCTGGAATCACTCAGTATCCTGGCCATCCAGGCCCCGAAGCCATTGATGCTACCTGAGTGGTCGGCCATCACGATGGAATCGCCCGTCAGGCCGATCTTTCTCGTGTTGACGAACCACCCGTAGCCGTATCTGCCGCTGCTGTGCGGGGTAAACATTTTGTTGGTCAGTTCCCTGCCAAGCAGCTTGTTCGAAGATAGCGCCCGGTCCCAGCGGTAAAGGTCTTCAACCGTCGAAAACATCCCCCCCGGGCCTACCGTATAGGAGTAATCGAGCATCCCTGCATTTTCAAACCCGTACAGCAGTTTATATTCATACCCCGCGACCAGGTTCTTCTCAACGGGCCCGTTTTTCAGCTGCCCGGATCGATCCATCGCGGCAGAGCCAAGAACGGCTTCCCTCAGAACGGAATCAAACGGCTTACCGGCCACCTGTTCAACAATATAGGCCAGAAGACTGTAACCCAGGTTGCTGTATTTAAACCCTTCACCCGGGCGAAAAAGCAGCGCCGAACGCTCCGCGTAACCGACCACCTCGCGGAGGCTATGCGGTAACCGCTCCTGGATGGCTTCCACGTCCGGGGCGATATCGGGAATGCCTGAAGTATGCGAAAGCAGATGGTGAATGGTGATGCTGTCGCCCATCGGGCCGCTGTAATCCGGGCAATAATCCCTGATCGTTCCATCGAGGCTGATCCGTCCATCTTCGACCATTTGCAACACCAGCATCGCGGTGAACGATTTGGATAAGGAGCCGATCTTGAACTTCGAACCGGGGGCTACCGGGATATCCCAGGCACGGTCGGCGGTTCCAAATGCCCGTTTATAAATGACCTTTCCTTTGCAGGCGACCAATACGGCCCCGTTGAAAATCCCGTTTTCGCAGTAGGCCTCCATCAACCGGTTGATTCTATCCGCCTGATCCTGGCCCATCAGATGAGACAGCTGAACCAGCAACAGGGATATAACAAGCAAAGATTTCATTTTATGCGCTTTTCATACGCTTACACAGGAGGAATCAAATGTACAACTAAAAATATAGTTTGTCAACATTTCTGCCGGTTTTATATCGGGATAACAAACCAGTATGGCGATACAATTCAGGGAGTTGCAGAATAGTTAAAAAACGTTGTCCGGAAAGGGTTGCTATTCACCTGCCAGGGTGTGGTGCAAGAAAGGGCTGGAACCGCAATAATGAGTTTCATATTGCAGGTGTAAGATCTGAAACGAAAAGTGCAAAGTGTGATATTTTGCACTTTGCACTTTACATTTGTCCTGTGACTCCGGAGGGACTCGAACCCCCAACCAACAGAACCGGAATCTGTCATTCTATCCATTGAACTACGGAGCCGGCTTAAGGTACAGCTTAGGGATTACGATTGACGAATGGTTACGTAAAACGCAATACCGTAAGAACGTATCTTTATGGGTTGGCAAAGGTACAAAAGAAAGTGCAAAACCCGCAATTTTTGCTTCCACGGTGCGAAAAAATGTCAGGATAAACCGGAAATCGCTACTTTTGATCTCTCAAAACCTTTAAATAGTTCATTGTATGTCAGAAAAAATAAGTCATAAGGTAGCTCCCGGCGTCGCCACAGGCAACGCCGTTCAGGAGATATTCAGGATTGCCCGGGCCAATAAATTTGCCATCCCTGCCGTGAACGTGGTGGGAACTGATTCGGTAAATGCGGTGATGGAAGCAGCAAAGGTGGTAAACTCACCGGTGATCATCCAGTTTTCAAACGGTGGCGGCGTTTTCTATGCCGGCAAGTCGTTGAAAAATGAAAACGAAAAGATTGCCATTAAAGGAAGTATCTCAGGAGCTCAACACATCCATGAAATCGCCGAACTTTATGAAATTCCGGTGATCATTCACACCGATCACGCAGCGAAAAAACTGCTGCCATGGATCGACGGACTGCTTGATGCCGGCGAAAAGTTTTATTCCAAACACGGTAAACCTTTGTTCAGTTCGCATATGCTCGACCTGAGCGAGGAGCCCCTGGAGGAGAACATTGAAATCTCCAAACGATATCTTGAACGGATGAGTAAAATGGGAATGACCCTTGAGATTGAGCTGGGCGTAACCGGAGGTGAAGAGGATGGCGTGGACAATACCGGCATCGACAGCTCAAAGCTCTACACACAGCCCGAACATGTGGCACATGCCTACGAAGAACTGATGAAGGTCAGCCCCAATTTCACCATTGCCGCCTCTTTTGGAAATGTTCACGGGGTTTACAAGCCCGGCAACGTGAAGCTCGAACCCATCATTTTGCACAACTCCCAGGTTTACATTCAGAAGAAATTCAACACCTCGGAAAATCCCGTCAATTTTGTTTTTCACGGCGGTTCCGGTTCCGAACCCGAAAAGATCTCCGAGGCCATCGGTTACGGCGTGGTGAAAATGAACATCGATACCGATACCCAATGGGCCTTCTGGGCAGGGATCCTGAACTATTACAAAAAGAATGAAGGATATCTCCAGGGACAGATCGGCAACCCGGAAGGGGAAGACAAACCGAATAAAAAATTCTACGATCCGCGCGTCTGGCTGCGTGAAGGCGAAAAATCAATGGTTGAACGCCTGAAAGTTGCCTTCACCGACCTGAATTGCCTTGACAGGTACTAAGGGCAGGCAATAGGAAATAGGCAGTAGGCAGTAGAAAATTGACAATTGACAATTGACAATGAATTGAAAATTGAAAACGGAAAATTGAAAA
>CAYYPH010000062.1:0-13987 GCA_964473485.1 uncultured Prolixibacteraceae bacterium | reverse complement strand
AGAATTGACAATTGACAATTGACAATTGACAATTGAAAATGGAAAATTGAAAACGTAACCTCCCTATTCGCTAATCCCTAATCACTAATCACTTATTTTGAATTTTGACATTTAAATTTTGAATTTTGAACTAACATTCCATGTCCGACGATAAAAAAATCATCTTCAGCATGGTGGGCGTCTCCAAGACCTTCCCGCCACACAAGCAGGTGTTGAAAAACATCTACCTCTCCTTTTTCTACGGCGCCAAAATCGGCATCATCGGGTTGAACGGCAGCGGCAAGTCGACGCTGCTCAAGATCATCGCCGGCGTTGAGAAGTCGTTCCAGGGACAGGTGGTATTCTCCCCGGGGTATTCGGTGGGATACCTCGAACAGGACCCGCAGCTCGACAACACGAAAACCGTAAGGCAAATTGTTGAGGAAGGAGCTGCGGAGGTGGTTGCCCTGCTGAAGGAGTACGAGGAGGTGAACAACAAATTCGCCGAGCCCATGACCGACGACGAGATGGACAAGCTCATCAAACGGCAGGGAGAACTCACCGAACTGCTCGATCAGCACGGCGCCTGGGAACTCGACAGCAAGCTGGAACGGGCCATGGACGCCTTGCGTTGTCCCGAGCCCGATTCACCGGTGGTCAACCTCTCGGGCGGAGAACGTCGCCGGGTGGCCCTGTGCCGCCTCCTGCTCCAGGAACCCGACATCCTGCTGCTCGACGAGCCTACCAACCACCTCGACGCCGAGTCGGTGGAGTGGCTTGAGATGCATCTTCAGCAGTACAAGGGCACGGTCATCGCCATCACCCACGACCGCTACTTCCTCGACAACGTGGCCGGCTGGATCCTCGAACTCGACCGCGGCGAAGGCATCCCATGGCAGGGCAACTACACCTCATGGCTCGAGCAGAAGTCGAACCGGCTGGCCATGGAGGAGAAGATGGAGAGCAAACGCCGCAAGACCCTCGAACGCGAGCTCGAATGGGTGCGCATGTCGCCCAAGGCACGCCAGGCCAAAGGCAAGGCACGTCTCTCTGCCTACGAACGCATGATGAGCGAGGATGTCAGGGAGAAGGAAGAGCGGCTGGAGTTGTTCATCCCCAACGGTCCGCGCCTGGGGACCAAAGTCATCGAGGCGATCGGGGTCTCCAAGTCGTTCGGCGACAAACTCCTGTTCGAAGATCTGAGCTTCACCCTCCCCCCCGCCGGCATTGTCGGCGTGATCGGTCCCAACGGGGCGGGCAAGACGACCCTGTTCCGCATGATCATGGGAGCCGAACAGCCGGTCTCGGGCACCTTCAGCGTGGGCGATACCGTAAAGATCGGCTATGTCGACCAGAGCCACACCGCCATCGACCCGGAAAAAACCGTTTTCCAGGTCATCTCGGGAGGCGCCGAAAACATGCAGATCGGCGGCCGCACCATGAGCGCCCGCGCTTATGTAGCAAGGTTCAACTTCAGCGGCGCCGACCAGGAGAAGAAGTGCGGGATGCTGTCGGGCGGCGAGCGCAACCGGCTGCACCTGGCCCTCACGTTGAAAGAGGAGGCCAACGTGCTGCTGCTCGACGAGCCCACCAACGACATTGATGTGAACACCCTGCGTGCGTTGGAGGAGGGTCTTGAAAATTTTGCCGGCTGCGCCGTGGTGATCTCGCACGACCGCTGGTTCTTAGACCGCATCGCCACCCACATCCTCGCCTTCGAGGGAGACTCGCAGATGTATTTCTTCGAAGGATCATACTCCGATTACGAAGAAAACAAGAAAAAACGTCTTGGCGATACCGGGCCGCACAGGATAAAGTATAAGAAACTTAGGGAGTAATTGATAATGGACAATTGATAATTGAAAATGGAAAACGGGGGAGGGAAGGAATAAATTCAAAATTCAAATGTCAAATGTCAAAATTCAAAATCAGGGATTAGCCATTAGCCAATAGCCATTAGGGTAAATCACTCATTCATTCCCTGATGAATTTTGAGATAATTGACCTCCGGTCTGCCTGATAATGGATCATGTAAACTCCGGGAGCGAATTCTGCCAGATTGATAGTCAATATAGGTGAACACAACCGCCGGGCCAAAATTGCCTGCCCTTCTAAGCTATAGATTGTTACTATTCCTCCGGATAGATCATCGGGAATCAACATGGTCAAATTTTCTGAGGCTGGATTGGGATATAGAGCTAAAAAGGCTTTTTCTGATTCTTTTTCAATGCTCACAAGGGTATCGCCACCGTGAAACCTTGCCACAGAGAGGTCATTGGATCCAACACCCTGATAATAGCCTGACGAGACCAGTATCTTTCCGTCCGGTTGCAATGCAATACTATAGGCATAATTCTTGGTTTGCCCCATGTCAATAACCGATACACCATTGGTCCCAAACTGGTTGTCCAAGGTACCAGTTGGTTCGTATCTCAAAAGCGCCAGGCGTGGGGCAGTATTATCCAAAGGATAGGTAATGCCTGCCACAAGTATTTTTCCATCGGGTTGCACGGTCATAGTCCTGCCAAGATCTTTAAGCGGATTTCCGATGGCTGTGCTCACCGATCCATTGGCCCCAAAATCCGTATCTAATCCTCCTCCAGACTGGTATCTTGCAACTGCAAAACCACCTTCATCATCCACACGCCGGCCTGCCAGGATGATCTTGCCGTTATCCAGGATTTTTATTCCGAAAGAAAAGGAAATCGGGCCAAGCTTACCCGATAAATCGATGCCATTATTCCCGAATGAAGGATCCGGCGAACCGTCCTGAAGGTATCTTGTTACCAGAAAACAAGTCATGTTTGGCTGATTGTTGTAAGAAGAGCTGCCGGCGGCCATGATCCTGCCATCAGGCATCCATTCAACCGAAGTGTACTGACAGAAAAATGGACTTGTTTGTGTAATGACGACTCCGTTTGTTCCAAAGGAAAGGTCATGCTGGCCCGAATGATCGTATCGTATTATTGTTGCGACAGGCAATAACGCAGCATTTTGACTGGATCCTGCGGCAACAATTTTGCCATCTGATTGAAGAGAAATGGCATAAATCTCCGAATTGTTGGTGATCCAGTCGAATACAAATCCATTAACTCCGAATGAACTGTCAAGGATACCTTCTGAAGAGAACCGTGCCAGGAAACAACAGCCAGTGTTCATGGTACTGACAGGCGAAGAACTGCCAGCCAGCAAAATCTTTCCATCCGGGAGCAAAGTCGCGGAGAATATGAAGGTGGTCATACCAGGTGTTTCGGTAAGGTTCATTCCATTGGTTCCGAATGTCGGATCCGGAGACCCGTCGGGATGAAACCTGGCAAGAACAATATCATATCCCGGATGTACATCGAAGGTCTCCCCGGCAAGGATGATTTTTCCATCAGGCTGCACCAGTACCACCTTGGAGGAGGTATTAACCGTGCCTGCAGGATTCTGCACGATTCCACCAATGCCAAATGTGGCATCCAAGGTTCCGGGTAATTGGGAATAAAGGAGTTGTGCCATCAATATACACAATCCAGCCAGGAGGTTTTTCATAATTTTGTTATTTTGGCGTCAGGATCACGACCGGCTTCCATCATCGATTTCGCTATAATCAGCCTTCACGACAACCGTTTTTATCGTCACCTCAGAAATAAGGTTAGCAGCTAAGATAGGAAATATACCACTGTCCTGGCATTCCTTTTTTCAGATAATTTCCTCTTCCGAAAATCGGAATCTCTCCAGCATCAACTAAATTAATTTATTGATTGTGCAAATGTTGACGGAATCATGTGGCGTTTCAAGCGCACACGGGATAAGTCGCCTTACGGAACTTTATTTCAAAAAAAATCATGTTTTTTGTGAGAATAATAAAATCTTGACAAGTTCAACATTGCTTTCAGCCTCAAATTTCTTTCGAAGTTGTTTCAGCGCTTTTTCAATGGATGACACGCTTTTCCCTTGTTTACCAGCGATCTGTTTTAATGATTGACCTTCGGATAGAAGGTTGATAATTTGTTGCTGATCAGTCGTTAAGCCTATTGATAGATACTCTGAATCCAGGACAGCTTTTTTAGCATTATATTGTTGTATAGGATAAGAGAAGACCGTCTCGCCTGCACTGACCCTTTCCAGGGTTGCCTTAATGTCTGTTTTATCAGCTGTTTTTATAAGGTAAGCTGAGGCACCTGATTTGAACATCTTTCGCTGCCATTGAAAGGAGGATTCGGAAGTATAGATTACGATTGGTTTTCCGGGAAATCTATTCATCAGGACGCTGATGTTGCTCTCCGGATCGCCGGCCGGCAACCACAAGTCGAGCAGAATAACATCGAAATCGTCACTTTTTTCGAATTTCAGCGCATCTGAGAGGTCGGCAGCGGTGGCTGCAATCTCGACCTTGTCACGGCCGGGGCGGAACATATTCCGCAATCCTGAAACGATGATCGGGTGATCCTCGATAACAAATAATCTGATCATAATACCTCCCTGGTTCGTAATAATTTCAGGTCAATGGGATCGTAAAGTCCCATATCGTCCCTTTTCCTGGCAATGATTGAAGCTTGAATTCGCCTTCTAAAAGAGTCACTCGTTCTCTGATGTTCAATATGCCCATGGAATGTTCCCTGGCGCTTCCAGTTTCAAAACCGGGGCCATCATCATGATAATGGAACAGCAGTTTTTCATCGACCAGAGCGAATGAAATCAGAATCTGTGCATCCGGTGCGTACTTTGAACCATTTGTCAGCAATTCCTGCAGGATACGCGAAACATGCAATTTTATCTCAAAGGAAAATGGATGGGAAAAGGCAGGAATGCGATAATCCAGTTTTATACCGGTCAATGATCGAAAATCCTCACATAACCCGGTCAGCAACTCTTCCATGGTAAATTTTTCGACCATGCCACTGTTCATGCGATGTGAAATATTTCGAATAATTTCGCCTAATTCCTGCATCCTTATTGATATGTCATGACTATCTTTCCATTCCTGATCGTTTCTCCCAGAGAAGCGTGTTGTGATAATCTGGATCAGGTGTCCGACAGTGTCATGAAGTTCCCTTGCAAGCCTGTTTTTCTCCTTTTCTTCGATTTCCAGAATCATTCTGGCTGATTTCAACTTTTCGTGTTGTATTTTCATTTTTGTTCTGGTACGAAACCAAACCATGAATGAAATTGAAATCACAATGGCAAGAATTGCTGTCAATAACCAAAACCTCATCTGCCTTAGGGCAAGTTCCTGACGTTGCAAAGCAATCTCCTTCTCCGAAATGGTCGATTCCTTATTCTTCAATTCAAGCATGCCTGCCAGCAGCAGGACATCGCCAGTGACTTTTTCGCTTTCGGACCTGCTTTTCGCATTAAACGCGATTTTCTGGTTTTTGAACGCATCCTTGAATTTCCCGCTGAAGGCAAGAACATCGGCGTAGGTGTCATAAACCATTGAGATCAGTTCCGGATTCTTAAGCTTCGGAATAAGAGGGATCATGTGTTCGGTGACACATTTCTCAGCCGTTCCGGGATCCTTTTTATCCAGGTATTTATAAGCCATGATGTTATAGGAAACAGCCTCCAGTAAGGGAAAGTTTCCGGTCCGCGCGATGTCCAATCCCTCTTTCAGGTAGGCTATTGCGGAGTCAGTGTTTGGGTGTTTTATCCCGATGTTGATTGTTATGGATCCTATTTCTTCATTGTTATCCGCATGAAATGATCTTCGTAAAAGTAGTATCGCCCGGCGGTACAATTCGATAGCTCTATTTGCGTCGGTTTCTTTAATCGCAAGGTTGGCCAATGCGCTGCCCTGCTGGCTGTAGAGTTGATGCTTCTCAGCTATCGCATATGCCATTTCAAATGACTTCCTGGCATTTACCGAATCGCGTAAATCAGCATAAACAACGCCACGGGAATTGTATGCATTCGATAAACTGATGTAATCGTCATGAACCCTGGAGTCATTAATAACCGAATCGAGCAAGATTAATGCCTGCCTGTAATTATAGATTCTGCTGTTCAGTCTAGCCAGGTTAAACATCGCCGCACGCTTGATTTCTGGAAGGTTGGCGCTATCGGCAATCCTCAGCGCTCTGTTCAGGAAGACAAAAGCCGAATCGTCCTGATGGTCAAAACAAGCCATTCCCAGCGCCCGGTATGCCATTGCCAGTGCCTTGGGTGTGTTTATTCCTGAAGCCAACTTCATCGCCTTATTCGCCATGCTTTTAGAGAGGACATTATTGATCACGCGGGTTGAATCAGCCATTTTGCAGAGCCGGTACACCGAATCAATGAGATTTCCGGCAGCATCTCCCTCACTGGCCAGCTTACCCCTTTTTTCAGCATTATTGCAATGGCAGAATATGCAGAGGATCGAAAGAAAAAGAAAGAAATTCAACTTCATGTTCATGCAGAGTCAGTGGACAATGCCAAAATTAATAAAATTCCATTGTTAAATTTGACACTTCATAGGTTTCTGAATTCTGACAGCGATGCCTAAACCAGCAATACCCCACATTACGTCTTATGATTTATTTAAACGGTTCCATAAATCATGGTCAATTGTAGTTTACATTACCTTTGTCCCATGAAAAAAATCGACCAAAACCTCATCAACGCTGTCGGTGAAAAGGCCCGCCTCTCTCCGCGCCGGAGGATGAATCACAACTTTCACCCGGTGTTGTCGGATCCCCTGCAGCGGTTGCTCAACGTGATGGAACCTTTATCGTACATCCGTCCGCACAAGCATGAAGATCCCGACAAGGTAGAGGCCTTTATCCTGCTGAAGGGCCGGATGGTAGTGGTTGAATTCAACTCCGACGGTTCTGTGGCCGACCATATCCTGCTCGACCCTCTGAATGGCAATTACGGCGTGGAGATCGCTCCCCGGACCTTCCACACCATCATCGCACTCGAAAGCGGAACCACGGTCTACGAAGTAAAGAACGGTCCTTACGACCCGATCGACGACAAGAACTTTGCCTCCTGGGCGCCGTTGGAAGGCGATCCGGGAGTGGATAACTACCTCAACGGGATCCTGGCAAGGTTGGGGTATCAGTGACAAATGGACAAAGGAACAAGCAGACAAGCGGGCAAGCTGACTTGTTGACAAGTGAGCAAGCGGACAAGTGGGCAAGCGGACTGGCGGACAAGTAGTGGATGAGCGTTTCGTGAAGGTTGACAGGTATTCGTGACGAATGACAAGAAATTCCTGATGCGTGAGAGGTTTGCATCATCATGAAAAATAATAAAAAGGGCGTTTTTTCGGAGTTTACCGGAAAACTCGGCGATACGGGATTCTACAAACGGGTCCTGAATGGCAGGGAGGTCATTCAACGGTGTCCGGTGAAAAAGAAAAGAAAGGCGAATGAGCCCTTGCCTGAACAAAACAGGAAGTTCAGGCAGGCCGTCCTTTCTGCCCAGATCGCACTCGCAAACCCGGAGATCCGTACGGTTTACGAGCGTGCAGCCACCGGCACCTGCAGTGCGAATTCCATGTACATCAAGGACTTTTTCCACCCGGCAGTGATATCCGGCGTTGATGTGTCCGGTTACGAAGGACAGCGTGGATTCCGGTTCAACATCCGGATCGATAACATCGTCCCTGTGAAGTCGGTCACCGTTTCCATTGTCTCGGCAACAGGCCAGGTCCTTGAATCGGGCCAGGCCGGATCGGTCAACCGGGGCGACGAATGGTCATACCAGACCGGATCCTTCATCCCCGACCTGAACGGGGCCATGCTGCAGGTGACGGCCATCGACATTCCCGGTCATACGGCCTCCCGGAACATTCCGCTGTAACGGGTCGCGATGGCCTTCTGTAGGCATCTCATTTTAACGGTAACATCTCCCGAATACTCCGAGAGCATCTCGGGAGCACCCTCTTGTCAGAATGTATCTTAATGGTATCCTGGAGCCACCAGGATTGGATCAGTACACCACGACCTTCCCGGTTTCCAAGCCCTTGTTGCTTTGTGCCCTGACCAGGTAAATACCCGCAGGCAGGTGGTGAATATCCAGGTCAAAGCGCTGCAGGTCATGGAAACGGCGTGAGACTACTTTCCGGCCGGTGATTTCGCAGATGGTCAGATCGACATCTCCCCTTACCGGCTGGCGCATTTCGACGGAAATTGTTCCCCTGGCCGGATTGGGATAAAGGATCAGTCCGGTGGCTGCAACCGGGACAAGCTCCTCCATCGAAACACCACCTCCGTTGGTCGTTTTCAGGATGGCCCCGCCGTTTCCGGCCACAAATCCAACGCTGGCATTGAGGAACCAGGCCGAGTAAAGCGACTGACCGGTGGGGTTCATATAGTGCCAGGTAAGCCCGCCGTTCTCAGTCTTCAGAACGATCCCCCCCTCCCCGCAGATATAGCCGGTTTGCGCATCGGGAAAGTGTATGGCATACAAATCCTCGATCACCAGGAGGGGTAAATACTGTATCCAGTTGTTTCCGCCATCCTGTGTTCTAAAGATGACCCCTCCCTCGCCGACCACGACCCCGTGTAAAGGGTCGGTAAACCATACCGCATTCAGTACCTT
Organism: uncultured Prolixibacteraceae bacterium; assembly: GCA_964473485.1. Taxonomy (GTDB): domain Bacteria; phylum Bacteroidota; class Bacteroidia; order Bacteroidales; family FEN-979; genus CAIVAT01. Next base: position 5,497 of record CAYYPH010000062.1, on the reverse strand, counting down.
TCCGGCAAAGTCGGCCGCTACCGTCCATGTGGATCCTCCATCGATGGTGCGGATGATCCGGCCTGTTTCGTAAACATTGCCGACAGCATATCCAATCTGAGGATCCATGAAAAAAATCCCGCGCAACAGCCGTGATTCGGTTCCGTTCCACGCCCTGAACCAACTTTTCCCGGCATCATTCGTTTTTAAAATGCTTCCGAAATAATCAGCGGCATACCCTGTATCATGATCCGGGAAAGAGCATTTGACAGGCCATCCGGAAAGACCCGTTCCAATCGTCTCCCAATTCGTTCCCCCGTCAGTAGTCCTCAGAAAGGCTGCCATGTGATAATGCCAGTAGAAATAATAAGCGGAGATGATGCCCGTATCTTCATCCATGAATACGATGTCGGTCATCTCATCGAATGAACTTGTAAACCCGGTTTGCCATCGTTCGCCGCCATCTGAAGTAGTCAGCACCATCTTCTCACCTACCGCGTATCCTTTTAAACTTGTGGTAAATGTGATCGCGTTAATATCCGGCGTGGGACCTGACTGTGTTCCGGACCAGGTTTCTCCGCCATTGCTGGTTTTCATCAACATTCCGCCGTCTCCGACCGCAAAACCTGCATGCCCATCGGCAAAAGAGAGGGAATTAAGGGTGACACCGGTCCCAGAAGGTTTATTCATCCAGGTGATCCCCCCATCGGTCGTCTTCAGGATCCGTCCGCCACATCCCGATACAAGTCCCGTGTCGGCCGAGGTAAAAACGACCGACTGCAACCCGTTATCCCACAGCCCGGTGCCCATCGGCACCTCGGTCCAGGTTGCACCGCCGTCGGTCGTCCTGACCATGAAATTAAACGGCGATTTGGTCTCCCCCACCGCGACTCCGTTCATCGGATCGGTGAACCAGACGGAAGCCAGGGATCCTGCGATGTTATAGGCCTGGATGGTCCAGCCCAGTCCGCCATTGGCGGTTTTAATGATCATCCCGTCCTGTCCGCAGGCCCAGCCAACCTGATCATCCAGGAAGAACAGCGATTCCAGGTCGGCAGCCCCGCTCCAGTGACACTGGTTCCAGGTGTTACCGCCGTCGGTCGTCTTCAGAATCATGCCATAGTTACCCGATACATATCCAAGGGATTCATTGAGGAAAAAGGCAGCGCGAAGTTCATTCTGAACGCCTGAATTCAGTGCGTTCCAGGTGATCCCGGCATCCGTCGTCTTCAGGATGACGCCATTGCTGCCGACCGCGTAACCGATCGTTACCGAAGGAAAATCAACCGACTTCAGCAGGGTGACGGTTCCGGTATTGAGGGAGGCCCAGTTCATCCCGCCATCGGAGGTCTTCAGGATCGTCCCGTGCAATCCTGCGGCATAAGCGGTATTTTCACCGGTGAGACATACCGAATACAAAGGTTCCGCCGGGGGAACCGGGTTTTTGACGGCCCACTGGGCTAAAATCCCCTCAGAGAAGACTGTACATAAGATGAAAAGCGGGATCCCGATCCGGGATAAAAGGGACAGCCGACGGACAGATTTTGCCATGGAAGTAAGGAAAAGTTATGGATACTTAAACACATGCTAATGTACAAAATGAATCTTTTATCATTATTATTGAGAATCCTTCAAACACCTCACCCCAAACGCGTTCCCCCTTGATGCCGGATACAACGACACCGAAAAATTGTGCAAATTCATCCCGTGTGCCAGAGCCCGGTTAGACCCCGTCGGGGTGGGGAGACCCTGTCGGGGTGGGGGGACCCCGTCGGGGTGGGTGTACCCTGACAGGGTTGAAGACCAAAACATCGTTGCAAAATCCAGAAAGCTCCAGCTTGAGTTCAAATAGAATACGCCACTCCTCAAAGCCTTGAACCCGTTTATAACGGTATCCTGCAAAGGTCTTCCCGCACGTCCGTTGCCCAGGTAATAGTTCATCAAGGTTGTCCACTCAGATTCTGTTGGCACATGCCATCCCGGCGGGCATAACCCCTGCGATCCCTCGGCGGTTTGGTATTGCATGAGTTCGTCCCACTGATAAAAGTCGTGACGCGTGACAGATGACACGTGACGGGAGTATTTTTCCGGGATGCAGTTGTCGGTTTGGGGAATGTTGGATGAAATTTCTGTTCCGTATCCGAGGTTCGTTTGCATCCAGCATTGCGTGCCAATCTGAACGGTTGGATACACCTTGTTATCCCTCGTATCTGTAAAATTGCCTCCACAGGTAAATGATGGAGAGAGTTGTACCACGATCGATTTCGACTTGCTCGCGCCACAATCATGCACATTGATGTAGGAATAATTGATTGTTTTTACGCCGATCCCTGCAACGGAAGGGGTAAAGATCCCGGTTGACGAGTTAACCCCCGGTCCGGAATAGGTGCCACCAATGGGAAGCCCGCCTTTGAGCTGGAAAGGTTTTGCATTGACGGTAGTAATGGTGTCGAAACAAGCAGAAAAAGCGACACTCGGAGCCAGCGTACCGATCATGATGATCTTTGCTGAACTGGCCGGATTTCCGGAAACACAACTCAGGTTTGAATTTATAACACATCGCACACTGTCATTGTTTGCCGGAACATAAGAAAAGCTGGATGAATTGGTGCCCGCATTTATTCCATTCACCTTCCATTGATAGGATGGATTCGATCCTCCGTTAACCGGCGTAGCCGTAAAATTAACCGCCGATCCAGGGCAGAATGGATTGGCTGAAGCAGCAATTGTAATTCCTGCAGGAAGGTTCGCATTCACCACCATGGTAATCGGGTTTGATAATGCAGGATTTCCAGAGGTACATGTCTCTGATGATAACAGTGAACAGGTTACGACATCTCCATTCACAGGCGCATAGCTAAAAACTGCATTGGTTGCATTGATTACATTGATTGCATTGATTTTCCATTGATAGCCAGGGCTGGTTCCGCCATTGACCGGTGTCGCAGTGAAGGTAACCGGATTTCCCGTGCAAATTGGATTGGCATTTAGTGAAATGGTAACACTGACCGGCAAAACCGGATTAACCATCATCGTAATAACATTCGAGGATGCCGGGTTGTTAAAAGTACAAACTGTATTCGATGAAGTAAGCACACATTGAACAATATCTCCATTAACCGGTGTGTATGTGAATATTGCATTGTTTGCATTGATTACATTGATTGAATTCACTTTCCATTGATAGCCAGGCGTCGATCCTCCATTTACAGGGGCAGCCGTAAATGTAACCGGAGTGCCCGAACATACCGGGTTAGCCGATGAGGTTATTATTACACTCACAGGAAGTATCGGGTTTACAATCATGGTTATGGTATTGGAAGTAACCGGATTACTCGTGGTGCAAGTCATACTTGATGCGACTAAACATGTTATCTGATCCCCATTCAGTGGAACATAAGAATATACAGGAGTGCTTGTACCTGCATTGGTTCCGTTCACCTTCCATTGATATCCTGGTGAGGTTCCCCCATTGACAACAGTTGCCGTGAAAGTTACAGTTGATCCGGCACATACCTGAGGCAAATCAGCAGTTATAACCACAGAAGGAGTTGCAGGTGTGTTAACTGTCATCTCCAAAGCTTCTGTTACTGCCGCGCCAATCCAGTCACTCATGCAATTTACCCTGGCGATTCGCCTGTACCAGGTGGTTTGGGTCAATGTTCCTGGTGTATAATCCGGGAAATTGCTTCCTGTTATATCGCTGAATCCGGCAACACTACTGGTTGTTGACTGTTGCCATTTATATTCAAGGGTCCCTGAATATCCCGATGGAAGGGTGATGCTTATCAAGGGAGTGGGGGTAAAGCTACCACATCCTGATTGACTGCTGCCGATACTGCCACTGTTGGTAGGATTTATGCACAATGGAGTTAAAGTCCAAATGGCGGTGGAGGTAGTTGAGGTAATTCCGAAACATTCTGCAAATATGTTGTCTGTTCCTGTGATTGTTCCTGTTCGTGAATAGCAGTACTGCGCATTTCCAAGGGCGTCGGTATAGGCAGTGCCGGTAATGTTGCTGATTCCGCTGATGTTGAAATTTACAAGCACCCCTGCCACCGGATTTGATAAATTATCTTGAACATGTGCAGTAAAACAGAGTGTTGAAACATTAAGGACTCCGCTTGTAGTCGGTGGTGAAATAGTCACAGTGCTGACTGTTCCTATTTGCGAAAGTGAGCATCCGCCCGGATAACCGTATGCATTTGTTGCCTGCCATCCGTACACAAATACTCCGAATGGACTTAAACTTGTAAATGTATGAGAACCGGGCGTGACTGGTCTTTGTGCACCAAACCAGGTGGTTGATGGTACGGGGCTGAAAGCAGAGGTGGGAATTAAGACTCCATCCTGGTAAATGCTCCCAATTGCATAGTCTGGAGCAACTATATTAACCCAACTCGAAAAACCATCGACCGTTGAGATTGTATAATTTGTTAAAAACTGCTCTCTCGGTGGAATTAACATCATCATCGGATCACCTGTAATCATGCCAGTACAGTATTCTCCCTTTGCAAACTGGGCAAGCATTGTTGCTTTTGAAGTGGTAATAACGTTATTCCCTGTAAGATCCGTTTCAAAGTAATCACCTGCATTAATTGTTGCCGTTGCAGTGCCGTTGATAGAAATATTGGTTGCATCCTCAGCCGCCACAATCCTGAAAACATCACCACTGGCGTCTCGTCCGGCTAAAGAAACAGTCACGAAATTTTTCCCCCAGGAATAATACGGAAACATTTGTTCTATAATATGATCACCGGCGGCACATCCTGCCGGAAGGTATACAAGGGGAGCCGATCCGAATACTGCAACCGGAACATTCGATTGTACCCTGGAACCCGTCATATCATCATCCATGTTTATCCCCCTTACATGATACGTTTGCCCAACATGCAATTGAACTATTGACGTAGAATTTGTCTGGTGGTTGAATACAGATAATTCCGTTCCTTCTTGAATGGACACAACACTGAAACTGGAGGGTGCCGATGTATTGAAAGTCGTTGCATAGGTTACAATCCTGTAATCCAGTCCTAATGCATTGACTGGTAAAGCGAGATAGGCGTCAGCGCTTGCTACGGCAGTATTCACTCCATACAATGAAATCGGATCGTTAGATGTAACGTGAATCCCTTTGTCCTCCGTACCATCAACAAGTTGAACTCCGGAAGGAATGGTCAATTGTGTGACAATTCCAGGAGTAACAGTGAAACTTTGATTGACCCCTGGAAAAACAGAGGAAACAAATCCACTGGTTGAATAGTTGGATGAAATAAATAGCTTTATTTGTAGGTTTGGGCCACTATTAGGTGGAAATGCAATCCAAAAATCAGTACCAACATTGGTTATGGTTTGTGAGAATCCCGCTAAGGTTCCCCAGAGGCTAAATATGAAGAGAAGAAAATATTTTTTCGAATTCATGCTCATTTAAACACCTCAAACCTGTGGTTGTATTCTGCTCAAAGTCGAGTAGGCCGGGGGAGTTTCACCCCCAGCCTCTCACAGAACCGTACTTGAT
>CAYYPH010000061.1:0-14161 GCA_964473485.1 uncultured Prolixibacteraceae bacterium | reverse complement strand
TTATCATCAAGAAAAGAGCTGAAAAGACAGGGAGAAACATTTCAAAGAACACCACGCTGATCATTCCCGCCCACAACATCCCGTCGTTCAAGCCGGCAAAGACCTTCGTAAACAAAGTTAAATCACACGTAAAAGTGAAATAATAACTTCAAAGCCGCATTATTATGCCAAGTGGTAAAAAAAGAAAAAGACACAAGATGGCAACGCACAAGCGTAAAAAACGCCTGCGCAAGAACAGACATAAGAAGAAATAATTTGCCTGCTGCTGCAATTCCTTAAGTCATCACAGCAACCGGAATTCTGAAACCGGTTGTTCCAATACGAAATCACTGTGAATAAGGAATTAATCATCAATTCAACCTCTTCTGAGGTTGAGATCGCCCTGCTTGAAGACAAACTTCTCGTCGAATTAAACAAGGAAAAGACCAACAACGAATTCTCTGTTGGCGATATCTATCTTGGCCGCATCAAAAAGATCATGCCGGGATTGAATGCTGCCTTTGTAGATGTTGGTTACGAGAAAGATGCTTTTTTGCATTACCTGGACCTCGGGCCCCAGGTTTTGTCGTTGCTGAAGTATATCCGTCACGGTCAGTCGGGACAGGGTAACTCATTGACGCTCGCCGATTTCGAATTCGAAGAAGACATCCAGAAAACCGGGAAGATCCCCCAGGTGCTCAAGCCCAACATGAACATCCTGGTCCAGATCGCCAAGGAACCGATCTCCACCAAAGGCCCGAGGGTTACCTCCGAAATTGCCTTTGCCGGAAGGTACCTGGTGCTTATCCCCTTTTCTGATAAGATCTCCGTTTCGCAAAAGATCAAGAGCGCCGAGGAACGCAATCGCCTCAAGCGGCTGATCACCAGCATCAAACCGAAGAATTGCGGCATCATTATCCGTACGGTGGCCGAAAACAAACTCGTTGCCGACCTTGATGCCGACCTCAGGGCCCTCTATAAAAAATGGGAACTGATTACCCAGAAACTGACGACGGCGAAACCCCCTCAGAAGATCATCGGAGAGATCGACCGCACCTCGGCCATACTGCGCGATGCGCTGAACGAGACGTTCAACAGCATCGTGGTCAACGACCCGGTGCTGTACGACGAGATACGGAATTACATCCAGCGTATCGTGCCCGACAAGGTCAGCATCGTTAAACTGCACACCGGAAGGATCCCCGTATTCGAACAATACGGCATCGACAAGCAGATCAAGAACTCGTTCGGGAAGGTAGTGACGATCAGGAGCGGTACCTACCTGGTCATTGAACATACCGAAGCGCTGCACGTCATCGACATCAACAGCGGGCACCGGGTTAACCAGGATCAGAATCAGGAGACCAATGCCCTTGAAGTCAACCTCGAAGCGGCAACCGAAGTGGCCCGCCAGTTGCGTCTGCGCGATATGGGCGGCATCATCGTGATCGATTTCATCGACATGACCCAGGGGCTGAACCGGCGGAAACTTTACGATAAGCTTCGCGAAGAGATGAAGCGCGACCGTGCGAAACACTCGATCCTTCCTCCCAGTAAGTTCGGCCTGGTCCAGATCACACGCCAGCGGGTCCGCCCCGAAATGAACGTGCAGATCCTCGAGAAATGCCCGGCCTGCGATGGCACCGGCGAAATCAGGCCTTCCGTTCTGTTTATCGACGACATCGAGAACAACATCGGGTACCTGGTGAGGGAACAGAACGAAAAGAAACTGACCCTCATGGTACACCCGTTTGTATATGCCTTCCTGAACCGCGGGATCTTCGGATATTGGTGGAAATGGTACCGCAAATTCGGCCAGTTCATCACCATCCGTAAAAAAGCATCCTATCATTTCCTGGAATATCACCTCTTTAACAGAAACGGTGATGAAATAAAAATTTAGGCAATGGGCATTGGGCATTAGGCATCAGGGAAAAAATTCAATCAATCAATCATTCAATCATTCAATCAATAATGAACATTGTGGTCAGCGGCATCAGGCCGACCGGTAACCTGCACCTTGGGAACTATTTCGGGGCGTTGAAGAGTTTTGTGAAAATGCAGGAGGAAAACCAGTGCTTTTTCTTCATTGCCGATTATCACTCCCTTACAACCCATCCCACCCCTTCCGACCTTCACGGAAATGTTAAAACAGTGCTTACCGAATTCCTGGCCTGCGGGCTCGATCCTGAAAAGGCCACCCTCTACATTCAGAGCGACCTTCCGGAAACCGCAGAACTCTACCTGCTCCTTAACATGAACGCCTACATCGGGGAGCTTGAGCGCTGTACATCATTTAAAGACAAGATCCGTAGCCAGCCCCAGAACGTGAACGCGGGCCTTCTCACCTATCCCACGCTGATGGCCGCCGACATCATCATTCACAGGGCGCACCAGGTACCGGTCGGCAAGGACCAGGAACAACACCTCGAAATGACGAGGACCTTCGCCAACCGGTTCAACCGGCTATATAAAGTCGACTACTTTCCGGAACCTGTCGCATATAATTTTGGCGAGAACCTGGTGAAGATCCCGGGTCTTGACGGCGGATTGAAAATGTCGAAGTCCGACAATGAAACCAGCGCCATATACCTCGCCGATCCGCCCGAAACCATCCGGAAAAAGGTGATGCGTGCCGTTACCGACACCGGTCAGCCCGATCCTTCGCAGCCCAGATCACAGGGAGTGGAAAACCTCTTTCAGTTGCTGAAATATTTCTCGAAACCCGAAACGGTCGTATTTTTCAACGACCAGTACAACGCCGGTGCCATCCGTTACGGTGACCTGAAGAAACAGCTTGCCGAAGATATCATCGCTTTCACCACCCCGTTCAGGGAAAAGATGCTCTCGATCGCAGGCGACAATGCCTACCTGAAAAAGGTGGCCAACATGGGAGCCGAGAAAGCGCACGCATCCGCCTCGAAAACCGTCAGGGAAGTACGTGAGATCATCGGGTTCAAGACGTTCTGAAGAACGTGACGCGTGACGGGTGACGCGTGACAGTGATGGAAGGGAGAAGGGAGAAGGGGGAATGGACAATTGACAATGGACAATTGACAATGAATTGAAAATTGAAAACGGAAAATTGAAAACGGAAAACTCCCTTATCGCTATTCGCTATTCGCTAATCGCTATTTTGAATTTTGACATTTGAATTTTGCATTTTGAATTCAATCACTTACCCTCCCCCTCCGGCAACCTGAAATAAAACCTGCTGCCTTTTCCTTCCTCGCTCTCCGCATGGATAGCACCACCGTTTTTTTCGATAAATTCCCGGCATATGATCAGTCCTAATCCGGTTCCCTTCTCCTGTGATGTTCCCGGCCTGCTGACCTTTTCGCCAATCACAAACAACCTGGAAAGAATTTCCTGTGGGATTCCGATTCCGTTGTCGCGCACGCTGACCTCCACCATGGCCTTATTCCCCTCCGGCTCTGCGATTGACCGGCTGCTGACGGTGACCATTCCTCCCGGCATCGTGAACTTGATGGCATTCGTCAGGAGGTTTCGAAGAACCGTTTTCAACATATTTTCGTCGGCATACACCATCGTATTGAAATTGATGGCGGGATAGAGCTTGATCTGTTTTCGGTCGGCCAACTCGCGCAACTGGATAACCATCTCATTGGCAAGGACACTGAGGTCGATCAGAACCGGGTTGATCTGCGATTGGCCGGTCTGCGTCCTGGCCCACTCCAGCAGGTTCTCAACCAGCCTGAAGGTGTTGGAGGCCGAATTATAGATGTTCCTGATAAAATGGCGCCGCTCTTCATCTGAATAATCATCCCACTCCGTTGTGAGAATATCCGAGAACCCCATGATGGCATTGAAAGGGCCCTTCAGATCATGGCTGATGATGGAAAAGAATTTATTCTTCGCCTCATTCATCAGCTTCAGATCATTTGCGTAACGCATCAGCTGATCCTGGTATATCCTGCGTTCCTCCTCCACGCCAATGGCAGAGGCGATCAGAGAAAGGAAATTTTTCTCATGGTCATCCGGATGGAATGTTTCTCTGAATACGGAACAGATCAGGCCTACCGGCTTTTTATCGACCCTTACAACAATCCCCAGGCATGTGGCAAGGCCATACTTCAAAATATTGGGATGGTTTCTGTAAGGACTTTTTTGCAGATCGTTCAATATCTGAACCTCGTGCATATCGCCATCGATCATTTCATGGCAGTAACTTTCCAGGGATGCTGCCTCCGGCTCATATCCATCCGGAATATTCCACCAGGCTGCTGGATTTAGTTTACCGTCATCCATTCTGTTATATAACACAAAGTAGGCCCCGAAGATCTCTCCGCACAGGGTAACCAGCAGGTTCAGGTTATTGCCGGGATCGGCGGTAAACGACAACATGCAGTCACTCAGCCTGCGAAGACGATCGGTCAGCCGGTCGCGCGCCGTAACGTCCCTGACCGAAGCCTGGAGGATGCGACTCCCTTCAAACCGAATCGAATTCAGGCTCACTTCGGCCTTGAACCTTGTACCATCGGGCCTTATATGGGTCCACTCGAAAGTCTGGTTATTCCCTGTAAGCGATGATTCGATCATTTCTATGGCCAGTTCGGTCGACAATCTCCCATTGGGTTGAAATTCCGGAGAAAAAACAACCGGCGATTTCCCCACAATCTGATCCCGGGTGCATCCGAAAATCTCCAGGGCTTTCGGATTGCATTCAATAAACACATCGCGGTCCATCAGCAGAATGGCATCATTGGCCGACTCGAACATAAGCCGGTACCTTGCCTCGAGGAGATCCGCATTGACATTGCCGGGCAGGTTCCCGGTTGTGTTTTCGCCGGTGTTGTTCTTCCCGGAAATGTTTTGCCCCGTATTCATAGATGATATAATTTTGCAACCTTGTTCATGGCCATATGGTCCACAACCGCATGGCGTATTCCGGATTGCGTTTTATCAATCCGTAAAGTTAAAAAATATTGATATGATTGATACCGCCCGGGTGCCAGAAAAAGTGGTCCTCGTGGGATTGGCCACCCCGAAACAACCGGTGAACCTCACCGCGGAGTACCTGGATGAACTTGCTTTCCTGGTGGAAACAGCCGGTGGTGTTACGGTTCACCGTTTCATTCAGAAACTGGAGTATGCCGATCCCAGGACCTATGTCGGCAGCGGCAAACTTCATGAGATCATGCAGTGGCTGGAGGTGAATACGGCCGATATGGTGATTTTCGATGACGAACTGTCGCCTGGTCAGCTGCGTAACATCGAACGGGTCCTGAAATGCCGTATTCTCGATCGCAACAACCTGATACTCGACATCTTCGCCCGGCGTGCCCGCACATCTTACGCCCGAACCCAGGTAGAACTGGCCCAGAATGAGTACCTGCTTCCCCGCCTCACCCGCATGTGGACCCATCTCGAAAAACAGCGCGGTGGGATCGGCCTTCGGGGGCCCGGCGAACAGGAGATCGAAACCGACCGTCGCATCCTGCGTTACCGGATCTCGCTGCTGAAAAAGAAACTGGCCGAGATCGACAAACAGAAATCGACCCAGCGGAAAAGCAGGCGCGACATGATCCGCGTGGCGCTCGTTGGGTACACCAACGTGGGCAAATCAACCATCATGAACAGGCTCAGCAAATCCGACGTTTTTGCCGAAGACAAACTTTTTGCCACCCTCGACACTACGGTCCGGAAGGTCGTCATCCACCGGCAACCATTCCTGCTTTCCGATACCGTTGGCTTCATCAGGAAATTACCGCACGCGCTGGTTGAATCGTTCAAATCGACCCTCGACGAGGTTCGCGAATCCGACATCCTCATCCATGTCGCCGACATCAGCCACCCCGCGGTCGAAGAGCAGGTAAGCGTGGTCAAGCAAACCCTTTCCGACCTCCGGGCTTCCGACAAACCCACCATCATGGTTTTCAACAAAACGGACCGCTATAAACCAGCCGACCGCGATCCCGACGACCTGCTTCCTGCAAGAAAAGAACACATGACGATTGCGGAACTTGAGAGAATGTGGATGGCCCGCGAAAACACCCCATCTATCTTCATCTCGGCCATTACAGGCTCCCATCTCGACGACCTCCGCGAAATCCTCCACCGTGAGGTCAGGAAGATCCTCATGACCAGGTACCCCGAAAACCTCCACCCCGACGGGGTGGGGTAACCCCGACGGGGTGGGGTAACCCCGACGGGGTGGGGGGACCCCGACGGGGTGGGGTAACCCCGACGGGGTGAATGCAACAAAGACCATAAATTTCATGATCTTAGATCTTTATATCACCCCTTCAGGGTTCAATGAAATCCAGTATGGATAATTTGCATTAATAATGGCACCCCTTACGGGGTTTCGCGTTTCGCGTTTTACGTTTTCAATTTTCCGTTTTCAATTTTCAATTCATTGTCCATTGTCAATTGTCCATTGTCAATTGTCAATTCCCCCTTCTCCTATCTCCCTTCTCCCTTCCCCCTTCCACTGCCCACGGTCCACCGCCCACGTCCCACGGTCTACATCCCACGGTCCACTGCCCACGTCCCACGGTCTACATCCCACGGTCCACTGCCTACGTCCCACGTCCCACGGTCCACGGTCCACGCTCAAGGCGTTACTATCCCTTTTTTTCCTATCTTTGCAGTCTGACCATCGAAATTCTCCGGCTTGAAACTCCGCAAAGTTCACCTTATTGGATTGAGCCTTTTATCGGGACTGATCCTCTCCATGGCCTGGCCGGCCGGAGGATTTCCCGGGCTCCTCTTTATCGCCCTGGTACCGCTGCTCCTCCTCGAAGATCACATCAGCCGGAACAAGGAAAAATTTATCAGGTTCAGCACTCTCTTTTATTCCTATCCCGGGTTTTTCATCTGGAACCTCCTGACTACCTGGTGGATTGTCAATTCCACTTTCGTTGGAGCACTGCTCGCCATTGTGCTCAACTCACTCTTCATGTCAATCGTTTTCCAGGCTTTCCACTGGACCCGGAGTAAGCTCCCGAAAGCATGGACCGGCTATCTTGCCCTTACGGCCTACTGGATCGCCTTTGAGTATCTTCATTTAAACTGGGATCTGAACTGGCCATGGCTTAACCTCGGCAATGGCTTCGCCTCGTGGTACAAATGGGTTCAGTGGTACGAATACACGGGCACATTCGGGGGAACACTCTGGGTGCTGGTCGCGAATATCCTGGTATTCGGCTTTGTGAAAAAATTCATAACGAGCGGGTCATCTCCGGAAATTCCAGGCATGAAATCCAGGTTTTCGTCCTTCCTGCTCCCTGCTGTTTCACTTTGCTGGATTCTGCTTCCCATCTTTATATCACTTGTCATCTATTCGCGATACAGCGAAACCCCCCGCCCGGTGAATGTGGTGGTCGTGCAGCCCAACATCGATCCCTATTCCGAGCAGTATTCGCTTCCGCCACAGGAAGTGATCGGCAGGATCGTGGGTCTTGCCAGGCCGCTGCTCGACAGCAGCACCAACTTCGTGGTAGCGCCCGAATCGGCCATTCAGGAGAGCATGTGGGAAAACGACCTCTCATCTTTCGCCAGCATCGGCCTGTTAAAGTCCTATCTGGCCGCATGGCCCGGGCTCAACATGCTGATCGGCGGGTCGACCTTTTACCAGCTCCCCCCGGGTGAACCGCTGCCCCGCTGGGCCCGGAAATTCACCGACACCGACAACCATTACGTGGCCTACAACGCTGCCATTATGATCAACAACCGTGATCCGCTGCAACTTTATCATAAATCGAAACTCACCCCGGGCGTTGAGATCCTGCCCAGTTTCAGGGGTTTCAAATGGCTTGAGAACTACGCGATCGATCTTGGCGGCACCGTCGGCAGCCTCGGGATGGACAGCGAGCGCAAGATCTACACCACCGTCAACACCGTCAGGGCCGGACCTGTGATCTGCTATGAGTCGATCTTCGGGGAGTTTTTCGGTGAATTTGTGAAAAACGGGGCTGCCATCATGTTCATCATCACCAACGACGGGTGGTGGGGCAATACCGCCGGACACAGGCAGCATTTCTCGTTCGCCCATCTCCGGGCCATCGAAACCCGCCGCAGCATCGCCCGGTCTGCCAACACAGGCATCTCAGCCTTCATCGACCAGCGTGGCGATGTACACCAGGCCACCGGATACTGGGTGCCCGGCGCCATCAAACAGACCATCAACGCCAATGATGCCATTACATTCTACGTTGAACATGGCGATTATATCGCCCGGTTCATGTCATACCTTGCCGCCCTTCTGTTCGCGGCCTCCGTTGCTCTTGCTATCCGGAAAAAAGCCGGACGGTTAACAACCTGATAATCCGTTTCAAACTGGTATTATAAAAATAATTGCCATGAATAAAGATGCCATCACCTCCCGGCCCGTTAACGATCTTTCGAGACAAAGATGGAGCCCCCGGGCTTTTCTTGAAAAAGCGGTGGAGCAGGAAAAACTGGTCAGCATGCTCGAAGCGGCCCGGTGGTCGGCCTCCGGCGGCAACGAACAACCCTGGCGTTTCATCATCGGTCTGAAACCGGATGAGACCTGGGAAAAAATCTATTCCTCGCTGGATGATGGAAATAAAGTTTGGTGCCAAGCAGTTCCCGTGCTGATACTGGCCGTGGCCAACAAGATCTCTTCGTGGGACGGCAACGTAAGCGGTTATTACCAGTATGACACCGGGCAGGCATTGGCGCATCTGAGCCTCGAAGCCATGCACCAGGGACTTTTTGTGCACCAGATGGGGGGTTTTTCGCAGGAAGCCGTGGCCCGGCTCTTTGATATTCCCGACGACTTCTCCCCGCTCACAGTCACTGCCGTGGGTTACATCGGCGATGCCGGTTCGCTGCCCGAGAACCTGAAAAAACGGGAACTTCAGCCCAGGGTGCGTAAGGAACTCAGGGAGATCGTCTTCCAGGGTTCGTTCGGAAAATCAGCCGGGTGGCTTGACATTTGATCCGATCCGGCCCCAATGAAAACTTCATCAACCAGTACAAACCAATCATGTAATGTCCATTAGATCCTGTTCGGGCCAATCCCGGGAGATCATCATGTACATGCAAGGTGAACAATGAAAAACCGATACAAACAAATGAAACATCTTATAATCCCATTAATTGTTCTGCTTTTTTTAGCTGCCTGCAACCAGCAGGGTGAACAACCCAAGGCCACGCAACAGGCGCCTCCGGAAAAGCCCAGGGTGGCAGTGCCCGCTTTCAATGCCGATTCGGCCTACCAGTTCGTCAAAGCGCAGCTGTCATTCGGTCCGCGTGTTCCCAATACACCGGCGCATAAGAAATGTGCCGCTTACCTCGAAAACACCCTGAAACGGTTCACCTCCGATGTGATTGTTCAGAAAGGACAGGTGTATGCCTACAACAAAAAAGCACTGAACTTTCAGAATATCATCGCCAGCTGGATGCCTGAAACAAAAAACAGGATCCTGCTTTGTGCCCACTGGGATTCGAGACCCTACGCCGACCATGACCCCGATCCGGCCAACCGGCGGAAACCAGTCGACGGGGCCAACGACGGAGCCAGCGGCGTGGGAGTGCTTCTGGAGGTCGCCAGGCAACTGGCGCTCAATCCCCCTCCCATCGGGATCGACATCCTCCTCTTCGATGCCGAGGATTACGGTCCCCACCAGGAAGACCCGGGTGATAAATCCGACGAACACTGGGGACTGGGATCGCAGTACTGGGCTAACAACCCGCACAAGCCCGACTACACCGCTAAATACGGAATACTGCTCGACATGGTGGGGGCCAGAAACGCCACATTCCTGATGGAGGGGATCTCCGCCCAATACGCTTCCGATATCCTGAAACACGTGTGGAACACGGCCGGCCGTATCGGTTATTCCTCCTCTTTCCTTTACGAACAGGGAGGATTTATTACCGACGACCATGTGGCCATCAACCGGATCAGGCACATTCCTACCATCAACATCATCCACCTCGACCGCGAAAGCGAAACCGGGTTCTATCCTTACTGGCACACCACGAAGGACAACCTTGATGCAATCGATGCCGGAACCCTTAAAATCGTCGGGCAGACCGTGTTGACGGTGATCTACGAAGAACAGTGAACCAGGGTCACTCTTTCGGAGCCGAACGGGTTAAAACCGCCTGAAGCTCCCTCATCCTTGACGCATGCGTCACCATATCCGACGTATCCTGCATTATATCGAGCAGGAGCATATTCAGCCTTGTTCCCGATTCGTTTTCCTGCATCTGGATCACCTGCTCCTTTTTAAACTTTTCAATGGATTTGTTAAATTTTTGCTGCAGATGCACAGAATCTTCCTGATCTTCCCACCGGCTTTCGGAAACCCTTGCGCTGCAATCGAGCAATAATTCGGAAAACAGCCTGCTGATGTCTTTCAGCGAACCGGCCGTGGCTTCAGGAACGGGATGATGCCTGTTGATCATGTAATCGAAAACCTGTTTGTAAATCCGGTTGATACACCCTGACAATTCAGTGAGATGATGCTGGTAACCATGAAAGTGGATACCCGCACCTGTGGCATCACCATAGGTCTGGATGGTACCGTAAAAATGTTTCCTGACCAGTTTAACCTCCCTGTTCAGCTCCTTCAGTTTCTTTTCCTGCTTGTACAGTTTCTTCCTCGAATCCTGTGCAAACGACGAAAGAATGGAAATATAAAGATCTTCGGTCTTTTTCAATGCCGAAACAATACCGGTTTTGCTTAAATCTGCAAGATCCTGAAGATCCGACGAACCGGCAGCATTCAAAGTCTCAACCGCTTTTTCCTCTGTTAATTTGTTCTTATGGTACAGGTTGGTGCGGTAGGCGAAAAACAGGGCAGCAACAATCAGGGCAATGATGGCATAGGCCCCTCCATGATAAATGGCCAGGGCAAATAAACACGACGCCGTGAAGGCGCTGAAGGCGGTGAAAAACCATCCACCCACAACGGTGATCACGCCGTTGACGCGGTAAACAGCTGATTCGCGCCCCCAGGCCCGGTCGGAAAGCGAAGTGCCCATCGCGACCATGAAGGTGACATAGGTTGTCGACAAGGGCAGTTTCAGGCTCGTCCCAAGGGCAATAAGGATACTCGACACCATGAGGTTCACCGAGGCCCGTACCATGTCAAACGCAGGCCTGTCCTCCTTTCTCCATTTCTTTTTCTTCTTTGGCTTTTTAAACCTGCTGTCAATCCATCGCTGAATGAAACCCGGCGTTATGACCTGCAACGCCTGATTCAACATCAGGAACAGGTTCACGATACCCCGCGATACGATCGATGACTGGAACGACTCATCGCCTTCGTCCTGCTTGGCCAGGTTCACCTCCGTCTGCGTTACGGTGCGGGCCTTTTTCGATAAAAACAGGGTCAGCACCATGACCAGGCCGGCCAGAAGCAGGAAGAGGGTGGGTGTTTTCACGGGATCCGACAGCATCGCCATCGAAAAAGCTTCCGGCGTTCCCCCGGATGCCTGCATCGCCTGGAAGGCTTCGAGCCCCGCCAGCGGAACCCCGATGAAATTGACCAGGTCATTGCCTGCAAAGGCCATAGCCAGACAAAATGTCCCGGCAAGTACGACAAGTTTCAGGATATCGATCCTGAACAACCAGTAGAGTATCTGGAAGATAATGGTGACCCCGCCAAAGGTCACCCCAAGAATGAATAAGGTATTGCTGACGAACCATTCAACCAGGTCCTTGCTCAGAAACGAGGAGCCCTTTGCTCCCTTGATGAAAAGGAAATAGACCATCACCGAAATGGCAATGCCGCCCCATACCGACCCAAGGTACCTGATCTTTTTCTCAAAATTGAAGGTGAAGATCAGCCTGACAAAATATTGAACCACCGATCCAACCGTGAAGGCAATGGCGATCGAGATCAGAATACCCGTGATGATGGCGGTGACCTTTGCCGCGTTGATATACTGGGCAAACTGTTGCAGCGACCCCTCCTGCTGGATGATCTTTATGGCCGAAATGCAAACGGAGGCACCCAGTAACTCAAAGACAAGCGAGACGGTTGTCGATGTTGGCAATCCGGCCGTATTGAAAAGATCGAGCAGGATCACGTCGGTGATCATCACGGCCAGGAAAATGATCATGATCTCATTGAAATAAAACTGCTCCGGATTGAAGATCCCTTTCCGGGCGATCTCCATCATCCCGCTCGAAAAAGTCGATCCCACCAGGACGCCCAAGGCAGCGATGATCATGATGGTGCGGAATGTTGCGGCCCGCGAACCGACGGCCGAATTCACAAAGTTGACGGCATCGTTGCTTACACCGACCACCAGGTCGGAAATGGCCAGGATGATCAGGACGATGACAATAAACAGGTACAGATATTCCATCGGATGAAATTTCTTCAAAAATAAAGGAATTCCGGAAATATCAAAACCTTTTACAGCAGGTCGTTGGCCAGGTTCGCCAATTCAGACCGTTCGCCTTTCTCAAGCCTGATGTGTGCGTAGATGTCGTGCTTTTTCACCTTGTCGATGAGGGTCGAGAGACCGTTCGACTGTGCATCGAGATAAGGTGTGTCAATCTGGTAAATATCGCCGGTGAAGATGATCTTGGTCCCTTCGCCGGCCCTGGTGATAATGGTCTTCACCTCGTGCGGCGTCAGGTTCTGCGCTTCGTCGACGATGAAACAGACATTGGAGATGCTCCTGCCGCGAATGTAGGCAAGGGGGGTTATGAGCAACTTCTCGTTATCCACAGCCTCGGTAAGTACCTTGTACTCCTTATCCTTTTCGCTATACTGGTTCTGGATGAATTTCAGATTGTCCCACAACGGTTGCATATAGGGATCGAGCTTCGACTTGATGTCGCCCGGCAGATACCCGATGTCCTTGTTGCTCAGGGGCACCACCGGCCGTGCCAGGTAGATCTGCTTGAAGTTCCGTTTCTGCTCCAGCGCCCCGGCCAGCGCCAGCAAGGTCTTCCCGGTACCGGCAATGCCCTGCAGGGTGACCAGCTTCACATCCGGGTTCTGGATGGCGTGCAGCGCGAATACCTGCTCGGCATTCCTCGGCAGGATCTTGTAACAGCCCTTCTTTTCCAGTTTTTCGATATGCCCGGTAACCGGGTTGTAAAACGCCAGCACCGAACTCTTCCCGTTCTTGAGAATGAAATAATGGTTCGGGATCGGGTTTTTGATCCCCACATCCTCGGGGTTGCACCAGCCCGCCTCGTAAATGATATCGATGATCGTTTTGTCAAGGCCCTCGATCATCGTTTTGCCCGAGTAAAGCCCTTCGACATCTTTGATCTTCCCCGTTTCAAAATCCTCGGCCACGATGTTCAGCGACTTGGCTTTAAGCCTCAGGTTCACGTCTTTCGACACAAGGATCACCTTCTTCTGGGGGTTCTCGGCCATCATGACCAGCGCCGCGTTGAGGATCCGGTGATCGGGTTTGTTCTCGCCAAAAACCTTCACCGCATCCAGCTCGCTCTGCTCGTTCATCACCACCTTGAACTTTCCTCCCTTCGGCATCCCCAGGGAGATCCAACGTGTCAGCGTGGCCCGGTTCGACAGTTTGTCGATGATCCGGATGAATTCGCGCGCCTCGAAATTGATCGTGTCATTGCCCTTTTTGAAATTGTCAAGCTCTTCAAGCACGGTGATCGGAATGGCCACATCGTTGTCGTCGAAACTTTTAATGGCGTTGTGATTGTAAAGGATCACCGAGGTGTCGAGTACGAAGATCTTCTTTTCTTTCACTTTCTTCT
Source organism: uncultured Prolixibacteraceae bacterium (assembly GCA_964473485.1). Classification (GTDB taxonomy): domain Bacteria; phylum Bacteroidota; class Bacteroidia; order Bacteroidales; family FEN-979; genus CAIVAT01. Next base: position 489 of record CAYYPH010000061.1, on the reverse strand, counting down.
TCAGCATGTCGTCGGGTTTGTTCAATTCCAAATGTAACGATGAAAAAAGTATTATTTCAGCACAGGGGCAGAAATTATAAACATGCGATTGTTAACTTTAGGTCGTATTTTTGCCGGATATAAACCGCACCATGGAAAACACCGGAAAAAAACTGTTCCTTCTCGACGCGATGGCGCTGATTTACAGGGCCTATTTTGCCTTCAATAAAAATCCGCGGCTTACGTCCAAAGGATTGAACACCTCCGCCGTTTTCGGGTTTGCCAACGTGCTGCTCGACCTCATTAAAAACGAGAAGCCGACCCACATCGGGGTGGCTTTCGACACCCTCGCTCCCACCGTCAGGGAGTCGGGATTCGAAGCGTATAAGGCACACCGGCAGGAGACGCCGGAAGACATCGTCAGGTCTCTTCCTTACATCCACGAACTCATCGAAGGGTGCAACATCCCCACCCTGTTTGCCGACGGTTATGAAGCCGACGACGTGATCG
>CAYYPH010000060.1:11930-14344 GCA_964473485.1 uncultured Prolixibacteraceae bacterium | reverse complement strand
ACCGGGCTGGTTATTTCGTAAACGGGTGTTGCAGCGGCGTTTCCCTGCAGGCTGAAGAGTCCGATGGCCATCAATGCGCTGAGGCCCCCCATCTGGCCCTGGTCCTCATCGTGCCCGCCATATCCAAGGTCGGGAGTGATCCCGCCGTAGGCTTGTTCTTTGACCCTGCGCACCCAATATTGTGTCAGCCAGGGTTTTCCCGCATGGCTGAAGACATGGGCGTTCGACACGCCGGGCTGGTTGGCATAACTCACATACCCGTCGTTGTAGTCGAAAACGAAATCCTGCGGCGCAGCCATCTTAAATGCATGGTTCAGCTTGCTGCAGAGTACCTCGTTGCCTCCCATCAGTGTAGCCAGGCCGGGAATGTCGTGCGACACGCCGGCGGTGGCCTGCCAGGCGTTGGCTTCCACCCAACCCTCTCCGTTCAACGGATCCAGATGAACAAATTTACCGTTGCCATCTTTCGGGAACAGGAGTTTCTGGTCCGGGTCGAAACAGTTTTTCCATCCCTGAGATCGTTTCATGAAATCATTGAAATCTTTCTTTTTGCCCAGTTTATAAGCCATTTGTGCAACGACCCAATCCTGGAAGGCGGCTTCGATGGTGATCCCGGCGTTATTTTTCCACCATCCATGCTGAATGTAAAATTTAACATCCTCCGCATCACCAAGCATACCCCCGGGCATCTGGTTCCGTTTCATCACTTCAAAAGCATGCACCGGATCGGCCTTCGTAAGCAATCCTTTCTGAAAAGTGCTCCCGATGAGACTGACCACCGGGTCGCCAGTCATGATGTAGGAGTAACCTCCCCCGCAGGGTCCGCGGGGCAGCAGCCCGCCGTTGTCGGCATATTGGAGCATCGAGGCCGACATTTCGTCCTGCACCTCCGGCCAGCCAAGCCCCCAGAGAATATTCAGGTTCCACTGGGTGAGCCAGAATGCGTCGGAGCTGTACATGTTATATTTCAGCTGCCCGTTTTCCAGCTTCGGCAGCTGTTTTACCTTGAAGACGGCATCGGTGAAGGAGCCCTCGCGCCTGCCGGTTGTACGGTCGGGATAATCGCCCGAAACGTCGTTGATCTTCTGGCGGCCTAACAACACATGCCACAGGTCGGTGTAGAACTTGACCCGGTCGACTGCCGATCCGCCCTTCACCCCGATCTTTCCCAGCCATTCGTTCCAGATTCGCCGCGTTTCATTCCTGACGGCATCGAAATCCCAGGTGGTACATTCTGAAAGCAGGTTATTCCTGGCATTTTCGATGCTGGTATAGGAAACCGAAACCTTCATATGCAGGAGATCACCGGGCCTGACGCTGAACCTGGCGGATACACCGGCGCTGTCTCCTTTCAGCACGGAGATGTTCTTCTGCAATTCTCTGCCCTTCCACCCATCCAATGAACCGGCCGGTTTGTCGAACTGAAGAATGAAAAACACCTTCACATCTTTTGGCCCGCCCCAGAAACGGTTGGTGGAGCTGAAGGATCCTTCTATTTCGCGTTCGTTTACCTTTCGCAGGTCGAGGTTGCACATGGTGCTGTTGCTGATGTGGCTTCCGAGATCGACCAATATCTGCGTTTCCTCTTCTCTCGTGAACCGGAAGCGGTAGAAACTCACCCGGTCGGTGGCCGTCAGCTCAACCCAGGTCCCCGGGTTGCGGAGGAACATCCGGTGATATCCCGGTTGAACGATCTCATCATCGTGGCTGAAGACCGATTTCCAGGCGGCTTCACCTCTTGTTGGGTTTACGGAGGGAGAGGCCGGCATGATGCCGATCCCCGACATCATCCAGGCATGGATCTGGCCGATGCCCAGCACTTCCCGTTCATTGTAATTGTAGCCTCCGCCGTTCTGATTTTTGTTACGCGTGTGAGGGGCGGCTGAGACCATGCCGAATGGCCTGGATCCGGTGATAAAAAAGATGTACCGTCCGCGGGTGGTCTCTATGTAGGGATCCACCCATCCAACGAAATCAGTGGAATTGGTCAGGGAAGGGAAGACCTCGATCTCCGAAAAACCGATGTCCTTGCCATTGCCATCGGTAGTGACAAAGCGTACAGAGGTGACCGTTTTCGGTGGAAAGGTGACCAGTTTGGCGGTGCCGTCGTTGGGTATTTCATTGACATAAAGGTAGCTGCTGTCGCTGAAAACCAGCTTGCAACCCGCCGTGAACTCTTCGAGCGACGGGCGGTCGTACAGCACGATCCGTTCGATGGTCTGTGGCTTATCCCATTCAAGCTGTATCCAGGGGAATCGGACATATCCCCAGGAGGTGGTCACTCCTTCGCAGGCCCATTCCCCTGAACCGGGGATCCCGATCAGCCCGTCCCTGACGTTTTCGGGCCTGAACCGGTCGTTCAGGAAGGTCGATGCAGTAACCTTCGCCTGGGGGGCGATGTTGTCGGTTCCGGC
>CAYYPH010000060.1:6277-11830 GCA_964473485.1 uncultured Prolixibacteraceae bacterium | reverse complement strand
ATCGGGAAGAGGTAGTTGAAGGTGGCCGGGTTGGATTTATCTCCCTTGGCCCGCTTGACACTTTCAACCAGCGTCCCTGTCCTGACGAGGTCGTACCACCGCTGCCCTTCGTTGACGAACTCATGCCGGCGTTCCAGCATCACTGCTTTCCTGAATTCGTCCTGGCTTAGCCCGGCCAGATCGGGAAGTGCCGCGCTGTTTCCGTTCCTGGCCCGCTGCCGCACCTTGTTGATGGCTTCGTAGGCTTCGGCGGTTGGCCCGCCGTTGGCTTCGTTCAGTGCCTCGGCATAGATCAGCAGGATCTCAGCGTAGCGCATCACCATGAAATCGGCCCCGGAGGCGCTGGTAGCAGAGGGTTTGTAGGCCACCTGGTCCCAGTACTTCCAGATGTGCGGGTCGAAAGTATATTGCCAATAGGCGTCGAAGAAGGTTACCTCCTTCCGGTAATCGTTGGTGTCGAAGCTGTTCAGGAGATCTCCGGTGGGCAGCATGATCTCCACGCCGGCTGCGAAAAGACCGGGGATGGAAGGAAGCCCCGAGATGACCATCTGTGAATTTTCGCTGGTAACTTTCCGGTAGAACTGGACCTCGAACACCGATTCGATCCCGTTCTTGTTGGCCTCCTTCCAATTGGCGGCATAGTCGGGATGCAGGGCATAGGCGTTCGATTCGATGACCTGACGCGCCGCCGTAGACGCCTTTTCCCACTCTCTCAGGGTGAGGTGGACCTTCGAAAGCGTTCCCAGTGCGGCCCCGCTGGTGGCCCTTCCCTTGTCGTTCGGGTTGGTGTATTTGGCGGGCAATGCGGCGGCGGCAAGGGTAAGGTCGGTGATGATCTGGGCGTACACCTTGCCGGCCGGGGTCCGGGCAGGGTATAGCTCTTCAGGCGTAAGGTTGGCAGAAACGGGCACGGTTACCAGCGGAACATCGCCAAACAGCCTGACCAGGTTAAAGTAATTCAGCGCCCTCAGAAACCGGGCTTCGCCAAGGATCCGTGCCTTGAGGGCGGTATCCATTGAAATTCCCGGTACTTTGTCGAGCACGATGTTCGCCCGGCTGATCCCGAGGTAGGAACCCTGCCAGATCTTCCCCACGTAGTTGTTGTCGGTTTTGATCGTATAGTTGTTGATATCGTGCAGGTTCGGATCATTGAGGGTGACCCGGGCATTGCAATCGTCGGATCCGACATCCTGGACCAGCCACAGGTAGCTCGAGTACTGGTTCACGTGGCCGAGCACGTCGTACACGGCATTTACGGCAGTCAGCGCATCGTCGCCGGTCTGGTAATAGTTGTCGTAATAGATCAGGTGCGGCTCCTGGTCCAGTTCCTTGGTGCACGATGAGGCAGCCAGAAAAAGGATCAATACGAAAAGGGTTGGTATGTTTTTCATTGTCATCATCTTTTTTTGTTACGTATGTTGACTAAGCTGTTTAGCGTTTTGCGTTTGACGTTTGACGTTTGACGTTTGGCGTTTAGCGTTTAGCGTTTAGCGTTTAGCGTTTAGCGTTTGACGTTTGACGTTTGACGTTTGGCGTTTAGCGTTTGGCGTTTGACGTTTGGCGTTTGGAACTTTACACTTTAACTTTTCATTTTACTTTTTGACTTTTCTTTTTACTTTTTTACTTTTCACTTTGCTTTTTGACTTGCTTTAGCTAAAAGGTGATACTCGCGCCGATGATATAGGTTTTAACCGATGGATAGGATCCGAAGTCGTATCCCAGCCTGGTGTTGTCCATGCCGAACGATCCCACTTCGGGATCAAAGCCGGAGTAACTGGTGAAGGTGAACATGTTCTGGGCCGTCGCATAGACCCGGATTTTGGTCAGCCGGATCGCGTTTACCGCTTTTTCGGGCAGGTCGTAGGATAGTGTGATGGTCTTTATCCTGACATACGACCCGTCCTCCAGGTACCGGTCCGACATGTGGAGGTAATCGGCATTCCGGTTTGCCCTCGGATACTCGTTGCTCGGATTGGTGGGAGTCCAGCGGTTCAGGAGGTTGATGGAGGCGTTCGACAGTCCGTTGCCCGATTCGAGTTCAAACCGGTTGCTGTTCAGGATCTGGTTTCCCTGGCTTCCCTGAAGGAAAATGTCGAGGGTGAAGTTTTTATAGGAAAAGGTGTTGTTGAAACCCCAGGTGAAATCGGGCAGGGCGTTCCCGATGATCCCACAGTCGTCGTTGTTGATCTTTCCATCGTTGTTTTTATCGACATATTTGAAATCGCCCGGTTGTGCCCCGTATTTTGCCGCGACAGCAGCTTCGGAAGTCTGCCAGATGCCGTCGGAGGTGAGCCCGTAGAAGCTGCCCATCGGTTCGCCTTCGCGGATCACGGCCCAGTTGCCGATCTTCAGCTTGTAGGTGTCGTTGTTGATGTAAAGCTCCGAGCCGTTCAGGTCGTTCACCATGTTACGGTTGATTGAAACATTCAGCGAACTGCTCCATTTGAATGCCTTCACGAAGTTCATGGTGTTCAGGGCCAGTTCGACGCCGGTATTCCGGAGTTTCCCGATATTATTGAGATACGAGGTATAGCCGGTGGCCCAGGGCAGGTTTGAGTAATAGAGCAGGTCGGTAGTCCATTTGTAATAGTAATCGGCGGTGGCTGCGATGCGGCCGTTGATGAAACCCACATCCACACCTACGTCGAACTGGGTCGTGGTTTCCCACTTCAGGTTGTTGTTGCCTGGGTTGTCGGGAGCGAAACCGGTTCCCGGGAAGGAGTTGTTGAAATAGTAGATGGAGGAGGCAATGGTGCGGATGAATGCGTAGTTTGCGATGCGGTCGTTTCCGCTCATTCCGAAACTGGTCCTGAATTTCAGGTTCGAAATCCAGTTGACCTCTTTGAGCCAGTCTTCCTCCGAAAGCCGCCACGCGGCCGCAACCGACGGGAAAGTGGCATAACGGTTATTGGCGCCGAATTTCGAGGAACCGTCCACGCGACAGGTCGCGGTGAACAGGTAGCGGTCACTGAGGATGTAATTGACCCTGGCCAGGTAGGAAACGGAGGCCGATTCGCTGAAGGAGGCGTAAATGGTCGGCATGTTCGTGGCGTTCTGGATGCCATAATATCCCAGGATATCGTTCGGAAAACCTGTGGCGATGTCGATGAAGGTCCGGGTGTTGATGTTCTGGTAGGTGAACCCGGCCATCGCATTGAATTTGTGAATCTTTTTCCAGATTTTGGAGTAGGTCAGGGTGTTATCGAAAATGTAATTCTGCAGGTCGGTGGTGGCAAAACGCGCCTGTCCATCGTTGAACGATCCTGAGTAGATGTAGCGGGGCGTATACATGTCCTGGACCGAGTGATAGATATCCGCTCCGAAATTGGTCCTGAATTTCAGGTCGGGAATGATGGCATATTCAAAATAGACATTTCCCAGGAAGCGGCTCACTTTGTCGACGGCATCTACCTCGCGGGTAACCGCCACCGGGTTGTCGAGCCAGGCATCGGCATTGGGATCGGTAAGGGTGTACTGTCCGGTGGAATCGTAGACCGGAAGCGCCGGGTTGAAGATCAGGGCGGTGTTCACCACGCCGGGGAAGAAACCGCCGGGGGTGTCGGTGGGAACGGTATTGGCCTTGGTCTGGGTGTAACTGACGTTGGTTCCGCCGCTCAGTCTTTTGCTGATCCTGCGGTCGAGGTTGGCACGGAAGGAGTACCGTTTAAAGTCCGATCCGTAAATGATCCCCTGCTGGTTGTAATACCCCAGGCTCAACGCGTAGGTGGTCTTGTCGTTGGCGCCCGAAAAACTCACCTGGTAGTTCTGGATCGGGGCATTGCGGTATATCTGCGACTGCCAGTCGGTGCCCTCCCCGAGGCTGTCGGGATTGGGATACAGGGGCTTGTAGGCGGAGTCGGCATTGAATCCGGCTTCATCATAAAGTTTCGCAAAGTCGGTGGCATTCATCACCTTGATGTCCTGTGCCTTGATCTGGGTTCCGAAATAGGTTTCGAAGGTGATGTTGTCTTTCCCTGCCTTCCCTTTTTTCGTGGTGATGAGCACCACGCCATTGGCCCCCTTGGCCCCGTAGATGGAGGTGGCCGAAGCGTCCTTGAGAATCTCCATCGACTCGATGTCGCCCGGGTTGATGGAGCTGAGACCGTTTTGTGAAGGTGAGCCGATCCACGACAGGTCGATCTGGCTTTCGACAAGTACCCCATCGATCACGTAAAGCGGTTCGTTACCTGCCATGATCGAATTGCCTCCCCTGATCCTGACCATCGCTGCACCCCCGGGTTGGGATGAGAGTTGGGTGACCTGCACCCCCGTAACCTTTCCCTGCATCCCCTGGTCGAGTGAGTTGACGGGTATCTGCTTCAGTTCCTCCGCCTTGATACTGGCGACGGAACCGGTCAGGTCGCTTTTTTTCACCGCACCATAACCCACCACCACCACCTCATCAAGGGTGGTGTTCGTGGCTTCCATCTTCACCTGCATCACGTTCGATTCCCTGACGGGCATCTCGATCGTTCTCATCCCGATGAAAGAAAAGATGAGGGTCTTCGAATTCGTGCTGATCTTCAGCGAAAAATTCCCTTTCGCATCGGTGGTGGTGCCATTCGCCGTGCCCTTTTCCAGGATGGTCACACCGGGCAGGGTGCTTCCGTCGGCGGCGTCGGTCACGGTCCCGGTGATGATCCGGTGCTGGCCAAATCCTGCCATGGTTGCAAAAAGAAGAAGAAGGAGGAAGAGTTTCTTCATATTACCAGATTTTCATTTGTAAATGATCACTCAGAATATTGATAAGCAATGGTATATATCGTTAACACGGGAAACAGGGATGAACTGTCGTTAAACCTCCCGCTCACTTTCGATGGTGTAAATAAAACTGTCGGCGCGGTAATACCCGATGTTGTATTCGATCGGCCGGCTTCCGGGATCGTAAACAAACCGTTTACGTTTCAGGATGGGGTCCCCTTTTTTGATGTTCAGCTTTTGGGCAAGAAATTTGTCGGCCAGCCGGGCTGAGATCTCTTCCTTTGAGAGTTTCGCGATCACGGAGTGTTCCTTTTCCAGGATTTCGTATAGAGGTTTGGAAAAGTCTTCGTTTCCGGTCAGTCCGACCATCGGGTGAAAATAGGAGATAAAGTAGACAAACGGGTACTCCTTCCGGCCACGCAGGCGGGTCATCTTCAGGACCTGTTTTCCCTGGGGGATCCTGAAAAACAGCGCGATCTCCTCATCTGCCGTAATCCATTCGGTCGTGATCTCAAAATTCCGGATCTCGATGCCCTTTGACTTCATCTCCTGCGTGAAGCTCAGCCAGTTGTTGATCCGGGTGTCGACGCTGTTCCCCGCCGCTCGTGTCCCTACTCCCTTTTTCCTGACCAGCAATCCTTCGTACACCAGCTTGTTCGTGGCCTGTCTTACGGTGTTTCGCGAAATACCCAGTTGCTTTGCCAGGCTGATCTCATTGGGCAGCAGCTTCCCCTTCTGATATTCCGCCGAGGCGATCAGTTCCCGGAGCAATTGTTCCACCTGGGCATGCAGGGGAAGGCTGCTTTTGTGATCAATTGAAAAACCCATCGTGATGTAAAATCAAAGTGCAAA
>CAYYPH010000060.1:0-6177 GCA_964473485.1 uncultured Prolixibacteraceae bacterium | reverse complement strand
GTTGCGGCTGATCAGCGCAGCAGGATTTTGGTGCGCGATGAATGGCTGCCGTTCCTGAGTTCGACGAAATAGAGGCCTTTGGGAAGATCCGACAGGTTGAATTCGCTTTTACTGCTGAGGATCTCGTCGCTTTTGACGATCCTTCCCTGGCTGTTGATGACATTCATAGCAACGACTTCCGATTTGTAACCCGAAAGTTTAATGTGCAGGATGCCCGCTGTCGGGTTCGGGTAGAGTGATACGTTGGCGCTGCTGAGCAGTTCGCCGGTGCCTACGCCATGCTCAATCACGATCTGGATGGGATCGGAGAGTCCGCCTCCGTAATTGTACTGATCGGCAGGGTTACGGTCCCAGTAATCGCGGTCACCGATCGCATAACGCAGGTAAAAGGTGCCGGAAACGTTGTTGGTCCTGATACGGGGAGTGAAATACAAACTGTCGAGTGAGGTAAGTTCGGCAATCCGGTCGGTGATGGCTCCCCACCAGTAATAGCCCGGCAATGCGGGAATCGTATCCTGCAACGTCTGGGAGTGGCCGGCGTCGTAAACCAGGAATCCTGAGTTGGACAGCGATGCGTTTTTCGAAATAATGGTATAGGGGATGCTGTCGTCGACCGTCCACCCGTTCGGGATCATGACGCCGAAGAGCCCGATGTTCCGAAGGGTGTTTGCCCAGTCGTCCTCGGTGAGGTTCGGGTCGTTGTCGCGCTCGGCAACGATGGGAACGTCGAAATAACTGTTCGTATACCCTGTGCTGGGTTGATTGATTGACCGGAACTGGTAGCAGCCGATCAGCACGGCGGAGAGGATAAAGAGGAACGCTGCAACGGCAAGCAATGTGGTTTTCTGGCTTTTTGCCACGGGGCCGAAGGTAAATTTTCTTTTCATGATGATGGTTTTTTTAAGATTACTTTGTACGAATGTTCAGACATATAGACATTCGATGCAAATATACCACAAAAGAGACCCGTTTGGCCGGATTGTTGAAAATATCTGTTAATTGTTATTTAGACCGGATATGGAATGGTGGAATTGTGGAATGGTGGAATTGTGGAATTGTGGAATTGTGGAATAGTGGAATTGTGGGATGGTGGGATAGTGGAATAGTGGAATGGTGGGAATAGTGGAATGGTGGAATGGGGGGAATGGGGGGATTGGGGGGATGGTGGAATGAGAGGGGGAGAAGGGGAGACTATTATCCTGAACTGGCACCTTGGTGATGAAGTCGCTTGAACACGATCGCGGCAGCAAGGCCGGTCAGGATGAGGATTGTGGAGATGATCTCGGCTTGTGAGAGGTGCAGGCCGAACAGGTCATGCCGGATGTTTATCCTGATTTGTTCGATGAGCAGTCGTCCGGTGCTGTGGAGGACAAGGAAAAGACTAAAAAGGACGACAGGGGCATGGATCCTTTTCCGCAATGACCACAAGATGATGAACATTAGGAAGGAAAGGAGCGATTCGTAGAGCGAGGTGGGAAATACCGGCTCGGCCAGCATGCGGCAGTGGGGTCCTCCGCATCCCGGGATGGGAATCCCGGCGCTTATCACGTTGTGCGGGTATCGGCAAGACCAGGTCCAGTCGGGCAACCAGGCCAGCCAGCCGGGTGGCGGGCAGGTGTTGATCACACCCCAGCAGCCGTCGCCTGATAAATGGCATCCCAGCCGGCCGATGGCGTAGCCGATCATGATGGCCGGGGCGGTGGCGTCGATCACCTGTCTCCAGTCGAGTTTGATCATTCTCACATACACGACGAGAACAATAACCGTTGCGATCAGCCCGCCAAGGAAAGCAAATCCGCTCATTGACAGCAGGCTGTCGACAGGGTTTCTCAAGAACGTGCTGAAGTTATCTGCAATGTCAAACAATTTTGAACCGGCAATGGCCGAAACGATGGCAATGATCAGTATGTTCCATGTGTACTGGAACGGATGGGCCACGGTTTCGCTGATCCGGGCTGAATCGGATCGCGTTGCGCGGTGCCTGAAAAAGGCAACACCGAGGTATAAGGCCACCACGATGAGCAACAGGGGAAAACTTCCTTCTCCCGAAAAAATGAACTTTTGCGGATTGGCTGAAAATTTTGAGAAACCGGTCATGATGGCGACGGATTTCCAGGCAACGACGGCAACGAAAACCGCCCGGAGCATGATCATCAGCCAGTGCCGGAACCCGGAAGCCGGGTGATGCCGGATGACCGGCGGGAGCATTCCCCCGTTCTCTTTCCGCCTCAGTTCGCTGCGCAGCACCAGGCCGGCCGATAAAAATGCCAGGGCGAGCATGAAACCATAGGTCTGGAAAGGCAGGTTAAGGTGAGTGCCGGTAAGATGGTTGACCAGGTCGGAGATCTTGGGGAACATATTTGTATTTAATGGATACAAATTTAATATTATCCGGGCACAGGCAACATGACCGGTTAGCCGGACGCTGACGACCGGTATTTCCTGTTTCCCCGGATTTCGTACTTTTGCCTGGCCAAACCACAGCTTTTGGATTCACTGGAAAAAATAAAGGCCCCCATCGCGGAGGAGATCAGGCAGTTCGAAGAGAAGTTCAGGACGGCCATGAAGGGTTCCGTACCCCTGCTCAACACCATTATGCGCTACATCATCAAGCGCAAGGGTAAGCAGATGCGGCCGATGTTCGTTTTCCTTTCGGCCGGGATGTGCGGCGGGATCAATGAAAGCACCTACCGGGCAGCGTCGCTCATCGAATTGTTGCACACGGCAACCCTGGTTCACGACGATGTGGTCGACGATTCGAACCTTCGCCGGGGCTTTTTCTCCATCAATGCCATCTGGAAAAACAAGATCGCGGTGCTGGTCGGCGACTACCTGCTGTCGAGGGGTTTGCTGATCGCCCTCGATCACAATGAATTTGAATTACTCCGGATTGTTTCGAACGCCACCCGTGAGATGAGCGAAGGGGAGCTGCTCCAGATCGAAAAGGCCAGGCGTCTCGATATCGCGGAGGATGTTTATTTCGACATCATCAGGAAAAAAACGGCCACCCTGATCGCCTCCTGCTGTGCCTGCGGCGCCGCCTCGGTGAACGCCGGTGAAGAGCGTGTGAAAGCTATGTGGGAATTCGGCCTCAATGCGGGCATCGCTTTCCAGATCAAAGACGACCTTTTCGATTACGAGATTCACAACAAGACCGGTAAACCGGCAGGTACCGATATCCGCGACCAGAAGATGACCCTACCGCTGATCTACCTCCTTAACCATTCGGGCGTGATAGAAAAGCGCTGGATCATCAACACGGTGAAAAGCAATTACGATGATGCCCCGAGGGTGGCTGAGCTGGTGGCAAAAGTATATGAACGGGGAGGGATCGGTTATGCAAAGGAAAAAATGCTTGAATTCCGTCAGAAAGCAATGGACAGTCTGGCAGGTTTCGCGGGGAACCGGTACGCAGACTCATTGGCGGAGCTGCTGATCTATACCACCGAACGGAACAAATAGAGGGGCTGCAATGACGTCGGATCCCACTTATAACCTGTCACCCTTTTTCAACGTAAACCCGAATGTGGTTCCCACGCCGATGGCACTGCGCACATTGATGGTCTGTTCATGCGCTTCAAGGATGTGTTTGACGATGGCCAGCCCTAGCCCCTTGCCTTTGCGGGTGGCCGCGCGGCCGCGTTCGGTGCGGTAAAAACGTTCGAATACCCTGGGCAGGTCCTGCGGCTCAATGCCAACCCCGTTGTCGGTGATCTCGGTCAGCACGTTTTCGTCCAGATCGAAGAAGGTGATCTTGGTCTTGCCATGTTTTTTCGCACCATAGCGTATCGAATTATCGATGATGTTGGTGATCACCTGCCGGATCTTTTCGCGGTCGGCCACTACAAGCACCGGCTTTCCCGGATCATTGAGGGTGATCAGTATCTCGTGCTTGCCCGCTTTCATCTCGAGCAGGTCAACGACCTCCCTGGTAAGGGCCAAAAGGTCGAATTTGGTCTTGTTAAGTTTGATCTGGCCGCTTTCAAGCTGCGAAATCTCGTCCAGGTCTTCGATGATCTTCACCAGCCGTTCAATGCTCTTTTCAGTCCGTTTCAGGTACTCCCGGTTGATGGCCGGATCCTCGAGCCCGCCGTCGAGCAGGGTCGAGACATATCCCTGGATGTTGAATAACGGTGTTTTCAGCTCGTGCGAAACATTGCCGATGAAATCGCGGCGGTATTGTTCAAGCTGTTTTAGCTGCGCAATTTCCCGGCTTTTCTCCTGTTCCCAATGTTCTACCTCCGATTGTACGTGGTCGATCAGGTTCCGATCAGAACGTTGTGGCGATTTTTCCCTCTTTCCGACCTTAACCTGGTGGATCGACTTGTAGATCAGCCGGATCTTGCTGTAGATGAATTTGTCGAGCGTGTACCTGAAGCTGCTGTATGTGATCAGGAACAACAACCCAGAGCTTACGGTCAGCACAACGTAAGTGAAGAGGTGACCTATTTCGCCGGGAAAAAGGATCAGCGCTGAAAAGAAAAAAAGGATGGCATATGCACCCGAGATGATAAGGGCGTTCAGCAAGGCAAGGTTCCTTGGCTCATGGAACTTCATGATTCCTCGAATTTATATCCCACTCCCTTGATGGTCTTGATGGAATCGGTGCCGACTTTTTCGCGGATCCTCCTGATATGTACGTCGATGGTCCTGTCGCCCACCACCACATCCTCGCCCCACACATGCTGAAAGATCTCTTCGCGGGTAACCACCTTCTCGGGCTTTGTCACCAGGAACTGAAGCAGTTCGAATTCCTTCCGCGCCAGCGAGATCTCTTCGCCGTTCTTGATGATGAGGTAACGGTCCTTGTCGATGGTGAACTCCTTTAACTGGTGGACGCTTAAATTTGCAGGCGGCTCCTTGACCCTTCGCAACAGGGCCTGGACCCGGCTGATGAATACCTTGGGCTTGATCGGTTTGGTGATGTAATCATCTGCCCCGGCCTCAAACCCCGATATTTGTGAATAATCCTCGCCCCGGGCTGTAAGGAAAGCCACCAGCGTGTCGTTGAGTTCCGGGATCATCCTGATCTGGCGGCACGTTTCCATACCATCCATCTCCGGCATCATTACGTCGAGGATGATCAGCCGGGGCTTGTTTTCCCTGGCCAGTTTCAGGGCTTTCACCCCGTTTCTGGCCTTCAGTACGCGATAACCCTCCTTTTCCAGGTTGTATCCGAGGAACTCGAGGATGTCGGCTTCGTCGTCAACCAGGAGGATCGTGGTCGCTGTTGATTCCATGGGTTCATGTTTGATGACCGTAAAGGTATAAATATCCGGGATGCACGTCAAAAGGAACTTTCGTATTTTTACAGAAAAAAACATGAAGCGAATCATCCTGATGAGTTTATTAATCTGCCCGCTCCTGTTGGGCGCCCAGCGCTTTAACGGTGGGATTATAGCCGGGGGACTGGTGAGCCAGATCGACGGTGATAATTACGGTGGCTACAATAAATTCGGATACCTTGCCGGCGGCTATGTGGCATTAAAATTATCGCCTCACTCCTCGTTTCAACTTGAGATGGAGTACATTCAGAAAGGGGCCCGCGTGAATGCCGATACCATAAACAACCAGGGCAATACCTCCCTGACCAGGATCCATTATCTTGAAATACCGCTCCTTTACCAGTACACTTTTCTGAAGCGGCTGCAGGCGGAGATTGGTCCGGCCGCCGATGTACTGCTGGGCACCTACATCGAGTCGAACGGCCAGGAAGTTCCTTACGTGACGGTGCCTTACCGCGGCGTCACCCTGAGCGGTATCTTAGGGGTGTCGGGCTACATCACCGATCACCTTAAGGCCACTTTCCGCTTTAACTACTCGCTGCTTTCCATCCGTACCGACGTCGTGGCTGGCGCCCGAAAAATTCTGTTCGAGGTAGGTCAGTACAACAATGTGTTGTCCCTTTCACTGAGTTGGGATTTCAAAGTCAACGATTTTTAACGACATGGAGAAAAAGAAAATCATCGTCGGGGTTACCGGTGCAAGCGGGGCCATTTACGGCAAACTTCTGCTCGCGAGGATCGCCGGTGTGCCGCAGCAGGTTGAACGGTGCGACCTCATTTTTTCGGAAAATGCCGTGGCTGTATGGAAGTATGAACTCGGGGAGGATCCGCCATCCCACCCCGTCGGGGTGGGGGGACCCCGTCGGGGTGGGGGGACCCCGTCGGGGTGGGG
>CAYYPH010000059.1:0-14926 GCA_964473485.1 uncultured Prolixibacteraceae bacterium | reverse complement strand
GGGGACCCCGTCGGGGTGAGGGGACCCCGTCGGGGTGGGGGGACCCCGTCGGGGTCAGGGAAGAAGCCGGGGGTTGGTTTGTCCGAGCAGGATGGATTCGGCAGCGGGGCGAACCATGCCGGTGTTCTCGTTGCGGCCCTGCAGGATGTAACGCGGATAGGGATGACCCATCTGCTCAACGGCCTGCCGGCAGAGCTTGCCGATATCCCCTCCCCGCACCCGGTTCCAGATCAGGCTGAGCTTCATCCCCTCGAAGGCTGTCGACATGGCGTAGTCGCCGTCACTGTCGCCGGCCGAGAAAACCGGGTCCCAGTCCCGGCCAAGTCCATTGCCGATCCGATCGCGGATGGCGGCCACCTTGCCCTCCCGGTAGGTCTTTACCCATCCCTTACGGTACTCCGGCAGGATCCTTCCCTGCGGATCCAGCTCCAGTTCCATGGCCACGATCTGCCCGGGATCCAGGTTGTAGCCGTACCCGTCGCCGCCGAACACCTCGACCACCGGCTTGTAGCTGGCCGAAACGATAAATACGCCGATGCCATACCGCTGCATTGTGGCAATGAGGTCCTGCATCTCGGGGAAAACCCGTAGGCCTGACCGATAGGTATGGCTCACCTCGCCCGATAATGTGCTCAAACCGCCCGGCGAGTGCAGGGTCACCTTCGCGATCCGGTTGCCCAACTCGAAATCGATCGCCTCGCGGGCCAGCGCCTTTACTTCTCCGACGGTTTGACCGGTAAATAGCCAGAGGATCCAGCAGAGCCCGTACTCGTCGCCGATGCCCGGCGTGGTGAAATAGGCATCGAGCAGGAAGGGAAGCCGCGCTACGAAATCCTGGTACTGCAGGGTTTGCTTTATCCTGTCGAGGCTAAGGCTGCCCTTCATTCCCGCGAAGCGGTCATAGAGAAAACTGTAATCGTTCATCAGGTCGGCGTTGATGGCGGCCAGCGGAATGCTGCGCTCACCGGCGGCTACAGGCGCTCCGCCATGCGATTCACCGGTTGTAATGTGGGTGACCCCGTTGATCGTATCTTTCAGTATACCGCGAAACTGTTCTTTCGTCATGCTGAATCGCAGATTAAATAGCTGGTAATGCATCACGGCCTCCTCCACATCGAAATGGGCGCAGGTCTGGTCCCAGTCGAACACCGCGTAGGGCGGTTTTTCGCGGTCGTAGTGGATGCCCCCCGTACCGTAATTGAGGATGAATTCATTCAGCACGGCATAATTTCTTTCCGACCAGTTGAGCCGGTTTAACGGCGTTGCCTCGGTGGTTCGCTGCTCCCCGCTCGCGCAGGAGGCAAGGATAACGGCGGCTGCAAACAGATGCAGCAGCATCAGTGGTTTGTTCTTGTTCATGGGTAAGGGCATGACGGAATGTTCTGCACCTGATTTTTTACGAAAATAATTCTTTCCTGCGAAAAACTGCCCTTTTGCATAGTACCTTTGATGAAGATTTTCAAACAGGTGTTTCATTCATCCAAATTTACCGTCATGTTCCTCCTTATCCCCCTGCTCGTGATCATGGGATGCACAAGCCCCCATCCAGGCCAGAGCGCCATCCCCGATCCTTCGGCGCTGTACTGCAGTTTCCTCGGATATAAACTTGAATCGCGCTGCGACAGCGCTGGCAACGAATATGGCATGTGCGTATTCCCCGACGGATCGCAATGCGACACCTGGGCCTTTTTCCGGGGGGCCTGTGGCGAGAAATGGTCGTACTGTGCGAAAAATGGGTGGAAAACGCTGAACATCCGGAAGAACAACGGATCCTGGACCGCGGAATACTGCGCGTGCAGCCGTACCGATTCGACCGGTCATGAAACCATTATACCGCTGACGGAATTCATGGAACAGCGCGGCGACACACTGATCAGACCCGGCCTGCGAAATAAAAGGCATCCCTGATCCGCTGTCACAACGTAAACTGCATCCTGAAAGAATGCCGGATCACTCAAAACAAGGCCGGTCGATTAAAAGTTGATTTGTTTTTGTTACTTTATTTTTTAATTTAGCGACTAAAATTCGCGAAGATGGAAAACAGGGGTTTTAACCATGATGATGGCATCTTTTACACTGCACACCAGGGCGGCATCAACTATGATGAAATGCTGGGAAACATGCAGGCGATCGGTTCCCTCGTCCGTTATACAAAAAATCTGAAAATTCTCGAGGATGGGCGTGGTTCAGCACCGGTCTTCACCCCCGAGGAGTTAAAAAAACTCATTGCGCAGATTGAGCTACATACCGACATTTTCGAATCGGTAAAGCATGCTGTCGTTCATTCCGATCCTACGGCAACTGCCTATGCCCACATGGTCGGGCACATGAATTCCTGCAGAAAATACAGTATCAGGGTTTTTTCGACGGTTGAGGCAGCGAAATTCTGGCTGAAAGGGTGATAATCTGAAGTTTCTTTTGTCACATTTACGGGTCGCCCCGTTAATTTCATATTTTTGTCTGAATAGAAGTCTTTCGAAAATTTAACAACTATGGAAGAAAAATACACCGTTGCACAGCATATCATTCACCGGCTGAAGGAGGCCGGTGTGGGGCACCTTTTCGGAGTCCCCGGCGATTACAACCTCGATTTCCTCGATCACGTGATGGTCAGCGACATTCAATGGATCGGCACCTGCAACGAGCTCAATGCAGGATACGCGGCCGACGGCTATGCCCGGTCGAAGGGGGTCGGCGCAGCGCTTGTGACTTACGGTGTGGGCGGGTTCAGCATCATCAACGCCATCGCGGGCTCTTACGCAGAGCAGGTGCCCGTAATCCTGATCAACGGGGCGCCACCTGCACGGCGGCGTGAAGCCGGCGCCATGGTCCATCACCTGGTGTCGCATTATTACCTGCAGCTCGACATTTTCAAGACGATCACGGCCGATGCGGTGCTGCTCACCGATCCGAACGCGGCCCAGGCGGAGATCGACCGGGTGATCAGGAATGTGATGGTGCGCAAGCTGCCCGGCTACATCGAACTCCCCGCCGACATGATCAATGCTCCCTGCCGCAGGCCCGACGGACCGCTCGTCGTCACCCCTCCCCTCTCCGACCCGGAGAGCCTGGAGGAGTGCGTTAACGAAGCGGCACAGCGGATCAACGACGCCGGAAGTCCGGTAATCCTTGCAGGGCCTGAACTGGGACGGTACAGCTTAGGGAAGGAAGCGCTGCAACTGATCGAGACATCGGAAGTTCCTTTTGCCTCGATGCTCAACAACAAATCCGTCCTGCCGGAGCTCCATCCGCAATACCTCGGCATCTACCTCGGGGCGTGGAGCAAGGAGCACCTGAAGGCGCAGGTGGAGAATTCCGATTGCCTGATCTCCCTTGGCACCTGGATGACCGACCTCGACACGGGGCTGTTCACCGTAAACCTCGACAACAAAAGGATGATCTCCGTCGGCGGCGGACAGGTACGCATCGGGAACCATTTTTATCACCAGGTTCAACTGGCCGACTTTATCCGTGAACTTACAAAGATTGTAAAACCCCGGTCGTACCTGGCATCGCACCCGGCGCAGGTTTTTCGCACCAGGCAGCCATTTAAGCCTGAACCCGACACCGAACTCACCGCCCCCAGGCTTTACCAGTGCCTCAATGCCCACCTCAGCGACGAGATGGTCCTGCTGGCCGAACCGGGCGATGCCTTTTGCGCGGCGCCGCAGTTCCAGATCGACGAAGCCGAAAACTTCATCGTGCAGTCGTATTACTGCTCCATTGGCTACTGCACGCCCGCCGCACTGGGTGTCGGCGTTGCCAAACCGGGAAAGCGGCCCGTGGTGCTTACCGGCGACGGGGCATTCCAGATGACGGCCCAGGAGATCTCTACCCTGATCCGCCAGCGCTGCCCCGCCATCATCATCCTCATCAATAACGACGGTTACCTGATCGAACGGAAACTGCACCAGGATGGTATGTACAACGACCTGCAGATGTGGAAATATGCAGACCTGCCGGGCGTTTTTGATACTGAAAATTTCGCAACCGGCATCCGGGCCTGTACGGAAGAGGAGATCGCGCATGCCATGGAAACCGCCGTCAGAGAGCGTGACAGACTGGTCTTTATTGAGGCCGTGATCCCCAACTTCACCTGTTCGGCAGGGCTCGACCGCCTGGGCGAAACCTTCAGGCAGGGGGCGAAGAAGTAGATTGCAAGCCCCGAATTCAGCCTATCTTACGACAACAGGCGGCTGATGGTTTTTTCCAGTGTATGAGGGTCAAGCGGCTTGGGAAGGTGATCGTCAAAGCAAAGGGCTTCTTCTTTCTCCATGTGAAAGGCAAGATGGGTCGCCGAATGAGCGATTATGGGTATCTGTTGGTTGATCCGTCTGATTCTACGGGCTGTTTCGACACCATCGAGACCGGGCATATTGATATCCATAAAAACAAGTGCAATATCCTGGTTTTCGTTCATGATGGTCAATGCTTCCAGTCCGTTATTGGCAATGAGTACCATGAATCCGGAATAGTGCAGGATGTTTGAAAGAAGGATGGCCGAAGGCGGATCATCGTCGACCACCAGCGCTTTGTAACATTTCACCGCAGGATGGGCCTGGGCTAAAGTCGAAGCGGATTCGTCAATGATAACAGGCACATTGCGGTCGCAGGGCAGATTGACAATGAAGGTGCTCCCCTGACCCTCGACGCTTTCAACATGCATTTTTCCACCGAGTTTATTAACAAAGTCCTGGCAGATAACCAGCCCAAGACCGGTACTGGGCTCGCCGTCGGTGCCCTTGCGGTTGGTACCCTTATCGGTCGAGAACAGCGAGGCAACCAAACCGGGTGACATTCCGATGCCGTTATCCCTGACCCGTATCTCGAGCAAGCCGGAAGGTAAGACTGAGGCTTCAGCACTGACCCGACCTCCCTTTGGAGTAAACTTCACGGCATTGGTGATCAGGTTGCGCAGAATTGTGCGGATAACGTGAGGGTCGGTGACGAATTCAAGGTCAGGGGGCACTATTGTATGCAAGGCGATTTGTTTTCCTGCCGCCTGCTCCTTAATGGAAAGAATGCAATCGTTCAGAAAGTCAGCAACCTTCTGCGACTGGTAATTCACCGTTACCCTTCCCTGCTGTATGCGAGACCATTCCAGCAGGTTCTCGAGCAGATTGTAAAGATGTAGCGCAGAGCTGCGGATGGTCTGTATCATGCGGTATATTTCAGCGGGTCGCATGGCATCGTAATCCTCGGTGATCAGTTGAGTAAAACCCAGAAATGTGTTAAACGGAGAACGAAGATCGTGGGCAAGGATCGAAAAAAACTTATCCTTCTCGTCGTTTGACTGCTGCAATTCAGCCTGTTTAATTCGCAGCTCAGCTTCCGTTGCAAGTATTTCGGTAAAGTCGTTGACAACCGTGAACCGGTATCTCCGATCCTGAATGTAGATATTCTCAGACGAAAGTAAAACGTGTTTGACCCTGCCCTGCCGGTCCCTCAGCTCACCGCGGGCATTGATCACCTTTCCGGCAGCCGAGGCTTGTTCCAGGATACTTTTCCGCATATCGTCATCAAGAATGCCAAGTTCCATCGGAGTTTTTCCAATGACCTCCTCACGTGCAAAACCAAAGAAGGTACAAAAGGCGTCGTTCACTTCGATATACTGAGAAGTTTCCATGTCGGTAAGGCCGGCTGCATTCTGGTTGAGAAAGAAAAGGGCCGAAAACTTTTCTTCAGAGAGCTTGATCTTTGAAATATCCTTGGTAACTCCGAAGAGAGCCGGCTGGCCATTCCATTCACCCTGGGTCACCCGAGTCTCGACCGGTATATAAACGCCCGACTTCGTAACCAGGGGTACGGGACACGACACAGCTTCGCCCCTCAGCATGGCCTTTACTATGGTCAAGGCTTCTTTACGGCGTTCTTCGGGGTGTACCGTCAGTACACTCATACCGTAAAGTTCATCTTTGGTGTATCCCAGGCGGTTGTAAACCGTTGAATTGGCATGCAGGATACGCCCTTCCATATCGAGAACGAAGAGAAATTCGTCGATGGAATTAAAGAAAGATTCGTAGTTTTGGGAATTGTCGTGGTGCAATGTACTCATTAGGGTGCATTTCCGGTGGTAAAGTTAACAAAATAACTCACTAATCACATAATACACAAAAATAATTAATTCATTGAACAGAGGGAATAACCGGTGACACGGGTTCGACTTTTCTAAAGAAGAAAAAAGGTCTATGAGGCATCATCAGGACTCTTTTTTCCCCATTGGTAAATATTTGCTTACTTTTGTTTGACCGCTCGGCAATACAGCGGTCAGGATATGGGTTATAATAAATTAAAGCTTTTTTTGCTGATCATGGCTGGACCGGTTACGGCCATGGCAGCAGTAACCAAGCCGGACTCGGCACTTATCCATCAGCAACTCGGCTGGGGTTACCTGCTTGCAAAGAGCTATCCCGACAGCGCGATGAGCCTTTACAGGGAGGCCATCTCGCTGGCTGATTCGCAAAAAATCACTTCCAAGGTCATTGCATCGGCGAAGATAAAACTCGCGAACTGGGAGTACTACCGGGGCAATACCTCTCCCGCCATTTCGCAGGCGCTCGGGGCCATGGAATATTACAAACAAACGGGAGATGCACGGAATGAAGCAGGCATGATGACGCTGATCGCGGATATTCTGCGGGCCAGCAGGCTGTTCGACCAGGCGTTTGCATACCTTTCGGATGCACAACAGCTGACCCAAAAACTGAACGACAGCCTGCTCCTGGCCAAAGTCTACAACCGCGTGGCTGCCACCGAACTGGACGACACCGTAAACAGATATGATTCGGTGGACCGGCACGCCAGGCTCTCCCTTGCCATCGCCCGGTCGCTTAAGAATGACACCCTCATCTACAACAACCTGAACATACTGGGGGTGCTCGAAACCTACCGGAAGAATTACCGGAAATCGCTCGACTACCTGAATGAGGCCAACCGGCTGGTGGCCAGGGTTTACCCCGAGGATGAACCGCTCGTATTGATCAACATGGCCCGAAACCTTTACCTGCTGAAAGAATATGATAAAGCTGTGGAACTTGATAAAAGGGCCATACAGCTTGCCGATAAATTTGCAATCCCGCAGTACGTGAGGCTTGCGGCTGCCAATCTGAAAGATCATTACCAGGCAACCGGCGATCTCGGGCAATGCCTGGAATATACCAACCGCTACTTTCTGGCCAAGGAACACGTCACTGAACAGCAGGTGCTGGTGCGTCTGAAAGAGTTCAATAACAGGTTACTGGTTGAGAAAAAGGAAAATGAGAACCAGCGGCTGAGTTACGAGTACCAGCTGGCAAATTCCAGATTGCAGTATCTCGCGGTGGTCGGGGCCATGCTGATGATCCTGCTGCTGACCATCACGGTCTTTTTCTTCTCACAGAGGCGGCAGAAGAACAGGATCAGGATTATCGCCGCGCAACTCGACCAGTCGAACCGGTTCCTGAACAAGTTCATCTCGGTTCTGGCCCACGACCTTCGTTCACCGTTCAACGCCATTCTCGGATTCACCGAAATGCTGAAAAACGATGCCGAGCTCACTCCCGATGATAAGGAGATGGCTATCTCACGGCTCTACAGCGTGAGCAGAACCACGTTCAACCTGCTTGAAAAGATGCTGGAATGGTCAAGGATTCAATCGGGTTCGGTGAAGCCGGTGGTAAAGGAGTGCAACCTCATTGACCTTGTTGAAGAAACCATCCAGGTACTCGAAGCCTCTTCATCGCTTAAAAACATTTCGATCGTGTTTCACAGCCAGCACCCGGTGATGGTTCAGGCTGATCCCGACATGATCCTGACGGTGATCCGGAACATCCTCTCGAATGCGATAAAATTCACCCGTCCCGGCGGAAAGGTTGAGATCAGTGCTGAGCGTATCGCTGAAAGCGCATTGATACGGATTAAGGATAACGGCACCGGTATACCGCCGTCAAACCTTGATACGCTGTTCCGGCCGGACCAGAATTATAAATCACAGGGCACCGCGGGCGAAAAGGGCACCGGTCTCGGGCTGATCCTTTGCAGTGAATATGTGCATTTGCACCAGGGCCGTATCACGGTGACGAGCGAACCCGGAAAAGGCAGTGAATTCACGGTTGAGCTGCCGGCCTGAAATCCATGGAATCCAATTCATCTGACGTAAATAAACCTGCTTTGCAAACACATTCCGAGAACGGGTGGATCGCACAGACCGCCGCATATGCCAGGAAGGCGTTAACCGGCGCCGAGGGTGGCCATGACTGGCACCATACCGAACGGGTATGGCGCATGGCCCGGCTGATTGCCGAAACGGAGCCATGCGACCGCTTTATCGTGGAACTGGCAGCATTGCTGCACGACATTGCCGATCACAAATTCCATGGCGGGGATGAAACGGCCGGGGCAAAAAAAGCGTCGGAGTTCCTCCTGTCCATCGGGTTGGATGAGGCCGTGGCCGCACACGTGGCCGCCATCGTCGCGAACGTTTCGTTCAAAGGGGGACATGCGGCCGCTTCGTTTCATTCGCCCGAGCTGGCCGTGGTGCAGGATGCCGACCGGCTCGACGCCATCGGGGCGATCGGCATAGCGAGAACCTTCAACTACGGGGGTTATAAAGGACGTGCGCTCTACGATCCGGCCATCCCACCCGGCATCAACTTTTCGCCCGAAGAATACAAACGCAGCGTCTCCCCCACCATCAATCACTTCTATGAAAAATTGCTGCTGCTGAAAGACCGCATGAACACGGCCACTGCCCGGCAGATGGCAGAGCGGAGACACTTGTTCATGGAGGAGTTTCTCGAACAATTCTTCAGGGAATGGGAAGAAGGAGGAGCGGCACAAGCCGGCAGCTACCAATAAAGGCCGATCATCCCGCTACAGCAACGTGGGAATCCAATTTCGGCCAAATCCTTAGCCGTTCCTAACCGACAACACCGGGATGCCGGCATGGTTAAGCACCTGCTGAGCAAATGGCCCTATAAAGAATTCTTTGATGGTATGATCGAGGGAGGCCGTAATAACGATCAAATCGGCCTTTGTTTCTGCAGCCCTGTTCAGAATGTAGTCGGCATAGTTATGACAATGATCGAAGGCGATCTCATAGTCGACCCGGTCTTCATTCAGTTTCTCTTCAAGCATCCCTTCACGGTCAATTACTTCGTTCAGCCTTGATGCATCTTCGTCGGTGGTAAGCCCGTACAACAGCAAGGTTGCGTGGTTGCTGAGCACCAGGGGCCTGATATGGTCGTACTTAGCCACGGGATCGGTGCCAAGCCGGATCGGGAAAAGAATCCGGCGAAAGGAAGAAATGAGGCCCTGGCCGGGGATGGTCAATACAGGGCAGGTAGTGTGTTTGACCAGGCGGTATGCGGCCGAACCAATGAAAAATCTCCGGAAGCCCGATGATCCGTGGGTTCCGACTACAATCAAATCGGGATGATCAAGTTCTGCCCGCCGGAGGATCTCGGTGACCACATCGCCAAATCCTGCATATTCTTCGACCGGTATGGCATATTGTTGCCGCAACTCATTCGCTTTATTGTGCAGGTGGCTTTTTTCCGCTTTTTTCATCGTGGTGGTGTAATCCAGCTCGAATCCGTACATCTCAAGCGGAACCGCACTCTCCACAACATGCATCAGAACCAGTGTGGCTCCCTGTTGCTGGCATATGGCTGCGGCAGTTTGCACGGCATTGTCCGACAATTCTGTGTAATCCGTGGCAGCCATGATCTTTCGGTACATGATTGCTTCCATGATTGACAGTTTTAAGGAACGAAAAACAAATATAAGGAAATTCTATTTGAAATCCAAGATTTTTCTTCTCTTTTCAGGGATAGAAGCTGACGCGTGCCGCCGGCCATTGTGCGCAGTTCCGGCCAATTCTGCGAAAAACCAGGCACAGAAATATCCGGTATTTCATTTGCAAAAGCAACAAACAAAGGATTCCTGCCGGGGCCTTCCCCGTGCCCGCAACCTGCGTGGCCAGGGGTTGATCACTCATCCCTGATGCTGTCGACCGGGTTGTTCAGCGCGGCTTTGATGACATGAAAGCTGATGGTGAACGCAGTGATCAGCATGACAAGCAGCAGGGGCAGCAGGAATAAGCCGGCCGACAGGCTCATCCGCATGGCAAAGGATTCAAGCCAGTGTGTTATGCCGAAATATGCTGCGGGGAGTGCGATGACAAATGAGAGGATGATCAGCAGTAAAAAGTCTTTCGCCAGGAAAAGCGTAATCCCGAGAACATCGGCTCCCATCACTTTCCGGATGGCAATCTCTTTGGTCCGCTGGGCGACCATGAAGGAGGACAGGCCCAAAATGCCGAGGCTGGTAACAAAGATGGCCAGGAAAGAAAAGATGGCGAATACCGTTCCGAACAATTCATCCGGCCGGTACTGCTGGTGGTAATATTCATCCAGGAAATAATGTTCAAACGGGTTCCCGGGGAAGAATTCATCGAACTGCCTTTTAACTTCCGCGAGGTCGGGCATTGTATTTTGGGCGTTCATCTTCAGCACGAACAGCCCCCTGACATCCCTCCCCGTGGGCATGAACCGGAAAATATGGGGTTCGAAGGCCTGTTTGACCGACTGCTGATGGTAATCCTTCAGCACACCAACAACCGTGTACATCTTTCCCCAGTAATCGACCTGCTGCCCGATGGCAGCGGCAGGGTTCGCAAATCCCAGCCAGTTTGAAGCCGTTTCGTTCAGGATCAGCGCGCTGGAATCGGAAGGAAACTCCCGCGAAAAGTTCCGCCCCGCAGCCATTTTCAGGTTGAACAAGGGAATGTAGTCATAATCGATCCCGACGATCTGGTAGTTCTTGTTGTCGTTGGCCCCCTTCCGGGTGATCCCGCCGGCATCCCACCAAACCTGTTTCCCCGGGACGTCGGTGGCCACGCTGAAATGGCTGATCGCGGGGTTTTTCAGGAGTTGCTCCCTGAAGGTCTGCAGCCGGCTTCCAAAGGAGGCATCTCTGACCCTGGGCGCCCTGATGACCAGTTTGTTGTCGAGGCTGAAGCCCAGGTCCTGGTTTTTCATGTACTGCAACTGCCTGAACACCGTGAAGGTGCCGGTGAGCATGGCCAGCGCCATCACGAACTGAAACACGATGAGCGCTTTCCGCAGGCTGATCCCCCGGGCGGCATTCCCTAACTTTCCCTTCAACACCGTTACAGGCTGAAACGAGGTAAGCGCCATCACAGGGTAAAGGCCCGAAAAAAACACACCCACAACAAACATGGCAAAAACAGTGAACCAGAACCACGGTTGCGCCCATATTCCGTATTCAACAGGCGTTCCGGTGACCAGGCGAAAGAGGGGCAGGAACAGGATTACCAGGAAAAGGGCAAAAAGTGCAGCAAAGAAATTCAATATCACGGTTTCGGAAAAGAACTGTGTCATGAGCTGGCTTCGCGAAGCCCCGGAAACTTTGCGCAAACCCACCTCCCTGGCCCTTGTGAGCGAACGGGCCGTCGAGAGGTTGATGTAGTTCACCCAGGCAATGATGATGATAAAGATTGCCAGGATGGAAAGGAATTTCACCGTGTCGCTGTCTCCGTTGTTTTCGAATTCAAGCATGTAATGGGAGGTCAGGTGAATGTCGTTCAGCGGTTGCAGCGGGAGCTCGCAGGTAAGCTTATACTCCCTGAGCGCCTCGCCGAATTCCGTCTCGACCAGGGCGGCGATCTTTTTTTCAAGTGCTTTAATGTCCGTATGAGGCTTGAGCAACAGGTAGGTGTACCATCCGCTGTCGCCCCAGGAGTCTTCCACATCATTCCCATATTTCTGCAGCAGGTTCGGATACGAGAGCAGGATGTCGAACTTCAGGTGAGAATTGGGCGGTATGTCTTCGAAAACACCGGTAATGCGGTAGTTCGTTTTTTTATCGACACTGAGGATCTGCCCCACCGGGTTCCTGTCGCCGAAATATTTTTTTGCCGTCGATGCGGAAACAAAGGCCGTGTTGGGTTCCTTCAGACCATTCACAGGGTCGCCGGTGATGAACGGATACCTGAATATCTCGAACAACTCAGGTTCCGCAAAATACATCCGCTCCTCAATGAAATTATTTCCCGGTTGCGACATGGAACGATCATCCTGGTTCGAAACCGCAGCCTTGTACCTGAACAGGCGAACCACCTTCTCCACCTCGGGGAACTTCTGCCTGATCCTCAACCCGGCCGGCGGGCAGCAGGAGGCGAACCTGACCGCCCCGCCTGCCTGGTCGCTTCGCTCGTACCGAAGCCGGTAGATGCGGTCGCTGTTTTCGTGAAACCGGTCATAGCTTTTCTCATAATTCACAAAATAGAGGATCAGCAGACAGGCAGCCATGCCAATGGCCAGGCCCAGGATGTTGATGATGGAGTACCCCTTGTACCTGACGAGGTTCCTGAAGGCGACGTTGAGGTAGTTTTTGAGCATCTGGTTTTATTTTACCTCGCCCATGCTTCGCTTTTCAGCGAATGGGAAGGAGGAGGAGGATTGATAAGTTCATGTTTCATGGTTCACACCGGGTTAATGTTTGCATCGCTGATCATCAGCGAACGCATCGTTATCAAAGCCAGCAACAATGCGGCCAGCCTGGCGAGGTTGCTCTATTCAAACTTCAAGGCTTCCACCGGATTACCCGTAGCTGCCCGCCAGGCCTGCCAGATCGTCGCAACAACGGCAATGACGAAAACGAACAACGCGCTTAGCAAAAAATACCCAGGTGTGAGATGAATTCGTGCTGCATAATCCGACAACCATCTGTCCATCACCATGTAGCCGGCCAGTGATGCAAGGATGATGGCACCGGCCACCATGATCATGGTGTCTTTGAGTAAACCCGAAACAATTCCCCAAACCGTGCTGCCATTCACCTTTCTGATCCCTATCTCTTTCGTGCGGCGCGAGATTTTAAGGATAGTCAGGGCCAGCAGGCTGATCAGGCTGATCACGATTACCTGGGCCGAACCGATGGCCACCAGTTGCGCCAGGCGGTTCTCCTTGCGATACATCCGGTCGATCAGATCGCCGACTGTTTTATACTCAAAAACGTAGTTCTTGTCAAAAGCCTCAAAAACCGATTTAACCTGCATCAACTGGTTCCTTGTCAACTTATTTTTGGTACGGATATAAATATTGGGAGTTCCCCAGTGACAGTTGGCGATGACCAGCGGTTCGATGGGCTCACCCGGGTTCGACTGGTAATAGAAATCCTTTACCACGCCGATGATTTCCACCCGGCTGTCCTTGTAAACAACGGTTTGCCCGGCCTCCGGTTTGATACCCAGCAACCGTGTCGCTGCCTCATTCACGACAATGGCATGGCTGTCGGCCATGGATTCACGGAAGAGGCGCCCGTCGACCAGTTGTAACTGCATCAGTTCACCGAAACCGGGCATTTCGCGATACTCATTGATGTTCCTGTTATTGTTCTCGCTATCCTTCGTATTGCGGATATGCTGACCGCTGCAGCCTCCGCCCATGGTGTGCTCACCACCGCTGACGGCTGTCACAAAAGGCAGTTGCATCAATTCCGACCTGATGCTGGTGTACTTCTGACTGATGGTGTTACTGCAGTTGCTGATCAGCGATACATGATCTTTTTCGAAGCCAAGCGGGATGTTGCGCATGTATTTCAATTGCGACAGGATGATGACAATGCAGCTGATGAAAAAAGCCGTTACGGCGAACTGTACGAACACCGAGATATTGGAGAAGAGGTTGTTGTTGCCGGTATGCGACAGTTTCCCGCGCAAACCCAGGGCATACTTCATCCGCGACAGGTAGAGGGTCGGGTAGCCGGCTGTTATAGCCAGAAGCACGAACAGTACCAGTAAAACCAGAAAGATTCCCCAGCCGGAGAACAGGTCGGCAAGGTCGACTTTCGACAGCAATAATTGAGAGATGTAGGGCATCGAATACACGGTGGCAAGAACAGCCAGCGTAGCAGAAACTGAGAAGACGATCGCCGTTTCGAGGAAAAAAAGCCGGGCGATGCTGAATTTCGAAGCACCGAACATGTTCCTGGTTGAAATTTCGGTGATCCTTTTTTCGCCCTGGATGATGAAAAGGTTGATGTAACTGAGCAGGGCTGTGGTGAGCACAAACAACGCGATGACAGCAACGACCCACATTTGTCGCGGGCTGCCATGATTGGGGATAAACGAGCTTGCCGCCGAACTGAGGTACAGCCGTGCAATGGGTTCGACTCCCGACTGCACCGTTGCATTTGAATTTGCTGCCCAGTTCTTCATCAAATGGTTATTGGCTGCCGCAATCTTATCGCCGGCCCTTTTCTGGTCAACATTTGGTTTAAGCAGGTAATAGGTTTGAAACTCCAACCCTCCGAATTGCTCAGGATGAAGGGTTGATAAGGAGACCAGGATGTCGAAATCGAGGTGCGAATTTTTCGGAAAATCATCCACCACTCCGGTGATCATCACCTCTTCGCCATCCGATTCGATACTTCTCCCGACACATTCGGGCGAATGAAACAGTTTTTCGGCCAGCGAGGTGGTAACCACCGCGGTGCCTGTGCCTACCAACGCCGTACTGGCATTTCCGGATCGAAGCGTTTTCCCGAAAACCCTGAAAAACTCGTTGTCGGCATAAAATATCCTCACATCGCCCATCTTGGTTTCACGGTGTCGCACCGACGTCAGCCACCCCCCATAGAGTTGAACGGCACATTCCACTTCGGGCACCATCGCGGGTACCTGCGTATAGGCATCACGCAAGGTGATGCCGTAAACATTCACCGTGGTATTGTCGTTAACCCGCTCATACAATCTGACCACCCTGTCGCCGGTCGGAAAGTGTTTGTCATAGCTCAGTTCAAACCTGAGGTAGGTGATTGTCAGGATGACCATGGTCAATGCCACCCCCAGCCCGGTTACATTGACGAAAAAAGTGAGCGGATTCCGTGTCAGTATCCTGAAAATAAACCTGAGGTCGTTCAT
>CAYYPH010000058.1:0-17277 GCA_964473485.1 uncultured Prolixibacteraceae bacterium | reverse complement strand
CATCTAAGCGCGAAACTCAGCCCAAGATGAGGTTTCCTTTAAGGGTCGTCATAGATCATGACGTTGATAGGCTACAGGTCTAAAGGCAGTAATGTCAAAGCCGAGTAGTACTAATTACCCGTAAGCTTTCTTCTATGGCAAACTTTTAACTAACCGTTGTGTTTTCTTTCTCTATATGTCGTATGATATATTTGTAAGGACTCAAAATATTGAGTCCTTACAAATAAAGGTCTTACGGTGACTATAGCAGTGGTGTTCACCTCTTCCCTTTCCGAACAGAGTCGTTAAGCCCACTTGCGCAGATGGTACTGCACCACAATGCGGGAGAGTATGTCGTTGCCGATCTTTTTTAAACCCAGCCCTTAAAGCTGGGTTTTTTTTTGCCACCCATTTTTTCCGTACTTTTACACGCCAATTCCTACCCTGGATGCCCTACACAAGATTTCGAACCCTACTACTCCTTCTGCTGCTATCCGGCATTCTCAACCTGTCATCCATTAGGCCCGCTTATTCATCCAATCCCTCCAAACCATATCGCTTCACCCGGATATCCTCCGACACAACCCGGAAAAAACAGACTACCCGCATCACCGAAACATCACCGGCACGCTCAACCGATTCCATTACAGGCAAGGAAAAAACCGGCACTCCCGATTCCATAACTATTGCGGTAAAAACCGCCGACTCCTCCATCTCAGGAGTAAAAAAGAAAAAACCGACGCAGCTCTCTGAGATCGACCGGCGGATCAAGCTCGATTCGATCAAAAAACACCGGGATTCCACCCAGGTGCAGTTCTTCAACAACGACTTCGAATCGCTGGGAGCCCTGAACCTGCGTGCCAACGATACCGCCATTACCGGGGTCCAGACCTACGACCCGCTTTACAAAACCGATAAATTTTACGCCACCCTCGGAAACATTGGCCAGAATTACCGCTCCCTGCTACCCTACCCTTTCACAAAAATGCCGGGCATCGATTATGGGATACATTCCTTTGAACAGTACCTGTATCAGAACGACAGCGTGAAATATTACAAGGTTTACAAAACTTACACTGAACTGGCCTATGTACAGGGGGCTAAAAAGGAACAGAATTTCAGGGCCATATTCAGCAGGAACATCTACCGGAGCCTTAACCTTGGGTTCGACTTTCGCGTAAGGAGCGCACCGGGGGCATACACCCGGCAAAAAACCAACCACGTCAATTTCGTCCTGACAACCCAGTACTTTTCGAAAAACAAACGCTACGGGGTTATCGCCAACCTGACGCTCAACCGGCTCAAAAACTACGAAAACGGAGGCATAAAATACGACAGCCTCTTTGAACAGAAGATCGAACCCAACAGGATCGTCATACCGGTTAACCTTGCCGATGCGCAGAACCGCATCAAGGAAAGCGGCTTTTATATGAAGCACTATTTCAACCTGTCGAACAGCCAGGCTGCCACCACCGATACCACCGATGACGACGAAAGTCACTTCGAACTGGGCCGCATCACCTATTCGTTCAACTACAGCCGGCAAATCCAGAACTACATCGACAGTAAGGTCGACAGCGGATTCTATCCCCCGCCCATCATCGATTCATTAAGCACTTTCGATTCCGTTACCATAAAAAAAATAGTAAATGACGTGGTCTGGACCAACCCGAGTTTCAACCCGGATAAAAAATTGCGTATCCTGCGCATCGAAGCGGGTCTGAGGCAGCAGTACGCAGAGATTTCCATGCTGGACGTGCGGCACTTTTTTCTTCAGTTCATCCCGCACGCCACCATCGATTTCAATCCCATCCCTTCCCTCCGGCTTGAGGCAAGGGGCGACTACGTGATAGGCGATTACAATGAATCGGATTTTTCGCTGAGGGTCAAGCTTTTTACTATTCTCGGCAAACCGGGCAGGAATGCCGGTTCAATTTCACTTACGGGCAATTATTCGCTGCAACAACCCGGTTGGTTTTTCGAAAAATACTCCGGTAACTATTATCAATGGGATACCTCCTTTTCGAAACAGGGGAATATCTCGGCAGGGTTCAACTATAATTTCAGGGCGATTGACGCCGGTTTTACAGTCAGCCGCATCAATAACTTCGTTTATCTGGACCAGCTTTCAAAACCGGCTCAGGAAACATCCCAATTCGGCCATCTTCATGTTTACCTTAACGGGACCCAGAACGTGTGGCGGTTTAAATTCAGGCTTCAACTGGCCTACCAGACCGTACAGGGTACCAATGTGCTCCGCGTGCCGGCATTCATGGGGAACCTCTATGTTTATTACACCCAGCAGCTTTTCAAAGGGGCAGCCACCCTTCAGCCTGGTGTCAGCATCCTCTATCACACGGCCTATTACGCCGACGCCTACAACCCTTCGCTTCGCTCCTTTTACCTGCAGGATCAGCGTGAAATCGGAAACTATCCCTACATGGACGTATTCATTAATCTGAAGATCCAGCGGGCCCGGTTCTTTTTAACTTATACCCACTTCAATGCTTCGTTCATGGCGCAGGATTATTACACCACCCCCAAATACCCCATGCAGGATGCCGCCTTTAAATTCGGCATTGCCTGGAGATTCCACGATTGACAGGGCCCTGCATGAAACCCGAAACAGCGTTTCTTCATCGTATCTCTCCTACCGACTTCAAGAAATAGCAGCTTTCGTTTCTATCGCTTGTGCCTGAACGTAATTACCTGGCCGGGCAGGGTATTGATAATAAAAGTGTTCCCTGTGATCTTAGCTTTTCCCACCCCCTCCATGAAGACGCTTTTGGACGAAAATGGGTTTTCCAGCCTGAGCAACCCGCCTTTCTCAGCAACGATTTTCAGCTTTTGCACCGCCCCCCCGGCCCGCACAGCTGAAACAAGGAAAGCACCTTGTGCCCGAAGATCCCTGAATGAACAATCCATCCAGGTCACCGGTATGGCAGGGAAGACCCTGATCACGCCTCCCTGACTTTGCAGCAACATCTCCTGGATCCCTGCGGCAAAAGCAAAATTTCCCTCAAGGGTAAAGGGCCGGTAAGTAAATCCCGACTTCCCTGTTCCTGACTGATCGCCGTTGACATGAAAGCTATTGGCAAGGCAAAAACAGGTGGCAAAGATCCTGAGCGCTTCGGCCGCCGAATCACCCTGTCCGGCCCATGCCAGGAGGTTTCCATACCAGGCATAGGAGTAGCCACACCAGTTTCCCGGTCCATATTGCCGCAGATCGGCCAGCGAGGCATTGAAAATCGTCTCATGCTGCCGGTTTTTCGTGCCATCGATCAGACCCAGCGGATGAAGCGCCATCAGGTGTGAAAAGTGACGGTGTGAAGAGGAATAGGGAAACCGTTCGGCGATCATAAGGGAAGAGCTTTCTGACAGGATCAGTGGAGGCAGATCACCCAGGACTTTTTTCCAGCGCTTCGCATCCTGAAAATAGTCCAGGTACGATACCATGAAATCATCATACGAATCATTAAAACCGCGATTATCAAACGAACTGAGGCCACTGTCTGCTGCCTCTCCTCCTGGCTGACTGGCCGTTTTTGCTCCCTGCTTACTGATCTCCCTGTTTGTTAATTCATTGGCGGCAAGTATTTCCGCAAGTTCGGCCGCTGTTCCGAATAACCAGCGGGTGAGTGCAATATCGAAATTTGTCATCTCACCGAACCATGCTTCCCTGGAATTATCGAAAAACTCCGGACTGGAGCTCAGCGGCAACTGCCGGTAACGGCCCTTGCGTACCATGAGGGAGTCGAGGAACACGGCTGTGGCCCTGATAAACGGATAGGCCCTGGTGAGAAGAAATTCTTCATCCATGCTGTATTTCCACTGAAGGTAGAAATGCTGCGACAGCCAGGCTGAGACTGTGGGTGAGAGGGCATATTGAATCCAGCCCCCCATGGGGGCGCCGGTCAGGGTAGAGACGCCCGGGAAATTGAGACCGGGCATCCGGTAAAAGGTCTCCGTGTATCTCCTGGCCATCCGCCTGTTAGCCCACATCCAATCGGTAAATACCGATGATTCCTCCAGGTGGTTGGCCGCATAGCCCGGCCAATAGCTCAACTGTGTATTCAGGTCGTTGTGGAAATCACCTTTCCAGGGTGGAAGCTTCCCGTTGTCGGCAGTCCACACGGCCTGGAGCGTAACCGGCGGTGCCCCTTTCCGGGAAGCCGACCCGAATTTATAGCGCTCCATGTAGTACTGATTTTCAAGGACAGTATCAGGGATGCAAACGGCAGACTTTGACCAGAATGACCTCCACCACGCAGCGTGACGAACCAGCGCAGAATCGAAGGTTGGAACATCTCCGGATGCCCGCCCATCAGGGCATGCCGTGTCACTTAATTTGATGGTCCAACTCCCCGTGAAAGCGAATCCCTGCAATGAATCCCAACGGATGTCTACCGTGTAGAATTTCCGGCCGAAAATCTCCTGGCAAAAGTTCATGAAACGGCCCCGGGTAAGGTTGTACACGGGCTCCGGGTAACCCAGCCGGGCAAGATCCTGACCGCCGACACTGCTGGCCGTTCCTTTGGTTGTATCAGCCTTGTAGGAAGGCGGATTAAAAAGGATGGATATATCTCCGTTCAGTCCGCTGAACCTGAAATGGCCTGTGGGTTGGGTGGCATCAATGAACATACGGAGAATCGTTCCCTGTTTCCAGCGGATCTCACACAATGCGCTGTCGAGGTGCAGGCGAATGAAATCAACAGGACCAAAGCCGCTGATCGGTATCTCAACGGCGCCGGCCGGAAGTTTTGTGGGGCCCGGATCACGCTCGTAAGGAAGGTCAAAAAGTTTCTGTACCGTGTCGTAAGTGTTTTTTCTCCATTGTTCGTAAACCCAGGAAAACCTGAACTGGGGCAGGTCAAACTCCTTTACGGGTCTTAGATCCCAGAGATCGGCCCGGTCGAGGGAGATGCGCAGCATGGAGTCTTTTTGCCAGATCAGCGCGCCCAAAAGCCCGTTGCCAAGGGGGATGCCTTCTTCCCAGCGGTCAGGTATCCGGTTAAAATAAAGATCATGCTTTTCAGAAACCTGACTGATTAAAATGATCGGTAACAGTACCAATCCAAGGCAGATGGCAAGTCGGTCTGTCAGTGTTGGTCCTTTTACTGGTGTCGACATCCTGAGTTATTTTGGTGGTGATGAAATAGTTCCTAATTCATTTTCCCATGGTTCATCCTGATCCTGAACACCCATGCATGCCGGCAGGGTTAAAGGTTTCTTCCAGTTACACGTATGCCCGGAAACAGTCCACATCATTCTTAATTATACCATATAATTCAACAAATACTGCGACCAGGGGCCATTCGCATTTGCAGGATTACTGCCGGTAAATTTAAGTATTGATCACTTATTCACTCTATCGTTGATAAATTCCCGATAAAAAAAATGAAAAAAATTGACATCCATTGAAATAATTCGTATTTTTGTATTTAATTAGTCTAATTTAAATTCAAATTTAATCACAACGCCATGAAAACACATATACACCGAATGCTGTTCACTGCTGTGCTGATCATTGCCATGATCGGTTCACAGTCCGTTTTCGCAGTCAAGCACATCATCCATGTTGGCAACTATTATTTCACCCCCAACGCGCTGAACGTGAATGTCGGCGACACTATCCGCTGGCAGTGGGATGCCGGAAGTCACACTACCACATCGGGCATCATTCCGATAGGCGCAGATCCATGGGATGAAAACATCAACAGTTCAAGCCAGGATTTCGAGTACCCGGTTGAAGTGGCAGGGGTGCACAATTATGTCTGCACACCGCATGCGGGAATGGGACAGGTTGGGTCATTCTCCGCAACCGCACCAGCAGCCACACTTTCAGTTTCCCCTTCCAACCAGACTGTAACAGCCATGCCGGGATCAACCTCATTTTCGGTCACCTCGAATTCGGTATGGACAACATCAAGCAATGCCGGCTGGTGTACAGTAACCCCTACAGGCTCGGGAAACGGCACCATTACTGCTAATTTCACGGAAAACACTTCTGTGAATCAACGCATTGCAACGATCAGTGTCCAGGTAACCGGGTTACCTGTGCAGATGGTTACGGTAACTCAGGCAGGCGCTGCGGCGACACTTTCGGTATCGCCGGCTTCGCAAGCGGTTTCACAGGGTAGCGGAACGGCCACATTCAATGTGTTCTCCAATAGTTCATGGACAGCATCCAGTAATGCCACTTGGTGTACCGTAACGACCTCGGGTACCGGTAATGGGTTGATTACCGCCAGTTTCACCGCCAATGAGACGTTCGCCGTCAGAACCGCCAATATTTCGGTAATGGTGGCCGGAATTCCGACAGAAATTGTGACGGTGGTGCAGGCCGCATCAACCGTAGGTACCGTTGAAAAAGGCGAAGAATCGATCAGGGTTTACCCGAATCCGTCGAAAGGGCCGGTTACCATCTCTTTTCCCGGAGAGTCCGAGCAGGCTGCAGATATCTCACTGCTTGACATCCATGGAAGATTGGTTGCCACTGGTACCTTTGGTGATAAGGCGAGCTTCACTTTTGATCTTTCTTCACACGCAAGGGGAGTTTATTTTATTCGCCTTAAAACCGGCGAAACCACCCTTGTCAGGAAACTTATTCTCGAATAGGAGATTGCTTGATTCTTCGGTAATCGGATCCTGATCAGGATAATATATCGGGGCAGACAGTTACGGCCGGCGAATGCATATTCGGATTCAGGTTTAATGGTTTTTCCGGAATTTTTCCCTCCACTTTTCAGGAACTTCCGGGTGATGCTGATAGCAAACCATTTTGCCCGAATACATGTGGGCAATGCAGAAGTTTGAGCTATGACACCCTGAAATGGTGGCCTCCCCGGTTTTCAGTTTGCCGATAAACGCGGGGTCCTGGATCAGGGCGCGGGCTACCTGCACGAATTCAAAGCCCTGCGACAGCACCGATTCGATGGCTGCTCCCGTTTTAAGACCGCCGACATAGATCAGCGGGATTTTAACGACCTGCCTCACTTTAAGGGCGTCTTCGAGGAAATAGGCTTCGCGGAATGGCTGAGGTTTTATCAGCAGTGGGGCAAACATTCTTGTTCCCGTGCGCATCAGCGGATTGGCCATGTACCTGGCCATGGCTGCGATGGGCATTGCACCGCGCATGACATACATGGGCGCTTTCGAGACAAACCCGCCTGAGAGGACCAGGGCCTCAGCTCCTTCTTTTTCGAGCAGGGAAGCCACTTTCAGCGATTCATCCATCTCCATGCCACCCCTGAACCCATCCCTCATATTCATTTTCACAATGAGTGAGATGCGGTTGCAGGTATTTTCTTTTACCTCCCGGATCACCTCTGTAAGGAACCGGCACCGATTTTCGAAGGTTCCGCCGTAGGCATCAGTCCTCTTATTGGTATAGGGCGATAAGAACTGGCTGATGAGATATCCGTGCCCGGCATGCACCTCCACCGCATCGAATCCTGCGTCAGCCGCAATGCTGGCAGCTTTTCCGAAGTCCTTCACCACGGTCATGATGTCGGTATCATTCATCTTCCTGGGCCAGGTTGGTCCGTATAAATTGATACCCCCCGATGGTGAGAAACAATCACCGGCAATCCGCCTGTCGGCCATCAGCCCGCAATGACCTATCTGCAACGCGATGGCAGCTCCTTCATGGTGTACGGCTTCGGTCAGCTTTCTCATTCCCGGAATCCCTGACGGGTCAACCAGCAACTGGTGCGGGAACGAAAGTCCGCTCCGCGAAACGGCGGCATACGCCACGGTGGTCATTGCGGTTCCGCCGGCGGCCACTGCCTGGTGGTAACTGATCAGGTCGTCGGAGATCCGGTTGCCGGGACACATCCCTTCGAAGGCAGCTGAGCGGATCGCACGGTTTTTTAACGTTAGTTTACCGATGCTTGCGGGAGAAAATAAAACCGGATAGTGCATTTGGGTTCGTTTATCGCTCAAAAGTACCGTGATGCCGGAGATCACGACTGAATAAGTTATCAACACACTAAAAATTCCTGTGGAAAAAGTGAATTTTTCACCCGTTTTACCGTATTTAGAATGAAAGGTTTAAGTTTGTATTTTGTTTTTATGAACGAAATTCCACGTTTTAGTCCGTAGTGCAACTGTTTCAATAAATAAATCAAACCAAACAGACATCCAATGAAAAATGCGATCTTCCGGTTCCATGTCATAATCCTGATTTCCATCCTGTGGTTCCCAACGCTGCTTCGTGGTCAGGATAAAAAACAGAATCCCTATGGATTACCCATTCTCTCGGACATTCAGGTTTACCGCGACAAATGCAATGAAAGCGAAGTATGGTGCCTGGTGAATCTTTCGGATGCAATCCCAGGGATCATCCTCGATATCCGGTATGCCACCACCAACAATTTCACCATGAGTAAGGTGTATACATCGGCGCATGCTTTTCTACGCAAGCCGGCTGCCGAAGCCCTTGCACAGGTGCAGGTGGATCTTGCCGCCCGTGGCCTGGCGCTGAAGGTTTTCGATGCATACCGCCCCTATGCGGCGACCCTTGTTTTCTGGGACATGATCAGGGATACCCTTTATGTAGCTTCGCCACGCCAGGGATCGCGGC
Organism: uncultured Prolixibacteraceae bacterium; assembly: GCA_964473485.1. Lineage (GTDB taxonomy): Bacteria > Bacteroidota > Bacteroidia > Bacteroidales > FEN-979 > CAIVAT01. The sequence continues at coordinate 8,714 of CAYYPH010000058.1, read as the reverse complement.
ATAACCGGGGTTGTGCCGTTGATGTCACGCTGGTTGATCTGAAGACCGGGATGGAAGTTGAGATGCCCACGGAGTATGATGAGTTTTCAGTGGTTGCCTCAGCCGCTTATCCCAATGTAAGTGAAAAGGCGAAAGCAAACCGGAAAATACTGATCGAGGTCATGGCGAACCGTGGTTTCAAGGTCATGGATTCGGAATGGTGGCATTTCGACTACGAAGGCTGGAGCCGGTTCGACCTGATGGACCTCTCTTTCGAGGAATTGCTGGCACCCTGATTCGGTGGCAGTGTTGGAGGGACCCCGAAGGGGTGGTGGGACCCCGGAGGGGTCCAGATGCGTTAGCTGATGCCCCGCTGCTTTTTAATTTCGTCGTAGGCAGCACTGATCTTCTGGAACTTTTCGGTGGCTGCCTTCCGGATGTCTTCGCCCAGGTGGGCTACCTTATCGGGATGGTGTTTCTTGGCCATCTCGCGGTATGCCTTCTTCACTTCCTCATCGGTTGCCGACGAGGTGATCTCGAGTACGTCGTACGCCCATGAAGTGCTCTTGACAAACATGGCCTTCACTGAAGAATAATCGGCTCCGCTGATCCCCATGTAACGGGAAATCGTTTCGATCATCTGCACCTCGTCGGGGTGGTAGAGTCGGTCGGAAGCCGCGATACCGAAAAGATAATGGAGCAACTGCAGTTTTACCGGGTAGTCGGTAAATTGTCCAACCTGTATGCCCACCTCCTGTACATTGATATCCTGTTTCAGAATCTCGCGGAGCATCATGATGAGTCGGTTCCCTTCATCTTCGCCGAACTGGTTGACAAAGAACCCTCTGACGTAGTCGAGTTCAGACCTGACGATCTTCTGGTCAGCTTTCATGACGGCGGCAGAAAGCACGAGGAGACTCATGGCGAAATCGCCCCGTGGAGTTCCCCTGTAAGCGTTCTGCCCTGAATTCATGCCATCGAACATCGAGCCGAGGGCGACTCCCAGGATGGCACCAATGGGTCCGCCAAAAACCCAGCCGAGCCCCCCTCCTACCCATTTGGCATATCCCGACTTCCTTCCGGAACCCGCGCCCATGCCGGCTGAGGTGTATGATTGGCTTGAGCTGTCCTGTCTTTGCTCCTGAGAACCATTACCGGGACCTGTGTCGTTTCGGTATGAACGGTTCTGATCCGCGGGTTTCTTCCGCATACTGAAGATCGCGAAAAGCACGATCGCGAATATGGCGATAACGATTAATTCTCCAATTCCCATGAAAAACCGTTTTTTTTTTGCAAAGATAATGGATTATTATCCGATCATCTCACTCACCGGTAAACCGTATTCTTCAATCATTCTGATTCCCAGCGATTCAAGCCTGTCGAGCACCGGGATATATATCTCGGGAATTACCGGAACATGCACGCCTTTAACCCCGATGGCGCCTTCGAGAATCATTTCGACGGCAATGGCGGCCGGCAGGGCCACTGTGCGGGCAATGGATGTATCGGTGGCAAGGGTTCCAAAATCGAGCATTCTCGAGCGTATCACCTCTTTGCGGCCATCGGAGTAAGCAGCCAGGAAAACGTGCTGCATGGCCACCATGTCGCGTTCGTTTTCACCCAGGCTCATTTTTTCAATCATCAGGTCGGAGGTAACCTCAAAGGTTGAATCGATGCCACGGTTCATCGGCTTTTCCTCAAACAAACCAAGCCATGCAATGGCATCCAGGGCATGATCATCCACTTTGACGCCCAGCACGGACGCTGCCAGTTCCCTGGTGCAGGCGATGCCGGCATCCGCGTTATCCCACTTATTTTTAATCTGGTGCCTCACCATCGCGGCATAGGTCATCCCGGTCATGTCGAACTTATCGGGTGCGATCAGGTTCAGGGCCTTGATGGCATGAAGGGCGCTACACCAGCCCTTGTAACGGAAAGTGCCCCGGTACATGGTTTGGGTCTCGGGAATTCCGTAGATTTCCTTGTAAGCCACCGAATCGCGGTTCGGGTACACCTCCAGTTCACCGACCTCCGGAAAGTGAATTTTGAAAGGCTCCCTGAAAAGATCTTTCGTTGGAATGTCGACCATTTTTCCGTTCTTCATGAAGGATGCATCGTTGTTGCCTGCCAGGACCACACCCTTCGGGCTCCAGGAGAACTTGTACCTGAACGGATTGTTGGCCGCTTCAGGAGCCGGCAGCGCACCGCAGATGGAATAGAATCCGAGTATTCCCCCTTCGCGGGAGTGAACATGATCGATAATACGCATGGCCGACATGTGGTCGATGCCCGGATCGAGGCCGATCTCGTTCAGAATGATGATACCAGCCTCTTTTGCCTGCTGGTCGAGGGCTTTCATCTCCGGCTTAACATACGAAGTGGTTACCATGTTTTTCCGGTGCAAAATGCAGTGCCGGGCTACCATGACATGAAATACATAGGGCAGGAGACTCACCGTAATGTCGTGCGCAGCGACCAGCCGGCCAAGTGGTTCCTGGTCGGTAGCTTCCCATAATACGGAAATCCCAGCCGGGTGACCGGCAATCATTGAATCGGAGCGATCAGGCGTGTTGGAAGCCACGGTAACCTGCAGGTTCCTCGAAAGGAGATATTGAACAATGGGTTTTGCAACAAGGCCGGAGCCGAGGATCAGTACTTTCTTCATACTCAGGAAATAGGGATTAGGAATTAGGTATTGGTGAAAGGAAGGATAAATGGCATGAACAAGCTGGTTATTTCAGGAATTCTTCCATGTATTCGTATTCGGGGGTCAGTTTCCCTTTGTGCAGGATGAGGGCTTTCTTGATTGGTTTGGGCAGGTCGAGATCATCGAAATGCTCCTCAAAATCCGTATCGGCAATGGGTTTGACAAAATTCACCAGGACATCGCCAAAGCCGTCGGAGGCATCTCTCGGCAATTCAGCAGGCAGGATATCGACAGCCATTACAAGGATTCCCGGGCCGGTGTGTCCCATGGTGATCGTTCCCGTTTCAGGATGATACACATAGATCGGATCATCGATCTCTGTTGGTTTCAGCGTACATTCAACAGACCCTTCCACATCGCAGCTGATATCCCCGATCACGTTCAGTTTGGGATCCCCTTTTGCATAGAGCCTGCCAAGATAATCGCGGGTGACCAGCCGGGGGTAACGCTTATCCCAGTATACGCAGTTTACCAGCATGGAAAGGCAGGGTATATATTTCTCGAATTTGCTCCTGTAAGACTGAGGATTTGAATAATAATCATGGAGATCGAAAGGCTGGCCGCCGTTATGTTCAAACAGGTCTTCCTCTTTAAAAATGACCTTGTAGATCAGGTTATCAGGTAATTTTTTCCGTTTGTGAAGATCAAGCAGCTTTTCTGGAGATATTTCCTTTACCGGAAGAAGTCCGAGGATCTCCTGCACCCCCTGCGAAACATTGCCGTAGCCGGTAATTCCGACCACAAATGGTCGCAGTTCGTGAGGTATGCCGTTTTCGGCTATCAACTGCCCGATGGCGGAGATATCGTTTTTTGCTTCGGCGAGCGAATGATAGCTGTGGGCCTGCCTGAGCTTTGTCAGTTTTGAAGCGTAACCGAACTCTTTCAGCCGCAGTCCCAGGGCCCAGAGTGAGTTGATCATGCCTGCCATTCCAGCGTAGCGGCCAAAAAAGATCAACCTTTTTCCCTGCTCATCAACCACTTTCTCATAATCGATCAGATTGCATTTCAGTTCCATCATCCGGCGCAGCATATCCATGTTATACGGTTGTCCTTTCACGACATGCGCAAAAAAAACATAGGTCTTGTCGGGCTCAAAGAATGACACCGGAATTTCCTTAACCCCGAAGATCACCGAGCATTTCTTAAGGTCTTTTGAAACCCTGGCACCTGCCTGGATGTATTCTTCATCGGTAAAAATGCGTTTGGATGAGGACTGCACAACGATGTCGAGTTTCTTTAGCTTGACCAGTCGCGCTACATGTTTGGGAGTAAGCGGGGACCTCCGCTCAAGCGTGTATTTATCTTCGTGACGGATACCGATAAAGTTGCTCATGGATCTGTTAGTTTTGGAACAGCAAAAATAGGAAAAGAGTGTCAGACTGCAATGACTGCCCCAAGGTTTATCGGAGAATGACCTTCACCCGGGTTTTAAACAAAATTTGCTTTCGGCTTAATAATTCTGTTATTTTGTAATCAAAAAGAAAAACATGAAAACAATATCCCGTCTCATGATCCTGGTCATCTTCGCCATGATGGTGATACCAGTCTTTGCCCAATTCGGCAAGGTGGTCGTTTTTGCACCCAAGGGCGAAAAATTCACGTTGTATCTCGGTAACAACAAACAAAACAGTGAGCCCGAATCGCGTGTGGAGGCAGACAACCCGGGCGGCCCGAATTTCAGGATCAAGGTCATTTTTGAAACACCCGGCATGAAGGAGATCTCCAAGCTGGTCTTCAACAAACCCCACGGCACTATGTATTACAGCGTCGTCCGTAACAACAAGGGGGTTTTTGTGATCGAATCAGCCGCTACCGAGTGGAGCGACGAGCCTGTAACAAAAGAAGCCCCGGCTGCGGTTCCTCCGTCCGAAAAGAAGGAGAAGCAAGAGAAAAAGGAGACTCCTGTTTCTTCGGCGAAGGACGACAGTGAAGGCGGGTGCAGCAATCCCATGGAGCAGGGCGAATTCGCCGTTGCCCTGGCCGGTATTGCATCATATCCTTTTGAGGGTTCACAGCTGAATGCAGCAAAAAAGATGGCGGAGACCCATTGCCTTTATGTCATGCAGGTCAAAGAGGTGATGTATGTTTTCAACCTGGAATCGTCGAAACTTAGTTTCGCCAAGTTTGCTTACGATCACACATACGACCAGGGTAACTACGCAGATGTGGGAGAAGCGCTGAATTCGAAGAAATCGAAGGATGACCTCTCAAAATTCATTGCAGGCAAGAAAAAATAAGCATGCGAAAATACCTGAAGGCCGGATGGAGGTTCCTTAAATACTTCCTGATTATCTATTTCGGCTCGTCGATATTTTTTGTCATCATTTACAGGTTTGTCAATCCTCCTGTCACACCGCTCATGGTCATCCGTCTGTCGGAACAAGCACTCAGGGGAGAGACCCTGCGCATGAAGAAGCAATGGGTATCCCTCAGCGATATCTCTCAGTCGTTACCCGTTGCCGTCATTGCATCAGAGGACAACCTGTTTGCTAAACACTCCGGCTTCGATCTTGAGGCCATCGAGAAGGCAAAGGAGTTCAACAAGGAGAAAAAGGGTAAGCGTGTCAGGGGGGCCAGTACGATCTCCCAGCAAACAGCAAAGAACGTCTTTCTCTGGCCGGCCAGGTCATGGGTCCGCAAAGGACTTGAAGCCTACTTCACGGTATTGATAGAGTTTGTATGGGGTAAAAAGCGGATACTGGAGGTGTATCTGAACGTGATTGAGACCGGGAAGGGCATTTACGGGGCCGAGGCTGCGGCCCAACAATATTTCGGTAAACCGGCTTCGCGGCTGACGCGTGCGGAGTCGGCCCTGATCGCGGCAATCCTGCCAAACCCGCTCAAATGGAATCCTGCCTCTCCCACCAGTTACCTCCGCGGCCGCCAGGAGTGGATACTCTGGAACATGGGGAATATGGGAAACCTGGAATTTCTGAAGGAATGAAGGGCTGAAGAGTTGATACTTACAATTATCTTTCCGTTTGTTGTGCAAGGCAAAATTTCTTGTAATTTTGCAGGCTTAAAATTTTCGCTAACCTAAACAATGTAAACCATGGCAAATCAAGCTAAAGAGAAAAAGTACGTTTACTTTTTCGGTGGAAAAAAAGCAGAAGGAAAGGCCGATATGAAGAACCTGCTGGGTGGCAAGGGCGCCAACCTGGCCGAGATGGTCAATATCGGGCTGCCGGTACCCGCCGGATTCACTATTACGACTGAAGTATGTACCTATTATCAGCAAAACAAGAAAAGCTATCCCAAGGAACTGAAGAAGCAGGTCGCCGAGTCGCTGAAAAGGACTGAAAAGGAGATGGGCGCCGTCTTCGGTGATAAAAATAATCCACTTCTGGTATCGGTTCGTTCCGGGGCCCGTGCTTCGATGCCCGGGATGATGGAAACCGTGCTCAACGTCGGTCTGAACGACATAACCCGCGAAGGACTGATCAAAAAGACCAACAATCCCCGTTTCGTTTATGATTCGCAGCGCAGGCTCATCCAGATGTATTCGGATGTGGTGATGGAGAAGGCTGCAGGTATTGAACCCAAGGAAGGCAAAGGGGTGCGTATGCAGCTCGAGCATGAATTACACAAGATGAAGGAAGCCAAAGGCTATAAGAGCGACACCGACCTTACCGCCGATGACCTGAAGAAACTGATCGATATTTACAAAAAGAAGGTAAAAGACGTATTGGGAAAACCTTTTCCTGAGGATCCTATGGAACAGCTCTGGGGCGCTGTCGGTGCCGTATTCATGAGCTGGAACGGCAAGAGGGCCATTGCCTACCGCCGTTTCGAAAATATTCCCGACGAGTGGGGAACCGCTGTCAACGTGCAGTCGATGGTGTTCGGCAATATGGGCGACACCTCGGCAACCGGTGTGGCCTTCACCCGTAACCCGGCCACCGGTGAAAATTATTTCTACGGTGAATGGTTGGCCAATGCACAGGGAGAGGATGTCGTGGCCGGTATCCGCACCCCCAATCCCATCAACGAGGTTGGAAAGAATGAGCACACCAGGCACCTGCAGTCGCTCGAGACCGCCATGCCAAAGGTTTACAAGGATCTCCACAAAATCCAGGTTTCGCTGGAGAAGCATTACCGTAACATGCTCGACATTGAATTCACGATCCAGGACGGTAAACTTTACATGCTTCAATGCCGCGTCGGAAAACGCAATGGTCCAGCTGCCGTCAAGATGGCTGTGGAAATGCACAAGGAAAAGCTGATCACCAGGGAAGAGGCCGTTTCGCGCGTTGAGCCTTCGCAGCTCGATGAGCTCCTTCATCCGATCCTCGATCCGAAGGCTGAAAAATCGACCAAACCGATTGCCAAGGGATTGCCCGCAGGTCCTGGCGGAGCGACCGGCCAGATCGTTTTCACCTCTGAAGAGGCAGTAGCCTGGGCGAAAAAAGGCAAATCCGTGATCCTTGTCCGCGAGGAAACCAACCCGGAAGATATCGAAGGAATGCGCTCCGCGCAGGCCATCCTCACCGCCCGCGGAGGGATGACCAGCCATGCCGCACTCGTTGCCCGCGGATGGGGAAAATGCTGTATCGTTGGAGCAGGCACTCTGAAAATCGAAGCATCGAAGAAGACCATGAAGGTTGGTGATCTTACCCTTAAGGAGGGTGATTTTATCTCTCTGAACGGATCGAAGGGTTATATCTACAATGGCCAGATGGCGATGATCAAGGCAGCCGAAGAGAATCCCGATTTCCAGGCATTCATGAAACTTTGCGATGCCGTTCGCACCATGAAGATCCGCACCAATGCCGACACGCCCGAGGATGCTGCCAAAGCGCGCGCTTTCGGTGCAGAGGGAATCGGTCTGTTCCGCACCGAACATATGTTCTACGGAAAGAACGCAGAAAAACCGCTCTTCATCCTTCGCAAGATGATCGCTTCGAAGACGGAGGACGAGCGCCGTAAAGCCCTCAACGAACTCTATCCTTTCGTAAAGGAAGACATCAAGCAGACCCTGGCTGCCATGGATGGCTATCCGGTGACCATCCGCACCCTAGACCCGCCGCTGCACGAGTTCATCCCGCAAAACGAAGAGGGACGCAAGAAGATCGCCGACAGCCTGAAGATCTCCATGCAAGAGTTTGACCGTCGTGCCGATGCGCTGCACGAAACCAACCCGATGATGGGTCACCGTGGCGTCCGCCTTGGGATTACCTACCCCGAGATCACCGAGATGCAGGTTCGGGCCATTTTCGAAGCCACGGCTGAACTGCTGAAGGATAAGAAAAAGGTGTTCCCCGAGATCATGATCCCGGTTACCTGTACCGAAGCCGAGCTGAAACACCAGTACGAGATCATCGACACGATATATGCAGAAGTCTGCAAGAAGTTCAAGGTGAAGGAGATCCCCCACCTCGTCGGTACCATGATCGAGATCCCGCGTGCGGCACTTACAGCAGACAAGATTGCCCAGACGGCCCAGTTCTTCTCTTTCGGCACCAACGACCTCACGCAGATGAGCTTCGGATTCTCGCGCGATGACATCGGCGGATTCGTGCCGGATTATATTGAAAAGAAGATCCTTCCGGTCGATCCGTTCCAGGTGATCGACTTTGAGGGTGTCGGACAGTTGATGAAGATCGCAGTTGAGAAGGGACGCAGTACCCGCAAAGACCTGAAGATCGGCATCTGCGGTGAACATGGCGGAGAGCCGGCATCGGTCGAATTCTGCCATTCGCTCGGATTCAACTACGTAAGCTGCTCGCCTTTCCGCGTACCTATCGCACGGCTGGCTGCCGCCCAGGCCGTCATCAAGCAGGGAAAATCTGCCGCTGCCAAACCGGTTGCGAAGAAAGCCGCTGCAAAGAAAACGGTAAAACCGGTTGCTGCAAAATCAGCCGCCAAAACCGTGGCAAAACCCGCCGGTAAAACAACCGCAAAGAAAAAGTAAGGGTTTGATTAATTGTTTTGTGTCGTAGAGACGGGTTTCCAACCCGTCTCTACTTTTTTATAGGGGGACCCCGTCGGGGTGGGGGGACCCCGTCGGGGTGGGGGGACCCCGTCGGGG
>CAYYPH010000057.1:0-17284 GCA_964473485.1 uncultured Prolixibacteraceae bacterium | reverse complement strand
TCACCGGCGCCGAAAACTTTGCCATCCTTCGATCAATCATCGACACAACCATTAATAACAACCAGGATGTAAGCGTTCCGCCAAAACTACCGGGGTCACACTTTATGAGGATTTTGAGGTGTCAAAATTCAAAGGCAAGCCCGATCTTGGGAATAAAATGGAACTGGTAAAAGCTCGGGGCGGCAAAAACACTCCATCTCAGGTTGGCCTCCTTGGTATAGAAAGACCATCCGAATCGGGGATCAACGACCGGACCCTTATCATCGCCCCAATGGTCGCCGGTCCAGGTACTCCACGAATAGCCACCGCGAATGGCAATATAGGTGTAGTTCGTTTTCTCGTCGCTGATATTCCGGAGATTGAACCGTAACTGCATGTAAACATTGAAGGTAGTTGTGTTGTATGTGGCTATTCCGGCACCCAGTGAAAATGTATTTGAAAACTGGTATCCGTGGGTCGTAAAGGCTTCGAGGATGGCTTTCGGTTCCTCATTTTTAGGAAATGTTCCGCCAAAAGCAACGCCAACATCAAAAAAATAGCCTTTATTATGTTTTGCATACGACTTGTGCTGTGCATTCAATGCGACCGGGGCAAGCAGCATTATCAGTAAAAAGATCCTGGACTTCATTGTACTTATCAGTCTAAATGAGTAATTTAAGCATGCAGTATGTATAGAAATCCTGACCACCTTCTTTGTGGTCTTTATTCGGAATATCATGTTTGGTGACATTACACCCCGCGCTTAAAAAGGCTTTGTAAGCGCTGTCGGTATTGTCGTAAGGAACAATGGTATCATCGGTGGCATGCAGCAGGGTGATTTTAGCCCGGGGCACCCAGTTTGTGATCTTCCCGTAGATGATCAGACTGTTATTCCTCAGTGCAGCACGGAATTTTTTGGTATTGGGATTGGTGGTGTCGAAAGCTTCCGGTGCCATGATCTTGGTTAATTTCGTCTCCTTCATTTTGGCGGTCACAGTGTCGGTGGTGTATTTTTTTGAAATGATCCATTCCTGATAATTTGACAACAGTGGTTCGGCAAACATCTTACTCAGGTCGAGATTCAGGCTGTCGCCATAATTTAATCCGAGTACGAGCAAGGGAATCGTCACCGGCTGACTGCTGTAATCTTTTGCCACAAACGAATCATAGGATTTAATTAAATCGTAGGCGCCGCCGCCGGCAAACACCTGGTCGATGACGAAGGCGTCCTGGTACAAGGGCTGTGTTTCCGCGAATTTCAGGAAAGACAGGGAAGCCTGGCCCCCCTGCGAGTAGCCCATTACGGTTATTTTGTGCGACATTTTTCGGCTGATGGAAGCAAAATACTCTTTGGCCGCAAGTAACATATCGGCACTTGCCTGTCCGGTAGTGATTACATCATAATAGGGGTGTACCTTATCCTTTGAGGCCCCATAGCCAATGTAATCGGGTGCAACCACCGTGAATCCGAAAAACGTAAAAAGTGCCTCCGTAACAGCCATTCGTTCGGAGGGAACCTCATGGTTTGCACCATACGTATAATGGACGCCCAGGATCGTTCCATGCTTGGTGAAATCGGCATCGGCAACAGGATAAAAGATCGCTCCGGATGCAAGAATTGGTTTCCCCTTTGGGTCTGTCGTTCTGTAAGTAATGGAAACCACCCTGATCTTCTTATTTGGCAATCCTTTGAACAGGATTGCGTTAGGGTCTTTGTTCAGCCTGATGGCCATCGCATATTTGTCGACATCCTCGGTTTTCTGAACATTTTCAAGGTAGAAAAATTCGTCGAGTGGTTCCTTTTTGCATGACCACAATGAAAGGAACAGCAGACAATAGCATAAGTACTTTTTCATTTTATCGGAGATAGTTTCATTCAAATTAAAAGAGAAATGCACAGGAAAATTCAAGGCCCATCTGTTTCAATTGTTTATAATCATCGGTGATGACCCTGTTGAGATTCCAGCGGTAACGTCCTTCAACCTGGAACTTCCAGATATCAAAACCAAGCCCGGCGGAAGCGCCGATGTAAAATTTATTGATGTTGTCGACACCCGATGAATTGTCGATATCAAGAAATTCGAAAAAATCACCCGTGTTGTGAACGATGTAGGAGCCATAAATATTTCCCAGGCAATAGGGCCTGAATAGCTTGCTCAGCTGCAAACCAACTTTAAAACTCACAGGGAGATCGACAGATTGAATAGTAGCCAGGTTGTCGGTCAGGTACAAAAGATCCACATCGGTAACCGACTGTGTAAAAAGCAATTCGGGAGCTATGGTGTATTTCACAAAACTGCCGAAGGTATATTCAAACATTACTCCTGCACCCCAGCCTGGTTTGGCTTCGAAATCAGCATAATAGCCTCCACCATAGTTTTCGAGGTGAATGTAATTGATCCCCCCTTTTATACCGATCCGATAGGGTCGTTCCTGGGTATACGCAAATGGAATAAGATGTATGAGCAACAAGGTGAAGAAAAGCTTTTTCATAGGTTGACGGGATTGCTTGATTGCATGGTTAACCAAGGTATCATGATCATATTGGAAGCGTCCAAATATAATGCATTTACTGTGAATTTTCAATTTTATTTTAATATCACTGATTCTCGATAGATTTTCAATAATTACTTGCCTTTCAGTGAAAAAAGTCGTATTATTGGAATTGGCTATTTTGAATGCACATTTCCTGTATGTGTTGTCATGTTTCACAATTCAAAACCCATCTCATGAAATCGTATCTTTTTACCCTGATTGCAGTATTCATACTGACATCAGGCATTGAGGCACAGAATTCCATCGTACCATTGGCGTCAGTAAAAAAGATTGCTGACCAGAAAGCAATTGGTTTATGGGGATCCGCAAAGCCGGATAATCCCCTGGCCTACTATTCAAAAGATGATGAACTGATCGGTTACCGGTTCACTTATTCATTCAGTAATGGATTCCCGGATAAAAAGACACTACAGAAACAGTGTTTCAGTGCAGGGGAGCAGGGAAACAGGAAACTACAATGGGGGATTGACACTTATGGAACAATGTTTATCAGCGCCTGTAAGGATATGTCGGTGATCCAGGATTATTCAAAATCGCTTTCGCCCGAATATGCCTTCGGATATTTTATGGAGGAGAAAGCGAATGAGAAGATCGGAGGAGAGGTTACCTTGAAACGAGCGTATTACATTAATTTTCAGAATCAGTGGTTTTGTTATACCAATGGAACCAGCGACATCTACATCAAGGTTTTCCCGAAACTTGTGCTTGCAGACCATGCTGAATTTCACCGGATTGTTGATCATTTGCCTTTTTTTACCATGAGGGGTGATTATACCGGCGAATGGGATCAATATCTTTCCGGATCCATTGGTGATGCCCCCTCCGCACAGGTCTGGATTCCGAGCCATGATGGCAACTGTCGTTTTTATGACTGGAGTTACGGTTGTTCACCTACTGCTGCGGCCATGCTGCTGTCTTACTGGGATTATCTTTCGTTAAGTTCATCAAGCAACTATGCCAAACTGATTGACTATTATTTCCAGCGATGGGACGGTATACAGAATGAAACAGACTACCAGGTGCCAAACACGAACAAGGAGCTGGCCATAGCGATGAACACCGATACGATATACGAGGGTGGCACCGACCGTGATGACATTGCCCCCGGGTATGCTTCGGTATGCAATACCACCAATGGGTATAATTTTACATGCACGGCGCAGCCTTCGGGACAGACGGTGGCGTATTACTGGAATTTCATTGTGAGCGAAGTAGGTACCAACGACCGCCCCATCCACATCAGCATCCCCGGTCATTCGGAATGCTGTGTGGCATATGATGCTGCGGATCTTACCATCGGGGTCCACAATACCTGGTGGGAAGGGGTTCAATGGATCAGCAGGAACCAGGTTGAACGCACCTACACCATAGTTCCCGGTGGAGCGGAGGGTTTAGGAATTGAGTTGGGAAGCCCGCTGGGCGATACTCAGTACAACCACAACGGGAACGGGGAAACCTTTTATGCCGGCGATGTTTATGAGATCAGCTGGAGTTATGATTATTCATCAGGATCTTACGTTAAACTGTATTACAGCACGAACGGGGGCTATAACTGGACTACCATCACAACCAACACGGAGAATGACGGTATTTATGATTGGACCATCCCCGCCGGCATCAGTTCCACTTCTTGCCGGATCAGGATTACCGTGTACAATTCATCAGATGTTTTCGGGGGCTCGGATGCAAGCCTGGGGAATTTTAAAATTTATTCGGGTGGAAGCCTGACGGTTCTCAGTGAAGATGCGTATGTTAGTACTACCAGGGAACCTGATTATTATCAGTTTACGAGCACATCGGGCTATTGGAACGTGGTTGGAACACGGCCATTGGTATCGGGCGAAGACTGGGATATTGCCCTGTATGACGGCATTGCTTTTAACAATGTGGTTGCAAGTTCATCCTACGGTGGATCGGCGGTTGACTATGTGGTACTGGATGGTAATCATACATCATCTCTTGCGCGGGGAGTCAAGCTTAACCGCTATTCAGGTACAGGTTTTACCAGGGTTGAATTTGAAGGAGGGGGTGATTTATTAACCGTGGGAAGTCCGGTTACCGAATTATGGCCTGCGGGAGATGTAGTGGAGATGTGGGATGTGTACCTCACCCCAGGGTATTACCAGTGCACCATGACCATTAACTCAGGTGTGGCAAACCTTGGTATGGCGCTTTATGGTTCATCAGGATCGGCTTATTATGTAGGACGAAGCGCCTACATTGCCTATGCCGATGCCGGGGGATCCGGAGTCAGCGAAGCCTTCGGTATCACCATCACCACAGCGGATTATTATGGATTGTGCATTTTTGCAAACGATGCAAACTCGGCAAGCATCACCTTGAAGTTCACCTCTGCCGGACAGTGGCTGGGAACTGTTTCGAATGACTGGTTTAATGCAGCAAACTGGAGTGCCGCCTATGTGCCAACGGCAACAACGGATGTAACGATCAATACCGGTTATACCTATTATCCCATTATTTCATCGGGTGAGGGATATTGCAACAATATTACCATTGGTACGGGCGCCAGGATCAGCATTGGTAACGCCGACCTGAATGTTGCTGGCAACATGACCATCTATGGGGAAGTAGAGCAAACCAACATAAATGCCGACTTTTTTGTGACCGGAGATGTCCTCTGGGAAACAGGATCCACCGCTTCGATCCTGGCCGCCGGTGAATTTCATGTTGATGGTGACTGGGAGTTCAGGGCCAATGCCAATGCCCAGTTAAACAACGGTTGCGTTATTTTCGAAGGATCCTTAACCTCCTATATCAGGAACCATCAATCAAACTGTTCGTTCTACAATGTTAAAAACGCCAAATCTGCCAGCCTCGTTTTTTACAGTTCCACTTCTACCGATACTTTGATTATCAGAGGATATTATGATAATTCGCAACCTACCAGCATTCTCAACTGCAGCAGCAATTATCCTTTGGTACTGAGGGGGCAGTTGTATAACAGCGGCCACATTTATTGCCCTTACGGTACCTTTATCTTTGATGGCACCAGTCACACTATCAACCTGAATACCGGTGATTATTTTAATAACCTCGTCATCAGTTCAACGGGGAATGTGAATTTCTCGGATACCTTGCACGTTCATGGTGACCTGACGATCAATTCAGGGGCTCTCGTTGCCGGGGGCTACCCGATTTTCATTGAGGAAGACTGGATCAATAATGTCGGAACGTCCGGATTCAGTGAAGGGACAGGGAAGGTGGTTTTCAACGGCGGCAATTACCACCAGTATTGTTCAAACGAGACCTTCAACATACTGGAGGTTGACAAGGCATCGGGAGGCGCGTTCAGGATAAACGGCACTGCGGTTCAATGTGCTCAGTATAACTGGACAGCCGGAGCGGTGGATGTGCTCTCGGGTTCGTTTACCGCCAATGACCTTGCCGATAATGGGCTCTACGGAAGCTTTTATGTGAATCCGGGCGGGACCATCAACCTGTCTAACACGGACGGATTTATTGATCTGAACGGCTACCTTTACATTTACGGCGGCAACTTCAATATTTACGGTGGTTCGGGTTTCGACAGCTACTGGCCGTATGCGGCAAACGGTGGGATAACCATGTCAAATGGGACCCTAGATATAAAGGATGTAGGAGTGCTGGTGTATAACACCGGAACCTATTCTTTATCAGAAAATATTACCGGCGGAACGATCAGGACAGCAAGGGGTTTCAGGGTGGAAAGGGCCGGTTACACCCCAGCTGGTGGTACATTAGAGTTTTATGGCACTACCGACGGGAATTTTCATACCACGAACGGCGGATATGTTGCAAATGTTATTGTAAACAAGGGATTAACTGATCATACCGGACTTGCCAATGTGAACTCCGTTATAAGGCACAGGGAAACCGGGTTGACGGAAGATGCCCCTTCAACCAGTACCGTTCTGCTGAATGATGTAGCCGATATCAATGGATCTTTGACCATTTCATCCGGGATTTTAAGTGCCTCATCTTATACCATAAACGTTGCGGGTAACTGGAACAACACGGTTGGCACATCCGGGTTTTCGGAAGGCACCGGAAAAGTGGTGTTTGATGGTGTCGGGTCAGCCGACCTGCTGTCAGCTGAGACCTTTTACAACGTCGATATTAATAAAAGCTATTCAGGTTACGATGGACTGGAGTTGATGGATGATGTGTGGATCACTGGAGATCTGCATATCATTAACGGAACCCTGGAAATGAATAATCCGTCAGATTTGGCAGTCACCGGTTATCTGACCATTGAATCAGGCGCCGGGTTGAACGCGAACGATTCATATAACGCCAATATCGCTGTGGGGAAAAACTGGACCAATTACAATTCCACCTATTCATCAATGCTTGGCTTCGATCCGGGAAATTATTCAACCGTGACGTTCAATGGCACGGTGAATCAGTATTTGTCAACAAACGCTTTAGAAGAGGAGTTCAGTACACTTGTTATCGATAAGACTGCCGGCACCTTCAAGCCGATTGATAACCTATACGCCAACAAGGACTTCCTGATTAACGACGGCATCTGGGAAGATAACAGCTCCGGGTTGCATCACCGGGTAGGGCGCGATTTCACCGTGAATTCCTCCGGAGCCCTTTACAACGCCTATCCATTGAACACCTTCGAATTCGTCGGCAGCAACAATTCCACACTTTCGTATTTAAGCGGAACGGGTTATTTTCATAATATCATTGTCAATAAGAGTACAGGCTATTCTTTAACCCAGGTAGGAACAACCAGTTGCCAGTTTGACGGAAACATGACCATAGAAGAGGGCACCTACACCCTGAATGGGTATTATCTGGGAGTGTTCGGCGATTTCAATATTAACAGTGGAGGGACGATGATGATGCCTCCCGGTTCTCAATTGGTCCTTTCCGATCTGAACAGCCTGAATGTCAATTCGGGCGGCTATCTGAACATTTCAGGAACTGCAGGTGATATGGCCCTGATCAGGTCGAACGTCACCGGGGCCTATTATAATTTAAATGTTTATTCGGGAGGAACAATAGCTGCGGATAACTGTACATTCAGCAGAATGAACACCAATGGCATTTACATCTGGTCGGGAGCAATGGTCGACGTTTTGCATGCTTTCAACGGGTGTACGTTCAGTGACGGTTGTCCGGGAGGAACATTACTGAAACTTAATAATAACCAGGTTCTTACAGTCAGAAACGTAAATTTTCCGGCCAATACCTGGACGGGAGCGAGCAATGTTTCCAAGACTCTGAACCAGGGACATGTATATCTTGTTGATTTCACCGGTGGCTTTTCCGGTGAAGCCTTTGACGATGACACATACGGCAGAGTAACCTGGGTGAACACCCTCACGGCAAATGCAACTGCGACTCCGGCTTCAATATGCAACGGACAGTCTTCGTTGCTCAATGCCAATGCTTCTGGCGGGCTGCCCCCACTCACATACCTGTGGAGTCCGGCAACGGGACTTTCAGACCCGGCAAGCTCAAGTCCTGTTGCGACCCCGACTTCAACAACAGTTTATTCAGTAGTTGTTACAGATGCCCTCGGCACTACGGTAACTGACGATGTAACTGTTACAGTCAGCCCATTGCTACCCTGCAGCGTGAGTATAGTAGCCTCAGCCAACCCGGTGGCACCGGGTACCTTCGTCAATTTTACCGCCACACCGGTGAACGGAGGAACCACGCCCGTATACCAGTGGAAGGTAAACGGGGCCAATGTGGGCACCGGTTTATCGACATTCACCTATACCCCCGCCAACAACGACCAGGTCTGGTGTGTGATGACCTCCTCGGATCCTTGTGCTTCAGGGAGTCCGGCCACTTCCAATATGATTTCGATGATGGTCATTGTTACCAACCAGAGTGTCACTGGAACGGTTCCAGCACCAATTGCTGTCTGTTTTGATGCCACCAACACGATCACTGTGGCTGGGGGTGGAACCACATTTGTCGTTCAAACGGGAGCCAGTGTCACCATGATTGCAGGCGTTAAGATCAGTTACCTTTACGGAACAATGGTTGAGCCGGGCGGATACCTGCATGGATATATCACGACAACTAATTCTTATTGTGGAAGCTTGCCTCCATCAATGGTTGCAGTCGTTACCGGCGTAAATCAAGAATCTTTCATTCCCGCCACTTCTTTACCGCGGTTTGATCTTTTCCCGAATCCCACCAATGGAAGATTCACACTCAGGTTGATAGGTACTTTACCTGATGGGAATATTACAACTGAAATCTTCAGTATGCGTGGAGAGATGGTCTCAGTGAAGAACCTGGCCTCACAAAGAACATATGATTTAGACCTTTCGGGAATGCCGGTGGGAATATATTTTCTGCATATCACCGCCGGAGACCTGGTACAAACGATAAAAATAGTGCTGACAAGGTAAGCAGGGTCTTACTCTGTTTCTTCGCAATAACAGTGGATATGAATTATTTGACAATTGACAGTTGATACAGTTGCGGTTGCATCGAACCGAGAATCTCATTGCCTGGGAATTACTTGCAAGTTGATGAATCAACCAAATATGGCCCCAAAACACATGGATATTGTTAAAAACCATACCCTTAAATCAAATAACGGACTGGGAGTAATCGGGCGGGAGATATTATTCCAAACAGGTTTCGTAAAACTGCAGGTATGCCGGAAGACTGCCAAGATTGCTGGCAAATTTAAAATCCTCACAGGCTCCGCCTTTGTCTTTTAACTGCAGCCGGGCCATTCCTCGCTGGTAATAGTAACCGTAGTACTGAGGATCGACCATGATAAGGAAATCCAGGTCTCGTATGGCTTTTTCGTACTCTTTGAGTTTAAGCAATGCGTTTGCACGGCCCACATAGGCTGCTATATTGCTGGGATCGAGACGGATGACCTGTGAGTAGTCGGAAGCCTCACCTTTGATCATACCCGTGTTTCCTCTCGCCACCGCCCGGTACTGATACAATTCAAAATCCATCGGATCGAGTCGGATGGCTTTTGTGAAATATTGTGCCGAAGTGGCATAGTCGCCAACCATGTCAAAATAGGCTTCGGCCACGAATTTGTAATAATGGAGCGAGTCCACCTTTTTACTCTCCTGTGCTGTTACAAGGAAAGGCATTGCTATTGAAACCAGGAGTAACAGTTTTGTTTTCATGGTTTTCCGGATTTGATTAATTGTAGGATTCCATTAATAATTGTCAGGGGATGAGGAGGGTTTCCCGGGATATACAGATCGACAGGATATTGACCCAGAAATGTACGGTTGAGGGCCGGGCTCCCATTGAAAATCCCTCCTGACAGGGCATCGGTGCCGGCCAGGATGATCAGTTTGGGGTCAGGTGTTGCATCATAGCAAATTCTGACTGCTTCGGCCATGTTTCCGGTTAGCGGGCCGGTGATCACGATGCCGTCGGCATGCCTGGGAGAGGCAACAAATTCGACACCGTAACGTCCCATGTCGAAATTTACGTTGCCGGCTGCATTCAGTTCCATTTCTGCCGAATTATCGCCACCGGCAGATATTTGCCTTAGCTTCAGGGCACTCCTGAAAAGCGACCGGATTTCCGGCCTGATCAGATCCCGACGGAGGCGGATAGGTCTGTCATGACCCTGCCTGACCTTCAGATCCTCCCTGCAATTGGCTGCGATTTTGTGATCGTTGCTGAGCCTGATCTTACCGGGGAGGGCAAATTCACACTCGCGGCAAAAAACACACCTGCCCAGGTCGATGAAACAGGAATTGTTCCGGTTCGCGGATATATCGTCTTCCGTTCCGATAGCATCCACCGGACAAACACGGGTAAGCATCGTAACCTCATCCGGCGAAATATCCTCACGGATAACCGGCCTGCCGCGGAATATTTCCGGAAGGACGGCCTTCTCAGGATCAGGAACAAACTGTTTCCCATGCCGGCGGAATATCCGGATTTCTTTCAACGCCATCGGCTAATATGGATAAATGTCGGTTTATCAAAGATCATGGCCACAGTATGAAAGGTTGAAACTTTTGTTGCAGAGGGGAAAATCGGAGATTTCCTGGTTGCGCACCGCCAGGGCAAGTGCAAGCCAGTTATGCAGTGAAGGATCCTTGACTTTGTAAAGGCAGATTTTTCCTTCGCTGTCAGTAACCGCCACGTGACAGATCTCACCACGCCATCCTTCGACCAGCGAGATTGCCAGACTTTCGCCTGAGAACCGGAGATTGTACAATGGTTTTTCGCTTCCGGAGGACTCCTGCCGGTTTAATTCGTCATATTGCTGACCGGGTATTTCATTTCGCCTTTCATCGTTCGTCATTCCCTGCTTTATTTCCGGACCGATTTGCGGATCCGGCGTACTGTCCATTGAAGCGATGCTGTCATGCCCTCGCCCTTTTTCTCTTTTTCCGAGTATTTCCCTGATCATTTCAATGGATTTTCTGATCTCTGTTTTGCGCAATAGAGCCCTTGCAAGAACATCCCCTTTTTCGGACATGACCGGGAAATAAGGAACTTTTCGAAATGCTGCAAAAGGATGCGACCACCGTATATCACGATACATACCGCTGGCACGGGCGGCCAACCCGACAGCCCCGATCAGCGTTGCCTGCCTTGGAGTGATGGTTCCCGTGTTTTCAAAGCGACCCAGCGCACTGGGCAGAGAAAAAATCCGGTCAGCGATCTGTTGGTACCTGGAATAAACCTCATCCAGATTTTTCAGGATGGTTTTGACCAGTTCATCCGTCAGCGGATAATTGGTTCCCCCGGGCCGGATCATCCCTTTGCCAAAACGGTTTCCACACCATAACTGTGTTGTGTTGATCACAATGGTTCGTAACGCTTCATTCACGACCTGACCAAACTGGTATGCGATGTCGGTGCACAGGGCAGCCGTATCACCGATGTGTATGGCAATGCGTTCCAGTTCCAGCGCCACCACGCGTTCAAGCTCAAGGGCCCGGGATACCCTGGTGGACGATAAGCATTCTACCAAACCCGAATAAGCCAGAGAATGACCAATGGTTGTATCCCCGGCGATGCTCTCGGAAAGAATGGCGTGCTTTATAATGCCAGGGTTCTGAACGAACAGTGATTCAACACCCCGGTGCTGGTACCCCAGCTGGATCTCAAGATGGAGTACATTTTCGCCGTGACAAATAAACCTGAAATAACCAGGTTCAATGATCCCGGCATGAACAGGGCCAACACCCACTTCGTGTAGTCCTTCACCGGCAATGTTGAAGAACGGATAGTTTTCTATCCGGGCCGTAGGATCAAATCGGTCAAACGGATACCTTACCGGTTTCAGCCACGGATGACCTTCGAACATGATCCCAAACTGCTCATGTATTTCGCGTTCAAAGGCATGGAACTGGTAATGGTTTACAGTGAGGGATTGGATGACCGGAAGCGGTTGCCGGGGTTGTTCGTGTGAAAAGAGAACAACCGCGTGGTTTTCGTCGGCTGCCATGCAGCAGATAAACCTGAATTTCTGATCAGAGGGAAGTACAAAATAGGCCACGCAATGGGTTCCCTCTTCACCCATCAGCAATGAAATAAAATCGCGGAAATCCTGGTAATCAAGCACGGGGATCTCTGCGAGCGGTACTTTCGCAGGATTCGAGAATATCTCAATATACCGGTTATCTTTCATTATTTCGGCAGGGTGTTGATGATGGATTCTATAATCTCACGAAAGGCACGGGGTTGGGTGAAGCAAACGACGATGACCAATCCGAACAGAAAGAACTGTGATGCACTTTGCCATGGGTTTACTTTCCGGGGATCCTGCAGTGGCTTTTCGCGTGGATTACTGTAAACGATATGCAAGACCCTGGTCAGCAACGCGTAGATGACAAAACACAGCAGGATGGAGGTAATGATCAGGACCGGCCAGTTGCCTGCCCTGATCAGTCCTTTCATAAGATACAGTTCGGAAATGAACATACCCGAAGGGGGAATGGCCGTGATACAGAGGAACCCCAGCAGAAGGGCCGAGGCGCCTGCCGGATAAAGATTCATGTATTGCCCCGACTGGTCAAGCTGATAGGTTCCCATGACCTTGTAGGATTGCCCGATCTGGTAAAAAAGCCCGGCCTTTGTGAGGGAATGTAGAACAATGTGCAGAATGGCCGCATAGTAGCCGATTCCCCCGATACCCAGCGCAATGGCTACGATTCCCATGTTCTCAAGGCTCGAATAAGCCAGCATCCTTTTGTTGTGCTTTGCTTTCAGCATATATCCGGCCGAAACCAGCAACGATAAAACTCCCGACAGGATGAGAACATGGTTCATAAAGGGGAGGATGGTGGTGGCCGAAAAAAGTGCATAAATCCTGAATATGGCCAGAAAACCGACATTCATCAGCGTGGTGGATATAAAGGCACTGATGGGAGGCGGTGCGACTGTATGGGCGTCAACAGTAACAGTATGCATCGGGAAAAGACCCATTTTTGTACTGTATCCCACAAGAACAAAAACGAAAGCAATCTTTAGGTAAAGCGGGTTCGCGGTCCTGGCGATACCGGTGATACTATCAAAGGAAAGATGCAGCATCCTGCCATCCTGTATGGTAAATCCCAGGAATAGAATACCGATGTAAGCGAGTGCGATGCCGAGGGAGCATACGAAAACATATTTCCATGTTGCCTCGAGAGCCAACGAGGTGCGGTCGTGGTAAATCAGGGCAGCCACCGCCAGCGTTGTCGCTTCCACGAAGATCCACACGGTGGTCATCCCGTTGGCCAGGTAGGCACCCGACATGGAGGCAATGAGTGCGATGAGTGCTGCATGGTAAATGGCGTATTGCCTCGAAGGGGTATCTTTCAGGTATATGAATCCATGAAAGACGGTTGTGAATGTTAGCAGCGAGAGAACTGAAAGCAGGAGCACTCCGAGCGGATCGAACGTAAAATAATCGAGGACGGTTTCGTTGATGTTCATCCAACCATAGACCGTGAACGTACCATGCGATAACGCATACAAAATGGTGATCGCCTTCACCGGACCCCTGGCACGTAGCAGTCCTGCCAGTGCAGCTGAGATCAGCGAGAAGATGAAAAACCCGATCAGTATGAGGCCGGAATTATTCATTGTTTGATTTCGTTCATTATCAGGTCAATCAGTTATTATGGATGTTTACGCTCATTTTTCCCGTGTTGGTTCATTCATCTTTCAGCAAGGTCAGTTCATGTGCGTGTTGTTTCAATCGCATGGCGAACACGCCCAGGATCAAAACGCTGACAAAAATGTCGAGGAGTATCCCGATGTTGATCAGCATGGGCATTTCGCTGCCGATGGCCAGTGAAAGGAGAAGTACCGCATTTTCAATGACCAGGAATCCGACCAGGTGAGAGAAAATCTTACGATGTGAAATAATCATGAACAACCCGGTGTAAACGGCGAAGAGCGCAACAATAAAATAGATCATATTGGCCGGGGTGGTTTTCATTGAAAAAGCAACGGCAATGCTGGTCAGCAATCCGAGGGTGACAAACAGCAATGAATAGAAACCCGGCAATGCTTTTTCATGTACCCTTGTTTCACCGGTCTTG
Source organism: uncultured Prolixibacteraceae bacterium (assembly GCA_964473485.1). Lineage (GTDB taxonomy): Bacteria > Bacteroidota > Bacteroidia > Bacteroidales > FEN-979 > CAIVAT01. Next base: position 3,242 of record CAYYPH010000057.1, on the reverse strand, counting down.
CGGATAATTCTGAAGAGCAGAGACGGAACAATGATCACCTTGAAGACCAGTGTTTCAATGGCAACAAATAAAAGGGTTCCGGGTGTGATGCTGTCGAGTTCAATGAATGAAAGCACAAAGAGTAGCAATCCCTGGAACCCGATCAGCCCTGCATAGATCGGGAACCTTTCGGTCATGCTCAGGTAAATGAGGGTAACTGAGAATATTATGACAATAAGCACATTCATCGTTCAGATCATGTTAAAATTGATGAGTACGACCAGGATGAATGCCACCAGGGCGATTGAGCTGAGCGTTACGATGAACTGGGGATTCCTCGCCAGTTTTTTCCTTGCCCTGAATGACTCCATCAGACCGATGGTGGCTGCCATCATTGCCTGGATGCCGAAGAAAAGCAGGACCCTGGCTGGCAGGAACCAATCGGCAGGTACGAGAAAGTTTGCGACCAGCGCCCCGTACATTGAAAATTTAAGGGCTGTTGCCATGTGCATCAGGGCAAGGTCGAATCCGCTGTGATCCAGTATCATCACTTCGTGGACCATGGTCAGTTCAAGGTGGGTCTTCGGATCATCAACGGGCATCCGGCTGTTTTCGATCATGGCAATCTGTATGAGCAGGTAAACTGCAATGAATCCCAGCAGATAGGAGTTGTGACTAACAAACCGGAAGGATTCCGCGATTTCCTGCATCGAGGTATGCCCTGTAAGCATGGCCAGGGTTCCGAAAAGAATAAAAAAAGCGGGTTCTGTTAGCATTGAATAGAGCGCTTCACGGTTGGCTCCCATTCCTTCAAAACTGCTCCCGGTATCGAGTGCCCCCAGTATGAAGAGTAATTTTCCTAACCCGAGGAGGTAAGCAAAAAGGACAAAATCACCCTCGAATCCAAACGGAGACGGGATACCCGGGAAGGGGAGCAATATCATCGCACACAGTATTGTACCCAGGTAAATCACCGGTGCAAGTCTGAAAATAAAGCTGGTGGTATTGCTGATCACACTCCCTTTCCGAAGCAAAACCAGGATATTTTTCCATGGCTGCATAATGGAGGGGCCTTTACGGCCGCTTGCCATACTTTTCACGCGGATGATCAACCCGGGAAAAAAGAGAGCAGCGATAACAGCAATGACCAAACCCATTATAATATATTCAGATATAATAAAATAAATATGCCCAGGATAAACAGGAATGCATATAGAATATAGTGTTGAATATTACCAGTTTGCAGGCGTGCGATCCATTTAAGTATGTAGGTCGAAAATTCTGAGATTTTTCCGGTTACTATGTGGAAAAAATCATGATGCTGTCGGTCCATCTGCCTTGCCGATGGAAACACTTCATCCTCCGGTATCTTCTGAAATTCAACTTTTTCGCTGAGCACCGGACCAGCCAGTTCGCCGAGGCTTGCCGCCCACGAGGTACCGGTGTATTGTTGCCTGGGCGAAGGCGACGTATACCCACAGCCCCAGGTCGGACCTGTCCTGACTTTTGCACCTGGTTCAATGCCGGATGCACTTGCCGCGGTAAGTCGCATGCGGATAAGGTAAAGCAACCCCGAGAGGATTATCAGCAACAGGCCCATCAGGCTGATCATGGTGAGGGTGTGGGTCAGTTTGGTCGCAACAGGACCCGGTGAAGCGTGAAAGAGCGCACCGGTTACCGCCATAATTGGTTCCATAAACAGGGAGGGAAGGAGACCTATGGTGAGAATGACCAGGCTGATCAATACTTTTGGGAACATCATGGCCGGTGTGATGGCTCCGGCATCAATATGCAGCCGAGACCGCGCTGTACCAAGAAATGTTATCCCGAATGCTTTTGAAAATGCGTAAATGGCTATCCCTCCTGTCAATACAACGGCGATCAAACCAACCATCAGAAGGATCGCCTGGTAGACCGACCCGGTTTGAAGACCAGAGAAGAGGCCATAATAGATGAGCAGTTCGGAGATGAAACCGTTCAGGGGAGGGAGGGCGCAGATTGCCACTGACCCGAAGAGGAAGAAAAAACCCGTCACCGGCATTTTGTTGATCAATCCTCCCAGTTGATCCATATTACGGTTATGCGTGGCAGTGTAAACAGACCCTGCTCCGTAGAACAGCAGCGACTTGAACAGTGAATGGTTCATCAGGTGGAACAGTGCACCGCCGGCGCCAAGGAACAGCAATGTCTGGTTCCCCGTGCCCAGGCCGATCACCCCCAGCCCGAGGCCGGTGCCAATGATCCCGACATTTTCGATGGTTGAATAGGCCAGCATTTTTTTCAGGTCGGTTTGAACAACGGCCGAAAGGATTCCGTAAAACCCGGTAAAAAGGGATATGATCAAAATGATAATCCCGATGATAAAGAGATCCTGCTGCAATGCTGCCATGACACGGATAATCCCGAAAATGCCCATTTTGATCATCACCCCCGACATCACGCCGGAGACGTGCGAGGGTGCAGCAGGATGGGCGGAAGGAAGCCATGTATGAAAGGGGATAAAGCCGGCTTTAATGGCGAAACCAGCGAAAAACAGCAGAAATAAGGGTATGTTGGCGTGTTCAGCGAACCAGGGTTTCAGCCCTTCGAAACCAAACAATCCTGTATGATCTTCAACGACCAGAAAACCGATGGTGAGCAGCACCAGGCCTATGTGCATCTGCAGGAGGTAATTGACGGCAGTTTTGAGTGTGGAACGGATCTCGGCTTCAAACAGAATGAGCATGAAAGAGGAGACCGCCATCAATTCCCAGGCAATCAGGAAGGAGAGACCGTCGCGCAGCATCAATACGGCAAGCATGGAAAGATGCAGCCAGACATAGCAGAAATAGTGAAGGGAAAAGCGGGCATCCGATTTGTCCTTTTGGTAAGGGCGAAGGTATCCCCGGGAGTAAAGCATTCCGGTGAGCATAGTAAAGTTTGTCACCAGGATAAAGAATGCGCTGAGGCTGTCGAGCGTGAATTCCAGGATGTTGTCCCGGGCGGCAATACGGAATACAAGGGGATCTTCTCCGGGATGCTGAAGCACCTGTAATGCAGGAACAGAGGTAAGTACGATGATCAGGAGTGTGACAAAAAGGGCATAGGGATACCTCATTCCTGAGGACATTGCCAGGATGAGAAAACTAAGAATGACCGGTGCAAGGATGGCATATGGTTCCATCGCGGAGTGCAAAATAAGGCTATTTGCACCCTCAGGCAGGCAGACGGAGAGAGAACTTATAAACAGGAGATTGTTAGCTGACTACCACCCCGACGGGGTC
>CAYYPH010000056.1:10866-19714 GCA_964473485.1 uncultured Prolixibacteraceae bacterium | reverse complement strand
CCACCCCGACGGGGTCCCCCCACCCCGACGGGGTCCTACCACCCCGACGGGGTCCTACCACCCCGACGGGGTCCCACGATTTTTTTCAGGGGTTGACCGATTAAAACATATGGTTTGGCCGACCTTTCGTCAGGGTTACAGAATTGGGCAGGTTATCCATTGAAATTTAGTATTTTATGAATATTTATTCTATATTTTTGTGACTTATGTTGAACATTAAAATTCATACGTCATGAAAAAAGTTACGCTTTACTTCATTGCCATGTGCATCGGGGCAATCTCATTTGCTCAGGTCAGACCGGCCGCCCCGGCCAAGATCAGGCAGACACGACCCCTGCCACAGCAAAAGGTCGACGACCGGGTATCTCCCGTCCAGGCCGTTAATTCCACCGCGAATTCAAAAGCGGTACTGGATGATATCATGGGAACTTCGCGCTATGACAACCAGTCGAATGCCTCATGCGGAAACAGGATATACGAGTGGCCCGACGGATCGATTGCTGCCACCTGGACAAAGGGGATGGCCGATCCGGGTTATTCCGACCGAGGAACCGGATATAACTATTTTGACGGCACTTCATGGGGGCCACAGCCAGGTGCCCGGATAGAAACCCTGCGGGCAGGATGGCCGTCGGTGGCTCCGTGGAACGGAAACGGTGAGATCGTGATTTCGCATCAGAGCGCAACCAAACCGATGATCATGAACACCCGTCCGGTGAAGGGCACCGGCGCATGGACACAGACCATCATCAATGCACCTACCGGAGCTTCCGGGCTTGACTGGCCAAGGATGATCACCAACGGTCCAAACAACAACTATATTCATATCCTGGTTTGCGCAGGACCTACTTCACTCGGTGGGAGTGTTTACCAGGGGCTGGATGCTGCCATCCTTTATTACCGTTCGTTAGACGGCGGAGTCACCTGGGATAAATTCGGAGAGATACTGCCGCAGATGACTTCGGCCGATTACAACGGATTTGGTGGCGACGATTACGCCTGGGCCTCTCCTCGCGGCGATACGCTTGCATTCGTGGTTGGCGGCACATGGAGCGACGTCTTCATCATGAAGTCGGTGGATAACGGGAATACATGGACCAAAACTGTGGTCATGCCGCACTATTACACGAAGAACCCACCCAACCAGGTAACCCCACGGTTTATCTGTTCGGATGGCGCCGTGGCATGCGAGATGGATAGCCGGGGTAGGACCCACGTAGCGTTTGGAAGGATGCGTGCCCTCGATGACGGCACTGGCCACAAATACATGGATGGCACCGATGGATTGGTTTACTGGAATTCGGACATGCCGACCCTCGACACGGCCATTGTATCCGACCTTGAAACATTGATCAATGCAGGATTATGCATCGGGTATGTGGCCGACAACGGCACCGACACCATCGTCGACTGGCCCAAATACCAGGTGAGCCTATCCTCGTTCCCGCAGATAACCATCGATCCGTACGACAACATCTATTTCCTCTGGTCGGGCCTGACGGTGGGCAATCCATCCCCTGATCCCTACAATTACCGCCATATCTGGGGCCGGGCCTGGTTTCACGATCAGCCCCAGTGGGGAGAGATGGTCGACCTCAACTCAGGTGTTTTCTATATGTTCCAGGAGTATGTGTGGCCCAACTGTGCAAGGACCATGCTTAACGACAAGATCAAGATGATCACCCAGACCTCATCACAACCGGGTTCCAACATCCGGGACGAAACCATCCCGGTGCACGATGTGAATATTGAATACCGTGAGGTTCCCGGAAGTACTTTCTGGCCTGCAGGTACTGAGAAAAAAGAATACCGGAAAAATGTTGCGATTGGGTCTGTCTTTCCAAATCCGGCCCGGAGCAACGCAGCCATTGATATTTCAACACTTGAGGCCGTACAGGTGTCAATCATTGTCAATGACCTTGCCGGCCGGCGTGTGCTCGAGATCAGGCACGAACTCTCTTCAGCTGGAAAATTCAGCGTCGCGATACCGGTCTCGGAGTTAAAACCGGGTGTTTATGTCTGCAGCTTAACTGCAGCCGGAACCACAGCAACCCGTAAACTGGTGGTTGAGTGACGGCTGATTCAAATGAAATGACCCCCTGGTGGAATAACTCCGCCAGGGGGTTTCATTTTTTGCATCCAATTAAAACGTTAGCCAGGAATTCCTGAAAAAGTTTTATGATATTCCGGAAAAATAAATTTATTCCGTATGTTTGTAAAAATATCAAACCATAACCTTAAAAACCGTCAGCATGAGAAAATTTACCATCTTTTTACTGGCCATGACCATTGTAACCATGGCTATGGCGCAGTCGAAATTTGTAAGGACAAAGCCACAGGCTGTACCCTTAAAGAATGTGAAAGAACAGGCGGGGCCTGCCCAGCTGTTCAATCCAAATGCCAACACCAAGGCGGTTCTCGATGAGATCATCGGGGCCACGGTCTACGACATGCAGACCAATGCCTCTGTTGACACACGCATCAGGGTGTTTCCCGACGGAACGATGGGAGCCACCTGGACACGCGGAACCAGCAATAATTCGGAACGCGGAACCGGTTATAATTATTTTAATGGCAGTGCGTGGGCACCTGCGCCTACCTCCAGGATCGAGAACGACCGCACCGGATGGCCTTCCTACGACCTCCTGGGGCCCAATGGTGAAATCGTGATCGCCCACCTCAACGATGGCTTGAAGATCTCTACACGGCCCGACAAGGGAACCGGGGCATGGAGCTACAACACCATCTTCGGGCCTGCAGGCGCCACCGACATCTCCTGGCCAAGGATCATGACCAACGGTCCCAACAACAACTACATCCATATGATGGTATGGACGTACGTCGAGTACCAGGGTCTCGACCTGGCGCTGCTCTATTACCGTTCGCTCGATGGCGGTGCCACCTGGGATAAAACCCATGAGATCCTTCCGCAACTGACTTCGGCCGATTACGATGGTTTTAACGGCGACCAGGTTGCGTGGGGCACCCCGCACGGCGATACCATCTACTTTATGGTCTCGGGGCCATGGGTGGATACCTTTATCATGCTTTCCACCAACAATGGTGATACCTGGACCAAGATCCCCATCCTGAGCAACGCCAATAAAAAATTACCGGCCGGAACCACCGATGTGATGCCGTTCCGTGCATCAGACGGATCCTGTGCCGTTGAGATGGACAAGAATGGCGTATTTCACGCCGCATTCGGAGTAGGCGGTGGTTATATGGAAGCCGGATCGAAATATATTTACCTCAACAGCAACGGACTTGTTTACTGGAATTCAACGATGCCCATGGTCAAAGACAGCCTTGACCTCGACACCCTGGAGGCCCACGGTAACCTGCTTGGCGCCGTGTACAACGGTCCGAACCCGGGCGATACGATCATTGCAGCCCCCAACTACCGCTGCGGACTTTCGAGCCAGCCGCAGATCACGGTCGATGACTGGAACAATATTTATTTCATATGGGCCGCCTGCACCCCCGGGAATCCTTCACCGGATCCATACAACTACCGTCACATCTGGGGAAGGGCAAAAGCCCACGACAAAACCGAAATGTCACCGCAAAAGGACTTCAACGAAGGCATCCTTTACCTCTTTACCGAATATGTTTATCCATCCATGGCCAAAAACCTGGTGGACGGCAACCTGCCAATCATCTGCCAGACCTCATCGCAACCAGGGTCAAACATCGTAAGCACTACCATTCCGGTGCACGATTGCAACATCGAGTACCGTGGAATTCCGGCTGCCGATTTCTGGGCTACAGGTACCGGCGACAAGGTGGCCGCGAAACTGAACCAGGCAGGCCAGAATGTTCCCAACCCGGCATCGGGAACTACCCGCATTGGTGTTAGCCTCACCCGTACAGCCCCTGTTTCTCTTACCCTTACCAGCCTGAGCGGTGTCATGGTGATGGAGTTAAACAAGGGGATCATGCCGGAGGGCAGTCACGTCATCACACTGGATGCCTCATCCCTTACACCCGGTGTTTATTTTTACACCGTAACCATGGGTCAGGATAAGGTGACCCGTAAGATGATCGTCAGATAACAAGGAATACGCTGGATCCTAAGGATTTCGGCGAATAACATGCCATCGGGGGGCTGTCCTTACTGTAAGGGGACAGCCCCTCGCATTTTTCCGGAACTTTCCTATCTTTGCAAATGCTTTCAGGAAAAAAGGATGCTAAACACCGAAATTAAAATCCTCATCGGTAAAGAGATCAGGCTTGAGTTAAAGCAGAAGTATGTAATCAACGGCATACTGCTGTACCTCGTGTCCACTGTTTTCATCGCTTACCTGGCTTTCGACGGTGTCATTGCACCGCAGACCTGGAATGCGTTGTTCTGGATCATCCTGCTGTTTGTTGCGGTCAACGGTATTTCAAAAAGTTTTGTTCAGGAAAGCCCGGCCCGTCACCTATATTATTATACCATTGCCAGTCCGCAGGCCGTTGTGTTGTCGAAGATACTATACAACCTGTTACTGATGACGATCCTGTCGCTGCTGGCCTTCGTGGTGTTCCTGCTATTCATGGGTAACGCGGTGGAGAACATTCCGCTGTTCCTTGTCACGCTGATCCTGGGCAGCCTCGGTTTATCTTCCACCCTCACCATGGTTTCGGCCATTGCCTCGCGGGCCGGACAGAATTTTTCGCTGATGGCGATCCTGAGTTTTCCGGTCATACTCCCATTGTTGCTGACCCTGATGAAAGTTTCGGGCGAAACACTCTCTTCAACAGGCTGGACCGGGATACAGGGACTGCTGGTGGTGTTGCTGACCATCAACCTGGCGGTGATCGCATTGGCGGTGCTTTTGTTTCCTTATTTGTGGAAAGACTGAAGGGAAATACAAATTCAAAATTCAAAATTCAAATGTCAAAGTTCAAAGTTCAAATTTTAAAATGAAAGACTGGTGGAAATATTTGTCGGGGGTTTTGCTGTTATATGCGATCATCGCGGGGTTTATTGTTCCTGTGCCCGACACGATGATCGAGGAGACGATGCGTAACCTTTTTTACCATGTCGGCATGTGGTTCGGCATGTTCGCATTGCTGATCACCGGTTTTGTCTACAGCATCAGGTACCTGCGCGGATTCAGCCTGAAGGAGGATGTGGTGGCCGTTGAAGCGGTCAACGTGGGACTTATGTTCGGGATACTCGGCATCGTGACGGGGATGATCTGGGCCAATTTTACCTGGGGTTCTCCCTGGGTGAAGGATCCCAAACTCAACGGGGCGGCGGTCGGGATTTTTATCTACCTGGCCTATATGATCCTTCGCGGCTCGATCGACGACCATCACAAGCGTGCCAAGGTAAGCGCGGTGTACAATATCTTCGCCTTTTTCCTATGGATCGTCTTTGTGCTGGTCATGCCCAGGCTTGCATCCGGCGACAGCATCCACCCGGGAAAGGAGGCACCGCCGGTGTTGCCCATGAATATGGACACCTCGATGCGTTATGTTTTCTACCCGGCAGCCATTGGCTGGATCCTGCTCGGTTTCTGGATTATGAACCTGCGGGTAAGGATCAGGCGCATCAGCATGGCGATGGAGGAATGAGGAGGAGTTCAAAGTTCAAAGTTCAAAATTCAAAGTTCAAAATTCAAAATCAGGCATTAGGCATTAGGTATTAGGCATTAGGGTAAATATTCAATCAGTCAGTCAATCAATCAATCAATCAATAAATCAATCATTCATTCATTCACTCAATCACTCATTCACTCAATTTATAAATCCATGGATCAATACGGAAAAATCTTCGTGGTTGTTGCGGTTCTGGCCGTGATCCTGATCGGCATATTCATTTACCTTTTCGTGATCGACCGTAGGGTACGGAAACTGGAGGAGGATTGCCAGGACCGGCAGAAGAGACAAAAAACAGGAGGTAAATTATGAAGACCATACATATTATTCTTATTATCGTGGTGGTCGTAGCGGTTGCAGTGGTCATCACCACCATGACCGACGCAGGCACCTATTCCGATTTCGGGGAGGCGGCCAGGAAGCCCGGAAAGGAGTTGCATATCATTGGCACGCTGAACCGCAATAAGCCGGTGGTATACGATCCGGTCGTGAATGCCAACGAATTCTCTTTCTATATGTTCGATGAGAAAGGACGTGAAAGCAAAGTGATCTATAACAATGCAAAACCGCAGGATTTTGAAAAGTCGGAGAAAGTCGTGATCATCGGGGCCATGGAGGGCGACCATTTCCATGCCAGGAGCCTGTTGCTGAAATGCCCGTCGAAATACAACGAAGACCAGCCGGCCGGGTTCACCGAAAAGAGTTTTAACTGATTTCATCCCTGTTATTTTCCGTATTGTCCTATGGCTTACCGCTCATTGCGCCAGTTTGCAGAACGTCTTGAATCGGCCGGTGAACTTTCGCGGATCACTGCGAAGGTCTCTCCCCGGCTTGAGATCACGGAGATTGCTGACCGCATGGTGAAGTCGGCCGGCAAGGCGTTGCTGTTCGAACAAACGGGCACGGAATTTCCCCTGCTGATCAACATGTTTGCTTCCGACCGGAGGATCTGCATGGCATTCGGCATTGATGAACTTTCGGAGATTGAACGATCCATGGAGAGGCTGATGAAGGAGCTGATGAGCCCGAAACAACGATTCATGGACAAACTCAAGGTGATCCCGGTGTTGCAGGAGATAGCCTCATGGATGCCCAGGGTTACCGGCGGCCGGGGAGCCTGTCAGGAGGTGGTCATGGACAAGCCCGACCTTGGGCGTTTACCGGTACTCACCTGCTGGCCGGCCGACGGCGGACCGTTCATCACCCTGCCCGGGGTACATACCCGCTGCCCCGAAACGGGCAACCGGAACCTTGGCATGTACCGGATGCAGGTTTTCGCGCCCGATATGACCGGTATGCACTGGCACCTGCACAAAGGATCGGCAAACCATTTCAACCGCTACCGTGAACTCGGCAGGCGGATGCCCGTGAGCGTCACCCTGGGTGGCGACCCGGTGTACATTTACGCTGCCACGGCTCCTCTTCCCGAGCACATTGACGAATACATGCTTGCCGGTTTCCTGCGCAGGAAACGGGTGAACCTGGTGAAATGCCTCACAAACGACCTCGAGGTTCCGGCCGATGCCGATTTTGTGATCGAGGGTTATGTTGATCCTGCAGAAGAACCCATCCTTGAGGGACCCTTTGGCGATCACACGGGGTTCTACTCGCTGGCCGGCTTTTTCCCGAAGTTTCATGTGACCTGTATCACCCACCGGCGCGATGCAATCTACCCCGCGACCATCGTGGGCGTGCCGCCGCAGGAGGACGGGTGGATCGGCAAGGCGACCGAACGAATCTTTCTTTTCCCGCTCAAAACCACTGTTGCCCCGGAGCTTACCGACATGCATATGCCCGTCGAAGGAGTTTTTCACAATATCACACTGGTCTCGATCAAAAAGTCGTATCCCGGGCAGGCTCCGAAGATCATGAACGCCATGTGGGGGGCCGGGCAGATGATGTTCAACAAGATCATGGCGGTGACCGATCACGATACTGACCTGAAGGATTATAAAACGCTGGCCCGTATCATCAGCGAACGAACGGATCCTGTTGCAGATGTCCATCTGGCGCGCGGCCCCGTCGATATCCTCGACCACGCGAGTTCCGCCTATGCCTATGGGAGTAAACTCGGTATAGATGCCACCCGGAAAATATCCGGTGAAGGCCCTTCCGGAAAGCCGGTCAACGGACCCTCCATCGTGGATGTGAAGCGTATTAAGGAAGCTTTCCCCGAGATTACGGCCGTGAACGCCGGCCTGCTCGTTGAAGGCATCTCGATGGTGCTGATAACCATCCGGAAATCGAGGAAGCAACACACCCGTTACCTGGCCGGTGAAATTCTGAAAATGAACCTCGTCACAAACGTTAAATGTATCGTTTTCACCGACCATCCGCTTGATCTTTCGTCGCCTGCCCGGCTGGTATGGATCGTTGCCAACAATATCGATCCTGTGCGCGATTGTTTCAGGATCGATGAACAGCCGGGAGAACCTTACCCGGTGCTTTTTATCGACGGCACCGTGAAAACCGCCGGTCTCGACGGATTCACCAGAGAGTGGCCCAATATCATCCTGATGGATCCGGCGGTCATCGAACGGGTGGACCGGATATGGAACCAGTTGGGACTCGGACCGCTTATTCCATCGCCTTCCCTGCCTCTGCAGCCTTTCAGCAACAGTCTGGCAGCGGTTTACCGGGGAAATGACAGGGGAGAATAGGATTTAAAGATATTTACTATTTTTGCATAAACAAAGTTGCATGAAACAGGCTATACCACGACTCATAACCATCCTTTTATTTTGCATCGTACCTGCATTTCTTCAGGCCCAGCTTTCCGTTGTTCATGGGAGAGTAAAGGATGATAAGATGCAGGATCCCATCCCGTTTGTGAACATCGGGGTGCGCGACCGGAACATCGGCACATTTTCCGACACCAACGGCAACTACCGGCTGGAACTGCCGGCCGGCGAGTACGACCTGATCATCTCGTCGGTTGGTTTTGAAAGGCAGGTGCGTCACCTTGAGGTGGATGGAAAAAAAACCTATACCATTGATTTTCAGCTGGTGAATACCTCGCAGGAGTTGAATACTGTCGTGGTTTCCGCCTCGAAATATGCCCAGCGGCTGCAGGAGTCGGTGAGCTCCATCGCCGTGCTTAAACCCAATATCATCCAGAATTCCAATGCACAGTCGATTGACGATGCGCTGGAACACATTCCCGGTGTGACGATCATGGACAATGAACCCCAGATCAGGGCAGGGAGCGGTTTCAGTTCAGGGTTGGGCAGCCGGGTCATGGTCCTGGTGGATGAGATGC
>CAYYPH010000056.1:0-10766 GCA_964473485.1 uncultured Prolixibacteraceae bacterium | reverse complement strand
AGCGGTTTCAGTTCAGGGTTGGGCAGCCGGGTCATGGTCCTGGTGGATGAGATGCCTTTGCTGAGGGGTGATGCCGGTCGTCCCGACTGGTCGATCATGCCCGTTCACGATGTGGAGCAGATCGAGGTGATCAAGGGCGCTTCGTCGGTTGTTTACGGCTCATCGGCCCTGAGCGGGGCCATTAACGTGCGCAGCGCCTGGCCCAAAGAGGATCCGGTTACCAAAGTCACCGTTTTCGGTGGATTATACAGCAAACCCGAGCGCAAGTACGCCACCCCCTGGACCAGCGATCTGAACCCGATCCAGTACGGAATGTCGCTCAACCATTCACAGAAATTCGGACATATTGATTTTGTCGGCAATGTAAGTTTCTTCAATGATCCCGGATATATCGGCCCGACGCCTGAAAGCGCCATCAAGGATTCCACGCAATCGACCACCGGCGCCTATAAGCGCTGGCTGAAGCTCAGTTTCAACACCAGGGTAAGGTCAAAGAAGGTGGATGGCCTGCATTACGGACTTAACGGCACCTTCATGTATACCCAGAGCGGGGAGTGCTTTTTCTGGTATAATGCCGACACGGGGCTTTACCGGCCCTATCCCGGTGCCCTGACCAATTTCAAAATCATCTCCTTTTATGCTGATCCCTACCTGAAATATTTTGGAAAGAAAGGAAGCAACCATTCGTTCAAGAACCGACTTTTTTACAATAATTCCGATGCCACCAACGACCAGTCGAACATGTCGATGACACTCTACAATGAGTATCAGTACCAGAAAAAATTCAGGAAGCTGGGTGACCTTGTGCTGGTGGCGGGCATCATGAATACCTATTCCTATGCCCACGGCAAGGTTTTCTCGGGCCAGCTAAGCGCCGACAGTACCACCACGGGCGGGGCGGTAGGTACCTATGCATCGGATAATTTTGCCGTGTTCAGCCAGCTCGAAAAGAAGTTCTGGGATAAACTCACGGTCCTGGCCGGTTTCAGGTATGAATATTTTCAACTGACCGACCAGAAGAAGAGCAAGACGGTCTTCAGGGCCGGGATCAATTTCCAGGCCACCAGGGGAACCTTTATCCGTGCATCTGTTGGACAGGGGTACCGCTTCCCGAGCATCGGCGAACGTTATATTACGACCAATTCGGGAGGATTCGGATTTTATCCCAATCCGAACCTGCAACCCGAGAACAGCCTGAACACCGAGATCGGCATCAAACAGATGTACCGGATCGGTAAATTCAAAGGGATTATCGATCTCGCCGGTTTCTATGAGCAATATGACAACTACGTGGAGTTCAATTTCGGCATCTGGGGCAGGAGCCCCGATTTCACCAAAAACATGGGATTTAAATTCTTCAATACGGGCCCGGCCCAGATCTATGGTATCGACTTCTCCGTTGCCGGGCAGGGAGACCTGTACAAGAACCTGTCGCTGAGTTTCCAGGTGGGCTATACCTACGCCATGCCACAGACGCTCGACACTGGCTATGTCTTTTACAAGGACCGGGTATTGTGGTTATCCTACAACACCACATCCTCAAACGTCACCGATAATATTCTAAAATATAGGATACAGCATGTATTTAAGGGAGACATGGATTTTACCTACCGCAGGTTATCACTCGGTCTTACCGGTAAATACTACAGTTTTATTGAAAACATCGATCAGTTCTTTATTGATTATGACAGGCCTGGTTTTTTTAATACCGGTATTACGGAGTACAGGGAAGAGAATAATACAGGCACCTTCATAATGGACATTAGAGGAAGTCTTTCTGTGAGAAACTTTAAATTCTCAGCCATTGTCAATAACCTGTTGAATACTGAGTTTTCACTTCGACCCTGTACAATTGAACCACCCCGCCTGACAACAATTCAAATTATTTACCATATCTAACTTAAAAACAAAAACGATGAAAAAAACTTTACTGATTGTATTGGCCATTGTTGCCTATAGTTCTGTAATTGCACAACAGAATATTCCCAACGGAGACCTTGAAAGCTGGTATACAGTTTCGGGATTCTCCTATGAACAGCCCGGCACAGGACCTTCGACTGGGAACTGGTTGTTGACGCTCAATGATTTGGCACAGCTTCCGTTTCCAGGACCTATCACAACCTTTAAGACAACGGAAGCCAATACGGGCAATTATGCTGCTAAACTTGTTTCAAATGTTTTACCGTTCCTTCCAAACGATATCTTTCTACCAGGAATGTTGGGCACTTGTGAGATGTTGATGACACAGAACAAGGCCATCCTTGGGAAACCTTGTGCAGAATGCAAACCGTCGAAGTTTACAGGTTATTTTAAATACTTTCCTGTTAACGGCGATTCTGCAGCAGCGGTAATTGTTCTTTCCAGATGGAATACCGTGACCAAACATCGCGATACATTGGGAATAAGCGGTATGGTACTTTATGACACTGTGCCTGCATATCTGAAGGTAGAGATGCCTGTAACATATTTCTCCACCAACGCCTCGGATACCATTACAATACTTTGTGTCGCCAGTGCTGGTTTCAATGCTATTGAATTTTCAGCCGGCAAGGGAAAGGTTGGCAGCACCCTGTACGTCGACGACATTGCCCTCGAATACCCTTCAGGGATTCAGCAATCGCTGATGCCTGAGGTAGGAGTGAACACCTATCCGAATCCGGCCAGCGACATCATGAATGTGGAACTGTCGAAACAGGTCAGGAACGGGATGCTGGAGGTTTACAATGCTGCAGGCAAACTGATGGGAACCTGGCCATGCAGCCAGTTGAAAAACACGATCCCGGTTTATTCACTAACCCCCGGAACCTATTATTTCAGGCTGATGGAGGGAAAAGGAATGCTCAATACCGGATCGTTCAGCGTGAGACGATAGAACGCAATTGACAATTGACAATGGACAATTGACAATTGACAATGGACAATTGACAATTGAAAACGGAAAACTCCCTAATCGCTATTCGCTAATCCCTAATCACTATTTTAAATTTTGACATTTGAATTTTGAATTTTGAACTTTGAATTCTCTTCTTAAATATCCACCAAAATGATTGAAGTAAAGACATCACAGATGGCCATGGAGCTCGAGGACAAGTACGGAGCCCATAATTACCATCCATTACCCGTTGTGCTTGCCAAAGGAAAAGGCGTTTACATGTGGGACGTTGAAGGCAAACAGTATTTTGACTTTCTTTCTGCATACAGCGCCGTGAACCAGGGGCATTGTCACCCGAAGATCGTCGGAGCGCTGATTGAGCAGGCCCAGACGCTGGAACTGACTTCCAGGGCGTTTTATAACAACGTTCTCGGGGTGTACGAAAAGTTTATCACCGAATATTTCGGATACCAGCGTATACTTCCGATGAACACTGGCGCCGAAGGCGATGAGACCGCCCTGAAGGTGACCCGCAAGTGGGCCTATACCGTCAAAGGCGTTCCGGAAAACCAGGCAAAGATCATCTGTTGTGAAAACAACTTTCACGGTCGTACCATCTCGGTGATCTCCATGTCGACCGATCCTGAGGCCAGGGCTGATTTCGGGCCTTATACTCCAGGATTTATCACCATCCCCTATAACGATCTTCCTGCTTTGGAAAAAGCGCTGGAAGATCCTACCGTTGCGGGATTCCTGGTAGAACCGATACAGGGAGAGGCGGGTGTTTTTGTACCCGATGAAGGCTACCTTAAGAAGGCCTATGACCTTTGCAAGTCAAAGAATGTCCTGTTCATAGCTGATGAGGTTCAGACGGGAATTGCCCGTACCGGCAAGTTGCTGGCGTGCGATTGGGAAGGGTTCAAACCCGACGTCCTGATCCTTGGCAAAGCGTTGTCGGGCGGCGTGTATCCGATATCAGCCGTTCTGGCCGACGATCACATCATGCTCACCATTCACCCGGGACAGCATGGTTCGACTTTTGGCGGGAATCCGGTTGCAGCGAAAGTGGCAATGGCTGCCCTCGAAGTGATCAAGGATGAGAAACTGGCCGAAAATGCCCAGGCCATGGGCGAGATCTTCCGCAGCGAAGCACGGAAGATCCAATCGCCGTTCATCGAACTGGTTCGCGGGAAAGGGCTGCTGAATGCCATCGTTATCAAACCTCACAATGGCAAGACCGCCTGGGATGTATGCCTGAAGATGCGCGACAACGGCCTGCTGGCCAAACCGACGCACGATCACATCATCAGGTTCGCCCCTCCATTGGTGATCGATGAAACGCAGGTGCGCGAAGCGGTGGCCATTATCGCGAAATCGCTGAAGGAGCTGGAATAAGCAAAGCTTCCAATGCCATAGAACCGGACATCCTGGCCGATCCAGGCAGTCCGGTTTTTTTTTATCCCATACATCCTGTCATCCGGGTGTGACGATCATTACCTTCTTTTGCCATTATACCCCGGAGTGACAGCGAAAACCGGGGGCATTCCCTGTAGCTCTGACCGGGCTGCGTTATCCGGTTTTTTCCTATTTTTACAAAAAAAACCGTATGCGAAAGTTAATTTTTCTCCTCCTGCTGGCCATCCTGGCCACGCGACCTTTCTCCACTTCGGCCTGCACCAACCTGATCGTTACAAAAGGAGCCAGCAAGGACGGCTCCGTGATGATCACCTATGCCGCCGATTCGCACACCCGCTACGGGGCCATCGCATTTTACCCGGCTGCCGACCATAAACCGGGCGACATGTGTGCCGTTTACCATTATGAATCGGGCAAATTCCTGGGCGAGATCCCTGAGGTGCCTCATACCTATTCGGTGGTGCAGTTCATGAACGAACACCAGGTGGCCATCGGTGAGACGACCTGGGGAGGACTCGATTCGCTGGCTAACCAGCCTGGCGCCCTGCTCGATTACGGATCGCTGATGAAGATCGGTCTGCAACGCGCGAAAACGGCCCGCGAATTGATCAGGGTGATCACCGGGCTGGTCGAAAAATACGGTTACGCCTCCGGTGGCGAATCGTTCTCGGTCTCCGACAGGCAGGAAGCCTGGATCATGGAGATCATCGGCAAGGGGAAGTACGAAAAAGGAGCCGTCTGGGTGGCCATGCGAATCCCCGACGGGTACGTGAGCGGTCATGCGAACCAGGCCAGGATCACCACCTTCGATTTCCAGAAGTCAAACCGCTGGGACGATCCCGGTCAGCAGATCTATCATTCGCCCGATGTGATCAGTTTTGCCAAAGCACGCGGTTTTTATAAAGGACAGGATGGTGATTTCAGTTTTTCGGATGTTTACAACCCGCTGACTTTCGGGGGCGCGCGTTTCTGCGATGCCCGGGTATGGTCTTTTTTCAGGAAAGTCAGCAAACAGGTAAGGGGTGAAGCCGCGTTTACCGACTATGCCATGGGGAAGTTGGTGCGTGAGGCAAGTTATCCCGACGGACGGGCCAATGCAGGGAATTTTGTCACCAACCGGTTACCCCTCTGGGTGAAACCCGATTCGCTGATCTCGCTGCAGTTGGTCATGGATGCCATGCGCGACCATTACGAGGATACCCCGATGGAGATGCGCTATGATCTCGGGGCCGGCCCCTTCCAGTGCCCGTACCGCTGGAGACCCATGGAATTCAGGGTCGACAGCGTGCTTTACCTCAACGAAAGGGCCATCGCCACCCAGCAAACCGGGTACAGCTTTGTTGCCCAGTCGCGAAGCTGGCTGCCCGACCCCGTCGGCGGCATCTTCTGGTTCGGTGTCGACGATGCCGATGGGTGTGTGTATGCCCCCATGTATTGCGGTATCCGGTCGATCCCTGTGAGTTATGCTACCGGAAACGGATCGATGATCGAATGGTCGGACAACTCCGCCTTCTGGACCTTCAACCAGGTCAATAACTGGGCCTATTCAAGGTACCGGGTCATTCATCCCGAAGTAGAAAAGTATCAACGCGAACTCGAGGACCGGTTCATACGCGAAACCGCCATCGTTGATACCAGGGCCGGTGAACTGTACCGGGGGGATCCCCGTTCGGGCATTGATTACATCACTGATTATTCGGTATATACAGGCAACCTTCTCGTGAACAAATGGTCTGCATTTTACCGGTATCTCTTCATGAAATACATGGATGGCAATATGAAACAGACCCGTGAGCATTACCTCCTGGAAAACGGTTTTGGCAAAGGAGTTCCGATGAGACCGTCGCACCCAGGCTACGGCACGGAATGGGAAAGGAAGATGATCGAAGGAACGGGGGAGAGGCTTAAAGTAATTGACAATTGACAATTGACAATTGACAATTGAAAACGGAAAATTGAAAACGGAAAACGGAAAACGGAAAATTGAAAACGTATTTAACCTGTCAAACTGCCTACTGCCTACTGTCTACTGTCTACTGCCTACTGCCTACTGTCTACTGTCTACTGCCACTGCCAATGATAATTAAATACTGAAAACTGTAAATTTGCTAATACGTGGCTTGTTATAAATGGATCAGGAGTTGGTTGCTGATGCTGGCGGGGATCGGGGTTCCAATGCTCGCTGCAGGGCAGTCGGCATCGACCGTCCAGGTGCTGGCTGACTTTACGGCGCCTGATTCGGTTTGTGCCAAAACGCCGGTGACCATCACGAACCTTACGCAGGGAGGGGCCACCTTTAACTGGGCGTTTGCCACAGGCAGCCTCGACGACGAACCCCGGGAGGAGAGTTTCGGCAATGTCCTGGGTATCCTGAAGCAGCCCAAATACATCACCATGGTCAGGGATGGTGACGCCTTCTACAGCTTCATTACCGACGCAGGAACGGGTGACATCGTCCGGAATTTTCACGGTACGCAGCTGATCAACCATCCGCTGACGACCGTCAGGCTGGTCAATATCGATCCGCAGATCAACCGGATCAGGGGCATCCAGATCAGGAACGACAACGGCCACTGGTACGGGTACGTGGTGAGGGAATACATGCTGGTGCGGCTCGACTTTCAGTCGTCCATCAGCAACACGCCGGTTCCCACCGACGTTGAGATGTTCGGGAACCTGGTCATGGGCGACGGCCTGGAGCTGGTCAAAGAGGGGAACGAGTGGCTGGGATTCTGCACCGATTCGTCGGCGAACAGGCTTGTGCGTTTCAGGTTCGGCTCCACCCTCGGGAACCTGCCGACCACCTCCCTGGTCAACCTCCCGGCCGGCGTCCTGGTCCATCCCGGTCAGTTCGTCATGGCCCGTGAGAACGACAACTGGTATATGTTTGTCTGCAATTCGGGCGAGAACACCATTTCGAGGCTTGAGTTCGGCAGTTCGCTGCTGAACCAGCCGACCGGCACCAACCTCGGCAATGTCGGATCGCTCGAGAAGGTCAGCGGGATCACCATCACGAAAGATTGCGACCGGTACACCGGCTATGTGATCAACAAGCGGTTCTATTCGAACGTGCTTACGCGCATCGATTTCCCGCAGGGGCTGGCGGGTCCGGTGGCCGGCAACCTGGCCACCAACTCCGGGACCCTTGTGAATCCTGAAAAGATGAGTGAAATGGTGCGGAAAGGCGACACGCTGTACAACTTCATCACCAATGCACTGAATGCCTCGCTTTCGCTGATATTTTTCCCGGGCAGCGGCGAAGTGACTCCCTCCGGGTCCACCCTACGGGATCCCCCGCCGGTTACCTACAAAAATCCCGGTACCTACACCATCATGCTGGTGGTTGACGAGGGACAGCCGACCATGCAGGTGGTGTGCAAAAAGATCGTGGTTGTGGAAGGGGCCAATGTGGACCTCGGTCCCGACCGGACCATCTGCAACGGTCATTCGGCAGTGTTGGATGCCGGGGCCGGATATACGCGTTACACATGGAATACAGGGGAAACCACCCGGACCATCTCGGTCGGCCAGGCGGGTGTTTTCGGGGTGACTGTGATGAATGTTTACGGTTGTACCGACACTGACTCTGTCAATGTATTTGAGAACCAACCGGTCAATACCACGGTTGATACCAACATCTGTCATGGCGAAAAATACTATGCCGGTCATGGTTGGCAAACGGTCAGCGGAACCTATTACGATACCCTTCAAACCAGTGCCGGTTGCGACAGCATTGTTACCACCCAACTCGAGGTAAAGGCGCCTGTAGTAGTTTATCTCGGACACGATACCCTGATCTGCAGCCCCGATACGATCGTTTTACATGCCCGGGTTCCGGGCGCGGTTTTCACCTGGCAGGACGGCTCTCATGATTCCTTATTTACCGTGACAGGATCAGGTTTGTATTGGGTCGATGCAGCGCTGGATCGGTGTCACGGCAGCGACAGCATCCGCATTTCCGGTTGTCCCGGCGAGGTGGCCCGGTTGTGGATGCCGAATGCATTCACCCCCAACGGGGATGGATTGAATGATGTGTTCAGGCCGGTGGCCGTAAACATCGCGAAATTCCACATGCAGATCTTCGACCGTTGGGGAAGGATGGTTTTTGAAACCCAGGATCTCTCAGCCGGTTGGTCCGGAATTGAAGGCAACAGCTATTTTCCGTCTGCAACTTACACTTACAAAGTGGAGTACGAATCGGCACTGACGCCGGGAGAAACGCAGCGCCTGCAAGGGGTGGTGAGCCTGGTGCGGTAGAAGGATGCAGGTGCAGAATTCAAA
Organism: uncultured Prolixibacteraceae bacterium; assembly: GCA_964473485.1. Classification (GTDB taxonomy): domain Bacteria; phylum Bacteroidota; class Bacteroidia; order Bacteroidales; family FEN-979; genus CAIVAT01. The sequence continues at coordinate 2,197 of CAYYPH010000056.1, read as the reverse complement.
ATTGACTTCGTCGAGCTCCGCTGCGCTCCGGTTCAAAGGTCAAAATTCAAAATTCAAATTTGGGATGTGGACGGTACACCTCTTTCGAATTCCGTGTTATACGTGTAAAAATATTATTTGTTGAAATTGTTTTTCGCCTCTGATACAATGAGAATATTTACCTGTGAAAGTTTTCTCAAACACCAACAATGACTGAACCGGAATGGTGATTTTGGGTAACTTTACACCGACAATTGAACAACCATGAAGCCTAACATTATACTCGCCACGTTTTGTGTCATTTTTCTTGGTTTGATCGCATGCAATCGTACCGCGAAACCCGGTAACGGTTCAACCGGTGATGGATTACAAGCCGCACGGGATTCTATCGATCTTTTGGATTCGCTTGTGTTGATCGCAAAGTTCAATAACAGATCGGAAGCGATCCATCTTTCCCGAAAATCTTTAAAAATTGCAATTAAATCAGACAACGCAGCTTGCCTGGCGCTTGCCTGCAATACGCTCGGCAATGCCTTTAACCAATACGATATTGATTCAGCTTGTTACTATTACTCCTTTGCGCAGAAAACAGCAGAGAAATCAGGGGTGGGCAATCATTTTCCCCAGATCTTGTACAACATCGCCCAATTGAATTATCAGGCGTTGGATTATAAGACCGCAATCGTTCAATTGGACTCCGTCATCAATATGTGTCCCGATCATGGCCAATGGAAGGTCATGGCCGATGCCTGGATTGTGGTTGGTAACATCAAGGCAAACATAGGTCTTGTGAATGAAGCGCTTATTGCATTCCAGAAAGCCGAAGCGTTGTCGAACCAAAGAAATCTTCCCGGAACATTGGGTATATCGCTGGCCAACCGTGCCAAATATGAAACCGATGTGAAAGATGCGATCCGGTTGAACCAGGAAGCCATTGTACATCTGTCAGAAACCGGCGGGAACGAACATTCCATTGCAGGCATCTATAACAACATCGGAATTTCAATGAATGACCCCGATTCTGCAATCTGTTACTATCAAAAATCTTTGAAAATTGCGAAGCCGATGGATTTTTCCGACCTCATGATCAATGCTTATAACAACATGGCATATAGCTATCTGGAAAAAGGAGATATTTCAATGTCTGAGAAACTTGTCAGGGATATCGCGCTTCCCATGGCATTGGCGGATACAAGTTTCAGCGATTTGGCCACGCTTTATGACACCTATGCCGATGTTCTGAAAGTCAAACGAAATTATCAGCAGGCGCTTGAATATCAAAAAATGGCCATGGCTTATCGTTCCCGGGCAGACCAGAAAATTGCCGGGGATCAAACCAGGCTCCTGTCGGCCTTGTTAGAGGCTAAAAACAGAGACCTGCTTATTCAAAACCAGGAGATGGAAATCCGCATACAATCCGGAAAAAATGTGCAATATCGTACGTATCTCCTGTTTGTTTTGGTCTTGTTAATGGGGTCCTTGCTTTCGCTGGTGTGGTATCGTCAGCGGTCGCGCTTAAAGTTGCAAAGGGAAAGGCTTGAATCAGCGCAAAGAATAATCGACACGGGCGAGTATGAGAAAAAGCAGGTTGGTCGCGAACTACATGACATATCAACGCAACTTTCGATGGGACTCAAAAGAACGGTCGATGACAGCGACTTTGCAAGTGAAGCGGATCGCGACAGATTATTGGAGGAGGTTGAAACTGTAAGAAAAACGATCAGAAGTTTATCGCACCGCATGCATGCCGATACCATGGCCGGGCCCGGGTTACAAGTGTTGTTGACCAGGTTATGCCGGGAGATAAAAGGTGACCGGAAAATCCAACTCGACGAGTCGATCGGTCCCGATCTGCCTGAACTGAATGCCCATATCGTACTGCATTGTTACCGGATTGTCCAGGAGTTGCTCACAAATGCAATGCATCATGCCCCAGGCAGCGAGGTTGAACTTGAGATTTATTATATGGAACATCTTTACATCAATTACCATGACAACGGGCCTGGTTTTGACATGAATAAAACCGGCAAAACCATGGGAATGCTCAATATTAAAGACAGATTGACGTTACTTGGAGGCTCCTGTGAAATGTCATCGGCTCCGGGCGCAGGAACATCCTGGGAAATCGTCATTCCTGTGATATCAACTGAAAACAAAACTAACTTAGGGCCTGCTGATTTTATCTGTATCCCTTGTTATTCGTAGATTTTCGTTAACT
>CAYYPH010000055.1:0-22218 GCA_964473485.1 uncultured Prolixibacteraceae bacterium | reverse complement strand
TCCCGGTGAAAACCAGCCCGGCAGAGTTCAGCAATCCCCCCAGGCGGATCATGAAGAAAAAAGTGATCCAGATGATCAGTTGCTGCGAGATGAAGTGGATCAGTGCCACATGTCCCTTCATGAAAGGCAGGGCAAGAATGTTCGGGATTACAAGGGTCAGCAGAATGAGGCCATACATGCTGATGGTGGGAAGATCGAGGAGCCAGCCAAGCAGCGTCATTACCACAATGCCCGAGCCACTGACGATGTCGCCCAGCCAGACATTTTTTCTCTCCAGGAGCGTATTTTCATCAATGCCCGGATAGGACAGCACGTGTTCGATCCGTCGGGTGATTGAGCGTAACATCGGTTCCCCCATCTTCATTCACATTCAAGGAATAAAGATAGGATATAATTACGGCATCCGGTCACAGGCCGTCAGAAAAAATCAGGGTCGTTGAAAAAGCCGGCGACGTTGGCTCAGCAGGCATCCGAAACCGGAAGGGATCTCCGGTTCTAATCCCTCCTGATAAACTTCCCGGTGAGCAGTCCGGTCGAACCTTTAGCCACCACCGCGTAGATGCCAGCCGTCAGATGGCCCACGCTGATGCTGAGGGAACCGTCGTGAACCGATGTTCCATCGAGGCTCATGACGGTCCGGCCATTGATATCCGTGATGGTAATTGCCCCGATCCCCGTGGCATCCCGGAATTTCATGGTCAGCAGATCCCCGACCGGATTTGGGAACAGCGACAACGAAGCCTCGGCCTTGCCGGACGGGTCGCCATAACCCAGCGGGTACTTCCTGTAATCGACGGCCACGGCATCGCTGCTTATCCCGGTGGCGTAAGTGGTCAGTGAATCACCGGCCAGGTTAGCCACAAGGCAGTGGCCGGCCGAAATATAGTCGCCGATGTTGATGTGGAACCGGCTGTTGAGGGTGTCGATGCACGAAGAGAGGATGTAGGTGAACATGGCCGATCCCGGGTCAGAGATCACCGCGGTGTCGAGGATCTCCATGGTATTCAGGTTGAACGAGCCGATCCCTTCATTGAAGATGCAGTACAGCACCGAATCCTTCAATCCCGGCGCAGCATCCCTGTTGCTTGCGTCGTTGCCGATTTTTACATCGATCACTTTCGTGAAGAATGAACCATCGGCCGGGTTGTACCTGGAGATGCTGCCCACCGGGGGCATGCCGTAAGGGGTTTTGTTGATGGAGAAGATCTTTCCCTGGTATTCGTACATGTTGTTGATCCCGATGGCCGATGCCCCCAGGTCGATCTCTCTTACCAGGGTCCATGTTGCCGGGTCGATCACGGCGATCTTTCCGGAGGTTCCCATCCATCCGCCGTTCACGGCTACATACACAGTGTCGTCGGTAAAGGCAATGCCACCGCAATCACCCGATATGTCTTCCACCCGGTCGACGAGCGAGAGGTCGGCGGTGTCGAGGATGTCCACAAAGTTGCTGAACAGCGGAAACTGCTTCGATACGACCAGGTATTTGTTGTAGATGACCATTTTGCTGATCCCCGAATCGGCAATGGCGGCGATACGCTGGTAGGTGTCGAGATTGTACTTGATGATCGAATCCTGGGCACTGACAAAGGCAATCCCGTTATTGATCACAATGTCCTGGGCCGACTGGGTGAAGATCGTGTTGAAGGCCGTCACGGAAGAATTGACAGGGTTGTACGCCTGCACATTGACGAAATCATTGTAGGGAGGCGAAAATTCAAATTTCCCGCTGTTGGCGGTGATGGTTTGTTTGACCCAGGTGTTCGAACCCTGTCCCCGGAGGTTTGACTGAATGCCGGTCACGATAACTACGATCAGCAGTGAGAGTGCAAGCGATTTTTTCATGTTCGTTTATTTAATGTTCGTAAAGCCCGATGGTGTTTCATCAGCAAACCGGATGGCCGTTTGAGTGAGGGGAGGTCATGGGCCTTACAGAAGGATACGAGTAGCGTCTTCATTGATAACCAGTCATCGTCCTTACCCCGCGGACATACAGTGAGGAAACTGGCAGGTCTTCTGGCTCGTTTTGTTTTCCAGGCCTTCCCGTCGGTGATGACAGTGGCAGTGAGGATTGGAAAACGCTAAAAAACTTACAGCTGCGGGAACAGCTCCGGATTTGCACCGGATTCCCTTTTCACGACCTGTTGACGGAAGTCTCCGGGTCGCACCAGGTTCCTTTCGGGAGCAAAGCTACAATTTTTTTCATTCGTGGGCCGGAGCCCGGCCCTTTTTTTGTTTTTCACATAGAGATCGCCCGCATGCATATGGCAAGCCGGTGAAGGATGGCGGGACCGGGGGACCGGCGTGGTGCACAAGTAACTATCATAACTTCCTGATTGCCTGTTAAAGGGTGATAGGAAGTGATCAGAGACCAAACCAAAACTGATGCCGTTCTTGACAGGATCGTGCACAACGCCCATCGTTATTAACGAACGGTGTATTGCTACGAAATCGAGAGGACAGTGATCCGGGCCTCGTTTGACCAACCAGGTATGAACCTTACCTTCCGACAACAAATTTCTTCCCTGCCACCGTTTCGTTTGCATAAATCAGACGCGAGAAGTAAATTCCTGAATTCCATGAGGAAACATCGAGCGAAATCTTTTCGGTCTGATCCGAAACTCTTTCCGAAAACATCCTCCTGCCCGCAAGGTCGTTGATGATCAGGGTGGCATTGTTCCACTGATGATAAACCGTTGTGATCGTAACTCCTGCCTGAACTGACGTGCGGACCAGGTACCGGGGCATTTCGATCGTGACCTTCTGAGAAGCCGGGTTCGGAAATATTTTCAGTTTTACCGCTGAATGATCAGCCTCCGCCTCCTCCAGCCCCACATGCACGATATGGCAATCATCCAGCGGTATGGTATCTGAAACCACCGGGTAGGGGCACAGGCTGTCGTAGGTGTATGGATGGGTATAAATGCTGTCGTAATCGAGGTTGGAATTGAGCTTGAAAGCAAAGGTTTTGACGGAACTGGTTTGATAATAACTGTTGATTAGCACAACTTTGTTATCGAAGGTAATTATGGCATCGTTGAACTGCTGATCCCCGTCATAAATCAATTGCTTGAATTTGATCTTGTTCCCCAGCGAATCTGTTTTTATGGCCCCTATCACAAAGGGCTCTCCCGGGACCGCAATCTTTCTCCAGATCAATCCCATGACCAGGGTTGAGTCGGCAAACCAGTTGATGGTGGAAGCGCCGCCAATTTCTGATGTATCAACCAGGTTGTGGTACAGCAGCGGCTGACCGGTTTTCGAAGTTCGGACCAGGCAGGGCCCCATATAAGATTGGCTGATCAGTTCACTCTGACCGACTGAGAGCAGGTTCCCCTTTTTATCCTCGCAGGAAGCCCAACCGCTTCCCTTGAAATTTTGTGCCGTTCCCCAGGCGAGTTCGAATAGGGCATTCCCGTCGGGCGCAACGCGGATGATCATCGGACGGCGTTTGTAGGGATTGGTTTGACCCGAGTCGGGCGAATAGACAGTCCCGGTGATGACAAACGTGGTATCATGGGTGCGGTACAATTGATTGCCTTCGGGAGCGTAAAACAACGGACTGAGACCATATGCCTGTTGCCAAACGATATCGCCGTTGCCGTCGAGGCGCAGCAGCCACAGGTCCTTGCTCCAGTCGTTGCCCCAGTTGCCAAGCATGATAACAGATCCTCCGCCCGGCATGGATTGAATATCAAGACCGTAAACATCCCGGCCGGGAGTCCGGTACAACCGGCACCACTCTTTTTCGCCGCATGGGTTCATTTCTACAACACATGCAGCCGAGTGTCCATATTTATCCAATTGACCCAATGCAATAAAACCACCATTATCGGTCTTGTCGATAACTCCCATGGGTGAACCTGAAGATGCATCCACAAATGTTTTTGTCCATAATGTATACCCATTAATATCTGTTTTCATGATCCATCCAAGATCATATGACCCAATCTGAAATTTATGGCCTGAGAATAAATACCCTTTATCGTAGTGTTCGACAATTCGATAAGCCTGGGTATGGTTACTGGAATCCCCGTAAGATCTTAACCAGGTCTGGCAAATTGCAGGCCAACACATTATCAATGATATAAATACCAGAAATAGCTTTTTCATGGTTCAGTAAATTATTTGAAAAAGCTAGTGAATTACGACCAGTTTTTGTGTCCCGATGCTTTTGCCATCGCGTTCCAGGCGGAGAATGTAAATCCCTGGATTTAATCCTTTGAGTGGTAAAATAAAGGTGCCAGCCGGTTTCGTTAATTGACTGGTATGAATTATTTTGTTTTCGAAGTTCAGTAAAGACAGCAGTAGGGTTTGGTGACCGGTCGCCTTGATGTTATATTCAATGGTTGTATAACTCTGGCAAGGGTTCGGATATATTTTTAACAATGAACCGGAAACATCAGATGTTCGGGAAGGATGATAGCTTTTACCTGATTTTAACCCGGAACCGGCAAGAACAGGCTCCCGGTAATCGGTCAATCCTTGTGAGATAAGAATATCCCGTGCCATGGCGCCCGGAAAATCATAATCCAATTGTGCAATCCCTTCCAGAATAATCCGCTGGACACTGTCGAGAACGATAAAGCCGGAACTATCGTTATAGATTTGCTCCAGCAAAGGCAGCAACGAAATATACCGTTCGTTGGTTGCCAAACCTGCGTCATCAAGCGAGAAATGCTCCGGGATCATTTGAAGCACCTCCCCGGCGGTTGTATATTCCCGTTTATCAATAAAAAAATGCGCCAGTTTATATTGCGAACTCAGAACAGGATCATGGTTAAGCAAGGAGAGAAGACTGTCGGGGCCCCACAGCCGGTTGGAATCGACCAGGCAGATGGCCATCAGCTCGTTCATGCAGCGCTCTTTGGACGCGATCCAGCCCGAAATCTCCGCTTCGAGCCGCTCCCTGGCCGCGATGGTATCGACACCCTTCATAATTTCATTCCAGGCCGAATCGGTCAAGGGGATCAACCGGTCATCGAGGGAGTTCAATATATCTTCGTTTTTAGCTGCCTGCGGATTAGCTATCAGGATGTCGCTGATCATTTCGTTCGACAATACATTCTCTTTGTCAACCGCGCTGGCCAGCACGGTATCGGAGAGATACGGCGATGTTCCGAGCAGATCCTGGTAGAGTTCAAACGCCTGACCGGGAGCGCTGTTCAGAACCTGCTCGTTCTTGTCCTCAGTTGATCCATCGTCAACAAACAGCGATAATAATTCCGACAAACTATCGATTTTGATTCTTGCCTCGTCAACCATGCCTTTAATCGCGCTGAAATCGAAACCAGGGTATTCATCGGGCGGACAACTTAACGACGGATTATAATTGGCATATAGACTGGGATGTTCCTGCAGGGTAACTTTATCAGGATTATTGATGTAGTTTTCTTTATCGGGGATTAATCTATTGCCAAGAAGATCATGATGATGCAGGTAGATGATATTTTCAACAGATGTACTGATGTTGATGTCATTTTCATGGCCTGTGAAATTGAATACCGGGGTGAAGGTGTTCCCGGCCGGGTCCTTTGCCGCTGTAGCGGAGCTGGACCCGTGATTCGTTCCCTGGTTTTTCACAATCCCAGAGCCGGGAGGAGGATCAAGTTCATCAGCAACGATGGTAATATCATTTTTACACCTGGTAAAATCATTGCATTTGAAGCACAGGCCGGTTTCGACCAGGTACGGTACCGGGCCTCCAATGAGTTTGTCGGGGAGGTACCCGTATCCCCGGTTTCGGTTCTGGCTTTGAAGCCCGTAATCGAGGGTATTGAATACGTTTTTATAAATGAAATTGGTATGGGCGCCTGAATTATTAATGATAGCGCCGTATAATACTCCTTCGCCTGAAAAGCCGCTGCCATTGAAGGTGTTCAGGCTTACCCGGTAACCAGAGCAATTGTTCAGATAAAGACCGTACAGATCGGTATTTTGAGGATTGGAGGTGTTGAAATTCTGGGTGTGATTGAAATGGTTGTTCCGGATCTCCACCGGGTTGATTTCAGAATATCCGCTGAAATAGGCGCCGTTTTGATTTCCGTTAAATTGCGCATTTTTTAAGGAAACGTAGGAGTTTTTCATGCCGGAGTGCATGGCGTACACTCCATACTCAAGTTTTTCAAATTTTGCAGGGTACCCGGTGGTATCATGCACGTACAGATCGGCGTTATAGCAGTATATCCCTCTTCCCCTGTGTGCGAATTCAGGCCCGAGCGGCGCCGGCTGGTAATTTTTATTTTGAAGGGTACAACCGGTTATTTTTATTCCATTCACTCCGTCGAGTTTCAGGAAATAACCGGGAGTGGATTGGTTAAGCAGGGGTGAGGTGGTTTCGAAGGTGCAGGCGGTTAGATAGCTTTCGTCGGCTTTGGTAAGATTATTCTCATCAAAATTTCGATAGGGGTAGAAACTCACGCCGGTTTGATTGTTTCTGAAGGTCGCCAGTTTCACCTGCACAATGCCGCCCGAAGGGTAACATAACTCTTGCGGCTCATTGGAGTAGGCATCCGGGTTATATCCCGGGTTTGCCACACGTATTCCGCATCGGGCATTCTCCACAATTCCGTTTACAATTTTAACATACCCATGATTGACGTCGATTCCATTGTTAATTTCCTGTCTTAGCAGAGGATCGCCATGAACTTCTATTCCTCCCCATAACTGACCGCAGCCCGAAGATAACCTTGCCGGAAACTGAGTATTGCCTTCTAAAACCAGTTTGCCTCCTGGCAATATGATAATTCTGGCGCCCGGTGAAAAAAACACTTCCGAATGGATGGTAAGTGTCGTATTGTCAATAATGATGTTCCGGTCGTAGTGTCGGTTATTGTTCCAAATTAATTCATTTTGCGAGGTTTGTTCATTGATGATCAAAGGGTTAGTCGCCTGTGTCACACAGGGATTGGGTTTACAGGAAAACAGAACGCCTGCATTTGGATCTTCATTGTATGGCCCCGACGTAACATCCCAATCGTTGCAGTCCTCATCCGCAGCAGCTATCCCAGGCGGACAATTGGGGAATGTGTTAGGATTAATCTGGATTCCGTTTCCGTCCCTGTGAACCCCCCACCAATAATATCCGTCCCCGTCTTCATCACTGAATTGAATTACGAGAGGTTTTTGCCTGTAAATAGTGCCATATGGATAAGAAAGTGAATTAAAATCGGAACTCTCAAGTGATATGGTGTTAAAAATATTTCCACCATAACTGTCTTTGAAAATCCACAATGGAGAATTCAGAAATGTACAATTTGCATCCAGAATAATATCCGGATCATCAGGCCCGCTACCTTGGTAAACCACATCACCTAATTCACCACTATGATATCCGACCAGCAGCATTTCATGATTTATGCTTGGAATGAGAGATGCAAGCGGCCCATGTTTAATCAGCTCTTTCTGTATATATGAATTTGAATTTGAACCAATTGCATTATAGAACTGAATCTTAATAAACTCCTTGTTCGGGTTACCACAGGATGGGCATGGTGGATTATATGTACTTTGATTTTGATAGACACTATTATATGAGATCATACAATCCTCTTCATTGACACCATCTGATTGCATTTCGCTCAAACCCGCCCCCATGTTGGTCGGAGTGTTGCAAAGAATTCCGGTATTGTTAATGCCACAGCATCGCATCACCTGCAATTCGGAAAGGTCAATATCCAATTGGTGCTTATGTTCCTCACCTGCATCGTTGTTGTTAAAATACAGATTGATATAGGCCTCCACGGCAGCCACCTCGGCAAATATCACGCAGGACAGACATTCGTGTTGATCTCTGATGGGAGTGATCCATCCGGTTCTCCAATCAATTGTTGAATATGTTTCACCATCCCAGTATGGTGAGTTCTCGTCATTCGCATGATGACGGTTTCGCCAGTCAAAATCGCTGACCACCGCAGGATCCGCAGGAGTGCGATGCCGGTTGAACAGAAATTCAAAAACTCCGCCTTTGTAAAATTCAAGTCCGCTGAGGTTATACTTCGCACCAAACAACTTTTCCCTGTCAGCAAATGATCTTTGAAGTAACGGGCCTCTTCCGGCTCTCCAGTACATGTGTTCTTCCGGAATCCGTTGATTGATAAAATCAATTTTAATCGAGTCATTCAGCCATTTTACCTGTTCCTGCAATGCAGTTGCATTAGCGACATAGCCCGTATCGATCATTAAACTGCCAAATGTTAGGATCGCATCAATGATATCGATTCTGACCGAGTAAGGGTGGACACTATCAAGAAAGCAAGTCTCCTCGCACACACCCGATATAAAAAACGCGGAATCATCTGTGATCATGGGATATGCTTCATAAATCAGGTACCGGTTATCATTGTTGTCGAGTAAGATAACCCTGATTAACGAGGAGTCGGTAAGAAGTGCGACCGATCCCGAAATCTTAACAGAATAAACGGGACCGGAACTGCTGAATGGCATGATCACTGTGTCAGCATTAAATGTTTGATTGATAGATATTTCCTGGGCATTTACACCAGCAACATTTACAATAATTAATCCTAATAATAGGAGGCACGGGTACATCCTTGAAATTGTTTTCATATACAGTGAATTTATATATCAAAGGTACATGAAAATTCTAAATGTCTCCAATCAGATGAATAAATTCTGTTTGCTGCACAAACTTTTCACGGTCTCGAAACGCCAACAAATATTTACAGTGATACTTAATATCGATTCCGCAGCATATTGCCCCCCCTTCAGGAATTACCGAGATAAATAAGTTACGTGATTTAAATGCCTGCCGGTGATCAGAAAATGGGAGATTTCAGCAGCAACCATAAAAAAAGAGCGCTTACTTGCCTGCGGGTCTAACCACCATGAGGGCGCAGATGAGCAGGTAGGCCATCGCGACCAGCAGCAGCGCCATTCCGCCTGCCTGTCCCATGGCGTCCGATACGACACCCATCAGCGGCGGCATCACCGCCCCGCCGGCCACGCCCATGATCATCAGCCCCGAGATTTCGTTGGCCCGTGGCGGCATCCGCTGCAGAGCGGCCGAGAAAATGATGGAAAAAACGTTGGCGATGGCAAAACCCAGCACGAATATCAGGACCAGGATCGCCCAGAGGTTGCTCATGGTGAGCATGACCAGCATGGCGACGATTGCCGCTACCATGCTGACGATCAGGAAACTCCTTCCGGAGATCTTCACCAGCAGTATGGCCCCGATGAAAGCGCCGGTGGTACGGGCGATGAAATAGAGGCTGGTTCCCAGGCCGGCCTGCTCCAGCTGCATCTGGCAGCGTTCGATGAGGAATTTGGGGATCGTGGTGTTGAGCCCGACGTCGATGCCGACCACGAAAAGGATGCCCAGGAAGAGCATCAGGATGGTGCGGTCTTTCAGCAGGGCAAAGCAGCCGCCGAACGAAGAGGTCTTTCCCTCCACCGGTTGTTCCTCAATCTTCGTGAAGACGAGCCACAGGGTCGATAACATGGTGATACCGGCAAAAATCGGGAAGAGCATCTTCCAGTTTCCGAGCGATGCGGCAGCAAACCCGGCAATGACCGGTCCCAGGAAGGAGGCGATGGCCTTGATGAACTGCCCCCAGGTGAGGCTGCTGGTCAGCCGGTCGCCCCGTACCACATTCTGAAGCAACGGGTTCAGCGAAACCTGCAGGATCGTATTCCCGATGCCCAGCATGGCAAAGGCCACCAGGATCAGGGTGAATTCGTAGGTGAGCAGCGGAATCAGCATGGCAATGAAGGTGATGACCATGCTCAGCAGGACCGTTTTACGGCGGCCGATCGTGTTCATCAGCAGTCCGGTGGGAACCGAGAATACGGCAAACCAAAGGAATACCATCATCGGCAGCAGGTTTGCCACCGTGTCGTTCAGGCCAAAATCCTTTTTTACATAATTGGTGGCAATGCCCACCACATCGACAAATCCCATGATGAAGAAGCCGAACAGCACGGGCAGCAGCTTGCTGAAAGAGTTTTCGTTTTTCATGATACTGTTGTTAATTTCGAAATTTTAAGACCATCTCCCGTTACAAAGTTAAAAAGATCCGGTTTCCGGCAACAGAAAAACAGGCCTGCCGGCGATCAGGTTACGCATGCTCCTTCCCCGGCATGGCGCCGTTCAATCGGGTTCAGCAATGATTGACGTCGTATCCGCGTTTTTCAGCAGCCGTCTTGCCGGCCCCTTCAGATCGACCTCGGGTTTGAGGTGTTGAGCATCCGCCGGAGTGATCCATCCCTTCGAGAGCATCTTGTTCGAGACCAGCCGGTAGAACTCGGCATTGTAATCACGCAGCCGACCGTTATCGTCGAACGCCCAGCGAAAGGCCTTCGGACGCGGGATGATCGACGCCAGGAAGATCGCCTCGGCCAGGGTGAGCCTGCCTGCATCCTTGTTGAAGTAGAACCGCGACGCTTCGTTGGCTCCGTAGACCAGCGGCCCCCATTCGATGATGTTCAGGTAGACCTCGAACATCCGGTCCTTGGTGCAGAGTCCCTGGTTTTCGATGAGCCAGACGATCAGCGCCTCCTCCAGTTTCCGGGCGATGGTCTTGTTGCGGCTGAGAAATACGTTCTTGACCAGCTGCATGCTGATGGTGCTGCCGCCGCGGGCAAAGCGACGTTCCTTGATGTTGGTGATGATCGATTCGCGGAAGGCATCGGGGAGAAAACCGCGATGCTGGTAAAACCCGCCATCTTCTGAAGTCATGACGGCGTGCTGCAGGTAAGGGGAGATCTGGTGAAGGTACCTGAAGTTCGGGTTCTCGGGCCCGACTACGAAACTCCTTACCGGCTCGCCTTTCTCGTAAGCGGTGTAGACAAACGGTTCGTTCAGCCTGGCCAGATCTGAGCTTCCGTACGAATTCACACCGAACTGCTGCCGGTCGAGCGAAGTGTCGAAATAGAGCGAGTCGGGATTGGCAAGATCGACCCTGAAATCGAGGTGCCAAGCCAGTTGTCCGCGTACCGAAATTCCTTCGAGCACTGTAAACAGCCCCGGCGGGAAGGATGCGAAGAGGTCCTGCGCGCGGAACCATGGCTTGTGAACCGAAAGGACCACCTGGTGCGACGGCCGTGACCGGTAGCGGACATACGGATGGAGATCCGTTTTGTTGAAATCTACCCGGGTCGTGCTGTCGATCTCAATATAGTCATCACCGATTAGCAGCCGGTAATCGACCGCCAGTTTTTCGAATGAAACAGGCCCCGCAGCGACCTTCCGGTGATCGATCTCCAGCCCCGTGACGGATGCGAAACCGGTCAGTTCCACCCGGTCATCGGGCAGCAGATCCTCACGGATCCCGAAGGCCAGGGTGTCAAACCCGATACCGGCGTTCCACCGGTATTTCAGGAACGGTATGCGCACGCTCCCTTCTATCGCAGTTTCTCCTGTATTCAGGACCAATGCGCCCGAATCCTCCCCGCCTGTTCCCGTGTTCTTCCGGGTATTCCCGTTCGCTGCCCCTGGCCGGCCGGGGTTCATGGCAGCCGAAGCTGCCCCGGGGCCCGGATATACCCTGAACTCCGCCTTCCGCTGGTGGTTGTCGACCAGGCCCGCCAGGTTCCAGGTAGTGTGCAGCGAATCTTCACGGATCAGGATGGTGGTCCTGAAAAAGTGGTCGCGGAGGTCGAGCCTGCCGATCGACCAATCGACGGTGTGCCCGTTGGTCGAGTAACGGATGGTGAGGTTTTTCAGTTCGAAGTTCAGGGGGATCTTGTCGAAGATGAAATCAAACAAGCGCTCTGCCATGCGCGCGTAATGGATCTGCGGCAGTCCCGCTCCGGCCGCCTGTATGCCATCCGTTGAGTCATGACCGGCCGGCAGTCCGGTGCCGGATGAACCAGCCTTGCCCCCCGGCTGGTCCCCGGCCGGAACGTCCCCGGTGCCGGTTTCGCCCGTCGCCGGGAGGCCATGCAGTGAATCAGCGGCCTGGGCACGCTGCAGTACCTCCTGCCGGCCTGTTTTCGGCGCAAAAAGGAATTTCCAGTTGGAGGATGTGCTGTCGTTGATGACATTCAGGTGCAGGTTGACGAGCTGAACATCATGGATTGACAGCCTGCCGGCAAAGAGTTTCAGGATCCCGATTGACACATAGGCGGTATCGGCCTTCAGCAGGGTGTCTCCGCCGGCCGGCATGAGGCTGATCCCCGTCATCCGGATCGATGCCAGCCCGAGTATCCGCACCTTTTCCACCTTGAGTTCAGACTGGTGGGTCCGGTTGAACCGGTCAATCTTCCGCTGGATGTACCAGGAGGCGAGGGGCGACCGGAAGAAGAAGAGGAGGAGAAGCGCCATCAAACATCCGGCAACCAAATACAAGATCAGATTGCGTCGATTGAACTTCATTATTTTATTCAATCCTGTTTTTAAGACTGAGTTCATTTCAATGTCAGTGCAGAATGTTGGCTGTCCTGTTATACCATCTGATGGGGTTATCCAGGACATAATTCGTTATTCGTTCGTAGGATTCAGAGTTCCTGATGATATGGTCGTAATACAGCGGTTGCCATCGAAATTCCGGATTTCTTTTACGGGCGTTGGCTGTGACGCCAATTTTAAAACCCCTGATAATTGATGCCAGATTTTTTGATTGGGGTCCAAACCGGTTCATTGGTTTATTATGATCATTATTTTCAGCGGCGCAATGAATTGCGCCGCTACGACATTCTGGTTGGTTGAATTGGTTGTGTCCGATTATGACAATGGCATGAAAATGATCCGGCATAATGACGTACGCGCCCATTTGCAGATTCATGTCAGGGCGCATGGCAAACGTTTTTAACCATTGGTCTTCGACGATTTTCCCAATTTCGGATAATTCTATTTTTACGGATAATTCCGTTTTACTGTTGGGAATAGGTCGCGGTAGTTGAGACGCAATGCATTGCGTCTCAACAACGGGGTTTTCAACGGGGTTTTCAACGGGGTTTTCAACGGGGGGTTCAACCCTGACGATTTCGCCAAAATAGGGAACCCGTTTATGAGTGCAGAGGGTGATAAAATAGGCTGCTTCCCATCTGTAATCCCACCAACGCAACCGGGTAGATTGAATATGGTATTTATTTCTAAACTTATCCTTCATTCGTACACCTTCCTTAAAAAATATGCCCTATCCCCAGGTACAGGCCGCTTTTCCCGTCCCTGCGGTCGAAGGCTGTCCCGTAATCGATGGCAACGATGAAATTGCGGTTCACGGTGACGCGGATGCCCAGCCCCGCGCTCAGGTGGAGGTTGTCGGACCCCTGGTCGAAGTAAAACGATTGCTGATCTTCAGGAATGGTGTTGCGGATCACGGGGTGATCCTGGACCACCATCCCTGCATCGAGGAATCCCAGCAGACCAAAGAAAAAGTGTTGTTTTGCAATGGTTTTGGTCAGGAAATTCCAGCGCAGTTCCAGGTTGCCGAAGGCCACCCCGTCGCCGGTCACCCGGTCGCGCAGGATCCCGCGCAGGGTTTTGGCTCCCCCGAGCCCGTCGTTCTTGTTGGTATTCATGTAAGTGGCGTAAAGATAGGGTACGATGTAGAACGGGGTGGTCCCGCCGATCGTCCCCTGGTAACTGAGCCGGTACGCAGCCACCAGCGACTCTTTGTAGATCGGAATGTACTGCCGGTGGGTGACGGCCAGTTTGACAAAGGCATAGGGATTGTTCCCGAGAAAGGTAGGTGCCGCCAGGATGAACGCTTCCGACCAGATCCCTTTCGACGGAGCTGCCTCATGATTCCGGGTATCGACCACCAGCCCGGCCTTAGCGAATACAGTGGTACCTCCGGACTTCTCCTGTTCAGTAATGATGCTGTATTTCACATAATCGTCGTACAGCAGGGTCGTGTCGGGCAGTTTTTTATCATCTGGTTTGCCTTTATTGAGACGGTCGATGTTGACCGTCCCTGTGCGGATATCGATCAGGTTGATACCGGCGAACCACCTCAGTTTCTGACCAAGGATGGGACCCTGGAAATCGGCTACGATCCTCAGCTTCTTACGTTCAAACCGGTAAAACATCCGCGAAATGTAATCATCCGATCCCTGTTCCTCGACCGATGGGAGGTAGTTGGCTTCATAACCGTTGAAACCGTAGAAATCGACGGCCCGTTCGGTCATGTAATCCACCAGGAAGGTCGTCCTGATCAGCCCGGGGATAAGGTATTTCGAATCATACACCAGCTGGTAAAGGGCCGTCCCTTTGGTGTACCACGACACCTCCCCGTACAACATCTGCTTGTATTCGGGGTAATAGGAACCGTTGGCGTAATCGAATACCTGGCATAGCGCTCCGAACTGAAACCCAAGATCGGAATCGTAGCTGACAACGGGCAAGGGGTTAAACGACCAGCCTGTCTTCTTCTTCTCCTTGTGAAGCACCGGCAGTGAATCGGCCTGCGCCTGGGTGCCCGCCGGAAAACAGGTCAGGAAAACAGCCAGGTATAACAGGAAGCAATCTTTGTTTTTCTTCATCAAAATGAATCTATTTGTAAAGGCTTTTCCTTAGCGAAGGTTGCACGATTTCGAACAATACCGCCGGGAATACCGACAGCCACTTTGTATGCAGTATTGTGCATTTGCTTTCCCCCGGTTTTTCGTCAAACAATTACACAAAGATAGGAAACCAATATGCGAAGTCAAGGCCCGGGATCCTCTGCGGATAAAAACGAGCTATTTTTTGGGATTGAACAGGTTTGTCAGGAATGAGAGACTTACCTTAATTGACCGGAGAGAATTTTTAACAAGGGTTGCCGGGTCCGAAGATCCTTTCAAGCGCTTCAGCCCTGAAATCGAAGATCCCCTGCAGCTTTTTCCTGATAAAGACTGAATTGGCCAGTGCCCCGAGAAATCCCAGGGGAGGTTGGTAGGTTACGATGTCTCTCATAAGGGTTCCTTCTTCCACCTTCTCGAGGAAGTGCTGGTGATGCCACATCCGGTAAGGCCCCACGCGCTGCTCATCGATAAAATAATGAAACGGTTTCACCTTGGTGATCTCGGTGACCCAGGTCGTTTTAATCCCCAGAACCGGACTTACTTTGTAGCTGATGATCATCCCTTCATACATCCGTTCATCACCATTTTCTGAAGTAATATCGAAGCCCATGTATGGCGGCGTGATCACTTTCAGGTTTTTGGGTGATGCGATGAAATCCCATACCTGTTCCAGCGGAACGGGCAGGAATTGCTTTGTGATAAACTGGTAAACAGCCATGTTGAAGAGTTTATCTGCTAATTTAACTCAAAATTGCAGATGTGCAATCGTTTTACTGGCGACATTTTTGCGTTTCGCGTTTGGCGTTTGGCGTTTGGCGTTTCTCGTTTGGCGTTTCTCGTTTGGCGTTTCTCGTTCCGGGTTTGGCGTTTGGCGTTTGGCATTTGGCGTTTGGCGTTTGGCGTTGGGCGTTTCGGGTTCAGCGCGCTGTGACTGGTAATGTATTCCCTGCCTTTCTTAATTCTTATCCCCTCAGAGCCGCCAGGTGCTCCGCAATGTATTCCTCTTTGCGTTTCGCGCGGTACTGCATGATAAAGCGGGGATGGTCGAGCGGTATGATCTCACCGAAGAAATGATGTTCCCGGTTCACCTGACTCAGGAAGTGATGGTTCTTGCCGCGACCCCAGCAGATCACCCGGTTGGCAGCGACATTGAATTCCAGCTGTTTTTTCAGGCTTTCGAGGATGAAGGGCCTCACCGCCTCCTGTAACTCTTTAGAATCGTAGTAGTTGTAATTTATCTCCCGCCCGTTCGGGCCCATCTTCACAAATCCCAGCGGGCATACCGACATGATGTAGAACTCGCGGTAGAACCTTTCCGGGCCGCCGGATGCATCGATCAGGTCGTAAACAAACACCGATGATGGTTCATGGGTGGGAGGTAGGTTGTGGGTGATCCCACACACCTCCGACAAGCGCCAGGTGTCGGTGAAATGCACTCCGGTCGAGCCCGCCCCCAGGCGCCCGGGATTGATGGCGATGATCAGCCTTCGCGGATGGTCGTCGCTGTAGTACTTCCGGTAAAACCTCCCGGCGATGTCAGCAACCATGGGGTCTGCAAAGGGATTCATCGCCCGTATGCCTTGTGGCAAAACAACATTAAGCCTTAACGAGGAATAAAACCTGATCACATCGTCTGAGAACATCTGTTTTGGATTGAAGCTGAGAGTTAAAGAATGGACAATTGATAATTGACAATGGACAATTGAAAATTGACAATTGAAAGGTGCCCTAATGGTTAATCGCTCTTCCCTAATGGCTAATCGCTAATCCCTATTGCCTATTGCCTGATTTTGAATTTTGACATTTGAATTTTGAATTTTGAATTCATTCCTTGATTCTAATCCCTGCAACACCTCACACTAAACGCATTTGACCTGGATGATCCGTATTCCGAAACACTGGGGATCGTTTCATTTAAACCCCTTGCAACGGCCCGACCGGCACCGGTTTGTGTTGAGGTCCAGAACATGCTCCCGGCGGTCAGGCTGGCGGCAAAAGCCCAGGTGTGATTCTGGTAAAGCAAACCTGCCTGCCTGGACTGGTAGCCTCCGGCCAGCAAGGTGTCCTTCATCGGCCCCCCGGCGCTGCCTGCGCCCCCTGACCATGCAATCAACTGCTCCCACTCGGCGCTCTGAGGTACATGCCACCCGGGAGGACACAACCCCTGCGAACCCTCTCCCGCCTGGTATTGCATGAGTTCGTCCCACTGATAAATGGACAATGGACAATTGATAATGGACAATGGACAATTATATTTTTCTGCGATGCAGTTATCAGCTTGGGGGATCCGGTCGGAGATGGCCGATCCGAAGGAAAGGTTCTCCTGCATCCAGCATTTTCCGGACGGGAGTGAGAAGGTCCTGTATGTTTTCCCGTCGCGCACATCGGTCAGGATGCTTCCGCAAACAAATGGCTGGGAAGCCAGCACATGGATCCTGGTTTCTTTGCTATCCTGGCAACCATGGATGTTGGTAAATGTGTAATTGATACCGTGAATGCCCGGACCAGCCAGCGCAGGATTGAACACGGATACCGCCGTATTTACACCTGTCCCTGTGTAGATCCCTCCCCTTGGAAGCCCTCCCTTTAATACAATTGGTTTGGCATTGGCCGTTGTCATGGTGTCGAAACAGGTGGTAAAGGATACCACCGGCACAGGCAGTTCAGACATGACCACCAGGTTCGAAACCACCGGGTTGGCCAGGAGACATGGCATCGAGGAGGTCATCTCGCAGCAGACCTGGTCGCCGGCCGCGGGCTGAAAACTGAAAGGGTCATTGCCGGTATAGACTACAGTTCCATTGACTTTCCATCCGAACTGGGGAGTCGTGCCACCGTTGACCGCCATAGCATTGAAGGTCACTGTTTCACCTGCGCAAAATGGATTTTTTGAAGGGGTGATGGTGAGAGAGGAGGCAACGGTCGGGATCTCCTCCATCAGGATCGTGTTGCTGGAGGCAGGGTTTGGCGATGGACAAATAAGGTCGGATGTCACTACGCACGAAACCAAATCATTGCCGGAGGGAATATAGCTCCAGTTGGTGGCCCCGGTCGACCTGGTGGTCCCATTCACCTTCCATTCGATGCCCGGATTTGTACCGCCGTTTATGATGGCACAGGTGAAAGTGACCGGCGTCCCCTGGCAGAAGGGATTTACGCTGGCTTCGATGGCCGCGGAAACCGGGATAGTAGGATGTACGGTAACTTCTATAACGTTGGATGTGGCTGCCCCACTCCAGCCGGCCATGCATTCGACCCGTGCCAGTCGCCTGAACCAGGTACTCTGGGTCAAAGTGCCCGGTACCAGTGTGGCAGTATTTGATCCCGCGATATCAATGTATCCTGAAGCAGACCCAGCTACAGAAAGTTGCCAGAGGTATTCCAGCGTGCCGGTATAACCTGTCGCCGGTGTGATGCCGGCGATGGGGGATGGCAGAAACGGAGAACAACCCGACTGCGGTTCGCCAATCGTCCCTCCGTCGGTTGGGTTGATGCAGGGCGGGGGAAGGTAACTCCAGTCAACTGTGGAGATGGCTGAGGTGAATCCGAAAATCTCCGCCTGCACCAGGTCGGTCGTTGAAACCGTTCCGGTCTGGGTATAGCAGAACTGTGCGTCACCGAGGGCATTGGTATAACCGGTTCCCGTGAGTGGATTGAGCCCCGAAACATTGAAGGTGACCAGCACCCCGGCTACGGGATTGCTGAGATCATCGTCGACATGGGCGGTGAGGCAGACGGTCGAAACGTTCAGGATGCCTGAAGCGCCGGAGGGTGAAAGCGTGACGCTGCTTACCGTTCCTACGGGCGACAACGACCCTCCTCCCGGGTAACCGTATGAATTCACGTTGGTCCAGCCATAAACGAAGACCCCGAAAGGGATCGTACTGGTGAAGGTATGCGATCCTTCGCTGATGGGCACCTGGGCTCCCTGGTAGGAGGTGGTTCCGACCGCGACAAACGAAGCAGCCGGAATCGGGATACCATCCATGAGAATGGTCCCCACGGCATACGACGGCGCCACGATATTCACCCAATGTGAGGTGAACCCGGCCACAGTGCAGATGGTGTAGGAGGTGAGAAACTGTTCGCGGGGCTGGATCAGCATCATGAACGGATCGCCGATCGTGTTGCCGCTGCATTGGGTTCCTTTCGCGTATTGGGCGACCAGCACCGATTTTGAGGTCGTAATGGAGTTGAACCCCGCCAGGTTCACCTCATGGTAATCGCCGGTGTTCAGGGTTGCAGAAACTATTTCATTGATGCTTACCTGCGTGTTGTCTTCACGGGCCAGGATGCGGAAAATATCGCCGCTGTTGTCGCGGCCGGCCAGCGGTACGGTGATGAACCGCTTGCCCCATGCGGTTACCGGGAAGAGTTGTTCAACGATGTGGTCGCCGAAGGTGCATCCGCTGGGAACGAAGGTCAGATCAACAGATCCGAATACAGAAACGGGGTGACTGGAATGGATGGTGGATCCGGTCAGATCGTGTCCGAGGGTGGTGGCAGTTTCGTGGTAGGTTTGTCCTTCATTGAGCGTAATATCATACGTGCTGCCCGTCTGCTTGTTAAAAATATTAAGTACCGTGCCATCCTGGATGGCGACCACACTGAACGAAGAGCCTTTGTTGCTTACGGTCGTCTTGTAGGTCAGCACCATGTAGTCGGTCCCCAGTGAAGAAACCGGAAGTGCCAGAAAGGCATCCGTTGATGCCAGGACAAAGTTTAACCCATACACTGCCACCGGATCCAGGGCCGTAATCCTGATCCCCTTGTCTTCGGTGCCTGGCGTAAGCCTTGCCCCGCTCGGGATGATCACCTCCGACACCACACCCGGAGTGACCGTGAAAGGTTGGTTCACCCCCGGATATGCTGAACTTACCGTTCCGCTGGTTGCATATTCCGACGAGATGAAGATGTGTAATGTCGCCGTGGATGAGTTGTTAGGTGGGAATGCGATCCAGAAATCAGTGCCGATATTGGTCAGGTTCTGACCCGTTGTCATGCTGACGGCAAGGAGAATACCGGTAAATAACAGCAATAATCTTCCCATGGAGGTGTGAAACGCGAAACACCCCCAAAGTTAGCAACTTTCTTCATACGCACTGACCTGGCCGGACCAGAGTCAAAATGCAAAGTCAAAATGCAAAAATCAAAGTCAGAAAAACAGGCGGCCTTTCATCTCGTATTGGAACATCTGGATGGAATAGCAGCATGGCTATTCATCCCAATAGGCTCCTCAGCCTGATCTCATGTTCCCGGTCCACCTCGCTGAAGATCTCCTCCTCCAGGCTCCCGAACTGTCCGGGCTCTTTCGAGAAGAGGATCTTCCCGCCTTTCAGGTAATGGATGAGATCGCAGATCCCGGTCAGGGAGCCCAGGATGTGTGATGTGACGATCACCGTGTGATGTTGTTCCCTGAGGGAGGTGATGATCATTGAAAGCAGTCGTGTCGACTCGATATCGAGGCCGTTGAAAGGCTCATCGAGGATGATCAGCGGTTTCATCTGGCGGAGGACGCCGAGCAGCGCCAGTTTCTTCTTCATCCCGCTTGAATATCCGTCGATCAGTTCATCGAGGGGCAGGTCGAAGATCCCATTCCATGCATCGATCGTTTTGGAGTGATCCGGGATTTTAAAGAGTTCAAGGTATTCGCGGCCCGTGATCTTTGAATAGAAAAAGTTTTCCGTTTCAAGGAAAGAGAAGAGGCTGCGGTTCAAATGTTTCCCTGCCGGTTTTCCTGTTGGTACCTCAAAGGAGGGGTTCAGTGCCTTGCCTCCCCGCTCCTGCGAAGCATCAGGGTCAACACCTCCTCGCTCCGGAGACGCACCAGGGGAGGTGTCTCCCGGTTCTGACAATGGATTCGGGGTATTTTCCGGTTGACCCGAAATCGAGTGAGCGGTTTTGTTCGTGGTTTCTGATAATGGGTGAAGTGGTTTCTCCCTTTCAGCAGGGATGTTGACGGCATGAAGGCCAAGGTTGATGCTCCCGCCATCCGGTTTCTTGAACCCCGCGATGGCGTTTAGCAGGGTGGTCTTCCCCGAACCGTTCAGGCCAACCAGGCCGTGCACCCTCCCGGCTTCAAGAGACAGGCAGAGTCGATCCAGCACCCGGTGATCGCCGTAGGATACCGTCAGGTTTTCGATGATCAGCAGTGTACTTTTCATTTTGATTTTTGCATTTTAACTTTGCATTTTGACTTTCGATTCCGGCTCATCTGGTTTAGGATCATAAACATTCATGGCGATTTCAATGGGGTTGAAGAGGCATTGTCGGCAAGCAGGGGCGCGAGTGTTCTCAAGGCCCCGGCAAAGAGGATGACATTGGCACCAAGAACCAGGATGGCTGCAGGCAGGATCACCGATATGAAGCAGGCCAGCGTGGTGGCCAGCTGGTGCGCCCCTGAAATTGCACCCGGCCGGTAGTTGTTGTATTTCAAAAGGATCGCGAAGGCTGCCAGGTTGATCGATGCGAGGTAATAACCCAGTGTGTAGGGAAGAAGGGCAGTATGTGTTCCAGCCGCGACCGCCACCGGCAAAAGCAGTGCGGCAAACAGGAACAGGTGCCGTCTGAGTTTCCACGCCAGGAAGCGGCCTGCCGGCAGCTCCTTGGCGTGCAGCATCGGCAAAGGTTCGGTCTCGGCATAAAACGAGGTGACCACCAGTGTCAGCATGAAAACAGAGAAGGCGGAAAATCCGGGGTGAACGAATCCCGCCAGCCCGGTAATCCAGAAAAGTACGATCACCGAAAGGTTCTTCCGCAAACCGCTCTGCCATTCGAAAGTGCCCGGCGGGAGCAACGAAACGGGATCCATCCGAAGGACAAAAGTTCCCATCCCGGTGATGAATGAACGCACCGGAGTGCGGGGAATTGAGGAAAAAGGACTGGCCGTTTCATAGATGGCCTCATTACCAGGGTTATTTGGATTGGTCCTTCCGCTTCTCCGGGTGAAAAATGACCATATACGGGCGGAGGGAAGTGAAGAATCATGATCGGTTGTTTTGCGGATATTCTCGTTCTCCGTGTCATTCAGATGGAACCTTCCGCTTCTCCGGGTGAAATATGACCAGCCTGGTGAGGTAGAATTTATGGAAGCACTGCCTTGGGTTTTCTGGAACGAACGGTCTCCCGGGACAGGGGTATGTCGCCTGGCTAACCTCCGCCTGTTTAAGGGCCCGTGGACTTGCGGGATGGTCGCGGAGATCGCGGCCAGCAGCAGGATAAAGGCCAGGGCGTGGATATACAGCAGGTTCGACAGCAACAACAGGGTGACGGGAAGGGTGAAGAGCGCGTATTCGGTGAAAAAGATTTTGCCAGGCGAAGGTGTGAGTCCCAGGAGAAAACGGTAATCTTTCCGCGACTGATGGACCAGCCAGACAAGATAGCCCGCTACGGCGGGAACGGCCAGGGGGTAGGGGTGTACCGCGATCTTCTGAACCAGGAAAAACACTGCCAGGGGGATGACGAGGATCAGCAGGAACAACGCCCGGAAAATACCGATCTCACCTGCTTCACGGTACAACTGCCGGAAGCGAAGACGAAGAAGGAAGAAATTCAAAATTCAAAATTCAAATGTCAAAATTGGCTCCGCCGAGCTCCGCTACGCTCCGGTTCAAAATCAGGCATTAGGCATTGGGAGTTAGGTAATAGGGAGTAGCGAATTATGATGAGCGAACAGGGATTAGAAAAATGTTCCGTTTCATCTGTATATTTAAAAAGTCAGCCAATCCGAAAAACGTAATGGTTAAGAGA
>CAYYPH010000054.1:0-22574 GCA_964473485.1 uncultured Prolixibacteraceae bacterium | reverse complement strand
ATTGACTCCAGGTAGTAATATTTCCAATTGGTAAATCTGCAGTGCATCAGGTTATTTGAGAAAGAGAGAACTCCGTAGCTTGTGTAACTTTGATTGTTAACTACTTTAATTAACGAACTGCCGCTTTCACCCTGGATTCCGTTGGTATGGTTAATACCAATCTGATGATTGTTGACGATATCAATCTTGCCATAATTGTAATACAAGGTATCTCCATTATACTCAGCAGAATCCATCGGGAACATGGTGATTGCCGGATAGGAAAACTTATAGAATATTCCATCCTGAAGGGCGCTGTCCGAATCATTGTAGCCTATACTGATCCAGCCCGTTAGGTCTCCAACCGGTTCTTCCAGTTGAAGAAGTGCCATGTCCTCACTAAAAATGGACCAGTCTTTAAAAAGGAATATTTTCTGAACCCGGCTGCACGGGAAACTGACATTATTCTGCCCGTTATCAAAGGCCGGACAGACATAAAGTGAATCGAACAATAATGAGTCCGTATTAATCCCTGAAACGCAATGGGCCGCCGTCAGCACATGCCTTCTGCTAACCATACTTCCCGAGCAGTCACTTGTCAGGGTATCATTCCTTTCAAAAGATATTTTCACACTTGTCCTGACAGGGTATTTTGAGATATCGTAATCAACAGATGCTCTTCGTTTTTTTGTGAAATGGCTATTGGGATATAAATTATTTTCCGGCGAAACCTGTTCAAGTATCTCTGTCAGGGTGTCAATGGTGCCACAGAAATATTGGGTTTGGTCAAATCGGTTTGCGGAATCGAACTGGATATTTGTGATAGAATCAACAGTATGTTTTTGCAAATCAAAGATTAACAATGTTTTTTTCTGAGCGAAAGATAGTGATGACAAAAGTGTCAATAAGCAAATGATGAGTTTTTTCATATCATATCGAAGAGCAGACCAGTCTGATAAACAGTCAAAACAGAATTTCCGGTTATAAAGTTAGAAAATAACCGTAATCATAAGACATCCGGTATACAAAAAGGTTGGCTGACGATATTGATTGTCAGTGCACTATGATCACCGCTTTCAGGGATATTTCGGAAAAATTTGATAAAACTCAGACGGATTATTTTGTTTAAATTGATGGTAAACATCAATAAATCTGATGATTGAGACTGGATATCCCGAAATGGATTTGCCAGGCAAAAGCTGATGATCAAATAATTTTCGCCTCACGCAGCATGAGAATCATTCCTGCATTGGATTTTGCGTTGAACTCATTACGGAGTTTTGCCATGATCTTTCCAACAGCCGATTCTGTCATTTCGAGTTGCGCCGCAATCTCTTTTAAGGTCATTTGTTTGACAAACAGCGACAGGATCGCCTTTTCGGTCGGTTTCAGGTGATACGGCCTATCGGGAGAGTCAGACCCCTCAGAAAAGAGCTTCAATTCTGCCAATCTCTTTTTGCAAAGGTCCTCGCCTCCTGCCACCCTTTTGATGATCTCTTTCAGATGTTTCCGATGGTCGTTTTTCGTGAGGTAAGCCTGAACACCGGCCCTGCACATCTGAACTTCCCACACGGTTCGCTCTTCGGAAGTCAGGATCACGATGGGCTTTCGCGGAAATACCGCCTTGAGCATTTTAACATTCTCCACCGGATCGGTACCGGGTATCAGCAGGTCAAGCAGGATCAGGTCAAATGCAGCCGGATCGGTCTCAATGGCTTTATCCATCGTTGTTGCGGTACAGGTGATCGATATATCGTCGCGATCACCCCGGAAACGGGCCCTGAGTCCGTCGATCACCATCCAGTGATCTTCGATGGAAAATATGCGAATCATCGTTTGCTTTTTTCTATTTTTCCTGAATCAATGGAATTTCAATACCATAATCCGTTCCGTATCCCGGCCGGGTATCTAATGTCACGCTGCCACCGAGCAGGGTTGCACGTTCAATAATATTGTTCAGACCGGTTCCCTTTTCGAGGGCTTCAGTTTTGTCGAATCCGGGCCCGTTATCGTTGTACTTCAGGAAAATATTGGTTTCGCTGAAGGAAAGTTCGATTGAAATCTTTGCATCCCGGGCATGGCTCATGGCATTGGCAAGCAATTCCTGAACAATGCGAAAAAGATGAGACTTGGTTTCCCGCGGCATCTCCGGGTATTTTTCCGGCGCCGTAAAAACCAGGTCGAGGCCTGCCATACGGATGCAATCGGTGCACAAACCGCTGAGCGACTCTTCAAGGGTGAACCGCTCCACCCAGGCCCGGTTCATGCGGTGCGACATTTCCCGCACGGCTTGCCTGATCTCTTCCAGCATCCTGATCGCGATCTTTTTGGCGGCAGGGTCAGGGAAGTCCTGATTTTCAAGATAACCTGCCAGTCCTGAAAATTTCTGACCGGTCAGATCGTGAAAATCCCTGCCGATTTTGGTCCGTTCCTTGTCCTCCGCTTCAATGATCTTTTTGGCAGCCTTCAGCATGGTGGCATGGTACCGCAAGCGGTTACGCTGCAAGCGCCACAGGATGAAAAAAATGACCAGCGCCATAATCAATACCGATACCGAGAAGAGAATAATGATCATGCGGTTTTTGCTCTCCTTTTGCCTGAGCTGCCTTTCACTGTTTGCGATCAGCAACTCCTTGCTTTTTACATCCAGGAGCGTCGTCAACAGTCGCAACTGTTTCGGAGCCATGGTTCGTTCGGCCAAAATCTTCGTCTGATAAGCCAACCGGGCATATTTAAGCGCTTCTTCTGTCCTCTTTGCCGCGACCAGGATGTCTGTATATGTATCATAAAGATTGGCCAGCCAATCATATTTTTTCTCGTGCAGCGCCAATGGGATGGCATTTGAAACCAGGCACTTCTCGGCCAGTCGGAAATCGTTCTTGTCGAGATAACTGTATGCCTGGTTATTGCAAACGGCAATGGTGATCTCGGACGAATGTGAAATACTGGCGAGTTTAATCGCCTCATTGAAATAAAGTAGCGCGGTATCGGGATTGGCAATGTTCATCCCGATGTTCGAATACACTGATGCGGCTTCTTCTTCCGCTCCGGGGATGCCAAGTATCAAACCGATGGCCTGTTTTAGTTTTCTTACTTTAATCTGCAAATCCTTGTCAAACCTTGCTTTGCTTGCCAGGGCTACCCCTTCCTGCAGGCGGAGCCCATGTTTTCGGGCTATGATGATCGCAGAATCATACATAATCCGCGCTCCGGTAGTGTCGTTCAGATCATATTTCAGATTTCCCAGAAAATTATAAGCGTTTGAGAGCATGTTGTATTTACCTGTCTGATTGAAAACCTGCAAGGAGGAATCAACATATAAAATGGCCGTTTTCTGATCGGATGCTTCATTATAGAGATTGGCAAGGTTGTATAAGGCCGCTGAATAAGTAGCAGTAAAATTGTTCTTTCTTGAAAGTTCAAGAGCCCTGGTGGTATATACCAGACTTGTGTCATCATTGAAATTTTTATAGCTGAACCCCATGATGAGGCAGGCCTGGGCAAGCGCCTCCTCCGAATCCGAACCCTTAGCCAGCGCCAATGCCCGGTGCGCATAACCACGGGCACCTTCATTGTCTGAAATTTTCACGGCTGAAGCGAGTGAATCGATAATGGTAATCGAATCGATCACCCTCCTGATCTGTTCACCGCGAACCGATGATTCCTTTAGCTCATGATTACCAGAGCATCCAAAAAGGAGCACAATACAGATTGCAAACACAGAGTAAACGATTTGATTTTTCATCTTTCCATTTTGAGACCCTGAAAATAACAATTAAAAGCATCCATATTTAGGGATAATTCGGACAAATTTCAGGGTCAAAAATCACCAAAGTTCAACACAAAAATCAGTTAAATCGCTGAATATGTTTGACATGAATCAAATACCCATCCCAGAAAAATGCCAGGCACTTTTTTTGGCATTAATTCAAAAAATCACACCGCAACTCCTTGTCCATTCGTTTCCTTACAATTCATATCCACATTTTTCCATTCCTTTTCCTCCCATTCCTTGCCCATTTCACCTCCAGTATTTCAATTGTATCCAATCGAGTCCGGTCTATTCCTTTCCTTTCTTACCTAAGTAAAATAATCCATGCAATCACCCATGAAAAATCCAATTTTGGTTTACTTTTACAGATCAAAGGCAGTAATATAGATGCGACTAACCCCATTATCCCCCCGTAAATCCCTCAACAAAGCCTGGCTCAAGGTAAAACCAACCCGAAGTGAGATTGAAAACTTCAAGAAAAATATGATCAGCCTGCTCGACGGTCTGGATGAATCAGAATCGGAAGAGCACAATAAAAATGATCTGGGCGATTTTCTTAAAACCACCTTCTATCAGCCTAAGTTCTATATCAACACTAAGGGCCGCAATGACCTTGTAATCCATACCGGGCCCGATTCAAAAAGTCCGGCAGGGGTGTTGATCGAAGCAAAAAAGTCTTCGAATAAATCGGAGATGGTCCGTCCTGACAACCTCAACGCGAAGGCATTTCATGAATTGATCCTCTATTATCTCCGCGAACGCATCACCAACCACAACCTGGAGATCAAACATCTTGTTGCCACGAACATTTATGAATGGTATATCTTCGATGCCAGCCTCTTTGAAACCATCTTTGCCAGGGATAAAAACCTGGTAAAACAGTTTGCCGATTTCGAAGAAGGCCGGCTTTCGGGAACGACCACCGACTTTTTTTATAAAGAGATCGCCGAAAAATATATTGCCGGGTTGGAGGTCGAAATCACCTTTACCCATTTCGACTTCCGTGAATATGATTCCCCATTGCGGAATGATGATAAAAAGGACGATGCCAGACTCATAGCGTTGTTTAAGCTGCTTTCTCCCGAACATCTGCTGAAACTTCCTTTTACCAACGACAGCAATAGCCTGGATAAAGCCTTTTATTCAGAGTTGCTGCACATCATCGGGTTGACCGAAACCAAAGAGGGAAGCAAAAAACTTATCGGACGTAAAAAAGAGGGCGAACGCAATCCCGCTTCCCTGATTGAAAGTGCAATGATGCAGCTTGATACCCTGGATAAAATTTCACGGCTAGAAAAACCTTTTCATTTCGGCGAAACATTCCAGGATCGTTTATTTAATGTAGCGCTTGAACTTTCAATCACCTGGATCAACCGCATTCTTTTCCTCAAGCTCCTGGAAGCACAACTCATTAAATACCACAAAGGCGACCGCTCCTTCGCCTTCCTTGACAGCAAAAAAGTACGGAATTTCGATGACCTGAATAGCCTTTTCTTTAGTGTTCTTGCACGCCAGCCAGACGACCGCAATGAGGAGGTAAAAAAGATCTTTGCCAGTGTCCCTTACCTGAATAGTTCGTTGTTTGAACCAACCGACCTGGAACATGCATGCTTGTTTATCAGTCAGTTGAAGGATGGAAAATTGCCTATTCTCAATTCAACCGTTCTAAAAGATAACAGCGGCAATAAATGCAAAGGCGATCTGAATTCCCTTGAATACCTCTTTTGCTTTCTCGATGCATACGATTTTGCCGGCGAAGGATCTGAAGAGATCCAGGAGGACAACAAAACCCTGATAAATGCTTCGGTACTGGGTTTGATCTTTGAAAAGATCAACGGATACAAAGACGGTTCATTCTTCACGCCCGGATTCATTACCATGTATATGTGTCATGAAACCATCTGCAGGGCTGTTGTTCAGAAATTCAATGATGCAAAAGGCTGGAATTGTGAAAGTATTGATCAGGTATATGACAGGATTGAAGACCGCATCGAAGCCAACGGTATAATTAATAGTCTCAAAATTTGTGATCCGGCTGTTGGTTCCGGCCATTTTCTGGTATCAGCCCTGAACGAAATTATTGCCATAAAAAGCGATTTGAAAATCCTGCAGGACCGTGAAGGCCGCCGGTTAAAAGAGTACCAGGTTGAAGTAGTGAACGACGAACTTATTATAACCGATGAGGATGGTGAACTGTTTGATTATAATCCGTTGAATAAAGAAAGTCAGCGCATTCAGGAAACCCTGTTTCACGAAAAGCAAACCATCATCGAAAACTGTTTGTTCGGCGTTGACATCAATCCCAATTCCGTTAAAATATGCCGTCTGCGCCTGTGGATTGAGCTTCTGAAGAATGCCTACTATAAAAAGCCCGGCTTTACCGAACTCGAAACCCTGCCAAATATCGACATCAACATCAAGTGCGGAAATTCACTGATCTCACGTTATGCCCTGGATGCCGATATCCGCGAAGCCCTGAAGAAAAGCAAATGGAGCATCGACAGCTACCGGCTTGCAGTCATGTCGTACCGGAATGCAGCCAACAAAGAACAGAAACGGGAGATGGAACGGTTGATCCAATCCATCAAAACAGATTTCGAAACCGAAGTAAAGACGAATGACAAAAGGTTGGTAAACCTGAAAAAACTCAACGCTGACCTCTTTAACCTTACCCGGCAAACATCCATATTTGAAAAGACAAAGAAAGAGCTGGCCGACTGGAATAAGAAAGTGACCGATCTGACCACTAAAATCAGTAAACTCGAAACCGAGCTGGAAGAGATCAAACACAACAAAATCTATGAGAATGCCTTCGAATGGCGGTTTGAATTCCCTGAAGTACTGAATGATGAAGGCGATTTTGCGGGGTTTGATGTGGTTATTGGGAATCCGCCATATGTTATCCTGTCTACTGTTAACAATAAAAATGAATTACAAACATTCCAGGAACAATATAAAACCCAGTATAAGACGGATTTATACCATCTTTTCATTCAAAAAGGACTTGCATTGCTTAAATTAAAGCATTGTCTTTGCTATATTGTTCCACAGACATGGATGACACAAGTTTATACTCGAGATCTTAGGGAATTTCTTATAACAAAATATTCTATTGAAAAAATTATTTTGCTGAAAGATAATGTGTTTGAGGAGGCAGATGTTTATACTGAAATATTGTTCATCCAAAATAGTACTTCGATCAACAACTCCATCAGTTTTCATGAATCTTCTTCAAATGAAATTAAACCTGTTTGGAAACAGTTACCCCAAAATGAAATTACAGTAGAAAATGACTTTTCGATCGATATTAGGATTGTCGGGGAAGTCGGAAATTTATTGCGTCGGATAACCTCGAATGTTCCAAAACTAAAGGATTTGGCGCGCGCATCCTTAGGTTGTCAGGCATACAACAGCAGCAAGCACACAAAAGAAGAAATTAGGAATAGAATTTACCATTCAAATTATAAAAAGAATGATGAATATTTGCCAGAATTGGCAGGTAATGATGTTAGTAGATATTACTACCATCATAAAAAAGGGACATGGTTAAAATATGGGTCCTGGCTACACGATTATCGGACCAAAGAATGGTTGTCAGGGCCAAGAATTTTACTTCGAGAAATAACTGGACATGGCTCTTATAAAATTCAAGCTACATACATTGAGGAAACATATTGTAATTATAAAACCATTTTAAATGTTATTCCTAAAAACGATAGCCAATTCTCAATGAAGTATTTATGCGGCCTTTTAAATTCAAAGTTAATTTCATACATATTCTCAAACTCTTCCAATAAAATTGAAGCTAAGAGCTTTCCTAGGTTAAGTGTTGGAGATTTAAAAAATCTACCGATCAAAAAACCAGACACCTCTCAATATCAAGAGAATAAAGATTATAATAAAATAATTTATCTCGTTGACCAAATTCTTTCTCTCAAAAAATCCGAACCAAATACCGACACAGGTGTTTTGGAAAATGAAATCGACCAACTGGTTTACCAATTATATGGGTTGACAGAGGAGGAGACAAAGTTAATCGAGCAATCTGTTTAATATGTCGTTCCAAAGATCATATGAGTTTTCCGGGGAAGAGCTAATCAAAGATCCTCTCTATTATGAAATGGGCAGTGCTGTCCTGAAAAACAAACTTGGGATCACAGATCCACAGAAAGCTGCTGAAGAAGAAACGATTGGATTCATCAATGCCCAGGTGTTTTTTACTCAGAGATTATCTAAAAGAACAAAATTCAACTCCGCCTATATTCAGACTATACACAAAAATGCCCTGAATCAACTGTATCCATTCGCCGGAATCTATCGCAATGTGAATCTTTCAAAGGCAGGCCACCATTTCCTCCCGTACAATTTTATTCACAGAGGAATGAAATATCTCGAAGAAGAGTACTTATCCAAATTGCCATTTGACTATGTGGATTCAAAAAAGCTGATTGAAGACATTGCGATTGTGCATTGTGAACTCATTCATATTCATCCTTTTCGGGAGGGGAATGGAAGAACTGCCAGAATTTTTGCTGATTTAATGGCCAATCGTGCAGGATATCCATCACTTGATTTAAACAAATTCAGAAATGATAAGTATCCTCAGTATATCGAAGCATTGAACAAAGGAGATGATAAAGATTATTCGGGAATGATAGAAATTATCGGGAATTTGTTTCCAGCTTCTTAAGAGCTTCCTTTTTAATGTGGGCTTCCGCCTTTTTATCAAACTTGATCCCTTCAATTCTCGCAGATGCAATGGCATTGCTGAATATTGTATCGAATGATGGTTTGAGTACAGGCTTGCTTTTCATAAAACAAAGATACGAAAATTTCTCTTAACGCATTAATTTCAATGGCTTTTTTACAAACCCACCCACACCGAACGGAAATCCGTTGTTTCCGATCATTTTGCCGAATCCGGGAAAAACAAACAATTTACGAATTAGCCATTTTTGATAATTCAGAAAAATATTCCTGATCGACTTTTTTTCTTCAAAACCATACTACACCGCAAGAGAATACGTTTATACAACCACATCATTCCCTATGTTTAACCTAATCTTATCCTGATGAAGAAGCTGACCTTGATTTGCCTGGCACTTATCGCCATCCTTGCCGTTTCATGCACCAAAACGGCCGAAGATCCTGTTTCGGCGCCGAAACCGGATTATTTCCAGCTTAAAATCGGTAACTATTGGATTTATGAAGGCTACCGGGTCGATTCGAACGAGGTGGCTACCTCCACCGGCGATTTCGACAGCGCCTTCATCCAAAAGGACACGATTATCAGAGGTTATACGTTTTACAAGTTGTATGAAAAACCATATGTAGCAGGACTGCAGCAGTATGCTGTCTTCCTCAGGGATTCATCGGGTTATCTGGTCGATGGAAATGGATTCATCCTTGCTTCCGATAACAATTTCAAAGACACGCTCCTGGTCGACACGACGTATCCTATCCTTTACACAGGATACGTGACAATGACCGGCAGGGATTCGCTGGTCAGTATGGCCGGCGGCAATGAACTACCCTCCATCACCTCACGCAAGCAGATCGTCCCGGCGCCATTCTACGCCGGCCAGATCCCGGTGCGCTACACTTACGAGGTCTACGCCAAAGGGGTCGGCAAAATGAAAACCCATACTTTTTACTTCTCCGGCCACGCCCCTGCTTTGGAAGCCAGGCTGATCCGCTACAAAGTTCAATAATCTCATTTGAATTTTGACATTTGAATTTTGAATTTTGACTTTGCATCTTGCTTTTTGATCTCCCATTTTGAATTTTGATTTTGCTTTTTGCTTTTTAATTTTCCATTTTGCATTCCCGTGGTTTTTCCTATTTTTGCACAAACCCTATCCACGTGGCAGCCCAAAAACCCTCCATCCCCAAAGGAACCCGCGACTTCACACCCGACGAGATGGTCAGGAGGAACTACATCTTCGACCATATCCGCCAGGTATTCCAGGTCTATGGGTACCAGCCCATCGAAACCCCGGCGATGGAAAACCTGTCGACCCTTCTTGGCAAATACGGGGAAGAGGGAGACAAGTTGCTGTTCAGGATTTTGAATTCGGGAAACTTTCTGGAAGAAATTCAACATGCAGAATTCAAAATTCAAAATTCAAATGTCAAAATTCAAAATATTGAGCAAACAGAATCCGGGTCTGCCGGGGTAACTCCGGGTGTCGATGAAAAACTTCTGGATTACCGGGCGTTGATGCCGTTGATCGCGGAAAAGGGGCTTCGGTACGATCTCACAGTGCCGTTTGCAAGGTTCGTGGTCCAGCGGCAGAACGAGCTTTCGTTTCCGTTCAAACGGTACCAGATCCAGCCGGTGTGGCGGGCCGACCGTCCTCAGAAAGGACGTTACCGCGAATTTTTCCAGTGCGACGTCGATGTGATCGGCAGCAACTCGCTGCTCAACGAGGTCGAACTGGTCCAGATCATCGACGCCGTCTTCACCCGCCTCGGGATCCAGGTCACCATCCACCTCAACAACCGGAAGATCCTGGCCGGTATTGCCGAAGCCATCGGACGGCCTGAAAAACTCACCGACATCACGGTGGCCATGGACAAACTCGACAAGATCGGGCTCGACAAAGTGCAGGAGGAACTGGCCGGCCGCGGCATCACCCTGGAAGAGATTGAACAACTCAAACCCGTGCTTACGCTGGAGGGGAAGATCAAAACGAAGTTTGAAATGCTCTCCGCCTTCCTCCAAAGTTCCGGCACAGGACTCCGGGGGCTGGAAGAGATGCACTCCGTATTACTCCACCTCAAGGACCTGGGACTGAGCAACCGGTTCGAATTCGACACATCCCTGGCCCGCGGCCTCAGTTATTATACCGGCACCATCATCGAGGTAAAAGCCTCGCATGCGGCCATGGGAAGCATTTGCGGCGGCGGGCGGTACGACAACCTCACCGGGATCTTCGGACTGCCCGGGATGTCGGGCGTGGGGATCTCCTTCGGCGCCGACCGGATCTACGATGTCATGAACGAGCTGAACCTCTTCCCCGAAACGTTGAAAGCCGCCACCCGGGCGCTTTTCATCAATTTCGGAAGCGAGGAGGAAAAATATTGCCTGAAAGTACTGTCGGAACTGAGAAAGGCCGGTATTCCCTCTGAACTCTACCCCGACCAGGTAAAGATCAAAAAACAGATGGAATACGC
The DNA here is from genome assembly GCA_964473485.1 of uncultured Prolixibacteraceae bacterium. GTDB lineage: Bacteria > Bacteroidota > Bacteroidia > Bacteroidales > FEN-979 > CAIVAT01. The sequence goes on along the minus strand of CAYYPH010000054.1, from coordinate 11,647 downwards.
CAACCGCAAGAACATCCCCTTCGTCATCCTGCTCGGAAAAGATGAAATGGAAACGGGGCTGCTCACGCTGAAGGACATGCGCAGCGGGGAGCAGGAGGAAATTTCGGTCCCGGAGATCGTCGAAAGGATTTCAGATTAAAAAAAAATGAAACGTTTAGCCGTGCAGTGACAAGTAATACAACATTAAAGAACAGCAAACTTGTGAATTCGATAGTGAAATGAAAACAGTTTGTATAATTTGCCTTAGTCTTCTTGTTTGCGTAAGCGGAAATGCTCAATGGTACAAACAACAGTCCGGCACTCTTTCATCACTGACAACTGTTGATTTTGTCAGCGTTTCAACCGGGTATGCGGCCGGTAATCAAGCTATTCTGAAAACAACGGATGGTGGACAAAACTGGGTTAATCAATATACGGGGTGGATGGATTACTTCACCTCAATAGACTTTGTAAATGCGAGCAAAGGGTACATCGTTGGTTACCATGGATCGTACTATTCGACTAAGGATGGAGGCGAAACCTGGAACACAAAGATCCTGAATGATTCGTGCGACTTTTCTTCAATTTTTTTTATTGACGACAACACGGGATATATAGCCGGTGGGAACTTATACACACAAAAAGGAATAATACTGAAAACAATTGATGGCGGCGAAACATGGAACCTTCAGTCAACCAACGTTTTTAACTGGTTGACAAGTATTTATTTCATTGATCAGAATGTCGGGTATGCTGCCGGTGAAAAAGGGACCATTATTAAAACAGTAAACGGAGGATTGGATTGGGTGGCAATTCCTTCCGGAACCACCCGAACAATTTTCGATATTTTCTTTTGTGACGCCAAGTATGGATTTGCAGCACGGGAAAGTGGCATAATATTAAGAACCACGGACGGAATAAACTGGACACCAAAAGAAACAGGGTATCTGAATGACGTATTATCAGTGCATTTTATAAATCAAAATACCGGTTTCGCTGTTGGCACAGGGTCCACTATTTTCAAATCAACGGATGGCGGCAATAACTGGACTTTTCAGAATTGTCTGGGCAGTAACTATAAAACATTCAATTCTGTTGTGTTTCCTGGAGTGAGCACCGGTTTTTTAGTGGGCGACGGTGGTTGTATCTATGTAAATCACCAGGGAGCTAATGGCGAAAATGAAATCACACCTGTATCAGGCAGGTTTTTTGTTTATCCAACTCCGGCACTGAACAACATAAGAATTTTCTCAACGGTTGGCTATAAAAACATTAAATTATCCATTTTGGATGTGAAAGGGAAAGAGCTCCTTTCCAAAAAAATCATTGATTCAACCGATCAGATTGTGGTTGACAATTTTCCGGCCGGTATCTATTTTGCAAAAATTGTCACCGATTCTCATGTTGAACTGGTTAAATTTTTAAAAGAGTGATTCGCATTTGATAATAACAAATTAATATTCAATCAATCATTCATTCAGTCAATCAGTCAATCAATCATTCAGTCAATCAATCACCGCACCATTCACCCCATGAAAAAGTCCCTCAAACGCACCTGGGCATCGGCGATCCTCTGCGCCCGCAGCAAGATCATCGGAGCAGAGTAAGACCGGCAAGTTCAAAATTCAAAATTCAAATGTCAAAATTCAAAATTAATTGAATTGAAAGCTATTTTTTAACTTAAATCATTTATATAAAAGCATTTATTCAAACTAAATTCCATCAGGAAACTAAATTTTGACATTTGAATTTTGACATTTGAACTTTGAATTCTTCGGCTTATCAGAACCAGTAAATTTTAATTACCATCAACATAAAATCAGAAACAAATTATGTCACTTATCATAAAAGGCTCCGGCCTCACCATTGAAGACGTTGTACGGGTTGCCCGCCACAACGAAAAAGTAGAACTGGCTCCCGAAGCGATCGAGCGCATCCACAAATGCCGCGCAATGCTCGAGAAGAAAATTGAAGCCCACGAGATCATGTACGGCGTAAACACCGGCATCGGCGAATTCTCGGAAGTCGTGCTGAACGACGACCAGGTAAAGGATTTCCAGAAATACCTGATCTATAACCATGCCGCCGGTATCGGCGACCCCATGCCCATCGACTGGGTACGCGGCGCCATGCTGGGACGTATCAACGTGCATGCCCATGGAAATTCGGGCTCGCGCCTCGAGATCACCCAGACGCTCGTCGACATGCTGAACAAAGGGGTTACCCCGATGGTCTGCCAGAAAGGTTCCGTTGGAGCCTGCGGCGACCTGGCCCCGATGTCGCAGATCGCCCTGCTGATGATGGGCGAAGGACATGCCTATTACAAAGGAGAGCTGTTGCCAGGCAAAGAGGCGCTCGACGCTGCCGGTATTCCGGTACCGGGACTGAAAGCCCGGGACGGACTGGCTACCATCAACGGCTCGAACGTGCTCACCGCCATGAGCGCCCTCTTCCTGTACGATGCCAACAACTGGCTGAAGCAGGCTGAGATCGCTGCCTCCATGTCGCTCGAGGCCATGAAGGCCAACATGCGCCCGTATAATCCTAAACTGCATGAGATCCGCGGGTTCAGGGGCGCCGTCAGAAGCGCCGCCGCCATCCGCAAATGCGTGCAGGGCGGCGACCTGGCCGAACTAAAGGTGAAGTGCAAGGTACAGGATGCCTATTCCATGCGTTCGACCCCGCAGGTGATCGGCGCCGCACACGACGCACTGGCCTATGCACGCTCGCAGGTCGAGATTGAGCTGAACGGCGTGGGTGATAACCCGATCTTCTTCCCCGATGAAAACCTGCAGCTCTCCGGCGCCAACTTCCAGGGATCGCCGGTATCGGTGCCCATGGACATGGCAGGATACTGCATCACCATGGTCAGCGTGATGAGCGAACGCCGCATGAACCGCCTCAACCACCCTGCGCTGAGCGTTGGCCTGCCCGCCTTCCTGACCAAGGGCGCCGGCATGTTCAGCGGACTCATGCTCAGCCAGTACACCGCCGACATGCAGATCGTTGAACAGCGTATCCTATCGATGCCCGCCTCGATCCAGTCGATACCGGCCGCCGCCGACCAGGAAGATTTCGTGTCGATGGGAATGAACACCGCCCTGAAGAATTTCCAGATCCTCGACAACGCTTACGGCATCCTCGGCATCGAACTGATGGCCGCCGCTCAGGCACTCGATTTCCGCGAATACAAATTCGGACTCGGAACCACGAAGGCCAAGGAGGTCATCCGTAAACATGTCGCATTTCTCGACATCGACCGCCCGCTCTACCCCGACCACAACACGATGAAAGCGCTTGTGAAATCTTGCGAGATCCTCGATGAAGTGGAAAAAACCGTCGGGTCATTGGAATAAAAATCGTGACGCGTGACAAGATCGTGACGCGTGACGCGTGACGGGTGACGGGAAGGTATTGAGTGAATGAGTGAATGAGTGATTGAGTGAATAAATTTTTTCCCTAATCGCTAATCGCTAATATCTAATCCCTGATTTTTAATTTTGAATTTTGAATTTTGAATTTTGAATTTGAATTAATTTCCGTTCACCCCTTTACACACTAAATCTACGTAAAATGGAACTTCTTTCTTCATGCCCTCTCTGGCCGGCGCTCCTGGCCCTGGTCATTCCGATCATGATCTTCGGATTTATGGCGCTTATCGTTGAGATCGTAGGCGCCTGGTTCATGTTCGAAAAAGCCGGCGAACCCGGCTGGGCGGCCATCATCCCGATCTACAACTGGCTGATCGGTATCAAGATCGCCGGAAAACCCTGGTGGTTCATCCTGCTGATTCTGATCCCGCTGGTCAACATCATCATCTACATCGTCATCCTCGACGGACTATCGAAGAGTTTCGGGAAGACTACGGCCTTTACTATCGGTCTCTTCTTCTTCCGGTTCATCTTTATCCCGATCCTGGGATTCGGCAATGCCGTGTACCAGGGCGACAAGTCGAATTTCGGGGCATAACAGAAAGCGGGAAACATCCTGCACTCAACCTGAAAGCCCAGTACCTTCAGGTTGAGTGCGGTTTATCCGAAAGGATTCGCGGGGTAAGATTTGCAGGCCTGCGCCGGGCAGATTTCTCCGGATTTTTTTTCAACGATTATCCAAATGATGTTTAATTTTGAAGGCACGCTCAACAAAAAATAATTACTGAACATGGAAGAACTGAACCAGCCCGGTCAGCCTGTAACACCGGCGACACCCGTCAAACGGCCAACACTCCTTACTGTCATCTGCATTCTCACCTTCATCGGCAGTGGGATGAACCTTTTTTCAAGCCTGGTGATTGCAGGCTTCTACGACCTTTTCGTGGAGATGGCCACCGAATTTGCCGAAAAATTCAACCTCCCGGGTATGGAGATGATCACCAGCGCAACGCCCTCCTTCTTCCTTTTTTCAGCGCTCTTCTATGCAGGGTCGCTGGCAGGCGCCATTCTTATGATGAACCTCCGCAAGGTGGGTTTTCATGTTTACACCATCGCACAGATACTGCTGATCATCGCACCGATGTATTTCATGGGCATGAAAAGCCCGGGTATCCCCGATATGGTCTTCTCCGGCCTCTTCATCCTGCTCTACGCGATGAACCTTAAGGTGATGAAATAAACAGGCGGTAATTTTTTTACCAATGGTTGAAGAGGTAAAACCTGTGAAAGAAAAAAAGACCGGGCCGTCTGGCAGACGCCCGGTGCTGTTAACCATCGCGTCGCTTTTCGCAATGGTCTTTTTCACCGTTATCGCTGCCCTGTTTGGCGCTGCCCTTGCAGGGGCGGAATGGATCGCCAGGGTGACCAACCAATATGTTCAGCACGATACCTGGAGCGCCGGCGAAGTCGGCTGGCTGTTTACTATGGGCCTGATACTGCACCTCGCCGGGCTGACCGGGGTCATCCTGATATGGTTCATGAAAAAAGCCGGCTATTTGCTGATGGGTATTTCATGCCTGATCATCGCCTTGTTCCAGCTTTTCAACCCGCAATTTACCGTTGCGACGGTCGCCGCCTACATCCTTCTGATCCTCTTTTTTGGCCTCTTTTACAGACGATTTCATTAACCTGGCGCCCTGTACTCTCTGCCCGTTTTTCTATCCTTTCTTCTCCCCCTGTATAATACTCATACGGGGGTTTTAAATTTTTGTTAATTTTTTATTAAATTTTTCTTAAAATATCTTTGGTATCATAAAAAGGTTTATGTAAAATTGCAAAGCATAACAGGTAAGCTGCAATTTTACCCCACATATACCACTGCCCCGGCATCAACGGGGATTTGTGCAAGATCAATTGTTATGTCACTGATTATTAACACATTTACTAACAAAAAGCAAATTGTATGAGAAAAATTACAGTTTTACTTGCCCTTATGTTGTTCATAGGGTTGCAGGTTGCCTTTGCCCAGCGAACCATAACTGGCAAGGTTACAAGTGCTGACGACGGTTCCGGGATCCCCGGGGCTACGATTCTCGTGAAGGGTACGGCCGTGGGAGTTATCACGGATATTGATGGTAATTTTACCCTTAACGTTCCCAAGGACAAGGATGTGATCCTGGTCTCCTATGTCGGGATGGTCACACAGGAAATCCAGCTGGGTACCGACAACACGGTTAATGTCGTTTTACAACCCAGTGTCCAGGAACTGGAAGGGGTTGTCGTTACCGCACTTGGTATTCCCCGTGAAAAGAAATCGCTGGGGTATGCCACTCAGGAGGTAAAAGGCGATCAGCTGGCCATTTCAAAGACCGATAACTTTATCAACTCACTGTCGGGAAGGGTCGCCGGGGTTCAGGTCAAGACCACTACCAACATGGGCGGTTCTACCAACGTCCTGCTCAGGGGTAACAAATCATTGACCGGCGAAAACCAGGCTTTGTTTGTTATCGATGGAGTGCCGGTAAACAACGATGTTACAAACACCCGGTCGCAGCAACAGGCCGGTACCGGTTACGACTACGGGAACGCCGCTTCGGATATCAATCCTGATGACATCGAGTCGATCAACGTACTTAAAGGTTCCGCCGCCACCGCGCTTTATGGCTCCAGGGCCGCCAACGGTGTGATCATGATCACTACCAAGAAGGGCACAAAAGGTCCCGGTCACGAGAAAAAAGGACTCGGCGTGAGCTTCAACACCTCGGCGACCCTTGGTTTTGTCGACAAATCCACCTTCATCAAGTACCAGAAAGACTACGGTGCCGGCTACGGCTCTTACTATGATGGCCCCGGCGGATACTGGTACATGCGTTATATTAACGATGACGGTACCATCACCGTTGATCCGAAATCGGAGACCAGCAAGCTGACACAGTGGGTTGTTACATCGGAAGACGCCTCCTATGGCGCAAAATTCGATAACTCCATGGTCTATCAGTGGGATGCTGTTGATCCCGAGTCGCCGAACTTCCTGAAGGCTACTCCCTGGAAAGTTGCCGATAACGATCCCATCACTTTCTTTGAAAAACCCCAGACCTACGTCAACACGCTGGCTATCGAGAACACCTTCAAAGGCGGAAATTACCGTTTTGCCTATACCAATTTCACGCAAAAGGGGATGATGCCGAACAGCAAGCTGGTCAAGAACAACCTCTCACTGAATGCCACATGGAATGTAAACGAAAGGTTGACGGTGTCAGGATTCGGTAACTATATGGTACAGAAAATGACGGGTCGTAACTCCACGGGTTACAACGACAACATCATGGGATCGTTCAGGCAGTGGTTCCAGACCAACGTCGACATACAGCAGCAAAAAGACATGTATGAGCTGACCAAAAGGAATATCACCTGGAACTATGCCGACCCATCGGATGCAGTTCCCATTTACTGGGATAATCCTTACTGGACCCGTTATAAGAACTATGAAACCGACGGTCGTAACCGTTTCATGGGTAATGCAGCCGTTACCTATAAAATTGCCGACTGGTTCAACCTCTTCGGACGTATTTCGGTGGACACCTATTCCGAATTGCAGGAAGAGAGAAGAGCCATCGGAAGCGTGCCCGGAACCTTCGGTATCGGAACAGGCCCCGACGGCAGTATCGGCAGGTCTGACCAGGAATCCGGCTACCTCCGCAGGGACATCACGTTCAGCGAATACAACTATGATGTGATGGCCAATTTCAATACCGACTTTGCCAAGCATTTCAATTTCAAAGGTATTCTTGGTATGAATATCAGGAGAACCAACTATAACCGCATGATCTCCGCTACCAATGGCGGCCTTGCCGTTCCCGACCTCTATTCACTCCAGAATAGCGCAGGCCCCCTTCCATTGACCAAAGAACTCGCTTCGAAGGTACAGGTATCGGGTATCTATGCCAGTGTTTCTTTCGGATTCAAGAACTATTTGTACCTGGACGGAACCATCCGGAGAGATCAGTCGACAACCCTGCCTAAGGACAACAATGTGTACTACTATCCATCTGTTGCAGCCAGCTTCATCTTCTCCAACATTTTGCCGGAAGCCAAGTGGCTCTCATTCGGTAAGGTTCGTTTAAACTACGCCCAGGTGGGTAACAGCCCCGGCTTCGACCAGCTGATCGACAACTACCTGGTACTTTCGCCGTTCTACAGCCTGACCACAGCCGTTCCAACAACCCAGAAAAATCCCGAACTGAAACCTGAGAAGACCAACAGCATTGAAGCAGGTCTCGAAATGTGGTTCCTTGGCCGCCGCCTCGGATTTGACCTGGCTTTGTATAAAACCAATTCTCTTGACCAGATCCTTCCATTGCCAGTATCCACTGCAACGGGATATAACATCAAGACCATCAACGCCGGTGAAATCCAGAACAAGGGTATTGAGCTTGCCCTCAATGCTGTTCCTCTGAAGTACAAGAACTTCAGGTGGGACCTGACCCTGAACTGGGCCCGCAACGTGAACGAAGTGGTGAGTCTTCTCGAAGGAGTTGAAACCTTGCAACTTGGAAGGTTCCAGGGTGGCGTCTCCATCAATGCCATGGTTGGACAACCCTACGGTGTAATTTACGGAACCGACTACGTGTACACGGATGACGGACAAAAAATCATCGACGCTTCAAACGGCCGTTACCTGAGAACTGCTACCTCGGATAAGGTCATTGGTAACGTCAACCCCGACTGGACCGGTGGTTTCCTGAACAACTTCACTTACAAGAACTGGTCGCTCGGATTCCTGATCGACTTCCAGAAGGGCGGCGACATCTTCTCACTCGACATGTATTACGGCCTCGCAACCGGATTGCCCGAAGAGACCTCCTACCTCAACGACCTCGGCAACCCCGTCAGGGATCCGATCGTATGGGTTGATCCGAACGACAAGAGCAAAGGATATGCTTCGAACTCCGGTGGATTTATCAACGAAGGCGTGAATGTGGCTGCGGACGGCACCATCACCGAAAATACGACAAGGATCGCCGCCAACAATTACGGAGCCTTTGGATATTCCCGACTCCCGAACAAAGCATTTGTGTACGACGCCAGTTATGTTAAACTGCGCCAGGTATCATTGTCCTACACCTTACCTTCAGAAGTGCTGAAGAAGACCTTCATCTCGGGAATCACCATTACTGCTGTGGCCACCAACCTGTGGATCATTTACAAGAACATGCCGCATGCCGATCCTGAATCAGGTCTCGGCGCAGGTAACCTCCAGGGATACTCGACAGGCCCCCTGCCAACAACACGTGATTTTAGTTTGAATTTAAAAGTTAACTTCTAAAACAACCCGATATGAAAAATATAATATCCATATTCATTGTAATCCTGTTGTTTTCGTCCTGCTCCAAGCTCGACGAGTTGAACAATAACACGAAGGATCCTACGAAGGTACCCGGCGAATCCCTCTTCACAGGCGCCCAGCAGTACCTGATCAAACAGATGGTTACGCCCAACGTGAACAGCAACAACTTCCGCCTGTTCGTCCAGCACTGGACTGAGACCACCTATATTGATGAATCAAACTACGACATCGTAACCCGCCCGATCCCCGGCAACTGGTGGAACACCATGTACCGCGACGTCCTGATGAACTTCAAGGAAGCAGCCAAGGTGCTGGCAGCCGACGGAAATCTTCCGGGTGACGACCCTGCAGTGCTTCAGAACAAACTGGCAATCTGCGAAATCATGACCTGTTATACCTACAGCGTACTCGTAGAAACCTTCGGCAATGTGCCCTATACACAAGCATTGGGCGACAACCTGCTGCCGGCATACGACGACGGTCTGACCATTTACAAAGACCTGATCAACCGCGTACAAACCGCCATCGGGAAAATGAATCCCGGTGAAGGAAGCTTTGGCGGATCCGACAATATGTATTACGGCGACACCCAGGGCTGGTTCTACTTCGCTAACTCTCTGCTGATGAGAATGGGCATGCTGCTCTCAGACGTTGATCCGGCGCTTGCCAAAGCCACCGTTGAGTTTGCTGCCCCGAACGTGATCCAGGACAACTTCGACAATGCCGCCATCACATTCATGCCGACCCAACCCAACAATAACCCGGTGAACGAAAACCTGGTGCTCAGCGGCAGGAATGACTTTGTGGCTGCCAACACCCTGGTAGATGTGATGAACGACCTGGAAGATCCGAGAAGGGAAGCCTACTTCACTGATGTCAATGGTGAATACATTGGCGGTATCTATGGTGCATCCAACGACTTTACCCAGTTCTCGCACGTGAACCCGGTCCTCACAGAGCCGGAATACGAAGGGATGATGTTTGACCTGGCCGAGACAGAATTCCTCCTGGCAGAGGCCGTTGAGCGTGGCTACAACGTTGGCGGAACTGCCGCAGAACATTATGAACATGCCATTCGTGCTTCGTTCGAGTACTATGGGGTTGACGGTGTTGATGATTACCTGGCCAATCCGAAGGTAGCCTATGCAACAGCCACAGGCGACTGGAAAGAAAAGATCGGCATGCAGAAATGGATCGGGCTTTACAACCGTGGTTTCGAAAGCTGGACCGCCTTCCGCCTTCTTGATTATCCGAAACTGGTGGCCCCTCCCGATGCCGAGAGTGTGTTACCGATCAGGTTGACCTACCCCGTCGCCGAACAAACCCTTAACGGCGCCAACCGTGCTTCGGCTGCCGCTGCTATCGGAGGCGATGCCGTTGGTACAAAACTCTTCTGGGATAAGAATTAACATGATTTATCCCCAAAAAAAAGAAGGCTGCCCAATGGCAGCCTTCTTTTTTTTATTTCAACCAACCGTTGCTCCGGTACCAGTCGACCGCTTCGCGCACCCCCCTTTCCAGGTCGTATTCCGCCCTGAAGTTGAAGTCGCGCTGCAGCGGTTCCACCTCGCAGCGCCAGTTGGTGCTGCTCAGCACATTGTATTTGTCAGTATTCAGCGTGGGGATGCTGCCCCATAAGCCCGCGACCTTCTCACCCACGGTTGCGATGGTTTTTACCAGGAATAGCGGAACTGTGAAACGGATCGTCTTTTTGCCCATCACTCGTTTGGTTATGTCGGCAAATTCCCGTGAGGTATATTCCCTTCCGTCGGCCATAAAATAAGCCCGGCGGACGACCGGTGATGGAAGAGCATCGAATATCACCCTGACCAGGTCCCTGACATAGATGAAAGTAAGCACCTGCTCCTGGAAGCCGATGTATGGTTCAAGCCCGCGGCTGATGGTCTGGAAAAACACGAAGTAATCCTTCTCACGCGGACCGTATACGCCTGTTGGCCTGAAGATGAGCCACGGAAAACCGGTGAGTGAAGTAATGAATTGTTCGGCCTCCAGTTTGCTCCTTCCGTATAGTTCGATAGGCTTCGGTGGCCCGGCTAACTTCACCGGCTCACCCGTTTTGGGGTCTCCGGGGCCGAATGCAGCCAGGCTGCTCATGAACACGAACTTCTCGGGTACCAGACCCGTCTCTGTCAAAGCCTCGATAAAACGAACGGTGTTCAGGTAATTTACCTCCCGGAATTCCTCCTTCCGCTGTGCCTTGGTAACGCCGGCGTTATGAATGATATAATCGAACCTGATTCCCTGCTCCCTGAATTTCATGAGGGTATCAGCCACCTTTGTTTTCTCAGAAAAATCAAATTCGGCAAAGTGCAGGGAGTCGTCCTTCAGATACTCCCTTGAGCTTGACCGGCGGACCCCGGCATACACATCAAAGCCGCGCCTAAGGCCCTCTTCGACCAGAAAACTGCCGATAAAACCGCTGGCCCCGGTGATCAGAATCGTTTTCATGAGAAATGCTTTTTCCAGCAACGGCGGGTCAGATGCTGCCGCCCGTTGAAATTTTTCCAGATGGTAAGCGCCTTGGCATTCTCCTCGAGCTGTGGGTTCGTGATTGCCCTGGTGATGCCATACTGAATGTAAGCCCTGTGCATTTCATTGTAATACAAGGCATTGATGCCTTTTCCATGGTAATCGGGCCGCACGCCGTTCAGGTACATGTCGATCACCCTGCTTTTTTTCATGGCCCGCAGGATATGGATGAATCCGAACGGAAAAAGTTTCCCGTCGCATCTTCGCAGAGCATCGGTTAGTGAAGGCATGGAGATGCCGAAACCAACTACGTCGTCGTGCTCATCGATCACGAAACTGACAAACTGGGGCTGTACAAACCCGAAATAGGCTTTCACGTACATGTCGACCTGCCGGTCGGTCAGCTCGGTGTATCCGTACAGTTCGCTGAATGCGGCATTGAGGGTCCGGAACATCTTAT
>CAYYPH010000053.1:0-24495 GCA_964473485.1 uncultured Prolixibacteraceae bacterium | reverse complement strand
AAAAAGTGAGCGGATTCCGTGTCAGTATCCTGAAAATAAACCTGAGGTCGTTCATATGTCAACATTTTCTTTGAGCCTATTCATCTCTCAGCGCCTCCACCGGGTTTCGGCGGGCTACCCTGAAGGTTTGCCAGTTCACCACGATCAGCGCCGTTAACATGGTGGTGCACACCGCCACCATGAATAGCCACCAGTTGAGACCGGTGCGGAAGGCAAAGTGCGATAACCACCAGTGCATGGCATACCACGACACCGGAATGGCAATGACAGAGGCCACCAGCACCCATTCCAGGAAATCCCTGTTCAGCATAACCAGGATCTCCATCACGGAAGCGCCGTTGACCTTGCGGATCCCGATCTCTTTGGTGCGCCGGTCGCAGGTGAATACGGTCATCCCCAGCAGCCCTAACATCGCGATGATGACGGCAAGGCCCGCGAAGATCAGCGTCAGGTTGCGCAGCCTGATTTCATCCTGGTATTTTTGCGCCAGCAGATCATCCAGATAACTGTATGAAAAGCCTCTTGTATTCCGGTATTTCCGGTATGTGTCGCCGATATATTTCAGGGTCGCCGCCCGGTTTTTATCTGCGATGCGCACATTCATCGTCATGATGTTCTGCGGATCATAGACCATGATCATCGGTGCGATGGGATAATGCAAAGGGCGGAAATGGAAGTCTTTCACAACACCCACAATCACGTATCTTCCGATACGTTCGCCAATGGGATCCCGGTAACCGATGCTTTTTTCAGCAGTCTCATTGATCACGGCAGGAAGTGAGAAACGCTCTTCCGCTGACGGTTTCCGGGCGGTATCGGCTTCCAGCGCCTTCCAGAATCCGGTATAATCAATCTGCAGGAATTGTCCCTTCACGATTTCAAGTTTGTATGTTTTAGCAAAATCCTTATCCGCCCAGATCATGGCGGCCCTGATGCTGTCGGTCCGGCCGGCCCGGTCGACCGCCAGTGTCACCTGCCAGTTGAAATCAACAGGTGCATAGGCGGTTGCGGTGACCCCGAGCACATTGGGATTCTTCAGCAGTTCATCCTTGAACGACTTGTTCTTATACCACAGTCCTGTGGGTATGACCACCACGTTGTTGCGGTCGAATCCCAGGTCTTTTCCCCGGATAAAATTCAACTGTTTGATGAATACCAATGAAGCAACGATGAAAAAGATGGCGATGCTGAACTGAATCACCACCAGCAGCCTGGTAAAACTGCTCTTTGACCCTGTTTGACTCCCGCCCCTGAAAATCCTGGCAGCTTCAAGCGAGGAAAGATAAAATGAAGGATAAATACCTGCAACAATCCCGGCCAGCGTCGTGAACAGGATTATGCTGACCACCAGCCCGAACGAAAATTGAAGGGTAAGGGTCTGCCCGGTAAACACATTGAACCAGGGAAGGATCAGCCAGATCAGAAACAGGCTGATCAGCGTGGCGGCTGAAGTCTGCAACACTGCTTCGCCCATAAACTGACGGATGATGTCGGACCGTTCGGCGCCGCATACTTTTTTCATGCTTATTTCTGTCGACCGCTCCGATGACCGCGCCACCGACAGCACCGAAAAATTCAGCGCCGCCATGAGGATGATCAGCAGCGCCAGCCCGGTGAACATCCAGACATATCTGGAATTGCCGATATTTTTATCATAGTAGTATGTCTGGTAATCGGTGTAAAGGTGGATGTCGGTCAGGGGTTGAAATACCAGCTTATCCGACAGCCGGCTGAACCGGCCGGGATGGTTGGCAACGGAATTCAGGAATTCTTCGTCGATCTGTGCATTTTTTGCCAGTTTGATGTATACCCGTATATGGGCCTTATCGCCCCAGCTCTCTTCAAGGTAGGCGTACCGGCCGCACTTACCCGATAAGAGATACCCGAAACCGAGATGGCTTTGCCTGGGTATCCGGATAACGCCGCTTACCGTGTAAATTTCAGGTTCATATTTATCGCTGATGACTGTTTTTCCCAGCGCCGGTTGTTCTCCAAAGAGTTTACGCGCTGTCTCTTCCGTGAGCACTATATTGGAAGGTTTTGAAAAGGCCGTCGCAGCGTCTCCCTCGGTAAAAATAAACCCGCCGAAAATGGCAAAGAAATCCTCATTGGTGCTCACACCGCGCGTCTCGATCCTTTCTGTTCCGCGATCCCTTTTCAGCGGTGAATCTTCCGAATCGAAACTGAGGTACGTGGCATTTTCGATCTGCGGGTAGGTCATTTTCAGCGTTTTTGCAAGCGGGCGATAGCATCCGGCCGATTTAACCACCTCGTCGCCCTCTTTCGCCAGGGTGAGCACCCGGTAGATCCGTTCGTGGCCGGGATGGAACTTTTCATAGCTCAGTTCATTCAGTACCCACAGGCAGATCAGCAAACCGGCCATCACTCCCAGCGTGAATCCCAGCAGGGTGATCACCGAATATACCGGTTTACGGATGAAACCGCGAAATAAGATTCTGAACGACCTGATCATTTTGTCACCGGTTATTCAACAATCATCAGAATGTCTTCATCATCGCCCACGGATTGGGCCAGCTTGCGCAATTCGTTCTTTTTTGCAGCAGGAGCGGTGGAAGCGCTAAACGATGCTGACTTTACGCGTTCTTTAAGCTCTTTTCCCTTCAACGAGACCAGGATCTCGCCGTTGATACCGACCTCATAAGAGGAGGGCCACACACATAGCCCACCATCCAGGTTATTTTCAAGGATATCGGGATCATAGGAAACAGGATCGCCTTTCACAACGAATAGTTTTTTAGCTTGCTTCGAATAAAGGGCATGATACTGTCTCAACTGCTTGCTTTTGCGGGTATTCGGACAGTCGTAGCTGTCTTTTGAAAAAGTGAGGAATATGAAGTTCCTGGTGTCGGCCCAGGTTTCGGGGATGATCTTGTCTTCAAGGTTGAAATCGGGGTCGGCACCCTCTTTTTTCTGCAGCTTGTATTTACCGAGGTTCAGTACATAAACCGGCAGCAGCCTGTTGGGAGGGATCACCTGGAAAACGGTGTCATTGAAGGCGTTCCGCATGTAGAACTTTCCTTTGTTCTCATATTGCACGCCTTTATCGGTGCCTCGCATGACCGTTTTCGAAAAGCGATCCAGCTTTTCAAACTCGCTGAAAGTGGCCAGGGTATCGCCCTGCTGGTTGAACACTCCCAGCATGTATTTATCGCCCATGCCTAAAGGACCCGACAGTTGTTTGACATAGGTGTTGCGGTCGAGCATCATGGAGCTCAGCCGCTGGTAAACGAAACCGGTTCCGGCGCTCCACATTCCGTTGGCATTGCCTTGCAGGGGAGCCGGTCTTTTGCCGTGGTTGAGATCGATGGCGATCCTGCCCTGCCCCCTGATCTTGTCAGGGTTTTCGGGATCAAAACCCATGGAAAGGCTCACCGGAGGTTGCGAACAATCATATTCCATGATGTAAGACTGGCCTGTGAGCGAGTTGCGGTATTTGTAGAACAGGTTCTTCCCGGCCGACCAAACGGTGGTGCCTCCGCCCACAAAAGTGTTGTCACCCATCACGATCATGCGGTCGGCGGTCACCTCGATACCGGTTGATTCATTCTTCACCACCGTAGTCTTATATTTTCCATTGCGGGAATAGAGGAGGATTCCCGATGGGTTGACCGCTACGATGTTCGAATCCATCAGGTAGTATTTAAACCGCATGACCCTGGCAAACGAGGAGTCAGGCGCTTTCTCCATGCGGATGTAGGTGATTTTGGAAGCCACATCCGAGAGTGCGAAGTCCTTCACGTTGCCGAGACTGCCGGCGATATCGATTACTACCGGGGGACGAGCGGGATCGACCGATCGATCTTCGCTGAACCGGAAACCGGGAGGGAGCTTTTTCAGCGAATCGGCCAGTCTGTTTTCACGCTCAACACGCTCAGCCTCCTCTTTTTCATGCTGAAGGATCTCTGCCGAGAGTTTGCTTTCATCTGTTTCGAGCCGGTTGCCATGGCACGAAAGGAGCAGTATCATGACTCCGGTTATTCCAACAAAATTTAAACGTTTCATAGGGTATCAGATTACTGGTTCTCTGACCGGTAGTTACTCATACTTCATGCTTTCAGCGGGATTCACGGATGCAGCCCTGTAAGTGACCAGCCCCACCGTTATGATTACCAGCGCCAATGCAAATGCTCCCGAAAAAAGAAAGATCCAGGCACTCATCGAAATCCGGTAGGCAAAGTTCTGAAGCCAGTTGTTCATCACCCACCAGGCTACCGGACAGGTCAGCACAAAGGAGACGAGCACCCAATGAACGAATTTCCCGGTTAATAGGCTGATGATCTGGGTGACGCCGGCCCCTGAGACTTTACGCACGGCGATCTCCCGGGTTCTCCGTTGCGCCATGAAGGATGCCAGTCCAAGGAGTCCGAGAATGGCCACGATGATCGAGAGCCCGGCAAGCATGGTGAATACTTGTTTCGTCTGAATCTCATTGCGGTAAAGGTTTTTATAGTCTTCTTCCATGTAACTCGCCGAGAATGGAGTCCCGGGCATTAAACGCTCCCAGGTGCGTTTTACCAGTGCTGTTATTTCGGTGGATTTTCCGGGACGGTACCGGATGGTCAAGTAGCCGGCCGGCGACCCGTTCAGGTTGACCAGTCCCATCGGCCTGATCGTTGCATGCACCGATTCATAGTTGAAATCCTTGACAACCCCGATCACATGATAGTTGTGTTGAGGCCTGGAGAAATCAAACATTTTTGTCCCGATCGGATTCTTCAATCCAAGCACCCTTACTGCCGTCTCGTTCAGCACAATGCCCGTTGAATCAGTCGGGAATCCGGGGGAGAAGAACCGTCCTTCGGCCATCCTGAATCCCATGGTTGTTGCAAACCCGGTATCACATCTGATGATATTCAACGTAAAATTCTTATCAACGCCTTCGGCGCCGAAACCCCAGTTTGAGAATGAAAATCCGGGTAATGTATTTGAAGCGGCCATGCCGGAAATACCCGGCTGCTGTTTGATTTCATCCTGGAATGCTTTGCTCGTTAGGGCAAAATTGGCCGGGGTTCGCAGTATAAGGAGATTTTCTTTTATGAAACCAACATCCTTATTCTGAATATAGTTCATCTGTTGGCTGATGATCATGGTTCCGATAATCAAAAAGATCGAAGCGGAGAATTGCACAATGACAAGCAGATTGCGCAACCCGATCCCTTTGGTTTCGGTAAGAACCTGTGCTTTCAGCACCTTGACAGGGTTGAACGCCGACAAGAAGAAGGCAGGGTAAACACCCGCAATAAAGCCGACCACAATGACAAATGTCAGTAGGCTTGGGATGACCCATGCGGAAGAGAAAAGATTAAATGACAATTCACGGCCAACCCAGTCACCATAAAATGGTAATAAAAGTTTGACGACAACGAGGGCCAGGAGCGTGGACATCAGGGTCAAAACAAACGATTCAAAAAGGAATTGCCTGACCAGCACGGCACGCGTCGAACCGGAGGCCTTCCGGATCCCGACTTCCCTGGCACGCAAGGTCGACTTTGCTGTGGAGAGGTTCATGAAATTGATACAGGCGATGATCAGCACAAAGAAGGCGATGACCATGAAAATGTAAACATACCTGATATTCCCGTTTGGTTCGAATTCGCCATTGAGGTCCGAATGAAGATGAATGGAGGTTAGCGGTTGAAGAAAAAACTCCCAGTAATTTCCCTGGGCGAGCGCCTCTTTATAACGCTGCACCCCCGCTTTCTCAAGGACGTACAGCTTCAATTTATTCTCGAGGTCCTTCGCTGATGCTCCTTTCCTGAGCAGGAAATAGGTGACAAAATTGTTCGCTGTCCACTCCTGTTCGTTGAGCAATGCCGGAAAGGTTGCCAGTGAGGCGATCAAACCGAAATGAAAGTGCGAATTCGCCGGAATGTCCTTAAAGACTCCGGTCACCTCGAACCGGCCGAAACCGGATGTATCGATCTCGATGATTTTCCCGACCGGATTCACCTCGCCAAAATATTTCCGTGCCTCGGTTTCACTGAGAATTACGGTATTGGGGCGGCAGAGCGCGGTTGCCGGGTTTCCTGATACAAGTGGCAAGGTGAAAACATCAAAGATGGTTGAGTCAGCAAACATGGCGACAGGGGCCGTGAATGTTTTCTCACCGATCCTGACCAGCACATCATTCCAGCCGGTTAACTTCACGCCCGATTCAATTTCGGGATATCGCTCGCGCATCTCCCTGAACATGCGGGCCGAGGACCAGGTTTGGTTGATTTTTGTATTTCCGACCATGGCCCGGATGCATAAGCGGTGAATCCGGTCAGCCTTTTCATGGTACCGGTCATAGCTGAGTTCGCTCACCACAAACAGGAACATCAGGATGAAACTTGTGATTCCCAGGGTAAGCCCGAAAATATTGATGGATGAAAAAACGGCGTTTTTCCTGAGGTTGCGCAAGATGGCAGTGAAAATGGTTCGTGTCATGATGTCTGGGTTATTCGTATCGGAGCAGTTCAACCGGATTCCGCGAAGACATCCTCCAGTTTTGCCATGTGATGGTCAATAGGGTAATCAGGAAGGTGAGGATCCCGGCAAAAGCGAAAATCCACCAACTGAGGGTGACCCGGTATGCAAAATTTTCAAGGTAACGGTGCATAAAAATCCAGGCCAGCGGGCAGGCTGCCACAAATGCCAGGACGATCCATCTTAAATAATATCCTGAAAAATGGGCAAGCAGGGTCACACTGGTGGCGCCGTTGACTTTACGTACGCCGATCTCTTTTGTTTTCAGCTCGGTGGCTGAGATGACGAGGGCCAGCATGCCAACGCAGGCCAGAAATATGGCCAGCAAGGAAAACAGCAGGAAGAGGATCGCCCTGCGTTCGTCCAGCTGGTACGACTTTCTGAAGTTATCGTCGAGGAAACTGTACTGGAACGGTTGTGAGCCAGTCATCCTGCCCCACTGTTCCTGAATAAAGGCAACGGTGTTTTTCGTTTCAGCGCCGCTGAGCCTGACCACCGCCAGGTTTCTCCGTCCGGGGTGATTGACGATCATCATTGGTTTTATCTCCTGGTACAGGGGTTGAAAATTGAAATCCCTTATCACCCCGACGATTTCAGCGTACACATTTTCCCCGTTTTCGTTCGTTTCAAAACAAATTCGTTTGCCGACCGGCTCTTTCCATCGGTAGACAGCTGCGGCCTTCTCATTGACGACCGCTTCAAGATCGCCGCCGGCATCTCCTTTTGTTATGTTTCGTCCGCTGACCAGCTGAAGGCCCAATGCATCCTTGAACTCAGGGTCGGCATGCATGGTATGCAGCAGGTATGACTCCGAACCCGGACGTCCTTCGAGGTTGTAACTGGTAGGTTCGAAATGCCTGCCCGGCACCGAACTGGCAAACGACACCGCACGCACGTCCGGGTAGCTTTTCAATGTTTCTGCAAATGTTTCGCGGCTTTCACCCAGCGCCCCTGCCCGTTCGATCAGCACGACAGCGTCGTCCGAGAATCCCAGTTCCCTGTTGTTCATGAAACGCAGTTGCAAAAAAATGGTGATGGTCGAGATGATCAGCCCGATCGAGAGGATGAACTGGAGCGTAAGAAGGGGCAGGCTGAGCCGCGACCGCCCGGTTGCCGTGCCCGACTTTTTACCCAGGATGACCGCCGGATCGACCGAAGATAGCCGGACGGCCGGGAGCAGGCCGGCCATGATGCCGATCAGCAGGGCAACGGCCAGGGAAGCTATAAAAAGAGAAGAGAAGTGCGACAGGGTCATGCAGGTTCCCAGGTAGTGGTTGAAGAAGGGGATCGTAACTTTGAGTATGACAAGTGCCAGTGCCAGCGCGGCCATGCTGATCAGGGTTGACTCCACCAGGAACTGCCTGATCAGGGAGACCTTTGCCGCCCCCATCGCCTTGCGTACCGACAATTCGGTGCTCCTCCGGATGGAGCGGGCCATCGACAGGTTGATAAAGTTGATGGCGGCAATGACCAGGACAAATGCAGCCAGGATGGCAAAGAGGACGACGTTGCGCATGCTCCCGAACCTCAGCATGAGGCCATCGAGCCCGGGAACCCCTTCCATGTTGTGATGAAGGTAAACAGTGCTGAGGGGAGCCAGGTGGAAGCTGACAATGTTGTTCCGGTCCCTGAAATATTCCCCGACCGGTTTGCCGGTTTCAGCTTCAAGCCAGGGTCCCATATGCTTCACCACGAAACCCGGGAATTTTGCTTCCAGGTCCTTTGCATCATAATTTTCAGGAAGTGTGAGGTAGGTCTGCAGGCAGCCGTCACCCCAGTCAGTCCCGGTATAATCGCCGGGAATGAGAAAATCGAAAAAGAAGTGCGAGTTGACCGGCATGTCGGCCACCACGCCGGTAATCTCGTAGCTCGTTTTGCCATCGAAGACGAGCGACTGGCCTACCGGGTTGGCATCACCGAAAAACTTACGCGCCGTCTTCGCAGTCAGTACGACCGTGTTGGGCCTTCGCAGTGCATCGTGCGGGTTGCCTGTGAGAAAGGGAATGGTAAACACGTTGAACAGGGAAGAATCGGCCATGGCGATGTTGGTCTCGATAAACCTCGTATCGCGGTGGCTCACCAGGACATTTCGCTTCCAGAGCACCACCCGCACGATATCCTCGATCTCCGGGAATGTCGATTTCAATGCCGGTGCGAGCGGAGGCATGGTGAAAAAGCCCCTGTTCGCCGGGTCGGGTCCGCGCTGATCTTCCACGCGGTAGATCCGGCCGGCCTTTTCATGGTAGCTGTCGACCCCCAGCTCGTTGATGACGTAGAGGGCCAGGATCAGGGTGGAGGCCATGCCGATGGCCAATCCGATGATGTTGATCGCCCCGAACAGTTTGTTCCTCTGGAAATTTCGCAGGGCTGCGACCATATATGTCGAGTATGCTCCCATATCACTCTACTTTCAGGGCTACCGCCGGGTTTACTGCAGCGGCCTTGTATGCCTGGAAACTCACGGTGACGAGGGCGACGGCCAGCGCACCCAGCCCGATGGCACCAAAGACCAGCCAGTTGATGGGGATCCGGAAAGCGAATTCCAGCAACATTTTATGCACGGCATACCAGCCGAACGGAAATGCAATGGCGATGGCAATGATCACCAGTACCAGAAACTCCTTCGACAAGGCGAAGATCACCGAGACCGTGCCGGCGCCCATCACCTTTCGAACGCCGATTTCACGCGTCCGGCGGGTTGCCGCGTATGTCGATAGTCCGTACAGTCCAAGGCAGGCAATGATCACGGCCACTATGGTGAAATACTTCAGCAGAAGGCCCATCCTGGTTTCGGCCCGGTAAAGGTCGTTGTAATCCTTGTCGATGAATGTATATTCGAGCGGGTAGTCGGGGATAACTGTTTTCCAGACCTTTTCCACGGTCTTCAGCCTGGCCGGCAGATCGCCGGGAGCCAGCCGCACGATGACATTGGAGAAGGCCCTGCTGTCGCTGACTGCGAAAGCCATAGGCTCGATGGGCTCCTGGGCTCCACTGTAATGAAAGTTTTTCATCACCCCTACGATGATCCCCGACTGCCCCATGTAACTAAAACTTTTCCCGACGGCATCGCCCCCGCCCATCAGCTTTACCACCTCTTCGTTCACGAGGAAGTTACCCAGCGTATCGCCCATGTCGCCTGGATGATCGGGCGAAAAGTCGCGCCCGTCCACCAGGTTGATCTTCATCGTGCTCAGGTAGTCGTAATCGATGATGTTCTGCCCTATCAGCACCTCCTTATCCGGATCCTTCCCTTTCCAGGTAGCCCCTCCGCCGTTGCTGCCGATCATGGCAGGATTGTGACTGGCAGCCGTAACTCCGAGGATCGCCGGTTGTTTGCGCAGCTCCTTCTTCAGGGTGGAATACTTCGCACTTACATTGCGGTTAATGGGTATGCAGATCAGATTTTCTTTATCGAAACCCAGGTCCTTCTCCTGCATATATTTCAGTTGCAGGTACATGAAAATGGCCCCCAGCGCGATGAAGATCGATAGTGAGAACTGAACCACGACGAGGATCTGCCGCAGGCGGCCATTTCGTTTTCCCGCCACTGTTTCGCCTTTGAGCACCATGACCGGCTTCAGCGACGATAAGTAAAACGCCGGGTAAATGCCGGCCAGGATCGACGTCAGCAGACCGGTGATGAAGAAACCCACAATGAACTTTGCCTGGAAGATGTCGGCCAGCGTGAAACTTTTTCCCGAAATCGAATTGAAAATGTCAAGCAACAGACCCACAAGTATGAGCGCGAATACCAGGGCGATGAATACCATCAGGGCCGATTCGATCATAAACTGCATGACCATCGCCAGCCGGTTGGCGCCGGCCACTTTCCTGATGCCTATCTCCTTGCCGCGCGATGCGGCCTTGGCGATGGTCAGGTTGATAAAGTTGATGCAGGCGATCAACAGGATGAAAACAGCAATGCCGCTGAACATGTAAATGTTGACGATCTTCCCCTGGTTTTCTCCGAATCCGTATGACGTATGCAGGCGATAATCGAGCCAGGGGATGACAAAAAACTTTGTGCGTGTCTCGGGATGATGCTCAACGACAATCGCGGTCAGCTTCCTGTTGACTACCTGCAGGTCGGCGCCTTGCTCAAGCATCAGGTAGGTAAAAATGCTGTTGTTGCCCCAAGATTCACCTGCCATGCCGATCTCTCTAAGAAACGTATAGGGGACGAGGGCATCTATCCCTATCCAGGATAGATTGGCAGTGCTGAAGACCGAATTTTTGGGAATGGCCTGCAACACCCCGGTAACGGTGAAAGCATATTTGTTCTCGATGTTGATTGTCTTCCCGACCGGATTCTGGTCGCCGAAGTATTTTTTCGAAAGCGATTCCGACAGGATGATCGAATGAGGGTCGGACATGGCATGCCTTGCATCGCCGTATTTCAGCGGAAGCGTGAAGACCTTCAGGAACTCCGGGTCGGCAGCCTTCACATGCGATTCAAAGAACACCTTATCGCCGATCCTGAATAACATCCTGGGAAGAAACACCAGGCGCGTTGCCTCCCTGATCTCGGGGATCCGCTCCTTCCATACCGGTGCGCAGGGGTGCGGCGTAACCTGTACACGAAAGCGATCGCCGGTGTAAAACTGGTCCTCGTTTACCATGTAGATCTGATCAGCGTGCCGGTTGAAACGCTCGAAACTTAGTTCATCCATCACCCACATGAGGATGAGCAGCGATGCAGCCATGCCCATGGCCAGGCCGGTAACGTTGAGGATGGTGAACCCCTTCTGGCGCGAAATGTTGCGCCATATTATCCGGAAAATATTCTTTATCATTTTAACTCCACTTTATCATTGTTTCCAAACATGGTATAATCGGAGACTATGACCTCCTCGCCCGGAGCCAGTCCATCCAACACTTCATAATATTGCGGATTCTTCCTTCCGATTTTAATGTTCCTCCTGATGGCGAACTGGCCTCCCCTGTCCAATACAAATATCCACTGTCCGCCGGTAGTCTGGTAGAAGCTTCCCTGCGGGATCTGGATGGCTTCGGTGGGCTGTCCCAACTGCAGTTTAATGAAGTACGACTGGCCGATGCGGATGTTTTCAGGGAGTTTGCCCGTGAAGACGAGGTCAATTTTAAATCTCCCGTTACGCACTTCTGGATAGACCTTTTTGATCTCCAGCAGCAGGGTGTCGTTCGTACGCTCGATATAGCCGGTCAGCCCGGGCCTGATCCGGTCGATGTAATGTTCGTCGACATCGGCTTCGATCTTGTAGGATGTAAGAATGTTGATCTGCCCGATGCGGAACCCGCGGCTGATCGACTGCCCGATCTCGACCATCAGGCTGCCAAGCTGGCCGTCGACGGGGGATTTCACGTTAAGATATTCCTGCTGCTGTTTTACCAGCGCAAGGTTCATCTGCATGTTTTTCAGATTCTCTGTGATCTGCTCAATCTGGAGATTCCGGAACTCATTGTCCTGTTTCTGGCGCAGCAACACCAGTTCAAGGGTTTTGTCGGCCAGGGTGTAAGCCTCCTCCGACCGGATGTATTCATCGCGCGAGATCAGCTCGTCCTTGTACAACTCCTTGTTCTGTTCCCAGGTTCTCTTCTTCGCCACCAGGTCGAACTTTGCATTCAGCACCTCCCGTTCGAGCGAATGTTTCTCCTGTTCCATCCTGATGCGGACCTCCCGCAGGAAGTTTGACTTCTCGGCCAGTTGCGCCTCGCTGTTGAGTATATTCAGGTTCAGGTCGTTATTGCTAAGCCTGATAATGACGTCGCCTTTCTTCAGCATCGTGCCTTCTTCGAGAATGATCTCTTCTACTTTTCCTCCTTCATAGGCATCGAGGTAAACCGTTGAGATGGGTGCGGCGATGCCGTCGTTGGTGATGTAATCGTTAAAAACGCCATGAATGACCGGGGCAATGGTGATGCGCTCCCGTTCCACCCTGACGGTGCTGGTCCAGTCGCGGAAAATGAAAAAAAGGACGACCGCCAGCAGGATCAACCCTCCGGCAATGTATTTCCAATATTTCTTTTTAATCAACCGGTTCTCCGTGATGATCCGGTCCATGCCGGAGGAGTGAAGAGTATCCATGATTAAGATTGGTTAAAAGTCAAATTGTAAAGTCAAAAAGCAAAACTTAAATTCAAAGTTCAAAGTTCAAATGTCAAAATTCAAATTAGTGATCAGGGATTAGCGAATAGCGAATAGGGAGTTTTCAATTTTCCTTTTTCCATTTTCAATTGTCAATTGTCAATTGTCAATTGTTTCCGAGCAACGACCCGGTCAACAGGAACCGTATGTACCGTTCTTTGAGCAGCACCTGCAGTCCGGTTCGCAGCACTTCGGTC
Source organism: uncultured Prolixibacteraceae bacterium (assembly GCA_964473485.1). Classification (GTDB taxonomy): domain Bacteria; phylum Bacteroidota; class Bacteroidia; order Bacteroidales; family FEN-979; genus CAIVAT01. The sequence continues at coordinate 11,685 of CAYYPH010000053.1, read as the reverse complement.
TTGGCCCTGATCCATTTGTTCTTCTGGATATAGAATTCAATGATGTTGATGAGTCCTTTGTCCAGCTTTTTCTCAGCGGCCTCATAGGCTTTTTTGCTCTTGGCCAGCTGACTCAGCGACGACTCATATTCGGCCCGCGCCGACCGCCAGTCGGTAAGCGATTTCTCCGCGCCCATCTGCAGCTTGTACGATACATCCTCATACCGGATCTTCGCCTGCTGGTATTGCAGTTTTGATTTACTCAGCGAGGTGTACTTTGCAAATCTTGAGAAAAGTGGAATCTCGATGCCCAGGCTGAGGTATTCGTTGGAGTTGTTCGACATTTGTTCGGAGAACGGTATGATCTGGTTGCTGTTGTCGCGGTCGGTTTCGGTGTACAACGAGTTCCAGCCGGCATAAAAGCCCAGGCTTGGCGAAAATGCACCTTTGCTCACCTGGACGGCCTTCTTTGCAGCGTTCAGCTGGTTTCTCGCAAAGATAAGATCGGGCAATGCAACAGAAGCGGCACGAAACAGCTCCTCCATCGACAACGTGTCCATCGTTCCCGAAAAAATCGACGGTACCAGGGTGTCCACCGCCAGGCTGTCGGACAGGGGATAGTTCATCTGGTATTTCAGACCGAGAACCGCCTGTTCAAGAAAATGATGGGATTGCACGAGCAAAAAGCTGTCGGCGGCCAGGTTCGCCTCGGTTTCAAGCAGGTCGGTCCCGGGTTTCCGGCCAAGTTCCACAAATTTTGTCGTGTAATCGAGCTGGTTGCGCGAAAGCTGGTAATTCTCCAGGGCAATCGACGACAATCCCTGCTGCAGAAGCACCTCAAAGTAACCGTTGATAACGGCGAATGCCACTTCATTCCTCACCTGCTGCAGCCGGTTCTTCTCCGCTTCGTAATTCAACCGCTGCATTTCGATGGTGTTCAGCTTCATGAAGCCGTTAAAAAGATCGACCGACGATGAGGCCCCATACCCGTTGTTAAAGAATTGTACATCGATGTAGGTGTTGGTGGTCGGGTCGATGCTTCTTCCGTAGTTCTGGTTGAAGGATGACTGCAGCGTAAGCGAGGGCAGCAGATCATTTTTCGCCTGCCTGAAATCGGCATGGCGGACCTTAACGCCAAGTTCCTGGGTATGGACTGAAAAGTTGTTATCCCAGGCATAATGGATGCATTGATCGAGGGCCCATGCCTTTTGTGCAACCACAGCCCGGGTGCCGCTGAAGCAAAGGACTGACAGAAACAGGATGATCCGGTGCCACGCCAAACCGTGATAGCTGCTGCATTCACCAATCCATCGCACAAACCGGGGTCCTGTGCCGAACCGGAACAGGTTTGACCGGAAACACAGTGTTCCTCTCGGTGCATCTGCATCTGACAGAAAAATACGCTGCATCTCCATGGGTACGTTGCGGTATAATTCTGTGAGATCTGAACGATGGCCTGATGGATGGTTCATGTTTACAGCGCTTGTTGTTGGGCCACCTCTTCGGTGACGATCTGACCGTCGAAGAGATTCACGATCCGGTGGGCAAAGGCGGCATCGCGCTGTGAGTGAGTCACCATGACGATGGTGGTGCCCTGCTTGTTCAGTTCCGACAGGAGGGTCATGACCTCAATGCCGTTTTTCGAGTCGAGGTTACCGGTAGGTTCGTCGGCCAGGATCAGTTGCGGCTGGGGAACCACCGCCCGCGCAATGGCCACCCGCTGCTGCTGACCTCCCGAGAGCTGCTGCGGAAAGTGCTTCCGGCGATGCCCGATCTTCATCCGCTCAAGGATTTCGTTGACCATTTGTTTCCGTTCGGCGCCCGTCTTTTTCAGGTACAGGAGAGGAAGTTCCACATTTTCAAACACGTTGAGCTCGTCGATCAGGTTAAAGCTTTGAAACACGAACTGAATATTGCCTTTGCGATACCGGGTGCGCTTGGCCTCCGTGTATCCCGTTACATCGACCCCATTGAATAAATAACTGCCGTCACTCGGATTGTCGAGCATTCCGAGGATATTCAGCAAAGTCGATTTTCCGCAACCCGAAGGGCCCATGATGGCAATGAATTCGCCTTTCCGTACCTCCATGCTCACGTTATTCAATGCGGTGGTTTCAATTTCGTCGGTCTTGAACCGCTTGGTGAGATTTACTGTTTTAATCATCGTTTCTATATTTGAATGATTACCTGTTTGCTCAATTATCATGCCATTTGTCATATATAACTGTTTTTCATTAAGTTACAAAATGATATTTTCACTTACTGTAAACTTATTGAACAGTTATGTGTTTACTTTCTGTACATTTGTTTAGCTTTACCACACCATTTTAAACCAAAGCATCCATCAGAATTAATGTAAGTCAATAAACCATGGAAGTAAAACCGAAGGAAGGAAGACTGCTCATTGTCGATGACAACAAAAGCGTGCTGAACGCGCTGCGCATCTTCCTGAAATCAGAATTCCTTGAAGTGATCACCCTTTCAGGTCCCAACACGCTGATGCATGAAATAGCGACCCGCGACATCGACGTAGTGCTGCTCGACATGAATTTCAGGGCGGGCGAAAGTTCGGGCAATGAAGGGATGTACTGGTTGCGTGAAATCAAGAAAGCAAGAAAAGACATCGAAGTGGTGATGTTCACGGCCTATGGCGATATTGAAACTGCGGTGAAGGCCACCCATGAAGGCGCCGCCGATTTCGTATTGAAACCCTGGGAGAATGAAAAACTGTTGGCCACCCTCAAAGCTGCGCTGAAACTAAGGACATCAAACATCAAAGTGGGCAACCTGATCAGGCGGGAACAGGATTTAAAAACCGAGATGAACCGCGATGACCGGATGATCATCGGCGTTTCGCCCGTGATGCAGAAAATCCTCGACCTGGTAAAAAAGGTCGCCGCCACCGATGCCAACATCATGATCACCGGCGAAAACGGAACCGGGAAGGAGCTGATCGCCAAAGAGATTCACCGCCTGTCGGAGCGGCGGAACGAACTGCTGGTGACGGTCGACCTGGGATCGATGTCGGAGTCGCTGTTCGAAAGCGAGATGTTCGGTCACACGCGGGGTTCGTTCACCGACGCCCGCGAAGACCGCACGGGCAAGATCATGCTGGCCCACAGGGGGACCCTCCTGCTGGATGAAATCGGGAACCTGCCGTTGCAGCTTCAGTCGAAATTGCTGAACGTGCTGCAAAACCGGGTTGTTATCCCGGTCGGATCGAACAGGGAACACCCGGTGGACATCAGGCTGATCAGCACCACCAATAAAAACCTGTTGCAGATGATCCGTGATCAAACCTTCAGGCAGGACCTGCTTTACCGGATCAATACCATTCAGATCGAGCTCCCCCCGTTGCGGCAGCGCACGGAGGACATTGGGATGCTGGCCAATTTCTTTGCCGGAAAGTACAGCGCCAAATACAAGAAAAACTGCAGGACGCTGCAGGACAAGACGATTGAACTGCTGCAAAAATACCAGTGGCCGGGGAACATCCGCGAACTGCAGCACACCATCGAAAAAGCGGTGATCCTGTGCGACGGCGATTGCCTGTCGCCCCGTGATCTGTACCTGAACCAGACGCATCAGTTGCCTGTCGACGAAACCCTCACCCTGGATGAGATGGAAAAACAGATGATCGTGAAGGAGTTGAAGAAGCAGGGTCAGAACCTGAGCATTGCTGCCCGCAACCTTGGGATCTCTCGCACCACGTTGTACAAAAAAATGAAAAAGTATGGGATATAAACGAATTACGCCGATCACTGTCATCAGTATCGTGATCATCACGCTTTCGGCCCTGGCCGCAGGTTATCTCACAGCATTCCACATGGATCCCTGGTATCTGCTGTTCCTGTTGCCCATTCCTCCCGCCACGTTTTCGGTCATTCATCATTTCAACCAGTCGAACCGTCAGATCGCCTTCTTTTTCGAAGCGATCAGGAATGAGGATGCCTCGCTGAAGTTCCCCACCAGCATCAGGCAGAAGTCGCTGCGTCACCTGTACCAGAGCCTGAATGCGCTGAACATGCGGATCAACGAGATCAAGATGCAGAACGAGTATCTTGAAAAATACTACCAGTCGTTTATCCGGCATGCCGGCACCGGCCTGATGGCCATCAACCAGGACAACGAGGTGGAGATCATGAATGAGAAGGCATTTGAGTATGCAGGCATTCCGTCCTTCACCCCGCTTCACCTGGTACCGCTCCGGAATCCTGACCTGATGAATTTCCTGGCCACCTTTAAGCCGGGCGAATCGAACACCTATAAGCGCTTTACGGGCGATACGCAGGTGAACCTGCTCATCAGGACCAGGGAGATACGTTACGGCGGCAAGGTGTCGAGGTTGTTTTCACTGCAGGACATACGGCTTGAACTCGACGAAAAGGAGCTCGACTCGTGGCAGAAACTCATCCGGGTGCTTACCCATGAGATCATGAACAGCATCGCCCCCATCGTGTCGCTGACAGCCACCCTGCAGAAATTTTTTCTCGAGAACGGCCGCCCGGTTCAACCTTCAAAGGTCGACGAAGATATTATCGACAACGTGATCCAGGGGCTCGATACCATTGGTGAACGCGGCAACGGACTTGTCAACTTTGTGAACAGTTACCGCGAACTCACCCGCATCCCGAAACCCGATTTTCAACCGTTCAGGGTACACGAATGGCTCGAACATATCGTGTTGCTGTTGCGTGAACGCCTCGATCAAAAGCAGATATCCCTGGAAACAAAGATCAGCGAGAAGGTACGCGAGATCACCGGCGACAAGAAAATGCTGACCCAGGTCATGATCAACATCATCAACAACGGCATGGAGGCGCTGATGGAGATCCCTGGCAACCGCAGGATCAGGATCACGGTGGACCTTACAAAGGATTTTCGTCACAAAATTCTCATCGCCAACAATGGTCCGGCGATTCCGCCTGAAGTGATCGACAAAATCTTTATCCCGTTTTTCACCACAAAGGAGAACGGTTCAGGGATCGGTTTGAGTCTCTCGCGACAGATCATGCGGGTGCACAGGGGATACATCCATGCCGAATCATCGATTGAGGTTACCCGGTTTATAATAACCCTGTAGTCTAATGATGGTTTGAGCAGCCGGTTAGATTTCATCGGGTATGAATCCGATTCTTCGCCGGGGTTGTTGCTGCTGAACACGTAATTCATCGAGCCGGCTGAGAAGGTAGTTGAATGCCTGTGTAAACCTGCTGTCCAGTGCGTTCAATTCATTTTTTAACTCAACGGTTTCAGCAATCAGCGACCTGTATCTGGCGAATGCCCTCATGATTTCAATGTTGATCTGGATGGCCTTTTCTGATCTTAACACCGAGGAAAGCATAGAGACACCCTGCTCGGTAAAAACCATTGGATTGACGCTGCTGTGCTTCAGAAAGGACAACCGGTCACATATTGTGACCAGTTCATCTTTTTCATTCCTCGTAAGCTCAAACATAAAATCTTCCGGGAACCTGGATTGATTCCTTTTTACCTGCTGTTTCAATGCTTTCGTCGGAACATCATAAAGGTTGGCCAGGTCATTGTCAACCATAACTTTCCTGGCTCTGAAGGTAAAGATCATCGTTTCATACCCGGTTTTAACAAGCTCTTTATTCATGACTTTTTCTGGTTAATCAGCAAAAAGCCAAAAAGTAATACCACTTGTTGAAAAAAGTCGTCACGACTGTCGGGTACAACCTTGTGGATTCCAATCGAAAGATTCCGATTTTACACTGCTGGATCCTCCTTCTGCAACTTCGTGAAGGCAATGATCAGGAAGCTGACGATAAAGAAACCCGATAAAAGCAGGGTGCTGTTCCGCATGCTTCCGGTAACCTGTTCGATGAAGCCGAAACCGAGCATCCCGATCACAATGGCCAGTTTTTCGGTGCTGTCGTAGAAACTGAAGTACGAGGCCGTGTCGGTGTTTCCCGACGGGATCAGCTTCGACCAGGTGGACCGCGCCTGCGACTGGATCCCGCCCATCACAAGGCCCACCAGACCCGACAAGATGTAGAAGTGAAGGTCATTGTTTACGGTGTACGCTGACAAACAAATGAAAATCCAGATGCCGAGCATCCACAACAGGGAGGTCCTGTTCCCGAACCTTGTGGAAATCTTGCCGAAGAGGTAGGCCCCGGCGATCGCCACCAGCTGAATGATCAGGATGGTCATGATAAGCATCGTGTCGGAGATTCCCAGTTCCGCCTTGCCAAAGAGCGAAGCGACGATGATGACGGTTTGCACCCCCATGCTGAAAAAGAAGAAGGATAGCAGGAACCGGTACATGGTTTTGTGACCGTTAATGTAACGGAATACACTGACAACCTCCCTGAAGCCCTTCGTGAAAATCTTCAGATCCCAGGCAACAACTCCTTTTTCTTCGCGCAGGTAATACAGGGCCACCTGTGAAACGACCAGCCACCAGATGCCTACCTCGATGAAGGAAAACCGGATGGCTTCGAGGGGGTCGGAAAATCCGAACAGCTGGTATTGCTGCAATGAGAAGATGTTAAAGATCAGCAGGATCATGCTGCCGGCATAACCAAACGAGAAGCCCTTTGCGCTGATGCGGTCGTGGCGGTCGGGGGTGGCGATGAGTGGTAAAAAGGAGTTGTAATAGACCAGTGAGCCGGCAAAGCCCAGCACCGCCAGCAATGGGAGCAGCAGTCCCAGCCACAGATTACCACCTGTGAAAAAGTAGAGCCCCATGCATGCGAAGGACCCCAGCATCGTGAAAAACCGCATGAACCGGTTGCGAAACCCGCCCATGTCGGCAATGCCGGAAAGAGCCAGGGTTAAAACGATCACCAGGAAATACCCCAGGGCGATGGCGTACTCGTAGAGCACGGTGTTCTTCATGCTCATCCCCATGAAGTTCACCATTTCCGAGCCGAAAGCCTTTTTCGTGACCTCCTGGTAGAAGATCGGGTACAACACGGTGTTCACGCTTAAAATATAGGCGGAGTTGGCGATATCGTAAGAACACCAGTCATTGATCACCTTCGGCGAATTGATAGGCAGGACGGGTCTTCTCATGGGTGTCAGATATTTTTGCTAAAACTACGACATTTCCTAAAATTAATGTTTCGCCCGGATTTCATATTTTTGGGCGATCAAGCAGCCCTGATCAATGAAAACAACCAGCCCGTTCATACGGCTCTTTTCGAAATTCCTTGCGTTCAAGGTGAGGATCCTGCTTCGCGCCCGCTACAAGGTTTCCATGAGCGGAGCCGACCTGTTGCAAAGCAATGACCCGATCCTGTTCCTGCCGAACCACCAGGCGTTGATCGATCCCATCATCCTGCTCAGCCAGGTTTTCCGCGTATCCCTCGCTTCGCCGGTCATCACTGAACGGTTTTACAGGATCCCGGTGGCAAAATGGTACCTGAAACAGATCGGGGCCGTGAGCGTCAGTGACCTGGGGGCAGGCAGCCGCGACACGGAGGTGTTGAATTCGATAACCCGGTCGGTCATCATCGGGTTCCGTAACAACGCAAATGTACTGATCTACCCCGGCGGGCAGATCGCCGGGCAGGGTTACGAGAAGATCTATAACAAGAAGTCGGCGTACCATATCGTGCGGGATATCCCGGAGAACGTCAGGATCGTCGGGGTCCGCATCACCGGCTTGTGGGGAAGCATGTGGTCGAAGGCGAAGACCGGGAAAACGCCCGGCTTATTCGTGCATTTGCTGAAAGGAATGTTTTTCATATTGGCAAACCTGCTCTTCTTTGTGCCCAAACGCATGGTGACCATCGAATTTGAGGATCTCTCCGTGCAGGCACGCGAAATGGCATCCGGCGGACAGAAAGCCTTCAATACATTCCTTGAAGAGTTTTATAACCTGCACGGTGAAGAACCTGCTCTTTTCCTGAAACACTTTTTTTACCTGCCGCAAAAAACGCGGGAAATCCGTCAGTGACTACCCCCTGCGCAGATTTCCTGTAGCTTCAGTTAAACCATTTCGCGTGAATGGCATCGTAGGTGCCATCCGACTTCAGCGCATCCAGTGCCTGTTGCCACGAACTGACCACCTGGCCCGGGGTGTTCCTGGAAAAGGCGATGTAGTAATCGGTTGACATCAGTGCGTAGGAAGGTACCACCTGGTTGAATTTGAAACCTGCTTCGCGGACAATGTCGGGAAACGTAACGCTGGAGCAGACGAAGGCCTGTACCTCGCCGGCCATGAGTTTCTTGGTCATCACGATCGGGTCGCCGTCGGAGACGAGGTTGGTAAAGCCCAGCGACCGCAGATACTGGTCGTTGAACCAGGAGGATACGGTACCGACCGCCGTGAGCTGCTTTGCCTCCTCAATGGATGAGATGGTGATGCCTGAACCGCTTTTCGTGTAAAACCAGGTGGTGTTGTCGCCAAGCGGTCCCACCCACTGGAACAGCGAATCACGGGCCGGCGTCCGGTCCATGGTGAAGAGGCAGAAATTCGGGTTCGTCTGCGCCAGGTCGTAACCGATGCTCCATAACGTCAGCCGGATGTCGGCATACTGGTTATTCTTCTTCATGATCTCCCTGACAACCTCGGTGCCGAACCCGGTGATATTTCCGTACGCATCGCGGAAAGTCAGGGGCGGATAATTCTCGGTGTAAACCTGGAAACTTCCCGGAAAATCGGAGGAGTTCATGAACTTCCGGTAGTTATTCAGCATGACGCCGTTATCCTTCAGCCGGTCGAGCTGATGCTGAAAATCGGCAACCACGTTATCGGGCACCTTTTTGTTGAATGCGAAATAGACCAGGTCGGTACGGATGGTCAGCCTTTCGGAAACCGTATAGATGGATTGATGAATGGTTTCAAGCGCTGCCTGGGCCGTAATACGGCCGGAAGGGAAGAGGTCGATCTCGCCGCTGAGCAGTTTCTGAAAGGCATCCAGGTTATCGTTGCAGTAAACCAGGTTCGTGAATCCCTGCCCAAGTAGGTACTGGATGATGGCGTAGTCCTGCAATGCGCCGATTTTCGCCACTTTTTTCGCATCGTCGAGTGAATTCAGCTTGACAGGGTTTACCGCAGAGGAGTAGAAAATCCAGTCGAGGCTGGCAATGGGTCCCGCCCATTTAAACAGGTCCTTGCGGGTCGTGTTGAGAATTGTCGAGAACAGGACGGCGTTATCCGTCGCAAGCGCTGTCGAATATCCCTGTTCCCAAGGCAGCACACTCACCTCGAACGGAACGCCGAGCTGCAGGCAAACCTGTTTCAGCAGTTCGGGGGCAAGTCCGGTAAGCGCGCCGTTTTCGGTATAATTAAGCGGTTTATACTCTTCGGTGATAAACCGGAACTGGTATGGATACGGATCTTGTTTTGTTTTCCTGCACCGTGTAAGGCCGATAATGATGAGCATGGCCAGCAGTGAGGCCGTGATAAGATAGATGAAGCGAGTGTATTTTTTCATGGTGACGTTGTTTAGGGCGGCACACCTCTGGCTGTCCACTTTTGTATGAATGTCCTTAACTCAAATAGATTTCCAAAAATAAAGATTTTACCGAAAATGAAAGACATCCGGGAAATTCATTATTTTCGCAGGCCTCATGTATGTATATATGTGATGTCTATTCCGTTCCATCAATTGTAAAACAACCGACAGATCTCTGCTATGAAAATGTTTAAAAAAATCAACTCCGGTCTTTGGTTGACCGCCTCCTTCGCGCTGTTTCTGGGCACAGGTTGCAACAGCCCTTCAAATCAAGATCAGTCCGCCAATCAGGCGGTGGCCGACACCATCAGAAAAGAGGTTGCCCTCAGCGCTGAGTCGCAGAACCTGCTTTATTCCTTACCCACGCCTTTCGAAGCAACCACCATGCTTGAAAAGGCCAAAGCCGGGTATTTCTTCGACATCACCAACACACCCGATAATGCTGTCAGGTACTCTACTGAAATAAGCAAGGCGCTCAATCTTGGTATTTACAGCGCCGACCTTGCCTATTCCGTTACTTACAACCGCAAGGATGAAACCGCGAAATTCCTTGCCTGCACCAATAAACTTGCAGATGAGCTCGGCATTGCCGGTGTTTACGACCAGAGCCTGCTGGACAAGGTGAAAAAATACAGTGACAACCGTGATACGCTCAGGGCTTCGATCAACAGGGTATTCGGCCAAACCAACGATTTCTTATCAAAAAACAACCGCAACCGGGTGGCCGTCCTGATTGCCACCGGAGCCTTTGCCGAGGGCATTTTTCTGGCTTCGGCGCTGGCAGAGGTATCCATCCGCGACAATTCAAAGATCATTGCCGTTCTGGCAGCCCAGCAGGCAAACTACGAGAAACTGATGACGATCCTTACGGCTTACGAAAATGATCAGGAGATGAAGGAGGTGGCTGAAAACATGGCCCGTCTGAAGTATTTCTGGACCAATTTTGGTATTACGGACGGAAAGAGCATTCCAATGGGAAAGATGGTTGAAGTGGTTGAACTTGCCCGAAGCGTTCGCGACAGGATAGTAAAATAGCGAGGTTGATCTTATGAAAAGAATTCCCGGGAGATCGCCAACTTTTTTAATTCCGTGTGTATTTATGACAACATGAGGCGCTTTCTGCATGCCGTTTTACTTTAATCCTGACAAACAATTACTGAACAAACACCGAAAAGCAATGAAAACAAACATCTCAGAAATCATCTTCAACAAATCCTTTCTGATCGGCCTCGTTGTCGGCCTGATCGTATCGGCAGCCGTCACCCTTGCCCTGGTCTCCGGAGGAGTCAATCAGCCCGATGCCAAAGCCGTGAAGGGCACCATGGTCAACAGCGGCGGTATGCCATCGGTAGGCGATGCCGGAACAGTGGTTTCACGCTACCTGGAGCCTATCTGCACCCCGATGATCCAGGTGGTGCTGGTTCAGTTCGGCGAAGGTCCCAATTCACATACCATTCTTTGCAGGCCCGTCAACAACAATGCCTGGACGCTCGGAGCCATGGTTCATGTAACCTCCATTTCGACCGGTGAACCCTGCGCGCACAGCAATCCCGGCGGGATCTGGGTTGCAGCGGAATAGCCATCGGATCACGATGCGTGACGCGTGACTCGTGACGCGTGACTCGTGATGCGTGATGGGAGACGCGTGACGGGGGACAGGTAGCGGGTGGCGGAATTCGCAACCCTGAAAGGGTGCCATGATTCTGGCAGGGATGAATTTAACAAGGACCATAACCCTGAAGGGGTGTAATAATTTTAAAGTATCCACCTTCTAAGAAGGTGGACTTGAAAAGCCCCTATAAGGGGCCAAAATCGAAACTCTGCTGTTCTTCCAAACGTTCTTGCTTTTCCTGAAACATGACATACTTCTTGATCTTGTCTTCGTCAAGACCAATGGTATCAACACAATACCCTCGTGACCAGAAATGATTGCTCCAATATGGCTTCTTTTTCAACTGAGGATAACTTTTAAAGATTTTGATTGCTGTCTTGCCCTTCAAGATCCCCATAAGGTGTGACACCGAGAGTTTTGGCGGAACGCTTACTATCAAGTGTATGTGGTCGGTCTGGATGTTAATCCCTATTAATTCACAGCTTTGCCATTCCAATAGCATCTCAATGTCCTTTGTCAATAACTCCTTTACAAGTCCTTCAAGAACTCGGAATCGATACTTTGGCGTCCATACAATATGATACGTGCACCGATAAATAACATGATTTAATCGCTTATATTCGCTCATGCCACGAAATTACCATTTTTCAGGCATAGCCATTT
>CAYYPH010000052.1:0-26668 GCA_964473485.1 uncultured Prolixibacteraceae bacterium | reverse complement strand
GCGTGGCCGGAAACCAAAAGCGGTTGAGCCGGTCGTGATCCCGGTACCAGACCCTGTCAAAGCCGAAGCAGCCAGGGTACGGATAATGAACCCAGCAGCGGCTTGGGGCTGATCTTTTTTAAGGAGTTCGTCGAGAAGAACGGGGGAAAGATATGGGTTGAGAGTAAAGAAGGAAAGGGATCCGTTTTTCATTTTACCTTGACCGAGGATCCGGCAACCCATCAGAAGTATATCGGTTAGAAATGTTTTCCGGTTGTTGCCGAAAGGATCAATCAGCGGTACGAGGGGAAGCGAGTTATTTCTCCATCTGCGCAGTTGTGTGCACGATCAGAAAAGTTCGGGGTAAAGGACCTTAACGAGTTCCGGAAGCAGGAATATAGGGGTGGTGCCTTCGATCTGCGAATTGTACCATATGATCACGGAGCAGTTCATTGCCGGAGAATGTACCATCAGCGAGGTAAACCCATAGATGCTCCCGCTGTGACCGAAGAACCCTTTGTATTCCATAATGCCTGGTCCGTAATTTACGAAAGCCATCTTTCCCCAGTCGTTCATCACGGTAAAGCGCCATTGCTGCAGTTCAGGCGAAAGAAAGTTACCTGTTGTAAGTGCCTTCACATAGGTCTTGAGTTCATAAATATCGGAAACCATTGATCCGGCCGCTCCCAGGAAAGAAACATCGAAATATTCGGAAACCTCCGGATCGGAAGGATGATACACTCCTCCGTAATAACCATTGGAATGAAATCCCGGGATCTGTGTTCCTCCGACCAGGTACTGTGTATTAACCAGGTTGAGCGGGTCGATGATCCTGGTTTTGATGTTGCTCTCGAGTGAGATCCCGGTGACCTTCTCGATGACGAAACCGGCAAGCATGGTATTCGAATTGCAGTATTTGAAACCGTTACCCGGATCGAAGTCATAGGGATGGGAGGCAGCAATGTCGATCATCTCCCCGGTCGTCCAGAAGCGTGTGGGGTGTTCCATGATTTCTGTCAGGAACTCCGGCGCGGTGGTGTAATCGTATATGCCACTTTTCATGTTGGTCAGCATTTCCAGGGTGACCTCATGGCCGCGTGGGAAGTCGGGAAGATATTTGGAAAGGGGATCGTTCAGCGACACCAGTTTTTCATCGACCAACTGAAGGAGGATGGTGATCACGAAGGTCTTTGTGTTGCTTCCCGCTCTGAAGGTCATTTGAGGATGGAGCTGGGCTTTGGTTTCGAGATCGGACACCCCGGCCGTGTGAACATAATCAAGTCCGCGGTCAGGCGCCCAGATACCGGCCACCAATCCCGGTACGTGGGTGTTCTGAATGACTGAATCGAGAAGGTGCGAAAGTTGGTTTTTTATTTTCGTGTTGGGATCGGTGGAGTTGCCCGGGTCATCGGATTTCGTGCAGGAAAAAGACAAGAGAACCGCGAGAACGGATGTGAACAAGATTTTTTTCATGGCCAATGGTTTTATAATCAATATTGTACGTTCGATTCGGCAGCAAGAAATTTTCTCATTATATCAAGACAATCGCCATAATTTAACTTATTCTTAATAAGATAGAATTAATAAAACAGCTGAGGTGGTTTATTTTGGAAGATATAATTCTGCAAGTGGGGAAATGAATATTACTCTCAACTTCACGAAGGTAAGACTATTATTGAAATATTCAAAAATACCATTACTGCTGAACGAAAGACAAAGAAGCAGTGTGAGATTACCTTAAATGCCGTGGAGAGAAGAGCCTATGAAAAACTCTTGTCAATTCTCAATGAAGCAGATGAGAAGTTTGATGCGAGGTTCTCATTTGGATGACGGTTTCAGAATTTTCTGTCGATTCGTTATCCCAACTGAGGACACAACTCAAGTGATGCAGTAAATGATCGGACAGGTGGCTTCATTGTCAGTTTGATTGTTGCCACCAAAGCCCCATCCGCCCGAAACCCCTTCGAGTTCAGCCTCTGTTAATTCTCCATCCCAACTTTCGTCCATAACGGCTGGCAGGAGTAAGTAAAAAGTATGAGCATCTTCTTCAAGGACCTTAACTTGAATCGAATTGGGAATCACGATCCCCAACTCCTGCTCAAGCGTATCCTTTGGCGCTTCAATCAATCTTTTTCTGAAGTCGTTATCGGTTGACGCTTTTTCGATGATCCTTTGCTGCAATTCTTTACGGTAAGCCATTGGTCAAGATATATACCAACTAAGTACACGCGTTGTTTTATAAAGTTGGTTCAAATCCTTTGACAAATGTAATTAATTCGCCAACAAGCACCATCAGCATAATTAGGACCCGATAGAATTCTTTTATAATGAAAAACATTTGTTTAACTTTTCTGGGTGGCAGGATACTATGAAAGACGCCCCAGCATGGTTTTTATGGTATACATTCTCCCCGGATAATACCACCCCGTCGGGGTGGGTTTTTATCCCAGGTGAAATTGTGGTTCATTGGGTTTTATTTTTGACCCCGTCGGGGTGGTCATGTGGGAGTGCTATGGTAAGATCTTCCGGGGTCAGGAGGATGTAGCCGGCGAGGGTGGTGCCGGTGATGGAATGGATGGTGATGATTTATGGCACGATCTCACCGGACAGGAAGATGGTAAGTTAGTCGTCGGCCTGGCTGACTGTGGCTGATGCCATCGAGTGACTGGTTTGATTTTCGTGGATTTTCATGGTAACCTCCGCTTTTGGGTAAGTGAATAGGTGAATTTTCCATGAAAGGTTTTTCGCTCCTATAAAGAATGGATTAGAAATATATTATACCGGCATTGATCAGATAAACCATGTGATTGCGTAAAAGGGGGTTTGAAGGAGTAAATGTAGGAATAGTTTTAATGGAATGGCAATGAATGATGAATGGTTTGCTTCAGCATGGAGAAAAGTTACCAAAGATTCATCGACCGGCAACCGTGGTTTATCGGGTTTAGGCTGCCAGAGGTCGACTTGGGGTGTACGTGGCCTGCGATCGGTTGTATTTTTGCTTCATCAACTTCAAAAAAGCGATAACATGAAAGCAACCAACCTGATCCTCACCACTGCTCTCTCACTCCAAATGGGTGTTCTGATGATCGGACATGATGTCATCAATTCATCGAATGAGACGAACTTCCCGGGTATTACCGAGTCAGTGGCTCCGGTGACTCCGGTCGAGGCAACTTTCGAGGAGGTGAATACGATGGATCTGAACGCCGGACTGGCGCCAACGGTTCCTTTTGAAGCTACGTTTGAAGAGATGGGTACTGTGGATGCCGTTTTGGAACTTGCTCCCGTTGTGCCGGCCGAGGCATCGTTTGAGGATGCGCCGGTGGAGTTGACGTTTGAACTACTTGCTCCCGTGACTCCAGCGGAAGCTGATTTTGAGGATGCAGCCAATGAACAGATGGTTACAGGATTGGCGCCCGTAACTCCTGAAGAGGCCACTTTTGAAGATGCTTCGACGGAGATGGTTTCGATCAGGGACTTAGCGCCGGTAACACCGAAAGAGGCCGATTTCGAATAACCTCTATATATTTCCCGCTTCAATATACAGAAAGACCACCTGCAAGGGTGGTTTTTCGCTTTTTTGGCAAGAACAGTTTACAGGGAATGCGTTTAATTACTGTGGTTTTGAATCCGGCAATTTTCTGTTGTTTCCGGCCGTGGAATTATTCAACCACCCAAGGGCAGCGGCTTCGGTTGAAAACGATTTAAGCTTGTATTTACTGGTCGACATTATCTGGCTGGTCATCATGGCATAGGCTGTAGCCAGGGCATCGGTATGGATGACCGCATGCTTTACCAGGTTGAATTCTTTCAGATGTTCTTCGACCGTCATCAGCAGTTTTTTTAGCTCCTGGACGGTGAAAGCAGCCGTCGCTTCGCGCGCATCTTCCAGAATTTTCAACTCTTTTGTAAAGGGGAGGTACTGCTTAATCTGCATTACTTCGCTAAGCATTTCCTCGATATCAATACCACCGGATGACTTTATGTGCAGTACCCCTGTTTGATGATCGTATCTTTTTTCGACCATAAAAAGCCTTTATGAAAACATGCCAATACATTCAAAACGCCGGCAAAATTATCCAGAATCCGGATGATTGTCAACGCAAAATAAGCAGATGCATGCAGGAAATTTGTTTGTGTTGTATTTGAGTTATATTATCGAAAAAGGTATATGTTTCAATGTATTGGGTTAGACCAATTAGTGGAACCCTACTCTAACAACGAAAATATGTTTATAAACTCGGTAATGCTTGCTAACGTTTGACAATAGGGCCAGTAAGTGATTACGGGCGATTTTCTGTCAGGTTACAAGAAAAGTTGAAGGGGGCAAAACCCTTCGCATACTACTGAAACACTTATTGGCTATATTAGGTGTCAAACTGAATTCTCTGTTTGTCGCAACTAATTGTTATACCAAAATTACGGAATAAACATTAACTGATATGGAAATAGGAGATATTTATGAAAATATTTTTCTGCCACGCTTCGTCTGCGGGTGTCTCACTTATTTAGATTTAAAAGGGTTTTAGCGATTTCATCTCCTCAGCTAGGTTTTGCATTTACTTCAACAACAAATTTTTTCCATTGATTCACGATGTCATCATGCTACTTTTGAATAATTTTGATGAAAGACCGGCTCCTGATCTGATAGCGGGTATCAGCAAACAGAGCGGAAACAGAAATAATGCAAAATTGATGAAAGAACCAAAAGTAGCGCTTGTTCTGGGAGGTGGTGGAATAAAGCCCTATTCCATTATTCCCCTGCTGAAGTTTCTGGATAGCAAGAACATGAAGATTGACCTTGTTGTGGGATGCAGCGGCGGAGCCATCATGGCGGCACTGCTGGCATCGGGATATTCGCCCGACGAAATTGTGAACAACATTGTGGCCAGGCTTAAAAAAAACTTGTTTAAAAAGGATTTCCGGGTATTGGCTTCCATCGCGGGACTGCCTTTCAGCAGAATGGATAAGGAAAATACGTTTATCAAAGCTGCGCCAATCCGCAGTTTTTTCAAAGAACTGTTTGGCAGCAGGCGTATGGAAGATCTCGCCCTGAAAACCATTCTGCAAGCAACTGACTTTGAGACCGGAGAAGGGGTGGCCCTCGAAACGGGAAATCTGGCCGACTGTGTGTATGCATCGTCGGCTATTTTTCCGATCCTGCCGGCCTTGAGGATTGGCGAAAGGTGGCTGTTCGACGGTGTTTTCAGCGCTCCTGTTCCTGTGCTGCAAGCAGTCAGGTACAGTCCTGACATCATCATTGTTGCTGATTTTCTCGAAAAATTGAATCCAAATCCTAAGGGCTGCTTTGAGGCAGCGCTTCACACCGGTAAAATCTATGCCAAAACCATCACTTCAACCCAGACCTGCCTTTCGATAGACCTGAACGAAGGCGAGGTGATTTGTTTTAAAGTTGCTTTTAATAAGTACATTTCGATGTGGGAAGTCGACAAGATGCCGGCCATTCTTGAAGCCGGCGAAATAGCACTGAATAAGACAAAAGGGGAAATTCTGCTGGCGTGGGATCACTACAAACAGTTAAACAGATAAACGAATACATTGCGAAAAAATCAACTGGTTGAAAAAACCGATGCTGCCTCAGTTTTAGACCGAGGGTCGCTGCTGAGTGAAATAAAGTGGCTGGTTGATCTGGCCTTTTTTTCGGGAATACCCATGGCGCTGATTTTTGTCATCGTTGGCTACCTGTCATATTCCATGACCATCCTGACTTCGGCAGCAGCCTTTTTATTGGGATTGGTGGTAAGGTATTTTGCCTACGAATCGATGAAAGCGATCGTGAGAAGCGACACAGAAAAATTCCCTTACGGAACGGGCAAACTGGAGAATTTCAGCTGCCTGCTGTATGGCGCGCTGGTTGTGCCTTCGAGCATCGTTTTAATTGCCTTTTCAATTAAAAGAATGATTATTCCGGAAAATGCCATAAATTTTTCGATAGCCCAGGTCCCGGTTATTATTTCATTGGGCAGAAACCTGTACCTGACTTATTTGTCGCACAAAATCAGAAAAAAAACTGCCAGCAACCTGGTGAAATCATACTTTATAAACTACAGAATATCATCGCTATATGATTTTGGCGTGCTGATATCGATCACCATATCGGCCATTCTTGTGAGGTACGGAAACAACGTGCTGCCTTCGTATTTTGATGCGGCGATATCGTTGTTGGTGTCGTTCTATGCCTTGATTATGGGTATCAGACTTACTACGGAAAATTTCAGGTACCTCATTGACCTGCCTTTATGCGAGGAAGACCAGTTGAAAATACTCAATGTGCTTGCCGCTCATTACGAAAGATATGAATCGGTGGGAAAAATTTTTACACGACAGAGCGGCAATGACCGGTTCATCGAAATAGAACTTTACCTGAAAGGCGACGCATCGGTAGCAGAAATCGATAAACTCAGAACAGATATGAGGCAAATGCTCGAAAAAAAATTCGGCCCCGTAAAATTTACCATAATACCCTTGCTTTTAAAATGAAGTTTTCGGAAATAGAATATGCATTGCGGATACCCGTGGTGATCTGGAAGTGGCGGAATGTAAACCTGGTGAATTTCGGCCTGTTTGCTTCAGCCGGTGCGACGCTGGGGTACAGCATCTGTTTTTTTTACTTGCATACCAGAGGCATCCCGGTTGGGAGGTTTTGCTGGGAGATGGCGCTTGTACTCAATCTATGCAACCTTTTGTTTGCCAAATTTTTTGGCGTTTTTTCGGTTGGAATTCCGACGTACTTCAGAAACTTCTGGCATTTTTTCAATCAAACAACCTTTTACCAGCAGGGAGGAATGATCGGTTTGATTTTGGGGAGCATTGTTCTGAGTCTGTTCCTTGAAATTCCTTTAATATTGATTGGAGATGGTATGTCTCTGGGAGGAATTGCCATTATGGTGGTCGGAAGGATGGGATGCCACCACTATGGTTGTTGCACAGGAATACCCACAAGCGGTCGTTTCGCCATCAAATACAGCGATCCGGATGCAAAAATCTGCAGAGATTATCCTGCCCTGCTGAATACCCCGCTTATCCCGGTTCAGATGGTTTCGGCAGCTGTTGACTTACTGATTTTTACCACCTGTTGCCTGGTGGCCATTTACGCCCCTGTTTCAGGATTAATAATGGTCATTGTCATTGTTGGTGTCAATCTTAAAAGGTTTTTAATACAGCGATTCAGACTAAAAGCAAAAGACAATAAAATACCTTACCGACGGGTTGCATTGTATATTTTTCTTTCGTGGGTGCTCATCATGTCTCTTATTTATTTCACTGGAGAATCCTTTTTTCAATTTGAAAAACCCATGCATCCGTTCACAATATCCGGCTATTTCCGTTTTCTGGTTTCCGATCCAAACATCCCTGCTTCATTGATTCTTGTATCTTTAATCAATTTTGCAGTGTATGGAATTCATGGCCGCAGGGTTGGGACACACACTAATTTTTCCGTATGATCATCATCACCATCAAAAAACTATCTTATCATCTGATCTGGATTTTCGGACTGCTCGAAATGATTACCGTTCCGATGGTTGCCTGGCTGCCCGGGGTATCATCGGCTCAGGCCAAATCTCCATGGCAGGGAGCAGTGGTAGGATTTTTGGGTGTGATTGTTCTTTTTTCAATTCTCAACAGCACCATTTCCAAGCTGAAAATCAGTATGGATGGTGATATTTTAAGAAAAATCTCCTTACTCCCGGCGGCTTTGTGGAATACCCTCCTGCTTGCATTGATTTTTGGTATCCAGAAAGTTGCAGGGATGTGGGCGATTGATCCGTGGATCGCACGGTATGTTTTTGCAGGATTTGTTTCGGTTGCAGGAGCAGTGTTTATCACATTGCTGGTGTACAGATGGATCAGTCAGTACCTTCCTTTCCTGAGAATAACCATCACGACCAGCCGGCATAGTTACTGTTTTAAAAACATTTCGGTCATTATGGTAGCTCTTACAACCGGAGCTTACGAGGCGCTTGCCCTTCCGCTGATCATGTTGTGGCAAAATGCAGCATCTCATGTTCCGCTCGTCGCTGCTGTTACCGGCCTGGCTGGCGGTGTGCTTGGAAGCAGCATCATTGTTTTTCTTTTTAATCATTTAAATTCCCTTCAATTTATGATTACTATTGAAAAGAAACCTTGAAAATGGGATAGATACATGGGTGGCCATGATGAAGCAAGGATATGCCATTGAGTGCAACGCCAAACTGGTTACCCCATCATTGAGCAGAAAATGTTATTTTGCCGCCTGAAGAGGCATCAGCGTTGGTTTATGGTCTATTTTTTTTGTATCATTCATTTTAATAATTATAAGCCATGATTTTTACCGCAGAACAAATTGCAGGAATGCTACACGGCACTGTTGAAGGGGATCCGCAGGCCACCGTCACCAAAATATCAAAAATAGAGGAGGGGGAACCAGGTTCCTTGTCGTTTCTCTCAAACCCTTTGTACACGCCCCATATTTACCGTACAAAGGCATCGGTCGTCATTGTGAACCGTTCGTTCGTGGCCGAACACCCCGTCAGCGCCACGCTGATCCGCGTCGAAAGCGCCGACATCGCTTTTGCAAAGTTACTGGAGGTGTACAACCAGATAAAAAATGAAAAGAAAGGCATCTCAAAGCTCAGCTCCATTGCTGAATCCGCGAAAATGGGCACGGATGTATACGTGGGCGATTTTGCCGTACTGGGCGAAAATGTCACCCTCGGTAACAATGTTAAAGTCCATGCCCAGGTATTTATTGGCGACAATACCATGATCGGCGATAATACTACTCTTTTCCCGGGCGTTAAAGTCTATTCGGATAATAACATCGGGAACAACTGTATCTTTCATGCGGGTACGGTGATCGGAAGCGATGGTTTCAGATTCAATCAGCAGGATGGAAAAAATGTAAAGGTTCCGCAGATCGGCAATGTCATTATCGGGGATGATGTTGAGTTGGGCGCCAATTGCACTGTCGACAGGGCCACCTTCGGATCGACCATAATAAGGAGCGGGGTTAAACTCGATAACCTGGTACATGTCGCCCACAATGTGGAGATCGGCGAAAATACCGTGATTGCGGCAGGGACCGGTATTGCGGGCTCCACCAAAGTCGGGAAAAACTGTATGATCTCCGGGCATGTCTCCATCACCGGGCACGTTACCATTGCCGATGGCACCATACTCGGAGGGGCAACCGGGGTTTCAAAAAGCCTGACCAAACCCGGGCAGGCCTATCTCGGAGCTCCTGCGCTGGAAGTCTCGAGATTCAGAAGAGCCACGGCACTGTTTCGCAACCTTCCCGAATTGGCTGAGCGCATCAGCCAACTCGAAAAGGCCCGGAAACAGGCAACCTGACACAGTAAAAACGGTTTTGCTTGTTTTCGCGGATCTTAGTTACTGACCGGAACCTGGGACAGGTAAATACCGCCTCCGGCACAGAAGTCGCCGCTGTTGACCGATACTACCTCCACTTGCACGCCAGCCGGGGTGCCGATCGAATGGCACCTGATCACGGTATGGTTGGGGTCATTGTCGAAAATAACATCGCTGTAAATATTGTTGCATTGCGTGCCGGTTCCCTGCGACATGCCTACTTCACCTACCGACGGTACATAGGTCGTTCCGGCCATCGTGCCTTTGATGATCGACTTGTCGGGAGCCGGATAATTCGCTGAAAAGATCAGTGTTGCGGCAATGCCAGTGATCACGATGCCTGTGATCAATCCTGATAGGAACAGTTTGTTGGTCAGAAAACTGAAGGTGAGGTTTGTCATGGGGGTTGTTTTTATTAAATACGAAGGTATGACAAAAAAGTTGGTTCGGTATGAACCAACCGGGAATTTATTTCGGGTAATCTCACTATCTTGTGTGGGTCAAACAATATTAAGCCAGACGCCATGAAAATCAATCCGCGCATGCCTGTAAACCAGGCAAAAAGCTTCGTCCTGATTACGACCGCCCTGTTCCTCGCCACCTTGTTCGTTTCGCTGCCCGCCAGGTCGCAGTGGAACCCGAATACCGCGGTCAACCTGCTCATCTCCAACCTGCCGGTGGCCGACATGCAGCAGGTGGCCACCAGCGACGGGAAAACCTGGATCGCGTTCTACCACCAGAACGCGGGTAACTACGACATGCGGGCACAGCTCATCGACGCCGACGGGTTCAGGCTCCTGGGCAACGACGGCATCCTGGTCAGCAACAAACCCTCTGGAACGGCCACGTATGTATTCAATGTGTGCGTGGATGCTTCCGATAACCTGATTATAGGCTTCCAGTACCAGGGTCTGGCCGACATGCAGGCCGTGCTGCACAAGATATCGCAGACGGGCACCCAGCTTTGGGGGGTCAACGGGATCGTGATCGGGAACGGGCTGGCCCCCTGGCCCTGCACGCTGAGCAACGGCGAAACGGCGGTGGTGTGGAGCGAGTCGGCCAGCAATACGCTGAATCTCCAGAAGATCACCGCAGCGGGGGCAACGGCATGGACCACCCCCGTTCCCATCACCGTAGGTTCGGCGAAGACCACCCGCGGGCAGATCGTGGCCAACACCGGCGGCAAGTTCACCGTGGTGTACCAGAAACAGGGAGGCGGTATCTCCACCACCCTCTTTGCACAGATGTTCGACAGCAACGGCACCGCCCTGTATGTTCCGCTCCAGCTGTCGTCAGAAACCACCAGCGGGGCGAGGTATTACTCCATCGCCGCCGAGGCCGACACCACCTTTTTCGGGTATTACAGCTCGGTGGGGCTGCGGTTCAACTCGTGGCTCCAGCGGATCAACCCTACCGGCGTCATCCCCTGGGGGATGAACGGATCGCATTTCAATACGGCCACCGCTTCGGGCGACAACTACCAGGGCACCACGAACATCGGCCTCACGCCGGGTTCGCAGTATGTATGGTCGGTGTGCACCTTCAGCAATCCCAACCAGACGCAGTACGGGGTTTACGTGCAGAAGTTCATGAAGGGTTCCGGGGCACGGCAGCTCACCGATTACGGCAAGGTGGTTTACCCGGTGAGCGCCTCCAGCGACCAGCACGCCGGCGAACTGGCGCTTGTTGACGACGGACCGATGTTCATGTCGTACATCTCGAGTAATAAGATATTCGCCACCCGCCTCGACGGCAGCGGCAACTTCGTATGGCCCGGAAACCGGGTCGAGATCAGCTCCACAACCACAGGAAAAGGGAGATTCGGTTTTACTCCGGTGGGACCCGACCGCTGCGCCGGCACCTGGGCCGAGAACCGGGGAGAGGGGTTCAGGGGGTATGCGCAGGGCATCTCCGTTGGCGGGCTCGTAGGCCTTACCGTAGCGACCCAGGGCGGAGTGCCCGCCACCATCACCGTCAACGGGGGGACCCTCCAGATGGTGGCGACCGTTTTCCCGTCAACCGCCAACCAGTCGGTAACCTGGAGCATGATATCCGGTTCGGGCATGGCGACCATCACGCAAACCGGGCTTGTGACGGCAATTTCAAACGGAACAGCCTGGGCCAAAGCCGTGTCGGTGCAGGACCCCACCGTAACCGACTCGCTGATGATCACCATGACCAACCAGACGGCGGCAGCCCCGACGGTGATCACAGAACCGGCCACTGCCATAACCTCCGCATCGGCCACCCTCAACGGCACGGTCAATGCCAATTCGCTGATCACCTCGGTCACCTTCGAATGGGGACTGACATCAGCTTACGGCAACGTGGTCGTGGCAGATCCCCCCTCGGTGATGGGGACCGTGGCCACCCCGGTGCAGGCGCAGATCAGTGGGCTGGCCTCCAACACCACCTATCATTTCAGGGTGGTCGGAAGCAATGCGGCCGGCCTGTCGCAGGGCGGTGACCTCGAATTCACCACCGCCACCGGGGTTGGACTGGATGAATGGAGCGAGGCGGGATTCCTGGTCTACCCGGTCCCGAATCCCGGCCGTTTCTACGTAAATGTTGGCCGTCGCCTGGCCGGCGAAATGACTATCAGGGTCTTCAGCAGCAAAGGCGATCTGGTCTTCCGTGCTCCGGATCAACCCACCGGCAGCGACCAGGCCATAGTCGTCGAACTGGGGAATACCGGTGACGGGATATACGCACTCGTGCTCGAAAACGGCACTGAGAGGTTTGTGATGAAGTTCCTTGTAAGGAAATGAGCGACCGGTCAACGCCCTTGACATGTCTGAAAAAATTCTTAACCTCCACCAGTTGTCCACCAACATCCCCTGGCTTATGCTGAAATGATCATTGCCACTGCCAATTACTGGAATGTCATTCATGGCAGGCTGCCCAACGAAGTTGCTCAGGATGGTGAAGGCGTGCAGATCATGCGCGTTTTGGGCAGGAACATGGCCTGGCTGCTGAAGATGAAAGAGGCTGCATCGGGTACCTTTCCTCCGCCATTGCGCGAAAAGAAGGGCATTACCAATTTTATCAGGTAGATTTCAGGATCTCAGTTCCCAACCGGGATAACGGCAATGTAAACGCCTCCCCCGGAACAAAATGGCCCGCTGTTAACCGACATAGCCACCACCTCGATGCCTGCACTGTTACCGACATTACCATGACACCTGATCACGGTATGGTTGGGGTCATTGTCAAAGATCACATCCGTGTAATCAAGATTGCACTCAGTGCCGCCACCCTGCGTTGTGCCATTTTCGCCAAATGCCGGTACATAGGTTGCCCCGGCCATGGTGCCTTTGATGTTCCCTTTATCGGGAGCCGGGTAATTTGCAGAAAGGATCAGTGTGATGGCAATGGCCGAGATCACGAGGCCGGTGATCAATCCGGAAAGGAATAGTTTGTTTGTCAAAAATCTGAAGTCGGGCTTTTTCATGGGGATCGTTTTTATTCAATACGAAGATATAACAAAAAAGTTGGTTTGATTTCAGATTGATTTATCCAAACCATGAAATTTCCATAAGTTTTTTACTTTCGGGAAATTAATTCCGCCCTTATTCACGATCTTTTTTCTATAACCGCCGGACTGGGTTCCCGGACCCATCCTTTAAATTTTAACGTCATGAAGACCCTGCATTACAGACGTAAACGCTTCGGGCAGTTACTGTTTCAGCACTTTTCTTACTGCAACGCCTTTGCCGGTTTCCGCTTTCACCAGGTAAATCCCGGGGGACAATGCTGACAGGTCTATCGTTGTTTGATGGTCGTTTGTGGTCAATTTTTGGATGAATAGGCCGTCGATCGTCAAAATTTCAATGTTGGCTTTCAGAGGACATTCAATGGTGACCTTGTCGCTGGCGAGATTGGGAAAAACGGACATGTTCAGTACATTGTTTGCCTCATTGACATGATAAATGGTATTACAGCTTCGCATGGGGGCACTTACCGTTACATAGTCCGGATCGACCGTGATAATTCGATATAAACGGTTAAATGCCGCGGCGGTCTGGATATAGCGGGTGCTGTCGGATCCGTTTTCCGGGATCACCTTCCCGTTTCTGTTTGCGACTACATTCTGATGCTCATGCCCGTTGAGTACAACGTCAACATGGTTCGAATCGCAGATATTAAGGAAACTGGTCCTGTTATTGGCGATGGAGCAATCCTCGGGGCTGTTGATCACGCCTGTAAATGGGGTGCCATCGGAGTTGGTCCCGATGGCATTGACGGCGGGATGATGCATGACAATGATTTTTCGTTTGTTGCTGTGGATGTACAAAACATCTCTCAGGAAAGCGCATTGTGCATCCGAAAGCCCCTTTCCTTTCTTGTCCTGGGGTGTGATCGTTGAATCAGGACCCGAACGCAGAAACACGATTACGGCGAGGTCGGTGGTGATGGCATAATCAATATTCCGATGGTCGAAAGGCTCTTTTTCATTGGCTTTATAAAGAAACACAAATGTATGAATTTGGACCGTAACGCAGGGGTCAAAAGGGTTCGGTTTTTTTATTTCCCCCTTTCCTTCCTCCATGGGTTTTCCGGATGCAATGATCCATTGGGGTACGAGCAACGACCCGTTCCACGAAATTTGTTGCAGATTCTGCAAACCGTTCAGGGAATTTCCCGGGAAAGGCCGGGAAGATGCAATTTTTTTCTTAGGATGAAAACCATTAACGCAATCTATGCAAATGGCAAGACCGGGTTCCCGGAAATCAGTTTCGTAACCGGATGTGCCAGGAGTACCTTTGATAACGCTGCAAGGGAGTGTATGGACAAGTCCCGGTGGGTAATGAATGATAGCTGATGAAACGGATAGGTAGTATTTACTTCATTGGGTTGATGATTCTGACAGCCGTCCCAGCCATCTCACAGGTTTCGCTGGTGCTCCGGGGAAGCGATTTCGGCAGGACATGGGCCATTCGCAAAGGAAAGACTCTTTCCGTAATGCATTACCTTTCGGGCAACGACTTTTTACAGCCCAGCCTTGAAGGAAAACTGGCAGGCATGACCGATAGTTCTCTTACCCTGTATAATGAAAATCTGACCCGCGACACCACGATCCTATTCACGGATATCACCGGGGTCGGGATACGGCAGACAACCGCGGGGAAGATCTTCTCCTTTACGTTCATCACGGCGGGTGTGCTGACCGTCTGTGCTTCTCCTGCTGCCGGGTTCGTTGAATCCGGGCAGCCAGGTTTCCAGACCGGTTCCTTCCTTACGGCCCTGGGTGCCGGACTCGTCATGACGGCCATCGGTGCCCTGTCGGCCCTGCCGTACTTGGAGAGATACAAGGTCAAAGGCGCCTGCCATACAAGCAACGGACGGTTTTTGTACAATGGGAACGGGACCTATTTCTTCAGCATGGGTACCGGTATGGGCGCCAGTTACGGAGGTATGGGTTTCCGTTTCCAGGCACGTTTCGGCCGGCTCATGGGGATCGGCATGCATGTGGGGGTCGGCTGGGTCTTTCCCTATCTTTCGGATAGCGACACGATCAACATCATCGGCAACCCTGTCAGTGTTTTGACCGGCATTAAATTTTTCCCGTACAAAGGGTTGTACCTCGATGTGCAGTTCGGGAATTTCGGACGTATTGCCGATGTTTCATGGCAGGATGGCCGGCAGATCGTTGCCAACGCCCGTACACCCTATGGACTGGTTTTTTCTTCCGGGTGGGATTGCTTTATCAGCCGCAGTTTTGGTTTGAATCTCGGCGCAGGAGTTGCACTCGACCTGACGGCGCCAAAAACCTCCAACACTTTTCCGGTATTCGATATTGGATTTATTTTCAAATTGTGACGCGACACAAAACCTGACCTATCCCCACTCCATTGATTTTAGATGACTGACACTAATGGCAGCGTTTTTGGAACATTTATGTCCGTTCCTACACGCCCCCGGCAAAGGATGACAACAAAGCCATCTTTTACCCGGCCAGGCTGCTGATGAGCCTCAGACTGCTGAAACCCGCCATGAAGAGATCGTACTTTGCCTTCCTGGATGACCTTAGAAAGGAGACCGGGATTGACGCCACCCATGAAATGGACGGCTGCTTATTATTGCTTCATCACAACCACCAGGCAACCCTTCATCCCATCGCCGTGCTGGAGATCATCGCGCCTGTGGCGTACATGACCCGGGTTGCCAGGATCTTTGCAAAACATGAGATGATCGGGCCGGGCAGGACGCTCAGGATGATGGTGGATGAAGTGTACCATTTCGAGTCGGCCTGGATGCTGACCTGGCCAGGCTATATGAAATACCCACAAAGGTTTTAAAGCAGGCCGTTAATAGGAACATCAGTCGGTTTCCCGGGGATTTCATGTTCATTTTAAATGCCTCTGAAGGTACCAACTTTAGGTCACAAATTGTGACCTAAAGTTGGGGAGGGTCTCGTTATCAGCTTTTTGCATTTACCGAACAAGGTGTCGCGATGCTTTCCTCGGTTTTGAATTCACCAAAAGCCATCGAAGTTAATATTGCCATCATGCGGGCGTTCGTCCAGATGCGCAGATTTTTTGAAACGCACCAGGAACTGACGCTGAAGATCGAAGAACTGGAAAGGTCGGTTTGAGTCCTTGATAGAAAAGTTCAGGTTATTTTTGAAACGATCCGGCAACTGATTCAGAAAAAGTCTGAACCGATGGAGCCTGTCGGATATAAAATCCATGTGAAAAAACAGCCTGATCAGCGGACATGTGTCGATCGCGCCGCATCTCACCATTGCCGACAACACCTCGATGGGAGGAGCGACCGGGGTGTCGAAAAGCCTGACCAAACCCGGTATGAGTTATCTTGGCACACCTGCCATGGAGGTCTCGAAATTCAGGCGGACGATCGTCCATTTCAGGAACCTGCAGGAGATCGTCGACCGGATCGACCGCCTGGAGAAGGAGCGGAAGTGAGCGCCCGGGCGGCCGGTCGTGATGTTACCGGCCGGTCGATCGATCAGTCATAATTTCTGTCCGAACCTGTGGTTTTCCGCGGCTTTATTCCCTGATCATTTTAAAGGTTTGGCTATCCACCGAATTCCATATCCTTACAAAGTATATTCCTGGTTGAAGCGGGCTGACATCAAGAGATATTTGCATGCCCGAGATCATGATGTTTTCCATTACACGGATCCCCTTGCTATCGTAAATACCTAATTGATAGCCGGATAATGATTCAGAGGCAGACGTTAAGGTTGCTTTGCCGTGGGTCGGATTCGGGGCAAGTGTAAGCCCTACCTTTCCCTCAGCCTCTTTTTGGGCTTCACCCGATACCGGATTCTGGACAAGTTGATCTCCCAGACAGCTTAGCGGGCCAATAAGTGCATTAAAGTTACTTCCCTCCGTGATCCAGTTTCCGGGTTTCAGGAAAATCCGGTTTTCCGCTTTCAGTACAATGTTTGAACCCTGTACAAAAACGGAGGCCCCCGGGGAGATCGTATTGGTCACCTCTTCCCCCGAAAATATGGTATCGCCCGTGAAATAGTAGTTCCCCGCGAACCACTGGTTCTGCAGATAGTTATTGCCCGTAAAGACCGGTTCAACCTCGATGATGCCGGTTGCCGTATCGGCACATTCCGACGTGTTCAGCAGGTAATAACTTACCGGATAAATGCCAGGTCCGGCCAGACCGGTATTAAAAAAATACCCGGCGATATAACTTCCCTCATACACCCCCCCCGCGGGACTGCCTTCGGAAAGAAAATAGGAACCCGGCTCATCACTGCATATTACCGGGAATGGACTTAAGGTGACATTTACCGTAGGCATGACGGATACATGTGAAGTATCTGTTTTATAGAAACCATTGCCGTCGAGCACTGTGACCCAATATGTGCCGCTGGTGTTTACCGGGTAAGTCAGATTGGTCGTGCTGTCATTCCACAGATAGGAGGCGTATCCCGGATTGGCGTTCAAATTGGTCGAGTCGCATACGGTGGTGGCGAAAGGCAATCCCGGATCAAGGGCTGGCCATGCCGAAACGGTATCGGTGTATGTGAAAACGCAGCCCGACATATCACTGACGGTCATGGATATGATGTACTGACCAGGAATGTATAGGTAATCAAATTCCATAGGGTAGGGATAATTGTAAGGAGGAATATTATCACCCATATTCCACATGACCTCATAATTGGTCAGTTTTTCATTGACTCCGCCCGTAATTTGGATAATATTGCGGTTTCCACTGCCATATCCGTATTTGGGTTTAGTGGAAAAGTAACAGGTGGTATTACGGCAGATGGGAATTTCGCTGATGAAGACATCCTGGCAATAGGTGGTTACACATGTTCCCAGCAGGGTATCGCATATCTCGAGACACACATTGTAGATCTTGTTTTCGGGGAAGATAACCCGCAACGTATCTGCCTGAATGGTGTCCCTGATCAGGTTTTCGGCCTGAATACCATCGATCCACCAGGTGAAACGATAATTTCCCGGTTCCGTTACATAGGGGATGAACAAACCGGTATCAATGGAGGTGGAATAGGTGAAGCCGACCGTCAGCGGATTGTGCATCACCACAGAATCCTGGTAAACATCCTGGCAATTGCTTCTCAGCGGGTCATAGGCAGTGCAGGTCACAGTATAAGTTCCGGGACTGTTATAAGTATGGCTGGCAATCAGGCTTGTTGTGTTCAGCGTGTTATAATCGCCAAAATCCCATGAATAGTTGTACCCGCTCACCGAATCGCCCGTATTAAAGAAGGAAAACTCATTGCAAAATCCTGTGCCAACATAGCTTGTTGCGGTAAAAGCGGCATCGGCAAAACAGGGTGGCTCAGCGATAGTGAGTATCAGGGTATCGTACTTAATACAGCCCTCCGTGTAGGTTGCGGTACAATAGACCTCCTGTGTGCCGGGGCCGGTAAAAGAACCTCCGTTTACATGCTTTACCCGTTGGTCGCCCTGGAACGGAGTCCAGAAATAGGTTTCAAACCCGTCGGTGGCTATCAGGTCGATTTCACCATTCAGGTACAGCGTCGTATCGTTACCGGCAGAAAATATAACGCTGTCGCAATCAAGTATGGTGAAGATTTCGCTGAAATCGAAAACCCCGGGTTTTTGATTACAGATCACTTTGATGGAATAGTCATTACCTGGTAATACCTCCTCGTACATATTCCAGAGATAGTATCCTGCCCCGCTGTTCCAATGAATTCTGAACAACGAATCGCCCCCTTTGTAGAGATCCAGGCTATACGATTCGCCGCTACCCATGTTATATTGCCACTGAACCGGATTCAGGGAATTTCTGTACCAGATATTTCCGGCCTGTGGATTGGTGATATTGATGAAATAGGGGAAATAGATGTGCGATGCATTGGAGGTGCTGAACAGGTTGGGATTGTTTACGCTCGAAATCCTGATCTTATACCACTCTTGAAGGAGCAGGTTCCCGGGCACGGCCCACAGGTAGCTTCCGTCGCTTTCGGTTGAAGGTGTTATTACGCTGAACAGGGTATCGGAATGCAGCAACTCGATTTTGACATGTTCGTTGATGTTATCGTTCCATGTGATCGAAGTGCTGTCATTCATGCGAAATGCAGCCGGTCCGGTGTAGGTAATAAAGTCGGCAGGGATGATCTCAAAGTACTGGCTGTAGTCATAGACCGTGGCAACCGGACTGGATTCAACTTTGACCCTGTAGTCGGTGCCGGGTGTCAGACTGGTTGGAACCGTAATCTGTTTCGAATTTGCATTATTAACTAATCCAATATTCGCTGCAGCCAGGTTGCCTTTTAAGAGTGTGATCCATACTGATCCCGTAATATTGTCGTCCCAGGTAATGGTTTGCTGCGTCCCCATCTTCCACACTGAAGTGGTATCAGGCGAAGTTACCGTTATGAAGCTTCCGACCGGGTTAAAGATTTCGAAAGGACTTGACAGATCATAGATATTTGGGTTGGTCACGCTTCGGATCAGGATGTTGTAATTGGTTGCCTGCACGGTGTTGTAGGGGATAGGCCATGTAAACTGTCCGTCGCTTGGGGTTGATTGTGCAATGGTATCCGACACGCCGATGGAGGGTTTTCGCAGAATGATCATCACATTTTCGGCGATGTTATCATTCCATGCGATACTCTGGCTTGTTCCCGCCTGCCATTGAACTCCCTGGGCAGGTGAATTTACCAGGATAAAATCTCCCTGCGTAACGGTAAAAAGGCTCGAGGCTGCCTGAACAGACGTAAATTCACGCGATTTGATAATGATGTAATAGTCGTTGCCCGGAACCAGTGTTTGCGGAAGAAACCAGTGATGGCTGCCGGTACTTGGGATATTCCATGCAATGGCGTCGATAAGCCCGCTGGGGGAACCCGCTAATTTATACAGTAAAATATCCACATTCCCGCTCAGGTTATCACTCCATTCGATCACCTGATTGGTGGCCGACGGCCAGCTTGTCAGACTGATGGGCGTTATTACATGGATTGCCGGATTGGCAGTAATGGAAAAGTATTCGCTTTGGCCTGAAACATCCGGGTACTGGAAACTGGTCACCTTTATCTTATACTGGGTGTGAGCCGGTAACGTGGTCGGCACGGTCCATAAGAATCCGGAATAGTTGAAATTTTGTATCAGCGTTACCTGGGGAGGAAACGTCGAACAATTGAGCAACTCTATCTTACAACCATTGGGAACATTGGATGTCCACTTTATCTGGTAGCTCTCTCCTTTTTGCCACGCAGCGTTTGCCTGAGGCGCTGTAACATTGATATAGAGCAGTTCCTTAATAGCAAAAAAATCGCTGTAGGCTTCAAGGCTTTCACCCGATTTGTTAATCCTGATCTTATAGTTGAATCCGGCCGTAAGGTCTGACGGCACTGTCCAGTAATGGGAGCCGTCGCTTGGGGTATTCAAAACGATGTTTCTCAGGAATAAATTCCCATTGTATAACTTGATGTCAACATTTTCAGTAAAGTTATCCGTCCAGGTAATATAATACTTTTTGGTCTTCTCCCATTCATTTCCTGCAACAGGACTGTGGATGGTTATGTTATTCTTTATCGTAAAATAGAATACGCCATCCGTGATCTGGGGATTGATCACACCCTGCACGGTAACTGAGTATAGTGTGCCCGGCGTAATCGTCAATGGTACCGGCCAGTCAAATTCGCCGTCGTTGGGAGTTGATGCGGCCAGGATCAGGGTGTCGGTCGGGTTCCAGTCATCCCATCGCTGGAGCTTGATGCGCACGTTCTCCTGGGCGTTCGACGACCATCGGATGGATAAAACACTCCCCGGCTGGATTTGCTGGTTGTTCAGCGGAAGCGTGAGATTCATGGTGGGCAGGGGCGCAACGGTAAAGGTATTGCTGTAACAAACAATCTCGGGAGTTCCAAGCTTGTATCCTTCCAGCCGGTAAGTTCCCTCCAGCATCGGGGGGATCAGCCAACTGACCGAATTGTTCGTGGCACCGGCAATCACCTGTCCGGAAGCTGAGGCTGACGGAGGCCCCGATACCTTTTTGTACTTGACCAAGAAGGTCGGATTGGTGTTCTGGTTGTAATTCCACGACACCACGTGGTTCATGTTGGCCTGCCAGATGGCGCCCTGCGGCGGACTGGTAAAGGCCATAAATTCACCATGGCTTACATTCAGTTCAACTTTTTCAGCGTAAAACCGGTAACGTGCATAATCACCATAACTTCCATGGAGGATGATCTGAATGATAGCCCTCCCTGTGTTATTCAGCGAAACGACGGGACTTTTAAACTGATGCATGTAGATGTTCTGACCAGGCTGATTTGGAATTCCATAGATGGTGTCATAGTTTAGGTGGTCATTATTTGTCAGTCCGTTCCGGTAATCTTCCTGGTAAACGATCAGCATGGCGCTATCCATATCAGCGGCCCGTCCTTCAGAAAACCATGCAATCGGAATAGGAGTGCAGGATGGAACAGTAACGCCTTTTAACGGGTTCACCATGGTGATTTTTGCCGGAGGCCTGATCTGGTGTACGATGCCCTGGTTATAATTATATGGTCCCATATCGTCCGGTGGATCACAATTTGCAAGCTGATACCATCCGTCAGCGATTCCATACCATCCCCAGTTGATATGAAAATCGCCCTGCCATCCGTTTGGCAGCCCGTCATACCCGTCGATGACGAAAAAATGCCAGTCATATATGTTATACTCTTCATACCCGTCTATAATCACGGGACACCCATCTTCAAGACTCTTTTTTATAAGGTATTCATAGTCTCCCTTGCTTGCATTCGGTATATCATCATACCGGGCATTCGGAAATCCAAAAACATATTCCATGGCATTATCTACATTACGGGGCCAGGTGGGCGATCCGTTTGTCAAATAGACAGTGCCTGCCGCTTCACCGCAATCGGAGATCAGGTCGGCCAGCTCCGGATTATATTCGGTGTGCGATTCACCTATCTGACTCCAGTCATAATGATCGGGATATTCGTGGTAACGGAGCACCTGCGACATGGCGGTAGGGCCGCAGCCCGAATGAGTTTCCGCCCCTGTAAATTTCGGGCAATGTGCATTGTATGGAAAATCTTGCCCCCATGTGGTATGCATCAACTGGGGTATATGTTCTGTGACATAGCCTGCATTATCAGTGTCCTCAAAAAAGACAGTTTCAAAATAATTCCACTGCTCGCCGAAACGGCTCTGGTTATTGCTTTTCATCTTCGACTCCCACCGGATGTTCCGGTAGATGGTTTGCTCCCAGTTTCTCAGAAATGACTTCATCTGGGGAGGCATCCTGGCAGTATCAAAATCATCCTTGTCGCAGGTTCCGATGACGGGCGGAACCAGTTTACTGCCCGACACGATCACAAAACCCGGCCGTCCGGGAAAACCGACCACATAATAGGCCAGCGTATCGCCGCTTGTTTTGGTCATGCGCACAACCGGACTGAGGGTACGGTAGCCGCCGCCGTATTTGGAGACGTGGGCGAATTTTTTTGCGGCGACCAACAGCGCAAGTTCCTGGTTTACTTTATGGTCGGTGGCAAAAACCAACATCGGAACCGAAAGGCAAATCATCAAAAAAATGAAGAAATTTTTCATATGGGTAGGGGTTTTTAATGTATCCGTTGGTGAATTCTTCTTACGCTCTTTATCTGGCGCGCTGTTCAGGGCCACAATCAGCCGGCTCAGCGCTTCATTCTCAGCCTGACCGAGCTCCCTGAGCAATTTGAACTCCTCTTCAATTCTTCTCTCTTTTTCTGCCATTGGAAAAAAGTTTCGGCAAGGATACGATCAAACCAGGCCGGGAACAACTTTTTAGGATCACAACATCAATACACCCGCGAAAAGCATGGTCACATTATTGATACAAGGAGAAAAAACCGGGTTATACGATGAGCCCGAAGAAAAGGAAATCAATGTAACCTGCACCATATCAGGCACATTTTGCAATCCTGCCGGAATGCTGAGTATTACAGGTTGATCAGGAAACTGATCAGGTTTTCATCACGGCCCGAAAGGTTCATCCTTTTGCGCAGCCTCGTCCTGGCTACATTGATACTGTGGATGGATTGGTGTGTTATGGAGGCAATATCTTTCGTGGTCATGTTGAGCCGTAGGAATGCACACAATTTCCGCTCGTTGGGCGTGAGATCGGGAAACCGCTCGTTCAACCGGTCGTAAAATTCTTTATGTACCTGGGTGAATCGGATCTCAAACTCCTTCCAGCTGTTGTCCTTGTCGCCATTCCTGATCCTTTCGAACAGGGTATGGAGCGACTCAACCGAATCACCGGCCCTGATTGCCTGTTCCACTCCCTCCATCATTTCCGAAACAGTCTCATTCTTCCGGATGATCGACATGGCATTACAGGTCAGCTCACTGTTTTTCAATTCCAACTCAAGCTTCAAACGCTCGGCCTGTTGTTCGGCCATGAGCATCGATTGACGGGAATTTTTTGACCTCAATCTGAGTATCAGGATGATGGATACAAGAATGACAACCAGTGTAAATACACCGATACCCGACAACATGGCTCTGTCGCGGTTTATTTTTGCATCCCTTTTCAACACCTCATTTTCCATCTGCATTTTTTCACTCTCATACTTTGACTGAAATTCAGACAGTTTTGAGTTGGTTTCCTGGGTGAAAACAGAGTCCTTGATCGCGATAAACTGTTTGAAGACCATCAGGGCGCTATCAGATTTATAAAGTTTTTCATAGGCTTCAGACATCCCCTGAAGGTTGCCCATCTGCAGGGGTTTTATGTTATTGTTCAAGGCCAGTTTCTGGCTCGATCTGAAGCTCCCGAGCGCTTCACGATACTGTTTGGTGGCCAGGTAATACCTTCCGTAAAAATTATACAGGCGCCCAAGGTCGTCGTTCAACCCTGTTTTTGTCAGGACAGGTAATGCCTGGTCAAGGTATGAAAGGCATTTGGCATATTCGCCCATTTCGAGGTATGTAAGCCCGATATAAGCCAGCCGTTTTCCGACTTTTTCGTTATTTCCTGATGCCTGCTCTATGGCAAGCGCCTGGTGAAAATATTCAAGCGCTTCAGGAAACCGTTTCCAGTCTTTATAAACAATGCCCAGGTTGTTCAGCCTTACTGCGATCATCTGCTTGTTGCCTGCCTTTCTGGCAATGTCAAGACTCTGTGAGTAGTACCGGACGGCTTCGTCGTACCGGCCCCAGTGTTCAAATATTTTACCGATGTTGTTCAGATCGGTCGACACCTGGATTGAATCGCCAAGGCGCCGGTCAATCTCTAACGCCTTCAGGAAATTTTCGAGTCCGATTCCATAATCGCCCCATCGGGTATAAATATTTCCGATGTTGACATACATGCTTGCCGCTTGTACGTCGTATCCGTTTCTGACCGAGAGATCGAGGCTCTCCTGAAAGTATTTCAGCGCCTCCGTCGGTTGTTCAAGCGCGTAGTAACAATACCCCGCATCGCCCAACCGGCTGGCGTAACCCTCTGAATTAATTCCGCCAATGTCCCGTTCAACCTCGCCGGATTGTTTGTAGTGAATGATGGCCTCCCTGATGTTGTTCAGATTGTAGGTTGCATCGCCAATATAACGCAACGCTTTCGCCTCCTCCGGCTGGTTCTTTTGCGACCTGGCCATATGAAGCGCTTCAGTTGCCAGTTCGATGGCTTTGGCGGGTGTATCTTCGGTATGGCGTTTTGCCTGTTCATTCAGCAGGCGTGCCCTTTCAGCTCCTTTCGCCGACTGCAGAAGCAGTGCAAGGCTGTCGGTGGTTTGTGCCTTGATGATCCAAGGAGTGACCAGAAAGATCGACAAGAGGAGGATGCGACTTGTCAGGCAGTTCGCAGTGTTATTTGAAATCGCATATCGTCGCATTGCCTTAATCCCTTTAGGGTTATAATAAGGCAAATGTATGCTAAATGTTGTGAAAAAGGAAGTGCCATCGTAATTTTTGCCGTCGGATTCCGTTCGATGAATAAAACATCATCCGATACTACTTATGGCATCCATATACAACTTCGATGAGATCGTGGAACGATCGGGGACCGGCTGCATCAAAAATCGTCCCTGGTTTCAATCGACCGGATGGCTGAAGAACCCGTTCAGAAGCTGCAGGCCGGGGAGAGGTCATTTAGCTCCCCGGATATGTCTATAAAGAGCAGCCACCGGCATCCCGCCTCTTCCCGAATACCGGGTTGTCGCCGGTGAGTTCGAGGCTTAGCTTCAGCCAGACCAGGAGCAGCGGCAAGGCCATCAGCGCATAAGGGATGATAAACTGTTCCTTGATATATGCGGGAAAAAGGTCGGTGGGCGAAAAACTGGAAACCGCCAGCGCGAACCAGAGCAAATGAAGATCGTACCATCTTCGCCGGCTCAGCATGAACCAGATGGCAACCCCCGTAAAGCCAATGAGAAGGGTGGGCGACTCCGACCCGGTGCTGGCGAGGATGATGAAGAGCAACGCGGAGGCCAGGAGCCGGAGTTGAAATGGAACCTCATTGTACTTCGGGGTGTTGAGGTAGGCCGAAAAGAAGATGATCAGTCCGGGAATGATAAACCAAAGGTTCGAAAGATAGGGGGCCTGGAAGATCCGGCGTACCATTCCCATCACGCATACGTCGGTGCGTGTGTTCGAGGGATCCACCGACACCGCATTCTTGTTCAGCAATGCCTGGTACCAGTCGCCATAACACCTGATGGTATAGTCGAAGCCGGTAAAAATCATGGGCAGTGCAAAGAGCACGGCCGCCCAGAACAACAGATAGGCGGCATAGTATAGCAGCAACGCATTCAGCAGGGTCCAAAGCGGATAGCTGACATACAGGGGCAGCATGGCAAACGGGGCCATCAGCAGGGCAAATACCGGCCCGTACAGGTAATAGTCGAAATGCTCGGCAGGATATGCCTGGTAAAGGTTCAAGCCTTCCGAAAGGTGATGGAAGCTGTTGGTAAAGATGAGGAAATTATTGATTTCGCGGTTGGTACCGATCACGCATTGCATTACCACCACTCCCAATGAAGCCAGTATCCACACGGCAAGAACCACACGCGGTCGAAGCGATTTCATGCTTCTGCGACAGATCGCTGATCCCTTGCCTGTCGTACTTCGCATAGGTGCCTGTTACAAAGAACGTGGCGGTAACCGGAAGGGATGAAATCAACTCGTGCACGGCCTGGAGTCCCTTCCTCGTCACTTCGGTCTGTTCCTCAGGGGGCAGGATGATCCCGTATTCGCTCGGAAGGTCAAACTGTTCAACGTCGAAAGTGATACAAAACCGGTTCAATGCTTCAGGATGTTGTTGGATGACATTAATACAACAGAATATCCTCACCAGTCGCAAGGTATTTGTACCTGCTATGGATTTGTATCCTGATTTAGAAAAAATAAATAATTTCGGTTATGCTGTCGTTGCAGATATAAAAAAATCATCCCGGCACGGTTCACCGATCGGTATTGTTTTGTTGACGGTGAAGACGCACCCGTTCAGTTCTTCACGATTTTGCCGGTTATGACTTGCCCGTCGGCCTGGACGATGACCAGGTATAACCCCGGGGTATGGTTCCCGATATCCAGAACAAAACTCTTTTGGTTGCTGAAGGATATGGGGGTTGTCTTCGCACCAAACATGTTCATTACCTGGATGGTCCCCGAAATGCCGGCTGCTGGAAATTCCACCGTGATCCGCCCGGGTGTCGGATTGGGATAAAGGATCAACACGGGATGGTCAGCTCCGGCGGGATCGGCAATGGCAACATGTTCAGCCCGCGATGCCTCACTGGCCACCATCGAAGAGGTGATGCTGCTGCAGAAACTACTGTCAGAGGTAATATGCGCATCAACGTGACTGCCCGGGTGTGCCCTGAAGCCAGCTTGTA
>CAYYPH010000051.1:0-27445 GCA_964473485.1 uncultured Prolixibacteraceae bacterium | reverse complement strand
TTTTCTGGATTAAAGGATGTATAGTCTTGCGTAATGATTGAACCTTCCCTGTCATATAATACACAAACTAAAGCAACAAATTGTTTCAATTGTGTTCCATTTTTACTATGCAATTCTCCATGGACCGTAAAACTATTATCTCGATTAACTTCAATGGATATATTCTCAATACTGATATGCAGATTTTCCTCAAAAGCATCAAATCGTTCTATTTTTTTTAGTAGATCTTTTTTTAGTTGCGCAGGGCTTAATTTTATCTCTGTATCAATTTTTGTTTTCTCTATTAGCTGCCATTTGTTATAAGAATATTGAAAAACGAACGTTAATTCAATGCCCTCACTAAGTAAACTGATTGGAATATAAATCGTATCACCTTCTGAGACTCTGTTCAATTTGTTTTGATTAAAGATTAACACTGCTTTAGCGATGGAGTTTGGAAGTAAATAATCATCCTTACCCTCATAATATCCGCAAAGAAAATAGTCTTGCTCTATTTGCATTCTATTATATGTTCGATATTTAGCGGATTCGATTTTGAATGTCCTTCGTCTATTGGCATGATTATAAACATTAACATGTAAACCAATAGTATAGCTACCATCACTCATAGTATAATCTTGGTGCCATTCAATTTCAGCTTGAAATTGGTAATTGTCATCAATATTTTGATTCAACATAAGGTTACATTTTAATATAATGAGGGCATTTTGATTCTTCATTTGTCAAATGAAAATTTTAAGCTGTAAATTTTAGACAGTATCTCCAAATGACTTGGGAACGTTTATTCAGTTTGTTTACAATTTACATACATGCTTCTTTTGTAGTTGTCAATTAAAATTGATATTTCTCCGATTGTAACAATTCACAACGCCTTTTCCAATTTTCTTTGTCATAGTATTTATCTAAATCGTTAATAAATAGGCTAATTACCTCATTCAGTAAGTTTCGAATTATTTCGTAATCCCATAATTTTTCATCACTTTGTCCACTTTTTCTTTTCAGAGTAAGATGTGCAAGTTCTTTGTCTGCACGCTCCTTAATATCTTTGATAAGCTTGTCATTTTCATCAAGTGCTATTTTCCAAGAACCAGTAATAGTGTTATAATCTATCGCCAGTATATCATCTTTCTTTTTCTTTTTTTCATTGGTCAAGAATTCAATCAGAGTTCTTGAATGTAAAACAAAGGATTCAATATAAACATTCTTTTCGTCATTACACATTCTCCTTGAACTTAATTGCTTAGAAGTATAGTTTAACATATGAACTTCATAAAGAAAATGTTCATGAAGAAAATATTTCAACTCATCTATACATTCAGCGGTAGGTTTATAGGTGTTTTATTTTGGATCTGACATTCTCAGAGGGTTAAAAATTTTTGAAATCCAGTAATCAGATGGTGGAAACTGCGGCTTGAATTTCCCAGAAGATTTATATGTTTCGGAATCTCCCTTGAAGCATAGCCCTTTTGAAATTCTGGGATCAGCTTCTTTAGTTCTTCCGATGCCATCAGGTGATCCGGGTCGCGAAATTTTGCCCATTTTCTGAAATGATCTGCCTTGAACCCGGGGTAAATCAGTTCGAGGGCATCCATATCTCCCAGGTACCAGGCTTCCAGTTCGCGACATGCAATCCGGATAAGATGGGGTAGATTTCCCGATTCTTCGACCAGCCGTACTAATTTTCGTTTAAGTTCAACGCAATCGGCCGTATCCTGATCCTGAATGATGATCACTTTTACTGGTCGCCGTATGTGGCAGTAGGCCCTGATCTTTTTTGGAATCTCTTTCTGGAGATGTTGTTTGCCTTCATGGACTCTGATAAAACAGTTTGAATGTAAAATGACATCATCCGGAAGGACTGTTGGAAGAATGCCTTCCAAAAAATGCTTCATAGAGGGTTCCTCTACGAGTATTTCAACCTGAAGATTTCTCATTTTGGATGACTGCCGTTAAAGAAATCCTGCTTCCAGAGATAACCCAACTGATTCCCCTCGGCAAACATGGCCGAAATCAGCTCATTATCATTTGCCCTTTGTATGGAGGTAAAACCATCTTTTTTCACCAGCCAGAACACATCGGTCAATTCAGCATGATTGAGTAAATCGGGTGAATGGGTCGAAATAAACACCTGACCTCCTCTGTTTGAATAATCCCGGAATTCCTCCATAAGTTCTTCCATCAGAGTAGGATAGAGTTGGTTTTCAGGTTCTTCAATACAAAGAAGAGGATGCGGTTTCGGATCGTATAAAAGGACCAGGTATGCAAACATTTTTATGGTTCCGTCAGAGACAAATCTGGCAATAAATGGATCTTTGAAACTGCCATCCTGAAATTTTAAAATGATTCTGCCATCCTCAGTTGCCACAGCTTTAACGTCGGAAATTCCCGGCGCCCGTTCTTTCATTTTCAATAAGATGGTATCGAAAACCTTGGGATGTTTTTCGAAGATAAACTGAGCCACCAGGGGAAGATTGTTTCCGGTGGGCGAGAGATGTTCGGCGTATCCTGCCTCCTGGCTAGGGCGGGCATCCGTGATATGAAAGTCAGAAACATGCCAGTTTTCAATAAAAGTTCTGAAGGCATTGGCAGCTTTAAACTTCTGGAATTGTCCCAATCCTTTGATTGCAAGTATATCTGGCGATCCGAGCTTTTGAAATTCACGGCTCAGCTCGGCATCCGGTTTATCAAACATTTCTTCGTTGGTTATTGCATATCCTTCGCCGGTTTTAAAATCCAAAAAATGGAATGGCGATCCGTAACTGCCTCTTTTATATCGAAGAATCTCCCTTTCGATGATTGGAATACCATCGGATTCTGAAAGTATGAGGATGTATGTCACGAGCCTCTCTTTTTGTGCAATTTCTATCCGGAATTGCAGTTCTATTTCGATATTGTCTGTTTCACCCCTTGAAATTACCTCTTTATAACCGCCCCGTTTTTGGAGCGCCTGCCTGATATTGTTATTCAGCGAATCACGTAGAAAGCCGAATACCTCAAAAAGAGTGGACTTCCCGGTTCCATTAGCTCCGACGAATACAGCAAGTTGAGGGATTTCCGTAAGTTCTAACGATTTAAAGGTTTTAAAATTTTTCAACCGGATACTCTCAATTTTCATAGGTCTAAGATTGTGGTATTGATGATGAAAGTACAAAAGTTTTATTAAACGGGTTGAAAGGGTACAAAAAAAGTTCAATTTTCCTTCCGGGATTATTCCGCAATCCTCACCCTGACCTTCCCTTCCAGCTCAAAATAGGTTTTAAGCGCTTCCTGAGAGATCAGGATCTTGTCGGCGTCGAGTTTCAGCAATTCGCCCGAGATTTCGAGATAATTCAGGGTTTGACTTTTCCTGAGATAGGAACCGATTTCATTCCGCGCATCAGCCAGCTGGTCGCCAAAGGGAAATACCAGGCTTTCGGATATCTTCCTGATCAGTCCCGATTTGAAAAGCCATGATGCCGTTTTGACAAGGACGTTTTTGGTACTGATGGAATAATCGAGGTTTTCAAATCTTATTGAATTTGTGCCTTTGTCAAAGACCGGTTTCCCCGCGAGGTAGATGGCTCCCCTTACGCTGCCGTCGACATAAAGCGCAACGATGAGATTTTCACCCTGGCCGTAAAGGGCAATGTCCTGGACCGTGATGCTGTACCTGGAATAGTTGTACACATAGCCTTTGAATTGTTTCCCGGCTACTTCGTTGATGCGGGCAAACGGAATGTCGAGCGAAAAATTGATGGTGAAGTGATCGGGGATGGCGCTGGTGATTTTCAGTGGCGGAAGGATCCGGTTTATTTCAGCCTTTGGTTCATTTCCGAAATAAACCTGGATCAGGGCCTTCATGCTGATGGTATGACGGATGGAGTTGCCGGAAGCGGCGATCGGGACGGTGCTGATCTCAACCGGGGAGATCTTAAGCCAAAGGGCATTTTCGGGAGAGATCAGCACGGGTTTTTGCATGGCGATCCAGGCGTCGGACATATTGTTCCTGAGGTTGAAGGAGGCTTTGATGCTCTGGTCGATTTCGCGGGTGATCAGGGGCATGTTCTCTTCCACCAGCAGATCGCCGATCACCGGCAGCGGAATCTTCATCAGACCAACCATGACCTGGGGATAGGAGATCCATTCGAAGCCATCGGAGAGGGTGGTTGCCTGGATACCCCAGTCTTTGTTCAGGCTGATGGTGGTTTTAAACTTCAGGGCCACTTCGGCGGTGGCATTATGGGTGCTGCTCAGATCAATTCCAAGGATTCCTGCAGGGATCTTTTTCCGCAGCCATATCTTCAATGGAACCCGGTAGGATATCTGGTTCCGGTCGATCGAAAGGTCGATGCTGTCGCCCCGGCTAGCCCGGAGCATCAGGTTGTCGTTCCCATTGTCGGCAAAACTGGTGTCGGCATAAATCAAACCTTTGATCTCGCGGTTGATGAGCTTTTTCAGCGTACCGCCATCGGTTTCGACCGGGATGCTGATGTGCGAATACCGGGGCGAATAGGAGGTTGGGAGGTAATTTTCGGCTGGCCGGTCGATCTTCAGCCGGTGGCAGCCGACTGAAATATGGATGATCGCCAGGATAAACAGGCTATGGCGAAAAAACCGGAAACCGGAATTAGATGCAAGGGTTGATCTCATTTTACATCAGATCCAAAGTCATTTCTTGAAAGCCTTAAAAAGCTGTCCAAATAAATTCAAGGCATCAGCCACCACCTTTTCATTATCGACCGGGATTTTCAGATACGTCTTACCTGAATGGGGGTCCTTATCCACCATCGATGACACCAGCTTTTGGGTGGCTTCAGGCGATGAGAATGTTTGTGCCAGACCGCTGAAAAATCCAAGCCCACGGGCGATGAGTTCTGCCGGCTCGGGCGCCAGGGCTGAAGAGTGTACATCTTGTCGGTTACCGGTAGGCATGTCATCATTCATCCCCTGTAAACCATCGCTTGATGCACGGTCGACAGCGAAACCAGCTGCTGGTTCTGTATCACCTGCAACATCGGATGGCTGCCTGTCAACCTTGCCGGCAGTGATTCCGGTACTTCCGGCGGGTGATGTACTGTCGGGTTTTCCATCAACTACCTTGTCATGATGGTTGCCATCAAAAGGAACCACATCGTCATCTCCTGGAATAGGGCTTACAGATATAGGAGCAGCAGGATCCCCGGGATCATTTTGCATTTCAACGGCTGGCATTGCTCCCAGCCCGGCTGCTTCTTCCTCGAGGTCTCCGGTCATCTGAACCGCTCCTGTTTCTTCGGAAGCAGAAGGCATGGTAATACTTTCGACGGTTTTCATGAATTCGCGGAACTTGTCTTCGCCCATGAAGATGGAATCTTCGCC
Source organism: uncultured Prolixibacteraceae bacterium (assembly GCA_964473485.1). Taxonomy (GTDB): domain Bacteria; phylum Bacteroidota; class Bacteroidia; order Bacteroidales; family FEN-979; genus CAIVAT01. Next base: position 22,108 of record CAYYPH010000051.1, on the reverse strand, counting down.
ATCGTTCAGGATTCCGTCGAACAATGAGGTCTTGAATTTGAGCACGGCGATCATCCGGTGCTCAATGGTCCCGGTCGACACGAAGTTGATGACCTGTACTTTGCTTTTCTGGCCATACCGGTGAACCCGTCCGATCCGCTGTTCGAGGACGGCAGGATTCCATGGGATGTCGAGATTGATGATCATCGAGGCCGTTTGCAGGTTAAGGCCCGTGCTGCCGGCGTCGGTCGACAGGAAGACCCGGCAACCGGGATCGCCGTTGAAATGGTCGAACAGCGCCTTGCGGTCGCGGCTGGGAACGCCTCCGTGAAGATAGCGGAATCCGATGTTGCGCGCCTCGAGTTCACGGGCAACCAGCCTGGTCATGCGTTCCCACTGGCTGAACACCACGACCTTCTCCCCGGTCCCGTCGAAATACTCCTCCAGGATATTCATCAGTTCATCGATCTTCGTATCGTGCCGTGTTTCCTGGTCAATGATATAGGTGCTGTCGCAAACCATCCGCATCAGGTTCAGGTTGATCAGTAGTCGCTGCCGGTCTTTTTCGTTCAGAAATCCCTGGCGCTTCCATTTGTTGACGATGCGGGCAACTGCATCGGCAAACTCCACGTGCATCTCCATCTGCTTGTCGGTCATGGCCACAAAGAGGGTTTTGTCCATCCGTTCGGGGAGTTGCGACATCACCTCTTTTTTCGAACGCCGTATCATGATATCCGACAATTTGTGGGATATCTCATGAAGGTGCCTGTATCCAAGTACCCGGCCGGTATCGTTTTTTACCTGGTAGTAGTCGAGAAAATGGTAATAAGGACCCAGTTTGAACGGATCGACAAACTGAACGATCGAATAGAGCTCCTCCAGTTTGTTTTCGAGCGGGGTGCCTGTGAGCACCAGCGCGTAGGTGGAGCGAATCTTCTTGACACTCTGCGCGATTTTAGTCTTCCAGTTTTTAATGCGCTGGGCTTCGTCTAAGATCACCAGGTCGAATTCACGGGAGTTGATGGCGCCCAGATCGTGGGTGAGGGTATGGTACGACACGATTTTATAAAATGCATCCGATGAATACTGTGCCTGGCGGATATGGGGCATCCCTTCGATCACCTGGACCGTACTCTGGGTGAACCGTTTGATTTCCGACTGCCATTGATATTTCAGGGACGTGGGACAGGCAATCAGCACACTCGTAACAGCCGATTCTGATTTCATGAGCTCGGCCACCCCGATGGCCTGGATGGTCTTGCCGAGTCCCATCTCGTCGGCGATCAGGCTCCTGCCGGCTTTTGCAGCGAACAGGATGCCTTGCCGCTGGTAAGGAAAGAGCTTGGTGGCCAGGATCCCTTCGAGTTCTTCGCCGGTCGGATAGTGCTCGTCAATCCACTGGTGCCTTTTACTTTTTTCCCTGGATTCAAGAATAAATTCCAGGGCATCGTCGTAGCATCTGAAATCGGGGTCGATGGTCGAAGCCTTCATCCTGAACTGCTCAAAATTGGCGAAGCCAAAAGGCGTCAGGTTCATATCGCGGTCGAAATATTCCCAGGCCATGTTCTTAAACTTAACCTTCGAATCGGCGCCGATCCGAAGCCTGATTTTGCGCTCCTTGCCGTATTGAAGAAATACGGAGGAATAGGGAGGAGTGTGGCCTTTCAGCAGTAGTGTTTTAAGCCTGGGCGTCGAATTGATCTGAAGGAGAACCGCTTCGATGTGTTTGCAGGTTCCCAGGTGGTTGGTCTTGAAGTCGAGACAGGTACAGAAATTCAATCCCCGGTCGTTGCTGCGGATGGCCACTTTATAGGTGTTCTTTGTTTCGGGATTGTAAACCGAATAGTCGGTGAAAACCGCATGACCATCGAGTCTCCTGATGGCAAATGGTTTATCTGTTACGAATTGTTTTCGCAAAGCGATCTGCCACTCTTCAAGCGACATATAATGCGGCTTACGGTGATAGGGGATGGCTGCCTCCTGTTTTGCTTTGGGTTTCCGGCCCCGTGCCTTCGGCTTTGCGGGCGGTAATGCTTGCATTTTTCCTGGCATAATGCTACAGATGACTTAATAACAGATTTGATTAGGAGCAGACAAGGTCATTAACATTATCTGAGATTCAAGGTTGTTTTATAAGATCAGATTGTTTATTACCACTTTGCAGGTTGATGATCCTCAGGATCGATTTTTATTTTTTGAGATTTTAAAACAGGAACCCGGATGAGTGGCACGAAAACCCGTTCAGAGAAACCTGTCGAACCCCTCCGCCCGGCTTCTCACTTCAAACTCAATCACATCATAACGAGCTACGCCGTGGATCACATAGGGATCGTGTTTCATGATCTCTAGCGCTTCCTCACGGTTCGAGGCCTTCATCAGGATGAAACCGCCGGTGCGCGGCACTTTGGGCCCGGAACAAATGGCAATGCCTTTGTCATAAAGGGGTTTCAGAAAAGCCCGGTGAGCTTCAAGGTACTTGTCGACCTCTTCGATGGGCTTCAGATAGACGGAATGAACAGCGAACATCGGTTAAATTTTCCATCAAAAATAGAGGAAAATCACGAACCGACGATCATCTTCCGGGTTACCTTTTCGCCATTGATGCTGACCGTGTAAAAGTAGATACCAGGGGTCAGGCGACTGACATCCAGGCTGATCTGATGCCTGCCAGGCGCCATTTCTCCCTGGTCCATGCTCATCATTTGCTGGCCTGTAAAATCGCTGATCCTGACGGATACCCTGGCTGCTGCAGCGATCTTCAGTTCGAATGAGGTCTGGTTACTGGCAGGGTTGGGGAAAACCGGGCCAACATAAAAATTCACAGGAGTTGCTGAAGGCCTGGTACCAACACCGATGGGAAAGATAGAATATGGCTCCTGCCGGTATTCAATGTTTACATCGTGAACAGGAATTTCGCTCGACGCGATGTTGGACCCCGGCTGTGCTGATGTCTGGTAAATCATCTGCAGGTAATCACCCTTGAGCGCCTTGGCCAGAGAAATGTAAACATATTCCTGAAACAAGTAGAGCACTCCTTCGTTCAGGTCGATCGGGTCACCGAAGCCGTGATGATTGAACCTGGCCCTGCCCCAGATATGGCGGTAGTTGTACGGGTCGGGCGACGGATTACCGGCGACGACCTGTGACCAGATGAAATAGATGTTGTTGATGTCGTCGACAGTGATCTGGGGAAAGCTGGTAAGGGCGGTCCGGTAAAAGGGCACAGCCACCAGGGTGTCGCCCGGGCCGGGCCCGTTCACGGCATACCCCAGCAACTGCCCGTGTGCATCAAGCGTGTCAAGATCCAGGCTGTCTTTGACCATCGGCATCGTCGAATTCCAGTATACCAGGCCGTTATAATTTCCTACAATGTATTTACTTCCGCTGTCGATGAAACCGGCTCCGACCCCGAAAGCAACGTGGTAGATACCGGAATGGTCAAGCTCGACTGCCATCGATCCGTCGGAACTCTTCCATTCGGGCAGATAGGTGGTTCCAGCCGGTATCTTTTTATTAGCATTACTGAGGATGGGGATCTTGGTCCAGGTGTTTCCATTGTCGGTCGACTGCATGATGAAGGTATCGACATAGGGCGAGCCCACCGCGAAATAGATCGTATCGCCGTGTGGTGTTCCCCAGGCATACGAATCGGCTGCGAACCCGTCGTAATCGGCTGAGGTGAGTTGCGGAAGGACCACCGCTTCCTGATCCCAGGTGGTTCCGCCATCTGATGAGCGGTAATAGATCAGGGCCGGATCGAGACCCTGGAAGGCGGTACCTCCGCTGGCGGTGGGCGTCGTGATCATGATGAGGTGAATGAAGTTGTGATCGGGACCTGAAGTCATGAGCCGCGGCCAGCCGATCCCCGAAGCACCGGCCGGGGGAAGGAGGGTCTGGACGGTCCATGCACCGGTACCTTTCACAGGGCGAGTCTCGATAAACACGTTCGAAGTGCCTGAGGTATGGCAGGCAATGATCTCGCCGTTGCCATTCCAGGGCTGGATGGAGGGCCAGCCGGTCCTGAAACTTTCGATCCTGGCCGAGGGGGGCGCCTGCCATGTGGATCCGTCAAAATAGTTGTAACCCGTACCCCGGTCGGGGAATGCCGTTTCCTGGAATCCCATGGTCCAGGCGGCCGACATGGTACCGTCGGGAAACAGGATCAGCCTGCTGGCCATTGACTGATTGGTCTGCATGTCATAACGCGAACCGCCGAGAACCTGCTCCAGGGCGGCTTTTGAATTGGCGGTAAAATTTCCCGGTTGCGAAGGCATCGCGGGGAGGTCGGTTTCCACAGCCGGAGCAGCCTGCCGGAAACGGTCGCGGGGAACGGCATTTTTGAACGATTGGCCTATGACCCCCATGGTAAGGCTGAGGGACACAGAAAGAAGGATCAATGTTTTCATGTGGAATGGTTTTATGGTATTCTAATTCAAAGATAAACAAAAATCGGGTGATTTGATTTTCACAGGATTGAATTTCAGAAATGGAGAAGAAAAAGGGGAAATGTTTTGCAGATTAAAATCTTTGTTTATCTTCGCAAAAAATAATACCAAAAGGTAGTAAAATATGAATCTCAGCAAAACCACTGAATACGCCTTGCGGGTACTGGCAACGATGGCGCTTGGTAAGAAGGAGCTTTATTCGGCCGAATACTTGTATGAAGAGCTCAAGATCCCGCGCAGGTACCTGCGCCGGCTGCTGACCGATCTGTCCAAAGCGGGGCTTATTTCGGGTTCCAGGGGCCGGAGTGGCGGATTTGTTTTTAGTCGCGATCCCGGGCAGATCACCATCAAGGAGATCATCGACCTGATGGAGGGCTCCGGTGCGATGAGCCGGTGCATTCTTGGATTTGCCGGCTGCGTGAGTGGAGGTTCCTGCGGACTGCACAGTGATTGGGTGGAAGTACGCGATAAAATGAACGAGGTGTTGACGAAAACCACCCTTGAAAGCCTGAAAAAGTGAAAACCGGGAGAAAATGATTTTTTCCAATCCACATAACCCGGCCGTGAATTAAAACCATGTACCAGGCCGGGACCGAAACAAGATTCAATCACATCAAAACTGAAATTTTATGGTAGATTCAAATGTTGTTCTGTGGGGGCAGACCGTTGCCTACACCTGTTATTGCATTGCCATCATCCTGCTAGTGGGGTGGTTCGCGGTTAAAGTGACCAAACCGGCCCGGGAATCAAAGGTCAGTACGGCCTTGTTTTATTCGTTTGTTGCCATGCTTGTTGTGCTTGGAGTGTCGCTGCATATTGTGACTTACAATACGATCCCGTGGGTCCCGATGGATCTGAACCGCAGCACGATCCAGCCCGACAAGACCTTCGACATTGCCATGAAGGATCATCAGTTCATCCTTCCTGCTGAGAAACTCATCATCAAAACCGGTGAAAAAGCCTTGTTCAATGTCACTTCCGAAGATCTCACCTATGGTTTCGGCCTTTTCCGCCAGGATCATTCGATGCTGTTCCAGATGCAGGTGATCCCGGGTCATAAAAATGACATCCTGTGGCAGTTCGACAAGCCGGGTGTTTACACCATCCGGTCGACGGAGTATTCGGGGCCTGCAGGGGTTAACATGGTGGTCAAAGATGCCGTGGAGGTGGTTGAGTAACAGTTCAAAATTCAAATGTCAAAATTCAAAATTATAAGGATATGAGTTTTACAAAGACCTTTTTATACGGGGAACAAGGATTGTTCAAGCCCGACAGCCTGACCCCAATGCAGAAGATGATCCTGCGGTTCGTCGTGGTGGGCCTTGTTTATTATGCCTTCGCGGTGATCGAGGGGATGATCATGCGGATTTACCAGATTCAGCCCATTGAGGCTATTCCATCGTATCAGTATTTTGCCATTCTTACGGCCCATCCGTTGGTCGGCATCTTCGGATCAACCTATTCCATTGTTTGCGGCGCATTTCTTTTCCTGGTGCCGTTCCTGATGAAGAAGCCCCTCTGGAGCATGAAACTAGGCACCTGGACTCTCTGGCTGATCGCCGTCGGTACCTTTGTATTCTGGTTCTCCGGCTTCCTGAGCCATTATGCTCCTTTGTACACCCTGTACTGGCCTTTACCGGCCGATTTCACGCAATTCAGCGTATGGGGAGGAACCTTTTTCATCGTGGGTGTGGCACTGGTCATGCTGGGCACGGCATTCTTTGTTATCAACATTTTTGCCACCATCACCTACACGCCTGAAGGCTGGCCCAAACAACCAGCCGGTGCACTGATCGGTTCGGCCATCGGCTGGAGCGGCTTGGTCAATCTTTTCAGGAGAAAGAAAACGGAACACCTGGTCTCATTGCCGGTGGCCGCCATTGCCCGCGGAACTGTCGACATGGCCTTCAACACGGGAATTATTCTGTTCACCGGGGTGCTGATCCTGGTTTACATGGTGGCGGAACTTCTTGGTTTCAGTCTGAAACATTCGGCGGTTGATGCCCTGCTGTATAAAAACTGGTTCTGGTGGGGACTCGACCTGATAGCCGACGGCCTGGTGCTGATCTTCGTGGCCGGTACCTGGTACCTGCTGGCTACCATGATCACCGGAAAAAAGCTCTTCATGGAGAACATTGCACGCGGCGCCCTGCTGGTTGAACTGGTCGTTTCATGGACCGTATGGTCGCATCATTTGTTGTCGGATCAGGCCCAGCCGGGCTTCCTCAAAGTGGCTTCAGGTGAAATGGTGACTGCCTTTGAACTCATCACACAGGGTCTCGCCTTTTTTATCACCCTTGCAACGCTCTGGAGCGCTCGTCCGCTCAAGATGACCAATCCGCTGAAGTTTTTATTGGGCGGGTTGCTTGGATTTGCCCTGGCTGTTCCGGCTGGTATCATGCAGGCCGATCTGGGACTAAACCGCATCCTGCACAATACCCAATGGATCGTGGGTCCGCATGTTCATGTGGCTGTCCTGGTAGGATTGACCATGACGCTCTATTCAGCGATATACCTGCTCTTCCCGATCGTCACCAATGGCGCACAACTATACAGCCAGAAACTGGCCAACTTCCATTTCTGGGCACACCTCATCGGAGGCATCGGCATGGGGGCCTTTATGGGGATGGCCGGACTGAACGGGATGCTTCGCCGCTCGATCTATGAGAACGGTGAATTCAACGGGTACATGATCCTGGCCGGACTTTCCGGATTGCTTTTACTTCTGGCTTTCCTGGCCTTTTTCTATAATATCGTGATGAGCGTGGGGCTGAACGGCGTGATCGGGATCTTTGCCCCCACGAAACTCAAGACAAAGGAGCTGCTGCCAAAGTGATTTACGATTGTTCAATCGTAAATATAAAATTCCGTTCTCCTGTCTCCCAGCAGGTCATTAAACGGGTTGATCATCTTCTGATCGGCCTTTTTGGGATCAAATTCGGCTAATCCGGCAAATGGCTGATCCATTGGAGCTGAAGAAAGGATCTCGCCGGCGCATGACATGATCTGGCTGCCGCCGGTGAAGGTGAAATCGTCGCTTCCCCGCTGTTCGCGTCCTATCCGGTTGGCGGTGACGGCAAACACCCTGTTTTCAACACAACGGGCGAATATGGCACGCTGGGCCCAGGGCAGCACCAGGTTGGAGGGATGGACGATCACCTGGGCCCCTTGCAGGGCCAAGGTCCGGCACATTTCGGGAAAGATCCAGTCGAAACAGATCATGGGCCCGAGCCTGGCAACCGGGGTTTCGATTACCCGGGGAGGCCGGTCGCCTGGAGTGAACCAGAGTTTTTCTTTGTTGAAGAGATGGAGTTTCCGGTAGGTTCCGAGGATCTTCACGGAATCGGAGATCAGCATCGAATTGTAGAACGAAGCGCCATCGCTTTCGATGAAGCCGCCCGCGACGATCGCCCCGGTCATGCCGGCAAGTTCAGCCAGGAAAAGTGCCGTCGGACCCTTGGACTGTTCCGACATCGACTGCACCTCATCTTCGCAGGTAAACGCATAGCCCGTGGCAAACAATTCGGGAAGTACGAGCAGGTCGGCGCTAATATCTTTTGCAAGGGCGGCAACTGTGTCGAAATTCATCTCTTTTTCTCCGAACTGCGGAGCAAATTGAAGGTATCCGGCTATCATGGTGCTAAAATGATCAGGGATGTTAATAAGCTGCAATTTAAACATAATCTTTGATGATGGCGTTAAACCACGGATGAATCCTGCCGATGATTGCGCGGGTTCACTGTCAGTCAAACATTGAAGAACCCAATCTGAATTCATTTCCGGGCCATACGGATTTTTATTCGACCTGGTAGCGCACATTTACAAAAAACATCATTACAATCTAAGATCAGGATGCAAGGAACATCTGGAATTGTTTTATATTAGCATTTCATATATTGCGATCAGAATAATGTGAAATGCCCATCAGCACAATCTTCATACAACCCTTGAGTGTTCATTAATGTTGGACCAATGAAATTAAAAACTATCAAATGAAACCGGTTATTTTCACAATCCTGACGACATTGGCACTGGTTTTCTCCGGCGCCGCCCAGAATCCGCGCAACGTGGTGTTGTCCAACCTCACCGACACCGATTGCGGTCCCTGTTCCTGCATGGATTCCATCATCCGTCATTCGGTCGTCCCGAATTACCCGCAAACCATCGTCATCGCCCTGCACAGCCCGATGCCAAATTCGCATTTCAACAAATACCAGGGCAAGGAGATCTTTTTTACTTTTCATGCCGATTACGAACCCAGCGGGTTTATAGACGGCCAGGGCTATGATACACCGTATGGAAAGGTGGCCGATTCGATCGGGAAGCGGTATGAGGAAAGTCCGGAGGCGCCTGTCGAGATCAAAATCAATTCGAAATCATGGGATCCGGTAACCAGGAAAGTGACGCTTGATTATACTTTAAAAAATCTTTCCGAAGAACTGCAGGGAGCCTGCTGGTACAACATTTTCGTTACGGAAAGCAATATCAAGCAGATGCACCGGACCATGACCGGTTGCTCGACACCCGATGTGCAGGGACTGCCTTTCCGGAATGAATATTTTAACGATCACGTGATACGGAAGCTGGAATATTTTGCGCAGGGCGACTCACTGATCGGTCCGGTGTGGCCATCGCAACAGTCGATCCAGAAGCAGTTTGAGATTGCCATCGATACGGCCTGGGTTCCCGAAAACACCAATATTGCCCTGGTGGTTTACAAAAAGAATGACTCGCTATACAAATCACCGGTATTGCAGGCGCTGAACCAGAATGTGGTGAGACCGGTAGGGGTGGAGGGACCGTTACCGACTCCCGACAAAAGCAAAATCATTACCGTATACCCCAATCCTGGCGGAAGCTGGATCAATGTTCATATCGCCGCCATACAGGCCGGCAGGTATGTGCTGGAGATCGTTGATATGAAGGGACGTCCTTTAGCCACCCTGCTTGACCAGCGGTGCGACCCCGGGATATACAACCTGGAATTCAATGCCAGTGAATGGACTCCTGGGGTGTATCACTGCGTTTATATCACTCCGGCCGGCAGGTTCAGCGAGAAACTGGTGATACGGAGGTAACAGGACGACCTCTGGGGTCAGAGCCATCAGGTCCCGATATATCCTCTCAGGGCCTCCACATATTTTTCGAAAGCGTCTGTCCCGGCAGGTGTCTTCCGGCAAACCGTCCGGGGCATCTTTCCCCGGAAAGTCTTTTTCACCGTGATATACCCGGCTTCCTTCAGTTTTTCGATCTGCACGCTGAGGTTGCCTGCCGTGGCCCCCGTCTTTTCTCGGATGAAGACAAAATCGGCCTCCTCCGACGCGATAAGGATCGACATGATTGCCAGCCTGAGCTGAGAATGAAGCAACGGGTCAAGTTCCTTATACATGACCGTTCTCCTTATGGCGAAGCAGGTGACCCGGAACGATATACCCGGCGACCACGGAAACGATCAGGGCTGCCAGCTGCAGTTCAAGGATATATTCGCTCCGCATGAGCAGGAAGATGAGAAATGACATCACCCAGCAGACCAGTGAACCCATCACCATAGGCATGAACTGATAGGCCCTGCCCGAAACAAACAATGCAAAGCCGTAAAGGATAAGCATGACCGGTATCAGGAATGCCCAGTGTATCCAGCTCATGAATGCAAACCGTGAGTCGGTGGCGTTCAGCCCGGGGATCGAAGCAACCAGCATGCTGATCACCACTGTGAGAACCGAAATGCTGAAGGCGATCCAGACATGATCGAGCACCTGTTCGGTGTATGTCTTGACTCCCCCTTCGCGGTCGACCTTCTTCACCAGGCGGAAATGAAAGAACAGTCCAAGGGGCATGCTGCACCAGACGATATAGGAAAGATAACGGTCCTCGCCGGCCAGGGTGAACAGTAAGAACAGGTTCACAAGACTTACTGTTACGACAAGGTATCCCCAGAAAAGGAATATTTTCCCGGTGCCTTTCTGAAGATTGTTCCTGGCCGAACTGATCATCCTGCCGATCAGCTCAAGGCTCTCCTGTTGGTTCAATGTGTTTTCCATGTTATCAATGTTTATAAATAAGTCGCAAATATAAACAAGTTTATAATGCAAACCAAATTATTTTTAAAATATTTTATTTCGTTGTTGATTGCAGGTATAAAACAAAGGGGGTCAGGATTCCCGGAGATCAATCCCGAGGTCTTTGGTAAAGTTCCTGATCAGCCTGATCATCTGGTCAACCTCGAAGCTGGCGATACATTCCTTCAGGAGATTGCCATAGTTCACAAGGCTTTCCGAATGATGCCGGAGGCCGAAATCAATCAGTTGGTCAGCAAACAGTTCAACATCCTCCATGGCGGGCTGAAGGGCAATTTTTTCCCACAAGGGGATCAATTGTTCATTGATCAGCGGGAGGAGTATCGGGAGTTCAGGGTGCACTTCCGGTGTTTCGCGGGCTGTTTCTGATTCACCCTGGACAGAACAGGGAAGGAATTGCCGGAGAATTTTGATGAGGGCATCGATCTCGATGGGTTTGAGCAGCACCTGGTCGAACCCATACTCCTTGTATTTCCATTTAATTTCGTCGAGTACGGAGGCAGTGGTGGCCACCACCGGGATATGCTTTATTTTATCATCCGCTTTGGCTCGTTTCACGAATTCATAACCGTTTATGACGGGCATCCTCACATCGGTCAGGACCAGGTCGGGATGGAACTTATTCATTTTATTAAGTCCCTCTTCGCCATTCTCGGAGTTGACCGAACGCAGGCCGAATTCACTGAGTATCTCCCCAAGGTATTCCCGGTTGTCGGGCACATCATCAATGATCAACACCAGCGCATCCTCAAACCTGATAATGGTTTCGCCTGACTGGAAGGCCTCGGTTCCTTCGCCGGTATCTGACGACAAAACATCACGGAAAGTGACCCTGAACAAACTTCCTTTGCCCGGTTCACTGTCCACTTCAATGTGACCGTTCATCAGTTGAGCCAGTTTCTGCGTGATGGCAAGACCAAGCCCGGTGCCGCCATACTTTTTTGTGCTCTGACCCTCCTGCTGCGTGAACGAAGCGAAAATCCGGCCAACAGACTCCTGCTTTATGCCGATCCCTGTATCTTCGACTTCAATCATCAGGTTTGACCTGACTTCGGCATCAGCCTGCCCGGGCTCCTCCGTTTTCCGGTTCATTATACGGAGCCTGACATACCCTGTTTCGGTGAACTTGATCGCGTTACCCAACAGATTGATCATCACCTGACGCAGCCTGGTTGCATCGAGGTGAACATACCGCCCGGCCGAAACATCCGTTTCAACCTTGAAACTCAACCCCTTTTCCTGCGTCCTCAGCGAGAACATGGTCTCCATCTCATAGGCCAGTTGTTCAAGGTTCACATATTCGTATTGCAGGTTCAGTTTCCCTGCTTCCACCTTCGACAGGTCGAGAATGTCGTTGATGAGCGACAGCAGGCTATGACTGCTCATTTTGATCGATTTCAGGTAACTCAGATACTCCTTGTTCTTGATTTTCCGGTAAAGAAGATCAGAGAAACCGATGATGGCGTTCATCGGGGTTCGGATCTCATGGCTCACGTTGGCCAGGAACTCGCTTTTGGCCCGGTTGGCTGAATCGGCCTGATCTTTGGCCTCTTTCAGCGCTTCTGTCATTTCGCGCAATTCATGGGTGCGCTGTTCAACAGTGCTCTCCAGTTCACCCGAAAATTTCTCCACCCTGATCAGCGCGCCCGAAACCATTTTGGCCAGCAACAAGACCTGAACAAAAGCCACAATGAATGTGAACAACCCGTAAACACCCAGAATGAAGACAGAGGAAGGAGGATAAAAAAACGACCGGACGACAATGACAATCAGACCAACCAGGAATCCTGTCAAAACGATGAAGGCCCCCTCTTTTCTCCGGTTGATTGCAAGCATGGTGACATACAGGCCGTAGATTACCGCAACAATCGCGGCGAACAAGGCAGGAACCCTGAGGATGGAAACGTAATTGACAGGCAGGAACATAATTCCCAGAATAAGGAAGGGGGAGAAATAACCAAGAATCTTTTTAACCCTGGGAACGATTTCGGTCGGAAACATATAGAATATCAAGAAGATGTAAGATAAGATAATACCGCAGAACGATACAAGTTCAAACCTGAAGCGTATTTCGTATGGGATTCCGGGGAATATCTTTTCCGTGAACCGTTCATCAGAAGTGACGATCATGATGAAAGCCGAGATGGCCAGCAGGGTTAGAAAAAGCACTGATTTTTCTTTCGGCCGGTAAAAGAAAAAAGTGATCATTACAAAACTTACCAGGATCCAGATGCCGGCCAGGAATATGGTCAGGGTGATGCTTTGGTAATCCAGTTTTTCCATGTTTCCGTTAGCATTCAGCGGATCACGACCGGAGAACTTGCCGGGAAGGTGACCTGAGAGGATGGCGCCATCATAAAAACCGAGGTCGCAGGTCATCTCCACTCGTCCGTCAATAGTAAAATCGTAATTTCCCTGACCGGATACTACAGAAATGGCCCCAGGCCGGATTGGCAGGTGGTTGCATGACAAAATGCCCGTCATCATCAACAGTGAAAACAGGACAACCAAACCGGGCATGAACTTCAGCGCCCCGGGGATCAATATTCTGATCGGTCGGTTGATAAGGGTTATCATGGTCAGTGCATCCAACAGATTATTCCAAACCAAAGGTTTTTGTAAAATTCTTCAGCATATTGATTATCCGGTCAATGTCGAAATTGTCAACGGCGGCCTGCAGTGTCGCACCCCAGTCAACGATTTCGGCGACATGGTGTTCATTGCCAAAAGATACCATCCTGGCGGCGAAAGCCTGTACATCGTCCATGGGTTGATGGTCGAGAAGTTTTTCGAGATCGGGAATGAAAAGCCTTCTGATGTCAGGAATCAGCGAATCGATCCCTTCCAGGCGGACATGCCCCGGATCCGGTTCATCCGTCGTCAGCGATTCGGCCGACGTTTCAATCTTTTTGCCCAGGGCCGAGCTTTTAACCTGCCGGAAACGTATCCTGAAAATGCTTCCCTTGCCCCATTCGCTCTCGACCGATACTTCGCCATTCATCAATTCGGCCAGTTTTTGGGTGATCGTCAGCCCAAGGCCGGTGCCGCCGTATTTCCTGGTACTTTGTCCCTCCTGTTGCGTAAAGGAGGCAAAGACTTTGTCTAATGATTCTTTTTTTATCCCGATTCCGGAATCTTCCACTTCAATCAACAGCTCGGTTTTGTGATCCTGCGTTTCTGAAACCAATGGTTCTGCTCCACGGTTAATAAGTCTAAGGATAACATAACCCCGGTCTGTGAATTTGATGGCATTCCCTACCAGGTTGATCATAGCCTGCCGGAGGCGGGTCTCATCAAGAAAAACCAACTGACCTCCCTGAGTGTCAAGTTCAATGGTGTACTTCAATCCCTTCTCGTCGGCCCTGAGCGAGAACATGGTTTCCATCTCGTAAGCGAGTTGCTGCAGGTTGACATACTCATATTCGAGTGTCAGTTTCCCTGCTTCAACCTTTGATAGGTCCAGGATGTCGTTGATCAGCGACAACAAGCTATGGCTGCTCAGTTTGATCGATTTCAGATAACCGAGGTACTCTTTGTCGGTGATCTTGCGGAACAGCAGATCGCTGAAACCGATGATGGCATTCATTGGTGTCCGGATCTCGTGACTTACATTTGCCAGGAATTCACTCTTGGCCCGGTTGGCTGAGTCGGCCTGTTCTTTGGCAAACCTGAGTTCATTGGTCATGTTCTGGAGCTCGCGGGTCCGGATTTCGACGGTTGTTTCCAGTTCTTCTGCAAAATTCTCAACCCGGGCCAATGCGCTGGAGAACATCCTTGCCGACAACAACACCATGACAAAAGCAAGAAAAAAACTGAAACTGAGGTAAAAGGGGATTGAAAAAGTAGAAAGATTTTGAGTATAGATTGACTGGATGATCAATGTCAGACATGCAATGATGTTGCCAATCATAATAATCAAGGCCCCTCTCCTTCTTTTTATCACGGTAACCGCGGAATAATAAAGACTTACCAGCATAATAGCAACCCCGATGATCTGAAACGGGGTCACCAGATTTGAATTGATGACGGCAGGGGTGAGGATTCCTGTTCCGATAAAGAAGACGCCAATAATGATGATGGTATTTCTGTATAATTTCGGGATCTCTTCAGGAAAGAGGTAATACATGAACATGGGATAAAAAACGAGGAGGCCATAAAGCGACACCAGTTCCATTTTCACCTGCAATTCAAAGGGAATATTCGTAAAGATCGTGAAAAGAACTTTCTCGTCGGCCGCAAGAATCCTTACAAAACCTGCCAAAGCCCAAAGAGCGATGAAGATGATCGCCTTTTCCTTTGGCCGGTAAAACAAGAAACAGATGTTTACGAAGCCGACCATTAACCAGATTCCTGAAGTAAACCATATGATCATCCTGTTCCGGTCCACCTGTATGGTGAGCGATTGTTCGTCGCCCAGCACGGGACGGCTCCAGATGCCTCCTTTGCGGTAATCGAAGTTTGAAACCCAGAAGACAAGTCTTGCCGTATCGTATCGTTGACTGAACACAACAAATTGCGGGGAATAATGCGGTGTCGAATGAAGTGCGGAAGTCCCTGGCTCACCGGCGAAACCCTTCAGCGTGTCGTTAATGAACAGTTTAAAGGCGGTTCCGACAGAATGGACAATCAATGCCATTTGATTTTTTTCATGCGGAAGGAGCAACGAAAGGCGGTAAGTGGCATACCCGGTACCCCCTAAGACCGACCCTTTCCAGTTATAGAATTTCCATTTTTTGGGAACCCTGATGTAATGTTTCTCGTGAAGCGTGTCAAAATCACCGGAATGAAGAAAGGAGCCATAATAGAATTCCCATTCACCATCAAGATTGACGTTCCCGTCCTTGGTAAAATCCCAGTTCGTCAGGTCCATAACGCCGTTCACTGCCCTGGGAGGGGGTTTGTGATCGCCTGAACAAGCGGAGATCAGAATAAACAAGGGAAACGCCAGGAACAAAACAGGGCAATGAAAAGGCCACCGATTGAGACAATCACCGGTTTGTACAAGCGGTATATTCCACATTGTCCCCAACAGTCGGACAGGTTATTGTTAGAGATACATTTGCTTATACGTTGACAGGCAGGGTGAGGGTTACAACACTTCCCGCGGGATTGTTGCACTCAACCGATATCGAGCCGCCGTGGGCATCCAATGCCAGCCTGGCATAATAAAGGCTGAGGCCGGCATTGGAGTCGACATGATGCCGGGTATTGCTGAAGGGGGTGAAGAGATTTTGCATCGCATAATCCGAAAATCCCGGCCCCTGATCTTTGATCACACAAATGACCTTCCCCCCGGTCTGTTTAACTATCGTGTGCACCCTGGAATCCCGTTCAGAGAAACGGATGGCATTATCAAGGATGTAGCGGATCACATTTTGCAGCTTGGTTTTATCTGCTGTCACGTTGATGGTATCAGAAAAGGAACTGAAGAATATGGCGATGTTCCTGTTGCCTGCCTGATCCTTCATTTCGTCCACCATATCCTTTGCCAATGCAACCAGATCGACAGTCTTCAGGTCGAGTGCATCCCCTCCCTTGGCGCGTAACGCTGAAATGTCGAGGGCTTTGTAGGAGAACTTTTCCAGCCGCCGGGCCGAAACATCAAGCATCTGGAAAAAGGTTTCCATTTCCTGCGGCATTTGGAATTCCCTGATGATGTTCAATCCTCCGAGGATCCCGTTCAGGGGTGTCCTGATCTCGTGGTTGAGCAGGTTGAGGAACTCATTCTTGACCGTATCAAGCTCTTCCAGCTCTTTCTTGGCGGCCAGAAGCTCGGCCGTGCGTGCAGCCACCTCCTGCTCCAGCCATTTGTTCGTCTCGCCCAGCAGCGCTTTGCTTTGTTTGAGCTGTAGCTGCGTTTTAACTCTGGCAAGGAGCTCATTGGTCTCAAAAGGCTTGGTCACATAGTCCTGGGCGCCCAGTTCAAATCCTTTTACCACAGAGTCGTTGTCGGTTTTGGCGGTCAGGAAGATCACCGGGGTGTCGTTGTACGATTCCATCCTGCGTATTTGTTCACAGACCTCGTACCCCGAAATTTCAGGCATCATGATATCGAGAAGCACAAGATCGAACACCCGTTTTCTCGCCCAATCGAGTGCCTGTTTCCCGTTCATGGCAAACTCCACCTTGTAATTCAGGGGTCTGAGAATGCTTCCCAATACCTGGATGTTTTTTGGGACATCATCCACGATCAGGATGGAAAAGTCCTCGTTTCGGAAATGGATCATAAAATTGGAACTACGACGATATAGAACCAAATTTACGATATAAAAGTAATCACCAATAAAATGCCCGGGTAATTTTAAAACATGTAAAAGATTTTCAGGATCTTTGTTACATCCTGATCCATTTTTTACAAGCCATCGAAGTACTGTTGCGAAGACAGACCAGGTAGATGCCTGGACTGATCGCGCCAACCTGCACGCTCACAGTGTGTGATCCCAGGCTTTTATAACCCCGGAAGGCCGTCGTCACCGGTTTACCTGACAAGTCGGTAACTTCCAGTGAAATATCAGCAGATTCGCTGAGGCTGAATCTAATATTGATAAAGCCAGTGGCCGGGTTAGGGAATACCTGTTCAAGGGTCAGGCCCGGACTGCTTTTTGCATGGTTTTTATCGCCGATTCCGACGATCCCGCCATTCTCGGTCCGCAGGATAGACCCGCACATACCCACCACTACGGCTGTATCACGGTGAACGCAAGAAATCCCGTAGAGACCGAAAACGGTTTTGCTATCCTGAAGTGACCAGGTACTCCCGCCATCACTCGTTTTCAGAATGGTTGCGAAGTCGCCGCAAATGTACCCGTCGTCGGGGGAGGAGAATGAAACGGAATAGAGATCAGCGGTAGTCCCGCTTTCAACCGAATCCCACGCCGATCCGCCATCATCGGTCCGAAGCACCACGCCACTGATGCCAACCGCAATGCCGGTAACCGGTGTGGAAAAATCCACCCCGTTCAGCATGCTGGTGGTTCCGCTCGATCGGCTGATCCAGGTTGCACCCCCGTCGTCAGAAGTCAGGATGGTTCCGTTGTCGCCAACCACCGTGGCATGACTCGAATCGGCAAAGGCAACCGACTTGAGGGTCACAGTCGTACCGCTGCTGATGGTCTCCCAGTTGATTCCGCCGTTGATGGTACGCCTGATGGTACCTGAACTGCCAACCGCACACCCTTTTTTCCCATCAAAAAAGTTGACATCAAAAAGTAGCTGCGATGACTGGCTGTTCTGGTTTGTCCAACTGAGACCGCCATTGACTGTTTTTTTTATTATTCCCGCCCAGCCGGCGATGTACCCGGTGTCGGCCGAAGGAAACGTAACTGAAAAAAAGGGGGAGGAGGTTCCCGAAGAACGAGGCGTCCAATGTGATCCGCCATCGGAAGTTTGCAGTATGGTCCCGGCATTGCCCACCACGGTGCCATGTGCGGCATCGATAAAATCAACTGCATTCAACAATTCTGTCACTCCATCGGGCGCCTTTTTCTGCCAGGTTGAACCATTGCTGGTCGAAAGTACGATGTAACCACCCTGGCCTACTCCGATCCAGGTATTGCCGCTTACCAGCGCCATGTCCATCAGGATACTTGTACTGCCTGCCTGAATTGCAGTCCAGGTCTCTCCATAATCGATGGTGCGAAGAATGGTGGCATAATAGGCACCTCCCGTTGCAAATCCGATACCCCCGCTATGGATATTAACGCCGTATAAGGTGAAAGAGGTCCCGCTGCTCTTTTCATCCCAGGAAACTCCGCCATCGGTCGTTCGCAGGATCAATCCCATGTCGCCGACAGCCACGCCCGTGGCTGGATCTGTAAAGCAGACATCCCACAGTGTGTTGGTTGTGCCACTGATCTGGAGTGTCCAGGAGATGCCGCCATCGGTGGTGCGGACTATTGCGCCATTCATTCCTACCGCGAAACCTGTCATCGGATCAGGGAAATGAACGGAGTACAATGTAGAAGTTGATCCGCTTGAGGGCTGGCTCCAGGTGAGCCCGCCGTCGGGTGACCTGAAAATGGACCCACCGTCACCCACGACCACGATCAGACCCGTATCAACACAGGCTACACCGCCGAGGTTAAGGGTCCCCGCCCCGATGTCCGAAAGGGCCCAGGACTCGCCCCCATCGGCGGTGACAAGGACGGTTCCGTTGTTCCCGACGGCAAAACCGTGTTCCGGGTTAAAAAAGGAGATGTCGGTGAGATTCTGGGAACAATTGATGGTCTTGCTGATCCAGGTGAGCCCCCCATCGGTGGACTTCCGGATGGTGCCGAGATCGCCGGCCGCAATGCCTGTATTCACATCGATGAAAGTCACTGCCCACAGCGGGTTCGCGTTCGGCAACGGGTTTTGCCAGAACCACTGTGCCGGAAGATCATTCGGGACCATCCACAGGTAAAGCAGAAGAATAACGATCATCCCGGATTTTGTGTGAAAGGTTCTCGGGGCACTTCCGGCAATGACCCGGTCCAGGTTACCGGCAGTGGGGTTGAAGAGATTAGTAATAACAGAGGATTCCCTTTTTTGCAATTCCGGGTCCGGCGAAATGAGATCGTTTTGGAAACGGTAAATATTTGGACTCATGGTTTTCAGGATGTATATGAGATCCAAAGTTACCGAAACAGCAGTGGATTGGGTCAGACCATTCTATCGATAGAGTACACGGGTTTCCCGATGGCATGGTTAACGCAACGGCTGACAGGATAAACCTACCTTGAGATCCGTTTCATCTGGCCCAGGAACAGCTCCCGCCGTGGCCGTGAAAGAGGGATGTGCGAACCATCGGTCATTTCGATCGATCCACCTTCATTCCTGATATAACGTTTCACGTATTCGAGGTTGATGAGATGGGAATTGTGAGGCCTGAAGAAGTGCTGGTCGCTGAGCAGTTCCTCGTATTCTTTGAGATTCCTGGATACAAGGATTTTTCGCCGGTCTGACAGGTAAAACCACGAGTAGCTGCGGTCGGCCTCTATCCGGATGATTTCACGGGTCCTGAGGTATTCCATTCCTTCATTGGTAGGGATGGCCAGCATGGAGGGAAGCGCCGATTTCAGGTTCTCGAGAAGCCCGGAATAACCCGTGCTTTTTTGTCCCGGAGAAGTCCGTTTGTGAATGACTTTTTCAACGGCATCGATGAATTCGTTGATGTTGATGGGTTTCAGGATGTAATCGACGGCGCTGAATTTAATGGCCCGGATAGCATAATGGTTGAAGGCGGTGATGAAAATCACATCGAAACTCTTGTCGGGAAACTGATGAAGCAGATCAAAGCCATTTCCGTGGGGCATCTCCACATCGAGGAAAACCAGGTCGGGTGTGTTCTCCAGTATCTTTTCCATTGCTTCGCGGGCATTGAAGGCTGTGGCGATTACCTCCAGCCTGGGACAATACTCACTGATGATGGATGCTATGAAGTTCACGGCATCCGGCTCGTCGTCAACGATCAGGGTTTTCAGGCGCTGGTTCATGTCAGAACGGGTATTTGAATTTCAACCCGGGTTCCGCGGGCAACACCGGATTCATCAGCAAGATCATGATAGGTGATCTTCATCTGTGTCCCGTACAGTGCATTGGTTAAATCCACCCTCGATTCGGTGATCTTCAGCCCCAGGGAGTTGTGATTTGATGCTTTGGAACGCTTTATTTCCTGTGCAGCTTCCCTGCCGATCCCATCGTCCTCGATCAGACAAATCAGGTGATTGCCATGATATTGTATCGCGATGCGCAGGTTCCCGCTGCCTTCCTTGTTTACCAATCCATGAACGATGGAGTTTTCAACATAAGGCTGGAGCAGCATAGTGGGGATCTTGAACAGGAAGAGGTCGACATCCTCATCCACCTCGACCTGGTAACGGAACTTGTCTTTGAAACGAAGGGTTTCGAGCTCCAGATAAAGATTCAACGCATCAAGCTCATCCTTGAACGGAATGAAGGTGTGCTGTGAATTTTCCAGAATTTTCCGCATGAGGCTCGAAAACTTCGTAAGGTAATTGTTTGTAGCGATTTTGTCGTGCTGGTACATGTAATACTGGATCGAATTCAGGGTGTTGAAGATGAAATGCGGATTCATCTGCTGACGGAGGTTGGCCTGGGTGATCTCCGAGATTTTCCGGTTCATTTCGCTGATCTTTCTGCGGTTGTTGAGCCTCGACTGGCGGAACAATAAGTAGCCGATGACCGCTGCAAGGAGGATCAGCCCCGCAAAGCCATAGGTGTAATATTTCTGCTTGTCGAGTTTCAGTGCCATCAGTTCCAGCTCCTTCTCCTTCGCCTCCGTTTCATAACGCATCCGGGCATCCGCCAGGCTGATGTTGTATTTCTGGATCTTCAGGGAATCGTTGTACTGTTTGTAGCGCATATAGCTTTCATACGCCCGCTTATAATCTCCGGTTTCACGGAACAGGTCGCTCATGTCGGCATACACCCATGACAGGTTGTACCAGTCCTTGGTGTTCAGCGAGTAGGCCGAACTTTTACCGTAATATTCGAGGGCGTTTTTATACGCTTTCTGGTCGCGGTATATCGTGCCGATGTTCCCGTAGGCATTGGCCAGGTTCGCATAGTCTTTTTTAGCCAGCCCGATCGCGGAACTGCTCCGGTACCACACCAGGGCTGTATCGTAATGCCTGGAGAGGTAATGGTTCCATCCGATGCGGTTCATGATCAGCGGGAATGCGCCGGTATCACCGAGAATTTTCCGTAACCTCAGGGCTTCAAGGTACGCGTGTGTCGATTCTGACAAATTGCTGTCGGTTCGCAGGGAGAATTCTCCCATCCTGAACCAGGCTCTGGCCATCATCCCGGTGTCGTGGACAGCAGTTGCCGACGCAAGCATGAGTTCATTGTATTTGCGCTGATTGGCCGGATCGTTTATGAATCCATACAGGTTGGATGTTTCGCGGTAAATAACCGGCATGAGGTCATTCAGTTTGTTGTTCCCGGCGGTAACGGCAAGATTTTTAAGAAGATCCAGTGATTCCGAAAATTTACCGAACATGGTAAGTACTTTTGACCGGAGCAGGCCAATTTCAATGAACGAGCGGTAATCCGTGGTTTTTTTGACCATAAACAGCGCTTTGTCCGAATGTTCAAAAGCCAGGCTATGATCCGACATGCTGTATGCAACTTCCGCACTGACCTGGTAAAGTGAGTAGGGTGCGCGGATCTTCTTCATTTCCGAAAATGCAAATGCTTCATCAATGGCCAGGCGAGCCTTCGAACGCTCACCTTTATTATACAACTGCCAGGCTTCACCGATTTTCCTGGTCAGCACGGCAGTGTCAGGCAGCGAACTTTCAACGCTCATACGAAGTGTATCAAGCAGATTGACAGGCCCCTCGTAGGGCAGGAGCAATCCTGGTCCGATTAAGATCATTAGCAGGAAGTAGCTTCGCATTTTACCAGTGCACGAATTAAACCAATGGCATTGATCACAAAGGTATCAAAAGGCGGTGATAAAACTCAGGCTGGTTTACTGATGGTTGTTTTGGGTTAATGGATGGATGCCCCCCCACCCCGTCGGGGTCCCCCCACCCCGTCGGGGTCCCCCCACCCCGTCGGGGTCCACCCACCCCGTCGGGGTCCACCCACCCCGTCGGGGTC
>CAYYPH010000050.1:0-28227 GCA_964473485.1 uncultured Prolixibacteraceae bacterium | reverse complement strand
GGGGTCCCACCACCCCGACGGGGTCCTACCACCCCGACGGGGTCCTACCACCCCGTCGGGGTGCCGATACTATCCGAGAAAATCCAGAAATTTTTGCATGCCCTGAAGCTTGACATCGTCAAGCGTGTAGGAGATGTTCTCCTCCAGGTAGGCACGGCAATCTTCGCATGCCGGCAACCGGGCGCGGAAATAATCGAGACATTCGGGAATATGATCCACACCGAAGCGAAGCGCCGAAGAAAATACCAGCTCATCATCCGTCGGCAACGGCCGGCGCGAGATCCAGATGGCAAAAACAAAAGGCAGTCCTGTAAACCTGATCCATTCGGCCGCGAGATCGTAAACATAAGGGTATCGGGCCCGCATGCCGAAGGTCTTGTCGCCAATGGCAACCACCGCTTCTGCCGGATCCAGGTCACCGACACCGCCTGGGGCAAGCTTGCTGAACTCCGGGGTCACCTTCCAGTAGCGCTGCGCCAGCACCCTGATCAATTCCACCGAAGTCCTCGAATCAGCATCCAGACTGATACGCCTGATCCGATCGACGGGCTGGTGCGACAAAAGCAAGACCGTCTTCACATCCCTTACCGCCCCGATGCAGAATCCCGAAACAACATGATACTGCCCGATACCTGGCAGAGCCCCGACGGGAACAAGTGCAATGTCGGCATCACCCGACCTGAGTTTTTCAGCGCAAACTGAAGGTACATCGAGCTGCAGATCGAACCGGTCGCGGTTTCCCGAATTCATCAGGCCATAAACGAACGGGAAAGTGTTCAGGTAGGATACAGCGGAGATTCTGATCTTTTTCATCACTTTGCCTTTTGAAACTGATCTGGCCGCAAAATTACTTCAATTCTTCTTTCATGGACCGGCAAAGGAAATTTGTTAAATTTGCGCACTATGCTCCGATCGGATACTACACGGAAGATATTGATCCTTGCGGTCCTGCTGCTGTTCCTTTACAACACCACCGGTTATTACCTGCTTTTCGAGTTGCGGAAAAGCCAGATCAGGAAAGAGATCAGGGCACAAATGAAGAAAAAATCGACCGAGATTGTCACCTTGCGGATTGCCAATCCTGAACAGGATCCTGAATTCAAGCGCATCCACAGCCGCGAATTCCGCTACAGAAACGAAATGTACGATATCCTTCACCAAAAGAAAGAAGGTGGGGTTACGGTATTTTATTGTATCCATGATAAAAAAGAAACCCGGCTTTTCAACAGCCTGAGCCGGCAGGAACACCGGCGGATGATGCAATTCCTGTGGGATCACGTGATCAAGATGGCATGCCCTGTTACTGCACCGGAATCAATGGAGGCGGGAAGCTGCAATTTTTCATACCCTCCTTTGAAAGTGTCCCTGCCGGAATCTCCCCCTGACCATCCCTTCCACCCTCCGGAAGATTTTTCCTGACAATGATCCTGTGAGCCTTCCCTGGGAACCCTGTCGTTTTATCGGCGCCATGGCAATTCCCCTGATTCTCCATGACACCCTGATGGAATTAGCAAGATGAGATTCAGTGGAATGGATTTCCCGTTTCATCCAAAGTGATTCAGCTAACCGTGTGTTCCCCAGGTACAGGCTTCCAGCCAGCAACCAGATCAGGTTGCGGGCGCCTTCAGGCGTGATTTGTGAACGTTCCTGATCACGCATAAAAATAGTCCATCATCTTTCTCTCAATTCAATACTAACCAATGAAAAAGTACCTCTTTATCAGCCTGTTGCTGATCATCTCCGGGTTAACGGGATTTGGCCAGCAGATCAGGGTGCTCGATAAATCAGACCTGCAGCCGATCAGCCAGGTCAACATAACCAATGAAAACAGAACCATGGCCGTGACCACCGACCAGGATGGTAAAGCCGACATATCCGTATTCGGTGACAACGACCTGCTGATATTCAGTCATGTAGCTTATCAAACCGGCAGGTTCAGGAAAACGGAAATTCCGGCTTCGCGAAAAGTTTATATGACAGATAACATCATCAGGCTCGATGAATTCGTGATCTCGGGAAACAGGGTGGAGGAGAAACGTTCAGACCTGCCCTACAAGATCGAGGTGATCCAGGCCCGCGAGATTGCGTTCGACAACCCGCAAACCGCGGCCATCATGCTTGAACAAACCGGCCAGGTATTCGTTCAGCAAAGCCAGCTCGGCGGCGGCAGTCCGGTCATCAGGGGCCTTGAGGCCAACAAGGTGCTGATGGTCATCGATGGTGTCAGGATGAACAATGCCATCTACCGGAGCGGCCACCTGCAGAATGCCATTACAGTCGACCCCATCTCGCTCGGAAGCACCGAAATACTTTACGGTCCCGGCTCTGTCATCTATGGCAGCGATGCCCTGGGCGGGGTGATCAACTTCATCACCGCCAATCCGACGTTATCGGCCACCAAACGGTTGCTGGTCAAAGGCAGTGCACTGCTCCGTTACGCTTCGGCCAACCAGGAGAAAACCGGAGGGTTCAACCTTAGTCTCGGTCTGAAAAAATGGGGGTTCCTGACCAGTTTTTCGTACAGCGATTTTGACGATCTGCGCGAAGGTACGGTTTACAACCCGGCCTATGGCGACTGGGGCAAGTGTCTCTATTATGCTGCGGGGATCAACGGGAAGGACTCGATGATGGTCAACGAAAAACCGCAGATCCAGAAAAACTCCGGTTACTCGCAATACAACTTCATGGAAAAGATCATGTTCCGTCCGGATGAGAACCAACGGTACACGGTCAATTTCCAGTATTCCAATTCAAGCGACATTCCGCGTTACGACAGGCTTTCGGAAATGGACGGTTCGACCGGAAAGCTGAAGTATGCCGAATGGTACTACGGCCCCCAGGAACGGTTGATGGGATCTTTCAACGCCGATATCCGGAAAAACGCGGTGATCTTTGATCAGATGAGTGTAACGGCCGGTTACCAGCTCATCAGAGAATCGCGGATAAATCGGAAGTTCGATAAAACCTGGAAAAAGCTTAACAACGAAACAGTAGACGTATGGTCACTGAACGCCGATTTTACAAAAAAAATAACAAAGAAGGATGACTTGCGGTACGGTCTGGAGATCTTCTACAACAATGTAAAATCGACGGCCCACGAAGAAAACGTTAAAACCGGTGAGTCGAAGCAGGATATCGCCACCCGGTATCCCGATCAGAAGGCCAACATGATGACTGTGGCTGCCTACCTCTCTAATCTGTGGAAGATAGGGGATAGGCTTCAATTCTCGCAGGGTATCCGTTACAGTTATGTGGCGCTGAATGCCGCCTGGTCCGATACCATGATGAGCATCATGAAATTTCCTTTCAGCAACGATGTAGCTCAACGCAACAACGCTTTTAACGGGTACCTGGGACTGACCTGGAACCCGGGTCATGACTGGAAATTTTCGGTGATAGGGTCCTCCGGCTTCAGGGCCCCCAACATCGACGATATCGGGAAAGTGAACGATTCGAACAGCCAGGACCAGCTGATTATTGTGCCAAACCCGGAACTGAATCCTGAGTATGCCTATAATCTCGAATTATCGGCCGGAAAAACGATCGTGGGTTCGGTACGGCTCGAGGGATCGTTTTTCTACACATGGCTCACAGATGCCATCGTACTGGCACCTTATGAATACAATGGCCAGGATTCAATCATGTACGACGGGGTGCTGTGCAAAGTTGAGGCCAACACCAACGCCGGGAAGGCGCACATTTACGGGTTCCAGGCCAACCTGCTGGCCCAGGTAACCCCTGTCTTCTCGGTGAGGAGCAACCTGACTTACACGGTTGGCACGCTGACCACCGGCGATGTTCCGCTCGATCACATTCCGCCGTTTTTCGGGATGACCTCCTTCAGACTCGAACTGACTAAATTCAAAGGCGATTTTTACGTGATGTACAACGGGTGGAAGAGGCTAAGCCAATACAGCCCCAGCGGCGAAGACAACCTGACCTACGCCACTCCTTACGGGATGCCTTCGTGGTATACGCTGAATCTGAAACTCAGCTACCAGTTTTTACCGTTTCTGAATCTTGAACTGGGGATGGAGAATATCCTCGATGAACACTACCGGAAATTCGCCTCAGGAATCAGCAGTCCCGGACGGAATGTCATCGTGGCTCTCCGCGCTAATTTCTGATAACCTTCGATGCAGTCCGATGACCTGCGGAATGACCAGTGACTGCCCGTCGTTCATGATGATGAAATCGGCGAGCCTGCACTTCTCCTCATCGGGCCACTGATGCTGCATCCTGCGCAAAACCGAATGGCCATCGATCGCGTCGCGTTTCACCACCCGGTCGATGGCCATTTCTTTGGGACAGCTTACATGGATGATCCTGTCGTAATCGGCGGTGATACCGGTTTCGAAAATGATCGCAGCTTCCTGGATCACAAATGGATATGACTGCAACCCGCACCATTTTATAAAAGCTTTTCTTGTAAGCGGATGGATGATCGAGTTGAGGGTGGCCAGTTTCAGGGGATCTGTGAAAACGAGCGAAGCCAGCGAACGCCGGTTGATTTGATTGTGAACATCGAGGATACCGTATCCGAATTTTTTCACCACCAGGCTTTTTACCTCCGGATCTGAGTAGAATTTTCTGGCCTCCTCATCGGCATGAAAGACCGGTGTGCCTAAAATCCTGAAAATTCGCGCCACAGTCGATTTCCCGCTTCCGATATTTCCGGTCAGCCCGATCTTAAGCATGATCATTCATTGATAGGGATGACGATGTGCGGATCTCTTGGCTTAACAGGCAACGTGTCGACCGGATGCAGGAGGGTGTCCTTGCCGCCGATCTTTATCATGACCGGGCCGGAGGTGTTTCTCGCGGGGATCCTGCGGAGATTAAGGCGCTCGAATTCAAAGAAGAGGGTGTCGGGAGTCACAAAATAGACATCGGTCGGAAAACTCGTTTGCGAGATGATCTCCTTGCCGATAGAACCCGTGAGCATATAACCCCTGGCACGGTCGCCGTCGTAACGCATCTTCATGTTTCGAAGGCTGACTTCGATGGTGCGTTCCTGGGGCGCCAGGAGATGTTCGGAAAAGAATTCAAAGCCCTGTATCCTGAACCTGAGCCGGAGGGTCGTATCCGAACACCCGGTAAATTTCAGATGCGAAGGCACCTGGGTATATTCGAGCCGGTATTCCACGGTATAGTAATAATCCTTGGACAACCTGACCAGGGCCCAAATGAAGGCGGAAAGTACAAGGCAGATGATGAAGACCGAGAGCTGGTTCCTGAATTTATCGCTCCGCCTCTGCCGGGCATTCCCGATCAATTCAAGAAAATCGGATTTCAAGCCTTTGTTCTTTAACGGTTACTTCTGCTCAATGGTTTGGGTGTTGTCCATGGCAATGGCCGACTTCTCCATACGAAGCCGCACATTGTTCTCCACTTCAATGGTCACCGTGGTGTCCTGTATCTCCACGATCCGGCCATGTATGCCGCCGATGGTGATCACTTTCTGACCCTTCTGGAGGCTCTCCTTGAACTTTTTCTGATCCTTTGAACGCTTCATCTGCGGACGGATGAAGAAAAAGTAAAAGACCACGATAATCAGCAATAAAGGCAGGAACGACCACCAGCCGTTTTGTTGTGCGCCCTGGCCCTGGGGTGCCATGAGCAGAATGGTTAACAGATTTGTCATAGATGGAGTGAATGATTGAATGATTGAATGATTGAATGATTGAATGATTGATTGAATGATTGATTGATTGATTCTCTGCTTACCCGTTTACCCGTTTACCCGTTCACCTGTTTACCTCTCAGTCGAGGGATTCACCACCTGCGCCTTGATCTTGAGCAAGGTGGTATTGGGCTGTGTGTTGGCCACAACCAGCACGTTCTTTGTCTGGTAACCGCGGCGTCCGTTACTGTTAAACGAGATCTTGATCTCACCTTTTTCGCCCGGGCGTATCGGCGTCTTGGAGTAGGACGGCACCGTACACCCGCACGATGTGCTTACTTCCGCGATCAGGAGGTCAGACTTACCAGAATTGGTGAAGCTGAAAGAAACGGCAACTGTTTCTCCCTCGAGAATCCTGCCGAAATCGTGCTCGGTCTCTTCAAAAGCGATCACCGGAAGGCTTGCGGAATGGTCACCTCCGCTTGCGGTGTTGGGGTTGTAAACAACGTCAGTCGGTATTGTCTCCTGGTCGCTGCCGGAACCTGAACTACAGCTACCGAACACAAACAGTGATAAAATGGCAATGAGAAAACCGGGTTTTTTCAACATCGTTGAGGACTACTTTTGATGATCGTGCAAAGGTAAGCAAAAAAAACATATTTTTACGACATGCGCGTTTACCTGTTGGGTTACATGGGGTCGGGAAAGTCGACCATCGGGCGGAAAGTGGCTTTGGAACTGGGTCTCGGATTTACCGATCTCGACCACCAGTTCGAAGAACAATACCGGATCAGCGTGGCCGATTTTTTCGAGAAGTACGACGAAAAGGGATTCCGGGCGATCGAACAAAGACTGTTACACGATACCCTCCGCGAAAACGATATCCTGGTATCGACCGGTGGAGGTACGCCCTGTTTTTTCGATAATCTCGAATTCATCCGTAAGGCGGGTATTTCTGTTTATCTCCGCTGGCCTTCCGGGCTCCTGATCGAACGGCTGCAACACGTCAAACGCAAACGGCCACTCCTAAAAAATATTCCCGACGGTGAACTGCACCAAAAGATCAGCCAGCACATTGCCGAACGCGAGTTTTATTACAACCAGGCCGATATTATTGTCGATGGCTCCACCATCGGTACGCCTGAACTGGCCGGAATGATCAGGAAATTTGCTATCTGACCCGGCGCAACAGGGCGACACTCTCCACATGCTGCGTATTAGGGAACATGTCGACAGGCTGACATTTTTCCATGTCGTACTGATCTTTCATCATGGCGATATCGCGGGCCTGCGTGGCCGGGTTGCAGCTTACATAAACCACCTTCGTGGGCCTCGCCTGCAGGATGGTTGCGATGACCTTTTCGTGCATGCCGTTTCTCGGAGGGTCGGTGATGATGATATCGGGCCGCCCGTTCTTTTCAATGAAATCAGGGGTGAGAACCTTTTCAGCCTCCCCGGCGATAAAGGTGGTATTTGTGATTCCGTTGATGGAGGCGTTGATGCGTGCATCGTCGATGGCCGCACCCACCGATTCGATGCCCGTGACGCGGGTTGCCCGTGCAGCCACGTAATTGGCAATGGTGCCTGTGCCGGTATAGAGATCCCACACATGTTCCTGCCCTGTAAGTTCGGCAAATTCAGCGGCCGTCCGGTAAAGATTGAAAGCCTGCCGGGTATTGGTCTGAAAAAAGGAGGCGGGACCGATCCTGAAATACAGCATCCGGTCGGGATCACCAAAGGCGGGCATCGTTTCAGTGAGGTATGCATCGCCCCCGTAATGACGGAATTCAAGTCCCTGCAACGAGTCGTTTTGTTTTGGGTTGATAACGAAATAGCTGCTGCTGATGGCAGGGAACTGAGCCTGCAGATGGTCCAGCATCAGGCTGATGCCCTCCTCTTCATGCCTCACCACGAGGATGATCATGATCCGGCCCGAAAGAGTGTTGCGGATAATCAGGTTGCGCAGGAAACCCTGCCATTTCCTTACATCGTAAAAGGAGTGTCCACCGGCAAGGGCAAACCGGCGGGCTTCGTTCCTGATGGCGTTCGACGGGTCGGGCTGATGATAGCAGTTCTCAATGTCCACCACCTTATCAAAAAAACCAGGCACGTGAAAACCCAGTGAGTTGGTGCCCTGCAGCGGATCGCGGTCAGTCATATCCCTGTCGGTCAGCCAGCGGTGGATCGAAAAGGTATAGTCGAGTTTGTTGCGGTAAAACCTGGTCTCCTGCGATGGAAGGATGGGAAGGATCAGGGGATCGGTGAGTTTGCCGATCCTAACCAGGTTTTCGGTTACCTGTTTTTGCTTGTAATACAGCTGGTCTTCGTAAGCCATGTTTTGCCAGCGGCAACCTCCGCATATGCCGAAATGGCTGCAAAATGGATCGATACGTCGGGGCG
The DNA here is from genome assembly GCA_964473485.1 of uncultured Prolixibacteraceae bacterium. Taxonomy (GTDB): domain Bacteria; phylum Bacteroidota; class Bacteroidia; order Bacteroidales; family FEN-979; genus CAIVAT01. The sequence goes on along the minus strand of CAYYPH010000050.1, from coordinate 20,204 downwards.
ACGGGGTGCGGATGGCTACGATCTTTGCCTCCAGGTATCTCTTTTTTCGCCTGGTTATACGCACATCGACAATGTCGCCGGGAACCGCGAACGGAACAAAGACGACCTGTTCATTGACCCGGCCCACCGCCATTCCCTCCGAACCGGCGTCGGTGATCTCAACATTTTCAAGGATCGCAGGAGCTTTTGACGTATCTTTCATTTTTTTACAAGCTTAACAGACAATTGAAAACGGAAAACGGAAAATTGAAAACGGAAAACAGAAAATGAATTGACAATGGACAATTGACAATTGACAATGGAAAATTGGAAACGGAAAACGGAAAATTGAAAACGAAACATGTAATATGAAACTGTCTACTGCCCACTGCCCACTGCCCACGGCCCACGGTCCACGGTCCACGGTTCACGGCTCACGGTCTACTGCCCACTGCCCACGGCCCACGGTCCACGGTTCACGGCCTATTGCCTATTGCCTGATTTAGCATTTTGACTTTTCCTTTTGCATTTTGCATTCACTTTCTCCCTTCTCCTATCCCTTCGTTCTTTTCCCGTAATGCCTCGAATCTCCCCATTCACCGTACCCTATGGTAGCTCCCGCCATATGGATTCTGGCTTCAAGGCAGCTTTTGCACTCTTCGGCCTCCTCGTCGAGACAGGGTTTGTTCTCGTAAAGGAGGTAATCCTGCCGGTATTTAACGGGCGTCAGGTTGGGCATGATGACATTGGCCCCGACCATCAGGGCTTTTTCGCGGCCCTGCGGATCGATGGTCTGCATGGCGGTGGTGGCCGCGATGTTGATATCCTTCATCATGATTCTTAAAAGGGCCACCATTTTCAGTGAAAGGTCGAACCGTTCGCTGAGGGGAAGCAGTTTGTCGCGATACTGGTACAGCGGGGTGTCAACATGTTCAATATAGGGCCCCATGCCGGCCATGTCAATATCCATATCGCGGAAAAACAGCAGGTCATCGGCCAGATCGCCCGGGGTCTGGAAAGGTAACCCGATCATCACCCCCGTTCCTACCTGGTAACCGGTCCGCCGCAGCGTATGCAGCGCTTCGAGCCGGTCGGCATACCTGTGGTGACGGTCGTCGGGATGGTATTTAGGGTATAACTCAGGGTTTGAGACTTCGATCCGCAAAAGGTACCGGTGGGCGCCGGCGTTTCGCCACCTTACATAGGTCTCTTCACTCTGCTCACCCAGCGAAAGGGTTACATGCAGCGCCCCGCCGGTCATGGCGTGGATCTGCTTCAGCAACGATTCGATTTTGCCGGTGAATGATTCGCCGGTGTTCTCGCCCGACTGGATCACGATCGATGCATAATTGTTATCAAAGGCGTATCTGGCAGCCTCAAGCACCTCTTCATCCGTCATGCGGTATCGGGCATACCGGCTGTTCCCGGCCCTGATTCCACAGTAATAGCAGTTCTTTGAACAGTAGTTCGAGTACTCGATCAATCCCCTGAAATATACCTTATTTCCGACCCATATCATCTTGGTCTCCCTGGCCTTTTCGAACAGTATCTGGCGCTCCCGGCCTGCCGATCCAAGCAGGATGATCAACTCCTCTCGGCTGAACGTCTCTTTTTCTACAATTTTTTCAACAGATTCCACAAAACTTCAAATTATCTTAATAAATTAGCCAACAATACAAAGATGGTTTATGGCAAAATTACCGTTTTTTTATGAGATAAATTCGTGTATTTTTGTCCAGCCTATGCCTTTCTGAAATTCCGAATCTTGAAAATATATGGACGAAGCGATTAAAGTGGTTCTGGTCGACGATGACAAATCCAGCATTGTTGCGCTGCAATCATTGTTGGGCGGGCATTTCCCCAATATAAGCATCGCGGGTACAGCCGCGAATGTCGGCGAAGCTATTTTTGTCATCGATGCCGTGAAGCCCGACCTTGTTTTTCTCGATATAAACATGCCCGACGGCGAAGGTTTCAACGTGATTGAAAGAACCAGCTACAAAAATTACCGGGTTATCTTCATTACGGCCTACGATAAATATGCTGTACGCGCCTTCGAGTTCTCAGCACTCCATTACCTTGTCAAACCGGTTACCCTCGAAATGCTCGAGAATGCTGTTGACCGTTACAAGGAGGTCAGGGTTGAAGAGATGGATAACAGTCTCAGGATACTTCGCGACAGCCTGCACAGTAAAAATGAAAAGATCATCATCCCTTCCACCGATGGTTTGAATGTGGTGAAACTCAACGATATTGTCCGGCTTGAAGCAAGCGATGTCTATACCTTGTTTTACATGAGCAATGGACAGCGGTTTGTGGCTTCCAAACCCCTGAATACGTATGAAAAAATACTGGAGGACCTTCCCTTTTCACGCGTTCACAGCAAGCACCTCATCAACCTTATGTTCGTGAAAAGATACCTGAAAGGCAAAGGTGGCTCCATCATCCTCGAGGACAACACCGAAGTGGAGGTTTCAGTGCGAAAAAAGGCTGATTTCCTGGAAAAATTGAAGAACTACGCTAGGTTTGTTTAGCGATTAGGGAGTTTTCCGTTTTCAATTTTCAATTTTCCATTGTCAATTGTCAATTGTCAATTGTCAATTCTTCCCCTACACATTAAACCTGATGTGCAGGATATCTCCATCACCAACCACGTAATTCTTCCCTTCTACCATCAGCTTGCCGTGCTCCTTGCAGGCGTGCTCCGATTTATAATGCATGAAGTCTTCGTATTTCATCACTTCGGCGCGGATGAAACCCCTTTCCAGGTCGCTGTGAATCACCCCGGCAGCCTGGGGGGCTGTCATTCCCTTATGTATCGTCCACGCCCTGACCTCCTTTGGCCCGGCCGTAAAGAAACACTGCAGGTCGAGCAGATGGAATGCAGCCCTGACCAACCGGCTGACCCCCGGTTCGGTGAGTCCGGCATCTGCCAGGAAAATATTACGGTCTTCTTCCGTTTCCAGTTCGGCGATCTCCGATTCCATGCGGGCGGCAATCACCAGAATGTCGTCTGCCTCCCCTTTCATTGATTCGATGAACTGCTGCGAATACTGATTGCCGGCAGCACATGAGGCATCATCAACATTGCAGACATACAGCACCGGTTTGTCGCTAAGCAGGAACATGTCGTCGAGAAACCTTCGTTCCTCTTCATTCAGTGTTGCGGTACGGGCCGACTGGAACGACTCCAGGTGCTCCTTCAGCTTCTGCATCACCTCCAGCCCGTGCCTGGCCTCCTTGTCGCCGCTTTTTGCCGACTTCTCCAGCCGGGTCATTTTCTTTTCAACCGATTCAAGGTCTTTGATCTGCAGCTCCAGGTCGACGATCTCGCGGTCGCGCACCGGGTTGACCGACCCTTCAATATGGGGCATCATTGGATCGTCGAAACACCTGATGACATGGATCAGTGCATCCACGTTGCGGATGTCGGCCAGGAAACGGTTGCCTTCGGTATGGCTTCCTCCCTTCGACAGGCCGGGGATGTCGACCATGTCGATCGTGGTATGCACCACCCTGGCCGATTTGATGATCTGGTCGATCTCGTACAACCGCTTGTCGGGAACATTGATCACGCCAAGGTTTGATTTGGTGCCGGAAAAGGCGGCCTGGTGAGTCTCCGCCCGGTTACCTGAAATACAATTGAATAGGGTCGTCTTTCCTGATCCCGAAAGTCCGATGATTCCGCATTTGAGTGACATAAAATTTTCTTTATTTTGCAAAGGTAAGGAAAGAGGAGTGATGTACCATGGAGGACTTACAGGATTTACGACTGACTAGAAATTAAGACCATTCTACAGTATGGCAGCTATACTACCGGCAAATTCCCCGCGGATCGTTTCGATCGATGCGCTCAGGGGGTTCGACATGTTCTGGATCACGGGAGGCGACGCCTTTTTCCTGGCTCTGTTCGCCCTGATCAACACACCGATTGCCCATACCCTGGGCCTCCAGCTTGAACACGTTGCCTGGGAAGGGTTCCGCTTCTATGATCTTATTTTTCCACTCTTCCTTTTTATCATGGGGGTCTCCATGCCCCTCTCCATCACCCGCCGTCTGGAACGGGGATATTCGAAAGGGGCCCTCTACCGGCACGTGGTGAAACGAACCCTGTTGCTTTTCATTCTGGGACTGGTTTACAACGGCCTGTTTAACCTTGATTTCAGCAACCTGCGGTATACCGGGGTGCTTCAGCGCTTTTCGGTGACCTACCTTTTTGCGGCGCTCATCGTCATGAACTGCAGAGTACGCGGGCAGAGTGCCTGGATCGCCCTGCTTCTGCTGGGGTACTGGCTGATGCTGCTGTTCATCCCCGCGCCAGGCTTTCATGCCTACGACCTCACGCCGCAGGGAAACCTTTGCGGCTATATCGACCGCCAGGCACTGCCTGGTTCGATGTGCTGCTATACCTTTGGCGACAACGAAGGTATACTCTCCATGATACCGGCCGTTGCAAGTGTGTTATTTGGCGTAATGGCAGGCCGATGGCTGCTTGATGACAACGCACCGATGCAAAAACTGAAGATGCTTGCCATTGCCGGCTTATCACTGGTCGCTGCCGCACTGGTATGGAGCTTGGTCTTCCCCGTGATCAAGAATCTCTGGACCGGTTCCTACGTGCTGCTGACGGCAGGCATCTCGATGCTCCTCCTTGGACTCTTTTTCTGGATAATCGATGTGAAAGGTTACCGTAAATGGGCCTTTCCGTTCGTGGTGATCGGCATGAACCCCATCACCATCTACGTTGTGCAGGGATTGTTCGATTTCGGCATTATTGCCAATATTTTCATACACGGTTTCATCGACCAAACCGGAAGCCTGAAACCCGTGTTGTTCCAGTTTTCGGTGCTTGCGGTAAAATGGCTCTTCCTCTGGTTCCTGTACTCCAGGAAAATCTTTTTAAGGGTGTAAGGAAGAGAACAATGACCACGCGGCGGTAAGTCGGTAATCCTCAAAGTGCCCGCTGGCAGGCTTTCTGATAGATCCGTTTATTGAAAGTGTAGAATTGTGCAGGTTTGTGCGAAACATCCACCTGTTTTTCATTGATGGGGATGACGTAAGGCATATTCGCGACTTTTTTCCTGAAATTCCTTTTATCGAGGCTCACACCGAGAATGGCTTCATAAAGCAGCTGCATCTCGCTCAGGGTGAATTTGTCGGGAAGCAGTTCGAAAGCGATCGGCTTTAGGGAAAGGTCGTCGCGAAGGACCTGGAGGGCCTGATGGAGAATTTTAAGGTGATCGAAAGCCAGGTCGCTGACCTCCGATACAGAGTACCACCTGGCATTGGGCTGCAGGTTGAAACGGTGACGGCGGCCATTCGCGATGTTGATCAGGGAGTAGTAGGCAATGGTGACCACGATCTCTTCGGGATGGCCGATGGTCCGCAGCCATTCCATATCGCGGGGCTGCCGCTTCAGCCGGTCGGGCGATCCGATGGCGGCAAATTGTTTCAGGTAAATATTGTTCAGCCCGGTAAGCTCATTCAGCACACGACTCGCCGCCGTATCCAGATCCTCGTCGATCCTGACCAGGTCGCCGGGCAGTTTAAGGTCGCAGTAATCAATCCCTTCGTAGTTGATCTTCCGTTCAATAAGCAGGATGTTGAGCCGCCCGAAGTCAAATCCGAAAACCACGCAATCGACCGATACATGCGGGATAAGATTTTCGAGCGGATTGTATGGTATAACCGGTTGGGATTCCATTTTCAGGCTTGAATAACCGGGATGATTCCCGTGGGCAAAGTTAAAATAATTGGGATAAAACTGCTTTTTCAAAAAAAAATGTTCTTTTTTTCTGAAACGTTTGGAAACGTGTGAAAATTGTTTATAACTTAGTGTCCGAATTACACTATCTGGTTTTTGGAAAAATATCGGGTAATTTAACCAGTTGCACACATTTATATATTATATTTGTTATCGAGGTATGGATTTATTCTGAATCATACAATTATTAACCTTAAAAACAATGAAAATGAGAAATTTAAGTAAGTATGGCTGGGTGATCATGTTGGTGATGATCATCACAGTGATCTCCTGTAAAAAGAAGGAGGAGGAGCCTCAGATGATCGTAAGCTGGTCTTACACCGTTGATGCTACTGATTTCAAAAAGGTTACATTTAAAAACGCCTCCCAGAATTATGTATCACTCCTCTGGGAGTTTGGTGACGGACAGACATCGACCGAAGCCAATCCGGTACACGTTTATGAAACGATCGGTACAAAATCAGTGAAACTCACTGCAACCGGTTCAGGTGGTATCAAGGAATCCTACTCACAGAACGTTGTTCTTGCCGACCCGAACGAAGAACTTACCAAACTCGTCGGTGATGTATCAAAGACCTGGAAGCTTCTGCGCAGCACGGCCACCGGACGCTACCCGCTGGAAGTCGGTCCCGAGGATCATTCCTCCATCTGGTGGGCCATGGGATTGGGCAATGATGAACTGGCCAAACGCCCCTGCCTGCTCAACGATGAGTGGACCTTTGGTCGCGACGGCTCGATGATCATCAATCTCAACGGCGATTACTGGGCAGAAGGCGGATATTTCGTGCCTGACAACATCTGCGCTTCCACCAACGACCCGATGGTCGGTCCGAACGGCGAAGATCTGTCGGCCTGGAAGGGTGGTAACTTCACCTTCTCGCTCACTCCTGGTAACAAAGCCGGTGAATGGAAGCTGAAATCCATCGGTCTCGGTGCCTACATCGGATACATCAAGCTGGGTAACGGCACAGAGACAAAGGTACCTCTCGATTACGTGGAGTATAACGTTCTCCTCTTAACCGACGGCCCTGTTGACACACTGATCATTGAAGGAAATTACCGTTGGGATCCTGCCCAGCCGGGCGGATACTGGCGTCATGTCCTGATGCACTATGATGATCCGAACCAGGAACCCCCGATCCCGGGCAACAAACCCAGTGCAGCGTTCACAACGACCGTGAGCGGACTGACGGTTACATTTAACAATACCACCACCCTTGCCGATACCTACCTCTGGGAGTTTGGCGACGGAACCACCTCGACCGAAAAAGATCCGGTGCATACCTATGCAACCGACGGCATCTACAATGTGAAACTGACCGCAACGAACATCAACGGCAGCGCCGAAGCCACGGCTGTGCTGTTCCTTTCTACATCGGTACTGACCGATGCCTTGCTGCAGGGCGCTCCATGGAAAATCCGTGCCGAAGATAAGTCCGTGTTCGTGGGTCCCGGTATGGGCTCACCCGACTGGTGGTCAGTGCCAAAGGCCTTCTTCACAACCCCTGGCGGAACCGACGACTGGACCTGTATGGTGGATGATGAGTTCATCTTCAGCGCAGGAGGCATGTATGAATATAAGACCAACGGTTCGGCACGTAACGACAGTTACATGGGAACCCCCAACGGATGCTGGTCGGATGCTGAGATCGCAGCCAGCCCCGGCGCTCCTTTCGGAAGCTGTGCCACCCATACCTATGTATTCACACCGGCCACCGGAACGAGCAGGCCCATCATTGAGCTGACCAACGGACCCGGATTCGCTGCATTCATTGGCTTCTACAAGGGATACTATGGCGGTGAAAACACCGATGGAACGAAACCACCCAACGGCGGAAATGCCACCAACCGTTACGAAGTGATGGGATATGCCAACACCGGCACGGTTGAGTATTTGTTCGTGACTGTCGACATCTCTGATGTCCATGACGGTTCGCGGTCATGGTCGGCCATTTTAATGCGCTGACATCTGACAGAATGATGCTGATAAAAAACAGGGGTGCAGGCACGTTCGCCTCACTCCTGTTTTTTTTAATACCAGGATCTTTCAGGGCGCTGAGGCGCCTGTGTATGCTGACATCCGAAAGCCGCGATGGATTTTAGAAATTATTAATGAAAATAAAACCGTTGAATCATGAAAAAAGTTTGGCTGCTGATCGCGTTGACCTGCATCGTCATGACAGGTTTTTCACAGGAAGAGGTGCTTGTTTGGAGTGATGAATTCGATGGGTCGGGTCCCCCCGATCCTGCAAAATGGTCGTACGACCTTGGGGCCGGAGGCTGGGGAAACCGTGAGGTTCAGACATACACCAATTCCACCGCGAATTCACGGCAGGAAAACGGCAAGCTGATTATCAACGCATTGAAATACGGAAGTAACTGGACATCGGCCAGACTATTGACCAACAATAAATTTGAGTTTAAATATGGCCGGGTCGTGTTTCGCGCAAAACTTCCGGTAGGCAGCGGAACATGGCCTGCCCTCTGGATGCTGGGCGAAAATTTTGGCACCGTCGGCTGGCCGGCCTGTGGCGAGATTGATGTGATGGAGTTCGTCGGCAAACATCCCGGCCAGGTACAGTCGGCCCTTCATACACCGTCGAGCCATGGCAATACTGTGAATTTCGGTAAGAAACTCGTTCCAACCTGCAGCTCAGAGTTTCATGACTACCAGGTAAGCTGGAATTACCAGCGCATTGAATTCAGGGTCGACAGCCTGCTGATCTATGCCTACAGCCCATCCGTGCGCAATACTTCTACCTGGCCTTTCGACAAACCATTTTTTATCATCATGAACATGGCCATGGGCGGAAACATGGGCAGCGATCCGCAATATGAAACCGGCGGCCAGAAGAATGGCATCGACCCGACCCTCACTTCCGCCACCATGGAAGTTGATTTTGTCCGTGTTTACCAGTCGCCGGTCGGCATCGGCGACGACCAGGGTAACGCCGGTGACCCGGTAATTGAGAAACAACTTTCCTATCCCAATCCCACCGATGGATCGCTCGTGATCACCGCTCAGGGTGACTGGGCAAAGGGAACTGTTTACAACATGGTGGGCAAGGCCGTATATGATTTCACCCGCGATGAACGCAACGGGCGCCTCGACATCTCGTTTCTGCCCGGGGGTGTCTACTTCCTGGCAATTAAAACTGAAAATGGGCAAAAAGTACAAAAGATAGTTCTCCGATAATTTGAAAATCCATATCCTATGACACGAACATTTACCATGATTCTTTTAATGCTGCTGTCGTTCGCTGGTTTTGCACAAAACCGCACGGTCAGCGGCAAGGTGACCGGCGCCGATGGAATTTCCATACCCGGTGTCACCATTCAGTTGGTTGGTACGACCCGGGGCACCGTAACCGATGTGGATGGCCGGTATTCACTGGAAGTTGAAAAAGGTGTCCTGAAATTCAGCTATGTGGGATATATTTCCCAGGAGATCAGGCTGGACAACCAGACTGTAATAAACGTGGTGCTGCAGGAAGAGGTTAATGTTCTGAACGAGGTGGTGGTGATCGGATACGGCACCCAGATCAAGAAAGACCTCACAACGGCCGTTTCTGTTGTCGATCAGAAGGACATCGAAGAACGGCCTATCGTTTCGGCCGCACAGGCATTGCAGGGAAAGGCCGCAGGAGTTCAGGTCGTTCAGCCGTCGGGTAAACCGGGATCCGATATCTCCGTGCATGTTCGCGGAACCACTTCCGTGCTTGCAGGCAATGAGCCCCTGTACGTGGTCGACGGGGTTCCCACCACCGATATCCGTGGACTGAACCCCAGCGATATAGCCACGATGAGCGTGCTTAAAGATGCGTCATCGGCGGCCATTTACGGAGCCAGGGCCGCCAACGGCGTGGTGGCCATCACGACCTTCAGGGGCAAGGAGAATACCCCTGTCATTAAATTCAATACCTACCTTGGTTTCTCATGGCTGCGTAAACCCATTGAGACACTTACCACCAAGGAGTACCGTGCCCTGATCGATGAGATCATGCCCGGAACCCTCGACCCGATGTGGACCAACTATACCGACTGGAGCGACCTGGTGTTTGGCACAGGTTTCAACCAGTCGTACCAGCTCTCGGCATCCGGCGGTTCCGACAAAAACCGGTATTTTGCATCTATTGGATACCTGAGCGAAGCAGGCATCGTTGAACCTGCCCAGTTCGACCGGTATAACTTCCGTCTCAACCTCGACAATGATCTCAGAAAATGGCTGAAGGTTGGAACCAATGTCAACCTGATCTATTCAAAAACAAAAGATACACCCGACAATGCAAGCTCAGGCAGGGGAGGGGTTATCATGAGCACCCTCAACACCCCGCCATTCCTCAGTATTTACAAGAACGACGGCAGCGGACAGTTCGATCCGAATCCCTTCCAGCCCTCCTGGGAAAATCCCATCGCTTACATGCAGGGCCCCGATCAGAAATCGGTTGATCTCAGGGTTTTCGGAAACCTTGACATTGCCGCCACCATCATCAAGGACCTTGTTTTCAAAACCAATTTCGGCGTCGATTACCTTAACCACCAGTGGGATTATTACCTTGACCCGTTCAGGACCAACTACGGACGGCAGCAGAACGGACTGGGCCACAGCGACAAGTACAATAACTTCACCTGGCTTTGGGAGAACACCCTCAGTTACAACAAAACCTTCGGCAAACATAAACTGTCGGCCCTTGTCGGTGCCAGTATGCAACGCTTCACGAGCAACGACAGTTATATTACCGGTAACGATTTTCCGGCCAACGTATCCGTAACTACCCTGAATGCCGCCAATACGGTGAATGCCTGGACCACCGTTCAGGAGTGGGCACTGGCCTCCTTTTTCGGCAGGGTGACCTACGATTATAAAAGCAAATACTACGCAACGGTGAGTGTGCGTCGCGACGGATCATCGAAACTGGCCAATCCCTGGGGAACCATGCCGGCTTTCTCTGCCGGATGGCGGATTTCGGCGGAGCCTTTCATGAAAAACATAACCGTGATCAACGACCTGAAACTCCGGGGTGGATGGGGACGGAACGGGAACCAGGAGGGTATACCCAATTATGCGCAGTATGGTCTGATCACCTATTACCGCCGGCCAAGCACCAACCCGTTGTCGGGACCGGGGGCCGTGCAGACAACCTATGGCAATCCTGACCTGAAGTGGGAAACCACCGACCAGACCAACATCGGAATCGATCTCTCGATGTTCAACTCGCGGGTCGTCTTCAATATGGATGTCTATTACAAGATCACCAACGACGTGCTGCTCAACGTTCAGTTGCCTGCATCCCTCCCCATTACCACCATCCAGACCAACGCCGGATCCATCGAGAACAAGGGCATGGAGTTCGACCTAAAAACGGTGAATATTGCGACCAAGCTTCGCTGGGACACCGATTTTAATATCTCCTTCAACCGTAACAAGGTGAAAACACTCGATTATACCAGTATCTATTACTTCGGAAGGATTTACAGCAATAACCAGGACGTAGCGATCGTCAAGGAAGGACTGCCGCTGGGCACATTTTATGGGTACGTGGCCGATGGGGTTGATCCGAAAACGGGGATGCTTCGTTATGCCGACCTCAACAGCAACGGCATTCTCGATCCTGGCGACCGGACCGTGATTGGTTGCGGGCAGCCCGATTATATGTTCGGAATCACCAACACATTCTCTTACTGGCGGTTCGACCTCTCTCTCTTCGTGCAGGGAAGTGTGGGCAATGACATCTATAACGCCACCCGGATCGACCTCGAAGGGATGTTCGATTCGAAGAACCAGTCGAAAGCCGTGCTTGACCGTTGGACCAAGGATAATCCCTACACCGATATTCCAAAAGCTGTCGGGAAGGGAAATGTTGACAACGTGCGTAATTCGAGCCGCTTCATCGAGGACGGATCCTATGTAAGGCTGAAGTCGGTCACGCTCACCTATAAACTTATCGAGAACACCAAGAAGAAAAAAGGGGTTCCTAAAATGTCGGTCTATGTCACCGGTCAGAACCTGCTGACCCTGACCAGATACTCAGGTTTCGATCCAGAGGTGAATGCTTACGGAAACAGTGCTACCGAGATGGGAATTGATTATGGGACTTATCCGCAGGCTATTACCTTCATTGCAGGACTGAATGTTGAATTTTAAACTGAGCGCCATGAAAAAGTTTTTATACATATCCATATTAGCCGTTATGACGGCTGGGTTGTCTTCCTGTGAGAAATTTCTGGATGTTAAACCGGTTTCGCAAGGCATCGCGGTGGAGAACACCGGCACCGATTCTGTTCTGTACAAGACCGCCGAAGAGGTGGAAGCAGCCCTGGGAGGCGCCTACAGTGATTTCAAGAATGAATATTACCAGCTCGATTATTTTGTGAACGGCGATGCCCAGGCCGACGATGCCTATGCCGGTGGCGACAATCCAGCCAATTTCCAGATTGATGATTTCGCGATCGACGCTACCAACACCAATGTAAGCCGCGACTGGGCATACCTCTATTCCACCATCGGCAAGGTAAACGCCATCATCAATAACGTGGAGAAATGTCCCGACCCGGCGCTGAGTGAGCAGCGCAAACTCCAGATCAGGGGCGAAGCCTCGTTCATCAGGGCATACATGTATTTTCAGCTGGTGCAACTATGGGGCGATGTGCCGCTGCAGCTGAAGGAGGTAACATCCATCAGCGCAGCCAACCTGGCTGAGATATACCCGTTGCTGTTTCCCGCACGTACTGCTGCTTCGAAGATCTACCAACAGATCATCGCCGACCTGGAATTTGCCGTGGCAAACGTTCCGGCCACCGCCGTTCACAAAGGATATGTGACCACCGGTGCAGTGAATTCCATGCTCGCCTTTGTATATGCCACCCAGCTGCCACACGACTACAGCAAGGTTTTGCAATACTGCGATGCCGTAATGGCCGGGGGATACAGCCTGATGCCGAATTACAGCGACCTGTGGGACAATGCCCACCGGAATTCTGCCGAATCGATCTTTGAAATCAACTATACCGGTGGATCGACCGATGGGAACTGGGGCGTCAAGATCTTCCGGGGGCTTGACTGGAAAAAGTTCAACCTGCCTTCAAACGACCTCGTATTTGCTTTCGACGCGGAAGGCGACACGGTCCGGAAAAACAACTCGATCATATTCCTGGATATCACCGGCAAGTGGAGCGATCCCAACTGGCCGCAGAAAAATTATCCCTTTATCAACAAATGGCGTAATTTCCAGGAAGGCAGCGACCAGAACTACATCTTTATCCGGCTTGCCGATATCATCCTGCTGAAGGCCGAAGCCCTCAACGAGATGGGAGACCTGCAGGGAGCAGCCCAGTTGGTCAACCAGATCAGGCACCGTGCCAAACTGGGCGACACGCCTGCCGCCACACAGGATGCCATGCGTTTGGCCATTGAAAAGGAGCGCAGGCTCGAGCTTGCCTTCGAAGCGCGCCGGTGGTTTGACCTGAAAAGAAACGGAAGGGCCGTCGAGGTCATGAACAACGCGGTGGGACCCGACGGACAGAAGATCGGTTATACACTGACGAATAACAGGTTGGTGTGGCCCATCCCTCAGGCCGAACTCGACAAGAATGCCAACCTGGTCCAGAATCCGGGCTACTAAGGTTAACGGATACATGGGCCATCCGATGATCATTTCACGAACCTTTGTCCTGGTAATTCTGGCGGCTATGTTGCTTGGCTGCCGTGACAAAGAACAGCCTCCCGCACCTGATCCGCCAAAGCCGTCCGATTCAGGAAAGGCGTCTGTATGGCTTACCCGCGGCGACAAGACCAGGCTGTTGACGAAGGAGGCCGACCTTGCGGTTACAGCACAACCCGGCGGGTGGCCTGAGATTGCTGTCGATACCGCCATCATCCTGCAGCAGATTGAAGGCTTCGGCGCTGCCCTGACCGGTTCTTCCGCCTGGCTTTTCAGGAATAAGCTGAGCGATGGTGCGAGACAGACACTGTTCACCAAACTATTCGACACGGTGAATGGGGCAGGAATCTCGTTTCTCAGGCTGACCATCGGCGCATCCGATTTTTCAACCTCTTACTATTCCTATGATGATATTCCGGCTGGGCAGACCGATTTCGACCTCCTGCATTTTTCGCTGGGGCCCGACACCGTCGATGTAATCCCCATGCTCCGCGCTATTCTTGACCGGTCGCCAAAGATCACCCTGATGGGCTCTCCCTGGAGTCCTCCGGCGTGGATGAAAACCAACGGAAGCCTGATCGGCGGAAAGCTTAGAACGGATTGCCAAAGCGTTTATGCCGGCTACTTCATCCGTTATATCCAGGCTATGAGCAGCCTCGGATTTCATATTTCAGCCATCACTCCCCAGAATGAACCGCTGCACGCTGCGGCTGCTTATCCCTGCATGGAGATGCAGTGGGGTGAACAGGCTGATTTCATCCGCAACCACCTGGGGCCGAAGTTCCGTGATGCCGGTATTTCGACAAGGATCATCATCTACGACCACAACTGGGATAACACCAACTACGCCATCTCCATACTGAATGATCCGGAAACCCGGAAGTTTGTGGCCGGATCGGCTTTTCATGCTTACGCCGGAGATGTGTCGGCCATGACGGTCGTTCACCTGGCCCACCCCGACAAGGATCTGTTCTTCACGGAGATTTGCGGAGGTACCTGGGCCACAAACTGGAGCGACAACCTGATGTGGAACATGCGGAACATCTTCATAGGCACGACCAGGAACTGGTCGAAATGCGCCCTGCTGTGGAACCTTGCCCTCGATCAGAACGGCGGCCCCCACGAAGGCGGATCTTCAACCCTTCGCGGCGTGGTGACGATACACTCCACCAGCGGGCAGGTTACCTATAACGAAGAGTACTATTCCCTGGCCCACTTTTCAAAGTTTATCAGGCCAGGTGCGTTCCGTACCGGCATCATCCGGGCCGCCGGCTTATCGGACCTGGATGCTGTGAGCTTTATCAATCCGGACGGAACCAAGGCGATGGTTGTTTGTAATTACGGCGACCAGGCCACGACCTTCACGGTACGGCAGGGCACAAGGTATTTCAACTATACCCTGTCCGGCCGCTCAGTGGTGACGCTGGTTTGGAAATAACATCCCCCGCGCCTGCCCACCCCGTCGGGGTGGTGGGACCCCGACGGGGTGGTGGGACCCCGACGGGGTGGTGGGACCCCGACGGGGTGGGAGAATAAAAACGAAAAACACAAGTACCAATCTAACATTAATACCTCGGAAACATGAAACAGTTTTACCAGAAAACCTTCAAAACCCGGATGTTCCGGGTATTGATGCTGATGCTGCCTCTTGCAGGGTGGCTATGGCCGGTTTCGATCACGGCCCAAAATACCTTCCAGTACAGTGGGGTTGTTTACGACCAGGGCGGAGAAACCTTGCCGGGCGTGAGTGTTGTCGTAAAGGGAACCACTGTTGGAACGGCTACCGACATCGACGGCGCATTTAAATTCAACCATTCGACGAGTGCCGACACACTTATTTTCTCTTATGTCGGTTATGTAACCCAGAAAATTTACGCCATCGCCGGGATCCCTGTGAAGGTTGTACTGCCGGCCACATTGGTTGGATTGTCGGAGGTAGTGGTCATCGGCTACGGCACCCAGAAAAAAAGTGTTGTCACTGGCGCGATCTCCCAGGTAAAAGGCGATGATCTTGAGTACATGCCCATTGTCAGGCTCGAGCAGGCTTTGCAGGGTCGTACAACCGGGGTGACCATCGCGGCTAATTCGGGTTCCCCGGGATCACCTTCCACGGTAAGGGTGCGTGGTACCACGACCATCAACAACAGCAACCCGCTGTATGTGATCGATGGCGTGCCCATCGACAACGGGGGGATCGATTACCTGAATTCAGATGACATCGAATCCATCGAAGTGCTGAAGGATGCAGCATCGGCAGCCATTTACGGAACCAGGGCTGCCAGCGGTGTCATCCTGGTCACCACCAAGAAGGGAAAAACGGGAACACTGCAGGAGGGTACCGGGAAGATGCAGGTGAACTTCAACGCCTATTTCGGCACGCAGTCGCCGGCAAAAAAGCTGGACCTTCTGAATGCCACCGATTATGCCACCCTGCGCAACGAAGCCTCGGTGAACGGCGGCGGACCGGTGATCTTTCCCAACCCGGCTTCGTTCGGCGAAGGCACCGACTGGCAAAGTACGATCTTCAACAACAATGCACTGATCCAGAATTATGAACTGAGCATCAGCGGCGGCAACACCAAATCGACCTTTTATTCTTCCATGGGATACTTTTCGCAGGAAGGGGTGATTGCCACTTCGATCTCTAACTACAAACGGCTGAACCTTCGTTTCAATTCAACCCACAATGTGAAAGATTGGCTCCGCTTCGGACAGAATGCCGGTTACTCCCACATCAAGAACATGGGCTCGCTCAACACCAACAGCGAATACGGCGGACCTTTGTCTTCGGCCATCAACCTCGATCCCATCACTCAGACGATCATCACCGACCCCGCCATTGCGAATGCACCGCCTTACAGCGATCACCCGGTGGTTCGCGACGGGGATGGCAATCCTTACGGCATCTCGCAGTATGTTGTTCAGGAGATGACAAACCCGCTGGCATACATCAAAACCCGCCAGGGAAATTACAGCTGGTCCGACAATATCGTCGGAAACATGTATGTTGAGATTGAGCCCATCAAAGGCCTGAAATTCAAGTCTGACATCGGCGCCAAACTCTCCTTTTACGGCGATGAGAGCTTTTCGCCGGTTTCCTATCTCAATGCAGCTACTTACGTGGCCATCAACTCGTTCTACAGGGCCAAGAACCAGGGATTCATCTGGAACTGGGAAAATACCGCCTCGTACACCCGCAGTTTCGGAAAACATAACGGTACCGTGCTGATCGGTACCAGCGCCTTCTCTGAAAATTACGTCGGGGTGAATGCCACCTATAAGAACCTTCCGGTGAACACGTTCGAGGAAGCGTCGATGAACTATAACCTCCCGGCCGAGAACCGCGTCGGCGGCGGCTGGGAAACTCCATACCACAAGGTCAGCTCGGTCTTTGCCCGTGTCATCTATAATTACAGCGAACGTTACCTGTTCACCGGGATCATCCGCCGTGACGGTTCTTCCAGGTTCGGCGAAAACAACAAATACGGCTACTTCCCGTCGGCGTCGGTGGGATGGGTGACCTCACGCGAAGCCTTCTGGCCCGAGAACAAGGTGGTTACCTTCCTCAAGCTCAGGGGTTCGTGGGGCGTGAACGGAAACGATAACATCCGCGATTTTGCCTACATCTCAACCGTTTCAGGCGGAAGGAACTACACCTTCGGCGACGATAACTACCTGATCGGCTACAGCCCTGATGCGCCGGCCAATCCCGATCTCAAATGGGAGGAGACGAGCCAGCTTGACCTCGGTTTCGAAGTGAACCTCTTCAACGACCTGACCCTGTCGTTCGACTGGTACAACAAAAAAACAACGGGAATGCTGCAGCAGGTGATCCTTCCGGGATATGTGGGCACCGGCAACCCGATGGGCAACGTAGGATCAATGGTCAACAAAGGGGTTGAACTCGAGCTTGGCTACAAAAAGCAGTTGGGTCCCGTTGATCTTTCATTCAACGGAAATGTCTCCTATCTGAAGAATGAAGTAACAGACCTTGGAACGGTCGATTACATGACCGGAGCCACATTTCAGTCTAGCGATTATGAGATAACCAGGACCGCCGTGGGGCAACCCATCGGGTCATTCTATGGATTTGAGATCCTGGGCATCTTCCAGTCGGAGAGCCAGGTTCAGAATTATGTGAACTCGCAGGGCAAGACCATTCAGCCCAATGCAAAACCGGGCGATTTCAAATTCTCCGATCTGAACGATGATGGCAAGATCGATGCCAATGACCGCACATTCATCGGCGATCCAACCCCCACCTGGTCGTACGGGTTTACCATCAATGCCGCCTGGAACGGGCTCGACCTGATGGTATTCTGCCAGGGGGTGGCCGGCAACGATGTCTTTAACGGTTTGCGCCGTCTCGACATACCGACGGCAAACTGGACCTCGGATGCCCTCGGCCGGTGGACCGCACCCAATTCATCGAACGATTACCCGAGACTCGTGGTGGGTGATCCCAATGGCAACTTCAGCAAGCCTTCCACCTTCTTCCTTACCAACGGGGCCTATTTCAGGTTCAAGACCATTCAGCTGGGTTACAGTCTTCCAAAGAAGCTGATCGGCAAGATCGGGATGGACCTGGTCAGGGTCTATGTGAGCGCCAATAACCTTTTCACCTTCACCAAATACCAGGGTTTTGACCCCGAAATCGGCGGAAGCAGTTATGGCATTGACCGCGGTGTTTACCCGCAGGCCAAATCATTCATGGTTGGTATCGCATTGTCGTTGTAATCTTTAAAAACAGAGCATTATGAAAAGAAATATTTTTCCCCTGATGATTGCGCTCGGGTTGCTGATCCTGGGCGGATGTTCGAAAAGCTGGCTGGAGGTGGAACCGAAGGGAACCGCCCTGGAGACCAATTTTTACAAAAATGCAGATGAAGCTTACCAGGGACTCATCGCAGCATACGATCCCCTGGGAACCGAATGCGGCAAGTCCTATGCCTCCAAAACGGGGGCGCTGAATGCCGCTTCCGATGACTGTTATGCCGGCGGCGGAAGTTCCTCCGACGTACCGGGATGGCAGGTCTGGAACAATTACACCATCGACCCGGCGATCGGGGTACACGGTGACTTCTGGACCAGGAACTTCACCGGTGTCTACCGCTCGAACATCCTGTTGTCGAAGCTTCCCGACGTGCCGATGGATGCGGCCCTGAAGGCCCGTTTTACCGCCGAATGCAAATTTCTGCGGGCCTATTTCTATTTTGACCTGGTGAGGTTGTTCGGGAATGTTCCGCTGTTCACCAGACCGCTGAGTCCTGCCGAATTTTTCGATGCGGTACAGTCGCCCCCTGCTGTTGTGTATGCCCAGATTGAACGCGATCTGAACGACGCCATCAAGGATCTGCCCGAAGTACTTGCCGAAAGCGAAAAAGGCCGTGCAAGCAAGATGGCGGCCGTTGCTTTGCTGGGTAAAGTGATTCTCTACCAGAACGATGAAACGAGGATGCTGGAAGCCGCCGGCCTTCTCGAGCAGGTCAACACATCACCGAACTACGAACTGCTGAGCGATTTCGGGATGATCTTCAGGCCCGACAATAAATTCAACAAGGAATCCATTTTCGAGATCGTTCATACGGCAAAGGCCATGATGGGCTGGGAGTCGTGGCCCAATTTCGAGGGCAATGTCTACACCCAGATGTGCGGTCCCAGGGCATACACCGGGCCGACTTACGTGGCAGGATGGGGATTCAACCCGATCATTCCCGAACTGGTAAACCTGCTGAAAACAGACCCGCGGTACAAATACACGGTGGTGAACATCGACAGCATGAAGACGGCCGGGTTGTGCAACTATGAAAAAGGATATCAGAACACCGGCTATTTCGTGGCGAAGTTTGCCCCGCTCAAGGAGTTCTATTCCACCATCGGCGGCGACCCCGTGATCAATTATCCCAACGATGTCATCGAGATCCGCCTGGCCGATACCTATCTCATGGAAGCAGAAGCGCTGGTGCGCGGAGGCGGCGACCTGGGCAAGGCACAGTATTACCTTGATAAGGTCCGTGCCCGCGTAGGGTTGCCCTCCGTGCCCCCAACCCTTGAGAATATCAAGATGGAACGCCGGCTTGAACTGGCCACCGAGGGGCACCGCTGGTTCGACCTTGTGCGCTGGGGCGATGCTGCTACTGTGCTTGCATTCAAAGGTTTCACACCAAACAAAAACGAATTGCTGCCTATCCCCCTGGCCGAACTGACCAACACCAAGCTGGTGCAGAATCCCGGGTATTAAAACCTGGAAAAAGGCATTGGGCATTAGACCGTAGGCAGTAGGCAGTAGGCAGTAGGCAGTAGGCAGAAGGCAGTAGGCAGAAGGCAGTAGGCAGTAGGCAGAAGGCAGTAGGCAGAAGGCAGTAGGCAGAAGGCAGTAGGCATTGGGCATCTGTAAACAGCAATAAGGGAATGGTTAAATTACAATGGAGGTTTGGTTCCTGTTTGCTGAATGAATGTACCCCGCCCCATCGGGGCGGAATTATGATAGCCGGGTGGCAACGAACAATCCCCCGCCCCATCGGGGCGGAATTATGATAGCCGGGTGGCAACGAACAAGCCCCCGCCCCATCGGGGCGGAATTATGATAGCCGTTTGGCAACGAACAATCCCCCGCCCCATCGGGGCGGAATTATGATAGCCGGGTGGCAACGAACAAGCCCCCGCCCCATCGGGGCGGAATTATGATAGCCGTTTGGCAACGAACAATCCCCCGCCCCATCGGGGCGGAATTATGATAGCCGTTTGGCAACGAACAAGCCCCCGCCCCATCGGGGCGGAATTATGATAGCCGGGTGGCA
>CAYYPH010000049.1:0-28476 GCA_964473485.1 uncultured Prolixibacteraceae bacterium | reverse complement strand
CACCCCGACGGGGTCCTACCACCCCGACGGGGTCCCCCCACCCCGACGGGGTCCCAAAACCTTAGAATTTGGAGATATCCACCAGCGATTTGAAGAGGTGTCTGGCCCCGGACAGCTTTTCGGAATTGCCATATACGCAAATGGCATCCTGTGCAAGGATGTCACGTACCATCGGGGCAAAGCCTCTGATGTGACCGGGCTCTGACGATAACACTGCATCACGTTCGGCCTGGCGGTCATTGTCGGTTCGTCCCGTAAAATAAAGGTAAAGGGCTTTGTTGCCAGTCTGCGATGGCGTAAGCGGGTTGTCCATCTCGCCAATGGTGCCGATGATGTACCTGCTCATCGTCAGTTCATCAGCATCGAATTCCTGCAGGTACTTTACCGTTTGGCCGTAGATTTCGAGCGTATTTTCGAGGTTGGGGTCGCGGTATGAGTTAAAGGTGAAGTTACCTGAAGGCGAAAGGCTGCAGAATCCACCGTACGCACCCCCGATCACGCGCACCTGGGTTTGAAGCCAGTCGGTCGACAAAACCTGGTTGAGCAGCCTCATGCGTCCGTCCCAGGAGTAACCGAGACATTTGAAATTGTAACCCTGCACTACATACTGAACATGCGAAGCCGCCAGCAGTCCCTCATTCAGTTTTTCAGGCAGGAGATCCCACTGGTGATGGCGGATCAATTCTGACGGCAACTTGTGAAGAAAGGTTTGGAAATGATCATAAAACAAGGTGCGGTCTCTCTCCTCACAAGTTAACCCGGCAACCAGGTTTTCTTTTCTGAATAGCAGATACTTGATTTCTTCAAGGTTTTTTTGAATCTGGGCCGACCGGTTGTCAAAATCGCGTAACAGTTCACAGATAAAGTGATAATAAGAAATCCCGGCCGTCAGTTCGCCCATCATCCCTGATTTACTGAAATAGGAATTGATACGCCTGCTGGCAACCTGGAATCCGTTGCCTTTTATCTGAGAGTCGAGATGCGAAAAATGCCTGGCCAACAGCATTTTAAGTCTGACGGGATCGTCAAAGCGGGAGTTTAGGAGGATCTCGCTGGTCAGTTCAGCCAGTTTCGCCAGTTTTCCTGTTATCGATTTTACCGATACCATGAATTTGGGGAGAAGGTTCTGATCGTCTTCGCCACCTGGATAATGCCTTAAAGAGGTATAAAAACCCCCGGTGTGAATGTTCAGTGATTTATTGAGTTCACCAAAGGAATAATGCAGCGTGTCGAGGCTGCCCAACAGACCCGAAAGGAGTGAGGCATACGGCACCATCTCAAGGGGGATGGCGGTAAGGTCGAAGCAAAGATTCACATAGACCACCCCGTTGGTAAACGCATGATGATTCACACAGGTTACACCTCCGGCCGTGGCAGTATCGAACCTGATCGGTATAACCTTCGGGTTAATATCACTGATTTTCAGTTCCGGCATCCTGGAAAGTGCCTCAACAGAATCTTCGCGCTGTTGAAATTCAATAAGTTCAGTAGTTCCCCTGATCAGGGTATCCAATTCGTCGCCACTTAACTGGTCTTTATATGCCGCCAACTTAAGTTCCTCTTTCCTGTTCCTCTCCAGGTCGAGTCCGGGCAATGGTTCAAGACTTAGCAGCAACGAATGGGTGTTGCGGAGAAACCACCGGTCGATGATCTGTTCGAGATAATCACCGGTAAGCGATTTTTTAATCTCATCGAGCACCGGTTCATATTCCAGCCCTGAAAACGGATCGTTTCCGAAAAACCAACGGGCAAGACACTGATTCAGATAGTTGAGCCCTTTTTGTGCATCATCCCCCTCCCTGAGCCTGAACTCCATGCGGTTGATCACTCCTTCAATCTCCTGTTTGTCAATACCTTCACTGACGGCTTTTTTCAGGGTGGAGATCACGATCTCGTGAAACCGCAACCGGTCTTCGGGATTTGCATTCAGAACCGCGATCTGTACCGCATGTTGTTTGAAATTAGAGGATGAGGCGGATACCTCCTGTCCAATAACGGCCTCCTGCAATGCCAGCCGCAGGGGTGCTGACTCCTGGTTCACCAGCACTTCGCACAGGATGTCGAGCGCCATCGTGAGCACCAGATCATCGTTTTGACCGGCCACCACATTATAGGTAAGGAAAGTCTGGTTGTCGGTTGCCTGCCCTTCAACCACCGGGTAATGGCAGGTGACCTCGCGCATGGCTTCAAAAGGAGGCTGATCCGGGATGGTTACCTCGCTGCCGGTCCGGTGAAAATCAACCAGGTACCGGGTGTGAATAAATTCGAGTTCACTATTTGTATCGGCATCACCATACAGAAAAATGTAACTGTTTTCAGGGTGGTAGTGTTGCCGGTGAAAATCAATGAATTGTTCATACGTGAGTGTGGGAATGGTTTCAGGGTGCCCACCCGATTCGTACCCGTAAGAACTGTCGGGGAACAGGTGTTTGAATACCTGGTACCACAGTTCGCGCTGAGGGTTCGACATGGCTCCTTTCATCTCGTTATAGACAACCCCGGTGTAAACCAGTGGGTCATCGGTGCCGGTCGCTTCGTAATGCCATCCTTCCTGCATGAAGATCCTGGGATCCTTGTAGATAAGCGGCCTGAAGACCGCATCGAGGTAGACATGCACCAGGTTGAAATAGTCCTTCAGGTTCATGCTGGCCACCGGATACATGGTGTAATCCTTTGATGTGAAGGCATTCAGGAACGTGCTGAGCGATCCTTTCAGCAAAACGTCAAACGGGCTTTTCACAGGGAACGACTCCGACCCGTTCAGAACGGCATGTTCCAGGATATGGGGCGCCCCGTTATCGGAATCAGGAACGGTTTTAAAACCGATGCAAAAGGTCTTGTTCGGATCGGCCGAAAGAATCTTGAAGAGTCGCGCCCCGCTTTGGGTGTGTTCAAACTGCAGGCATTCCGCATTTACCTCCCGTACGAACTTTTTGCGCAGCAGTTTGAAACCGTGATACTCTCCGGATACTATGTAGTCTTCTGTCATTGTCGTGTTTTGGCGATTGTTCAATTGCTTCCTTTCAGCCGGAATTCTTGTTTCTTCGGATGCCATCGGAGTTTTCCGGCCGGCTGCAAAGGTCCTGTTTTTTTTGCACATGCACATCACCATGAAAACCGGCCGGGATATTGCAAGTTTTTATAATTTTATACAGGTTCTCGACGGGCATGCGGGGATGTTGCGTTTTGATATAGTTTGATGGAAAACAGGTATCATTTTCTTTGCGCAGTAATGACCTATGTGATCGGCACGATGATGACACCCTTCCCATTGTCATCACAGGAGATCCAATTGCCTGACAACAAACCGACTGCCACTCCGCTCGTTTTAAGATCGGAAACCTACGACCGGGAGTCGATATGGAATTTTCATACGAGTGATGCCGACCTTTACCTGGAATACGGTTTCAGATCATTGCTGGTAAAGGAATACCGGGTGGCGGAGCGCATCTTCCGTGAAGAGGTCTATGACCTTGCCTCTCCTCTCGATGCCTTCGGCATCTTAACATGTAACCGGATGGCCCTTGATCTCATGAATTCAACCTATCCGGGCGTTGTTACTGATTCGTTCCAATGCCGGATGGCTGCAGGCGACCGGTACATGGTACTGACAGTGCTGGCAGGAAGTGGTCCGGGGAGGGATTCTATGGCATATCTGGCCAACCGGTTGATGCCAGCCCGGGATACGGATGAGTTTACGCTACCCGAACCCTTTGATCAGCCCATTTTCCAAAGGGTACGCAACAATCTGGTTTACATCCGTGGTCAGGCAGGCCTGCGCAATTCAAACCTTCCATGGCAGGAACTCATGCTGGGCCTGCAGTATGATATGTTTGCCATTTCAATGCCGGTAAACGGTTCTGACCTCCTTTTTGCAAGGATCACATTTTCGGAATCGCCGCTGATCATGATTTTTCTTGAGAAGGCCGGGCTTACCGTCAACACTGTCGCGGTGCCAAATACGAATACAGCAGATGGTTTGTACCGCGAATTTCAGCAGGTCGACGACACCACCATCTATTTCCTGGAGTGCCAGGAGCCTTTTCCCATTGATGTTTTGGTGAACGCTGAAAGGTAAACCCCGGGTTTATTTGATCAGCGAAAGACCTTCAAGCGCCGATGGATCACGGGGTTTGTTCAGTAGCACTTTATTGAAAAGCACCTGCGCTTCGCGGTATTTACCGAGTTTGAGGTTGGTCCACGCGAACAGGATCATACTGTCGTAATCGAACGGATAGAGGTTGACCACCTTCTCCAGGTATTTTTCAGCCCGTGAAAAATCCCGGCGGCCGTAATATATGGAACCCATCCGGTAGTTGGCAAGGGTGTTTTGCGGGTCGATCCGGAGGATCTCGTTATACTGGGCGATGACCTGGTCCCAGTTGCCAAGAGCGGATGCGGGATAGACAAAACCGAATTTTGGTTCGATGGCATAAGGTCTCAGGTTGATGGCCTTCTGATAATAGGCCGATGATTCGGTGAACAATCCTGCCTGGTAGGTGACCCAACCCAGCCGCAGGTTGATTTCGTAGGAATCTTCCAGGTACACCTTTTTAAGTGAACTGATGGCATCGGCAAAATTACCCTTTGCTTCGTAAGCGTGGCTTCTGCTGAACGCCTCCTGTAATACCTGATAATCCTGAGCAATGATCTTTCCCGTCGAAAACAGGAACATTAGAACAGCTAAAAAGAACCTTGAACTTTTCATATTTTTCAATTTATGTATGATCAAATTTTCATTCTTTCCCCCTTCCCCCTTCTCCCTTCCCCTTTCGCCACCACCCACGGCCCACGTTCCACGTTCCACGTCCCACGGTCCACTGTCTACCGCCCACGGTCCACTGCCCACGGTCCACGTTCCACTGCCCACGTCCCACTGCCCACGGTCTCCCTTCTCCCTTCTCCCTTCTCCCTTCTCCCTTCTCCCTTCTCCTATTCCCTTCAAAACTTCACCGAGATCCCGCCGATCAACGAATTGAAAGAATAAGGTACCAGCTCAACACTGGGTTTGCTGCTCACCTGGTTTTTCGATTCATTGAATTTGTAATAGTAGGTTTCACTCTCTTTCCTGACATACTGGTATGAGAGTGATAACTGCACATGCCGGCCGGCCAGGAAATAGAGTGTGGCACCAGCCCGCCAGTCGATCACATCGCTGTTGTTGTATACCACCGATCCGTTGAGTATGTTGGCATTGGTGAAATCACCGTAATGGAAAACGGCTTCGCCCCAGCACCAGCGTGTGATCTTTCCACCCACCACCTGGCTCAGCAGGAGCCTGTTGCCCCCTTTCTGAAAGAACCCGGTAACCGAGGTGGTTCCATAAAGGTTCAGGTTCCCCAGGGGCAAATAAGTTGCAAATCCTCCGAACTGTTTTTGGGTCATGTTGTTGATGTTCGACCAGCTTCCCGATAGCCCTACGGTAAACCTTCCGAGCTCTTTTGAAACAGTCAGGGCCCCAACAAAATTAAAGAATGAGGTGTCTTTTTGTTCATACGAATAGTTGACCCGGTCGAACGGAAAAGTGACATATTTATTGCTGTCGGCCAGGTAATAACCGGTGTCCTGAACGGTGACAATGTCGTAATGGGCACTTGTTTTGGGCCAGGCAACATACAGTGCATGAACAGCCGGCTGGATCCTGAAACCCCCGTCGAGGTACCACGAAAGACCTGCATGTACCTCATGCTGGTTGATCCGGTACTGGAATGCTGTATCGTAAATCACCCGTGGAAACGAATAGTGATAATACTTACCCCACGAAGAATCTGCAATCTGGTCGAGGTGGTCCTCAATCCGCCCATACTGGATGTATTTGGTCTTGGAGAAGTTGAGATAGTTGTACCCTACTGTAAGACCGATCCGTTTTGAAAGAGAGAACCTGGCCGACAGTGATTCATAAAGGTAGTTCCCGTACAGATCGGTTTCTCCGTAAATACTGTCGGCCCCCATGAGAAAAGGCTTTGAAAGCATCTTGTTGTTGCTGCTTAAAGCGATTCCGCTTTCGGCACGGATCCAGTCGACCGGGTTTTTGGAGGGTGTTTCTGTTCCGGGAGCAACCTGCAGTTTTGCCTTCAGCAGCCGGGCCTCTTCCAGGCGGTTGGTATAGACATAAGCCCAGTAGAGGTAGTCGGCAACAACAGGGTCGCCCGCATCGAATTCCCTGGCCCTGGCGAGGTGAGTCGAAGCCGGAATGTATTCCTGCCGGAAGAAATAGGATAATCCCATCCTTACCCGGAGGTAATAAAAGTCGACATTCTCTTTTAGCGCCCGCTTCCCAACAAGGATGACACTATCCCATTTTTTTTCCATGTAGAGGCGATAAGTCAGTTCATCAGCCGGTTTCAGGTCAGGTCCGGCAGTTAACATGGCCGGGAAGGAAAGGCAGGCTGCGAGGATAACAAGGATAGTGGTTGATTTGTTCATCGTTCTAAGCTAATCTGACTTCGGTTATGGTATCTTCTTCGCTGATGGAGAACCTTTCAATTCCTTTCTGACCGATGAAAAGGTCTGCCTCAACCCGTTTCATCTCATACCTGGCGAGCCAGGCAATGGTTGTCGAGCGGAGGTGAATGTTCGATCTGAGCAATTCGTCGTCCATCGGCCCGTAGCGGAGGGTATACCCCGACTTTGTAAATAAAATGAATGGCGCAACCAAGTCCTGTATGATACCAACAACCCGGTTGGTGAAGGTGTTGACCGGAAAGCTGTCGTCGACTTCCAGGTTGCGGTAATATCCCATCATCACTTTATAGGCTGCGAGGTAGAAACGGAACAACAGACTGTTTTTGTCTCCCTCGAAATGCGTGAAATAATGAATGTCGCCGTCATTGTAAAGGTAAGCCTTTGACTTTGTTTTTTCGCAATACAGGTAGATACTGTTGACTGCGTCGATCCTCACTTCCCATTCGGCTTTGTATTCTTCGGCTTTCGGGGGTTTGACAAGGTATGTAAACCGCTGTCCCGGGATAAAATGAAAAGCCTTTTCAAGCGCCTGGTTCCTGCTGATGTTCGACAACACTTCATTGCGTTCCGGAATTTCATACGATTGCAGCCTGAAGGTTCCGTTGCGGTGACTGATATAATGACTGAACGGATAGGTGATGGTCTTCGATCCGATGTATGGTGTCGACTGTACCTGGAAATGAAGGTGGGGGTAGGGCGAACGACCAGAATTACCACAATGGGCGATGATCTGTCCCTTTTTCACATGATCGCCGGGTGCAACTTTCATACTGCCCTTCCTGAGATGTGAAAGTTTTGAATACAACTGGTCTGCATGTTTCAGGATGATCGTATTCCCCCAGTTATCATCCACGTTTACGTTCCCGATCACATTATCGTCGATCCCGTCGACCACCTCTTCGACCACCCCGTCGGCCGGCGCTGA
The DNA here is from genome assembly GCA_964473485.1 of uncultured Prolixibacteraceae bacterium. GTDB lineage: Bacteria > Bacteroidota > Bacteroidia > Bacteroidales > FEN-979 > CAIVAT01. Next base: position 21,086 of record CAYYPH010000049.1, on the reverse strand, counting down.
AACCGGCTTGTTATAGGCATAATAATCTTCGGGATAATCACCCTTGTCGGTAAAGGTCAGTCCCTCCTCGTCGGCCACCTCGAAATCCCATGCATGCCGCCAGTTACCCTGGTGGGTGTGTTCGCCGTTATGTCCCTGGGTTACCTTCCAGATTCCCCAGAAGGGAAGCGCCATTGCGAAATAAACCGATTTCCCGAACCTGGCCTTGTAATTCACATGTGAGTAAAGGTTTTTTTCAGGCGAATATTGCTGGTATGCGACGATTTCGGGCTTCAGGAAGTAGCGTTCGCGGAACTTCAGGGCGTAAAGAAACAGCAGGACCACCAGGTTGAAAGGCAGAGAAAAGACCGACAATTGCAAGGCCGAAAAGACCGTTTGTGTACCGGTAAGGATAAAAGAGATAACCGGTGTGAGCAGCAGAAGCCAGAGTAGTGACCACCTTGAGGGGATGACAAAGAATCCACCGACAGCAATGGAAGTGAGAATGAAATTAAATCCGATGTAGCTGTAGCTCAGTTCTTTCAGGTCAGCTCCTACCATCTGGTAATAGGCCCAGGCTGCTGAAAAACCAAGTACCGACAACACGAACGCAATCCTTGAATAGATCACCAGCCCAACGGCGATAAGCATACCGGCAAAGACATGATACTGGAAAAAGATAGCCCCAAGTGAAGTGAAATATAGCCTGACCGGGTCAGGAAGGCCCAGTGCGTTGAACCAGTTATAGGATTCAACCATCGGGTGCCCTCCCAGCAGAAACATGTCGTTTGTCATGAAGACACCGGTTTCGCTTACCTGTAGTGCGTTGAAATGCCTGGCTGCCAGGGTCACCAGCCAGGTTCCGAAAAGGAAAGAGAGGCTCATGAAGGGCAATCCGTATTTGCCGATCGTTCCTTCGAACCAAAGGGTGAACAGCAACGTGAGCACCGAGGCAAAAATCAGCACCAGGAAAAAGGCCGGACCTGGCTGGTAGAACAGACCCAGCCCAAGCCCCACGAGAAGGCTGTTGAAACCATAATACCCTTTTTTAATGGATGCCTGGTTAAGTCCCATCAGGTAGGCCAGCAGGTTGGAACTAAGGATCGCAAGAAATCCGCTGACGCCGGACCAGAAATTGAAAAAGGAGACGACGAACAGAATGCCCGCAAATATCCTGCTGTTGGAAAAGAATATCTGGGTATAACTGTTGAACACCCCGCTGAAGAAGCCGGGAAAAACCTGCCGGAGCTTATGATTGTTCAATCCTGATTGGGTTAAAAGGTTGATAGGTGCTGAGGGATCTTTTCCATCCCGTTCATGTTGTCAAGCGATTCCTTTTCACGGATTACATGCGGCTTCCCGTTCATATCGATCAGCACAACGTTTGGCCGGAGGGTGATGAATTGCATCCACTGGGTCATGTTATAGGCTCCCACATTGTGAATGACCACGTGATCACCTTTGTTCAGCAACGGCAGGGAGGTGCTTTCCCTGATCACATCGATATTCATGCATAACGGCCCGTAAACACAGGTATCTTCGGTATACTGGGTGAACGGTTGGGCAGGGGTTATTTTATGTTCGTACCAGAAAGAGGTGAACAGAATATTGATCCCGGCATCGAGGATGGTGTTGCGTCGCCCGGTGCTCGAACGTTTGTTCGAAATAACCGATGCAAGGAGAAATCCGGCATCATCGATCAGTGCACGACCTGTTTCGAGGATGAGCAGCGGAAGGTTGTCTTTCTGAAAATTGGCGTTGAGCAGGGCTGTTGTGATGGCCTCGGCGAAGTCATTAAAGGATGGATTGGTATCGGCACCCGGCAGATAAGAACCCTTCAGGGTGTTTTTGGAGGCAAACCCTCCGCCCATATCGATGTATTTTACCTGGTGGCGGAATTTATGCTCGACGGCGATGGCCAGCTCAGCCAGTTTTGTGGCTGCAACTCCATAAGCATGCGGAGAGAGCATAAAGGTGCCGATATGACAGTGAAGTCCCACCAGTTCCATCTTTCCCGAATGCATGATCTTGTTCAGGGCATCCCAGGCCTGTCCGTTCTCGTAATTGAACCCGAACCGGTCCCACATAGGGTAAACCCCTGTGTCCATATTGACCCTGATCGCCACCCTCGGCCGTTTCTGAAGGGTATCCGACAGTTCAGTGATCGTGTAAAGCTCATCCAGGTGGTCGATGTGGATCAGCGAATCGTTCAGGATGGCCTTGGTAAGATCGGCCTCGCTTTTATCGGGTCCGTTGAAAATGATCTTTTTCCCATCCACTCCCAGGCTAATGGCCTTGTCGTACTCAAAGCCTGACACCACCTCTGCCCACGACCCTTCCTGGTGAAACAGATTGCACACGGCATTCAGGTAATTGGTTTTGTACGACCAGGCAAACTGAACCCTCGGATACCTTGTCTCAAATGCCCGCCTGGCTTTTTTAAGGGTTGACCGGATGGTCTTCTCCGAAAGTACGAACAGCGGGGAACCAAACTCTTTGATCAGTTTGGCAACCAGCTGTCCGTCGATATGGGTTACCGGTTCATAGTCCATTCGGGTTCCGAATTTGTTTGGCATACCGGTTTCCAGCTTCTTGATAACCGGCCTTTCATAACGCAACTTGCTCATATGAGGATTGACTGAATGATTGAATGATTGAATGATTTATTGAGTGAATGAGTGAATGAGTGAATGAGTGAATTTTTTCTTATTGCCTAATGCCTATTGCCTGATTTTGACATTTGAATTTTGAATTTTGAATTCCTTTCCTCTCCCTTTACAATTCACCGTAAACACTGATCTGTTCAAACTCTTCCCGGTCGACGATCATGTCCCAGGCATACCGTATGAACATCTTGCCCACCTTGTAACTGTCGAAAGGCTCCACTTTTTCTCCCAGAGCAAGGTTGACAAGCGCTTCGGGTATGTTCTGACCCACGCCGACAGCCAGGTAGATCCAGGCCGGCATGCGGGGGTTGATCTCCAGTAGATAGATCTCGCCGTCCTTGTTCTTCATCAGCTCGAGTTCGAAACCGCCCCGCCACTTGGTCTCCCGCAGGAACTTCCGGGTCATCTCCAGCATCTTGTCATCGGCAATCGTGATCCCGCCCCAGGCTTTACCCTTATCGGTGATATACTGTTTGCGCATCGGCACGGCGGCAATGGTGTTTCCTTTCCCGTCGCCCAGGCCGGTTACGTTGAACTCCGTGCCGTGGATAAATTCCTGTATGATGATGGGCACCCCCCACTTCGCACTGATCTTGTTGAAATAGGTCTTGACCTGTTCAATGTTGTAGGCAATGGAAGCGTCGTAATACTTGCCTTTGACGATCATCGGGAAGGAAAATTCGGAAATCAGACTGTACACGGTTCGCAGGTCATGCAGCACTTTGCTCTTCGGAACATGGATTCCGTATTTTTCCCCGAATTCGTTGAGGTTGACCTTGTGACGTTCTTCAAACTGGTGCAGGGTGGGCAGGAACATGTGAATACCCATTCCCTTCAGCTTTTGCTCAAGTTTGATGAAGGAGTAAAGCTCTGCATCGAAATTGGGAATAATAACATCAAGTTGCTCCTGTCCGTGAATATATTCCAACCTCGAGAGTAAGACTTCATTTCCTGCCGAAGGGTAGGGGATCGAATAGGTTTTATCGACCAGATCGTGCATGTAAATGCCCGGTTCAAGCGATTCATAGGAGAGGCCGATGATCTTTACATCAAACGATGCGGCTTCGCGGAGCGCCCGGATTACAGAAACTCCCGGCCCGGGGCTGTCGATCGCATTCAGCCCTGTGACGCCGATATTAATCGTTCGTTTCGTCATGGGTCTCCAGCAGGTTGTTCTGGTATAAAATTCCGATAAAATCGTGATAGTCTTTTTCAAAGGCGGCTTTATCGGTGCTGTATCTTTCCAGAATATGGTCCGTGATCTGTCCGGCTGTTTTCTCCTCCCTGATCATGCCAAGGATCTCAACCCCGATCGGGTTGACCGAAAAAGATTCACCGGTCACCGGGTTAAAAAGCAATCCCGATTCGCTGACCGCTATGTTTTTTCTTAATTTCATAGAATGATATGTTTATTGATACATTCAGGCTGCAATATTAGTGCATGTTTTCATCGTCGTTATTATACTATTTTCCGAATGTTGTATAAAATTTTATGATGTGACCCTGTCCAGTCCTTTCCGATCGTGGTTTTCTGCCTTGTAGTCGGTTACCGACATCCCTGTGACCGCTTTAAACTGTGTGGAAAGATACTGCACGCTTGAATACCCCATCATATAAGCGATCTCGCTCAACGACAGTTCGTTGTATTCGATCAACTCCTTGACTTTTTCAATTTTATGCGCAATGGTGAACTTCTCCAGTGTGGTATGTTCATGTTTCGAAAATAGTGAGGAGATATACGAATATGACATGCCGAACCGTTCCACCAGGTAATCCGAATTCCTTACCATGGCATTGTAGGTGGAATGATGCACAAGGTCGATGAGTGCCTGTTTGATCTGTTCAACCAGGATCTTTTCTTTCCCTTCAACAACCTCGAATCCATAAGCTGCCAAGATTTGTCGGATCTTTTCCCAGGTGATGATTGAAGAATCGATAGAAAGATCGATGGTCCCCAGTTTTATTTCGTGAATGATGATCCCGTCGGTCGAGAATTCTTTTCGGAGCAGGTGAACGCAGCAACTGCAGGTCATATTTTTTACCTGCAATGTTTTTCTGCTTAACGGTTTTTGGTTACCAGCCATGGCGGCGTAAAGTGGTTCCTAATGTGACACCTTTCGATAAAGTAACTTGCGGGGTCCGGCGTTTTTTTCAGATCTTTTTAAACAAGTTCGTATCTCGAAGAATCCTGGCGAATAAAAATGAAAAGTAAGATGGTGAATGCCCAGAGGGATGAACCTCCGTAACTGATGAAGGGCAGCGGGATACCGATGACCGGAACCAGACCGAGGGTCATGCCGATATTGATGGCAAAATGAAAGAAGATGATGGATGCAACCCCGTAACCATAAAAGCGGCTGAACCGCGATCGTTGTCGTTCCGCCAGCAGAATGATCCTCACAATCAGTCCGATAAAAAGGCCGATCAGAACCGTTGAGCCTAAAAATCCCCATTCCTCACCTATAGTGCAAAAGATAAAATCGGTGCTTTGCTCGGGCACAAAATTATATTTGGTTTGTGTTCCCTGCAGAAATCCTTTTCCAAAAAACTTCCCCGATCCGATGGCGATCAACGACTGGTTTACGTTGTAACCGGCCCCTTTCAGGTCGGTTTCCTGTCCCAGCAATACATGGATGCGGTTTCGCTGGTGGGGTTCAAGAATGTGATTTACCCCGAAATCGACGGAGAAAACAAATCCGCTAAGTCCCATGAACACGGCAATGATGATCAGGATATTCCGCTTTTTTTTGGGGCTGAAGAAATAAAATCCGCCTGCAAAAAGGGCAAGTGCCGAAACGATGAGCCACTGCGGGAGCAAAAGCGACAGTATCGCAAGAATCGGAAGTACCAGGAACGAAAGCGGTATCAGTCCGTTGAGTCCGGCCCGGTAAAGCACAATGACGAGTGCAAGGAACACGATGGCCGAACCGGTATCGTGCTGCAGCAGGACGATAAGGGCAGGGGCAAGGATGATGGATGCTGCCGTCACCAGGTTCCTGAATCTTCGAACATCCACATCCTGCAGGGTCAGGTATCTTGCCAAAGCCAGCGCCGTGGCCATTTTTGCGAATTCAGCGGGTTGCACGCCGAATCCCCCGATGGCAAACCAACCCTTTGAACCGGAGATCTCGCGGCCTGAGAAGATCACGATCACGAGAAAAAACAATAACAAGCCATAAATGATCCAGGCAAACTGCGAGAAAAATTTCGGATCAATGATCAGGATACTGACAGCCAGCAACGAAGCAGCAAAGATGAACATCATCTGCTTGCCATACTTCTGCGTCAGGTTGAATAACTGCAGATGCGCTTCGTTATACACCGAAGCATATATGTTAAGCCAGCCGATCAGCACCAGGCCTGCATAAAGACCGACCAGTATCCAGTCAATCCGGTAAAATATTCCTCTGGTTTCCTTCATCATCGTTTTTCGGACCATTTATCAGGTTCCCGCCGATCATACGTTCCTCGATATCTTTTCGCATGACCTTTCTGTTCAGGTATTTCTCGATCATCAGGCTGGCGATGGGTGCAGCCCAGGTGGCCCCGTAGCCCGCATTTTCGCATACCACCGATATGGCGATCTTTGGATTGTTCCGTGGAGCAAAGGCAATGAACAATGAATGGTTTTTGCCGTGCGGATTCTGTGCTGTTCCCGTTTTGCCGCAAATCTCCACACTGTCGAGCTTTGCCCCGGTGGCTGTTCCTGCCGTTACAACATTGGCCATTCCTTCTATCACAACGTCAAAATAGGAGGGATCGACCGATACCCGGCGTTTGGTGGTAAAGGCGGGATTAAGACTATCGGGTTTACCTATCGCCCTTACCAGGTGCGGGGTGTAAAACCATCCGCGGTTGGCGATGGTGGCCGTGAAATTGGCAAGCTGGACCGGCGTAATGCCAATTTCTCCCTGACCGATGGCCAGCGAGATGATGGTCATGGCCCTCCACCGGTTCTTACCATGGTATTTATCATAAAATGCGGGACTGGGAATGTTCCCGTTGAGCTCACCTGCAATGTCGATCCCCAGCTTTTTCCCGAATCCGAAACTCATCACTTCGCTTCGCCACTTCTCATATGCCTGGCGTGTGTTCAGGTATTTCCGGTTGTCGATGATCGCTTTGAACACCCGGCAGTAATAGGTGTTACAGGAGATCTGTATGGAACCGACAAGGTCGGTGGGTGAGGGGTGGGGATGGCACCCCACCACCTTGCCGTTCCCGATCGCAAAACCGCCCGGGCAGCCATAACGCGTTTGAGGAGTGAGGACACCCTCCTGTTGCCCGATCAGTGCGTCGACCAGTTTGAAGGTGGAACCCGGGGGGTACATGGCCATCAGGGCCCGGTTGAACAAAGGTACGTAAATGGTGTCGGCCAGCAGGTTCGCATAATTCTTCTTCCGGATGTTCCCGGCCAGCAGGTTGGGGTCGTACGAAGGACTTGAAACGATGCATAGGATCTCGCCGGTGGCCGGTTCGATGGCGACAATACTGCCTTTCTTATTGGTCATGAGCAGTTCCCCATACTGCTGAAGTTCAGCATCCATGGTCGAATAGAGGTCGGTTCCGGCTAACGCGGCGGTATCGTATTTTCCATCCCTGAAGCTGCCTTTGTCGCGGTTCAGAACATCAAAAACCCTTATTTTCATTCCCTTGCGGCCTCTGAGCACCGTTTCATACGATTTTTCAATGCCGTTGATACCGATGTAATCGCCCGGCTGATAATAGGGATTTTTGGTGATAACCTCGGGACTGGCCTCTCCGATATACCCGAAAGCATGGGCAGCCACAGGGTAGGTGTACTTCCTGAGTGTTCGTGACTGAACAAAAAAACCCGGGAACAGGAATAGCTTCTCTTCGATGAAACCATAGTTTTCGCGGGTTATCTGGGCCTCAAAGACCGACGGCTGGTAGGGAGAAAAGTTACGGGCCTTCTGCAGGCGGTTGAGGAACTCCTGCCTGGTAATGCCCAGCAGGTTGCAAAGTGCCGCAGTATCGGGATTCTTTACCTGTCGGGGGATCACCATCAGGTCGTAGGCCGCTTCATTGTAAACCAAAAGTTTGCCAAAACGATCAAAGATGAATCCCCGCGCCGGGTACTGCGTCATGTACCTGAGTACGTTATTGTTGGCCGAAAGGATATACTTGTCAACCAGAATCTGCACATAAAAAAGCCTGACCAGGTAAATCAAACCAACAAGGACGACAAAACCAATGATGATGTATTTACGGTCGGCAAATACCCTTTCCATAACAGCTATTGCCTTCTGAGAATGATCGGTGGGGTAGAATCAACATTGCTCCTGTTCAGGGCACGGTCGTAAATGAAGAACCTTAACCTGATGGTATCGTAGAGCGGTTTGGGATTCATCTGGAGTGTATCGACAATGATCCCCTTGATGGCTTTGTTCTGATCATCCGGAGTCAACCAGGGAATCCTGGCGCTGAAAGGCGGATCAAGGTCTACTTTCACAAAGGTGCCCATCCTTTTTTCGAAGTATTCAATCACATAATTATAATAGTATTGCCCGTTTTTCTGATAGGGAGGCAAGGTGTCAAAAAAGCGCAGCCCGATGTCCCCGTCCCCGTCGCGGAACGAGATGGTCAGTATCGCGGATTTGGGATACCTGCTTGTATCATAAACTGCCGTGAAACTCTCGTAGGCGATTTCAGGAATGTCGGGGTAGCTCTCCTTTTTCATGCAAGAGGAGAACTGCAGCGTGATCAAAGCCATCAGCAAAAACAACGGGGTAACTGCAGGTCGGTGGATACGGTTCATGAAAGGAATCGGGTATGCGTTAATTCAGTATCTTTGCAAAACACAAAAGTACATCTTTTTCGCTTGTGTGGTTGGGACAAAACTATGAATTTAAGAGAGCAGGTCTTCGGAATATCAACAAAGGAGGAGTTTACAAGGCTGACCCTGGAGGTTTTCAGGCAGAATTACGGATCGAATGAAGTTTACCGCAGGTACGTCGATCATCTCGGCATACAACCTGCGGAGGTAATGTTCCCGGAACAGATCCCGTTTTTACCGATCCGTTTCTTTAAAAGCCACAAGGTCACCAGCAGCAAATCACCTCCCCAGGCTGTTTTTCGCAGCAGCGGAACAACCGGTGATCAGCGTAGCAGTCATCATGTGGCCGATCTGGGAGTTTATCGCCAGTCGCTGGTCAGAGGTTTTGAACACTTTTTCGGCTCGCCCCGCGATTTTCAGTTTCTGGCGCTCACCCCCACTCCTGAGCAGGCCCCCGAATCGTCGCTGGTATTCATGATTCAGCACCTCATGGATCTCAGTACCAGTCCTGAGAACGGCTTCTTTCTGGCCAGTTTTTCCGGATTGAGCGCACGATTACGCCAGCGGCGGCAGAAAGGACAAAAAGTCATGCTGATCGGGTTGAGTTACGCGCTCCTTGATTTTGCCGCGGAGTACCCGGGTGCTTATCCCCAGTTGTGCGTTGTCGAAACAGGTGGAATGAAAGGGCAACGCAGGGAACTTACCAGGAACGAACTGCATGCCATGCTGAAGCCGGCTTTCGGGGTCAAAGGCGTCTTTTCCGAGTACGGGATGACCGAACTTTTATCGCAGGCCTGGTCGACCGGCAGCGGTTTGTTCAGAACACCGCCATGGATGCGTGTGATGATCCGCGACCTGGCTGATCCTCTTAGCTTCGTCAGGGATGGCGAACCGGGAGGGATCAATATCATCGACCTGGCGAATTTCAATTCATGCAGTTTTATTGAGACAGAAGACATGGGACGGCAGCATCCCGACGGATCCTTTGAGGTGCTGGGACGCCTTACCGGTTCCGAAGCAAGGGGCTGCAGCCAGATGGTTTAAAGCGTTGAAATTCAAAGTTCAAAGTTCAAAATTCAAAATTCAAAATTCAAAATCAGCCATTAGGCATCAATTAGGCATTAGGCATTGGGCAATAGGCATTAGGGAAAAAGGATTAGCAACCAAGGAGAAAATCACTCATTCACTCATTCACTCATTCACTCATTAATTTATTCCACTGCCTGCGATTTCAAACCTTCACAGATAGAAAAATATGATAGGTCAAACAAGCATCCTGGTAATTTACACGGGGGGTACCATCGGTATGGTGCAGGATCCGAAAACACTTGCATTGCGACCGCTTACCTTTGATATCCTCTATAAATATCTGCCGGTCCTGGAGAATTTTAATTGCAGGATCGACTTTGAAACCTTCGAGCCGCTCCTTGATTCGTCGAACATGAATCCCTCTTTCTGGGTTCATCTGGCTTCGGTCATCGGCGAAAAGTACGAGGAATACGATGGTTTTGTGGTGCTTCATGGTTCCGATACGATGGCCTATACCGCCTCGGCGCTCAGTTTTATGCTTGAGAACCTGAATAAGCCCGTGATCTTTACGGGATCTCAGTTGCCGATTGGTATGGTAAGGACCGACGGTCGCGAAAATTTCATCAACTCCATTGAAATCGCGGCCGCAAAGGAATTTGACACCCCGGTGGTTCCTGAAGTGGCGATTTGTTTCGAGAACAAACTTTACCGCGGCAACCGGACCAGCAAACTGAACGCCGAGAATTTCAACGCCTTTGTTTCGGGAAACTATCCGCTACTGGCCGAGGTGGGTGTCCATATCCGATATAACCGCGACCAGATATTAAAACCCAATTTCAAAAAACTCAGGGTGTATAAGGAGCTTGACGAAAACATTGCCATCCTGAAGCTTTTTCCTGGAATTGCAAAAAACACCGTTGATGCAGTCCTTGCTACCCCCGGGTTGAAAGCGGTGATCCTTGAAACCTTCGGAGCAGGCAATGCCCCCACTATCCCCTGGTTTCTCGAAGCACTGGAAGTGGCGGTCAGCAGAGGCATCATACTCTTCAATGTCACCCAATGCAAGGGAGGGGCCGTTGAGATGGGAAAATACGAAACCAGTGCGGGCCTCGGCCGCATCGGTGTGGTCGGTGGCTACGACATCACCACCGAATCGGCCGTCACCAAACTGATGTATCTGCTTGGATCGGGTTATTCGACGGAAAGTGTGAAGCAATTGCTGCAAACTTCACTGCGCGGTGAAATGACAGTTTGAGATATCATTATAATTTGTATTTTCGCAGCCTCATTTTCACACCCACACCCACACCCAAACACACACCCTCTTCGGAGAGGTGTCCGAGTGGTCGAAGGAGCACGCCTGGAAAGTGTGTGTACCTCAAAAGGGTACCCTGGGTTCGAATCCCAGTCTCTCCGCAAACAAAAAACCCGCTGAAAGGCGGTTTTTTTGTTTTGGAGAAAACCGGAAACTTGTTTTCGTGTTTTCGGAAAAACGAAAAAACAGGCACAAAGTGCCGGGTTTTTTGTTTGGCGCCCCCCCAACCGGCGATCACAAGCGAAGCGAGTAATCCCAGTCTCTCCGCAAAACAAAATCCGCCGCGTAAGCGGCGTTTTTTGTTTGAAGAAAAGCGTAAACCACCCCGACGGAGTCCCTCCACCCCGACGGGGTCCCCCCACCCCGACGGGGTCCCTCCACCCCGACGGGGTCCCTCCACCCCGACGGGGTCCCCCCACCGGGTCCCTCCACCCCGACGGGGTCCCTCCACCCCGACGGGGTCCCCCCACCCCCATAAAAACTTATAACATAATTATAAAATATCGTAATATGTAGATTGATTTACGGGTATACTTTTGTTTCCGATGAATGCATTCAATTATTGTCTAATCTCTAAATCAACACGAATTATGAAAACAACTGCAATCACCGGAAAGGGAATGACCCTGATCCTTGGAACAGCAATGATGATTTTATCTTTTACCGCGTGCAGCAAAGATGAAAATACGGCTGCACCGGTGGATGACGCTACCACCAAAGAAGCACTCCTTGGTTATACGTATTCCGATTCTGTACCGACAGCAGGATGCTGCCTTGATTCAATTCCCCCATCCGCGATCAGTCCCGAAGAAGAAGCCGCCCTTGTTTTTCTGCGTGAAGAGGAATATCTTGCGCATGATGTATACCTCGCACTGTCGGCGTTATATACGAAACCGATCTTCCGCAATATTGCAAAAAGTGAATTTAGGCATACAGAAGCCGTTAAAGCGTTGCTGGTGAGGTACAACATCCCTGATCCTGCAGCAAACCATGTTGCCGGGACTTTTTCCAACCCAGATCTACAGGCGCTGTATAACGCGCTGGTAACCCAGGGATCTTCTTCGCTGTTGAACGGTTTGATGGTGGGCGCCACCATTGAGGATCTCGATATCGCCGACCTGCATGAAAACCTTCTTGTTACAGATAACCCCGATATCGTTATGGTCATGAACAACCTTATGCGCGGATCACGTAACCATCTTCGTTCATTCTATGCCAACATTACCTTTCTGGGTGGTACCTACTCACCACAATACATCTCCCAGGAAGAATTCGATGCCATCGTTTCCACCCCGCACGAAATCGGACCCGGTGGGTGCTGAGTTATAACCCCACCCCGTCGGGGTCCTACCACCCCGAAGGGGTCCAACCCCTCTCATCAAAGGAAATGCTGTTTATCACCATCATTGGATCAAAATCGCGGGCCGTTAATACCAGGTCCGCTTTTTTTTGAAAAACGTGATCCCTGTCCTGCCCGGCCGCCGGGTTATCAGTGATATGGATGTGAAAAGCAGGCCTGATGATGTCAGCAAGCGCACCCGATTCACAAATTAACGCGTCCTTCCCGGTAATGATATGCTGCCTGAAATGATGATACGCTTCAGCAAGGTATTTATCGCCGGTTTCCATGAAAAATGCCCTGGTAGCACCAGCCTGCAGATATTGCCCGCTGTTTTTGCGATGCACTGTGTACTCCCGGTAAATGTTATACCGGTTTTCGACATGCGCAACCAGTTCAGCACTACCAGGATCATCGTGAATGTGCGGAGATATCTTCAGCCCGGTCACCTGTAACTGCAAAGAAAATTTTCTGATCAGCGCCGTGACCAGGTAAGTCTTCCCCACCTTTTTCCCTGACCCGGATACAACGATCAGTCCCGGATCTGCGATTTGATCACTTGTATTCATACAAAATGCTGTATATTAATTTGATTTACCAGACATTGTGAATTTTCAAACAAATAAATAATTAAATATGTAATTGAAAACATGTTTGATTAAATATTTTTTTTTACTTTTGTTACGCCCGTAACAATGATTGGCAAAGATAACCAGGTTATATCGTTTACAGCAATCACATGATCCTTAGTGAAGTGTTCATCCTGCCGGCGGATTGTAGAAATGGCCGTTCTTGCCGTGCATCCATTGTATCGGAATGCCCTCATCAATAGATATTATCAAAATCGAATTCATTTAATATGAACCGAAGGAACTTTATCAAAATATCTGCGTTGAGCGCCGGCGGAGCCATGCTGGGGGGCGCCGGTCTCGGACGAAGCAACCCTTCGCTGCTCGAGCGTCTCACAGGGAAAGACGAGGCCGGCGAACATCCATTCCTGCGCACACCGACGTATTGCGAGATCTGCTTCTGGAAATGTGCCGGTTGGGTGTATAAGAACGACCAGGGAGAGATCTGGAAGATCATCGGCAACGAGAACGACCCGCATTGCAACGGTCGTTTGTGCCCGCGGGGTACCGGTGGCGTTGGGATGTATTATGACAGGGACAGGTTGAAGACCCCACTCATAAGGACTGGTCAGAAAGGCAAGGAGGCGTTTGAAATGGTGAGCTGGGACCAGGCGCTCGACTTCGTGGCGAAGAAACTGGATTACATAGCAAAAGTCTACGGTCCTGAAACCGTGGCACTGATCACCCACGGATCGGGAGGGAAGCTTCTCTCCACGCTCATGAAAGCCTATGGTTCCGATGCCATCGCCGGCCCCTCGTATGCCCAGTGCAAGGGACCCCGCGAGGCCGGGTTTTCACTTACCTTCGGAACATCGCTTGAATCGCCCGAACCTACCGATATCCGCGATACCCGTTGCCTGGTCCTGATCGGAAGCCACATCGGCGAAAACATGCACAACACGCAGGTACAGGAGATGGCCGACGCCATCGACCGGGGCGCCACCATCATTACCGTTGACCCGCGGTTCTCGGTTGCCGCCGGCAAATCAAAATTCTGGCTCCCCATAAAACCGGCTACCGATATCGCCTTACTGTTGGCATGGATCCGCGAGATCATCAACAACGGTTGGTATGATAGGGAATTTGTTGACAAATACACCTCCGGATTCGACAAACTGCGCGATTATATTCAGCCCTTTTCGCCTGAATGGGCTTATGGCATCACCACCATCGATCCGAACCTGATCAGGGAGACAGCCCGTGAAATGGCCAATGCAGCCCCTGCTGTAATCGTTCACCCGGGGCGCCACGTCACCTGGTACGGCGATGATACCCAGCGCTCGCGCGCCATCGCAATCCTAAACGCGATTCTTGGATCATGGGGCAGAAGGGGAGGGTTCTACCTCCCCGAATCCGCTGAGATCCCTGAGTACCCGCATCCGCCCTTCCCCCCCGTGAAGAGATCGTGGCGCGACGCACTCGGCGATCTCTACCCCTTTGCCGATCTTCCGGTGGCCAACGCCATCGTGGATGGTTCCATCCCGGGAAATCTGAAAGATTTTCAGTATCGTGGGTGGATCGTCAATGGCAGCAACCTGAACCTGACCATGCCCGATCCACGGAAAACCCTCGAAGCCATACAACAGCTCGAATTGCTGGTGGTGATCGATACCATGCCCATGGAGATCACGGGATGGGCCGACGTGGTATTGCCTGAGTGTACATACCTTGAACGATATGATGTGATGCGGAACGACCATCACCGCGAACCGAACATTGCACTCAGAATGCCGGCAGCTGAACCGAAATACGATACAAAACCTGCCTGGTGGATGACAAAAGAACTTGCGAAGCGCATGGGGCTGGAGAAATACTTCGACTGGAAAGACTTCGAGGAATTCCTTGATTATAAATTGCAACGGATGGGTTCTTCACTTGAAGAGATGAAGAAGATCGGAGTGAAAAAACTACCGAGGTCGGGCGGTGATCTCTATTTTTCAGCTTCAAACCCTCCGACTTTCGATACACCATCGGGTAAGGTGGAACTCTACTCAACAGAACTGGAACAGGCCGGATTTGATCCTTTGCCCAGATACACTCCGCATGAGGAACCTCCCGAAGGATTTTACAGGCTGATCTATGGCCGCACCCAGTCGCATACCTTCAGCAGGACCTCAAACAATGCTAATCTGGCGGCCATCATGCCCGATAACTCCGTGTGGGTCAATCCAAAAGTTGCCCTGAACTGGCAGTTGAAAGACGGGCAGGAAATATGGCTGAAGAACCAGGATGGGGTGATTTCCGATTTTCCTGCACGGGTAAGGATCACAGAAAGGATCCGTTGGGATTCAGTTTATATTGTGCATGGCTTCGGACATACGGCTCAGAAACTCACCCGGGCCTATGGCAAAGGCGTCAGCGATACGGCATTGATCACAAAAGTGCTGGTTGATCCGGTGATGGGAGGGACCGGCATGAGGGGAAATTTTGTTACGTTTTTAACCGAAAACCCGGGAAAGGAGGTTAAGGCATGAGACTCGCCATGGCTGTTGATACGCTGAAATGTGTCGGGTGCAGCGACTGTGTCGTTGCCTGCCAGACCGAAAACTATGTCCCCGACGGTTTTTGCCGCGACTGGATCGTTGAGGTCAATGATGGTACATACCCGCAGCTGGAGATGGAGATCCGGTCGGAAAGGTGCAACCAATGCACAAATTCACCCTGTGTGAGATGCTGTCCGACCGGAGCCAGCCATTATAGCTACGGAGGTATCGTACTGGTAACCCCGCACAAATGCATTGGTTGCGGAGCCTGCATAGCTTCCTGCCCTTACGATGCCCGTTATCCCCATCCGAAGGGACATGTTGATAAATGTACCTTCTGCGTGCATCGCGTCAAAGAAGGCCTTCCGCCTGCATGCGTGGCGGTTTGCCCGACCAAATGCCTCTATTTCGGTGATACCGACGATCCGAGAAGTGAAATTTCGATGATCCTGAAGAAACGAAAATACAAACGGCTGATCCCTGAAGCTGGTACCGATCCAAACCTCTATTTTCTGATCTGATCCCGTGGTATGGTTATACGACCCTGACAAATGCTGCATATTACGATAGTATTACCCGAATTGTACAGAAACCTGAATTGTTCATGAAAGAAGAGTTAATCATCAGCGGGCGAATGAATCACCTGGTCGATCCCAACCTGAACATATGGCATTGGCAGATTCCCCTTTACCTGTTTGTCGGGGGAGTGGCAGCCGGTATTCTTTTCTTCGCCTCGCTTTATTATATCATGGGACGTGAACGAAAGTACCTTGCTGCGATAAAATGGGCGCCGTTCCTTGCGCCCCCGTTGCTCGTCATCGGCCTCATCGCCCTGTTCCTCGACCTGAATCACAAAGCATTTTTCTGGCAACTTTACCTGACCATCCGTTTTGAATCCCCCATGTCGTGGGGCGCCTGGACGCTGCTGGTCATTACGCCACTTTCCATCATCTGGTGCGCCACCTGGATCAAGGACCTGGTGCCGGGATGGAAGTGGAGATACAAATTCCTGGGCCAGCTCGAAGCGTTTTTCATCAGGTACCGTGTGGCACTGGCCTGGATCATGCTGATATATGCAGTTATTCTTGGCGTGTATACAGGGATCCTGCTTTCAGCTTTCAATGCGCGCCCGCTCTGGAATACGAGCATCCTGGGACCGCTCTTCTTCGCCTCCAGCCTTTCAACCGGAGCAGCAGTGATCATGCTGATGGCGAAATCCCATCTCGAACGGAACATCTTCAGCAGGATCGACCTGATCGTCATTGCCATTGAACTGTTCCTGATCGTTCATATGTTCATGGGATTCCAGGCCAGCACCCAGGTGCAGATCGAGGCAGCCAACTTATTTCTTGGCGGCCCTTATACCGAAGTCTTCTGGATCTTCGTGGTGTTTCTGGGACTTCTCTTGCCGGCGGCCCTGGAAACACTCGAACTGCTGGGATACAAGATTCCGATCATCATCACCTCAAGCCTGATCCTCATCGGCGGACTCTTTCTTCGGTTCATCATCGTTTATGCCGGTCAGGCAAGCAGGTACCTGTATTGAGTTCAAAATTCAAAATTCAAAGTCAGGGATTAGCGAACAAAGAAAAATCACCCATTAATCACTCATTCAATCACTCAATAAATCAATCAATCAATCAATACTCATGGAAACATCTTCTTCTCCAAGGAAAAACAGGTATCTGAATCCCTACATCGGGGGAGTATTGCTGGGTTTGGTCCTGCTGGCAGCCAATTTTATCTCCGGACGGGGTCTCGGGGCATCGGGAGCCATCAAGAGTGCCGTGGTGGCAAGCACCCAGACCGTGGCTCCGGGTTACACTGAGAATGCAAAATTCTTCAGGGAATATAAGGAAGAGCACCCTGGCTCACCCATGAAGAACTGGCTTGTCTTTCAGATGCTCGGTGTCATTGCCGGAGGATTTCTTTCAGGGGCCCTCGCCGGTAGGCTAAAGTTTAAAGTAGAACACAGCCCCAAGATCACATCCCGGCGCCGGCTTGTGTTTGCCTTATTGGGGGGGATCCTTTTCGGAATGGGCTCACAGCTAGGCAGGGGGTGTACCAGCGGTTCAGCCCTGAGCGGAATGGCCGTGCTTTCGTTCGGAGGCATTATCACCATGATGGGCATCTTCGGCGCTGCTTATGCACTCGCCTGGTTTTTCCGGAAAAACTGGATTTAGGAAGACTTGAATTCAAAATTCAGAATCAGGCAATAGGCAATAGGCATTAGGCATTAGGAAAAGTTATTAGCAACTAAAGAAAAATCACTCATTCACTCATTCACTCATTCACTCATTAAATCAGTCAATCAATCAATCAATAACATAAGGTATGGGCCCTTTAGCAGTCAATGAAATCATTTCACCGAACACCAACTATCTCCTGGCTTTCATCATCGGGATCGGGTTTGGTTTTATTCTTGAACAATGCGGTTTTTCTTCAAGCAGGAAACTGGCCGGACTTTTCTATGGTTACGATATGGTGGTCCTTAAGGTCTTTTTTACCGGCGGTGTTACCGCCATGCTTGGCCTGCTGTTCTTCAGCCTTTTCGGATGGGTCGATCTGAACCTGGTCTATGTGAACCCGACCTTCCTCACTTCTGCCATAATTGGTGGACTTATCATGGGAGCCGGTTTCATAATGGGAGGCTTTTGTCCCGGCACCAGCTTCTGCGGGGCTGCTATCGGGAAGATCGACGCCATGATCTTCATCGTCGGCCTTTTCATCGGGGTTTATCTGTTCGCATTCGGATACCCCATCTTTGAATCGATGTACAAGGCTGGTGATATGGGTTCACCAAAAATAAGCACCATGCTTGGCCTGGGCGATGGTGTTTTTGCACTCATACTCGTTATGGTGGCACTGGCGATGTTCTACGTGTCGGAGTGGGTGGAGAAAAAGTTCCCGAGAGAGGAGTATTAAAAAATGCAAAATGCAAAGTGCAAAGTCAAAATTCAAAAACAAAATGACAGTTAAAGCTATAAAAACAAACACGTTAAAATTTTAATATGAGACCGTTACATTACCTGACCCTGGTACTGCTGATATTGGCGGTGATCATTGCACTGGTGCCGCAAAACACCACCAGGCCTTATAAACTCACTGCCGAGCAGTTGCTGGCCGAGATCCGCACAGGCACCCAGTTTATTTCGCCCGATGAAGTGGCCGACCAGATCATCAAAAAAGATCCTTCGATTCAATTGATCGATGTCAGGAATCCGCGTGAATTTGACCAATACAGCCTGCCCGGGGCCATCAACATCCCCCTTCAGGATATCTTGTCGGAGCAGAACGTAGACCTAGTAAACCAGTCGACCCGGATGAACATTTTCTATTCAAACGGTTCCACCGAAGCCAATGAAGCCTGGATGCTGACCCGCCAGCTTGGCTATCAGAACAATTACGTGTTGCAGGGCGGTTTGAATTACTGGGTCGAAACGGTATTGAACCCGCAACAACCTGGAACCGCAGTTTCGAATGACGAGATTGCCCGGTACGATTTCAGGAAAGCCGCTTCGGTGGCGTTAGGCGGAGGCAGCGTCACCACTTTGACTCCTTCGGCAGTATCTTCCGGTTCTGGTACCCCGAAACCAGGAGTTGTGCCGGTAAAAAAGAAGAAGAAAGCCGCAGGGGGCTGTTAATCCAGCAGATCTTTTGGTTCGTTTATATTTTTGAACAACTGTTTCATTTCCATAATACTGAATCCTTCGGGTTTCACCAGCCGGCCCGGGACCATGGCAATAAGGTCGAGCAGGCTGAATTTTCCCATACCGGCGTTTTTCTCGATCTGAACTTTCAGCGAACGATGGTAGAATCCGCATAATGGCTCCGGAAAACCCTGGTTTTCAGGCACCACCACCTCAATGCCTGGAGCTATCCTATCAATGAGCTGTTCTATCAGCATCGGGCTTACATGCGGCATGTCGCAGGTGAGAATAAGGTTCCATTCTGTTTCACTCTTTTCAAGTCCGGCATGGATCCCGGCAATGGCTGCCTTCACCGGCAATATATCCCCGATCACGGGATAACCGAGGTCATCAAAGGCATTACTTCCGGCAGAGATATAGATCCTTTGGGTGAATCTCCCTGCCAAACCGATGGGATACATGATCAGCGGCAAACCGTAATAGTGGATCAATGCCTTGTTCTTCCCCATCCTGAGGCTCTGCCCACCCGCCAGGATAATTGCTGAAAAATCAACCATTTTGAAGGAATTCATCGGACGATTTACTTCCGGCAAAAATATCATTTATCAGTATCGGTTGAAGAATGATGGGAGATTTGTTATAATTTTAATGCAGATTTTAAAATGATTGCAATGAAGAATTTATCCCTTTTGCGGCACAGCCTGTTTATCACACTCGCAGTTTTGATGATTGTGACCTCCTGTTCTAAGAAATCAGAGGATACACCTCCCGTTCCCCTGACAGTCAAAGATGTTGACGGGAACTTATACAAGGCCGTCACACTTGGTTCACAGGTATGGATGCAGGAGAATCTGCGGACAACCCGTTACCGCAATGCAGACCCGTTGCCAAATCTTACCGCTGACTCAAGCTGGAGTGAGTCGACAGCCGGCGCTTATTGCGATTACGAAAACGATACAGCCCAAAGCGCTGTTTACGGCAGGTTGTATAACTGGCACGCTGTAAATGATTCACGAAAAATTTGTCCCGAGGGCTGGCATGTTCCTACCGATCAGGAATGGCAGGCACTGGTCGATTTCCTGGGCGGCGATGCGGTTGCGGGCGGCAAGCTGAAGGAAGCAGGAACCGCGCATTGGGCCGCTCCCAACACCGGGGCGACAAACGAAAGTGGATTCACGGCGTTACCCGGTGGATCAAGGCTCAATGACGGAATGTTCCTGCTGAACGGAACGCATGCCTTTTTCTGGTCAGCAACAGCCACAACCGGCGATTACGCCTGGTACCGGTATATCGAGGATTTGGATGCGACCATTGGACGGACGGCCGAAAATGTGCGCAACGGACTCAGTATCCGTTGCGTCCGTGACTGACGGGAGAACATCATAAAAAATGGAGCAGTATGAAAAATCGGACAAAAGGTGTTGAAAAGTATTATTGGTTTACCCTGATACTGATGATTGGGATCTCGGTACAGCTCATCTCAGGCTGCAAAAGCTGCCGAAAAGAGGTCAGGGAGACTGTCGAATCGGTCGCACCGGCATTGGTAACAGGGGAGGTGAGGGATATCGACAGTAATGTTTACCACACCGTCACCATCGGAAAACAGGTGTGGCTCAGGGAAAACCTGAAGGTTACGAGATTCCGCAACGGCGACCCCATTCCTGAAGTTACCGACGGTGTCAAATGGAGCAAAAGGAAGGAGGCGGCATTCTGCAATTACGACAATGACCCGATCTTTGCCGTTACCTTTGGAAGGCTCTATAATTGGCATGCGGTGAACGACAGCCGGGGAATCTGTCCCGAAGGCTATCATGTACCCGACGACGGCGAATGGTTTGAACTTACTGCCTCACTGGATGGAGAGGGACTGGCGGGTGGGAAGCTGAAAGAGGAGGGGACCAACCACTGGAGCGAACCCAATACCGGCGCGACCAATGAAAGCGGGTTTACGGCCTTGCCCGGAGGGTACCGGGGCAACAAAGGTGCATTTCAGATCCTGGATGACTATTGTTTTTTCTGGACCTTAACCTCCTACGACGATGCCATGGCCTGGTCAAGGTTCCTGCAGAACGACGATGACGCGGTATTCAGGATCGAGAATTATAAGACCTTCGGGTTCTCAGTCAGGTGCGTCAAGGACCGGTGTGCGCCATGAGCGCGAAGCGGCGAAGGGCGCACACCTTTCAACGCGGAGCGTGT
>CAYYPH010000048.1:0-28606 GCA_964473485.1 uncultured Prolixibacteraceae bacterium | reverse complement strand
CCCCACCCCGACGGGGTCCCTCCACCCCGACGGGGTTCCCCCACCCCGACGGGGTTCCCCCACCCCGACGGGGTCTCCCCACCCCGACGGGGTCCCCCCACCCCGACGGGGTCCCCCCACCCCGACGGGGTTCCCCCACCCCGACGGGGTCCTTCCACCCCGACGGGGTCCAGGAACGGCTTTTTTATTCTTTGATAAAACTTTTACTGACCGGACCCTGGGGGGTGAAGAGGGTGAAGAGGTAGATGCCACCGGGCAGTTTTGATGTATCAATGGTATTCCCGGTGCCCTGGATGATGGCCTGTCCGAGGTAGTTACTTACGATGTAGGTAACTGTAGCCGGGCAGATTTTATCGGGTGAATCCACTAATGAAGCATCGAAAATCGTGATGTGATCGCTGCATGGATTCGGGAAAAGGCTGATCTGTTGATTTTCTTTGCCGGGATGAGGGATGCCTACGGGGGAATACAGGAATGACATGGCCTGTGAGAATTCAGATGAAACGAAACCGTTGTCGATAGTTTGTACGCTGAAGTAATACGTTCCGTAAGGGATGCCGGTTATCTTCCAGGCGGTATCGGCGGTGGTATTGCCAGGTTTGACCACCCTCCGGAATCCTGTGACCGGATCGGCCATTGGGGAGCAGATGTCGCCGAGTCCCGGCTGTGTGCCGATCATGATGTTGTAGGAGAGGGCGGCCCGGGCTGTTTCTGCATCGGTGGCGGGATTCCATGCAAGGACCATGTCATTGCCCTGTTGAACAGCGTAAAGTCCTGATGGAGAAGAAGGCGCGGTGTTCATCGCAAAGCCGGCATTCCCGAGGGTATTCCGGTAGAGCAATGTTTTATTTACCCCGTAACCATCGAGGCCGGTAAACAGCAGGTCAGTATACCCGTCGCCATTGTAATCGCCCCAGGTTACCCCTCCGTTGCGGATATCGGGCAACTGGCTGGCCACCGGGAAAAAATTCAGGAAGCCAAGATTCTGGTAAAGCATGGTGAAAGCGGTGCCACCACAGGCGGGCTGCCGGCTGATCATGATGATGTCCTGCAACCCGTCGGCATCGTAATCGCCCAGGTCAAACGAGCTGTGCAGTACATTGGCGTTGGGCAGGTCGAAACGGGTGAAATGGTCATCCCCGTCATTCCGGTATACGAGTACATACCCGTCGACATAAATATCCATGCCCGAAACGACCAGGTCGAGGTCTCCGTCGCTGTCGAGGTCGGCAAATTCAGCGTCACCGCCGTACAATCCATACAGAGGTTCGGGGGTTACCTCCACCTCCTCGAATGAACCGTGATTGTTCCTAAAAAGGCGCGTGAACATCCCCCCGCCGGTGTCGCCCGTTACAAGGGCATCCGCCTGGCCGTCGTTGTTGTAATCGCCCCAGCAGCACCGGGCATTCTGGACCTGGGGCAGGTTTGCGCCGATATCGGTAAACAGGTTGTTTCCATCGTTCCTGTAAATAGCCGCAATGCCGCTGCCGGCCAGCAGGATGTCGAGGTCTTCGTCGTTGTCAAAGTCGCCCCACACGGCCCTGCCATCCTGAACCCCCGGAAGCAGGATCCCCGGATCAGTGAATGTGCCATTGTTGTTGCTCATGATCCGGGTTGTTGAAGTCCCCGAAACGTCGGCGCCGCAAAGCAGCAGGTCAAGGTCGCCGTCGTTGTCGAAATCGCCCCATTCTGCCGATCCGTATTGCAAACCGGGCAACCCGGCCTGGATATCGGTGAATGTTCCGTTGTCGTTTCGCATCACCAGTGTCACCGGGTCAGCCCCGGTGCTGCCCATCAGCACCATGTCGGGATCGCCGTCGCGATCGTAATCGGCCCATGCACAGTTTCCGTATCCAAGCTGCGGCAAAGAGACATTTACCAGCGCAAAGGGAGGCTGCTGCCCGAAAGACCCGCCAGCGATCAGCAGAAGAAGAAACAAACCGGTAATTTTCCGTTTCATCGGAATGATTTAATTAATGAGTGATTGAGTGAATGAATGAGTGAATGATTGATAAATCGTTTTCAATTTTCCATTCAATTCATTGTCAATTGTCAATTGTCAATTGTTAATGCTTTCCTTCCCCCTTGTTGAAATTCTCCAGACCGGTGTTTAGAAACTTCACGAATGCATCGATGTTGAGGTCGTAGGCCCTCGGGGAGGTGAGCAGGTGGCCGCTGGTATCAAGCAGCACATAGTATGGTTGCGAGTTCACATTGAACCGGGTGATCTGAAAGTCGGCGAAGATCTTCCCTATAGTCTTCTTGACTTTCTTGTCGTAGGTCGAGGTGACCCATTCCGCTTCCGGAAGCTCGGTCTTGTCATCGACGTACAGGGCCGTTACAATATAATTTTCGCGCAGGATCTTCAGGACCTTCGGGTCGGACCAGACATTGGCCTCCATCTCGCGGCAGTTCACGCAGCCATGCCCGGTGAAATCGATAAAGATCGGCTTGTTGAGCTTCTTTGCACAGGCCAGGGCCTGGTTGTAATCGAAATAGCCTTCGAGCCCATGGGGAAGCTTGAGGAAATCGGCGTATTTGGGCTTGTCGCAAATGGTGGAAGGCTGTTGCCCAGTGCCGCCGGTATTGATCGCCGCGACCTCCGACTTGACAATGGCATTGATGTCGAAATCCTGGTAAGTAGTTGGGGGAAGGTATCCCGAAAGGGCTTTGAGCGGGGCTCCCCACATTCCCGGGATCATGTAAACCACGAATGAAAAAACGATGATGGCCATGATGATCCTCGGCACACTGATGTAGGGAAGATCGGAGTCGTGGTTGAATTTCAGTTTTCCGATCAGGTACATGCCCATCAGGAAGAAGATCACGATCCAGAAAGCCAGGTATACTTCACGGTCGAGGATGTGCCAGTGGTAGGTCTGGTCGGCGATGCTCAGGAACTTCAATCCGAGTGCGAGTTCCAGGAAGCCGAGCACCACCTTGACAGAGTTTAGCCACCCGCCTGATTTGGGCAGCCCCGACAACCAGGAGGGGAAAAAGGCGAAGAGGCTGAATGGCAGGGCGAAGGCCAGTGAAAACCCGAGCATCCCGATGATGGGCATCAGGATATCGCCGCTGGCTGACCGGACCAGGATGGCCCCTACAATGGGCCCTGTGCACGAGAAGGAGACCAGCACCAGCGTGAAGGCCATGAAAAAGGCCCCCGTGTATCCACCCTTGTCGGCCTGCTTGTCGGCCTTGTTCACGATCCAGCTTGGCAGCGTGATCTCGAACATGCCCAGGAACGAGGCGGCGAAAACCATGAAAATCAGGAAGAAGAAAACGTTCGGGATCCAGTGGGTGCTCAGGAAGTTGGCGAAATTGGCCCCCAGTGTCACGGCAACCACCGTACCGATCACCGTGTAGATGATGATGATCGACAGCCCATAGACGATGGCCTCCATCCGGGCCTTCTTTTTACTGGTCGTGTCGTGCATGAAAAAGGTCACCGTCATCGGTATCATCGGGAATACGCAGGGTGTCACGATCGCGAGGAGACCGGCCCCGAAGGAGATGAGAAAGAACCAGAGCAGGGATACGTCGGCCGCTTTGTCGGCTGCGGTTTCGGCAAGTTGTGCCTGCGATTGTTTGAGCTGGGCCGAGTCGGTTTGAGCGCCGGCGGCTTGCTGTTTTACCGAGTCGGTCATGATGGAATCGGAGCCGGCGGTTGCAGCAGCAACTTCTTTTCCGGCAGCCGGACCGGCCCCGGCGACGGCATCTGGATTCCCCTTTATTTTAAACTCAAATTCAACATCATTGGGAGGGAGACATTGCTTATCATCACAACACATGAAATTCAGCACGCCTTTTACTACGAAATCCTTCTGACTCAGGACTTTGATCTTTTGTTTGAAAACAGCCTTTTCTCCGAAGAATTTCAGGATCATATCGAAATTCGGATCATTTTCGACGATGGGAGTGGGCTCCTTTACCTTACCAATCAGCTCGTAGTTTTTACTTTTCTCGAACGTGAAGGTGGTGGGCAGGGGGCCACCCTGCGGAATGTCCTGCGAATAGAGATGCCAGCCTTTGTCGATTTTTGCAATCAGCAACAAAGTGGCTTCATCCGGAGTTGTCTGTTCCACTTTGAAACTCCATTTTACAGGATCAAGGATTTGAGAATGGACCCAAACCGGGAACAGGAGCAGGGCCAGAAGGCCGGTTCTTAAACTTTTCATATGTGGTGAATTCTTGGCTTCAATGAAATCGTGATTGACAGAAACTGTCGAAACCGGGTCTTCCCCTGACCGGAAAAGCAACACGACCGTCAATCGGGAAGACAACCGTTTTGATCACAGTTGCAAAGATATGTAAAAATGATTTTGTATTTCAGCAACGGTGTGTTGCCGTGTCAGGCGGTATCAGTCTTTCAGGATCCTGACCTCGGTACGGCGGTTTTTCTGTTTTCCGTCATCCGTATCATTGTCGGCAACCGGCTGCGTTTCGCCATATCCCCTGGCGATGATGCGGTTTTCGGCAACTCCCTGGCGGATCAGGTAAGAACGTACCGCATTGGCGCGGTCGGCGGAAAGCTTCATGTTGGCATCAGGCGATCCGACGTTGTCGGTGTGTCCGGCAATTTCGATCTCCATTTTTGGCTTCACTTTCATCACCGTGACCAGCTCATTGAGCGCCGCGTCCGACTCCTTGCGGATGGTTGCTTTTCCCGTGTCGAAGAAGACATTTTTCAACGTAAATGTCCTGGGTGGATCGTATTTCATCGTAAAGGTATAGGTCATCCGGTGATCGCCGCCGGGCACGTCGATCTCCTTGTATTTCACCTGATCGCTGAAATATTTGTAGTAAACGGTGTATTTGTCGCCCGACGGGATCCGGATGGTGCATTTACCGTCGGCACCGGTGGT
The DNA here is from genome assembly GCA_964473485.1 of uncultured Prolixibacteraceae bacterium. Taxonomy (GTDB): domain Bacteria; phylum Bacteroidota; class Bacteroidia; order Bacteroidales; family FEN-979; genus CAIVAT01. The sequence continues at coordinate 23,741 of CAYYPH010000048.1, read as the reverse complement.
TCCATCATATTTTTTTTCATCTGTCTTTTTTACCAGGATGATGGTTTCACCCTGCCGGGGATTCCCGCTTTTGCTGGTGACGATCACATTGAACACCGCCTCGGTTTCGGAGGGCTTATTGTCCTGGCTTTTGCCATGAGTGGCGGAAATAATGAAAAGTACCAGGATGATGGAGAATGTTTTGGTCTTCATGGAATGGTGGATTGATGGCAGATTTCTGGTTCATTGGTCGTCATTCCGGATGTGCTGCCGGGTGATGAACTCCGTGATGTGCAGCAAAATACCCCGAATAACTAAACGGTTTACCGGGAATTGTAGTATGAGTTGTATGAAAAACCTTTCGGGGTGGTGTCAGCATGTGGCCGTAACCATCAGCACCTTTTTGGTTTTGCCGGTGATGCGGTAACGGTGGTCGATCCTGTGGCCGATGATCCAGATGATATCCTGGCCCGACAGCAGTAACCAGGTATTTTCCTTGTCGATGCGCGAGATTTTCTGGTCAACGAAGAAGTCACTCAGTTTTTTCGGTTTTTGCATTCCCAGCGGAAAGAAATGATCGCCTTTCTTCCATTTCCTTACGGTGAGCGGAAATTTCAGCTTATCGTGATCGAAGCAGCCAATTTCAGGTCCTGTTGGGATTAAAAAGCTTTTCGTGCGGTTGATAACCCTGAAACTCAGGGTAAACGGCAACCCTGTGATTCCGGGTTCGGTATTGAAAAACTGTGCAGCACCCTCATAAGGTGCAATGGTTGGCGAAACCGGCCGGCTGGAGTCGGAAAGCAAGGAGGAACTGCTGGAGTTTCCGGAGGTTTCGTTTGGCTTTGTGATATGGGAAAGGGGTGCAATGATCAGCTTCTCACGGTCTTTCAGCAGTTGATGGGTCGCTGAAAAAAAACATTTACCCGGCGCAGCGGTGAGCGAAGCGTGTATGTCGGCGGCCTGGCCGGAGTAGAAACCAAAGGACCGGATCAGTTCCCAAAGCATGTCCTGAGGGTCAGGATGCTCAAGTAATCCAGGGATATCGATGGTCATCTGGTCACCGGTTCCACTGGTGAGGATGGTTTTAACGCGGGCGACCTCTTCATCCCAGAAAGCTCCGATCCTTGCATTTTGGGCTGCCAGTTCAAGCACTGCATCGTCGAAGGCCGGGTTTAATGAGCGAAGCATCGGGAGCAATTCCAGGCGGATCCTGTTCCTGACATACTTTGTTTCGTTGTTGGAGGAGTCGATCCTGAAATCCAGTTTCCGGGTTGCGGCGTATTTCTCAATTTCCTCGCGGGAGGCGAAGAGCAAGGGCCTGACCAGTTTACCGTGCATAGGCCTGATCCCCTGGAGGCCTTTGAAACCGGTACCGCGGACCAGGTTTATCAACACCGTTTCGACCACATCGTCGCGGTGATGGGCGGTGGCGATGACATCGTACCCGTTCTGCAGCCGCGTCTCCTCGAACCATGCATAGCGCAGTTCGCGGGCCGCCATCTGGATGGAGATCTTTTTTTCACGGGCATATTCTTCGGTATTGAATCGCCGGGTGTGGCAGGTTACCTGGAACCTGGCGGCCAACTGCCTGACAAACTGCTCGTCCCCGTCGCTTTCGGCCCCTCGCAGGCCAAAGTTGCAATGGGCGATAGCCCAACGGAAGCCCGACCGGGAAACCAGGTCGGTAAGCACGACCGAATCGACGCCCCCGCTGACGGTAACCAGGAGTCGGTGATGAACACCGTAAAGGTTATTTTTATGAATGAAGCTGTTGAACTGGCTGAACATCACACAAAGTTACTAAACATTTCGGAAAACCTGTACCTTTAACCACTGGTTATACAGGTAGAGAATGGTAGGGAGTTGGAGAAGGATGTCTGAACTGTGATTGAATCAGATTAATCAGATGGAGCAGATTTTAAGTAATAAACATGGTGGAAGAATACAAATACAAAGAGATAACTGGAAAAATAATTGGCGCTGCAATGCAAGTGCATAAAGTGTCGGGCAATGGTTTTCAGGAAGTGATTTACCAGAGGGCGTTAGAAATTGAATTACCCTATTTTGGGTTGAATTTTAAGCGGGAATTTGAGATGCCCATTTTTTACAGGGATCAGCACATTGGTACCCGCAGGGTCGATTTTTTGGTAGATGAAGTAATTTCAGTTGAGTTGAAAGCAATAATAAAATTGGAAGACGTTCATCTTGCTCAAGCCATCAATTATCTTGAGGCGTATAATCTTGAAGTTGGTTTGCTGATAAATTTTGGCAGCAAAAGCATGGAGTTTAAGCGACTTGTAAATTCAAAATACCGTCTGCGTAATCAAAAAATCTGATTCGATCATGGTTCAGACAGTTGAATGGGCAGGGAATTGGAGAATGGGGAGATGGTTTGACATTTTCGTGCTACGAACTTTCCGGCTTTTCACATACCAAAACCGTTTGCGGCTTTTGGAAAAGAACCGGATCATTTCTCTTTGTCTGGCATGTCTTTTTCAGGTCCTGATATCAACGCTTCCTACATCAGCCTGCGCCCAGGTCAGTAAGGCCAGAAAACAAATGTCACTTTACAATTATTCTGTTGCCATTGGAATCCTTGAAAAGGCGATAACTAAAGATGATGGTGAAAGGAAGGAGGCGATCCTGCTGATGGCCGAATGCTACCGCCGGAAGAATGACGTGCAGAATGCAAGGGGCTGGTACGCGAAGGCCATCGAAGCTGGAAATACCGATCCTCAGGTTCTTTTCAACTACGCCGGTATGCTGCGATCATGCGGAGAGTATGATTCGGCAAAGGCGGTTTTTCTTGGTTATGCCGCTAAAACGGGCGCTGACGCGAGGGCACTTACCCTGGCCGGATATTGCGACAGCGCCATCCGCTGGAAAGAACTTCCCGCCAGGTTCGCGATCAGGAACGCCGGGAGTCTGAACTCTCCCCAGGCAGAGTTCGGAACCGTGCTCTACAGGGATGGCATTAATTTTACGAGCGACCGTCTGACCCCGCAGAATAGTCCGTCAAGGTACGGGTGGACCGGCAATGGCTACCTGCATCTGTTCAACGCCGAACCGGTCGTCGCAGGCAACCTTTCCGGCGACTTTAAAACGCCCGAATCGGCCGCGGGGCTTCTTAACCAGGACTATCATGACGGCCCTGCCACCTTCAATGCCGGTAACACCGAGGTCTTTTTTAACCGGACCTATGTGTACCGCGACAAAGGCAGAAAGGAGCCGGATAAGATCAGGACCCACCTGCTCAAGGTCTTTTCTTCGGAAAAGAAAAAGGCGAAATGGTCGGATCCGGAACCCTTCTTCCTCAACAGCAACGATCACTCCGTGGGGCATCCCGCCTTGTCGGGCGATGCGAAGATCCTCTTCTTTGTTTCGGACATGAAAGGCGGGTACGGCGGCACCGACCTGTACATGTGCCGCCGACTGCCGGCAGGATGGGGGCAACCGGTGAACCTTGGCCCGGTGGTCAACACCTCCGGCAACGAAATGTTCCCTTATCTGGCCGCCAGCGGCGACCTGTACTTTGCATCGGATGGACATGCCGGTTTTGGCGGACTGGACGTTTTCGTCACCCGGAAGGAGAACGATTCAATCTGGATGAAGCCTGAAAATCTTTACCACCCCTTCAACTCCTCCTTCGATGATTTCTCATTCTGCATGACCAAAGACGGAAAATCAGGTTTCTTCAGCTCCAACAGGCCGGGCGGGCAGGGAAGCGATGATATCTACCAGTTCACGCGAATACTCCGGAAAGAAAGTCCTCCTGCACCGGCAATGATCCTTTCGGGACATGTCAGGCTCAAAAACTCGTTAGAACCCATTGCCGGTGCCACCGTTTTTATCCTTGATGAAGAAACTGGTCAGGTGCTGACCCTGAAGACGGATTCGTCGGGATTCTATTCCACATCGCTCACCCTGCCCTACAGTCTCAGGATAAAAGCCATGAAAACCGGCTACATTTCCGACTGCCTTTCTCTCAGCAGTAACCCGGTAACCACCCCGGGCGACAAGGTTTCGCCGCGCGACCTGTTGCTTGACATCCTGAAGGTGAACAAGGTTTTCGCACTCGAGAACATTTATTACGATCTGGATAAATGGAATATCCGGCCCGATGCGCAGCCTGCTCTCGATCACCTGGTATCGGTGATGAAAGAAAACCCGGTCAGCATCGAGCTGGCATCGCATACCGATTCGCGCGCTTCGGATGCCTACAACCTTGAACTCTCTCAGAAACGGGCTGAATCGGCCGTAAGGTACATTGTTTTGCAGGGTGTCAATCCTGCCAGGATCACCGCGAAAGGTTATGGTGAGACCAGGTTGGTGAATGCGTGCAGCAATGGGGTGCCTTGCAGCGAGCATGAACACCAGCGCAACCGCAGGACCGAATTCAGGGTGGTTTCCTCATTCGACGATTTGAATGGGGAAACATTCGACCTGACCGGTTACCGGCATGGTGACCGGTTCGACCGGGGGCTGCTGCCAGCCCGTTTTTTTGAGGGCTGCATGGATTGATCGTTGTTCTTTTATTCGCGGCAAGGGTTCATCAACATGTTAGAAAACCTGCAGGGGACAGCGCTTCAGTACTTGCTGAAGAAGATAGAAAGGTTTTCCTCACGTTCAAGGCCTATTTTTCGCCGCAACCGGTAACGTGCGACCTTTATGCTATGTTCGCTTTTGCGGGTGATCTGGGCGATCTGCTTGGTTGAGAGGTTCAGTTTAAGGAATGCACATAGCTTAAGTTCGTTGGGTGTGATCTGGGGAAAATCGTTTGTGAGACGGGGATAAAAGTCAACATGAACGTTCTTGAAATGCGTGTCAAACTCATCCCAAAAGTTTTTGGAATCCTGTCGTTCCAGCTCGTGAATTAATCTCCGGAGTTGCTCGTCATCCTCTTCATTATCTCCTGCATCCATGATGACTTCCAACTGCTTTTTCACATTCGTCAGTAATTCATCTTTTTCGGCAAGCGACATGGATTTAGTAACCAGTTCCCGGTTTTTCAATTCCATGTCCTTTATCAGGTTTTCCTTTTCAAGCCGCAGGTTGGCCTGTTCCAGGGCCAGCCTCCTCGATCTGCTTCGCAGCAGGAGAATGATCATCGAAAGAAGAACAACCAGTGCCACCACCGACAGGATGAAAATAACCTTCTCCAGCTCTTCGGTTTTTTTCTGGGCTTCCTTTTTTTGTTCCTGGAGTCGTCGTGTTTCCTGCTCCTTCTTTTGCCTGTATTCCAACTCGGCGATCCCCAACTTCCAGTGTTCCTTCACATCATTCATACTGTCGAAAATAACCTGGTACATCCTGGCATATTTCAACGAACTATCGGTTCTTCCGGTTGCTTCTAAAACCTCGCTTAAGCCATTGAGGGCTTGCGATTCATAATATATTAAATTCTCTTTCTGTGACAGGTTGAGCACATTTCTATAAAGTACTTCCGCCTCATTGTATTTTTTAAGATGCTTATTTATACTGGCTATTTTATTTTCGGTACTGAGACGCAAATGATGCACCGACCCTGAGTAGCGCTGGTCAAGGCTGTCAATTAATTTTCTTGAAATGATGAACATCTTCATTGCTTCCGGGTAGTTTTTCTGCAATTGCAGCAAAGAGCCGCGACCGACATAGAGGTTGATAAGACCATAGTAATTATTCCGACGTTTTTGAATGGGTTCGGTTTGATCAAAATAATGTAATGCACTGTCAGTGATTTCAAGGTTTACGTAAGCCACTCCGATGTTCACCAAGGTATTTGCATAATTGATGGAATCCCCATGGATCCTGAAATATGCAAGAGCTCTTTTGAAATAGTCAATGCTCCTCTGGTATTGTTCAACCTTGTTATACACGACAGCAATATTGTTGATAAAATACTGCTGCCAGTCATCCCGGCTGGAGGATTCTGCAATCTTGAGACCCTCAAAATAGTGTTCAAGCGACTGCGAATATTTCGATTGCAGGTCATAGATATACCCCAAGACGATATAGATCCGCATTTTCATTTCCGGGTCGGAGTCATTCCGTATCTTTTCTTTGGCTATCAACAGATAATCTGCAGCCAGGTTAAGACTGTCCAACGTAACAAGGTACCTGCCCGCCTCATAGGCATTCCTCATGATACCCTCGTTAAATTGTGCTTTTAACGCAATATTCAACCCCGTGATCGCTGCATCATAGCAGGAGTCGTTATGCATATCAAGCAATTTTTTTGCCAACCTGGCATACAGGATCGATTGCGTTTCTGGATTGCCTTTGTTCTCCCTGATCAGGTTCTTAAGGCTGTCAACTGGATTGCTGCCAGTTAACAAGCCGGGATAGGCAATGATCATGAACAGCATGAATCGCAGTGCCACAGAGGATGTTCTTGAGTTCAGCATTTTCGGGCCGGTTGTTCAAATGAACAAGTGATTCAAATACAAAGTTAATAGTATGTTATTTAAATAAGTTATAATGGACCGTCGAAAATCAAGTATACTTTTTGTATACCTGGTTATTTAGAATTTTTCTCATTAAGAAATAGTATTTTTGTACCTTTTTGTAATTGATCCGGTTTTGTTATGAGACGCTTCCCGTTTTACCTGTGTTTGCTGTCATTCTCCCTGTTGTTTCCGGGAAGGACCCTGGCATGGGTATACCCGGAACACCGTGAAATTACGTTGGTGGCAATCCTGAAGCTCGATAAATCATACCGAGCAAGACTGGAGGAACTCTGGTCAATGGCGAGGAAGGGAAACGAGGCAAGGCTTGACGTTTCACCTGCAAATCCCAACCAGGGACTTGACCCGCAACATATCGATTACGCTGCATGGCCCGCGGTGGCAGGCGACCATTCGGTTTCCTCCAACGATATGGTGAACAATATCCTTTATTCTGATTGGATCCTGAAGGTAGCCGCAGTCACCGCAACGCTAAAAAAGGGGTTGGATGAATCGAAGAATGACAGCGAGCGCGAGGGATATCTCCGGGATTCTGACATCCGCCTGTTGCGGGCAGACCCTGAATATGTCAGCAGGGCCGGATCAAACAATGTGCACTTCATGCTTGCCAGGACCGATGAGCGAATCGCTGCTTCGACCTATTTCGACAGCTGCATGGCAGCCGGGGCAGAGATCAACCTGGTTTCCACCTACGCGTGGTATCATGCCAGTGCCATGCTTAAAGCCAGGAGGCTGGCCACGCAGGCCCTGACCCCTGAAGAGCGGTCGGCGCTTGCATTGGCGGTGCTGGCCGACGAAGCATTTGCCCTGCATTTCCTGGAGGATGCATTTTCGGCCGGACATATCGTCGGTGTCCGGGGCAACGCGGCACTCAGGAAGGGAACCCATGATTATTACGATGAAAATGGCGTGGAAGTGGTAACATGGCATGGCCGGCGGATGGTGCTTGCAGGCGATGCATTCATGCGCCGGCAGGATGCAGAACGTGCAGCAGAAACCGTAGTGGTCAGTATCCAGCAGGTCATTGATGCCGCCAACCTCCCGGTTATGGCAGTGTCTCTTGATGACAGGCCTGAAACAACATCACCTGACACGCTTGATATTGCAAAAGTGAACGAAATGCCTTCGCGTGCGATCGATCCGGCGATCCGGCGAATGATCAGTGATGTCCTGGTGACCACACCGGTTCCGGGATTATCGGCCGGGTTGGGGGAAATGCCAAGGTTCCGGTCCGAAGTCGGCCCGTTTATCGGAATCGCGCCGGCCGCCCGGATCTCCGCGATCTCAGGCGGGTTTGGCATTCCGCAGGTTACGGCAGGACTGGTGCCTTCGCTCGAATTCGCGGTCCATGTTGGCCTCGGACTTGATGGCGTATTGAATGAGTCGGGCGACGGTCTTGTTTTTCTCGACCTCGGATGGCGGCTTGATGGCGCATCTTCCATAAAAATCGAACATGATCCCTCTTATAAAACCTTTGGTTCCATCCTTAGCGCCATACCGACACGCGACGCCTTCTATACCCGCATCAGAATGCCTTATTACGTGATCCCGGGTGACCTGCTTGTCCTCGCGCCACTGCTGTTTTTTATAAACCCGAATGCCATGAACAAGGTGGTTGCAACCGCCGGGCAGGGAGGGCTGATACCCTGGCAATCAGGAATCCCTACGGCCATCGGAAGGTTCCAGTTTATCCTCGGCAGGGAGGTGGCTATCACATTCTATGGATCCGTGCAGGGACCCGATGCCTTTCTCATGCCAAATACCGATACCGATCCTGAAACCTACTCCTTCATCAGGATGAATTCGACACTCATAGAAGTGCAGGTGCTGGAATACCGCCCGGTAAGGACATTTTCAAAACGTCAGAGCGCCAGCATCCTGATGCAGTTTTATGCCTGCGTTGACATTCCGGGGAAGGTCAGGATGGTTGACCCGTCAGAACCATTGGTCAGGGTAAAAACAATTTGGTCAGGCGGTGTGAGGCTGGCATTCGACTGGAGGTTTTATTATGCAAAAAAACGATCACAACACGGACACTGATAAAGAAAACCTATACCGATGAAATTCCCAATCCTTTATAAAATATTGCTGCTGATCATTTTGCCCATGGTCATCATTTTCCTGGGCAACTTTCTGATCGTTCTTGAAAATGTAGAAAGGAATGAAAGCGAACTGACGGACCGTTTCATTGAAAAATATGCGCAAGAACTCGCGATCGATATCGACTATGAACTTCATTCGATCGAACTGATTGCTGCAAAAACCTCCGACTTCGTGAGCTACTCGAATTCAGTCGAAAACCACGAAGCCAATGCTTTTCTGGCCTCAAACCTGCCACTGAATCAACTTATCATTGGCAGCAGGATTATCCTGATCGATTCCCTTCAAAAAAACAATTTGCGGGTTTTTAATGTAATCAGCCGTAACGGGATGATTGAAGCAGAACCTGTGGTAAATGTGCTTGATGAAACGAAACCGGAGAACCGCTGGTTTGAATGGAACAGAGAGCCGGGTTCGTACACGTGGCTCGAACCTTTTCTGGATATTGAAACTGGAAAACCGGCAACAAGGGTAGCATACCCGATCTATAAAAATGGTGTTTTTTTAGGCATGTCATCAATTAAGCTTGAGTTGATGCGGTTCAGCAAACTTTTTCAAACCGCCTACTACAAAACGTTGAATTACTACATCGTTTCTGAAAGGGGAACATTCCTGTACAATCCCGATACGTCGAAAATACTCCGTGCCAATATACTGCACGACATTGATACCGGACGCAGTCCCGAACATATTGTGGAGATTGCGATGGAGATGGTCAAGGGACAGTCAGGAGTCAGGACGGTTGCAGCCAGCGACAAACCTGATGAAAAATTCCGGCTGTTTTACCAGCCGGTAAAAACTACCGGCTGGAGTATCGGCATCGTAGTGAAAGAGGATGAGATCATGGCCGGTACCACCCAGCGAAAGAACACCCTGATCCTTTTCAGTGGCCTGGGCTTTCTGTTATTGTTATTTCTCGGAATCTTCGTAACCCTGCGAATATCGCGCCCTATCTCCTATTTTACGCGTAAAATCAATGATATAACACGAGGAGGCGGATACCAGGAGATTATCGTAAGATCAAGGGATGAACTGGAAGAATTATCGATCTCCTTCAATAAAATGACGGCGACCATCCGCACCAAGGAAGAGCAACTGACTACCCTTGCCGACGAACTGAAAAAGTCGAACCAGGATCTCGAGAAGAGAGTGACGGAACGAACCAGCGACCTCGAGCAATCGCTGATGAATTTAAATAACCTCAACAGCAGGCTCAATTCAATCAATAAAGCGCTGAATTCGGCCGTGATTGCAGCCATCACGGATACCGAAGGAAATCTCCAGTTTGTCAACAGTGTCTTTAGTAAGGTTACTCAATTTTCAGAGGATGAGGTTATTGGAAGGAATTTTTCTGTTGTGAATTCACAGCATCATCCCCGGGAATTCTGGGAGTCGATGTGGTCAACGATCAGGGCAGGTAATGTATGGAGGAATGTTGTGTGCAACCGGCGTAAGGATGGAACCTGTTTTTGGGTCGACTCGGTAATCTCCCCGTTGTTTGATACAGAATCAACGTTGTCGGGCTTTCTCGGAATCCAGTTTGATGTTACCTTACAAAAGGAGGCTGAACGTGAACTGGTGGTGGCCCGCGAGATCGCCGAAGCAGCCACCCTGGCTAAGAGCCAGTTCCTGGCAACGATGTCGCACGAGATACGCACTCCCATGAATGCCATTATCGGTTTGACGGGGCTTGCGCTCAAGACAGAGTTGAACGCCAGACAGAAGGATTATCTTACGAAGGTTGAATTTTCGGCCAGGAACCTGCTTGGGATCATCAACGACATTCTTGATTTTTCGAAAATTGAGGCGGGGAAGTTCACCATAGAACAGGTGGAGATGGACCTGGACCAGGTTCTTGACAACGTTTCAAACCTCGTTGTTCAGAAGGCCGTTGAAAAAGGACTTGAATTCTCCATTCATGTCGGAAGGGAGGTGCCTTTGAACCTCGTCGGAGATCCTTTGCGGGTGGCCCAGATCATTACCAATTACTGCACCAATGCGGTGAAGTTTACGGAAAAGGGCGATATTCTGCTTTCGGTCGATGTGCAGGAACGCAGGGGCGATAAAATCCTCCTGCGGTTTTCAGTAAAGGATACGGGGGTAGGACTTACGGAGGAGCAAAAGTCCAGGCTCTTTCAATCCTTCAGTCAGGCCGACAATTCAACAACGCGGAAGTTCGGTGGAACGGGTCTTGGGCTCGCCATCAGCAAGCGGCTGGCCGAACTGATGGGTGGCACTGTATGGTGTGACAGCGTTTTTGGCCAGGGAAGCACCTTCTGCTTTACGGCGATGTTCGGTGTGCTTGAGAACCAGAAACGTGACGAATTCATCCCATCTGTCGATCTTCGTAACCTGCGGGTACTGGTATGTGACGATAATCTGATCGCCTGTGAAATCCTGAAAGAAGAACTTGAAACCTTTTCATTCGAAGTTACCGTCTGCCACACCGGAGAAGAGGCAATCAGGCTCCTTTCCGGCACCGATGGCAGCGGTTTCGAACTGATCCTGATGGACTGGAAAATGCCCGGGATGGATGGTCTTGAGGCATCACGGATCATTCTGCGGGAGAAGGGAATAAACATACCTGCCATAATTATGGTTACAGCTTTCGGAAGAGAGGAGGTGGCCGAACAGGCAAGGTTGATCGGCATAAAGGCCTTCCTTACAAAACCGGTCTCTCAGTCAACCCTTTTTGACACCATCATGGAAGTGTTTGGTAAGGAGGAACGTACAAAACGACCCGAAAAGCAACCCGGAAATTTTTCTTCGTATTCGCTGACCGCCATCCGGGGGTCGAGAATCCTGCTGACGGAGGACAATGAGATTAACCAGCAGGTGGCCACCGAACTGCTGGAAGATGCCGGGTTTAAAGTCACCGTGGCCATTCATGGGAAGGATGCTGTTGAAAAGGTTAATGCATCCTTGGCTTCGATACCTTTCGACGTGGTATTGATGGACTTGCAGATGCCTGTGATGGACGGGTACCATGCCACCCGGGAAATCCGTAAGACCGTTTCGGCTGAAACACTGCCTATCGTTGCCATGACCGCCGATGCCGTAGCCGGTATCCGGGAGTCGTGTCTTGAAGAAGGGATGCAGGATTACGTCACAAAGCCCATCGACCCTGAAACCCTTTTTTCGGCCCTGGTGAAATGGATCAAACCAGGCCATGAAATTACGATAAAAGAAACACCCGAAGGTGCTTCTGCGCTGGATGAAGTCCGGATACCGGTGATAAAAGGATTGAACTCGGCTTCCGCGCTGAAGAAGATGAATAACAAATCCAGGCTATATCTCAGCGTCCTGAACAATTTTTATGCAGAGAACCAGGAGATCTGCAGGTCCATCCGGGACCTGTTCGAAGCCGACGAATACGTCGGGGCGCAACGCATGGCGCACACGTTCAAGGGACTGTGTGGCAGCATTGGCGCCGATGAACTTCGCCGGCATGCGGAAGAACTGGAAGGGATGATCGGCTCCAAGGACCGGGAAGGGTTTGACCGGGTGATGGCGATCGTGGAACCCATGACCGGTGAATTGATGGCCGCACTTGCAAAGTCGCTGAAACCGGCCCGTGAACAAAAAAGCCTTAAGGCTGACCCGGCAAGGGCTTTTGAGATTATCGCAGAACTTCGTGGGATGTTGGCGACACGCAATCCCAAAGCAAAATCAATTTTACCTGAACTGGGTGCGGCCGGTATGGGCGGACCCGATTTTAGTGTACTCGAAAACTCCCTGAATCGCTATGATTTTAAAAATGCATTGATCATTCTTGAAAAAATCGAATCTTTAATAAAACAGCAGCTCAATGAAACCAATAAGTGAAACAACCATACTGATTGCCGACGACACCCCGTTGAACATTGATATTTTAGTGGACCTGCTCGAGGGATACCAGACCAGGATTGCCATCAACGGAAAAGATGCACTCGAAACCGCGCTGGAAGGCGATCCCCCCGACCTGATCCTGCTCGACATCATGATGCCCGAAATGGATGGATATGAAGTTTGCAGGGAACTGAGAAAGCATGACAGGACGAAAGAAACGCCTGTTATATTCATTACCGCCAAAGATCTGAAGGATGATATCGTGAAGGGTTTCGAAGCAGGCGGCCAGGATTATGTGACAAAGCCTTTCGACGCCAACGAGTTGATGGCCAGGGTGAAAACCCACCTGGAACTCAAGGAGAACAGGGATCGGCTGAAGACGGTCAACCAATGGCTGGAGGAGAAAGTGGCCGAGCGCACGAGGGAACTTCAGCAGGCCTACGAAAGACTCGAGCAGGCTAACAGCGAACTTAGCAGACTTGACGAGTCCAAGTCGGAATTTCTGAAAATGCTGAGCCATGAGGTACGCACCCCCCTCAACGGGATCATTGGGTTCATGCAACTGATGAAGGATGAAATCCAGAAGACCCAGTTTGCGGAAATGTTCTCTTACCTGGAGATGTCGGTGACACGACTGGAAAAATTCTCGATGGTGGCCCTGATCATCACGGAGTTGCGCACCAAAGCCATTCCCGTGAGGAAGGAGGACATCCCGGTCAGTATGCTCCTTGAGAAAGCCCGGGCCAGGTGTGCCGGCGGGATGGAACAAAAGAGGATTCGGTTCAGCATTCAGGGCGACACGGCTGCGGTAATCAAGGGCGATGACCGCCTGCTGGGGATCTGTTTCGAAAGCATCCTTGAAAATGCTGTTTCCCATTCCGTTGACGCAGGCCTGGTCCTTCTTCATGTAGAAAATACCGAAACAGCGGTCAACTGCACGATCTTTGACCGGGGGCAGGGCTTCACTGAGGAAGGATTGAAAAACTTCAACAAGCTCTTTGCCACTGCAAGCCACCATTTGGATCAAAAGCTGGGTCTCGACCTGGCCCTGGCTTCGATGATCCTTGAATCGCACGGGGGCCGCCTTGAAGTCGGCAACAATACCGACGGCGGGGCGTATGTGCGGCTTTCCTTTGTTTGAAAAAAGCAGTCATGCGCCGCGTGGTGTGATTCAATATTTTTCAATAGCAAGATTAATCAATCAACATCTCTAAAAACCAAAAATAGTTTTTATGAAAAATTATACGAATATTATTTTCCTGGTTCTTGCAATGGCAGTATTTCAGGGATTCTCCCAGGGTTCTTCCAACATAATGCCCCAGATGGTCCACGTGGAGGGCGGCGAATTCATCATGGGTGACAACAATGGGACGAAAGATGAGCAACCCGCACACAAGGTTACAGTTACCAGCTTTTATTTCGGCAAATACGAAGTGACCAACATGGATTTCAAGCGATTTGTCGATGCCACCGGTTATAAGACTGATGCAGAGCAGCCCGATTCGGTAAATTTCAAGCATGGCCTGCCACCGCGTGGGGCCAACAATGGAACCTGGAGTGCTGACAGCAAGGGATTACCTTCTCCTGCCTCGGATTCGATGAAACCGGTCGGCAATATAAGCTGGAATGATGCGGTGGCCTATTTGAACTGGCTAAGCAAAGAGACCGGTAAACAGTTTCGTTTGCCCACGGAGGCCGAATGGGCCTATGCTGCCAGGGGAGGTAACAAAAGCAAAGGATATTGGTTTGCCGGTGGAAACAATGCCGATGAAGTGGCCTGGTATGTGAAGAACTCTGGTTACAAGTCGCACAACATCGGCCAGAAGATGCCGAATGAACTGGGCATCCATGATCTGTCGGGGAACAATAAGGAGTGGTGTTCCGACTGGTTTGGCGATACCTATTATAAGGTCTCTCCAGCAGCCGATCCCAAAGGGCCTGACCATGGAAAGAACCGTGTGATGCGAGGCGGCTCGTGGGGCAGTGATGAAAAATGGCTCAGGATCTCTTACCGCAGTGAAGCGTATCCTTACAACAGCGCCCTTGATTTTGGCTTCAGGCCTGCACTCACCGATGAAGAAGCGGTGAAGAAAGCCACCGAAAAAGTTCCTGAAAAAACGCCGGAGGAGAATATTCTGAAAGATCTTGATACCAAGGGATTCATTGATGTATATGGAATTTACTTCGATGTGAATAAATACAAGGTGAAACCCGAAAGTTTCGCGGTCATCGACCAGATGGCAAAGTACCTGCAGGAAAATCCGAAAATGAGGATCATGATCGAGGGGCACACAGATAACACCGGTAAGGATCAGGCGAACCAGGCGTTGTCGGAAAAAAGGGCCAATGCGATCAAGGAAGAACTGGTCAGGAAGGGGATCGACTCAAACCGCCTGGAGACCATCGGTTACGGGGCCGCAAAGCCGATCGCCGACAATGCAACCCCTCAAGGGCGTACCCAGAACCGCAGGGTGACCATCAAGAAACTCTGACGATTACCATTCTATTTGACAATCCTGAAGTTCAGGCCGATCTGCGCGTAGGCGAAGTTGTATCCCACTTCGCCGTTTATTCCCAGGAAGTCGTTAAAGAAATAAGATGCACCAATAAAGGCCGTCGGGGTTCCGGTCACATGGGTGTCATCCTTGCCGTTATTCCAGTCGTCGTCATTATACAGGCTCACGATACCGCCTCCTCCGAAACCCGCATAGGTGTCGAGACCCGGAACCTTCCAGCCATAATGGTAAGCCGCGCGGAAGATGAACCCGATATTGGTCCACGATTCCTTGTAGTCAACACCCTGGTGATGCTGGTCCTTCCAAAAAAATGAAGTGCCAAACTGGCCGCCTAGACTGATGGTTCCGGGACCGGCCTGCCATATGCCATGATCGTAGCGAATGACGAATGCAGGGCCAAACCCTGAACCGCCACAGACGGGGATGCCTGGTCCCAATCCAAACCCGAGGCTACCGTTCCCTTACCCGGTGGGATCCTGCGGACCGTTTGAACCACTCACTGAAAATGAAATAAATCCGGCGAAAAGGTGGATCGAGAAAATTTTTACTTCGTTTTTCAACGGAATATTAAAAATAAAATTCCTGTAAAATATTCCTTCACTTCGGATCGCTCCATAGGGAGTGCGGCTGACATACAGTGATGTTCATGCATTAACTTGTATCCAAGCACGCTTTTCGACTAAAAGTAATTATATATCAGGTAATTATTGCAAAGGTGTGATTGTTTTCGGCGTGTTCTGTTTGAACATTGTGGTATCAACAAATGCCGATGTATACTTTTTGTATACTGATATTTTTATGGTCAAAGACATTCTTTTGTTATTTTTGCGTCATCATATTCAGAATTAGTCTAAATTAATAGAAACCTTTTTCTTTCGTTACATAACCTGTTTCAATGGGAGCCCTTCTTGCTGAATTTATATAAAAAAATATAGTATGAAAAAATCATTTCCTCTCTCCATTCAAGCCGTTAAGTCTTTAATGGTTATTCTTTTAATAATCTGTATGAGTGCTTTGATGGCTCAGAACCGGATCATCGTGAACCGGTCATTTGAATCCGGAAGCGGGATACCCCATATCGATGTGGCTTATCTTGCTTCTCAGGCCAATCCCAGCCCGCAAATAGACGGTTGGTATTCAACGCACCCGCCGTTTAACGGGGTGAACTTCCCCATCGAGCACTGGCATACAGGTTTTCAAGGGGTGAATTCCCAGCAAGGCACTTACCACGTTGAGCTAAATGTCACCCAGTCTTCCAGACTTTACCAGATTGTATACCTGGTTCACGGAGAAGTTTTTCACTGGGAATATTTTCACCGGCAAAGGATATCCGGAGCTACAGAGACTGTTCAATATTCTATATACAGCCAGGATGGCAGCACCAATTTATTCGTCATCGACACCCATACATCGACAAACAACACCGGTTGGGATCAGCGGTCTGGCGATTATACCTTTACCGGTGCATCGGGTATTTACCAGATAGGTTTTGAATCAACAACAGGCGGAGGGTCAGGTAACTTCCTGGATAACATTTCGATCGGATTGGATGCACTGACCGAGTTTACAAGGATGGCGGCAACTGTTTTTGAAAATAACAGCAGTTACAGACCACACATCAAGCTGAACGGAGAAGTGTCAGCAAACTCCACCATTACGTTCCAGGTAACCTCAACCAATGCTGTTGAAGGGGTCGATTATACTTTCACCAACAAGACCAAGCAAATTTCAGCCGGGCAATATTCCCTGGCCGACTCCATCCCACTGGACCTTGTTATTCTCAATAATCCATCCAACAACAGTGCCCGAAGCCTGACACTCAGTGTCAGCGGAGTGACCGGCGATATTGAGTTTAAAGATTCTGACGGGAACGGGTTTGATTCAACTCTTACGATAACGATACTGGAGAATTGTGCTCCCGGGGGTGTCTTTGGTGAAAACCTTTGGCTGAAAGGCGACGCAGGCGCTTCCGGCAGCGGTGGCAATCTTACCGGTTGGATTGATCAAACCGGCAATAACACCTTTACGGTAACCGGGGTGCCGGGATATCTCACCAACACCATCAACTTTAACCCGGTGGTGACGTTTAACAACACCAACGGAAACACAACACTGCCTGTGACCCGGCTTGACGGCAATTCACCGATCACCTATGTTGACGGCTTTGCCGTGTACAAGAGCAATACCAACCAGTCGACATTGATCGGAAGCACCTTGCACGGCGGGAACTACGGACCTGCAGTTTTTTCTGCCGATGGTTCTCCCTCCGTTTACGTCGGTAATGGCAGCGATAACACGTACCAGCATTTCAACAATCCAGACATCAGTCAATTCGGAATTGCAAACCTGGACGTAAGTCTTGCAACTTCCCCCTATGCAACCGGAAGGCTGAACGGTGCGTCCCAGACGATCATCGCCGGAAGCGGGGGAAATTTTGACAATATCACCCTGACCCCGATGATCGGAGGCACGAACAACAACGGAGTGGCTTATGGTTGGTATCCCTTCAATGGCCAGGTAGCCGAGATGGTGTTGTATCCAGCTGGTCTATCCCTGTCCGATAAGCTAAAGGTAGAATCTTATCTTGCTGTTAAATATGGAATTACATTGAACCCATCCATTTCAAGCTATGTGAATTCTTCCGGTACTGCCATCTGGAACAATACCGCCTACTGGCATGATGTATTCGGCATTGGCAAAGATGATGCAAGCGGTTTGAACCAGGTACAGAGTAACAGCATCAATTCCGGCAGTGGGAACGGGACGGGCCAGAGTGCGAAAGGGAACATCGTGATCAGCGCACCTTCTTCACTGGACAATAATGATTTCCTGATGATTGGCCATGACAATGCGGCCCTGACCGAACAAACCACTGATCTGCCCCCGGTATTAACGGGTTTCAAAAGACTTGCAAGGGAATGGAAAGTTGACCGGACCGGCGACCCGGGTACGGTCAGCCTGGCTTTTAGCCTCAGCGGCTTAACGGTAACCGGAACTCAGAAAAATGATTTCATCCTGCTCATCGACCAGGATGGAAACGGTGATTTTACAAACGGGAACATCCTGCAGGTTTTACCGCATGCCCTGTCATCAGGTGTCGTTAATTTTAGCCTCGTGCAAATGCCCGATGGGGTCGTTTTTACTTTTGTTACCGGCCAGGTCACCGATTTTGACGGCGATGGTGTTGCTGATGCAAGCGATGAAGATATCGACAATGATGGTATTTTAAATGCCGCCGAAGGTTATGGTGGCGCCATTCCCCCATCGCCGAACTCAACGGTTGTGTACACTACTTCCCAGACTCCTGCCAATGGACCGACCATCAACAATCCGACCACCGGGTATGTGATCACGAATCAGAATGCACCAGGTGTCTTTGCTTTTACGGCCACTGCCCCGGGTGAAAGCGGAAACGGTGCAGGGACGGGTACCCTCTCCAAGATCACCATTACGGCTGAGTATGCTCCCAACGAGATCATTACCAATGTGCAGGTTGGTCTCAGCACCGGATCGTTTGATGATGGATTGTTTATTTCGGTGAATGGAATTACCGTCGTCAACTTTAATTATAGCAACTACAACATCCCTGCCTTTAATGCAAAATTCGGAGGACCCGATAACAGCTGGGCTCCGTGGAACAACGAAGGCAATCCCGCGTTGGTGCTTGACCTTGTTAGCCATACGGTAAAACTGATGGTGGATGTAACGGATGGTACCCAACCAGCAAGGCAGGATGCACTTACACACATGAATAATGCCACACCAAATCCGGTTCCGGTTGTGAATTGGGAAGCGGGCGTAACGCTGGGGACTGCATTTCAGAATCAAAGCGGGCCGGGAGGCATTGGTGTTCAGACCATCACATTCACATCAAACGTGAGGACGCATGTGCGGTCGGGTGCGGGCGCATTCGATTTTAAAAATTTAGAAAGTGACGGGGATGGCTGTCACGATGTGATAGAAGCCGGGTTTACCGATCCGAATGGCGATGGTCTGCTCGGTCCTTTACCGGTAGTAGTGAATCCCGCCAATGGCCGGGTCACTTCCGGAACCGACGGATATACCACCCCAAGGGATGGAGACGCGAACGGCATATTGGATTTCCAGGAAGTTGGAAGCGCCAATTCCATCACGGCCCAACCTCCGGCAGCTGTCAATACTTCGGTTGGCAGCAGTGTGGCCATTCAGGTTGGGGCAGCAGGTGCACATCTTTCATACCAGTGGCAGGTGAGTGCCGACAGCGGAAACACATTTATGAACCTTGCCAACGGAGGGGTCTTTACCGGGACAACCACCGCGCAACTTTCGCTGACAAATATCCCGATATCTTTTTCCGGCAACCGGTTCAGGGTCATCGTGGGGAACCTGGCTTACCTTTGCGATCCTTCCACGTCCAGTGTGACTGTTATCACTGTCAGTCCGTCACCCGGCGGGGTAGGAGGGGAAAAACTCTGGATGAAGGCAGATGTCGGAGTTACCAGCAGCGGCAACAATCTTACCGGCTGGACAGACCAGACCGGCAATAATACCTTCTCGGTAACCGGCACGCCGGGATATTTAACCAACACCATCAACTTTAACCCGGTGGTGACGTTTAACAACACCAACGGAAACACAACCCTGCCGGCGACCCGGCTTGACGGCAACTCACCGATCACTTATGTTGACGGCTTTGCCGTTTACAAGAGCAATACCAACCAGTCGACATTGATCGGAAGCACTGTACACGGCGGGAACTACGGACCTGCAGTTTTTTCTGCCGATGGTTCTCCCTCTGTGTATGTGGGCAATGGCAGCGATAACGCATACCAGCATTTCAACAATCCTGGTGTCGGTCAGTTTGGAATTGCAAACCTGGATGTAAGTCTCGCAACATCTCCCTATGCAACGGGAAGGCTCAACGGCGCGCCCCAGACGATCATCGCCGGAAGCGGGGCCAACTATGACAACATCACGCTGACCCCGATGATCGGAGGCACGAACAACAACGGAGTGGCTTATGGATGGTATCCATTCAATGGTCAGGTGGCCGAGATGGCGCTTTATCCAGCCGGTTTATCCCTGGCCGACAAACTAAAGGTCGAATCTTATCTTGCTGTTAAATACGGTATTACATTGAACTCATCCATTTCAAACTATGTGAATTCTTCCGGTACTGCCATCTGGAACAACATCACTTACTGGCACGATGTATTCGGCCTAGGGAAGGATACCTCAAGCGGTTTGAACCAGGTGGCGTCCAACAGCATCAACACCGGCGGAGGTAACGGTACAGGCCAAAGCGGCAAAGGGAACATCGTGATCAGCACTCCTTCATCATTGGGCAACAATGATTTTCTCATGATCGGGAACAACAATGCCAGCCTGGCGGACCAGTCGTCCGGGATCCCGGCATCATTGGCCAACCAGTGCAAAAAGCGTTTTGGCCGACAGTGGAAGGTAAAACATACCGGCGATGCTGGAACGGTAACGATGAAGATGGACTTTACCGGGCTGACCTTTTCGGGTGCGCTGGGCAGCGCTGCAGCCGACTTCAAACTACTCATCAACACAGACGGAACGGGTAATTTCACCACAGGCCCTGTGACCACCGTGAATGCTTCCTCCTTTGCTTCAAACATCGCTACTTTCAACACGGTCAGTTTGCCTGACAATGCGGTTTTCACGTTCCTTTTCCCCGTGGATAACAGTTCCACATCAACCACAACGGTTTCGGCATGCGGCAGTTATACCTGGAACGGAAACACCTACACCTCGTCAGGAACTTACACGTATCAAACCACCAATTCGCTCGGATGCGACTCAACCGCCACCCTGCACCTGACCATCACAACCCTTCCCGTTCCGGTCATAACGGGGAGTGCTTATGCCTGTTCGGGGTCCACCGAAGTCGCTTACTCGACCCAGGGTGGAATGACTGCCTATACCTGGTCCATCTCGACAGGCGGTACCATTACAGGTGGTGCTGGCACCGAAAATATCACCGTTTCGTGGAATACCCCCGGTGCTCAATGGGTCGCCGTTAACTATACCAGCGGTAACAACTGTGCTCCACCCTCTCCTGGAACCTTGACTGTGACAGTGGCTCCTACAGGACAGGTGAACCAGCCGGGAAACCAGGTGGTATGCAACGGCGCTTCAACGACCTCCATCAACTTTTCAACGACAAATACTGGTGGGACAACCACTTATGCATGGACGAACAACCAGCCAGGAATTGGTCTTGCAGCAAACGGTGTGGGAAACATTGCAGCATTTACTGCGGTCAATACCGGATCGTCGCCTGTTATTGCCACCATCACGGTGACACCCACTTACTCCATCGGTGGTGTAAGTTGCCCGGGGGCAACCCGGTCTTTTACGATTACGGTGAATCCAACAGCCCAGGTCAACCAGGTTCAGGGCCAGGTGGTATGCAACGGCTCTACAACGACAGCCATTCACTTTTTATCTGCAAATACTGGTGGAACAACCACCTATGCTTGGACTAACAACCAGCCCGGAATCGGCCTTGCAGCTAACGGAGTGGGAGACATTGCAGCCTTCCCAGTTGTGAATAACGGTTCATCCCCCGTTGTGGCAACCATTCTGGTGACCCCAACCTTCACGAACGGCGCCAATAGCTGTACCGGTTCAACGATGTCTTTCACCATAACAGTAAATCCGGCCGGAAGGGTAAATCAGCCATCCAGTCAGGTGGTCTGTAACGGCTCGTCAACGTCGGCCATCAATTTCACCACTACAAATGCAGGCGGTATTACGAACTACTCCTGGACCAATGATACACCCGGAATTGGCCTTTCAGCAGGCGGCGCCGGAAATATTGCTGCATTTACCGCATTGAATACCGGAACAGCTCCGGTCATTGCAACAATAACGGTTATCCCGACATTCTCCAATGGCGGCGTCAGCTGCCCGGGGGCGACCAGGACATTCACCATCACAGTGAATCCATCTGCCCAGGTCAACAAGCCTGCAAACCAGGTGGTCTGCAGCGGTTCTTCGACCTCTGCCATTAACTTTTCAAGTGTCAATACCGGAGGTACAACTACCTATGCATGGACCAACAATCAGCCGGGAATCGGACTTGCTGCAAGCGGAACAGGCGATATTTCCGCCTTCATTGCAAGTAACACGAAGAAGTTCCCGGTTGTTGCAACAATTGTTGTTTCACCAACGTACACCAACAACTCGGTTAGTTGTCCTGGAGCAACTACTTCATTTACCATTACGGTAAATCCAACGGCCCAGGTGAATCAACCGGGCAACCAGGTGGTTTGCAGGAACGGTCAGACTACTCCTGTAACTTTTGGTACAACCAATACCGGAGGCACGACGACCTATTCATGGGTCAACAACAGCCCTGGTATCGGACTGCCGGCTTCGGGCTCCGGCAATATAGGATCCTTCACCGCATTGAATAGCGGGACATCGCCTGTCACAGCAAGCATTGTTGTGACTCCGACATTCTCAAACAACGGTGTCAGTTGTACCGGCCCTTCCAAATCCTTCACTATCACTGTAAACCCGTCGGCCCAGGTCAATCAGATACCGGGAATGGTGCTATGCAACGGTTCCTCAACGTCAGCGATTAACTTTACCACTACCAATACCGGAGGTACCACGACCTATTCCTGGACAAATGACCAGCCCGGAATCGGGCTTGCGGCAAGCGGCAACGGTCAAATCGATCCGTTCATTGCCACCAATGCCGATACTATACCGCTGGTCGCCACGATAACGGTCACCCCGCACTTTTCGAACGGTTCAGTTACATGTTCAGGACCTTCAAAAGTGTTTTCGATAACGGTGAATCCTTCCGGGCAGGTCAACCAGCCGGCCGATCAACTGTTGTGCAAGGGTTCACCGAGTATCCCTGTGATCTTTGAAACCCACAATACGGGAGGGATTACAACATTTGCCTGGACGAACAGCCAGCCGGGTATCGGACTGGCACCCGGTGGCAGCGGGAACATCGGCTCCTTTACTGCAGCTAACAGCACCTTGTCTCCCCTGGTTGCGACAGTGACCGTTATACCGACATTCACTTTCGGAACGACCGGATGCCCGGGTTCCCCCACGACCTTCCATATGACGGTCAATCCTTCTCCGGTTGTTTTGCAACCATCAAATCAAGGACTATGTAATGGTGAAAATACCTCACCGGTTGTATTTTCCAGCCCAAATACGGGGGGCGTTATTGGTTATAATTGGACGAACGATCAGCCGGGCATCGGACTTGCCGCAAGCGGAACGGGCAACATCGGAGCCTTTGCGGCAGTGAATCATGGCAACAGTCCGGTTGTTGCTACGATCGTTGTAACCCCGGTCTTTTCAAACGGTACGGTCAATTGTGCCGGTGTGTCCAAATCCTTTACAATCACCGTGAATCCGACGGCACATGTCGACCAGGTTCAGGGACAGGTGGTTTGTAACGGCTCGAGTACCTCCGCCATCAATTTCACAACTATCAGTACCGGCGGCATCACGACCTATTCCTGGACCAACGATCAGCCTGGCATCGGTCTTGCACCCAGCGGCAATGGTAATATAGCAGCATTCGTAGCAGTTAACAACACTACCGCACCGGTGGTTGCGACCATCGTGGTAACACCAACCTTCACCAACGGTTCGGCCGGGTGCACAGGGATTCCTGTGTCGTTTACCATCACGGTGAATCCCACAGGCGAGGTCGATCACGTTCCAAGCCAGTCAGTGTGCAACGGCTCGAATACGGCCGCAATCAGTTTCTCGACTGCCAATACCGGTGGAACTACAACCTATTCATGGACCAACGATCAGCCGGGCATCGGCCTGGCTACCAGCGGAACAGGTAACATCGGCGCCTTCACGGCCGTGAACAACGGAAATTCTC
>CAYYPH010000047.1:26085-30093 GCA_964473485.1 uncultured Prolixibacteraceae bacterium | reverse complement strand
ATTTTGAATTTTGAATTCTTTTCAAGCGTTCTTCTCCCTCATTCCTTCATACTTTCTATGGATTCAATCCGCGAAATCTTCAAGATCGGTTACGGGCCTTCGAGCAGTCACACAATGGCGCCACGCAGGGCGGCCGAGATCTTCAAAAACAGAACCCCGGGAGTGAAATCGTACCGGGTAACGCTATACGGTAGTCTTGCTGCCACGGGCAAAGGTCATATGACCGACAAGGCGATCGTGGCAGGACTTTCGCCGGCTGAAGTTGTGATCGTCTGGCTCCCTGACAAATTTCTCCCGGAGCATCCGAACGGAATCCTTTTTGAGGCCTTGGACAAGGCGGGCCAGCCGCGCGAATCGTGGACCACCTTCAGCATCGGCGGCGGCGACCTGAGCGATACCGGAAAACGAACTTCTGCCGCTTCGGTGTATGAACTGACCACCATGGGCAGCATTACCAAATGGTGCCAGGAAAACGGCCGCACCATCTGGGAGTATGTCGAAATGCACGAATCTAGCGACATATGGAATCATCTTGCAGAGGTGTGGCAGGTGATGGAAGATGCCGTTGAACGAGGTATTGAAGCCGAGGGGGTGTTACCAGGGAGGTTGAACCTTCCCCGCAAAGCCTCTTCATACTATACAAAAGCCCGCAGTTTCAAAGGAACCCTTTCGCGCAGGGCTTTTACATTTGCCTTTGCACTGGCCGTTGCTGAAGAAAATGCAGCGGGAGGTAAAATTGTGACGGCTCCCACCTGTGGTTCCTGCGGCGTGATACCGGCCGTGCTTTACCTGCTGAAAACCCAGTACGAATTCAACGAAAAAAAGATACTGCGTGCACTTGCCACGGCCGGACTGATTGGGAACCTCATCAAGACCAATGCTTCGATTGCCGGCGCCGAGGTCGGCTGCCAGGGAGAGATCGGTAGTGCCAGTTCGATGGCCGCAGCCGCAGCCGAGCAGATGTTCGGCGGCACCCCTGCCCAGATTGAATATGCTGCCTCCATCGCTATGGAGCATTTCCTTGGGTTGACCTGCGACCCGCTTTTCGGGCTAGTCCAGGTGCCCTGCATCGAACGGAACGCTTTCGGAGCGGCACGGGCCTTAGACGCCAACATGTACGCACTGCTGTCAGACGGGCACCACCTGGTCAGCTTCGACCGGGTCCTGCAGGCCATGAAACAGACAGGACATGACCTTCCGAGAATTTATAAGGAGACGGCCGAGGGAGGGCTGGCAGCGCTGGGGATAAAGGAATAGGCAGGGAATTCAAAATTCAAAATTCAAATGTCAAAATTCAAAATTCAAATCCAAATGGCAAAGTGAATAGCCAAAGGCAGAAAGATGGCACCAATGATAATTTACAGTCGTATTGAAAAATAAGCTGTACCTTTGCACCGGATTTCCTGTAATTAATTTTTCATATACCCCTTCCGTATCATTTTTTTACTCATTTCTTTTTGTGTTTATATGATTGTTTGACCACATGCCTGTGTATGAAGTCGCAGGCACGTCCAAAACCATTAATTCTTCAAATCCTTATTGTTAAATCTTCCATTTGTCAAATCTGATTATTCCACTCCCTGCGTCTTCAAATCCTCAAATTTTCAAATCTTCCATCTTCAAATTTTCAAATCTTCAAATTTTCAAATCCTTAAACCTTCCATCTTCAAATTTTCAAATTTTCAAATCTTCAAATTGTATGTCCTCCTTCCCCACCCTGGGCGTATCGCCGTCCATCATCCGCGCCCTGACCGACCTGGGCTTTGAGAATCCCATGCCCGTCCAGGAGCAGGTGATCCCGTTCCTCCTGGGAAACCGGCGTGACGTGATCGCGCTCGCGCAGACGGGCACCGGGAAAACCGCTGCCTATGGCATCCCTGTCATTCAGCTCACCGATCCGGAGCAACGGTCACCGCAGGCGCTGATCCTCAGTCCGACGCGCGAACTTTGTGTACAGATCGCCACCGACCTGACCGATTTTGCGGCGTATGAGGAAGGGCTGAAGATCCTCCCCGTATATGGCGGAAGCAGCATCGAGAACCAGATAAAGGCGCTGAAGAAGGGAGTACACATCGTCGTTGCCACGCCCGGCAGGCTTTGCGACCTGATCCGCCGGAAAGCGATCAGACCCGGCGGCATACGCACCGTGGTTCTCGACGAGGCCGATGAGATGCTGAACATGGGTTTTCTCGAAAGCATCAACGAGATTCTGGCGGTGATACCAAAGGGCCGGCAAACCCTGCTGTTTTCGGCCACCATGCCAAAAGAGGTGTCGGATATCGCCGGCGAATATATGGACAATCCCGCCGAGATAACGATCGGGAGCAAGAACAGCGGGGCTGAGAACATCAGGCACGTTTACTACACTGTGCACGCCAAAGACAAATATGTAGCCCTGAAGCGGATCGTTGATTATTATCCCACCATCTATGGCATCATTTTCTGCCGGACCCGCAAAGACACGCAGGAAATCGCCGACAAGCTCATCGCCGACGGGTACAACGCCGATGCCCTGCACGGCGATCTTTCGCAACCCATCCGCGACAGCGTGATGCAGAAATTCAGGATCAGGCACCTGCAACTGCTGGTAGCCACTGATGTGGCGGCCCGGGGCCTGGATGTGAATAACCTCACGCATATCATCAACTATGCCCTGCCCGATGACCTTCAGGTATACACGCACCGCAGCGGAAGAACGGCAAGGGCAGGAAAAACAGGCATTTCCATCGCGATCATCAACCTGAAGGAGAGACACCTGATAAAACAGATCGAAAAACAAACCGGCAAACCTTTCGTGGCAGCCAAAGTTCCCGGCGGCCGCGAGATCTGTGAAAAGCAGCTGTTCAACCTCGTCCACAAGATGGAAAATGTGGAGCTGGAGAACCCGGAAATCGATTCGTACCTTCCCGCCATTTTCCGTAAGCTGGAATGGCTCGACAAGGAGGAGGTGATCAAACGCTTCGTGGCCCTTGAGTTTAACCGTTTCCTGGAATACTACAAGGATGACCGGGATGTGAATGTTCACGAGGAGCCGGCAGGCAAACCGGGTTCATCCGGGAAACGGGAGCAACGTTACGGTAATGCGAAGGAACTTCGGGTCGAAAAGCGTCAGGATGGCCGGTGGCAGGAGTGGATGGAGACAGAAACCGCTAAAGACGGAAAGAAAAGGGATAAAAAGCAAGGAAAGTCGCGCGAGGATGATCACCGCGGCGACCGGTACGAGGCGGAACAGGCCCAGGACGGGATGACCGACGGCCAGCAGCGGGGAAACCGGCGCAAAGAGGTGACCGATTTCACCCGGCTCACTGTAAACCTTGGGAAAAACCAGGGGTTGTGGCCCAACATCCTGATCGAAATTATCAACACTGCTTCGCCCGGAAAAAGGATCAGGATCGGTGACATCACCCTGGGCAGGGATGAGAGTGTTTTTGAGGTGGACACGGCCTATGCTGAGTTCCTGGCAAACAGCCTTGGTGAACTGGAATTCAACGGGACCGGACTTGTCGTTGGCAAAGCCCGCGACCAGGAGCGGGTGAAGGTTGAAGGCCGGCGGGTTTTCGGGAAAAAGTGGAATTCCAAAGAACAACGCGCTCCGCAATCTTTCACCGATGCCAGGGAAAAGAAAAAAAACGCCGGTAAAAAGGGCCCAAAGCCACCTGACAAGAGCGGAGAGCAGGGCAACTTCCGGAGTTCATGGGAAGAGATGATGGGCCAGGCCGGTGAGGAACGATCAGGGAAAGGGAAGAAAAGGAAGGGGGAAGGGAGGAAATAGGGACGTGGACTGTGGACCGTGGGCAGTGGGACGTGGAAGGGGGAATTGACAATTGACAATTGACAATTGACAATTGACAATTGACAATTGACAATTGACAATGAATTGAAAATGGAAAATTGAAAACGGAAAATGGAAAACGGAAAACCCCGTTGGGGTGCCATTGTTATTGCAAATTTTCCATAAGGGATTTCAATGAACCCTGAAGGGGTGATATCCGGGATCCCGTTCACCTG
>CAYYPH010000047.1:0-25985 GCA_964473485.1 uncultured Prolixibacteraceae bacterium | reverse complement strand
CATAAGGGATTTCAATGAACCCTGAAGGGGTGATATCCGGGATCCCGTTCACCTGCTCTCCTGTTCACCTGCTCACCTGCTCACCTGTTCACCTGTTTACCGTTCTCCCGATTTTTCCTTATGTTTGCTGCCTAATCCTATCAGATGATAAAGAGACTCATTGCCCGCCAGATGGTAAAGCGCACCAAAAGCCGCATCTTTCCCGTCAACTACCTGGAGCAGAAACATGTTGACCAGACGCAGCCCTACCCCAACGACAGTTCGTACTTTTACGGCGGCGACAAGGAGGGGAATGCCTTCATCACGCGCATGGCTTTCAGGGAGCCGAAGCGGCCGAATGAATTCTGGTTTGATTTCTACCTGGCGGGTCTTGGTTATTTCGGAATCACCTCCTCGCCGGGACCCGAGGGGGTCGGCTTTCAGCAGGGAACCCTGAAGTGGGAACCCATCGAGATCGGAAAGATCTGGCGGATCACATTCCATGGACCTGTTCACGACCGTTCGGGCAGGCAACATGACTGTGCGGTGAACCTGGTTTTTACCGGAGAACACCCGATCTACGATTTTGCCAAAAGTTCAGACCAGCGTCTGATAGCCGACGCCATTGCCGCTGAGCCCTGGACCCGCAAATTTTTCCATCACATGAAAGACACCCACCAGGTGCACTACGAACAAACGGGAAAGATTACCGGGACCATCGAACTCGACGGGGTGATTTTCAACATGAGCATGATGGCTTCGCGCGATCACAGCTTCGGGTCGCGGAACTGGCTCACATGGGACCGGCATTACTGGATCACCGGTGTTTCTGATGCCGGTATCCACTGGACGGTGACTACCATCAAATGGCAGTTCCTCGGAAGACTGGTCGCCGGTTTCATTACGCATCCCGGCGGAACCACCGATGCAATCATGGAGTGTACTGATCTTGATACGGTTTCGAAAGAGAAACTATTGCCCGACAACGGCATCATTGACATTTACACGCGAAGCGGGAAGCATCACAAACTGGAGTTCGTCAGGAATGGTGAATTTCCTTACCTGCACGACGGCAAATATATGATGCGTGAAGGAATTGCCAGGTACCTCTTCGACGGATCAGAAGGATTGGGCATGGCCGAGTTCGGCTTCCATGCCGACCGTTATAACATCGGGTGAACATTAAAACCCGATCACCCATAATTTTTCTTAACATCTGTTATCATAACCGGTTTTTTGTATATTGCAGGCAAATTCCCTGAGGATGCAGGTCTTTGCCTCATATAATTTTACGGTTTATGCTGCCGGTTACCTGATTGCTGCGATCGTGGCTATTTCTACCGCCTGGATAGCCCGAAACAGCCAACGGAGGAACGGGGCCAGTGAACTTGCTCTTCTCCTGTGGACGGCTGCCATATGGGCGCTCATGGGGGTCTTCGAGGCTGCGGCCACCACCGTATCGCTGAAAGTAATCTGGTCGCAGTTTGAATATATCCCTTCCACCGCGGTACCAGTGCTCTACCTGGTATTCACCCTTAGGTTTGCGGGAAAATCACACCTGATCAACCTGCGTAACATCAGCATCTTCTTTGCCATCCCGGTAGCCACGATCGTTGTGGCATTCACCAATCCCTATCACCACCTGCTTTGGAAAGATTTCGGAGCGATCTCGCCAGCAACCAACCTGATGGTTTACCACCACGGACCATGGTTCTTTTATGTACATATTGTATACAGTTACATTCTGTTGTTGCTTTCAGCCGTTGTCCTGCTGAGTTTTGTATTCACTTCCACCCGCACCATCCGCCTCCAGGGATTCGCCATGATCATCAGTGCATCCATTCCGTGGGTGGGGAGCGCCCTCTACCTCTCCGGCGCGAATCCGGTACCTGGATTCGATCTTACACGGGTATCGATCATCCTGAGCGGAGTGGTCATCACCTTCGCCATGTACAATTACCGGCTTTTCGACCTGGTTCCGATTGCCCGTGAGCTGCTTATCGAAAACATGGAGGATGGTATCCTGGTGCTGGATTCAAAAAACAGGATACAGGATATTAACCCGGCAGCGAAACGCCTGCTTGGTTTGAAGGGACCAGACCATGCCGGATCCCTGCTCAATCAGCTCAATCCTGAGAACAATGCGCTCTACGATCTGATCCTGAACACCGGGCCGGAAAAGCAGGAGGTCGTAACCTTTGCCTCCGACGGTTCAACTTACGAAATTAAGGTTCAAAACCTCCGGAAAGAGACCGGTTCAAAACTGATCATCCTGCATAATATCACCGAATCGATCGCTTCGCAGGAGGCGATCCAGGCGGGCCTTGAGAAATACCGGATGATCGCCGAGAACACCTCCGACGTCATCTGGACTATGAACGAGCAGTTCAGGTACACCTATGTAAGTCCGTCGATTTACCAGAGCAGGGGCTTCACCCCTGAGGAGTTCCTGGAACTCGATCCTTCGGAGGTCTATTCGCCCGGGTCATACATCCAGGCACAGAAGATCATTGCTGAATCCTTTCAAAAACTTGGCAATGGAACGCTGAACCCTGACGAATCGATCATCTTCAACCTTGAACACCGCTGCAAGGATGGCACCTACCGTACAGGTGAGGTGCAGGCACGTCCGCTGCTCGATTCCAACGGAAAGCTTGTCGCGGTTCACGGGGTGACCAGGGATGTGACCGAACGTATAAAGCAGGAAAAGATCGCCGGGTTTCGTCTTCGCCTCATCGATTTTACCTACGAACATACGATGAAAGAACTGCTGGTGATGACCGTGGACGAGATCGCCACAATGACAGGGAGCACGGTCGGGTTCTTCCATTTCATCGATTCCGATCAGAACAGCGTTACACTCCAGGCATGGTCAAAGTCCACTACCGACCGGTTTTGCGCCCTGCCGCCGAAAACTGAACACTACCCGGTTGACCGGGCCGGCGTATGGGTCGATTGCGTGAAATCGCGCAAACCAGTCATCCATAACGACTTTGCATCACTGTTGCACAGGAAAGGGATGCCGGAAGGTCATTCCCCGATCGTTCGTGAACTAACGGTGCCTGTCATCAGGAATAACCAGGTGGTGGCCGTGCTCGGTGTTGGCAACAAATCTGCTGATTACGATCAGCAGGATGCGGAGATGGTCTCAAGCCTGGCCGATATGGCCTGGGATATCGCGGTGCAAAAGAAAGCCAGTGAAGCGCTTGCGCAGCGGGAGAAACTGCTTCAGGCAACGGCCGGGGCTGTTTCGATCATTCTCCAGGGCAATTACCTGATCGAATCCCTCAGCCGGGCACTCGATATTCTAGGAAAGGCGGTCGGTGCCGACCGTGTTTATATTTTCGAGAACCATCGTCATCCCCAAACCAATGTCCTTTTGATGAGTCAACGGTTTGAATGGTGTGCCGATGAGGTATCGCCCCAGATCAACAATCCTTCGCTGCAGGAACTGCCTTATACCGACAGGTTTGCCCGCTGGCAGGAGACCCTTTCGCATGATGAGGTCATCAAAGGTGTTGTTGCAGACTTCCCCGACACTGAAAAGCCGATCCTGGAGGAGCAGGGTATCGTATCGTTACTGGTGGCCCCGGTTATGATGGGAGATCAGTGGTGGGGATTCATCGGTTTTGACGATTGCAGCACCGAACGCGAATGGACCGAAACCGAAGTGCATCTGCTTTCGACTGCGGCCGACAGTATCGGAGCCGCCTATATCAGAAACCGTCAGAATACCGAACTTATTAACGCCCGCGACAGGGCCGAGGAGAGCGACCGTCTCAAGAGCGCCTTTCTCAACAATATGTCGCATGAGATTCGTTCTCCGCTGAACAGCATCGCCGGTTTTGCAAGTGTTCTCAAGGAAGAGGATCTCACCCCGGAGGAAAGAGACCGGTACGTGGATATCATCAACGCCAGTTCCGACCAGTTACTCAGCATCATCAACGATGTCCTCGAACTGGCCAGGCTCGAAAGCACCCAGGTTCCCCTTTTCATTTCCCCCTTTCTTCTGAACGCTATGATGAATGAGATCGAAACGACCTTCATCCCCAGGGCTGAGCGGAAAAGAGTGGCACTCGAAAAAAACATTGATTCGGAGATGGAGGACCCGGTGGTTGAATGTGACAAGGAAAAGGTAAAACAGGTTTTGACAGGATTGCTGACCAATGCCATCCGGTTCACCGATTCGGGGCAGATCAGTTTTGGGTATCATCTGGCCGATGATTCGCTGCTCTTCTATGTCAAAGACACGGGGATCGGGATACCGGAACAGTACCATGAGAAGATCTTTGAACGGTTTTACCAGGTTGAACTCGATCACCGGAAAAAATCGGGAGGTACCGGCCTGGGACTGAGCATCGCCAGAGAACTCGTGAACGCCATGAGAGGCAATATCTGGGTGGAATCGTCGCCCGGAGTGGGATCGGTATTCTATTTCACAGTCCCCCTGGCCAATCCACCGATCGCCGATATCACATCCGGAGGAACCATCGATCCCTCTGCTCTCAGAGAAGTTACCGTTCTCATCGCCGAGGATGAACCTTTCAATTTCGAGTACCTCCGCACCGTCCTGCTGCACGTCGTCAGGAAAATCGTTTGGGCACAGAACGGTGCAGAGGTGGCTCCGCTGGCCACCATTCACAAACCCGACGTGTACCTGATGGATATCAAGATGCCTGTCATGGATGGTCACGAAGCCACCCGCCTTATCCGCAGCGAAGACCACTCGGTACCAGTGATCGCCCTCACGGCCTATGCCCGCCCCGAAGACAGGGAAAAAGCCATGGAGGCCGGTTGCACTGCATTCATCTCCAAGCCCTTCAAGCGACGTGAGTTGCTCGAAACCATGATCGGTTGCCTGAAAAAACAGTTGCTGTAATGGATTGCAAATTCGCAGTTCCCGGGGGGGCCGGCGGTTGAAAAAAATTCATAGTTTTGCCGATTATTCGCAGGACTTGATCAGAACTATACAAGACATTCAGGACGAACCCGTTGGGGGAAAAGCAAAAGGTTTACAGATGCTCAGGTCGATGGGACTACGCGTTCCCGACGCCTTTGTATTGATCCACCCCGACCGTGAAAGCATCCATGCCGATGGCCTGGAGCTTATCCTTGAAAAGCTTGGTCCAGGCCCCAAAGCGGTACGATCTTCGGCCGTGAGCGAAGACGGGACATCCGCTTCCTTTGCAGGGCAATTTGAAACATTTCTGAACCTCGAGGGGTACACCGAGATCAGGCAGGCGGTGATCAGGTGCATCGAAGCGGCAGGTTCAGGTCGCGTCAGATCCTATTCCGACAACCTTTTAAACGACGCCGATCTGCGTATTTCGGTGATCATCCAGAACATGGTACAGGCCAGGGTGTCGGGCGTTGTATTCACCGCCAACCCTGTCAACCACCGCCGCGACCTCCTCGTGGTGAATGCCGTTGCAGGTCCCGGCGAGGACCTCGTGAGCGGAGCCGCCGACGCCCACCATTACGAGATATTTCCCAGCCAGTCGAACCTGCGGCAGGAGGCCAGCAAAAACGGGCGTCTGCTCGACGAGCAGCACCTGCGCGAGATCGTTGCAGGGGCTACGCTGGCAGAACAACGCATCGGCCGTCCGGTCGACCTGGAATGGGCCATCGACCACAAGGGTCATCTCCACTGGCTCCAGGTACGCCCCATCACGACCCTCAACGGGGTTCATTTCAACGAGTTGGACACCATCCAGGGAACCACTTCCGACATTTTTACACTTGGCAACATCGGTGAGATGATGCCCGGTGTGGTAACGCCGCTTACGGCCACCGTATCGGCCGAGGCCATCGACTACGGCATGACCATCCTGGCCGACCGGTCCGGGGCATTCCGGCTGCGTGAACGCACTGGACCGCGCTATATCCAGATGTTCTACAACAGGCTCTTCATCAACATGAGCCACATGATGGACTATCCCAAACACGTATGGCTCAACAAGCCGGAAGATGTCCAGTTTGCACTGAGCGGAAAGGTTTTCGGCGATATTGAGGCAAAGCCGGTAATCCCGTTGCCATGGATGGTCTTCAACTTTTTCCGCCAGATGTTCAACACCGGTCGCGCGGGCCATTACCTGCGGAAACTGAGAAACCTGGCCGCCGGCTTTTCGGTGGCCACTTCAGGTACCACCCGTGAACTCTATGAGAACCTGGCAGCGGCCAGGCTGACGCTGGGGATTGGTTTCGGACACCACCTGGGCACTTCCGCCCAGTCGGGCACCCTGTATTCAGCCTTCATGCGCATCATGACCAGCGATAAACGCAAACCCGAAGCGGCCGACCATCATATCGCCACCATGCTGCTGCTCAACATCCCCGAAATTGAAAGCGCCGATGCCGTGAAATCGCTCGACCGTTTTGCAACCCTGATCCGGGCCGACGTCAGGTTTTCCGGAACTTTCGTGGAAGCGACCCCCGATGAGGCCCTTCACATGCTGCGCCATTCGGCCCCTCCGGCGATACGTGACTCCTTCAGGGCTTTCATGGACCGGCACGGCCACCGTTGCGTCCGCGAATCGGAACTGCGTGAGAAGACCTGGGAAGAGAATCCCGGGCAACTCATCAAGATCCTTCAGTCGCGCGTCAAACTGGGCAGGGTGCAGCCTCATATCACCGGTGGCCGCATGCAAACGAACGAGGCGCTGGCTCACCTGCCGCCGATAAAGCGGTTCATTCTTAAAATGATGATCCCGACCGCCCGGAAAGCCGTGGCAAGGCGCGAGATCTCGAAGGCCCTTTCAATCAAGATGGTTGACGTTATGCGCCGTGGTTACAAGGAACTGGCCCTCCGCCTCGTTCGCGAAGGGTTGCTCGACGATACCGACCAGGTGTTTTTCCTCACGCAGGATGAGTTAGGCCTGCTGATTGACGGTCGCGGCGAGGGCTGGAGATCGGTGGCGAACCGTCGCAGGGCACTGTTGCCGGCCACCGGAAATCTTATCTTCGAAGAGATCAGTTTCGGTAAGCCGGAACCGCTCGACCAGGAGGTCGTCATCGAGATCACCGGGAACCGGCTGAAAGGCACCCCGGTAAGCCAGGGCATTGCAGAAGGAAAGGCCAGGATCGTGCATTCTTTGTCAGATGCCGAAAAGCTGCACGAAGGCGACATCATGGTGGCCTCGTTTACCGACATCGGCTGGACGCCATGGTTCAGCATCATCTCCGGACTGATCACCGAAATCGGTAGCCCGCTGTCGCACGGTGCGGTAGTAGCCCGTGAGTATGGCATCCCTGCCATTGTTGCCGCCAAGGGGGCAAAGCAGTTTCTGAAAGATGGTGACCTCGTGAGGCTTGACGGGAACCTTGGAATCGTGGAGAAGATTGAGCAGAAGGAGTGTGCTGAGTAGTACGGGTTCGTGACGGGTGACGCGTGACGGGTGACAAAATAGAATGAGTGATTGAGTGAATGAGTGAATGAGTGAATGAGTGAATTTTCCCTAATCACAAATCACTAATTTGAATTTTGAACTTTGAACTTTGAACTTTGAATTTTGAATTTTGAATTTTGAATTTCCCCCTTCCCCCTTCCCCCTTCTCCCTTCCACAGTCTACGGTCCACGGCCCACGGTCTACGGCCCACGGTCTACGGCCCACGTCTCACGTCCTATCCTTCCAAAAACCTCTCCCGGAGCTTCTCCGTATCGGCTTTCAGGATGTTATTCACGTAGTTGACTGGACCACTGAACTCCCGGTCGAGGGTGTCGAGTGCAGCATCGAGATACGCTTCGCGGACCAGCAACAGCGGGCGGAGGATTTCGCCGTTCTGGCCTGTTTCGTTCACTTTCCTGATGATCTTTTCGGCTACTTCGGCAACGTAATGGTTCGTGGCCAAGTAATCGCTGCGGATATCTTCAGCAGAAACACCAAGGGCCGTTAATAAAAAGAGAGACGCCAGGCCAGTGCGGTCCTTCCCTGCCGCACAATGAAATACGAGCGGCAGCTGGTCTGTTTCCGCGAGGATCCTCAGAAATTCCCTGAATTCATTCCGGTGATACCTTACCATCCTCACATAATCTTCAGTAAGCACCGACTCAAGCGCCTTCCCGTTGTTTTCGGCAAATAACCGTTCGGCATGGTCACGGGCCTTGTCGTGGATGTGCAGCACGACATGGTTTTTAACCGTTGCTGGAACCCGGTCGGGATGCTTCACGATCTCGCGTTGGGCACGCAGATCGATGATGGCTCTGACATCCAGTGCTTCGAGGGTAAGTAAATCCTCGTCGGTAATCCGCGAGAGGTCGCCGCTGCGGTAAAGCATTCCGGGCCTGACCTTTCGGCCGCCGGCGCCGCTGATGCCGCCCAGGTCGCGAAAGTTGGGCAGCGAAGCGAGGATCAGACCAGGTGTTTTATCGTTCATGGCTCCAAAGGTAGGAAAATTCTCAGAGAAGGGGGAAGGGGGAATTGGCAATGGAAAATGGAAAATGAATTGACAATTGACAATTGACAATTGACAATGGAAAATTGAAAATGGAAAATGGAAAACGAATTGACAATGGAAAATTGAAAATGGAAAATGGAAAACGGAAAATGGAAGACGGAAATCGGAAAACATTGGTGCTGAACGGCTGTGGTTTTTTTTAACTTTGACATTTGACATTTGAATTTTGAACCTTGAATTTTGAACCTTGAATTTTGAACCTTGAATTTGTGAACCTTGAATTTTGAACCTTGAATTTGTGAACCTTGAATTTGTGAACCTTGAATTTTGAACCTTGAATTTTGAATTTTGAATTTTGAATTAATACCTACACCATGTACCGCTCCCTTTCAATCCTACTTACCCTTTTTGCAACCATCTTTTTATTCTCCGGACGGCCTGGCGAACGCCTGCGCAGCCCGGTCGATTCCGTCGGGTTCGCGACCAGCAGCTGGCAGATGGATTCGGTGATGAACCGGATCTTTACCATGCAGGGCGAGAAGATCCTCGGCGCATGGAAACGCAACGGCATTGAACGGTACACCAGCTGGAAGCTGGTCATCAGTCCGCACGATGACTATACGTATGCCGGCTGGCTCTACCCGGTGGTGCTCAGGAACATCAAGGCCTCCAATGTGATACTGATCGGCGTGGCCCACCAGGCCAAACGCTTCGGGCTCGAGAACAGGCTGGTATTCGAATCCTTCGATGGCTGGAAAGCGCCCTACGGAACGGTCAGAAGCTCGCCCCTGCGTGAAAAGATCCTCAACAAACTCCCGAAATCAGCGTATGTGGTGCACGACTCCATGCACATGACGGAGCATTCGCTCGAAGCACTGGTGCCGGTATTGCAATATTACAACCGGTCGGTGCGGATCATCCCGGTGCTTGTCCCGTTCAGCGAACAACAGAAGATGGAGGGCATGGCCTCGTCGCTGGCCATCGCCATCGCCACACTCATCCGCGACCAGGGACTGAAAATGGGCCGCGACCTGGCCATCGTCATATCCAACGATGCGGTGCATTACGGTGATGAAGATTGGGGCGGAAAAAATTATGCTCCTTACGGTTGCGACAGCGCCGGGAACGCAAAGGCGCTCGCCCATGAGCAGGAGATCATCAACACCTGCCTCACGGGCGAACTGACCCTCGAAAAGATCCGGAAATTCAGCCGTTACACGGTACAGGACACCAACTTCAGGACCTACCGCTGGACCTGGTGCGGCCGCTATTCGGTGCCCCTCGGCTTGCTCACCGCTTACTACCTTCAGCAGAATCTCCGCAGCGGACCGCTCACCGGCACCCTGCTGGGGTATGGAACCTCGGTCAGCCAGCCCCCCATCCCGGTCACCGACCTTGGCATGGGCCAGACCGCCGTCGCCACGCCACATCACTGGGTGGGGTATGCGGCGGTGGGGTATAGGTAGAAGGGAGAAGGGGGAAAGGGGGAAGGGAGAAGGGAGAAAGGGAGAAGGGAGAAGGGAGAAGGGAGAAGGGAGAAAAAGTCAAAATGAAAAATGAAAAGTCAAAAGGCAAAATCAGGAAATTTTCCGTTTTCAATTTTCCATTTTCAGTTTTCAATTTTCCATTTTCAGTTTTCAGTTTTCAATTTTCCATTTTCAATTGTCAATTGTCCATTGTCAATTGTCAATTGCAACTCGCCTTCCCTCCAGTTACAACTTTCCATCACCGGTCATGGGTTTCTTCGTTATTCCGGTGTTCCGGCGTGTTCGCGGGGTTTGACAAACCAGCCGAGCCAAAGCGAACAGAGTCCCCAGCCAATGACCAGGTCGATGACCTGGGGCTTTATAAAACTCCATGGAAACTCCCACCAGTTGAGATTGCTGAGCACTCCCTGCAGGAGGGTAAAGAGGGCGAAAAGCATGGAAACGGTAAACCGGGACCAGAAGCAGGGGAACTTTCCCATGTACATCACAAAGGCGGCAATGAAGGCTGCGACAAGCGCAAAGAGTAGTCCCAATACCAGCGTGGACACCGAAAAATCAGGCATTTCAGGGTGGTAGAATACCATGGCCCAGGGATTCCCGATCATGGTCTTCTCGATCTCCTGCTGGCGTGTTTTAAAATCCGGGCTGTGCTGATCGGCCATGGGCATCATGTACATCCCTTCGGCCGGAAGGGTTCGCGATAAAAGCGCAAGGATGGTATCCTGCTGCGTGGCATGGGTGTAAAAGTCCTTATGGAATCCACCGACCCACATCGTGGTCTGGAATCCAAAATAGATGATGGCCCCAACGATGGCCCCGATGATCACTCTTTTCATGGTGTTATGTTTTTAAATTCAAATCGCAAAGATATGAATTCGAGATGGCTTCACAGAAGGTTTAATCAAGCAAACATCTGGCAGGAAACGCATTCGCCTTCAGGGCAGGATAGAGCGATACAGAGTAATTCCAGTCATTCATGCCGTGTGCCAGTGCACGGGAAAGACCAGACGATGCGGAAGACCAGAGAAGGGTCGCAAATCCCTCATAATTCATGGAGTGTTGTAAATAAAACACTCCGCTGTGTGTCGCTCTGAATCCATTGATGACACTGTCCTGCAATGGTTTTCCTGCCCTGCTGTTTCCCTGG
The DNA here is from genome assembly GCA_964473485.1 of uncultured Prolixibacteraceae bacterium. GTDB lineage: Bacteria > Bacteroidota > Bacteroidia > Bacteroidales > FEN-979 > CAIVAT01. The sequence continues at coordinate 14,977 of CAYYPH010000047.1, read as the reverse complement.
TAATAATTGAAAAGAATCATCCAATCACTCTCCGATGGCACATGCCATCCGGGCGGACACAATCCCTGGCCAGCGGGGGTATCCGTATAGTTCATCAGTTCATCCCATTGATACAAACCTCCGTACCGATTGCAATTGGCAGTAAGGTTGTTGTAGCAATACCTTTCTGGAATGCAGTTGTCATCCTGAATTGAAGAAGATAAAACAATGTTCCCGTAATTGAGATTTGCGGCCATCCAGCATTGGGTTCCGATCTGAACGGTGGAATATACCTTGTTATCGCGGGTGTCGGTCAGGTTGCTTCCACAGGTAAAGCCCGGCGCAGGTTGCACAAGGATCGACGTTGATTTTCCAGCGCTGCAATCATACACATTCACATAGGAATAACTGACTATTTTCACTCCGGTCCCTGCAATGGATGGTGTAAAATAACCCGTGGATGAATTAACTCCCGGCCCGGTGTAAGTACCTCCTAACGGAAGACCGCCCTTAAGCTTAAATGGCTTGGCATTTATGTTTGTGACCGTATCGAAGCAAGCCGTGAAGGCCACCTGCGGGGCAAGCGTCCCGATCATGGTGATCTTGGCCGAACTGGCCGGATTTCCGCTAACACAGCTCAGGTTTGAGGTGATCACACACCACACACTGTCGTTGTCTGACGGATTATAAGAAAAACCGGATGCATTGGCGCCTGCATTGATTCCATTCACAGTCCATTGATACGATGGATTTGATCCTCCGTTATAAGGTGTTGCAGTGAAAGTTACAGACGACCCGGGACAGAAAGGATTAGCCGATGCCGCAATCGTGACCCCAGCCGGAAGGCTGGTATTCACGATCATGGTCAATGGTAAGCTGGTTGCAGGATTGCCTGTGGCGCAAGGGTCAGAAGAGGTGACAACACAACTCACAACATCTCCGTTCACCGGGTTATAAATAAAGAGGGCACTGTTGGTGCCTGCATTGATTCCGTTCACCTTCCATTGATAGGAAGGATTTGATCCACCATTGTAGGGGGTAGCCGTAAAAGTTACCGGTGATCCCGGGCAGAAAGGATTATCGGATGCCGCAATGGTTATCCCTGCCGGGAGGTAGGCATTGACCACCATGGTAACCGGGTTCGACTGAACAGGGTTCACTGAAGTACATGATTCTGACGATAACAACAAGCAGGTTACCACATCCCCGTTCACGGGCGAAAAGACGAAAAACGGACTATTCGTCCCCGTACTGATGCCATTCACTTTCCATTGATAGGCAGGAATCATTCCACCAAATATGGGTGTTGCGGTGAAGGTAACGGAAGTTCCACTGCAAACAGGGTTTTGGGATACCGCAATGCTGACGCCTACGGGTGACAGGGGGATCACCGTTACAACATAATCGACCGGGAGCCCGTCACATCCGTCAAAATGAGTGGTGATGGTATAGGTCACCGTTGCGCTTGCAGTTCCTGTGTTAATGAGTTCCTGGTTGATATATTCACCGGTTCCGCCCGAAAAACCGGTTACATCGGGAGATGACCCGGATGCAGTCCAGGTATAGGTGGTTCCGGGTTGGTTCGTAGTCAGCAGGATCCGTGTCGAATCGCCTGAGCACAGGTTTTCCGACAGCGGCATATTCGTCAGCAGTGGCCCGGCCCCGACGGTAACCGGCATGATTGCCGCGGGCGGAACCGGACATCCGTTCGCATTGTCGAAGGTCACACTGACATAGTGCGCGCCGGTCGTGCTCCATGAAAGTCCGGCAGTGCTGTCGCTGATACTTCCCCCGGTCATGATGCTTCCACCCGGCGAGCAGGTCCAGAGGTAATTGCTTTTACCACCCTGGGTAGTGTAAGTCGAAAGCGTATTCCGGCAAACCGCGCTGCTGCCCGAAATAACCGGCAGCGGATTTGAATGGACTGTAATCAGCAGGGTTGCTGTATCTCCGATACCGCAATGATCGGTGGCATAAACGGTTATGTTTCCTGATATGGCCGTGTCAGAATACGACACGGTGATGGAAGGTGAGTTCTGTCCTGCAATGATCGAGGCTCCCGGCGGCACCTCCCAGTTATAGGTATACACTTTGTAGATGGGTGGTATGGAGTAGGTTTCCGTTGAGTTTTTACACACATTTGCCTGACCGCTGATCGGACCCGAATGGGGATTTACGCAATCGGTAAACTTGACCATGAAACCATCAGAATGAGGCCCCCCGAAAACGGTCTGGTGAGCCACCTGCGATGCCATGTTCGTGGTCGACTGAGTTTGTCCGCCAACGTATTGCCGGTCATTGGTATCCACCGCCAGGGTCCATCCATAGTCGGCCCAGTAGGCGCCATAATAGGTGCACCATACCCGTGAACCGTTGGTGTCGAATCGTGCGAGGAAAACATCCCAATAGCCGTTGTTAAAAGGCTGAAAGGCTGCAGGTGTCGAAATATTGACCGTGGAAGCAGTATATCCGCAGAAAAATATTCGCCCCCGCGGGTCATAATCACAGGCCCATCCGTGGTCTTCTAAGTTCCCGCCGTAATAGGTCCCCCACATCCGGATTCCCGCCATATTGAATTTAGAGAAAAAAGCGTCGGTTCCCACGTCCTTGACCGGCTGGAAACTTCCCGGGGTGGAGATGTTGTCAGGCGACCCGGTGTCGCCGGTCACGTAGATCATTCCGCTGTTCGAACAAACACAACCATCGGTATTGTCACCGTCTGAACCACCATAATAGGTTCCCCACTGCAGTTGTCCACCGGTATTGAACCGGGCGATGAAACCGTCGCCGCTACTGTTGGGTCCGTTGCCGCCGTAATTTTCCTGGTGAGCGCCGGGTGTGGCAATACCCCCATGCGATTTTGTATTTCCAACCAGGATGATGTTGTTCAGGGTGTCGGCACAAACACCTAAACCATTTTCTGCCAGATTGCCGCCATAATAGGTACCCCATACGATCTGGCCGTCGGAGCTGAATTTGCCGAGGAAGGCATCGCCGTTGCCGGCGGCGCCAACCTGGTAAGCCCCCGGAGTTGAAATGTTGTTTCCGGAATAGGTCACTCCGCAGGTATAGAGATTTCCATCGCGGTCAAGCGTGCAGCCGTAATTAAATTCTGTTCCGGAGCCGCCGTAATAGGTACCCCACTTTCTGATACCATTGGGGTAGAACCTGGCAACAAAGCTGTCTTCATAACCTCCCGGCAAAGTCTGGTAGGTTCCTGGTGTAGCAATCTGACTTGTTGAGAAGGTTTCGCCTGTCATAAAAATATCACCCTGAGCATTGACTGCGCACCCTTTGCCCCTGTCATCCTCACTGCCGCCATAATAGGTACCCCACAGGCGAACTCCGTCGGGATTGAATTTGGTCACGAAGGCGTCTGACTCCCCCGCGAAGGTACTCTGAAATGAACCGGCGGTTGCAATGTTGTCGGGCGACGGGGTTTGACCCACCAATATCAGGTTGCCTTCATTGTCGATCTTAAGCGAATTGATCTCTTCGGTGCTACTCGGATTTACGTTCATCCCTCCGTAATAGGTCGCCCAAAGGCGGTTGGGCACCGGGTCGATCACGAGGGTCGATGCGCCCGGGAACAGTCCGCAGGTTTTAAAGCCGAAAACATTCGGTCCCGTCCGGGTAAAAACAGCATGAATAACCGATCTTTGACCATCAACGGAATAATAACTCTCAGGTATCCTTTCTTCGATCGTCCCGACCGGAGTGATCAATAACAGGTTTCCCTTGTCAGAAAGTTCAATGGCCGGACCTTTTATTTTGATGCGGATGGCGGAAAGGTCGCCGCCGGGATGTACGATGAAATTGTATTTGAATCCTGATGCGGTATCTGTCAAAAATTCCAGATCGATGCCGCGATAGATGTTCCTGAAGGTGACCGATTGGTAGGAATGAACAAAATTGACCCCTTCCTCCGGTGTCCCCGTGGTATAGTAGTTCAGGTATCCGGAAGTTTTCCCGGCAGCTACGATCTCACGACCCGGGTTGCACCCCGCCAGGTCGAAATCGATGCGGTGAATGGTTCGCATCCCGGGCATATCAACCGGGTGCGGTGAATAAACGTCATAGCTGAATCCGTTACTGCGTATCTGCACATTCATCCCCGGAGTATTCAACAGGTAATGCACAGCCGGATTGGGCTTGTTGTTCTGGTCAACTACCTGGCCTTTGTTTTCGATGAAGCCTGGTGATTCAGGTTTAATGGATTGTTGCCCTGATGCATGCATGGCAGTTAAGCATGTCAGAAGAATACCGGTGATCCCGGATCTAATCATTCGGGCGGGAATATTATATGGTAAAGATAGCAGTTTTTTAAAAAAGTTGCCTGAAGATCATAATAATTTCATATTGCTGCGAAAGGATGCCCCTACGGCAACTCCCTGCCCCGGGATGCAATGAAGATGCGGTACCACTGCTCGAGGGTCATTTCCAGTTCGCGGGCTGCAAGAGCATAACGGATCCGGTCGATGCTGCCGGTGCCAACCACCGGGAGGATGCCCGCAGGGTGCATCAGCAGCCAGGCCACGATCACCTCGTCGGGGTGCGCTGCACCCACCTCGGCGGCCACCTCCGACACAGCACGCATAATGCGCTGCCCCTTTTCGTCACCGGGATTGTAAAGTCTTCCTCCCGCCATCGGCGACCAGGCCATGGGAGGTATCTTTTCGCGGATCATGAAGTCGATGTTCCCGTTCTCGAAATGCTCGAGACAATAGGGTGAGATCTCCAGCTGGTTGGTGACCAGCGGCTGATCCACGAACGACCGAAGCATGTCGAACTGCCCCTGCAGAAAATTCGAAACGCCGAAATACAGCACCTTCCCGGCCGAATGCAGGTCGGAAAAGGCCCGGGCCACCGCCTCCGGATCGAAGAACGGGGCGGGCCGGTGCAGCAGGAGCAGGTCGATGCGGTCGGTCCGGAAATTCCGCAGGGAGGTGTCCACCGAACCGACGATATGTTCGTAGCTGTAATCGTAATGCTTCACCTTGCGTTCGGGGAATTTATCCGACATCAGCTTGATGCCGCACTTGGTCACGATCTCGATCCGGTTCCGGAATCCGGGCCTCAGCGCCATGACGTCGCCCAGCAGGGCTTCGCAGGTGTAGTTGCCATAAATATCGGCATGGTCGAAGGTGGTGATCCCGAGATCGGCCAGTTCTTCGAAGAAATGCAATAACTCGTGGTTCGTACGCTTCCATGCGGCCATCCGCATCTGGCCGTGAATGATGCGTGACAATTGCAGGCCGCCGGCCAGGTTCACTTTATCGGTCATGTTTCTCTTTTAGGATGGATCTAACCACAAAATTAAACTTTTTTACGGGGTCAGGATGAAATCAGGATCGCTGCCGGTTTGCCTGATATAATTTAAGATAAAAACATTGGAGTATTCCAAAAATGTATATACCTTTGTGATATCAATCACCGGAATTTTATGAAAACATTATCTTTAAAATTGGATGATGCTGTCTTCACTGAGACTGAGCAGGTTATAAGCCAGCTTAAAAAATCCAGGAACAGGTATATCAACGATGCCCTGGGGTTTTACAATAAGGTTCAACAACGAAAACTGTTGGCAGCCAGGCTTGAAAAGGAATCGAAACTGGTTAAGGAGGATTCAATGCAGGTCCTTCTTGAATTTGAAATGGTTGATTATGAAGGCTAAGCAGTTTGAGATCTGGATCGCGGACCTTAATCCGACCATTGGGACCGAGGCAGGGAAAATACGACCGGTCGTAGTCATACAAACAGACCTCTTGAATAAACACCACCCATCCACGATTATTTGTCCTCTGACAACCAACATCCGGATGGATGCGGAAATTTTAAGAATTCATTTAAAAAAGGATTCCTGTGGTCTCGAACAAAGTTGCGATATCATGGTCGATCAGGTCAGGGCCATTGATAATAGAAGACTGGTAAGAAAGGTTGGAAATGTTCCGGTAGAGTTGGTGAGAACGATGAAGGAAAACCTGAAAATCGTATTGGATATCGAATGATTTGTCTGTGAAGGTTTACCACTGTAAGGAGATGACCGGCAGGAAAAACCTCAATCCAGCAGGCAGATCCGGGCGGATTCCGTCGTCTCACCGGCGATCAGCCTTACATGGTAGATACCGGCCGCTCTCCCTTCGAGCGAAATGCTGATCTGCCGGGCCGGCTGTACCTCCCGGGTGAACAACTCCTCCCCTTTCGATCCGGTAACGCTGAGCACCACCCCTTTTGAATCATCGACGGGGCCGATGTCTAAAATGAAACGACCCCTGGTGGGGTTGGGATAAAGCTTTAAATGATGTTCATAGCCGCCCTGCTGCAGGCGACCGGCGACATGGGCGACCTGCGGTCCGTTTACCCGGCTGGCGGTATCCGGGCAGTAAGCGCCATCCCCTGTGATCCGTGCCTCCAGGTAGCCGCCTGCCTCAACGCGGGCCCCGTCACGGATCCCGATCCGAAACCCGGAAACCAGTTCGGTGGAGGCGCCGGCCTCCACCTCGAACCAACTGCCATTCCCGGCGACCAGGATCTCCTGCACCGCATCGTAACAACCTGATTCGCCGTCTTCAAGCCGGATTTCATTCAGGTTAAGCTGCAAGGGTGGCAGCGAGTCGACAACAACAGTCCGGATGAATACCGGAAGTTCCGTTACCGTGAACGTTACAGTTCCTCCCGTTGGATAGAGCACCGACGAAATCCCGTCAGGGAGCCCGGCCTGGGGCTTTGTCATAAAAACCGCCGTGGAGGGAGCGACGGCGAGGGAAAATCCCGGAACGGCCAGGTTCGAAGAACTCCTGCACCATACGGCGTAAACCGTGGTATCGCCGGTGGATGAGACGAACCGGCACACACTCACGGAATCGTGACCGGAAGGCAGCGTGGTATCGAAGTGCAGCCCGGTCAGCTGCCGGGTCATGGCCGAGACATAGAACCACGACTTCTTGGGCTGGTGACCGTACCAGATCTCACCCGTCAGGCCGGAACTGTTGTATTTGTTCGGGTCTCCGGCATTCGCATCGCGGAGCATGAAGACAAAAGCCCTGTCGATTCCGGCAGCGGCGGCCTCCAGGTAGCTCCTCAGGATCCATTGTCCCTGTACTTCATAGATGTCGCTGCCGCCGATGGCCACGGCCGCCTGTTCGCTCAGCGGGTTGGTGTCGTACCCGAATTCCGAAAGCCAGATCTCTTTACCGGGCATGCATGAATCCCTGAAGGCCACGATCTGCTGCAACCGGCGCTTCAGGCTGTCCTGCTCCGGGCTGATGCCGTGCTGGCCATTCCCGCAATAGTGATGAAAGTTCAGCACGTCGGCCGGGAAGCCGGAGGTGCGGTTCCAGTCGCTCCAGAGCTTCATGCAGCGGATGTATTCCAGGTTAAGTTCCATGAGTCCGCCCATCACCATTTTGATCGAAGGATCGGCATTTTTCATCCCCTTTCCCGGCCCCAGGGTGTTGTTGTGGCCGTCGCAATCGGCGCTGCACATGGTGGCAAATTCATCAGGAGTGAAATAGCCGCCTCGCGTAAACCAGGTCTTGTCGGGTTCGTTCCAGTTCTCGAGGTAACGGATCCTGCCGCTGCCGGTGATGGGCGCATTGCCGGGCTTCAGCTTCAACAGCGCAGTGTCGGAAACCGAGCGACCGTACCTGGCGGCGAACTGGTACAGGTAGTCGGCATGTTCAACATAGGCGGATGGATCGAGGGGGTCCTCCCCTGCCCTAACGGGTTTGTGCTGGGTAAGCGAATCGTTGAAACCGGTGAGGTAAGGGGCGCACCCCTGCAGGTCGGGACTGAAATTCAGGGCATTGTTCTGCCATTGCTGGTAGACTCCGTCGAAATCGATGGCCCAGCCGGGACCGCAGATCCAGCTTGGATTCCAGCCATACTGGTTGTTGGGATATCCCTGGTAGGTGGTGTCGAGGTTTCCTTCATCCCACCCCCAGTTGTGGTACTCGCGCACGCTCCCGACGCAATTCAGCCTGGCAACCGGATCGTCGAAGAAACCGTTTACCCCCATGAATTGTTGCATCAAAGGCCGGGGGACCGGAACCGGCGCCGGTGGCGGGTCGGCCGGGCCGGCAGGCGTTCCGTAGAGAACGATTTCTGCCACCCGGGTTGCCGGGCTACGGTAGCAGAACATCACGAAGCGGGTGGTATCGCCCAGCACGATCTCACGCCAGGTGTTATACTGGTTAAGGAGCATCGTGTCGCGGGCCTGCCAGGAAGAAGGGTCGCCGGTGAAAATGAAAAGGGTGTCGCTGTCGTTCACGTCGTAAAGCCACAAGGAATTCAGCACGTGGACCCGCTGCAGGTCGACCACTACCATGGCGGGGAAGTAGATGGATGCATTGATCCAGCCAGGCGAAAAGACGGTAACGGGACTGCCCCCCAGCCCTGCCGCCGGATCACCGGCCAGCGCTTGCTCATCGACCAGCATCCCTCCGTCGCTCCGGGTGGAGAAGTTATAGATCATATCCGGTTCGAGCAGGAGTTTTTGCTGGGCACGGGCAGGAGAAGCGGTTAAAAACATCAACCCGAAACCGGTGACCATCAGCAGCGCCAACCGGCATAAGGGTTTCATGGTGGAAGAGTGACAATGCATCGCTCGTTTTTTTCGAATTCCAAAAATAAACACAATCCGTGAATAATGATTCCCGGATCCATATCTCTATCTTTGTCGCGCAGAAAAACATGGCCCAATAAAACGACCAGTTTTAAAAATCCCATTATGACTCCAACCGTAACAACCATTTATACCGGCGACCTGAGGACCGAGGCGACGCATGTAAGATCCGGTAACAAGCTGATCACCGACGCCCCTGTCGACAACCAGGGCAAAGGCGAATTTTTCTCACCCACCGACCTGGTGGCGGTTGCTTTCGGCAGCTGCATGACCACCATCATGGGAATGGCGGCAAGGACGCACGGATTCGACATCGACGGCGCAACGCTCGAAATCACCAAGATCATGACAACCGAAGGCCCCCGGCGGATCTCGGAGATCATTGTCGATCTCCGCTTCCCGCGCGACTATCCCGACAAGGTGAAAACAATCCTTGAGCACATCACCAGGACCTGCCCGGTTGCGCTGAGCCTGCATCCCGACCTGAAGCAAACGGTGAGGCTGCACTATGGGCAGGGGGAAAAGGATTGAGAATTTACGATTTACCGGATTTACGATTTACGATTGAATGATGAGAAACAGCCTGATTTTAATCGCCCTGCTGTTCATCTGCCTGCCGTGTAGCGGGCTGAACGGCCCGGGGGCATTCGCCGCTGATGAACCCGCAAACGCGAGCGGGAAACGCCCGAAGGTCGGACTGGTATTGAGCGGCGGCGGGGCCAAGGGTTTTGCCTACATCGGTTTGCTGCGGGTCATCGAAGAGGTGGGGCTGCCCATCGATTACATCGGCGGCTCCAGCATCGGCAGCATCATCGGCGGGCTTTATGCACTGGGGTACGCTCCCGATACCATTGCGAAGATCATCCGGACGCAGCCCTGGGACGACCTGCTGAAAGACATCGCCGAACGGAAATACAAATCGTTCGAAGAGAAGGAGTACGGCGAAAAAACCGTCGTGAGGCTGCCCATCAGGAACCGCAAGATCTCGGTAGATGCTGCGATGTACCAGGGCCAGGAGATCGACCTGCTGCTGAATTACTATTTCTCGCCGGCCTACCGCACCACCGATTTCAGCAAGCTCCCGATCCCCTTCCTGTGCATGGGAACCAACCTCTTCACCGGCGAACAGGTGATCCTCGACAGCGGGTACCTGCCGATGGCCATCCGCTCGAGCATGTCGATACCCGGGTATTTCGCACCCACCGATTACAACGGCTATTTCCTTGTCGATGGCGGGGTAGTGAACAACTACCCGGTGAAGGAGGTGCGCGACATGGGAGCAGAGATCATCATCGGGGGCGATGTGCAGAGCGGACTTTACACGACACGCGAGCAACTTAAATCGATCACCGCTGTTCTCGACCAGATCACCTCCTACCCGAGGATCGCCTCGAACAAGGTCGCCGACAGTCTGACCGACCTCAAGGTGAAATACAAAATGACCTACGGGATGATGGATTTCGACCAGTACGACTCGATCATGGCCTATGGCGAACGGGTGGCCCGCGAGCATTATGACGCAATCAAAAAGCTGGCCGATTCGCTCAACGCCATCGAACCAGTAAACATCCGCAGTAAACCTGCCGTGCCCCTCGACTCGGTGTGGGTCGACAGCCTCGTCATCACCGGTAAAAACAAAATGCCCCGTTACTATTTCAGCAGTTTGTTCAGGCGCACTTCAAACACCTGGATCTCCATGAAGGATCTGCAGTCGAACATCCGTACCATGTATGGTTCGGGTTTTTTCGAACGGGTTTCGTACACCTTCGAACAACGCCGCGGGAAGACCTTCCTGGTGATCGACGCCAACGAAGGGGGACCCGGCGCCTTGTCGGCCGGGATCCACTTCGACAACGACTACGGGGTCGGGGTGATCCTCAGCGCGGAGTTTAAAAACATCCTGATATCCAACTCGAAACTGTTCGTCGACCTTAACCTGAGCCTGAATCCACGCATCAGGGGGGTCTACCTGCACGGGTTGGGAGGCAAAGCCGCCATTGGTCTCCGTGCCGATTTTTACAGCTTCAATTTCGACCAGTACAACCAGGAGAAGAAGGTCAACACCATCAACTTCAGAAACAACCTCGGTTCGGTGTTTTTCAGGTACACCTTCAGGAACCTGATGAACCTTCAGGCCGGCTTCGAATACGAATATTTCAGGTTCAGCCAGGACATCGAGTCAGACACCTCGCTTGAAAAATACCAGCAATTCAAGAGTTACGGCACCGCCTTTGTGTCGCTGGCGGTCGATTCGCGCGACAAACCGTATTTCACCAACAGGGGGGTCGCCGCCCAGTTCCGGGGTGAGTACGTCATGCCGCTGTCGAAAGACTGGGCCACCGATTTCTTCACCAATGCCGGCGTGTTTTACCTGAAATACAACCAGTACATCCCGTTATCGCGCCGTTTTGTGCTAAACCCGGGGATGTTCGCCGGCGCCAGCTTCTACGACATCAACTCGCCCCCGCCCCAGCACCTTTTCGGTGCAGGAGGGTTGAGTTACAGGAATTACCTCGACCAGGTGGTCCCCTTCGCCGGGCTTGACTTTATCCAGAAATACGGCAGTTTCGAATGGATCCTGCGGGCAAAGCTCCAGTACAATGTTTTCAGGAAACTCTATGCCACCCCGCGGATCGACATCGGCGCGGTGACCAACGAATTCGACCAGCTTTTCCGGTCGAAGAACCTCCTGTGCGGGTATGGACTCACCGCAGGTTACGACAGCTTCATCGGTCCCGTCGAGCTGACCCTGATGGGTTCGAACCTCAACCCGGGGGTCATGTTATTCGTGAATATCGGGTTCTGCTTTTGAGAATCATGACCTTATGGAGAAAGAGAGAAGGACAGCGTTCAAAATTCAAAATTCAAAATTCAAATGTCAAAATTCAAAATTTGACCTTCATACTTCTTTTTCAATTTCTGCTTTTGGCAACCGGGAAGAAAAAGGCAGCCAAGTTTACCGATCTGGTCATCCTGTGCCATTCAAAGCTGGTTGATCCAGCCATCCTGTATCCATCCTGTGTCATTTGAACTTTATTCATGCTTCATTCCTGCGACATTCCTTCTTTATTCCTTCGATGTACTTGCACTATTTCTCCGATGTTCCTGCTATAATTCCTCCCTTTTACCGGTTCACTTCTGCATGCGGTTCATTCCGGCCGATATTCTTTGAAAAAGAACCAAGGTGTGTTATCTTTGCATTATCGCTCAGCCGGCTACAAAAACACTATCGTTATGGCAGTATCCAAAACCAATGTGTTGACCCAGGGGTTAAGCGGGGCCCTGGGCAAGCAGATCGTTTTTAAGCATTACAAGGATAAGACCGTCATATCTGCCTACCCGACCTTTACAAAACCCTGGTCGAAGGCGCAGCAGGAGCACCGCCTGAACATGTCGGAGGCCTTCAGGGCCGCTGCCACGATCATGAATGCACCCGGTTTCGATCCGGCGGTCTATTCGCGAAAGCTGAAACCGGGTCAGAACATCCGCAATCTCATCGTCAGGGAGCAATATCAAAAGATCGTGGAACGAAAGAACAAGGAGTAAGGGTAACCTGACCAAATGTACCTCTTATCAGTCTTTGTCAAATCGATTCGGGATTTTCTGCAATCATGATAAAAACAGTGTGCGGCTGTTGAGCCGCTGCGAATGCTTCAGGTTATTTCCTGTGCCTGACGGCAGATACCGCCAGTTGTAGCCGGGTGAGCTTGTTTCACGGGCGAGGTGCAGGGGCGATCCGTCGTGGGCTGTTTACGAATAGGACCTTCGCAAAAATTGACCTTGCTGCAGCGCTGGAGTTATTGGCTGAAAATTTCCGGCGGAAGAAGGACAAGGAATTGGTAAAGAGTCCATGAGTATAATGAATACTCCATTAGCAGGTTCGCTGGTTCAAAAAATTCATTTATCCAGGTTTTCTTTATGCATGTACCTGTTGTTGTAATCCATAACTCCTCTTGTCGAAGCCATCGAACTGGTTAAGAAAATATTTAAATCCCTTAAAGATCAATACAATGCCGAAGTCGAACAAAGAACCACCATCCTCGGAAACCTGATTGAACCGGTGCTTATCATTTTCATTGGCTTATTTGTCGGAATAATCCTGGTTTCGATGTATTTGCCAATGTTTAAACTGAGCACATCGCTTGAGTTCTGATCTGGAAAATATGATCGGCAAGACTTGGAATAGTAGATATGTGACACTACGAAAAAAGCCCACTTGAGAACATTACCAAGGAACATTACCAAGGAATAAATCTTTGTGATGCTCAAAAAAGCAAACCATATAATCAAAGCCCGGAACTTTCTCAGAACCGGGCTTTGGTATTTAATCGAAAAACCATGCATTAAACCCAAAAGGGTCAATAAATATTTCTATTAACCATAAAGAAATATTTATAACAAAGAATATTGTCGATTTTTCAATTAGATTTCCAATATTTTTCAAGTTTATTATTAGAAACCAAGCATTAAGAACTAATCCTAATAGCATAAAAAAGGTGCTATAATTATAGATAGAGGATAAAACATCGAAATTAGCAAGAACTTCTTTAGGGTCAGGAGATGAAAAGGACGGTAACCGCCCTATTTTCAGATAGGTCCAAAATACTGCACCAAGAATTAAGAAAAACCAGTATGAGCTTATATAATTGTTTATTTTTCTTAGAGTGTCCATAATTTATTAAAACCCGGATAAATAATTCTTTACTGTGATGTAGTCTTTCGAGAAAATAATAGTAACAATCATTTCCACCGATTCTTCCAAATAAGGATTATTTCATTGGATATTAATGAGGTTTCCGGATAGTAATACTTATTGGTAACTGGTCCAAACATCTCATTTCTGATAAAACCGCTTCTTTTAAATGAATAGACAACAAATGCATTGTAGTGCTTTCCCCTTTGCAGATCAAAGCCACTAAAATCACAAAAAAGCTCATTCACTATTGACCTATGTGGCGGGAGGATCAACATTCTTTGTAAACTGAATAATCTATCCGGACCTAACTGGTAAGGGTCTGATAAAGAATCGTAATTTGCGATGGCTTCATCCCTAAACCAATCGCGTATAAAGTAATAAGGCGTAAGTCCAATGAGACTGTCTTTGTCGATCTCCTTTACAAACAGATAAAGCAAGCCATTATCAATATATGCATTAGTCAAAAATGAAAACAGACTGTCACCCTTCATTTTCATCCATTCATTTATTAGCTTTGATAAACTAAACGGTTCATGAGAAAATTTTGGCAAACGAGCCTGAGCCATCCGGTAGCCGGGAAGATAAATGGTATCCTCTGATGCATTGGTGATTTTAATTGTCAGATAACGCCAGGGTGTTTCCGGATCATTCCATATAGTGTCACGATTTAGGATTGACAAGGATAAATCTTGACCAGATGTTGCCTTAATTAACAACATGATCAATCCAATACTTAACAGAAACTTTACTACATTAATCATATCAATGTTTTTATAATTTATGGACGGATTGGAGTAAAAGGATAATCCCATCTTCTCCAATTTCTTCCTGTTCAATGGACCATTCCAGCTCTGCTGGGAGACAGCTCAACAAATAAAGCCTTCTTCTTCGACATCTCTCGCTTCTTACGAACCCAATAGCCAAAGGTACTCTTGGTAAGACCCGCGAATGCTGCGAACTCTCGTACACTTTTGCCGCTTTGTTTCCACTCCGATACTTTGGCAAACATGGCTTCTGTCTTTGATTCTTTCATCTTATTCCTTTTTGCGGCAAAAGTAAATCAGCAGCTATGATTGGAAAAGATGGGGTTGGTGGGGCGGATACGCTTATCGGGGAGTTATCTAATCCATGGTTCATATTCATTAAGCTTTACATGTTTTTTTTGCCAGAACCAAATTGCTTTTCTAATAGTTATATGAGGGACTAATTTCTTCTCCCTATAAACTGAAGAGTAGTATTTGTATTTGGCTTTTACCAATTTGGTGTTTACGAAAGTAAGTTCTTCAAATATTTCACTTCTGAAAAATTCAACAATAGCCTCTATCGTTTGTGAAAGAGTATTCTCTGTCATTTCTACTTCAAAAATAGGAGCACTTTTGCTTAAGTAAAATCGAAACTGATTGCTATTTTCTTTGATGCCAAAGTCGAATGAGAATGAGCAATATTTATCTTCTTTACTAAATACATCGATGATTATGAAACCATTCTTTTCATAAAGAGTGACTCTATTTTCATCAACAACTAAGTAATCAATCTTTTTTAGCAAATCTACCACAGCAATTTGCTCTGAAGTCAATAAGTGCTTAATGTTAGAAATTTCTTCAAATATTTTCATACTGTTGATGTATAATACTCCCCAAATTTAAGACAGCGAGTTAAGGTGTAAAAACAAACCCTTA
>CAYYPH010000046.1:26048-30191 GCA_964473485.1 uncultured Prolixibacteraceae bacterium | reverse complement strand
TGCAACCCTGAAAGCCCACGCCGTCAACCTTGAAAAAATGGTCTCCGACCTCCGTTTCCTGGCCTCCGACCTGGTGAGCGGACAATGGACAAGGGACAAGGGACAATTGACAATGGACAAGGGACAATTGACAATTGAAAATGGAAAATTGAAAACGGAAAATGGAGACTTGAAAATTGAAAATGGAAAATTGAAAACGGAAAACGGATCTGACAATCCATTCCAACCTTATACCCGTCACGATCCAGATCACGCGTCACCCGTCACGCGTCACGATCCAGATCACGCGTCACCCGTCACGCGTCACGATCCAGGTCACGCGTCACCCGTCACGCGTCACGCATCCTTTTTCTCCCGCCAGATGGAGCTTCCGCAGGTCCAGGTCGGTAGCTCGATCATGCCCGGAAAGATCAACCCGGTGATCCCTGAGTTTGTGATCGGCGCGACCCATAAGGTTTATGCCAACGACCAACTGATCTCCGGTCTTTGTGCACAGGGATGCCTTGAACTCAACGCCTATTTGCCGGTGATTGGACATGCCCTCCTGGAAAGCCTGAAATTGCTGATCGCATGCGACATGACCATTAAGGAGAACCTTTTGCAGGGTCTGCGGGTGAACCCGGAGGCCAGTCTTGAACGGCTTTTTTTCAGCCCGGCGATCACCACGGCCCTGATCCCGCTGATCGGTTACAACAAGGCATCGGAAATGGCAAAATTCATGAAGGAGAATGGCCAGGATATCCGCACCGCCAACCGCAATCTAAATATTGTACCGGAGGACCAGTTGGAACGGTTACTTAAATCGGAAAATCTGCTGAAGCTGGGGTATACGCTGAGTGAACTGGATTAATTCAGCCCAGTTACCCTGGTAATCGGGGATATACAGGGGCAAGACAGAACTGCTTGAATGCTTTTCCAACTTTTTTAAGATCCTCCTCAGCGGGTAATTCTACCGGTTTTATGCCACGTTCAAGTAGGATGCTCAGGCATATTCTAGCTATCTAATGTTTTTTCATGATCCTTGGAAATATCTGTCACTACTGTAAAATTCATTCTCCCATCACGTTCAAATGATACCTTAAAATCGATAATATAATCATTGTATTGTCCGTACCGGGTGCATTTGATGCCAATGTATTCATTCAGAAGATTTCTTTCCCAACTGTTTTCACCACTCTTAAAGGCCTTCATGGCATCTCTTAATTGTTCTTCTCCTAATGTTTGCTTAATAATCCCGCAATTCCAAGCTACCACACCCATTGATACAATTCCCTTTGCATCTTCTTCATCTTGAACAGTCAATAAAATTGGTTTTATCATCTCAAGTAAAACGGTTGATATCTTTTCTTTTTTGCCGGTCAACGCTCTGTCAATAATTTTTACATTCTCATTTTCTGCCTTTTCCCGCAAAAACTGTTGGTCCTGTTGCAATTTACTTCCTGTAAAGGTTTTCTTTTCCCTTTCTTTTTTTCGTTGGCGTAGAAGTTTTGCCCGCCTAATATTACCTGCTTTTGACATTTTCTGTGTAGACTGTATTTGTCAAAGGTGTACCTTTTTTATTAATGGGTTATAAAGAATTCAATGATTTATTAACAATTTTCAGATTCCGGATTACTCCAGGATGTTCTTATTATCTTTCAGGTATCTTCCGGTACAACCCGTAAATCAACGGGTTTCCCCTCCTGACCATCACGGTGAAATTGTCGATCTTGTATTTGCCTTTGGCGGGATTCCAGATGAAAGCGGTCATGACAAGATCCGGGTGCCGCAGGTCGATGTCGCACATACGAAGGCTGTAAAAGAGGCGGCCCTTGCCGCCGGGCCTGAAGAAATCGCCCGCCGGGGCCGAATTCCAGTAAATGTATGCATCGCCCGACATCACCGTGGCAACCAGCCAGGCACCGGGAAAGACCAGCGGAGCCTCCATGTCGACCCAGATATCGATGATGTCGGAACCGCTCCGGATCATCTCCCACAGCGGTTTACGGAACGTGGGACTGAACTCCAGCCCTTCGTTGTCCACCCAGGAGGTGTCGCCCTCGATCGGGTTGAGCGCGCAAAGGTTCGCGGTATCAACATAGCCCCATTCCGTGGCCGGAGGTTCGAATGTGTTGGCAAAGCCCCTGAAGTATTCGTGGGAGACCTGCTGATCGGCCGGCACTCTTCCGTATGCCGCCTTTCCGCGCGTGATCTCCCGGTTTGTCAATCCTTCGCCGACCTCTCCTTTCTTGGATCCCGGATTGAACGCTTCGGGCGATGGAGCCGGATGAAGTTTTCCGGTTCTGTTCGAGCTGCGGGTTTCAGTGACCGGAACCGGGGTGCCCTGCAGGGGTGAATCATCGCGTGTAGCGCTGGCGCCGGGCTTTTCATCCCCTGATTGCTTTTGCGGAACCGTGTGCCGGACAACAGGGTTGACAAACATGCTGCCGTGCTTCCGTCCTTCTCTCACGTCACCGGCACTTTCACGCGAAAACACATAGAAATCGCCCCCCGCCCAGGTGATGTGCTTCAGCAACCACGGGTATTCCCGGTTCATGATGGCGTAGTTCTCCCACGGAACGGCCGAGATGCAGCCGTAAATGAGATAGGGCTTTTTACTGGCATGAAGGAATGAAGCCAGTTTGCCGCGGTTCCCGATGGATCCGGCCGGGATGAAGGAGAGATCGTGAAGGTTTAACTTATCCAGGTAGTATTGATTGATTTTCGGCTTTGTATCGAGGATCACCTGGCAGTTCTTTGCTCCCAGCGAGTCGACGGCCGCCCGGGCTTCGGTCAGCATTTCCCTGTAGGGCGAACGGTAGAAGAGGTTGTAATGATTCCGCTCCAGGATCAGCGATGTGACGGAGATCACCGCGATAAGCGCCACGAACACCCCTTTCCGCACCGGGGTGGCCTCGCGGATCCAGCCGAACAGCACAAAGAACAGGAACGGGAAAGAGAAGATCAGCACCGAAAACTGGATGACCGGGTTGACGTACCGCGAGTAAAAAAAACCGATCAGATAGGGAATCAGGAACCAGGCGAGGGAGATCAGCATGTAACGGAAGACGGATCCTGGCAGAAATTCCGACATCCATGGTTTGCAACTGCGGGGCAATCGGAAATGCAGCCTGTCTTTGATACGAGGGAGTTTCGCAGCAGGTGAGGTGCCGTAACGCGCATCTCCTGCCGGTTTTTCGTCGCGATACATCCTCAGTCTGCGAAGCAGGGTGACCAGGCGTGAATATATAAAACCTGGTCCGCCCATCTTCGACCTGTGCATATCCCGCCCACCGGGATCCACCGGGCCGTGTTGAACAACGGATGGGTCTGAACCGGCTTCTGCTGTTCCTGTTTCCGGTGACTTGTCCTTCACGTCAGTGATTGATTCAGGGCGTCTGTTACCGTCATCCGTTAATTGCCCAGATTGTCCTGCCCGGCTGGTTCGATCCTTCATGTCACCCTGCATGGCATTCGAAGATCCGGCATCCTCCGGTTGACGAACATCGTCGCGTTGTTCGGCTCGTGGTTCGCAGGCGTCGTAATACCAGTACAGTCCCAGGCTGATCAGAACCAGTACCAACAGGTAACTAAAGACGGAGAAATGGAAAATGTACTTGACGTAATCGAAAAAGAAGTCGTAGCGGGGCTTTTGTAGCCAGTCGCCGATGCCGCCCATACCGAACTGGGTGAAAAATACCGGGAGATGAGGCAGGTAAAGCACAATGATGGCCAGGTTGGCCAGCAGGTATCTCCACCGGTTCGACCGGTTCAGGAAAAACAGGCCGGTAACCCCGACAATAAAGGCGAACAGCAGGCTGAAATGGTGATTGTACGTGCAAAGGGAACCGGCGAGGACATATCCGAGCACGGGAACTGTGACGGGAAAGGAATGAGTGAATGAGTGAATGAGTGAATGAGTGATTGACTGATTGACTGATTGATTGTCAAAACCATTTTCCGGTTTCAAATTTCCATTGCCTACGGTCCACGGTCCACGGTCCACGGTCCCCTTCTCCCTTCCCCCTTCTCCCTTCTCCTTTCCCCCTTCTCCCTTCTCCCTTCCCCCTTCTCCCAAAACTTTTGTCCAGAAATAGACCATCAGCAGCGCCAGGAAAAGCCCGCTGCTGTATGGCCGGGCGATCTGGCTGTACATCACCGTGA
>CAYYPH010000046.1:3309-25948 GCA_964473485.1 uncultured Prolixibacteraceae bacterium | reverse complement strand
GCCAGGAAAAGCCCGCTGCTGTATGGCCGGGCGATCTGGCTGTACATCACCGTGAACTGAATGAAGGAGAGGTAGGAGGCGGCGATAAGGCCCATGGTAGGATTGAACCACATGGAGCCGATCCGGTAGATCAGCCACACGGAGGCAAGCCCCATGAGCATGAACGGGAGTTTGACCACCATTTCATGCTCACCGAACAGTTTGACCCATATCCACATGAATACCTGGACCCCGGCGGGGTGGGTGTCGACCATAACCCCCTGCCGGATCAGTTCTCCGAAAGTGTCGAACCGCGTCCTGAACAGCGCGCTGAATTCGTCGTAGGTGAACGGAATTTCCCAGAACCGGTAAAACCGAAGGATCGCGCCAATGACCAGGATACCCGCGATCAGGTACCGGTCCGCGTGTTCCAGGCGGTTGAGGCGATCAATGATTCTCCGGATCATCCTGTGCATTTGACGGATTTGTTTTGATGTAAGGCCGTACCGCCTGCAAACCTGCGACGTGGCGGATAACGGGCTGTGAGGGTTAAAAGGCATTCTTGAACGATACCACCGAAGCCATTCAACGCCACCTCACCATTAATTATCATGTAAAATTATGAATAATCGGTCAACCGGGCATATTTGATACATGGTTTCCGGTATAAAACGGCAGAGACGGGTTGTAAACCCGTCTCTACTAAACCCAAATCACAAAACCCACCCGTCACCCGTCACGCGTCACCCGTCACGATTTCCCCGTCACGCGTCACGCGTCACGATTTCCCCGTCACGCGTCACGATTTTTATTTCGTTTTGTCCGGGAACGGAGGCATGGCGGGCAACTCTTTCGGCCAGCTCTTCAACTCGTCAAGCATCACCTCGATGGCCTTGTTGAGCTGCTGGTCCTCGCCCGCGTACTCCTTCGCCGGGTCGTTGTCGACCTCGATGTCGGGATCCACGCCGTAGCCCTCGATGATCCAGTTCTTTCCTTCGGTGTCGTAAGGAGCGAATTCCGGACGCATCAACTGGCCGCCGTCAATGAACGGAAGGCTGCCCCTGATGCCGACAACGCCACCCCATGTGCGTTTTCCGATGGCTTTGCCGATCTTCATCTTTTTGAACTGATAAGGGAACAGGTCGCCATCGGATGCTGAATAATTGTCGATGAGGATGCACTTGGGCCCCCACTGCATTTCGAGCCTTCCGGGAGCAGCTTCGGTGTTGCGTGCCATGTTGATCATGGTCATCTCGCGGTTCAGCCTTTCGATGATCATCGGCGATACATTGCCGCCGCCGTTTCCGCGGTCGTCGATGATCAGGGCACGCTTGGTGAGTTGCGGATAGAAATATTTCACGAACTCATTCAGCCCCGCAGGACTCATGTCGGGGATGTGGATATAGCCGACTTCGCCGTTCGTGGCTTCATTCACCTTGCGGATGTTTTCATGCACCCAGTTGTAGTAGTAAAGGTTCGCCTCATCATCAACCGGCACCACGATCACCTTGCGTGACCCCTCTTCGGCTGCACTGGCGTTCACCGTGAGTTCAACCTGCTGGCCTGCGGTGTTGACAAGCGCCTCGAAAATATCATTCATGTTTTTGGTTGACTTCCCGTTGATGGCAATGATGAAATCGCCCTCCTTCACATCAACACCCAGTTCGGTCAGGGGTGACCTTACATCTTTGGTCCAGTTCTGGCCTTTGAAGATTTTGTCGATTTTGTAATAACCCGATCCGTCGCGGCTGATCCTGGCACCAAGCAACCCGAGGTTGATCCGCTTCGGTTCCGGTTTGTCACCACCGTTCACATAGGCGTGACCGATGCTGATCTCGCTGATCATCTCACCGATCACGTAATTCAGGTCATTGCGGTTGTTGACATAAGGCAGAAGCACCGAATATTTTTTCTGAATTCCGGGCCAGTCGGCTCCCTGCATATTCGGGGCATAGAGGAAATACTTCATCTGGCGCCACGATTCGTTGTAGATCTGCGCCCATTCCGATTTGAGGTCGACCTTTAGTTTCATGTTCGAGAGATCGGCCCAGTCCTTCACCTCTGCTTTCCCCTTCGGGAGATCAATCACGGCGTACTTGCCGCCGCTGGTCACGGCCATCTTCTTCTGGTCGGCCGAGATTTCGTAGTTCCCGAATTCGCCGACCTGCGTTTCCTTCTGATCCTTAAGGTTGAAGGTCATCAGGCCTCCCGGGCGGCCCTGGCGCCCGGCCTTGATATAATATACATTTTCACCGATACAACTAAGCCCGAAGTAGGCGCCGGCATCAACCGGCAACACGACAATACGATCGATGATGCCATCGAGATCGATGGTGACATCCTTCTTGCCTTCCTCCTTTTTACCTTCCTCTTTCTTCCCTTCTTCTTTCTTCCCTTCTTCCTTCTTCCCATCTCCCTTCTTTTCCTCCTCTTTTTTCACCGTCACTTCATCATTCACCGGTGCAAAAGGATTGGCGGTGGCCTTTGCAAGGGTCACAAAATAGACTTTGCTCATGTCGGTATACACGTGGTTCCACTCGGTCCAGCTGTAGGTTGGGTTAAAATCGCGGTTCGAGGTGAAGAAGAGGTACTTTCCGTCGCTGCTGAAGGCCCCGCTGCCGGCATCATACCAGGTATCGGTTACAGGGGTGCTGTTGCCGGAGGCAAGTTCATAGAGGAAGATCCGGGTGGTGGTCCTGCGGTTTGGCAACGAATAGACGATCCATTTACTGTCGGGCGACCAGTTAAAGTCATTGAATTCCCAGCTTTTCGAAGTATTCACGAGGGTCACCTTTTTTGAATCGATATCGACGAACTGAAGGCGGAGCATCTTGTCGGACCACAGCAGTTTCTTGCTGTCGGGCGACCAGATCATCCCGAATTTGTAAGTGTCGCCATCACGGGTAATCTGCACCGGTTCGCCCGTACCATCCTGTTTCACAATGTAAATCTCATCTTCGCCCGACCGGTCGGAGATGAAGGCCACATATTGCCCGTCGGGCGACCAGGCTACATCGCGGTCGTGACTACCCGGGGTCTGCGTGAGATTTTTGGTGATCCCGCTTTTTGCCGGAACGGTCCAGATATCGCCACGTGCGCCGAAAGCGATCCGCTTACCGTCGGGTGAAACGGTGAACGTGTTGATGTTCTTCGATGCATCCTTGAGTTGGTCGCGGCCCGTGATGAGGTCGCCGGCAATGCGGATGGTGACTTTCTGTGCTTTCTGTGTGGCAAAATCAAAAATGTAAATAAACCCGCCGTTTTCAAAGGCGATGCCCTGGTCGCCCAGCGACGGGAACTTGATGTCGAACTCCTTGAAATCGGTCACCTTTTTGGTGGTCTTTGCTTTAAGATCATAGCAATAGAGGTTGGTTGGCCGCTCCCTCTCCGAGAGAAAATAGATCTGATCGCCGTTCCACATCGGAAAAATGTCCTGGAAATTGTTATTGGTCAGATTTTCCGTGGTTTTGCTTTTGAAATCATAAATCCAGATGTCGTCGGCCATCCCGCCTTTGTAATACTTCCAGGTCCTGAATTCGCGGAATACCCGGTTGTAAGCCAGTTTCGACTTATCGGGTGAGTAGGAGCAGAATCCGCCAGCCGGAAGCGGCAGTTCGACAGGCAGTCCCCCGTTCACGCTGGCCAGGAAAAGCTGGCCCTTGAAATCATTGAAAGTCTGCTTGCGCGACCGGAATACGATATTCTCGTTGTCGCGCCAGGTCATGACGATGTTGTTGGGCCCCATGCGGTCGCTGATGTCGTCGCGCCCCAGCGTCGCGGTATAGGTGAGTCGTTTCGGAATACCCCCCGTGGAAGGTATCAGGTAAATCTCTGTATTCCCGTCGTATTGCCCGGTAAAGGCAATTTGCTTTCCGTCGGGAGAAAAACGTGCGAACATCTCGTAACCGTTCGGGTCGCTGGTGAGTTTTTGTGCCAGTCCGCCGGCTTTATCAACGGTGTAAAGATCACCGGCATAAGTAAAAACAATCTGATTCCCGTGCATGGCCGGAAACCTGAGCAAGCGTGATTCATCCTGGGCCTGCAGCAGGCCGGAGATCAACAGTGCGGTAAATAACAAGATAAGTTTTCTCATGGTCCTGTTTTTATGAATTATCTTTTAAATCACAAAATTAAGGATTCGGCGGTTATGGCCATGAAAATTCGATTTTCCTTAAGGTTTTCTCGGTAAACGTGGAAAAATCCAAGTAGAGACGGGTTTTAAACCCGTCTCTACGGCATTTGCAAATAAAACCCTACCTTTGTAAGCCAAATTTTAATTGTAACGTGGTCTCGACTTAGTCAACCGACCCCTAAATCCTGATTCCTAATACCTAATCCCTTAACAATGATTGAAGTATATTTCGACGGAAACAAGAAGGTAAATGCCCTCGTTGATGGATTTACCGTATTTACCGACCAGTCGGTGCAGGCTGGTGGTGAAAATTCGGCACCCGCACCTTTCACCTTATTCTTAGCATCGCTGGCCACCTGTGCCGGTATCTATGTGAAAAGTTTCTGCGACCAGCGCGGAATCATGTCCGGGTCGATTACCATCGAGATGGATGAGGTCTTTGATCCGGTAAAAAAGATGATCGGCAAATTCATCATGAAAATCAATGTACCATCCGATTTTCCGGTACAATATGATGAGGCGCTGATCCGCACCGCTTCACTCTGTGCCGTAAAAAGGCACCTTCACCCCGACATCGAAAATGAAATAACCATCGTCAGGAGGTAAACCATCCTGTCTGTGAATTTGAGCCGACTCAAATTTAAACTTAATAATATGAAACACAAACCTTCAGGCTTCAACTCGAAGCTCGTTCATGGGGTTGGACCGAAAGATCCCATGGGTAGCGTTACCACACCGATCTACCAGACATCCACTTTTTCTTTTAAAAACGCCGACCATGGTGCCGCCTGTTTTGCAGGAGAAAGCGATGGGTACATTTATACCAGGATCGGGAATCCGACGATCCGCGACCTTGAGAAGACCATCGCGGAGCTCGAGCACGGATACGATGGCATCGGCTGTTCATCGGGGATGGGAGCAGTGACCACCGTTTACATGACCTATCTCGGGGCGGGCAAACATCTTGTCAGTCACAATGCAGTGTACGGTCCATCCAGGGGAATTATCGAGGGCACCTTCTCAAAATTCGGGGTCGAAAGCACTTATGTAGATACCACCGATATTCACCAGGTCGAGGCAGCCATCAGGCCGAACACCTCCTTGATTTATCTTGAAACACCGGCCAATCCCACCATAGGTATCTCTGATATCCCGGCCATCTGCGAACTTGCGCACAGGCACAACATACCGGTGTGTGTCGACAATACCTTCTGCAGTCCCTATCTCCAGAACCCGCTTGACCTTGGAGCCGATGTTGTGCTTCATTCGCTCACCAAGTTCCTCAACGGTCACGCCGACATTGTAGGCGGGGTTATTGTGGCGAAGACAGAAACCGAATACAAAAAGTTGCGCCAGGTAATGGTGACGATGGGTTGCAATATGGATCCGCACCAGGCATTTCTGACCCGAAGGGGTCTGAAAACACTGGGTATCCGCATCGACCGCGCCCAGGAAAATGCCATGAAGGTGGCCCGTTTCCTCGAGAATCATCCTAAAGTGGAATGGGTCGTCTATCCCGGACTTGAATCGCACCCGCAGTATGAACTGGGTCGAAAACTGATGCGCGGCCCCGGATCCATGATGAGCTTCGGGCTGAAGGGAGGTTTGCAGTCAGGGAAAAAAATGATGGACTCGGTGGAATTGTGCGTGCTTGCCGTATCCCTGGGCGGCATTGAGACCCTGATCCAGCACCCCGCTTCGATGACCCACAGTAAACTCTCCGCGGCCGCCAAGAAGGAGGGAGGGATCAGCGATGAACTGGTCCGTCTGTCGGTAGGTATCGAAGAGGCTGAAGACATTATCGCCGACCTGAAACAGGCGCTTGAGAAAATTGACAATTGACAATGGACAATGGACAATTGACAATTGACAATTGACAATTTTATCGATGTAAAAATACCTTTCGTGACAGGATTCCGTTTTCCCTGGTAAAGATTATCTTTGTCTTTCAAAGATGCACACGAAAGTCCGGTGAAACGCCTCCTGCGAAAATCTCTCCTGTTTTTATTAATTGTCAATTGTCAATTGTCAATTGTCAATTCCTTGTCTGCCCAGAAGGTGGCGTTGGTGCTGAGCGGCGGCGCTGCCAAGGGGGGAGCCCACGTAGGGGTTCTCAAGGCCCTGGAGGAAAACCACATCCCGATTCACTACATTGCAGGAACCTCGATAGGAGCCATCGTCGGGGGGCTTTATGCCAGCGGTTACTCGCCCGCCGAGATTGAGAAACTGATGAAATCGGATGAGTTTCAGCGTTGGGCCTCGGGTGTTATCAACGACGAATACTCCTATTTTTACCGGAAGGAGGATCCCAATGCTGCCTGGATCTCGACCAACTTCAACCTGACTAAGAGGATGGCCGCCATTCTCCCGACACAACTCATTAAAACGCACGAGATCGATTTTCAGTTCATGAAACTGCTGTCGCAGGCGAATGCCGTGTGCGGCGCCAATTTCGACAGCCTGATGGTCCCGTTCAGGTGCGTGGTGTCCGACATCGACTCTACCGAGCCGATGGTGATCCGTTCGGGCGACCTGAGCGCGGCGGTCAGGGGATCGATGAGCATACCGCTTGTTTTCAATCCCGTTGTCATCAACCACAAGCTGGTCTTCGACGGCGGGATGTACAACAATTTTCCGTCGGATGTGGTGATGAAGGACTTCAAACCCGACGTCATCATCGGCAGCAGGGTGGCGCAGCGCTACAAACGGCCCGACCGTGATGACGTGATGTCGCAGATACTCACCATGCTGATGGAGCGCCAGAGCGACACGATCCGGTATCCGAACTCGGTGATGATCGTTCCCGACATCCCGGCCATCAATCCCCTCGATTTTTCCAGGACCGGATTGCTTGCCGACAGCGGTTACGCGGCCACCCTGCGTATGATCCCGGCCATCAGGAAGCTGGTTGGCGACAGTGTGCTTCCCGATGCGATCACCGCCCGGCGGAATGATTTTAATTCACGCAAACCCCCGCTGGTATTCGATTCCATCATTGTCACCGGGCTTAACAAGGTTCAGGACGGGTACGTGCGTAAGATCCTGAAACATGGCCGGAAGACAGTGACGCTGGCGGAGCTGGAGCACGAATATTTCCGGTTTATCGACGAAGGATTTGTGAAGACGATCTTTCCGGTGGCCCGCTACAATCCCGGATCAGGCTTTTTTGACCTCTATCTCGATATTTCCAAGGAAGAAAATTTCGGGGTGGAATTCGGCGGGAATTTTTCACTGGCCAACACCAGCGAGGCTTTCCTGGAACTGAAGTACAAATACCTGTGGACGAAAGCCCTGCGCTTCTTTGTCAATGGTTACTTCGGAAGGGTTTACAGTTCGGCCAAGGTAGGTGGGCGTATCGATTTTAATTCCAAAATGCCATGGTTCATCGATCTGAACTATACCTATAATCATTTTAACTACTTTCTCAGTTCGAGTTTTTTCTTCGACGACAAGATGCCGAATTATATCATCGAAAGCGAGTATTTCGGCGATATTGATATTGGTATTCCTGTGACCAACTCCGGCAAGCTCACGCTCGGTTTCGACAACGCCTATACCAATAAGAAATACTACCAGAGCAACCTTTTTTCACGGTATGACACCGCCGACCAGACCACTTTCAATTTCTTTTCGCCGGCCCTCAGGTTCGAGATCAACAGCCTGAACCGTAAACTGTATGCCAGCGCCGGGATCCGGCTCTTTTTCGAACTGGCTTATGTGAACGGGCGGGAGGATCTGCTTCCGGGTTCGACCTCGCTTAACCGGAAACCGGTGACCAACTTTCACGACTGGTACAGGTTGCGCGTCATCTACGACAATTATTTCGAGTCGCTGGGACCGGTCAAACTGGGTTTTTACGTCGAAGGCGTTATTTCAAACCAACCCCTTTTTGCCAATTACACCTCCAGCCTGCTGTATGCGCCTGCTTTCCAGCCGGTACCGGAGTCGCAGACCTACTTCCTTCCGGCATTCAGGGCCACCAATTACGCAGCGGGAGGATTGAAGATGGTTATCCCGGTCTATAAAAAGATCGAGTACCGCCTCGAGGGATACATCTTCCAGCCCTATCGTGAGATACTCGAAGATCCGGACGACGGAACGCCCTATTTTGGACCCCTGTTCGCCGACCGTTCCTACATGGCCTATACCGCCCTGGTTTATAACAGTCCCCTGGGCCCCATCGGAATCGGTGTGAACTATTTCGACAAATTTCCGGAGACCTTTATCGTCAACTTCAATATCGGTTATGTGATATTTAACCGCAGGCCGCTGCCATGATCAAGTTTTTTTTTGAGAATTGAAATAATTCGTATTTTTGCCCCTCATTTGTTAGAAAAATTCACCGGCATTGGTCGGACGCTACTGATTGTATTACTAAACAGGATGATTAACCCCGAATGGAAAATATTGAAAAGACCCCTCAGAATCCTGAGTCTGAGAACATCACAGGCCAGGAGGAGAATGCTGCCAATGTAGAAGCTACATTGGATAACATGGATAACACGCTCCCCACTGATTCAGATCAGACAAAACAAACAAATCCACACGAAGAGGCCGCCACGGAGCCGGCCGAACCCGCTGGAATCACCGCTGAAGAGCTCCCCGCGATTCAGGATACAGCGTTAGCGGAACCCGTAACAGCAGAAACCGCACCCCCAGCCGAAACCGATGAACCCGTTGAAACAGTTGCCGCCGAAGCGGTAGCAGTGACGGAAATCCTTCCCGTGGAGGCACCTGCCGACACATCAGACCCAGCTGAGGAATCTGCTGCGTTGCCGGAAGCAGATGAGACGTCAGTGGACCCTGTTGCTGAGATTGAGGATGTAGCAACACCTGAAGCTATCGAAGAAACGGAGCCTGTTGCTGCGAGTGAAGAGGTCGCAACACCTGAAGCTATCGAAGAGACGGAGCCTGTTGCTGCGAGTGAAGAGGTTGCAATACCCGAAGCAGCCGAGGAAACTACGCGAGTCGCTGAAACTGAGCGGTCATTGGAACCCGTGCATGATCTGCTGGATGAACAGCTTGACGAACATCTCGATGAGGTGACGGAGGAAAACGCCGATCACATTGCCCAGGAAGCCGAGGTCAACTTCGACGGTTATTCCCGGCCCGAACTGATCGGTCTGCTTGAGAAAGCGGTTGGTGAATCAGACCTGAACGCGGTCAAGACCCAGATCGCACTCATTAAGGTGGCCTTCCTGAAGAAAAAGAAGGAGGATAACCTTCAGAAATACGAAGCGGTCATGGAGGAGGGAGGATCCAAAGAGGAACTCGCCACCGACCAGGACGAACTGGATGTGAAGTTCAATGAGATCTTCAATATATACAAGGCCAACAAGGCCAGGTTCTCTGAAGAGCAGGAGAAGATCAAGCAGGACAACCTGAAGAAAAAATTCCAGATTCTTGACGAACTCAAGGTGCTGATAGGTTCGGAGGAGACCCTGAAGAAGACCTACGATGAATTCAAAACCCTGCAGGAGCGCTGGAAGGAGATCGGGATGGTGCCGCGCACCGAGATCAACAACCTGTGGCAGAACTACCATTTCCTGGTTGAGAAATTTTTCGAAAAGGTAAAGCTTAACAAAGAGCTGAAAGACCTTGACCTGAAGAAAAACCTGGAGGCCAAGATCGAACTCTGTGAGAAGACCGAAGAGCTTTTGCTGGAAACCTCGATCATCAAATCCTTTAAAAAGCTGCAGAAATTCCACGAGGAGTGGAAGGAGCTGGGCCCTGTGCCGGCCGATAAGAAAGATGAGATCTGGGAACGTTTTAAAATCGCAACCGATAAGATCAACGAACGGCGCCGCGAGCATTATGCCCTGATCGAAGAGGATCAGAACAAGAACCTGGAAACCAAAAACGCGCTGTGTGAACAGGCGGAGGTCGTTCTCGGGTTACCTAACGACTCGATCCGCGACTGGCAGGAAAATACCACCAAGATCAACGATCTGCTGAAGATCTGGAAAAATATCGGTCCTGTTCCCCAGAAGGTCAATGCAGAGATCTGGAACCGGTTCAAATCCTCGCTCGACAGTTTCTTCTCAAACAAGAAGGAGTATTTCGATAAGCTCAAGGAACAGCAGATGCACAACTACAACCTGAAGGTTGAATTGTGTATGCAGGCCGAATCGCTGAAAGCCAGCACCGACTGGAAAAAAACCACCAACGAGCTGATCAGGCTGCAGGGCGAGTGGAAAAAGATCGGACCGGTACCCCGCAAGCATTCGGATAAAATATGGAAACGTTTTCGCTCGGCATGCGACGAGTTTTTCAATGCAAAGCAGTCCTTCTTTACCAACATCCAGGCCAGTGAGGGGGAAAATCTCAATAAAAAACTTGACCTGATCACCCGCCTGAAGGGCCACCAGTTCAATGATGATAAAGCAGCCAACCTCGAAGCACTGAAGAATTTTCAGCGCGAATGGACGGAGATCGGACATGTGCCGATGAAAGAAAAGGACAGGCTTTATGCCGAATTCCGCACCCTCATCAACAGTAACCTGGATAAGCTGAAGATCAGTGATGTGGAGATTAATACAGTGAATTTCCAGGCCCGGTTCGATCATCTTAAGGGAGACCCGAACGCACAGCGGATCATTGGCAAGGAGCGTGAATTCCTGGCCAACAAAATCTCGAAGATGAAAGAGGAGATAACGCTGTGGGAGAACAACATCGGCTTTTTCGCTAAGTCGAAGAGCGCTTCCGTCGTTAAAGAAGAGTTTGAGAACAAGATCAGCAAAGCCAAGAGCGAGTTGAAGGTTCTGGAAGCCAAGATGAAGATCCTTCGTCAGCAGGCGCAGGAATCGCGGTGATCATTGTTGGATGGCCACCTCCGGAAGCCCGGCCGGTGATCGAAACTTCGTGTGAATTGGCATTGAACGGAACAAATTTCCAGTTCAATGCCAATTTTTCTTTCAGGGCGTTGTAACTTGCAGTCCGGTTCAGAAAGTTCAACTTATCCAAATGCACTGATATGGCAGGAAATTCCTTCGGAAAATCGTTGGTGCTCACCACATTTGGCGAATCGCACGGGCCTGCGGTCGGCGGGGTGCTCGACGGCTATCCTCCCAACCTGGTCATCGATGAGGACATGATCCAGGCGGAACTCGACCGGCGGCGACCCGGTTACGGGATCTGGTCGACCAGCCGCAACGAACCCGACAAGGTGGAATTTCTTTCGGGGATCTTTGAAGGCCGGTCAACCGGTGAACCGATCGCTTTTCTCGTCCGCAACAAGGATGCCCGTCCACAGGATTACGATCACCTGGTGAATGTCTTCAGGCCTTCGCATGCCGATTTTGTTTACCAGGGAAAATACGGGATCCGCGATCACCGTGGCGGCGGCCGGTCGTCGGCACGTGAAACCGTTTCGCGCGTTATCGGCGGGGCGCTGGCAAAAATTTTCCTTGCCACCCGGGGGATTTCGGTTGAATCCTGTATCACTGCCATCGGGCCGTTCACCCTCGATGAATCGATCGGCAGAGTGAGCAGGAAGATGGAAGAACCCGGAGGAACCACAACTGATGGTCAGGCTTCCGGATTCGCCGGAAACAAGGGGGGGCAGGGTGAACCTCCGTCACCGGAAGCTGCACCTGACCGGATGGGCGAAAACAAAACCAGCCAGGGAGAAGCCGATCCAACAGGGTGGGATAGGATGCTGAACGATCCCGAGGTGATCCGTTATCTGACCATGCTGAAGGCGGAAGGCGATACGACCGGCGGAATCATCACCTGCAGAATCCGTGGTGTTCCCGTGGGATTGGGTGAGCCGGTCTTCGACAAACTGCAGGCCGACCTCGCGAGGGCCATGCTGAGTATCAATGCCGTGAAAGGTTTCGAATTCGGATCTGGATTCGCTGCCGCCTCGATGAAGGGATCCGAACACAACGATCCTTTTGTGCTGCGGGATGGGAAGGTGTCGGTTGACGACCACCACTCGGGCGGTATCCAGGGCGGGATCTCAAACGGCCAGGCCATCCGTTTCCGGGTGGCTTTCAAGCCCGCATCCACCCTGATGATGACCCGGGAGACTCTTGATATGAGCGGGAATCCGGTACAGCTTGAAGGCAGGGGAAGACATGATGTCTGCGTGGTTCCGCGCGCCCTTCCTGTCGTCGAAGCCATGGCCGCCCTGGTGATCGCTGATCATCTCATACGGTTCGAGAACATAATAATGAGTGAATGAGTGAATGAGTGAATACTTTTCCCTATTCGCTAATCGCTGATCCCTAATCACTTATTTTGAATTTTGACATTTGAACTTTGCATTTTGAATTCCCCCTTCTCCCTTCCCCCTTCCCCTACAAAGGTTCCTGCTGCGACAGGCAGTGAAATGATCCCAGGCCCCAGATGATCTCCACCGAATCGATCCCGATGATGGACCGCCCGGGGAAGCACTCTTCAAGGATGCGCATGGCCCGGTCGTCTTCCCTGCAGCGGAAATTCGGAACGATCACAGCCCCGTTGGAAATGTAAAAATTGGCATAGGAAGCCGGAAGACGCTGGTCTTCGTAGATGACC
This sequence comes from uncultured Prolixibacteraceae bacterium, assembly GCA_964473485.1. Classification (GTDB taxonomy): domain Bacteria; phylum Bacteroidota; class Bacteroidia; order Bacteroidales; family FEN-979; genus CAIVAT01. The sequence continues at coordinate 13,317 of CAYYPH010000046.1, read as the reverse complement.
GGCTTTGGCATCGGTAGCTCGGCAATGTCAAGCTGCCTGCCGTTGAGCAGCCTGAATGACTTCAGCTTGCGGAGATTTTCCTGCAGGATGGCATGATTCGGATCGGAGCGCCGGGTCTCGACCATCGTGACAATCCCGTCTTCCTTGAAAAACCTGGTGATGTCGTCGATGTGACCGTTGGTGTCGTCGCCGTCGATGCCGTCGTCGAGCCAAAGCACCTGCGACACCCCGTAGTAGTTCCTCAGGTAGTCTTCGATCTCATGCTGGAGAAGGTGCGGGTTGCGGTTTTCGTGCAGCAGGCACTGGGTGGTGGTAAGCAGCGTGCCGGCCCCGTTGAAATCCACCGCGCCCCCTTCCATGACGATGCCGGGATAAAATACCGGCAGGCCGAGGTGCTTCGCCACCAGCCCGGGGATCATTTCATCAAGATCATGGGGGTATTTGTTCCCCCAGGCGTTGTATTTCCAGCTCACGACGACCTTCCGCGGATCGGCCGATGGATGGACCAGGAAGGCAGGCCCGTGGTCGCGGCACCAGGCATCGTTGGTGGGGTGAATGAGCAGGGTTATCTTCGACATGTCCACGCCAATTTCCTGCAACTCGGCATAAACCTTCGACCGGAGTTTTTCGTCCCGCACATTGATGCAAACCTGTTCGGATTTTGAAAGTTCGCTGATGAACGAATGATAATAGGGATAGATGCGGGGAAGCGTCCCGGGCCAGGAGTACGAGTCGTCATGCGGGTAGCTGAGCCACGTGGCCCTGTGCGTGGCCCATTCGGCAGGAAAATAGTATCCGGATATGCCCGGGGGCGATATCGGTATGTCAGTCATTCTGTCCATCTGTTTGGTGGTATATCTTTGCTATAAGTTCATACTAGTCTTATAATTTTCTTTTTTGTTGTTTTTAATAGTGTTGCCAGTTTCCCTCCTTCGCTTGCATATCCAACTGTAATGTTGTTGGCAAGTTCAATCATCATTTTGTTTCTTATCTCGGCTGTTTCTTCGTTTACTCGTTTTACTGTTTTATTAAAAGGGCTGATGATTAAAATTCTTCCTTCATCTAAAGGTTTTATGATTTCCGGTTCAATCTTTTTCTTTTAGTCCTCTGGCTAATGCAATGATGATTGGCTGATTTCCTTTCAGTAAATAGTGAAATACATCTTTTTCTAACTTGCTGTGAAAACCGCTTATAATACAATTCCTTGCTTCACGCTGAGCAATAGCCCAGTCGTAGCATTTCAATACAGCAGAGGCAGGAATTAAACGACTGCATAAAAAAGCTGTTTTCTTTAGCTCTAACAATGACTCATTACCGATTAGTTGTTCTATCTTCATTTTCAATTACATCTTTAACTTGGACAACATGTCCAAGTATATGTCCAACTTCATTATTAACTCCCCACTTTTTATTACTATTTCCATCGCTACCAACATAGACAGCATGTCCATGTCCATGTCTATGTTTAGCATCATTGCCATCTTTATTACCTCTAACATAGACAGCATGACTATCTTCTTGTCTATGTCGCACTATATTTCAATTTAGGTGATTTGGGATTTTCTCCATTGGTTCTAATAAGGCCAAGATCAAGCATTTTACCAAGATGTCTACTAGTTGTTCTTGTAGTTATTCCGAATTGGATAGTATATTCTTTAGCAGATACCTCTCCTTGACTTTTTATCCATTCAAAACCATTGAGTTCTTCACTAGTTAGTTCGCCAATTCTTTTATGCTCCGAAACATCAGTAACAGCTTCCATATTGCGAGGAAAACTTATAGACAGATAAGGTAGTTGAAAAGCATATTCCGGTAATGGTAGATCAAAATCTTTATAGAGTGAACGAAGTATCTTCATGCCAAACCCTTTTTCTTCAACATAATCCATTAAACTGAAAACATAGGTCAGCATAGGATTTCTGCTTATTGAAGGTGCTTTAAAAGAATTAAGCTGTTCGAGAGAAATAGAGGGTAATGGAGCGCCAGCACTTTTAATAACGATTTTAGTATCATCTATCTCAATTGAAGATTTAGCTCCTTCAATTTCATAATCACGGTGAACCAGTGCATTGATTATAGCTTCACGAAGAACTTTTATCGGAAAATCAGGTATATCTTTTCGCTTGAAAGAAGAGGTGTCTTTTGCTAATGGCAACACTTTAAAAAGCCATTCCTCAACTAAATCCGGTATTAAAACAAGTGCCTGATCAAATGTTTTAGGTTCAACTTTGTTCTGACCATATTCCACTGTAGCCATAAAAGCAGCTTGCTTAAATTTACTTCTCGGATTTTTGCCAAAAAGAAGAATTCCAAAACCTGTTGGACGATAAACTTTATCTTTATCATCATATTGTACTACACCAACATCTGCAAGGTACTCATGAAAAGCTGTATCTGATAACTTGAATGATAATTTTGCTTCAGTGATAAACTTGTTTAATGCATCATCAGAAAACTGGCTTAAATCAGCTGTTTTAATGGGCTTTTCAATAGGAGTTAATAAATCTTCTTCTTTTTTCTTTTTCTTTCTTTCATTTGCTTGCTTAATGAATTCAGCATTTTCATCCTCAATAATTTTTTGAAGGTCTCTGTCAAACATTATTATTTTAACATGTCTTTCTTCAAGATGTTTTATTCCTTTACCATAAACAGTGTAATCAGGATCAGTAATACCTACGTAAACCGTTTTTATTCTTGCTTTTGAAGTCCTTTTACAACAAGCTATTTTTGGCGGTGTTCTTTCAACACAAGGCTCAAGTGTGGTAAACAAAATACAATCATCAAGTTTTTTGTTTCCAAGTTTTCTTTCAAGCAAGGTAAATTCCGCATGATCACCATCTCTCAACTCACCTCTGTGAGCTCTTTCAATTTTCCCATCTGGAAATAACAAAATTGCCCCAACCTTGGGCGGTACTTTACCATCAGGTCTCGGTTCATTCAGGCTCTTATTCATCTCCTCAATTGCCAATTCCATATATGGTCTAGGATTAAAAACTTCTTCTTTTATTGCCATAATTCATTATTATTTCGATATTTTCTTCCATGTATCATTTGAAAACAAGTAAGAAACCAATTGTTTTCTTGCTTCCTCGACAGTAGTTTTTGATGCAATTGGAAAGCCGACAAATTTTGCAATTTCTCTTATTTGTTTCAATGTCATTTTGCTCAATTGTTCCATCGAATCATCAATGGATATTGTAATTTTTTTAATTAATTCCTTGTCAACTTTAAGTCCTTTATCTTGTTTTTTTCTATCTGTGAAAGGTGCTGTTAGTGAAATTTGCACTCTTTGACAAAGCTTTGGCTGTAGCGCTGGCTCGTGGGGCTTTGGCAATGTGTGCAATGTGTGTCGGCTCGTTTTTCTATATTATTGTGCGGTGGGTGGAAAATAAAACAACATTCGGGTCGGTAATGAGTGTCGGAGTATTTGTCTGCCAGTTTCGATTTTTCGGCCAGGCTTAATTTTCCAGTTTACTTTTTGAATTTTTTTATTTGAATTTTGAACTTTGAATTTTGAACTTTGAACTTTGAATTTCAATTCCTTATCCTTCTAAATTTTGTCAATGAACCGTTTAAGAACCGGTTCGTAGCTGTCTGTCCTGCGATCGCGCAGAAAAGGCCAGTGAATCCTTGTTTCGTTGATCAGTGTAAGGTCGAGTTCAATCACGTGGACCTCGTTTCGATCGTGCGGCGCCTGGTAAAGCAGCGCACCGAAAGGATCGGCGATAAACGAGCCTCCCCAGAATTTCAATGATTCTTCCACCCCGACGCGGTTTACGGCGACCACAAAGACTCCGTTCGCAACGGCATGTCCCCGCTGGATGGTCTGCCAGGCTTCGTACTGCCGGCGATTCAGGTCGTCATCCTGCGAAAGGGCCCAGCCGATGGCGGTTGGGTAAAAGAGCACCTGCGCACCCATCAGGCTGGTGATCCTTGCCGCCTCGGGGTACCATTGATCCCAGCAGATCAGTACCCCGATACGGCCATAACGGGTGTCGAATGCCTTGTATCCCTCATCGCCCGGGGTGAAGTAAAACTTTTCATAAAAACCGGGATCGTCGGGAATGTGGTGTTTCCGGTAACGGCCTAAATAACTGCCGTCGGCATCGATCACCGCCACCGTGTTGTGATAAAGACCAGGGGCGCGCTGTTCAAAAAGCGAGGCGATGATCACCACATTCAGTTCGGCCGCCAGTTCCCCGAACGCCTCCGTTGATGGCCCGGGGATGGGCTCGGCAAGGCTGAAGGCAGCATAATCTTCGGTTACACAGAAATAGGTCGACAGGAACAACTCCTGCAGGCATACCACCTGCGCCCCCTGCGCTGCGGCTTTCCTGATGCCTTCAATGGCCTTGCTTTCATTGGCGTTCCGGTCGGACGAACACTCCATCTGCACCAAGCCGACGCTGATCCTATTTGCTGATTTCATCTATCTGTTATATTGATTGAATGAATGAATGATTGATTGATTGATTGATTGAACTTTTTCAGGGCATAAGCAATATTTTTTTTGTGAACCGGTATCCGTCGTGGACGATCTCGAGGATAACGATTCCCTGCGGGATCCCTTCGTACCCGATTGCCTCCCGCGATCGTTCAACCCTGCCGGCGTCCTTCCGGGTGATCGTCCTCCCGGTAACGTCGAGCAAACGGATCATGGTTTTACGGGGGTCCGGGAAATCGAAAAAACACAGGATTCGCCGGGTTTCGCGGTCATGATAGATGCTGATCCCGGCATTAGGATCCCGGTCTGGCGTCGCCAGGGTGTAATCGAGGAAAAGTTCGTCGACATAGAGGACGGTTCCCGGTGTCATGACCTCCTGGGCGGTCGACATAGCGATGATATTCATCGTGTCGGGCTGAACGGTTTCATAATAATCGATCCAAGCTGAGAAGGGGGTCCAGTCATTGACCGTATCCCTGGTAGAGAAATAACCGACCCCAACGGTGTCCTGGATTCCTGCTGCGGTCTTTGTAAGCCCGATCCCGATCACACAGCTGTCGCCGCCTTTGGGCAGGTACTTGAAAAAACCTTTCAGGTGGGTGGGCTGATCAACGACCGGCACACCTCCCGAAAGAGTGTAGGAACCAGAAGCGATATCAACGACCAGTTTTCCGCAGGTCATGAATCCCGGAATGTCGAGCGGCGGCAAAACGAGGTGTTTGGTCTCAAGTTTGGCCGAGAAGCTGCCCGTGCCGTAATGGTCGGTGCTTTTAGTCACGACCTGGAACCCGAAAAACGGGATGGCCATCAGCTCTTCGTTGGGCGTATCCCAACCGGACGGATTGGAGTAGTTGCTGTAATTGATCCATTGCTCAAACCCGGCATTGGGGATCACGGTTTGTGTGTTTCCAGCAGGGCTGAACAGGATTAACAGCGTAAGGTTCAAAAGAATGAGGTGATAAATTTTCATTTAGAGTGATTTTTCAGATTTTTTGGCGGTGATCTCCGTCAATGTTGTATATCACGTATTTAAAAGCTCAGTTTGTGATGTAAAATTAAATCATTTCATTATACCTTTGGATAAAAATCCCCGTACCGTTGCGCAAGGTATTAACGCTCTGTTTTATAGCTTTTTGTATACATCCATCCCTGCGGGCGGATGAACCGTCTGATTCCTGCCGGTGCATCCTTGATAAAAAGGTTGAAAAGATTTATCATGAAGGGGTCAGCTATTACAAAAAAGGTAATGCAACACTGGCCCTTCAGCAGATGCGCAGGGTTCTCAGGGAGGTTCCTGACTGTGTGGATGCCTGGTTCATCACAGGCATGATACATTTCAGGAGGGCTGAGCCCAACTTCAGGGAGGCTGAAAAGGCATTCGGCCAGGTCGTGACCCTGTGCAGGGATTATGATAATTACGCCTATTTCTACCTGGGCGAGATCTATTACGGGCAGGAGGACTTTCCCAGGGCCGTCAAATACCTTGATGAGTTTCTGAAGGATGTTGACAAGATAAAAAAGGACGAGGATTATGACCGTGCAGTGGCGTTGCTGAACTATTCAAAGTTTTATGTGGAGATGACCGGCAACCCGGTGCCGTTTTCTCCCGAAGTGATCGGGGGAATTTCGACACCGGAGAATGAGTACCTGCCGATCATGTCGCCCGACAACCAGATGACGCTTTTTACCAGGGAAAAAAAGCTGGAGCCCGACCGTAACAGCCTGGTGAAGGAGGTTCGCATGAAGGAGCGGTTCTATTTCAGTCATAAACAGCCCGACGGGACATTCGCAGAGGGGGAGGAGATGCCTTATCCTTTCAATATCAACGACAATGAAGGGGGTGCCACCCTCACGGCCGATAACAACACCCTCTTTTATACCGTTTGCAAATACGATCAGACGCGCAACTACCTGAACTGCGACATCTGGTATTCCGAGAACTCCGGGGGGTACTGGAGCGACGTAACGAGCCTGGGCGACAAGGTGAACCTCCCGGGTTCATGGGAATCGCAGCCCTCTGTCTCCACCGACGGCTCAGTGCTTTATTTCGTCAGCGACAGGCCGGGCGGCATTGGCGGCTATGATATTTACCGCACGACGAAAGGGGAGAACGGGGCGTGGAGCACACCCGAAAACCTTGGACCTGTTATCAATTCGCGGGGAAATGAAAAGTCACCCTTCATTCATCCCGACGGAAAGACCCTCTACTTCTCTTCCGACGGCTGGCTTGGTATGGGAGGGTACGATATCTTCTTTTCCAGGCTTTCGGAAAACGATGCATGGTCCAAACCGAAAAACATCGGTTACCCGATCAATTCGCCCGACGATGAACTGGGCTTCTTTGTAAGCACCGACGGCGCCCGTGGTTTTTTCGCGTCGAACAAATACAACGGCAAGGGTGGCTGGGATCTGTACGGTTTCGAACTGTACGACGGTGCGAGGCCGGAGAAGGTACTCTTCATCAAGGGTACGGTGAAATCGGAATCGACCACCGAACCGATCAAGGCCCGGATTGAACTTAAAAATCTTGAAAATCGAAAGGTATCGCAAATACCGATGGATACCGTAACGGGCAACTATGTTGCTGTGGCGCCATTCAACAGCGATTACATTATGACGGTCAAGAAGGAGGGACACGTCTATGAATCGAAGTATATTTCGAAAGTCGACAGTGTTTTTAAAATGATGCACCGGGTGGATGTGGAGATGAAACCGATCGAGCTCAACAAGTCCTACCGCATCAATGATATCTATTTCGAATTCAATTCCTTTGAACTGACCCCTGAATCAAAGCCGGTGCTCGACCAATTGATGGATTTTCTTACCGATAATCCTTCGATAGTCATTGAAATACAGGGTCATACAGATAATATCGGGAATGATGCCAGCAACCTGAAGCTTTCCGAAAACAGGGCCCGGTCGGTATATTCCTACCTGGTTGAACAAGGAGTCAGCCAGGCGCGGCTAACCTATAAAGGATTTGGTGAATCGATGCCGGTGGCCGGAAACGACACCGAGGAGGGCAGGGCAAAAAACCGTCGGACGGTCTTCGTCATCACCGGCAAATAATCCTCCGTGCGGACAGTGCCACCGGTGTTAATGCTTTGAACGGCGAAACCGTATTACTTGCGTCACTGGACCTTCAGTTCCTTGAGTACGTTGGCCATCTCGATGGCGGCTAACGCGGCGTCAAATCCTTTGTTGCCACCCTTCGTGCCGGCCCTTTCGATGGCCTGTTCAATGTTGTCGGTGGTCAGCACCCCGAAAATAACCGGGAGCCCGGTTTCAAGCCCGACGTGAGCAACACCTTTTGATACCTCGGCTGCCACGTAATCGAAGTGCGGTGTGGCTCCGCGGATCACGGCGCCCAGGCAGATCACAGCGTCGTACCTGCCGCTGCGGGCCATCTTCTTAGCCAGCAACGGGATCTCGAAAGAGCCCGGCGACCAGACTACCTCGATTCCGCTCTCCTTGGCGCCGTGACGCTTCAGTCCGTCAATGCACCCGGCAAGCAGTTTGCCGCTGATGAATTCATTAAACCTGGCAATGACGATCCCGAACTTCAGGCCGGTAGCATCCAGTGTCCCTTCAATTGTTTTCATAGGATGGTTGTTGTTTGTTGTAACCTGACTTATTTCAAGTCTTGATAAATCAATTCAATTTCAAATACTTAATATGTTTAGACGTCCTCGCCGAATGAGAGCATATGCCCCATTTTCTCCTTCTTGGTCTTCATGTATTTCATGTTACGGGTGTTGCAACTGATCTGAATGGGGATCCGTTCGGTGATCTCGAGGCCGAAACCCTCAATTCCGGAGATCTTCTTCGGATTATTGGTAAGCAGCCGGAGTTTACGGATCCCGAGGTCAACGAGGATTTCGGCCCCGGTACCGTAATCGCGGAGATCGGCGTCGAATCCGAGGGCAAGGTTTGCCTCAACCGTATCGAGACCCTGGTCCTGCAGCGAGTAGGCTTTCATTTTATTGGAGAACCCGATTCCGCGGCCTTCCTGGCGCATGTACAGGAGCACCCCGCGGCCTTCCTTCGCGATCATCCTCATGGCATGGTCCAGCTGATCGCCGCAATCGCAGCGCATCGATCCGAATACATCACCTGTAAGACACTCCGAATGGACGCGCACCAACACCGGCGATCCGTCATCGACCTTACCCCTCACCAGGGCCAGGTGATTCTCGTGCGTGATCCGGCTTACGTAACTGTAGGCGGTGAATTCACCGTACCGGGTGGGGAGATCCACCACTGCGGCACGTTCAATGAGGGTCTCGTTCTTCCTGCGGTAATCTATCAGCGCGGCAATCGTGATGATCTTCAGGTTGTGTGTTTTCACATATTCCATGAGTTCGGGAACGCGGGCCATGGATCCGTCTTCATTCATGATCTCACAGATGACTCCCGCCGGGTAAAGCCCGGCCATCTTGGCCAGGTCGACCGAAGCTTCCGTATGCCCGGCCCTAACCAACACCCCTCCCTCCTTGTATTCGATCGGGAAGATATGTCCCGGCCGGGTGAAATCACGGGCCTTCGACTGGTTATCGATGAGCCTTTTGATGGTCAGCGCCCGTTCGTGGGCCGAAATCCCGGTAGAACATTCAATGGCGTCGACCGATACGGTGAAGGCGGTCCGGTTCGGATCGGTGTTCTTCACCACCATCCGCTCAATGTTAAGTTCTTCCAGCCGGTCGCGGACAATGGGCAGGCAAACCAGTCCTCCCCCGTGTTTGGCCATGAAGTTGATGATCGAAGGGGTCACCTTCTCGGCCGCAGCCACCAGGTCGCCTTCATTTTCGCGGTCTTCGTCGTCGACCACGACGATCATTTTCCCTTTCCTGATATCTTCGATCGCCTCCGGGATGGTGTTGAATTTATAGTCGGGCATAGTATTCTGGTTTAGGATCAATGATTTAAAATCCGTTTTCGAGTAGAAAATCTTTGTCAATGGTTCCCTTGCGGGGTTGTTGCACTGTCAGTTTCTCCAGGTACTTGGCAACCAGGTCGCATTCAATGTTTACCTGGTCTCCTTCTCTTTTGTCGGTAAGGGTGGTCACCCGGCTGGTGTGGGGGATCACGGAGACCCGGAATGACCGGGAATCGGCCGTCACGACGGTCAGGCTGATGCCGTCGATGGCCACCGAGCCTTTATCGATCATATAGTGCAGCAGGGAAGGATCGGCGCCGATCTGGAACCAGATGGCGTTGTCTTCGGTCCATCGCCTCGCGATCCGCCCGGTTCCGTCAATATGGCCGCTGACCAGGTGACCGCCCAGCCGGTCGGAAAGTCTGACCGCCCGTTCAAGATTGACCCGGGCACCTTTTTTCAACAGGCCGAGCGTGGTTTTGCGCATGGTCTCGGGCATCACGTCGACGGTGAATTCACCGGATCCGAAAGCCACCACAGTCAGGCAAACCCCGTTGGTGCTTACGCTGTCGCCAAGCTTCAGATCACCGGTCACGATTCCGGCCCCGATCGTGATCTGCGACGATACCGACCCGGGTCTGACCGACCTGATGATTCCCGTTTCTTCTATGATTCCTGTAAACATTTT
>CAYYPH010000046.1:0-3209 GCA_964473485.1 uncultured Prolixibacteraceae bacterium | reverse complement strand
CGGGTCTGACCGACCTGATGATTCCCGTTTCTTCTATGATTCCTGTAAACATTTTTCGTTTTCAATTTTTCCATTTTCCATTTCTTTTCAGAGGTATCCCTCCACCAGGATGTCTTCTCCGATCTTGCGGGTGGTGAGGTTTTTCAGTCTGATCGCCTCCTCCATGGTTTCGATGCCCGCCCCGCCTACGGGAGTCGGCGCCGTGTCGCCTCCCAGTATCCGGGGGGCAATGAAGTTCATCACCTTGTCGACAATCCCGGCCCTGAGCGCCGAGAATGCCAGTTTGCTTCCCCCTTCGATCATCATGCTGTCGACGCCCATTGTCCCCAGCGAGCTGACCAGGTACTCCAGGTCGACCATGTTGTTTTTCTGCGGACAAACCACGACCTGAGCGCCGGTCCTTTCAATCTCCTTCAGCTTTTTTTTATCGGCCAGTGAAGTAGTCGCAATGATCGTCAGCTGCGGATCATTGGTGAAGATCCTGGCATCGGTCGGGATTCTCCCCCTCGTGTCAGCAACGATCTTTAGCGGGTTTTTCCATGCCGGCCTCACAAGGCCGTCGTCCGGTACCAAAGGCTTTGATTTTTTCCGGGGAAGCCTGATGTTAAGCAACGGGTTATCGAAGATCACGGTGTCGGCTCCGACCATCACTGCGCTAAGCTCCTGTCTCATCCGGTGCACAAATTTCCTGGATAGCGTTCCCGTGATCCATCGCGATGCGTTGGTCACGGTCGCGATCTTCCCGTCGAGGGTCATCGCTGATTTCAACACGACGAAGGGTTTTCCGGTCGTTACGTATTTAATAAATACTTCATTGAGCTTCAGCGCCCGGTCCTCCATGCATCCGGTCACCACCTCCACCCCTGCCGCCTGCAACAGGCTGAATCCCTTTCCGTTGACGACAGGGTTCGGATCGGGCATCGCCGCTACCACTCGTACGATCCCGTGTCTGATGATCAGATCGGTACATGGGGGTGTTTTGCCATGGTGTGAACAAGGTTCAAGGGTCACGTACAGCGTTGCCTCTCCGATCAGTTTTTCATCTTCGGGTTTCACGGAGGCGATGGCATTCACCTCGGCATGCGGACCTCCGAAATATTCATGGTATCCCTCGCCGATGATCCTTCCGGCGGCAACAAGTACGGCGCCCACCATGGGGTTCGGGTTGACCCATCCGCCACCAAGCCTGGCAAGTGCAAGGGCGCGGGTCATGTATTTCTGGTCGGTGGTCATTGCCATGAATGCGTAAAATAAAATGCCCTGTCGCAAAGCTGCAACAGGGCATGAATCTATTTAATTCGCAATGGAATATCAAATTAAATATGATTCTTCTTTCATCCAGACTATACTGTCGGTGCCGTAGTTTCAACGGCTCGTTTCCCTTTTGGCTGGTACCAGGCCTGCCTGCCGGGAATCGCGGACTTTACCGCCGGTCGGGAATTTCACCCTGCCCTGAAGAACCAATAAGCGATCAAGAACGTTCCGGTTTACCGGATTGCAAAGTTAATAAAAACAATTACCTGTGAAAGTCTTAACAGGTAATTTTTATCATTGCACGATCAGTTTGGCGGTTTTCACCTGGTTGCCGGTGCGAAGGTTGACAACATAAAATCCCTTGCTGAACTTGCTGATGTCGACTGAACGGTCGAGCGAACCGGTTCCACCTGCAATCTCCTCCGAGTAAACCGATTTGCCTTCCGGTGTGGTAATCGTAAGTGCCGATGCCTCTTTACCGAGCCCAGCCAGGATAATGTGAACGATGTTCCGGGCAGGATTCGGCTGAACGGTAAGGCTGGTCTCCCCCTTGACGGGTTCGCTGATGCCGGTACACTGGTCAAACACCACGGTTTTTGTGCTGATGACGTTACCGGTACAGGGAAGATTGGGAATGGCGATCAGTTTAAGGACCACCGAACCTGCCAGTTTGTCGTTCAGGGTTGGCAGATACTGGGTGGTAAGAGCCGATGCATTGGTGAAGCTGTCGGTTCCTTCGGTAACCCACCCAATGGCTTTGTAATTCGGGGTAATGGTTCCCTGCAGGTCGATGGAGGTGACATACCAGCAGACAATGGTGTCGTTGCCGGCCGAAACGACGGGCAGGTGCTGAACGTTTACATAGGTGGTGTCGGTACGGGTCAGGGTTCCGTCAGTGGTGGTCACAACATATTTCGTAGTATCTTCAGGGGCTACCTTGGGATTCTGCAGCGTCGAGGTGAATCCCGGAGGAATGGAGGTCCAGGAGTAAGAGTAGGATCCTGAACCACCATAGGCAAACACTGAAAGTTGCGAGGAGTCGCCCTGGCATACTAGCGGAGGATTGGATGATGCAACAGCCGAGAAAATATTGCCAAATGAGAAGGAGGCGATCCTGGTTTTCCAACTGTATTGATTCGTAGAACTAAAATATTCTGAAGTAAACCAGAACTTTCCGACTTCAGTAGGATCGGCGACCATTGCACTGTAATCTCCCCAACGGCCATCAACATGAGTTGCTGAACCTCCTCCATTTATGATTCCTGCTTCTGCGATTGTCATAATACCCAGAGGATCCCCAATCATTCGACCTGTATATCGAATGGATGGAAACATATTGGTACTTGAGATTGAAAATCCCAGCGCGATGTTGCCAACAGAATCCATAGCAATGCTACCCATCCAGCGGTGGTGACCGTCGCCGGGTGCATAGGTCCCTTCCTGGTAAAGGCTCCAGGTGTTGTTGACATTCCTGAGTTCCATCCACCGGATGGCGGCAACGCTGTTTACGTTCACCGTGGTGTTGAGGAGCATGGAACTATGGCCGTTGAACTTGCGGTACGGCATCCTGAACATGGTCACCTTCCGCGAGAAGGCGTCGAGTTTCTGGCTGGTGCCCTTCTGGGTGATGTAGTTGGCGCTGCCGAAATTTGAAAAACTGGCGATCGGAACGGTGACGGTGTTCACGAAGGTCGAATTCGCGGTGTTGGCCCAGTCAACATGAAAATCGTATACTTTCACGGAAGAATTGGTCAGGTAGCACACTGGGCAGGGGGTACCCACCGGTGGGAATTCGCTGTCGCAGTCGGCCGAAAGAGGACCTTCGGAGGTACTCGGAAGGTTGAACATGACCATGGAAGCGGTGGGGCTGCCGGCCAGCATGGAGGCACGGTCCATTGCCACGGCTGCCGGTCCGAGCCAGTTGCCCGATCCCGATGCAAAGCGGCGGATGGTCA
>CAYYPH010000045.1:0-30644 GCA_964473485.1 uncultured Prolixibacteraceae bacterium | reverse complement strand
ACTGCATCAGTATGTTGTTTTTGCGCATATTCAACAATGATGTAGTCTTCAGCAGGATTTGGAAATACCTTCATCTCCGCAGCTATTGTGCGAGAATGCGTCCAATGGTACTTCTCTTTTCTTGAGACTTTAAGTGTTGATTCATTTACAATCGGCTCGTTGTAATCCAACAAACTGCTGGCGATAAGAATATTTCTTGCCCAGGGACCGGAAAGAAGCAATTGTCGGCTGTTATTTGCCGAAGTGTAACCGCCTGACTGCTGTCAGAGATCAAGCATCCCAGGGTATCGCTGTTTGTGAACATTTGAAAAAAAATTTCGAAATTATCATGATTTGTGACAGACCGGATTATGGCATCCCAAAGAAATTCAACAATTTATCGAAAATCGGAGAAACTTTCTCTATTTCAGTAGTTTTCCATTTTCCGTTTTCAATTTTGCATTATCACCAATTTCCCTTGCGCCACGCTCTCGTTCATGAACACCACCCGGGCGAAGTACATTCCCGCTGGCCAGGCTGAAGTACTGATCTGAAGCATCGATTGCTGTTTCGGGACCTCCTGTGCAAACATCAGTTTGCCAGTGATGCTGAGAATATCCAGACGCGTTTTATCCCATTGGAAATAAGTAGTTGTCGAAGAAAGTATGCTTCCGGGGTTTTGCCACACCAGGTATTGCGGCATGACGATGATGACCTGTTCCACGGCCGGGTTCGGGTAGATGTTCAGCCGGGTTTTCTCAGGGTGTTTCTCCGCATCGTCCAATCCCACGATCACCACCTCGCAGTCATCCAGCGGTACGGTGTCTGACACAATGGGGTGCGGGCAGAGGCTGTCGTAGGTGAACGGCCGGGTATAGACGCTGTCGTATTCGAGGTTGGAAGTGAGTTTGAAGGCATAGCCCTGCCAATTAAGGGTGGTATTGTTAAATACTGAACCAGCCACAAGGATCCGGTTGTTAAACGTGACATCTGATGCACGAATGATATCTTCTTTATTGAGTAATAATGTTTTTTGCGTGATGAAATTTCCATTCGAATCTGTCTTGATGACTGCCGTTGTATCAGTACCCTGCCCAAGCCATCCCGCACAAATGACCATGGTTGAATCCTGAAACCAATTGATGGTGGTTGCTTCACCTAGCGCTGAAGTTGCCTTTAAATCCTTATAAAACATTGTGTTCCCATTCGCCGTTGTTTTAAACAAACACGGCGAATCCCCGCCTGGTGCCGCTGTTCTGGCATGTCTTCCGGATGTAAATAAATTGTTCTTCGAATCAACAACGGAAAGCCTGCCATCACTGTACACTCCGTTATTAGTTCCCCAGGGAACTTCAAAAACAGAGGTTCCATCCAATGCAACCTTGATCAGGATAATTTTAATGATGCTTTTTCCAGGATAGGTCGGATCCGGGTAATAGGCTTCGCCGGTAATTACTACATTTGAGTCAGAAGTCTTTGTTAAAGAATATGAAATTTCAGATGAAAATGTCGGATTCGTTGCATAAACCTGACTCCAGATTACTTCACCTAAATTATCCAAGCGAAAAAGCCAGATTTTTTCCTCGTTACCCGATTTCCAACCATTCATTAATGCAATATATTCGCTGCTTGGAATTATTTCTATATCCATACCAACCGCATTACACCCTAAAGCGTCGTATATTTTACACCATTCTTTTTCAAAGCAACTATTTAATTTTATAACAAACGGATCGTGACAATTCGTTTGAAGTTTGTTTGTAATTCCTGTTTCTATTATTCCTTGGTCTTGCATGACTCGCCCATTAAAAAACTGAAAATATTTACCCTCGGTTCCAAATGTTTTTTGCCATAATGGATACCCATTAATGTCAGCTTTTATTAATAATCCTCTTGAAAAATATGCATTCTCATATAATTTGCCCGCGAGTAGGTATCCCAAATCATTTTGTTCTGTAATGTGACTTATATTAATGTTTATTGTATCGCCATAAACACGAATCCACTGCTGAGCCAGAGTTGTATGAAATGCTAATAACCAGATTGTCCCTGTCAAATGTATCTTGAATTTCATAACAACAGGATGTTAGCGAATTCTAATTGGCTTGGCTGCTATTACATTCATGCCCATCGCCCGATAACTAAACAGGCGGAATGGATTTGAAACCGGAAAGAGGAAAAAGAATCCGAAGAAAGTCATGAATGACCTGAATTTAATATTGATTTTGATTTTTAGTATTTGACTTTGAATTTTGAATTTTGACATTTGAATTTTGAATTCTCACCTCACCCCCACCTCATCCACAAATATCCACGCCTTCCCTCCGGCGCCGGCATGCCACGAAGGACAAACACCCCGGTTGACGGCATGAACACGGATGTACCGGGCTTCCCGCTTCCCTGTTTTCGCCGTAAAATCGCGGATTATCGTGCCCTCGTAGCGTTCGTCGAGCTTGTTCTTCACCGAGGCCACCTTGGTGAAATGCTCCCCATCCGAAGATACGGAAAAATCCACCCGCAACGGCATGAAGATCCAGCTTCCCTGCTGCTGCAGGAAACCGGCCCATACCGTTGAGAACGTAGTCACATTACCGAGGTCAATGGTGGCCTCGAAATCCACCCCTTCATACCCCTGCCACCGCCCGTCGGCAAACTCGTAACTGCCCCGGATGCCGTCGTTGAGCCCGGTGATCCCGCCGGCCGTGTACTTTTCGCTGAACTTCGTTGCCAGGGTAACGGTTCCCTTCGTTGGCTCCACGAGCTTCACCGCCTCGTTCCACTCCGGTCCGCGGAACAGCCCGATGTTCATGATCGCCGGTTCGGCCCGGGCCTCCTCAATCACCAGCCGTATGCGTTGCGCAGTGATCGCGGGGAATCTCAGTAATCGCTTGTTCCCGACGGTGGTTCCGCCGGCAAAGGTCTTCCATTCGGTGCCGTCGAGGTAGTCGAAGTGAAATTTCTCTATCCTTTGTCCCACCTTAATGTCTTCCTGAATCAATGCCACATCGAAGGATGCCGGTGCGGAAAGGGTGTACTCGATCGTGTCGTGCAACAGCCTGATGGCGGCCCGTTCCAGCAGGTTGGTATCAAAGGTCTCGTCGAGGATCGTTCGTAGTCCCTGCAGGCTCCGGATGTCGTTTTCATGGATCAGCCCGCGCTTGTCGGGCGGGATGTTGAGCAGCAATACCGAATTCATCCCCACCGAATGGAAGTAGATGTCGGCCAGTTTTGCGGGCGACTTCACCCTTACGTCGTCGGCCGCCTTCCAGAACCATCCCGGCCGGATCGAGACGTCAGTCTCGGCGGGGTACCAGGTGAGTGTGCGGGCATCCCTGAGCCGGTCGCGGCTCCCGAGGTCCTCGCCGGTGAGGTCGCGGGGGATGAATCCGCCGTCGACCGGATTTTGCTGCGAGGCCGCCGATACTGCATCCGGGTCCTGCACGACGCCGGGGAGCACGCTCCACTCTGTGGCACGCCCGTAACCCGATTCGGTGCCGACCCACCGAACGTCGGGACCCATCACCGCGATCACGGCGCCGGGCTGCAGTTCGCGGATCAGCTGATAATAGGAGGGCCAGTCGTACACCTGCCGCTTCCCGTTGGGCCCTTCGCCGCAGGCCCCGTCGAACCATACCTCCGAAACCTCGCCGTATCCGGTCAGCAGTTCACGAAGCTGGTTCCGGAAGAATTTGTTGTACCGTTCCGAGTCGCCATAAGAGGGCTCGTGTATGTCCCACGGTGAGAGGTAAAACCCGAACTTCAGCCCGTACTCCCGGCAGGCGGCGGCCACTTCGGCCACCACGTCTCCCTTGCCTTTTTTCCAGGGACTCGCTGCCACCGAATGTTTCGTGAATTTTGACGGCCATAGGCAAAACCCGTCGTGGTGCTTGGCGGTGACGATCACCATCTTCATCCCCGCATCCCGGATCACCCGCACCCATTGCCGGGCGTCGAGCTTTTTCGGGTTGAACAGCTTCGGGTCGTAGGTGCCGTCGCCCCACTCCTTTCCCGTAAAGGTGTTGATGCCGAAATGGATGAAGGCGTTGAACTCCAGCCGCTGCCATTCCAGCTGCCGTGCCGAGGGGGTCACTCCTGCAGCCAGTTCCGCGATCTCAGCCGG
The DNA here is from genome assembly GCA_964473485.1 of uncultured Prolixibacteraceae bacterium. Taxonomy (GTDB): domain Bacteria; phylum Bacteroidota; class Bacteroidia; order Bacteroidales; family FEN-979; genus CAIVAT01. The sequence goes on along the minus strand of CAYYPH010000045.1, from coordinate 26,545 downwards.
CGTCGCGCCCTGCGGAACGGCGACCAGGTTGTTGCCCTGGTACACCGGCCGGATGGGTTGGGAGAAAAGAGATAGCGATAGGATTTGAAACAAAAACAGGAGGGAGAGGAGGAATTTCATGATTGAGTGATTGAGTGATTGAGTGAATGAGTGAGTGATTACCTAAGATGTTGTTTTTGTCTTATTCCACTACCACCTCGTCGGCGAAAAGCCAGGCGGTGCCTCCTTTGGTTTGGTGCCACTTTGGGCATACGCCACGGTTCTTTGCCGCGATCTTAATGTAACGGGCTGATGCGGGCAATCCCGGTCCAGGGTTGGATAAAACTACCTCGGCTGAAGCGGGGGCTGGTTTCAGGCCGGTCGGTCCCGGCTGACCTGCTGCTCCCCACCGGTACCTGCAGATGAAAGGTTTATCGGCGTTGATGGGTATGGTGGTCCCGACATCACCGGCCGGGGTGAAGTTTATACCATCTTCGGAGAGGAGGATGGTGACGCTTTCGGGCAGGAAGATCCAGGTCGGTGGGTTGTTGAGGCACGACAGGCTGACGCTCCGGATGGTCTTTGATGCGCCGAGATCGATGACCCCTTCCAGGTCGACGCCATGGTATCCCTGCCAGGCGCCGTCGCGGTATTCGGTCGATCCCCGGATGCCATCCAGCAATGCATTGGGCCCGCCGGGATAATGGTCGGAAAAGGAATATGCGATCGCGATCTTTTTCCCCGTGGCCAGGTGCATCCTGAATTCCGACCTGACCACCATGGCCGAGGGAATCTGGCCTTTGAATGCGCTGGCGGTGATGACGACGGAGGAGTCGAGCGGGACCGGGCCGGCCCAGGCCGGCGATGAAAGGTCGGGATCACTACCGTTCAGGGTGTACCGGACCTGGCAGCTTTTATCGGGACACGAAAGGACAAACGAGCGAAGCCTATTTGCTGGATCGGTCATGACGGTCACTTTCACGGGGCGCACCAGGAATGGGATGGTGTCGGTGCGGAAGGGCGCGGCCGGGAATCCAGCGAGGTTGAAGAGGTTTACCAAAGCAGTGTCGGTGAAGGCAAAGCGGATGGCCGCCGGTTGATCCACCTTGTCGCTTGACAGGAGGACGCTGGTGGTTTCGAGGGTTGCAGCGGCATTATGAAACACGCCGTCGGGCCCTGCCATCGTGAAGGAGGCGACCCGGTCGCTGGTGCAAAAAAGTCCTTCGTCGGCCCCGTCAAAAAAGACCCGGGCCTTCCTGCCTTCCGCCTTCCAGGTTTTAAATACCGGACCGGTACAGGTGAACTCCTTCTTTCCATAGGTGTTGGTCATGGCGAGCATGGCCAGCCTGAACCCGACCTCCTGCTTTTTCTTCGGGTGGATGTCCTTCACATCCCCGATGTCCATCGTAACCGCCATCCCGGTGTTTGGGACGGTCAGGGTCTTCTCCTGCGCCTCCCGGAGGTAGGCGGCCGAGCCGAAGGTCTCGCGGTAATCGAACGGGGCGATCTGGACGAAATAGAAAGGGAAATTACCCTGCCGCCATCCTTTGCGCCAGCATCCGATCATCGTTGCCATCAGTTCCGTGTAAAGATCCGCCTCGAGCCGGTTCGATTCTCCCTGGTACCATATCGCTCCCCTGATGCGGTAATTCATCAGCGGGTGGATCATGCCGTTGTAAAGGTAGGAGGCTTTGCCGCAGTCCCATCCGGCGCCGCCGGGCGATGTGAGGAAATAGGATAATTCCGGCTTGGCCTGCAGGCACTCCCGCGGGGTCCAGGCCTCGGCGGGGGTTCCCCCGATGGTAGTGGCGATCAGTCCGACCGGCACACCCAGCCGGTTGTAGAGTTCCCTTCCGAAAAACCAGGCGGTGGCGCTGAAATCCGCAACCGTTTTCACCCCGGCCCGCTTCCAGGTTGCGCTGCACGAATCGGAGGGCATGGAATCGGGATGGTGAGACACGTTGCACAGCCGGATATTGCCATAGTCGTTCCTGGCCAGTTCCTTTTTTGCATCCCTGTAATGTTTCCAGCCCCCGAGCCAGTTGATGGTGAACTCCATGTTCGACTGGCCCGAACAGATCCATACCTCGCCAAAGAGGATGTCGGTGAGCACGATCGTGTTGGCGCCCCTCACGGTGATGGTGTGCGGTCCGCCGGCCGGCCCGGTAGGGATCGCGGTGATCCATTTTCCGTCGGCGCCGGTCGTGGCCACGGCTTTTTCGACCAGCCAGCTGGCTTCAACTTCAACACGCTCGCCGTTACCCGCCCAGCCCCAGATGTTGACCACGGTGTCGCGCTGCAGGACCATCCCCGAAGAGAGGACCGAAGGCAGGCGGACCTGGGCGTTGAGTAGAAGGGAGGAGATCATCAGGATGAGGGAGAGGAGGGGTTTCATAGGGGGGGGTGTGAGAAGTTGAAAGTCAAAAGTGAAAATGCAAAGTCAAAAGTAAAATTCAAAATTCAAAATTCAAATGTCAAAATTCAAATGGTAAATGTCAAATGTCAAATTTCGAACTTTTTTTTCAGGGTCATGCAACCATTTTGAAGTTTCAACGGTCATATATAGTAGAAATACTCAAAAACCGGGTTTATGGCAAGAAATTCAGAGAATGTGATCACGCATGGTCTTTCAGGAAAATTGGGCAACCTGTGCCTGCAGCGGAACGGGATCGTAAGGTCGCGGCCCGATGTTTCGCAAAGAAGGTGGTCGAAAAGGCAATTGGAACATCTGCAGCGCATCGAAGAGGCAAAAGCCTATGCGCGGGAGGTGAAGGACGATCCCGCTCGGAGCGAGCCTTACCTGTGCGTCTTGAAGAAATGGAAGAAAAAGCTCGGCGATAACATCGGTGTGTACCAGCTTGCCATCAGGGACTTCATGCAGCCCCCCTCCGTTTCGGGTATCCGTTTTGAATACGATTCACGTTCGGCCGTTGATAAGGTGCTGGTGCGGGTTTGGGATGATTTTCACATTGCCTCCGTGGCGGTTGCCATCCTGGATGAGGATGGCATGATCACGGAAGAGGGCCCCGCCGGGTATGTGCCGGTAACAGGCTACATTTACCTGCTGAAACGGCCGTCGCTGCTTACCGTCAACCACACTGTAAGGGTGATCGTTACCGACCGGCCAGGCAACCAGGTTGTGGAAATTTTCCGGGGACCTGTCGGCATTGGCTGAATTTGCAGTATCTTTGTACTTGTCCTTCCTCTCCTCTCATCTCCTTCCCATTCGGGGTTTTCACCAGTCCTCCTCTAAGTCTTCTCTAAGTCTTGTCTAAGTCCTCTCTCAGCTTCCTTCAGGTGCCCTCCAAGGTTCCTTTAATCTTCCTCCAAGGTCTCTCCAAGGTTCCAAGCTGATTACAGCTTGATACTATGCTTGACAATAAGCCTGACACTAAGCTTAGTTCTGCGACGCATAAAACTGATTTCAGTTTAAGATACAAGCCATTTCAGGATATGCAGCTGACCGGCATCTTTATTTATGCACTGGGCTTGACTAAGTTTTCCAGTTTTTTCTTCCTGAAGTACTCAATGATCTCCTCTTTGGTCATTTTAGATAATTTCTCACTCAGCCTTCGTCTTTGTTCACGCATGAATTCTACAGCGTCAATCGTTTTTTTAATCGTTGTCTCCATATATCATGAAGTCTCTAGGTGAACGAATTTCTAATTGTTTGTACCCATTTTTAATGTTAACCGCATTATAACCCCGTATTCTTTCAACATTTACGATATGTTTAAAATTCCAGCTTATCAAAAAATCGGCCCGATTAATAGTCGCAAGGGCAATATGTAAACAATCAGAAAGACTTGTTTGTCCGACTACTTTTTCTGAGATATACTGGTTTGCCAGATCAACCGCTTCTTCTGTTGTTTCAATAAATTCCGTTGTCTCAACTTTAATGTTTTCAACCAATTGCTTAACACATTCAGGCGCAAAAGTCAACTCATCCTGGGTTACAACGGAGAATAGCAGTTTAAACTCTCCTTTTTGAAGTCGTTCTAAAAGGGGTCTGGTGAATTCCGAGAACTCTTCATCGTAATAACCGCCCAAAACCGATGTGTCTAAATAAAGTCTTTGTTTCATGGACTAAAGGTAATAAAAAAACTGATAGTTGTACAAACAATGGTCAGTTTTCATTACCTTTACGATGAAATCCATTGGATTTGTAAACAATGTATTCAGCATGAAGCGCTTAGTCTTTCTGCTCATGATCCTCGTGACAACCAGCATCGCAGGTCAGGATGTAATTGTCCACGTTACGGCAAAATTCCAGGGCGCCGCGGTATCATCGGAATTTGTGTTGGTTGAGAACCGTAGCAATGGCAGCAGCTTCTTGTCGGGCGAGTTGCCAGGGGAAGTGACTACCTACGACATCAACCTGACGAAAGGGAAAATCCAGAATGGTATAAAAGATCCTACCAGGCATGCATTCGGATTTTTCACTTATGGCAATCGGCCCGGACAACTTCAGATAAAAGCATCGCTCCGAGCGTCAATGCAGGTCGGTTTGACTTTCTTTGACCTAACAGGACGACCGGTCTATACGAATTCCACCGAATGCCCATCGGGAGTGTCGGTCATCACTTTTCGGCCGGGAAGCATCAAATCGGGGATCCTGCTGGTTGAAGGCGGCGGTTTTAAGCAATCCTTTAAGGTAACTGGTTCCAGAGATGATGTTCCGGAAATCTCCTTTTCAATCGAATCAATGACTAATCCTGTTAATGACAAGAACCTGCCTTTGAAGCAAGCCTCATACACCGATGAGTTTATTTTCACTCCCGGCGATTCAGTCCGCTTCACGGTTTACCATCCTGCAATCTACCCGGGTTCTCAGGACACCCGGCCGCAACAGGGCGATTCTGTTATGGTAGCAGTTAAGCGGCCTTGCCCGGGAACGCCGTTCGTTACCGATTATGATGGGAATGTTTACCCGACAGTACAGATCGGGGAGCAATGCTGGATGAAAGAAAACCTGAACACAACGCATTATGCTAACGGCGTTGCTTTGGTTGACGGCACAGGGGTTGGATATCTGGATCCGGATTGTGAGATCAAATATTGGTTTCATTATGACGACAATCCTGATATGAGTGTTATCTATGGAAGGTTATACACCTACTTTGCTGCCACCAACGGCATTATAGGGAGTGGCCAGATGGTAATCCAGGGAGTGTGCCCCGCGGGCTGGCACCTGCCCACCGATACGGAATGGAAAACGCTCGAGATGTTCCTTGGAATGAGTCCTTATGAGGCAGACCAACCGGAAAAATGGCGAGGAACTGACGAAGGAGGAAAACTGAAGGAGGCGGGAAATACGCACTGGATCCCGGTAAATATGGGAGCAACCAATGAAAGTGGATTTACGGGTCTTCCGGGTGGGCAGCGTGAATTTGATGGTGCTTTTTCTTTTCTTAATGGATTGGGGGTTTGGTGGACATCTACTTTTTATTACCAGTTAGGCGAATTATTAGCACCGATAACAAGAAAGTTGGGGAACTGGGAATCAACAGTTTATAGGAAAGTGTTTTCAACCAAAGCGTATGGTAATTCTGTCAGGTGCCTGAGGGACAGCGCCCGGACGCAAATTGAACGATAAGGTCACTGGTTGAGGGTGTTTTTTTTTCTTTCGGTTTTCCGTTTGTTAAGAGTATTTTCAGCCGACCCGGGAAGCTTCAGGTCACCGTTTTGTTTAATCTTCCGTGCAGCACCTCCTCCACCAACAAAAAAGCCGCCCTTGAAGAGCGGCTCAAAACAGTAAGCGGGGTATATTGGGGGGTGATGGTTTTATTCGAAGTCGGCCGTGGCCGGGGTTACGGGTGCAATGGCACGCAGATCGATGATTGTTGTGATGGTGTCTTCAAAGTCGGCCTGAACGGGGGTTACCGGAGCAAGGACGAACGCATCGACCGCGGTTTCCATGACAACCTCAAAATCTGCCTCCAACGGGGTGACGGGTGTCAGTTCGTTTACGTCGATGGTTGTTTCAACAGTTTCTTCAAAATCAGCCTCAGCGGGGGCGACCGGTGCCAGAACGTTGGCCTGTATGGTTGTTTCAACAGCATCGTCGAAGTCGGCCTGAAGCGGGGTAACCGGTGCAAAGCCGGTTGTAAGGATGGCTTCTCCGGCGCTGGTTTCGAATTCAGCCTCCACGGGAGTAACAGGCGCCAGACCTGGAACCTCGACCGTAATTTCCATGAACTCTTCAAAAGTCGCTTCGGCCGGGGTGGCAGGAGCGAGATCGAGTGAACTCAGGGTGCTGGTCAGCGGGTTGAACTCTTTTGCAAAGCCTTCGGCGGCGGCAAACAATGCCGGGGTAAAAACGAGGAACATTCCGGTTACGATCAGGGTCTGGAGGGTGTTGGTTGATTTCATGCGACTTTTTTTTTTGACGTTGATGAAGCAAAATTACATCGGAACCGGGGGGATGTACAGCCGTTATCGTCGTAAGGGGGAGTGAATCCCGACGAACGCCGGTTATCATCCGGTTGAACCTGCCGCAGGCTCAAGATGGTCCCTGGTCCTATCATCAGGTTATAATCCCTCTCAATTCATTAAGGATCATTGAATGTTGAGGAAAATTTCTCTTCCATACCACCCGCTTCATGGTGTTTCACCTCTTTTGTATTATCTTTGGGATAACGATCCTGGCCGGATTGGTTTTGTTGGGGCCAGTGGTTTTACACCATGACGGCGAAAAGTTGCAAGGTTCATCCGGTCCGGGCCTCCTGACAACCAAATCAACCGGTATGAAAAAATGGATGGTTTCCTGCCTGTTATGCCCCCTTCTCCTCGCGTCCCCGGTATTTTCGCAGTGGACCTGGCAGAACCCGCTCCCCACGGGGAACGACCTTTTTTCGGTTTGTTTCACCGACCCTGCCACCGGGTACATGGTGGGAGCATGCGGTACCATCCTGAAATCCGTCGACGGGGGAACGAGCTGGACGTCGCTCCGGAGCGGGACCAATGTTTTGCTGAGATCACTTTTCTTTACGGATGAGGTCACCGGTTTCGCTACGGGTGAAGGCGGGACCATCCTGAAGACCACCGATGGCGGAAGTACATGGCATCGGCAACCTTCGGGGACCACCCAGTCGTTGTGGGCAGTCAGTTTCCCTGACAAAAATACCGGGTACGCCGTCGGTGCCGGGGGGATTATCCTGAAGACCACCGATGGCGGGGCCACCTGGATCAGCCAATCATCGGGCATAAACAGCGACCTGGTCTCCGTCTGTTTTGTCAGTGCCGATACGGGCTTTGCGGCCGGACCCTATGAAGCCTGCATAAAAACCACCGACGGGGGCGCACACTGGAGCCAGCTGCCGGTATACGGCCTGCAGCACATTGCAGACCTCTGCTTCACCTCGGCCGACACCGGTTATGCCTGCGGTTCGGGCACCATCCTGAAGACCACCAACGGCGGCTTGGCCTGGATCACACTGGCTGTGACCTGCTATGCCAATGCCATCAAATTCGCTGATCAGAACACCGGTTTCGCCGTGGGATACCAGGGATCGGTCATGAAAACCACCGATGCCGGGGCGACCTGGACGGCCCTGTCGCCAGGCACGACAAAAAGCCTCTCAAACATCTGTTTTACAGGTCCTGGCAAAGGGATCGCCGTCGGGGAGTATGGAACCGTGGTAAAGACCACCGATGGCGGGGCCACCTGGGTAAAACTTTCACACAGCCTTTCTTCGGGAGGTTTGCTCGACTGGTTCCAGTGCGTGCACTTCCCCGATGAAAACACCGGCTATGCGACCGGGTTGCCGGGACATGTTTATAAAACGACCGATGGCGGCAAAACGTGGAACATGCTCCCGTTCTCAACGCCAGAATCGCTGTACTCCCTGTTTTTCACGGATGTTTCCACCGGCTATGTGACTGGTATGAATGGCGTGATCTTCAAGACCATGGATGGCGGGATCACCTGGCAGAGCAAGCCTTCAGGAACATTGGTCTTCCTCGAATCGATCTTTTTCCCCGATGCGAACACCGGTTACGCGGTAGGTCTCGACGGGGTCATCCTGAAGACCACCGATGGCGGGAACTCCTGGCACAGCCAGGCCTCGGGTACCATGGCCCTGTTGACCTCCGTCGCCTTTGCCGATGCAAACCATGGTTGTGTTGTTGGAAGCGATGGTCTTGTGCTCACCACCTCCGATGGCGGATCAACCTGGCATAAACGAAACAGCGGTACAACGACCTGCTTCCGGTCGGTTTGTTTTTCGGGGCCGTCCACGGGTTATGCGGTCGGCGATGCAGGAGAGATCATCAGGACGACCGATGGCGGAATGACCTGGACACACCTGTCGCTGGGCGACTTCAGCATGCAACTGCTTGCTGTCTGTTTTCCGGCCCCATCCATCGGGTACGCAGCGGGAAGCCAGGGTTCGATCCTCAAAACCACCGACAGCGGCGAAACCTGGACGCTTTCGGACCCGGTAACCAAAACAGAGACGGTCTTCTCCCTCTTTTTTACCGATGCCCAAAAAGGATTTGCCGTTGGTTCGGGCGGGATGATCCTCGCGACCACCAACGGCGGCGGTGTTTCAAGTCGTGACATTGTTGCAGCGCCTGGTGCACTGGTCATTTATCCCAATCCCTCCCGTTCCTTTATCACCATCGAAACCTCCTCGGCCGCCGCAACGAGCCTGCTGACCATCTATTCCATGACCGGCCGCGAAATGAGGAGACAAACCCTGGCGGGAAGAAGGAATACCATCGGCGTTGAAGACCTGTCGCCGGGCATTTATGTCGTGAGGCTCATGGATCAAAGAAACGTTTACGTTGGGAAACTGGTCAGGAAGTGATGGGAAACCAAGACCGGTCATTGATTTCATCCTGCCGATCAGATGGGATCACTGTCAAAGGATTTGCGGGTTACACGTGCGAAAAAAAAAGCCGCCCTGGCGGAGCGGCTTAAATAGGTATGCGGGTTATATATGGGGGGTGATGGTTTTATTCGAAGTCGGCCGTGGCCGGGGCTACGGGTGCAATGGCACGCAGATCGATGATTGTTTCGGTGGCATCTTCAAAGTCGGCCTGATCAGGGGTTACCGGAGCAATGGCATTCAGATCGATGGTAGTTTCAATCGCATCTTCAAAGTAAGCCTGAAAGGGGGTTACCGGAGCAAGGACGAATGCATCGACCGCAGTTTCCGTGACATCCTCAAAATCTGCCGCTACCGGTGCAACTGGAGCCAGGCCCGTGATGTCGATCGGGGTCTCGATGACCTCTTCGAAGGTCGCTTCGGCCGGGGTAGCAGGAGAGAGATCGAGCGAACTCAGGGAGGTGGTCAGCGGGTTGAACTCCTTTTCTGCGCCTTCGGTTTCAGCGAATATTGCGGGGACAGATAAAAGGAACATTCCGGCGATGATCAGGGTCTGGAGGGTGTTGGTTGATTTCATGTGGTTTTTTTTTTTGACGTTGATGAAGCAAAATTACATCGGAACCGGGGGGATGTACAGCCGTTATCGTCGTAAGGGGGAGTGAACCCCGACGAACGCCGGCTATGATCCGGTTGAACCTGCCAACCGAATGGGATCGTTCTCAGAAAATATTATTTTAGCAGTAAAATTCATGTCATGAAAAAGCATCTCCTTTATTTCAGCAGCGGGCTGCTGCTCCTGTTCATGTCATGCCAGGGGACCCGGCAAAGACAGGATGCAAAGGCGCCCGGCACCGATTCCATCCTGATGATGGCCAGGAATTTTTTCCAGCCATTGCCGGCGGAGGCGGTAAACCCGCAAAATCCGCTGACCCCGGAAAAGGTTGCGCTCGGCAAGCAGCTCTATTACGAAACCATGCTCTCGCTGAATAACAGTGAGAGTTGCAATACCTGCCACAACCTGTCCACCTTCGGCGTCGACAACCTGCCGACAAGCCCCGGCATTGATGAAAAGAAAGGGACCCGAAACTCGCCGACCACGCTGAATGCTGCCTTGCATTTCGTGCAGTTCTGGGACGGCCGTATGAAAGACGTGGAAGAGCAGGCCGGAGGCCCGGTGATGAACCCCGTGGAGATGGGTATGCCCGATGAAAAAACCGTGACCGACCGGCTGGGCAGGAATGAGGGTTACCGGAAGATGTTCGCTGCGGCCTTCCCCGGCCAGAAGAATCCGGTCACCTTCGAAAACATGCGCAAGGCCATCGGCGCTTTTGAAAGAACGCTCCTTACCCCCGGGAAATTCGACAAATTCCTGGGAGGCGATGTTGAATCGCTCGATACTGCGGAACTGAGAGGACTGAAGACTTACATGGAGGTTGGCTGCACGGCATGTCACATGGGCCCGTTGCTGGGAGGCTCCATGTTCCAGAAATACCCGCTGTTCGGCACGCACCAGGAATATACCGGCAGCACCGTCGATGATACCGGGCGCATGCAGGCTACAAAGAATGAAGCGGACAAATACATGTACAAGGTGCCTTCGCTTCGCAATATTGCCGAGACCTGGCCATACCTGCATGACGGAAGCGTGACGGAACTCGGCAAGGTGACGCAGATCATGGCAAAGGCCCAGCTGAACAAGGACCTGACACCTGGCCAGGTGAACGGAATCGTGGCTTTCATGAAAGCCCTCACCGGAGAAGTTCCCGCGGATGCCAGGCAGGTCCCGGCCCCCTTGTAGTGGATGGACCTGCTTATTATAACCGGTCCTTCCCCCTGAAGATGTAATCGCGGGGTTTCATTCCCTGCTTTGCTCCCGGTTGCCTCGTCCATACCCGGGTATGGCGGGTTTCTTCTTTTGCAGTCATGACAGACCTGTGATATCAACCCGGCATCCCCGGAACCAGGCTCGGGTTTAAAGCGTTAATCCATACACCCCGAAAACCGTCATCATGACCACATAGACCAGGGTGCCGGTCACGCTGCGCCATAGCCGCGCAGGATCCCGTTTCGGATCGGTCAGGTATTTATTAAGATGAAGCATGGCTGCCTGGAACAGGTACACCGCGTATCCAAGGAGGACGATGCCCATCAGCGCAGTGTTCCCGCGGATGAACAACGGCGCCAGTCCCATGAACCCGAAGGCGAGGTTGGCGAATCCCACTTCGAACATCCACTCGGGATTGCCGGTCTCCATCCCGAGCCGCCGCATGTCGGACTTGTAAAAGATCACATGCCGGATGAATGCCAGGACCCCGGTGATGCCGACGGTGGCGACGGTCACCAGGAGCAAGGCCAGCGACCGGTCGTCGTTCAGGTACCAGAATCCCAGGAAAATGCCGATCGTTCCGATGGCCATGGAAACTATGCTGATGATGCGCGACATGAAATGCGATTTACGAATGACAAGAATGACGATTTACGAATGACAAGAATGACGATTTCCGATTTATTGGGAAATTCAAATGAAATCCAGAGGTGTCTGTTATTTATCAAGAATTCAGGTGCATTGGCCTGGGCAATATGACCTGGTATTGATCCATTCAAGAGTCAAAAAAGCAATTTATTCAACAATTCATTCGTCAATCGTCATTCATGTCAATTGTAAATTTTTTAAACCCTGACGCTCTCCGCTTTCCCGCTTACCCGGCTCCTTTCGGCGGCGAAGCCCATCAGGTGGCTTTCGATCGACTGGTCGATGGTCGAGGTGAGGTATTTGGGATCGTGGTTGGCCACCGCCAGCACGAAATCGCGCATCAGGAACCAGTCGCCGCCGCCATGGCCGCTGTTCTTGTAGTTCTCCACGTCTTCCGCCTTTGGCACGAGCTTTACCGCGGTGTTGGTGCGGAAGTCGGTAAGCACGATCTCGTTCATGTCGCCCGCCATGTCGCCCATCGAGCCCATCACGCGGGTGCGGCGGCCGTGGTAGGAGGTGAAGGCCTCCATCGAGAAGGCGGCCGTAACGCTTTGGTCAAACTGGATCGAGGTGACATAATGGTCGGGCTGATCGTTCTCCATTTTGTAGACGCAACGCCCGTAATTGGTGGTGCGCAGATATCCGAGGATGGCGTCGCCCTGCTTCTCCTTGTCCTCGGGGAGGTCGAACACGTAGATGTAGTCGCGTTCGCGGTAATAGATCTTCATGGCCGAGTAGGGGCAGTTGGCCTCCACCGCGCACCCGTCCATGCAACGGGCCGTGCTTCCCTGTGGGGCGTTCTCCTTGCGGAACCATTTCAGGTCGCCGAATGCCGAGATCGATTTACAGTTTTTACCGGTCATCCAGCGGAGGATGTCGAGGTCGTGGCACGACTTGGCCAGGATGATGGGTGTGGTGGCTTTTGAATCGTGCCAGTTGCCGCGCACGTACGAATGCGACATGTGGATGTGCTGGATCGGTTCCAGGTGCTGGATGCTCACCAGTTCGCCGACGGCGCCCTCTTCGATCAGCTTTTTCATTTTGATGAAATAGGGCGAATAGCGCAGCACGTGGCACACCGCCACGATCTTCCCGGTCTTGCGGGTCATGGCCAGGATGTCGCGGCACTGCTGTTCGGTCTGCGCCATTGGTTTTTCGAGCAGCACATCGTACCCCATCTGCATGGCCTGCAGGCAGGGCTCGTAGTGCAGGTGGTCGGGCATGGTGATGATGATGGCGTCGGCGAATTTGGGCCGTTTGAAGACATCCTCCCAGGTCTTAAACCGGTTCTCTTCCGCGATCCGGTGCTTTTTGGTGTACCGTTCGTTGCGGATGGCGATGGGTTCGGCCACACCCACAATGTTGATCTGTTCGGGGAAGTTCACGGCATAGTCGCCATAGAGGTTGCCGCGCGATCCGGCACCGCAGGTGATGGCGGTGAGTGGCCTGCCCAGCGGGTTGTCGAACGGCAGGTAGATGTCGCGGTGGTTTAACGGGTATTCGAAGAGGTTTTCACCGGTCTGGGTGAAGCCTTTCAGGCCAAAGGCGGCGGCCCCGATGGTCAAACCCATGGTTTTCAGGGCCTGGCGGCGGTTCATGTTGTTGCTCATGGAAGTCTGGAATTTGCCCCCAAGGTAGGAAAAATTTGTTTTCTCCTGCCGGGAAACCGGATTCAAAAATTGAGAATGGAAAACAGATGAAATTAATGAATTCAAAATTCAAATGTCAAAATTCAAATGTCAAAATTCAAAGTTAAAATGCAAAATTGGCTCCGCCGAGCTCCGCTATGCTCCGGTTCATAGGATAAAATTGATTTCGGGGAGTCTTGTTTCGCTCATTGAAAAAAAATAAAACGAAGATATTGAACGCATTGACATTTTAAACTAATTTTATCTCCTGTTAGGCCATCACTCAATTAGCAAAATCTTTATGAAACATTTCATTACGCTTTTCCTGGCGGGCTGCATGCTGGTCCCGATGACTACCTGCAAGAAAAAGGCTGATACGCAGGAGCCGGAGACGCTGACGATCATCTGCGAGGAGCTCGCACCGTTCAATTATTCGGAAAATGGTCAGCTAAAGGGTATTACCGTAGAGGTGGTGCAGGCGATCACCGGGCAGTTGTCGCCCGACAACCAGAAGATTTCGATTACAACCAACTGGGACAGCGCCCTGAACCTGGTGATGACGACCAAAAATGTGGCGCTCTTCACCACGAGCCTGACCGAAGGCAGGAAAAGCAAGTTGCAATGGGTGGGACCGGTCACCATTTCGTTGACCGAATTTGTCGGGCTCAAGTCATCGCAACTGAAGGTAAGTTCCATTGATGACGCAAAAAAACTCCAGTCCGTCGGGGTGATAACGGGGTATGCCCCTGCGGAGATCCTGGTCAGCGCCGGTTTTACCAACCTGGTGTTTTACAGCACCCTCGGGGAGGCCATCGCCTCGCTTTACCAGGGCGGAGTCGAGACCGTTTTCGAGATCGCGCAGCCGGTAAGAGCTTCGGCAAAGGCAGGTGGATTTGATGTGTCGCAGCTTGATGACCTGTTCGTTTACGCGATCGACCAGGGTTATATTGCCTTTTCGCCTTCCACCTCTCCCGCCATTGTGGCGGCCTGGCAGGATAAGCTGGATGCCATGAAAAAGAGCGGATTGCTTCAGTCGATCTACGAAAAGTACCTGCCGGGTGAAAAGGCGCCTGGCCTGGTCACCATTTACACCGAGGAGAATCCCCCGCAGAACTACCTGGACGATGCCGGTCAGCTTAACGGGAGCGCGGTGGAGATCATCCGGGAGGTGATGCGCGTCATGGGCCGGGAAGAACCCATCCTGCTGACCTCCTGGAATGCCGCATATGGGCAGGCCTTGCTCGCCCCCAACGCGATGGTGTTCAGCACGGTCCGCTCTGAAGCGCGTGAACTCCTGTTTCAGTGGGTGGGTCCCATTTGCAAGCGAAGCTCCTGCCTTTTCATCCGGTCCGACGGAACCGTCACCTGTTCAACGATCGGGGAGGCCAGGCAACTCGCATCCATTGCTGTGCCCGACGGGTGGTCGGTTCATGATGAGCTGGTGGCGCTTGGGTTTACCAACCTGGTCACCTGCTCCACGCCGCAGGAGGCGCTCACCCGGCTGATGCAGAAAACGGCGGATGCCGCGGCGCTGAACGATCTTTCGATCAATTACCTCCTGGCCGAATTGGGCTACCTCCCGGGAGATGTCAATAAAGCGTTGACCATTTCGTCCAGCCAGTCGTACTTCGCCTTCAGCAAGGACACCAGGGCAGCCTACGTACAGGAATGGACGCAGGCATACCAGGCGATCGTCGACAACGGAAAGTTCGGGGAGATATGGCACAAGTGGTACCCCAACATCGATTGGTGACCATCCCATGAGCCGGCTCCCGGTCAACCCCACCTTGTTGTAATAAAACCAAATGAGCATAAATATGTCATCTCCGTATTGCATATTTTGATTAAATTTGCAAAATATATCTGACATAAATGGAGAAACTCATTGAATTTTCAAGATCAAGGATACATGCTGTAAATACTGTTTTTAAACGATACCTGTGGGACAAGATTAACTGGAATAACAGGCTGATTGCTGTTACAGGAGCGCGGGGAATCGGGAAAACGACCATGTTGCTGCAATACATCCGGGAAAACCTGAATGAAAAACCGGATGAGGTTATTTATGTGAACATGGATGATCTCTATTTTTCACGGAATACAATTGTTGATTTTGCAGATGAATTTGTAAAGAAAGGGGGAAAGTATCTTTTTCTTGATGAAGTGCATAAATACAGGAACTGGTCGCAGGAGATAAAGAACTGCTACGATTATTTTCCTGATCTGAAAATGGTGGTCACCGGATCGTCCGCTTTACAAATATTTGAAGGAAAGGCAGACCTCAGCCGCAGGGCCATTCATTATGCGATGCAGGGATTATCGTTTCGTGAATTCATCGGATTAAAATATAATCATCATTTTCCGGTTCTTCAATTATCGGACATACTGAATCATCCTTCATCATACATAACAGGGATTCTGAATAAAATCAAACCCATTAAGGTATTTGAAGAATATCTTAAAACCGGCTATTATCCGTTCTTTGTTGAAGGAGAACGCGACTTTTCAACCAGGTTGAAACAAACCGTGAACCACGTCCTGGAGAGTGATATCCCTTCAATTGATAACATTGATTTCACTGCGGTTCACAACTTACGAAAATTGTTGTCCATCCTTGCAGTGATTGTTCCTTATAAACCAAATATTTTAAAATTGAGTCAACAGGTAGGCGTAAGCCGTGAAACCCTGCTGCGATACCTTTATCTTCTTGAGAAGGCGGATTTACTGATCCTGCTGCAATGTGACGCACATGGACTCGGAAAGATGAATAAACCGGAAAAAATATACCTGAATAATCCGAATCTGATTGATGCATTAGCCGGTTCCGCATCAAATACCGGCACAACGAGAGAAACATTTTTCCTGAATCAGTTACGGATAAACTATCCTGTTGCCGCTTCGTCGGTCAGTGATTTCGTGGTGGATGATACGTTCACATTCGAAGTCGGCGGAAAAAATAAAGCCCGAAAACAGATCGCTTCACTTGATAAGGCCTATATTGCAGCTGATAACATTGAGTATGCTGCCGGGAACAGGATTCCTTTGTGGCTTTTCGGATTTTTATATTAATTAATCGTTAATTAATTTGTGATGTCCTTCAAGCATCTCACCCCAAACCCATTCGACCGCAGCGCCGGGTAGAGCGACACCGAAAAATTCCAGGTATTCATACCATGCGCCAGCGCGCGATCGCTGCCATAAGTGGTGGAAGACCACAAAATCGTGGCAAAATCCTCATAATTCGGAAAACTCTGCGAGTAAAACACTCCGCTCATCAGCGCTTTGAAGCCGTTGATGACCGTATCCTGCAGCGGCCGCCCGGCGCGGCTTGCACCCTGGTAGAAGTTGAACAAAACGGTCCAGTCGGCTTCGGTAGGCACATGCCAGCCGGGAGGACAGAGGCCCTGGGAACCTTCGGCGGTTTGGTAGGTCATGAGCTCATCCCATTGGTAAACGGACAATTGACAATTGACAATTGACAATTGACAATTATATTTTTCGGGGATGCAGTTGTCGGTTTGAGGTATATTGTCAGGGATGGTGAGTCCGTATTCAAGGTTTTTCTGAAACCAGCATTGCGTGCCGATCTGGACTGTCGGATAGGTCTTGCCGTCGCGAATATCGGTGAATGGGGAACCACAAGGAATGAGTGAATGAGTGAATGAGTGAATGAGTGATTGTTTGGTTGCTTCGCAACCATAGGTGTTTTGGTAGGTATAAGTGATCTGGTGGGTTCCCGGGCCAGCGGTGGAGGGGGTAAAGAGGCCCATGGCTGAATTAACGCCCGGTCCGGAGTAAGTTCCTCCCACCGGAAGGCCACCGCGCAGTCTGAAGGGCCTGGTGTTGACAGTGGTGATGGTGTCGAAGCAGGGGGTGAAGGTGACTGTCGGACTGATCTTTTCGGTCATGATGATCTTGTTGGAGCCAGCCGGGTTGCCGGTCACGCAGTTCAGGTTGGAGGTCATGATGCAGCGGATGGAGTCGCCGGCCTGTGGGGTGAACGTGTAAACGGGTGAACCGGTGAACACGATTGATCCGTTCACCAACCATTGCCACAGGGGTGTAGAGCCGCCATGCATGGCGGCTCCTGTAAACGTAACCGGTTCGCCCGGGCAGAAAGGATTGTCGGAGGCCGCGATGGTCACCCCGGCGGGCAAACTGGTGTTGACGACCATGGTCACGGGGGGGCTGGTGGCGGGATTGTTTGAAATGCAATTGACAATTGACGATTGACAATTGACAATTACGATGTCGCCGTCGTTGGGCGTATAGGTGTAAACGGGTGAACCGGTGAACAGGTTAACGCCATTGACAAACCATTGCCACAACGGCGTAGGGCCGCCATAATTGGCGGCCCCTGTAAATGTCACCGGTTCCCCCTGGCAGAACGGGTTGGATGACGGGGTGACCGTGACGGAGAGGGTGAGATTGGGGTTGACGGTCATGGTGATGGGAGTTGAGGTGGCGGGATTGTTGGAAACGCAATTAACAATGGACGATTGACAATTGACAATTACAATATCGCCGTTGTTGGGGGTGTAGGTGAAAACGGGGTTATTTGTCCCGGCGTTGACACCGTTCACCATCCATTGATATACGGGCGTAGAGCCGCCATGCATGGCGGCTCCTGTAAATGTCACCGGTTCCCCCTGGCAGACGGGATTGGCCGAGGCCGTAACCGAAACGCTGACCGGCAGTATCGGGTTCACCGTCATGGTGAGGACGTTCGATGTAACAGGGTTTGCGGAGATGCAGGAAGATAAGGAGGAGGTCAGTTCGCAGGTCACGACATCCCCGTTTGACGGGTTGTAGGTGTAAACGGGTGAACCGGTGAACTGGTTAGCGCCGTTTACCTTCCACCGGTAGATGGGGTTAGATCCGCCATTGACCGCCGTGGCGGTAAAGGTGACCGGCGTACCCTCGCATACTTCTGTCGAGGTGGCCGCGATGGTTATTCCGATGATGACCGGCTGGCCTAAGGTCACCGTCACCGTGTCCCTCCCCTTGCAGCCGTTCGGCCCTGTCACCGTGGCCCTGTAGATCCCTTCGGTTGTTGCCGTGTATGTTTGACCTGTGCCAATGTTCATCTGACCGGTGGCCAGGTTCGCCCACTGGTAGGTGCAGCCGGTGCAGGAACCGGCATCGAACAGGATGCTCTGGCCGGCGCAAAGAACCGTGTCGGGGCCGAGGGTAACCACCGGGTAAGGCAGATAGCTCACCACCACCGAATCCCTGAAAGTACAGCTTTGGGCCGTGGCGGTCACCGAATAAGTCCCTGCCGTGGTGGCCCAGATGCTTTGGGTGGTGGCCCCGGTATTCCAGAGATAGGTGGTCATTCCCGGTCCGGCGTCGATCAGCACGCTGTCGCCCGGGCACATCGTTCGGTCTGGACCGGCATTGATCCCCTGCACCAGCGTTACCATCACGGTATCATATACAAAGCAATCGTATTGCTGTGCCCTGACCCAGTAGTTGCCGGGTTGTTTGGCCCAGATGGTTTGCGAGGTGGCTCCTGTGCTCCATAGGTAGGTGAAATAACCCGGTCCGGCATTTAGCAATACGCTGTCGCCCTGGCAAAGCAACCTGTCGTTGCCCAGGGAGACGGGTGTCACCTGCCAATAAGAAACTTCGATGGTGTCGGAAAGCGTACATTCATCATCCGACACGGTCACCCAATAGGTACCCGCTCCTTTCACGGGCAGGGTTTGCGTCGTATCGCCAGTCGACCAGAGGTAGGTTGAATATCCGAATCCGGCATCGAGGATCAGGCTATCTCCCGGGCACATACTGGCATCGGGACCTAAATTGAGTGAGCCGAAATTTGTAAAATAGGAAAATTGACGATAATTTGTATCGCCTATCAATGCGCAAAGATGGAATTTTCCATTCGTATTAGAAATGATTCTGGAAGTGCCTGGTAAAAAACCAATACCACCAACGCCCATTACAGAAGTACCCCAAAGTCCTCCGGTTCCAGGTATCGGATAAAGTGTTGATCCGATTGTAAGGGGAGGTAATCCGCTAATCGTAAAGAAACCCTGGTTTTCTGTTTTTGAAATAACCGTTAAGCCCACTACTGAATTATTACTGCATTGAGAATTGGTTATTACAACTTTCTTTGAACCGGAGCATTCGGCAGGGGGAACCACATTAGCGGAAAACTGTGCACTCCAGCTATTTGCCTCACCCCCAACCCCATAAACAAGGATGGGTTTATCAGCTTCCAGAAATCCCGCGGCTCTGGTACTGCCATCTGCTTCGTTCAGAAAATATTCAAAAACACTTCCACGGTTAATGGTTGCAGCAAACAAACCAGAGGTGTCAATGTTCGTATTATTTTCGAAAGCATAGACAAAAACCCTGTTTCCTGCAGGCAGGTGTGCGTTTCCTACAGAAGGGTAGTACAGTTTCCCGCACCGTTCACGCGGTATCAATTGATCGCCTGTGATGTCAATCGAATGGTCTGACAATGGATAAAACAGAAGATCTTCAGTGACAGTAATAGCAATTGGTTTGTCAGAAAAAACAAATGTGCCGCCGGGGTGCAGAGTGGAATCGCCTGAAATTGCCCTGCCTTCCCATGTCTGCCCCCGGTTTAATACAATCGAAAAAGTATCAGAAGCCGGATGTCCGATCAAAGGTTTGGAAGGCACAATGGTGACATTCGTATTGTTTCGTGTAGCAACAATATCAAAGCAGCTTCTCGCAGGGGGGGAAGCGTTTGGATGGTTGTTGAAATGCTGCTGCATGGGGATTATGAACTCCTGTCCCAATCCATTTTTACCCATAAGCGTGTACAAGGAAGAACTGATCGGGTGGCAGGTTGAATAAGTTGCGCAGATGGGTTTATTTGATCTGATCCTTATCCCATAATTGAGAACGGTATTTGCCGGTTTGTTTTCGACCATATCAATAAAGGATGTAAGATCGAAAGTTGTTGAATAACCCGGTATTATGTTTTGGGTGATGGGAGTAAAATATGGATTAGCTGGTTGATCGATGGTCACAACTGCATCTGTTTCAAAGGTAGATACGATAATGGTTATGGGTCGATCTAATCCTGCAGCTATAATTGGTGATGGAGTAACTAATTCATAAGAAATTTCAGGCGCCGCAAACCAGAATTCGGTGTCGGTCTGGCTTTTGACAATATTTGCTTTTAGTAGTAAAAAGCACAGAAGTAATGTTAAAGAAAATGCATAATTATACCAACAATTGGGAAAAGTTTCCATTACTTCTGCGCTTCTGTTTACTCGCAGGAATATGTAGGATACAACGGATAGGAGCCACTACTTTGTGGTACCATACCGTGACAATAAGGTGTAACCTGCAAGTCATAATCACACTCTACAACAATTTCAAATTTAGCGCAATAACGGTAATTGTTATCAATCTCGTCAAAGAAAAAGACATATTCGTCTTCCCCGTATTTATAATTTTGCGTATCAACTTCAGCATTTGTTTCCTGGCGATAGATCACAATCCGTATGACGCAATATTGAAATGCCGGACAATCCTCACCGCTTACGTGTACGGTGTAAGTGACATTCGTCACCATTGTACAATTGGGCGGAACATTCCGATCGTCGGATGCTATCCCTGCCAGGTTGAAAAGACAAAGCAAGGCTGCTAAAATGATACTCTTTGTTTTCATAATGAATGGATTAAAAGTTTGGCCTTCACAACAAAATGACCTTTTTTGCATTGGCGGAATCCGTGTTGATAAGGATTCGATTTATTCCAATACCTCAGGTTAACTTCTTTTCTTAACTTTGCCGTTACCTCCTTTCTGATTGATGGTTTGAACTATTGCCAAATGGGTAAACTTTCATGATGAGTGGAGGTTTTTTTTGGATGACTTAGTAAACCAGTCCTGTTTTGGAGAAAGAATTTTTGTTTACTGTCAGGTATGATACAGTCGGTTGATAAATTACAAATATACAACAAAAACAGGGAAAGATCAATAAAGGAAAAGGAATAAATATTTCAAACAATGCCATATCTGAAGTCCCGAATCCGGATTATGGATCCCTGACGCACCTCACCCCAAACCCGTTCGACCGCAACGCCGGGTATAGCGACACCGAGAAGTTCCAGGTGTTCATCCCGTGCGCCAGGGCGCGATCGCTGCCCGAAGGGGTCGATGACCACAAAATCGTGGCAAAATCCTGATAGTTCAGGAAACTTTGCGAGTAAAGCACCCCGCTCATCAGCGCTTTGAATCCGTTGATGACCGTATCCTGCAATGGCCGCCCGGCCCTGCTTGCGCCCTGGTAGAAGTTGAACAGCATGGTCCAGTCCGATTCATTTGGCACATGCCATCCCGGCGGGCAAAGGCCCTGGGAACCCTCGGCGATTTGATATTGCATGAGTTCGTCCCACTGGTAAACGGACAATTGACAATTGACAATTGACAATTGACAATTATATTTTTCGGGGATGCAGTTGTCGGTTTGAGGTATATTGTCAGGGATGGTGAGTCCGTATTCAAGGTTTTTCTGAAACCAGCATTGCGTGCCGATCTGGACTGTCGGATAGGTCTTGCCGTCGCGAATATCGGTGAATGGGGAACCACAAGGAATGAGTGAATGAGTGAATGAGTGAATGAGTGATTGTTTGGTTGCTTCGCAACCATAAGTGTTTTGGTAGGTATAAGTGATCTGGTGATTCCCGGGGCCGGCAAGGGATGGGGTGAAGATGCCGGTGGTTGAATTAATGCCGGGTCCGGAGTATGTTCCTCCCACCGGAAGGCCACCGCGCAGCCTGAAGGGCCTGGCGTTGACCGTTGTGATGGTGTCGAAGCAGGGAGTGAAGGTAACTGTGGGTTTGATCTTTTCGGCCATGATGATCTTGTTGGAGCCGGCCGGGTTGCCGGTCACGCAGCTCAGGTTGGAGGTCATGATGCAGCGGATGCTGTCGCCGGCCTGCGGGGTAAACTGGTAAAAGGGTGAACCGGTGAACTGGATAGCGCCGTTGACCAGCCACTGGTAGGTTGGCGATGATCCGCCATTGACGGGCGTTGCCGTGAATGTGACCGTTGTTCCGGGGCAGAAGGGGTTGTCGGAGGCCGCGATGGTCACCCCGGCGGGTAGGCTAGTGTTGACGACCATGGTCACGGGGGGGCTGGTGGCGGGATTGTTTGAAATGCAATTGACAATTGACGATTGACAATTGACAATTACGATGTCGCCGTCGTTGGGCGTATAGGTGTAAACGGGTGAACCGGTGAACAGGTTAACGCCATTGACAAACCATTGCCACAACGGCGTAGGGCCGCCATAATTGGCGGCCCCTGTAAATGTCACCGGTTCCCCCTGGCAGAACGGGTTGGATGACGGGGTGACCGTGACGGAGAGGGTGAGATTGGGGTTGACGGTCATGGTGATGGGAGTTGAGGTGGCGGGATTGTTGGAAACGCAATTGACAATTGACGATTGACAATGGACAATTACGATGTCGCCGTCGTTAGGGGTGTAGGTGTAAACGGGTGAACCGGTGAACACGATTGATCCGTTCACCAACCATTGCCACAGGGGTGTAGAGCCGCCATGCATGGCGGCTCCTGTAAATGTCACCGGTTCCCCCTGGCAGACGGGATTGGCCGAGGCCGTAACCGAAACGCTGACCGGCAGTATCGGGTTCACCGTCATGGTGAGGACGTTCGATGTAACAGGGTTTGCGGAGATGCAGGAAGATAAGGAGGAGGTCAGTTCGCAGGTCACGACATCCCCGTTTGACGGGTTGTAGGTGTAAACGGGTGAACCGGTGAACTGGTTAGCGCCGTTTACCTTCCACCGGTAGATGGGGTTAGATCCGCCATTGACCGCCGTGGCGGTAAAGGTGACCGGTGTACCCTCGCATACTTCTGTCGATGATGCCGCTATGTTAATTCCAATGATGACCGGCTGGCCGAGGGTCACCGTTACCGTGTCCCTCCCCTTGCAGCCGTTCGGTCCGGTTACGGTGGCCCTGTAGATCCCTTCGGTTGTTGCCGTGTATGTCTGACCTGTTCCGATGTTCATCTGCCCGGTGGCCAGGTTCGCCCACTGGTAAGTGCAGCCGGTGCAGGAACCGGCATCGAACAGGATGCTCTGGCCGGCGCAAAGAACCGTGTCGGGGCCGAGGGTAACCACCGGGTAAGGCAGATAGCTCACCACCACCGAATCCCTGAAAGTACAGCTTTGGGCCGTGGCGGTCACCGAAAAGGTCCCTGCCGTGGTGCCCCAGATGCTTTGGGTGATGGCCCCGGTATTCCACAGATAGGTGGTCATTCCCGGTCCGGCGTCGATCAGAACGCTGTCACCCGGGCACATTGAGCGGTCGGGACCGGCATTGATCCCCTGCACCAGCGTTACCATCACGGTATCATATACAAAGCAATCGTATTGCTGTGCCCTGACCCAGTAGTTGCCGGGTTGTTTGGCCCAGATGGTTTGCGAGGTGGCTCCTGTGCTCCATAGGTAGGTGAAATAACCCGGTCCGGCATTTAGCAATACGCTGTCGCCCTGGCAAAGCAACCTGTCATTGCCCAGGGAAACCGGGGTTACTTGCCAATAGGAGACCTGGATGGTATCGGTCAGGGTACAGTTCACATCCTGCACTGTGACCCAATAGATGCCATCATTTTTGACCGTAATGGTTTGTCTGGTTGAACCCGTACTCCATAAATAAGATAATTTACCGTAACCGGCATCAAGAACCACGGAGTCACCAGGACAAATTGAAATATCCGGGCCAAGATTCAGCGCACTAACATCTGTAATATAGGCAACCTGCGATGAATTTTGCAAATCACCATATGCTGTTCCCACCATAAATGAACCAGCCGTGTTTGAAAGAATTCTTGTTAGTCCGGGAGGCCAGGTACCATCGGAGCATGTCCATGAACTCTCCACCCATGAACCGGATGTTCCGGGTACTGGCTGAAAATATAGTGGCAGGATTATTATGGGAGGTACTCCGGTTATTGTAAATGCTCCCTGGTTTCCCTCCTTCGTAATCATTGTAAAATAATATTGGGAACCAGAAATTATTGAATTATGGGTCATTGCCACTTTCCTGGTTCCTGAACATTTTGAGGGTGGAATAACGGATGCCCCTGTTTGAGCAAAGACCGGATTGCACCTGCCAGAAAAATTATAGACCAAAACCGGTTTATCGCTTCGAACATATCCGCAGCCAAGTACAGATCCGTTTGCGTAGTTTCGCCAATGCTCGAAGTACTCACCACGGTTCAGCATAGCTGCAAAGCTTCCATTTGTATCAATCGTTGTGGCATTTTCCAGCGCATAAATATAGACTCTGTTATATGTTGGATTACTGCTGGCACCACCTGCATGGAAATAGGCGGTATCAAGCAATTCAACCGGAATCAGCTGATCGCCGGCTGCATCAACCGAAACGTCTGAGATAGGTACGTAAACGGCATCATCGGAAATGGTAACAGCAATGGGTTTGTCGGACCAGAGAAAGGTTCCTCCTAAATGCTGGCTGGCGCTTCCTGAAACGGCACGTCCTTCCCAGGTCTGTCCCCTGTTTAATACAATCGAAAAGGTATCCCCTGCCGCATGCCCGAGGATGGGTTTGGCAGGCACTATCGTTACGGTGGTGTTGTTTTTCAAAGCCACAATATCAAAACTATTTCTTGCATCGGGAGATGCATATGGATAGTTATCATAGGCGAACTGCGAAGGGATCAGGAAATTCTGCCCGAATGCATTTTTACCCAGCAGGGTGTAAACGGCAGAGTTTTGGAGGCAGTCAAGCCCATAAAATGCCGTAATCGGTTTCGTCGACCGGATCCTAATCCCATAATTGAGAATAGTATTGGCCGGTTTATTCTCGATCATATCTATGTATGGCGTGAGGTTGATCGTGGTCGAGTTCCCGGGCAAAACGGTCTGAACGATGGGAACAAAGGCCGGGTTGGCTGGCTGGTCAACAGTCACGGTGGCTGACGATTCGAAGGTGGAAAGGTGCAACGCGATTGGCCGGTCCATTCCGGTTGCAGCGATCGGTGACGGAGCCGCAAACTCATAGCTGATCTCAGGCGCCGCAAACCAGAATTCGGTATCGGTTTGGGCTGATAATACAATTGGGCACAAAAGACCAATAATCAGCCATAGAAATTTTTGGCTTTCCTGCACTTTCATATAATCCTTTTATCTATCATTTTGGATTAAAAAGTCATTTTATCAGCCCAGACCGATTTCAAAAAGATTTTACCGATAATAATCAATCGCAAGTGTAAGATGCGTAGTCAATTGGCACATTCCCACTATATGAACCTGATATACATTTTGGAATGGGTGTCAATGAAGGATTACAGTAGCCATTAATCTCAAGGGTTGCACATACCTCCTCAGAATCATCAACATAGCCGACAAGAATATAATAGGTATTGGTCCCGTAAACATAATTGGCTGAACCAATTTCAGCTCCCGTTCTTTTATAGTAAACTACAACATGAATGGTGCAGTTCTGCAAGGCCGGGCAATCGCTTGACAGCACACTTACCACAAAGGTAACATTCGTACCCTCGTTGTCACAAGGCTCCACCTCCGGTCTATATTCCAGAAGTGAATTGTTCAGACCAAATGCGGCAACATTGCATATGAGCAGAATAAAAATTGATAGTGTTTTCATTTTTACAAATTTAAAGATTTGACTTGATTTTCTCTGATCGGAATGTTCTGCGAAAAGACAGTTAAGGAAAGTGACATTAATAACAAGGTAAAAGTGAATCTTGTTTTCATCATGTTCTGTTTTTATGTTTATAACTATTTGAATTCTATAAAGTTAAAATGGAGAAAGTTGCCATCCAATAGCAACAAAACTTTTTTTTTCGGCAACAAGTTGCCGGCATTTCAGTGAAACAGAAAATGAAACAGATTGTAAATCAATAATGTAGAAAAAGACCGGGCGTGCAATCGGGCGTGCATATTGCACGCCTGGTTTGCACGCCCGGTTCTGGAAAAATGATAGATTTCAGGCTGCTTCCAGAGTATGGATCAGTTCAATTTGAGTCCTTTCTTATGGATCTTTAACGCACCTCACCCCAAACCCATTCGACCGCAGCGCCGGGTAAAGCGATACCGAAAAGTTCCAGGTGTTCATGCCATGGGCCAGCGCGCGATCGCTGCCCGACGGCGTCGATGACCACAAAATCGTGGCAAAATCCTGATAGTTCAGGAAACTTTGCGAATAAAACACTCCGCTCATCAGCGCTTTGAAGCCGTTGATGACCGTATCCTGCAGCGGCCGCCCGGCGCGGCTTGCGCCCTGGTAGAAGTTGAACAGCACGGTCCAGTCCAATTCCGATGGCACATGCCATCCCGGCGGGCAAAGGCCCTGGGAGCCCTCGGCGGTTTGGTATTGCATGAGTTCGTCCCACTGATAAACGTAGGCAATAGGCAATAGGCAATAGGCAGTAGGACAGTATTTTTCGGGGATACAGTTATCTGTTTGGGGAATGGTGGATGGAATGGTCGTTCCGTATTCCAGGTTTTTTTGCATCCAGCACTGGGAGCCTAAATGGACTGTCGGATAGGTCTTGCCGTCGCGAATATCGGTGAATGGGGAACCACAAGGAATGAGTGAATGAGTGAATGAGTGAATGAGTGATTGTTTGGTTG
>CAYYPH010000044.1:0-30972 GCA_964473485.1 uncultured Prolixibacteraceae bacterium | reverse complement strand
CCCCCCCCCCCCCCCCCCCCCCCCCCCCCCCCCCCCCCCCGCCCCCCCCCCCCCGCCCCGCGCGCCGGGGGTTTGCCTGGCAATAGGTAGCTGGTGCTTTCACAGAAGATTCCGTTTGCGGGATGGGTGGTTGAGTGTGAATTGGTTCTTATATTTACCGGCGAAACTGTCCTGCATTAAAATTCCGACAGAAAAATAACAAGATAAACTGATTTTCTATGAAACGTAAACTGATCGCTGTTTTAATGCTCAGCCTGGTGATCGTGGCCAGTCAAGCCAAGGGCCAGGACGATAAAAACAAAGCCGGGGGTGCCAAAGACGACCCGGCGGCAGTGGCTTTAACACAAAACGTACCGGAAACGGAGGCCTATGTGTGGCCGGATGACCCGAAGGTGATGGAGAACCTGAAGAGATGGCAGGGCTACAAGTTCGGTTTGCTGATCCACATGGGGCTGTATTCCGAGCTGGGGATTGTCGAATCCTGGGCCTTGTGTCCCGAAGACTGGGTCACCCGCGAAGGGTACGACGATTACTACCGGTTCTGCACCGACTACCGCAACACGAAACTCAGGTTCAACCCGGTGAATTTTGACCCTGAGAAATGGGCCAGGCTGTTCCGAGACGCCGGCGCGAAGTACATGATCTACTCGTCGAAGCACCACGACGGATTTTGCCTTTACGACACCCGGTACACCGACTTCAAGGTAACCGACAAGGCCTGCCCGTTCTCTTCCAATCCCAGGTCGAACGTGCTGAAAGAGGTTCTCGATGCCACCCGAAAGGAAGGACTGGCCACGGGGATCTATTTCTCGAAGCCCGACTGGACCACACCGTACTTCTGGTGGCCCTATTACCCGCCCAAGGACCGTAACCCGACCTATGATATTACGAAACACCCCGACCGGTGGAAAAAATTCGTGGAATACACCCAGAACCAGTTGAATGAACTGACCACGGAATACGGCAAGGTTGACATCCTTTGGCTGGATGGTTGCTGGGTGATGCCAAAATCGCTGATCAACAAAAAGCTGGAGGAGTTTTGCAAGTACCCACACGACATGGACATCAACATGAAACTGATCGCTGAAAAAGCCCGTTCAAAGCAGCCCGGGATGCTGGTTGTGGACCGTTGGGTGCCGGGCGAATTCGAGAATTACCTGACGCCTGAACAAAAAACCCCCGAGAAACCCTTGATGGTTCCGTGGGAAAGCTGCATTACCATGGGCGGCGCCTGGGGCTGGGTGAAGAATGACCATTACAAATCGTCGCGTGACCTGGTTCATTTGCTGGTGAACATTATGGCCAAGGGAGGGAACCTCCTGCTTGGCATTGGTCCGAACGGGAAAGGCGAATTCGAACCCGCGGTGTATGAAAACCTGGAGCAGCTTGGTAAATGGCTGCAGGCAAACGGGGATGCCATCTACGATTCAAAGCCTGTTGAACCGTTTCTGGACGGAAAAGTGGCCTATACCGCCAAAGGGGAACATGCGGTGTACGCCATTTACCTGGTTTCAAAGGATGACACAGCAATTCCGGCCGAAATCACCATCAGGACGACCCTCGCGGGAAAGCTGAAAGTCAGCCTGCTTTCCCCGAACCTGAAACTCCGGTACCTTAAAGTGGACGGTGGGATCAAAGTGACCTTACCCGAACGTTTAAGATCTGAGATGGCGAAGCAGGAGGCTGTGGTGATTAAAGTCACCAACCTTTAGCCAATGATCTCTCACCTCCGGGGGCTAATGGGTCACATTGATGCTCATATTCATAGAACTCATAACTACGATAATTCCGGCCACAACGCCAACAAGAAGCGCAGCCCCGCCGATCCCCGGAACGAGCCACGACGCATTGGTTCGTCCTTTGTCCTTAACATAGACCTCCGCATGCTGAATTTCTGAAAGAGGAATCCGAACGTTCCCGATGTAGGATTTCACCGTATCAGCCGAATCCGCTACATACAGGTGCACCTCCTGAAGCACATTCGATTCCGTGCTTTTGATGTATCGGTTCCCGCCTTTCGGTTTGGTAGTCTGGAACTTATACCGGTTACCCGGTAATTCCGACAGGCTGGCATAGAGCGTGTTTTCCGAGATCAGCGGTTGTAAAAGATGCCACGCATTATCTCTTTGATGCAGGATGATGTACTTGTGGCCGGAGGTAAAGGTTTCTACCTCTTTTTGTGCGACCGGGCTGACGGTTTGCACTTTATAGTAATACTTGCATCCCTGCAGTGAGCAAAGAATCATCAGTGACAATGCAATGCAGATCTGCCGGGATTTTGACTTGAGTGTATTTGTCGTTTTCATGGTGTCAGTTTGATGGTTAACCCTGCGAATTTATATTGACAGGCAAGTGTTTCACAATTGATTTTCATCCTCATCCTATGACCTAATCCAAATTTTGAACGCCGGTAGGCTGATCCATGCAGGATCTCTTTTCCGTGAATATCGAAGATGGTATACGTTGCTTCTCCGGGATATTAAACGGTGATCATCTTCAGCCGGTAACGAAAAAAAAGTTAGTGTCGGGGGAGCATTTTGTAATCTTAATAAAAGACACAAGGAAGCTTATTTTGTCCGTAGAGAGGATTTCCTTTATTTGAAAATATTAAAAAAAGAGGGAATCTGGATCAAATGAAAAAGATGAAGGCATTAAAGTGGCATCATACGACTTTGAATCTCTGACAAAACTCTCAACAGAATCAAAGTCCCCTGAGTACAAGATGATCTTGTCAATGAGTTCGACCATTTGTTGCACGATCAGAATATCCTTAAACATATATCGCCTCGTTTAAAATCATCGGTTTGAAAATTGGACGTATTGATTTTTCTCTGCATATATCGACCTTCCGGCTAAATTGCTGTTCAAGCGTCGTACGAAGTTCCTGCTTTAATTCAAAAATATCCTGTGTCCCAGGTTCAAGTTCAATGATGATATCCAGATCGCTTGATTCATCAGCTTCTTCTCTTGCAAATGAACCAAATAAACCCAGTTTCAGTAAATGAAAACGTTCCTGAAACGCCGGTTTATTTTCAGCAAGATAGGCAAGGATTTCATTTTTTGATGTCATCTCACATGTTTTCATAAAGACAACACATTTTCCTATTTCAACCAGCGGACCATTTTGTTCCGGGGGAGGCGTTTACATTATCGTTATCCCGGTTGGGAACTGAGTTCCGGAAATCCGCTTAATGTGTCATCCTTTCCTGATGTAGCCTCCTTCATCTTCAACAGCCAGGCCAAGTTCCTGCCCAAAACGCGCATGATTTGCACGCCTTCATCATCGCGGGCGACTTCATGGGATGGATATTTTCAATACACGCCAAGGATATTATCCTTTTATTTTGACGTTTTCTTTTGATCTTTTTTCGCGAAGGTCTGGTTCAGGATGATCTGCATGCCGGATTCGTTTTCGCATCCCCATCATGGCCATTTGCAGCCTGGAATACCCGGTTTGCAGTCTTTTTTTTCGCACCGGCGGCATAGCTGCCATATTTGCAGCATGTCTAACCTTAAATTCAACCATTATGAAAAAATCGACCGAAATCGCCATGCATGCTTTGCTGTGGATTTTCTTTGGCACCATCGTGCTTACATTCAGCAAGCTCTACCTCCATTCAAACCCCGGAGCTCCGTTTGAACAACACCTCGCCTATGTCATCTTCCTGGAGCTGGCGATGTCCATGCTGCTCTTCTACATCACCTTTTTCACCCTTGACCGTTTAACCGGCAGAAAACCGGCAGCCCTGACGATCACGGGGATCCTGGCAGCGCTGGTGATCGTCTTTGCCTTGCCGGCCCTGAGCCATGGATTCTGGCAGATCATGAGCTCCGTAATCCCGCACCTGTTCATGATCTTCATGGCCGTGATCATGAAAAAATTTGCCAGCCTAACGCGGGCTGAGTCATCCCGGTAGAAGACCATGGATTGACCATTGGTAAAAAAGCTACCTTCGCAACGAAAAAACTGCTGATATGAGAAGGTTTCCGGAAATCCTGGTACATATCCTTTTCTGGATCGTTTTTACCCTTCTGACGCTCATTCTCAGTAAGGTCTACCTGGAGGCAAAGCCCGACGCGCCATTTTCGCGGCACCTGGTTACGGTCATCGCCATGGAATTGTGCATGGGGCTGCTGTTCTTCTACCTTACCTTCTTCGGCGTCAGATGGGCGAAAAAGAGGCCGGTATACTTTATTCTCCTTGCAGCGTTGCTGCTCTCGTTGCTGGTTTTCTTCTCGTTGCCGGCCATCCCTTTCGGTATGTGGCAGGTGATGAGCTCGGTCATCCCCCATCTGATCCTCATTTTACTTGCAGTCATCTTCAGAAGGTTCTCCGATTCCCTCAGGCTGGAATATGAGAAGCGAGAACTTTCGCTGCAAAACATCAGGAGCGAGATGGCTTTGCTGCGGATGCAACTGAGCCCCCATTTTTTGTTCAACACGCTCAATAACATCGATTACCTGGTCTGCACCGCCCCGGAACAGGCTTCAGCAGCCATCGCACGGCTTGGCGACATGCTGCGTTACATGATCTATGATTCGGCCGCCGAAAAGATACCGCTCGACCGGGAGCTCAGGTATATGGAAGACTATATCAGCCTGTTGAGAATGCGTTCTCCCGATCCTGATTTCATCCGGTTCTCCGTAACCGGCCAGGCCGGGAGTTTGCTGATCGCACCGGCGCTTTTCATTCCCCTGGTCGAAAATGCTTACAAATATGCTTCTCCCAGGACAGGCGCCGGTGTCATCCGCATCAGCATTGAGTTACAACGGTCGTCTATTCATTTTCATGCCGACAATCTATACGACGAAACGATGAAAAACATCGGATCGGGGGGAATGGGCCTGTCGATCGTGAAACGCCGGTTGGAACTCCTGTATCCTGCGCGTTACACCTATGCTATTGAAAAGAAAAACAACCGTTATATGGTTTCATTAAACATTGAGCCCGATGAAGATCCGTTGTATCGCGGTTGATGATGAACCCATGGCACTGGGCAAGCTCAGGCTGTTTGCACGGCGGATGCCGCAGCTCGAGTTGCTGGCTGCCTTTGAAAATGCCGCCGGTGTCATTGAATTCATTCAGCAACAGGATGTTCAGCTGGTTTTTCTAGATATCAGGATGGAGGGTACCAGCGGGATCGAGCTGGTTGCCCGGATGCCGGATCCGCCGCTGGTCATATTCACTACCGCTTACAGCGAATACGCCCTGAGTGCCTTTGAAGTCTCAGCCACCGATTACCTGCTCAAGCCATACACCTTTGAACGGTTTGAAATGGCCGTGAACAAAGCCGCCGACTATCTCTTCTGGAAACAATCACCCTCAAGGCAGGTGCAGTCAGCCAACGGGTATATCTTCGTGAAGTCGGGTTACAAGCTGGTGAAAGTGATGCTTGCCGACATCCTTTACATTGAAGGTATGAGGGACTTTCTCTCCATCCAGACCACCAATGCCCGGATCCTTGCCAACCATACCTTCCAGGAGATAGAGCGGATGTTACCCATGACTTTTATCCGGTGTCATAAGTCATGGATGGTCTCGGCGCCGCGCATTGAAAGCATTGAACGCGACCGTATCCGCACCGGCGATAAGCTGATCCCCATTGGCGAGTCTTACAAAGAGCGCTTTTTCAGGACCCTACAGCAGTCCGGGTGAATTGTTTTTGCCTGTTTCCACCGGCACATTACTGAAGAGGCGTCATACCATTAAACCCTGCAAGTGTTTGCGGAAGTGTTATAGTGAATTTTCGGCGGATTATTTGCCGCATTGATACTGACGATCAGGACCACGATATTCATCACGATCATGGCGATACCGATGACGATGCTGGCCGTTGCAAATCCTTTTCCTTTATACTTTCCGGGATTTCTTTTGATCTTGCCTAAGCTTTTAGCTCCGAAAACGATGGCCAGGATGGCAAAGGGGATCCCGATCAGGGGGACGATCCCAAAAAAGGAGAGAATAAACCCCGTAAGACCCAGTTTTTCGGTTTTGGGACCCGTCGCGTGGTTTTTCTTTGCCGGTTTTGCCTTACCGGTTACCGCCTTGTTCAGGGTAGTGTCGCCGGTCCGGGCTGGTTCCCCGACCGATAATTTATCAGGTGAATTGTTGATGGCCGACCAGGCAGTATTGGACGGGGTCACCTCTTTTTCGGAGCGGAAATCCGGGTTGGCCATGCCGGTCCGGGGACCAGCCAGGTTTTCCAGGTTGTCATCCACCGCGAAAGGATCATAAGGAGATGAAGATAGGTTAGAAGTTCCATGCTTTCCCGCGAAATGGTCATCAGGAGGTACAGGCAGGTTCGTGGCGCCGGCACTTTCCGTGAAATCGTTAACGTGGGAGGCTGCGGACTTTTTCAACCTCATATTTACCACGATGGTTTTGTCAGATGAGGCAAAGGAGTCAACGGCAGGACTCGTAACCGGCCGGTCCGGCGGGCTCACGACCGTTTTTCCCGGTTCATCGCGGGTTGGTTTCGTGGAGTTTCCGGATCTGGAGCGGTGCAGATTGCTCCGTTCACTGGCATAGTGATTCGTATAGACCACTCTCCCATCGCGGTAATGCCGGGTGGTGGTGGCAAACCGTGATTTTGTGCAGGACATGGCCAGGATCAGAATGATCCATAAACAAATTGCGCTCTTTTTCATTTTCCGGGTCCTTCTTTTTTATTACTGATGATTATTTACATGATTTTCCATGACCGCTGAAATCCAAATGATTAACACATATACTTCTGTCAGTTAAAATATTGTTGCGTCAGGGACGTGCCCTGGCCGAACCCGGGTACCCTGGTTTTTCTGAAGACCCGGATGGCGGTCGTGATGAACAGCGATGCAAGGAGCAGGATCATGGCCAGTATCTCCGGCGTGTTCAGCAACCGCCACAACAGCAGGAAAAGAGTTACCACGATCATGGTCAGGATCAGCTGACGAGCAAATCCCCTATCTTCCACCGACGAGGATATCTCCTCTTCCGACTGGTTCCTCATCTCCTCCGACTGGTTCGTCACCTCCACCGGCTGGTTCGTCTCCTCCACTGGCATTATTGCTGCATTCATCATCTTCTCCCCTGCCTCTTTCCGGGTATCGGATTTACCTGCCTTGCCCGCCCATCGTTCCCGCGCCATGATGATCAGTACCGGCAAAGGCAAACCGGCCAGGATCATCCACTGAACATACCGGATCCCTCCGAACGCCCCCGGGATGATGTCGTAAAAGGGATCGCGCAGGAATTCGAGAAAAAAACGGAAGAAACCGTACAGCAGGATGGTCAGGAGCAGCCTGTTGCCCGGAGAACGGAAGTAACGGGCAGCCCGGGCAGCGAGAAAGAAGATAAGCACCCAGGCCACGATGTCATAGCCCTGGGTTGGATGGACCGGCAGGGAACAAAGATCGGCAGGAGTGATCTGTCCTGAAATCAGTTGTGAATTCCATGCATCCGAGTGCTGGTCGTACCGGATCGCCCAGGGAAGGCTGGTGGGCATGCCGGAGCAGCAGCCCGAGAGCAGGCAGGTGATCCGCTGAATGCCCATGCCGACCGGCAGCACGAGGGCCACCAGGTCGAATACCCGGTGGCTGTTGCGGATCCATGCGGCAAACACCAGCATCCCGGCCAGCATCCCGGCCAGTCCGCCAAGGATCGTTCTGTTCCCTTCGCCGGGCCACTGCCCGTGTGAGAGAAGCAGGCACCATTCCGTCGCAGAGATAGCTGGCAGCCGGCTTCCCAGGGTAAAGAAAAGGAAGAAGGTGGCGGCGCCCGCCATAAGCTGGTTGAGCGGGATCTTTTTCCGGTGACCGGCAACCATGTAAATGATGAATACTGTAATGGAAGCAATGACGTAGATCCTACCTGAGAGCAGGTCGCCGGTTTCGTGCCGGATCACGGGGAGGTCGATTGGGAGTAATGGGATCATGGGTTGGGGTTATGTCAGCGCTTTTAAACAGGATCAGGTTTGAGTGAAGGATTTAGTATTTTTTGCAATAGTTGGCAGGGGAGATTCATTTGCCGCAATTATGCGGATATTATTGATCGTTTTCTCCTTGATATGAATTTTCAGTGTTTCACAAAGAGTACAAGGGTTATTCCAATCCGTTTTAGTGCGACTAGTCCGGTTGTCAATCATCCCGAAGGCAACGGGCACTGAAACCGAACTCCTTGAGGCCGCCGACCCGGCCTACTACCGGGTGGTAGCAAACGAGGTAACGGTACCATGCGTATTGGAGAAAATACTCCGTCGATGTCCACCAGAAGCCGTAGTAGCCAACAAAGGTGAAGGAACCATCGTAGTAGCGGTAGCCACCGGGCAGACCTGAGAATCCAAACAGGTCAGTGCCGTTGCCATTTGCATACCAGCCGCTTGTGGTCTTCAGGTTCGTCCCGGCATCATAACCTCGCCCATCCGATGAGATATCCCATTGCGGATTTCCAATCCCATACTGGCTGTCCACCGCCCCTTCCAGCACCTTCCAATCCTCATCCGACGGCAGGTGCCACCCGGGCGGACAAAGACCCTGCGTCCCCTGATGGGTTGTGTACTGCATCATCTCATTCCACTGGTAAAGTCCCCCGTATTTGGTGCAACTGTCAGGGTTGTTGTCGTAACAGTACTTTTCCATGATCCCGTTGTTGGTTTGATTCTGAGAACCTGGTATCATCGTACCGATATTCAGATTCTCTTTTAACCAGCATTGGCTGAATATCTGGATGGTATTGTAAACCTGTCCTTCGTACGTTACTGTGGGTGTTCCCGGGCAGGGGATGTTGGTGGCGAACTGGAAGGTGTATGCTGTATCATTACCCGGGGTATCCAGAATGCCTGATTCCTGAACCACAAGACCTGCTTTAAGCTGAGATTGTTTTAATGCCGGGTTCTTATGATCAGGACCGATGTATTCAAGTTTGCATGTTTTACCGCCTGTCGGACCTTCGGTAAGGATCTTTATGCTTTGTGTGATCCCGTTCAAACTGGCCGTGAGGAAATAAATCCGTTCATCACCCGGGCGAAACGAAAAGGAATGGGTGCCTTCATCAAGATTCTGGCCAAGATTCACAATGGTTCGTCCCCTGACATCCGAAACCACCAGGTTCATCGCTCCTTTTGTAGGCAGATACACCGATATTACCGTTTGGTCCCTGACCGGATTAGGGTAGCCGGGAAACAGTTGAAATTGCTGTTCTTTCTCACTAATGGAACCGATTCCCACAGGATAATCCATGGCATAACCAACATAAAGCAGCAGGTCACCGGGTGTTGATTGATAAGTAAGCGTTGTGTCGGGCCAGTAAAGCTTAACGGAATCGCCTTGTGTACGGTTCATTACAACAATGCTGTCGAGCCGGACATAAGCTTCATTGTCAACGGCGGTGAAGGTCAAATCAATGGTGTTTTGACCCTGGGTAACTGAAATAATTCCGAGCACCAGAAAAATGAAAATTCTTGTTTTCATAGTACATCGTTTTAATTGGTTGTGACTCTATGATCATTTTCAGATATATTATACAATTTGTTTGATTTTAAATTCTGTTGGGTGCGTTTGGCCGCTAAACACAGCAAAGGTCGAGCGTTCGATAAGAGCCCTAACTACTTGTATTGTTATGCTTTAGTGTCATGTTACCCAACGTAATTCAATCATTTATTTACTTCCTTTAGAGTATTTCTGTTCCCATCCAGGTTTTTTGATAGGAAAATAGCTAAATAGTCTACAAATCCCGAAGACAACGGACACTCTCTGCGTATTCTATGTTATGACCATCCCTTCCGACTTCAGGACTTCCAGAAAAAAGTTCGCGCCTGCCGGCATATTGCGGGAAGAATACCGTGGAGGTCCACCAATAGCCATGAACGCCGCTGTTGCTGAACATACCATTTTCAAAGCGGTTTCCGCCAGGCAGACCGGAGAATCCATAGAGGTCGCTGCCGTTCCCATTCAAACTCCAGCCTGAAGCCGATTTCAGCCTGTCGCCGGCATCGAACCCGCGGAAGGCCTGGTTGATGTCCCACTCATTATCACCAATCCCATACTGACTGTCAACAGCCCCTTCCAGCACCATCCAATCCTCATCCGACGGCAGGTGCCACCCCGGTGGACAAAGCCCCCGGGCCCCCTGCTGGGTCGTGTACTGCATCATCTCGTTCCACTGGTAAAGCCCCCCGTATTTGGTGCAACTGTCAGGGTTGTTGTCGTAACAGTACTTCTCCATGATCCCGTTGTTGGTTTGATCCAGTGAGCCCGGTATCATCGTGCCAGCGTTCAGGTTTTCTTTGAGCCAGCACTGGCTGAAAATCTGGATGGTGTTGTACACCTGTCCTTCGTATGTAACAGTGGGTGTTCCCGGGCAGGGAATGTTGGACGCAAACTGGAACGTGTAGGTTTTATTGCCCGTGGGCTGATCGAGGATGCCGGACTCCTCTCCCGCCCCAGCCATCGCAATTCCCGGTGTTTTTGGAGCATTTATTGATTCACGGTATCCATCGTATTCCAACGTGCAGTTCCTGCCATGACCTGCTGCCGTCGACAGGATCCTGATGCTCCTGCTTTCACCGTTGAAAAGCGCTGTCAGGAAAAACATACCGCCTGCACCGGGTTTGAATCTGAACGCGTGATGCCCCCTGCCGGGCTGCCATTGCGCGTTCAACAGCTCCCGCCCCTGGAGATCGGCGACCTTCATGACCACGCTCCCGTTTCCGGGAACGTACAGGTGGATCGCGCATTGTTCGCTGACCGGGTTGGGTTGGTTTTGCGACAGCCTGAATTCCTCCCTTCCATTACCGGGATCCTTGATCCCGACCGGGAAACCGTTGGAATAACCCACATAAAGCAAAGAGTTGCCGGGGGTGATGTTCACCGTAAAGGTGGTGTCGGGCCAGTAAATGACCGTGCCCCCCCATGGCCACACGGAGCGGTTTATCACTTTGATGCTGTCGAGCCGGACACAGGCGGCGTTGTTGACCGCTGTGAACGTAAGATCAACGGAGAGTTCCTGTGCATGGACACCGGCCATGCACAGGAGCGCAAACAGGGCGGATAATGATTTTATCTTCATAACAGGTTGATCTTTGATTATCGTGCCGGAAGGTCCCGCAGGCAACGCACCGAAAAGCCGTAATTCATGCCGGAGTAAGCAGCCGTCGCACCGGTTCCGTCGTAGACCATCCTCCGTCGCCAGGCATAGCCGGCAAAACTCTCCGTGGCGCTCCAGCAGGTGCCGTAAAAACCAATGGGGTTGAACGTACCGTTGTTGTCGCGCTCCCCTGCCGGAACGGCGGTAAACCCGCTTTCGTTGGTTGCACCGGCGTTGGGGGAGTACCACAGGCCTGTTCCTCCCTCGATCGTGCCGGTCGATTTCATCTTGCCACCTGCGAAGATTTCTCCTCCAAGGTGGGTCGTCAGGACAGTCCATTCCGCATCCGTGGGCACATGCCAGCCGGCCGGCGCGAGTTTCCCCGTGTTCACAGCCTGCCAGTTATACAAGGCGCCGTTGGTGTTTTTATACTTCGCCGCATCGTTGTTGAACCAGCAGAAGCCGGCCGTGGCCAGCGCCGACCATGCGGCGCCATCGGTCACCAGCGGGATGGCCGCACCATCGTTGTACCGGGTGGTCCGGAGGTTCTCCACCATCCAGACCTGGGTTCCGATGGTCACGGTGTGATATACGTTGCCGTCGATGTCGGTGACGGTACCTGCCGGCGGAGCCGGATCGCTGTTGTCATCCTCCTTTTTGCAGCCGGCTGAGAACATCCATGCCACGACAAGAATGGCAGACAGGAACATCAATGGGTTCGTTCTGTTTTTCATATTTATGTTGTTTAACTATAAGGTTCATCTTGAATATCGATGATGCTTGTTTTCACCGGCGTTTGATGCTTCTGCGATCATGGATATCTCATTTTGGCATGCTGACAGTTTAAAAATGCCGGTTGATACGCGGAGTCTTTCCCATGGCTAATGTGATATACTAATTTTGAAATTCATTGATGAGATAACAAAGATGGTACCCCCTATCAGGCAACCACCAAGCACTGCCCCTCCGATTCCCGGAACGAGCCAGGAGGCTGTGGTTCGCCCGCCCGCCTTCACATAGACCTCCGCTTGCCGGATGGCTGAAAGGGGTACCTGCACGTTCCCGATGTAGGGTTTCACCGTTGCAAGCGAATCCGTTACATACAGGTGCACCTCTTCCAGGACATATGACTCTGTCTTTTTAATGTACCGGTTGCCGCCTTTCGGTTTGGTAGTCTGGAACTTATACCGGTTACCCGGTAATTCCGACAGGCTGGCATAGAGCGTGTTTTCCGAGATCAGCGGTTGTAAAAGATGCCACGCATTATCTCTTTGATGCAGGATGATGTACTTGTGGCCGGAGGTAAAGGTTTCTACCTCTTTTTGTGCGACCGGGCTGACGGTTTGCACTTTATAGTAATATTTGCATCCCTGCATTGAGCAAAGAATCATCAGTGACAATGCCATGCAGATCTGCCGGGATTTTGCCGAATATTTTGTAGTCTTGTCCATGGGGTGGGTGGATTGGTTCACCCGGCGAATTTAGAACGGCAGGCAGGCCCATCATAATTGATTGGCAGACCGGTGGGGTAAACGGTAGTAAAAAAATCTGGATTCAGGACAGGGATGGGCCGGGGTCAGCAAAAAATGCAAATTCCGAAGACGGTGTTGCCCGATTTGGCAAAAAATGCAAGATTATCCTGTTCGCTAAAAATTTTTTAACCGAACGAGCGCCATTAAATCTGGTAAGCAAGGAGAGGAAAAATTCCCACGTCAATTCTTTATACATCTAACCGACATACCATCAACCCTGTTCATAAGTACCTTATTTCCCGCTTCTGAATCATAATCGAATCATCTGGTCCAACACTGGGCGGAACCGTATTTCGGCGTTGTCCAAAGGTAACTGTTTAATGACAAATTATTGAACTTGTTCGGGGCATGTCTGTATCCTGCAGGCAACCCCATAAATCCGCTGGAATTGGTAGCACCAGTGTTGGGTGCACTCCAGTGTGCGGTACCCTCCTCTTTAAGCTTGCCGCCAGCTACAGCAGCACCCCCCAGAAAGTTGAACAACGTAGTAAATTCGGTATCGGTTGGAATATGCCATGCGTTTGGACAGATTCCCTGGTTGGCCGGTAAAGGCATTGCATACTGTATCAGCTCATTCCATTGATATAGGCCGCCATAAATTGCACAATTCGTTTCAAGGTTGTCATAACAGTATTTTTCAATGATATTGTTGTCTGTTTGATTCTGCGATCCGTCAATCCGTGTTCCTACATTCAGGTTTTCTTTCATCCAACATTGGGTACCGATCGCCAGCGTATGGTAGACCTGTCCTCCGTATTGAATGGTATCACCGCACATAAATGACTGTAAGGTTTCAAAAGTGATCTGCATGGTATACGCGGTACCAGCGTCATTCGTAGCATACGACCTCACATAGTAGATCATTTCCCCTAACAAACCTGTCATTTCACTGGTGTAGGATCCCAACCCTGCGCCATCGGTGGTATGACTGTTGGCAATTGTAGGATCAGGGGTATTACTCCAGCACACGCCGCGCATGGTCACAGGAGAACCTCCTTCGGAATTTACGGTACTGACGATTGTTGCAGAGTTTGTCGTGATATTGTTGATTTGCATGAGTTGTACCTTTGGAAGGGCACTGGTTCCTTGTGTTGAAAAGATTACCTGGTCGCCATATGCTGTGCCACAGCTGTTGGTTGCATAGGATCGGACATAGTATTGTGTATCCGGTTTAAGTTGCGTAAGGTTGCTTGTGAAACTACCGGTTCCTGTTCCGTCGAGGGTGTGTTCCCCGGCGATCGTTGGATTCTCATTTGTACTCCAGCAAATACCTCTTGCGGTGACGGGAAACGAACCCTGGGTGGTCACATTACCACCTCACGTTGCAGAGGTTTGAGTTATATTGGTAATAGCGGTGGTTGAAACAGCAGGAAGCAGCCCCTGTGAAGTAAAAGACACCTCGTTACCATAACCTGTGCCAATGCTGTTTGTCGCATAAGCCCTCAGGTAATAAGTCGTTCCGGGCACGAGTCCGGTAATACTACTCGTAAAATTTCCTGATCCTGTCCCATCATTTGTATGGCTGTCAGATAATGCCGGATTCTGTGTCGTGCTCCAGCACACACCGCGTCCTGAAATACTAGACCCCCCGTCGGAAGTAATATTTCCACCCCCTTTTGCAGTGGTTGATGTTATGTCGGAGGGTGCTGTCGTAATGATGGAAAGGGGTGTCGGACCGGCGGGGTCAGGTGATTTTTTACTGCATGATAATATGGTCAAAAGGATGACTACAAAAAGAAACGATGTAAATACCAGTTTGTTAAGAGTTTGTTTTGTCATAGGATTTATCTGATAGTTTCGGATGATAAAGATATGGTTTTTTTGGGAATAAGCATACTAATCTCCCGATCTCACCGAAGCCATTGTCGAGAATGGAATGGTGCTAACATACATGTGAGCGGCCGCCTCCTCCATCAGCACCAGCGACAGTGCCAGCACTGCAATTTTCTGGATCAGTTTCATGCGTATGAATGTTATGTTAACCGGAAGAGGTACACCCGTGGCGCGAAAAGACTCAACGGGAGGGTATTTTTTTACGGCCGGGGTCTGAACGAAAAAAATAACTGTCAGGATCAGCAGAGAAGCTAGTTTTCAGTTCGTTCCAGGGAGGTCGGAGCGACACCTGCAAAGTTAGCAAAAATATGTCGTTGAATGAAATTTGTTCTTGGAAGATTTCTGAGACTTCTGTAATTTTACATTTTCATAACAAAGACGTCAAATTTTACAGTCATGTCGACGATTTGGCTTCGACGGACCATCTGGAAGACATACATATTCAGATCAATGTTTCAGTTCCGCGACCTCGTGGCTCGGGCGGCTGCTCTCCTTGTGGTGCCGTTTGCCATGCTGCTTTCGGGCACCACCCAGGCGGCTGATAATTTCCTCCGGAAAAGTTATTTCAGCTACCGCGAAATCATTGTAGTGAGCGATACCGGAGTGCATAGCTTCACTGAAGTGAACGGCGACACAAAGAACAGCGGGACCACCCTGTTCTTCCCGGTCTCGTCCCTGTCGGCCATCAGCGATTGCAAAGCGTTGCAGTTAAAGACCACCAAATGGCAAAAGGTAAAGGATCTTCAGTTTCAGGAGATGCCGATGCCCCCGGGCCACGATTTCTTTGATGAGACCATGCATCTGATACGGTTCACCTTTCCGGTTGAGATGCGTTATGACCTGCGATACACCGTCTTCTGCCGTGAACCGTTACTGCTCAGTTTTCTGTCATTCAACCAGCTGCAGGCCGACACCACCGATTATACGATCGTCGTACCGCCGGGACAGGTTCTTTTTTACCGGTTGGAGTATCCGGAATATGTACATAGCGTTTCCATCGACAGTACCCTGAATGAAAGCGGCACCGTTTATCACTTCAGGGCAGTGGCTGCACAGGTGGAGATGAAAAGGATGCCGGTACACCGGTTCCTGACCGGTTTTATCAGGCAGGCTGTACCCGGCATCAGGCTCACGATCGTACCTGCTGGGTTCCGTAATAGCCCCCACCGTTACATGAATGATTGGTTTGTACGCCATCTTTCAACCCGTATCACGCCCGATTCAACCACAGCCGCCATGATCGACAGCATCACCACCGGCGCCATTGACCGCGATTCGGTAGTCGGCAGGCTGCTGGCTTTCGCACGCGACAAAATACGCTACATCAACATTTACCGGGGCATGGAGGCTTTCATTCCGAAGGACATCAACCAGGTGATCGGTTTCCGGATGGGCGACTGCAAGGATAAATCGAACTTCCTTTGCCAGGCGCTCGTTTACAAAGGCTTTGATGCGAGGCTGGCTGTGTGTGCCACCAGGGATCATCCCTTCGACATGGAATTCCCCTCCTTTACGGGAGGGAACCACATGGTATGCATTCTCCGCAAGCCCGCCGACAGCGGCTGGATCGTACTCGATCCCACCAATCCGAACGCATCGGTTGCAAGCCCGGGCTACATGATCGAATCGGCAACGCTCTTCGTGTTCGGCCATGACGAAGGCTTTCCGTTTACCTACAGAGTTCCGGAAAGCCACGAAAACAGCACCTCCGTGACCATGCGTCTGGAGGAGGGGAAGGAGGGTTTTAACGGGAATATGGAACTCGTGCTCAGGGGCTATTCGGGTGATTATCTGCGGGCCGCGATGGTCAACCTGGGACGGGTGAACCACTCGAAGATCACCGGCGATTTTGTGAAGGAGCTTGCGATCGGCATTGAATATCGCGATGTTACCTTTCAGACGTATACCGATTCGATCGTTATAGGCTGCAGGATCTCCGTTGCGGCATCTGCACTACCGGTCATTGCCGGGAAAATCTACATCCCATGGAAGATCTTTCCCCTTGTCCACAGGCATTACCCTGAAGCCGGTTCGGGCGATCTCGTCATCCCCTACCCTGTTACCGACCGGGTCAACATGATCATTGTCTTCGACCGGAACCTGCAGTCGGTAAAGATGGGTGCGACCGGCACATCCGGTGATCCGGGATTCTCTATCCGCCATGAAATCAAAGGAGCCAACCTCCAACTCAGTTATGATCTCACTATAACCAACACCAATATCACCCGGCCACTGCAAAAACACTTTTATGAATCCCTCTCTTCCATTACAAAATGCTTCGATGATGTCATCATCGCCACGAAGACACCCTGACCTCCTGGTTGTTATCTTGCTGGTCATGCTGACCCAGGCTGTCGGGGCCCAGATTCAGAACCAGACATGGCCTGAGACCGGAAAAATGATCCCCATACCCGACTCGCTCATGAATGAAGATGCGGTGATGGTCGATTATTTCCAGAAGCTAGAATATGGTTACCTGGCCAGTTATTTCACTGAAAAGCGGAGGATCAGGATCCTTTCGGCCGCTGCCCGCGACCAATACTCCAGCCTTACCGTCACTGCCCTGGAAGGGGTGGAGGTGGTCCGTCACCTCGATGCCCGTACCATCAAACCCGACGGCAGGATTATTACCATCCAACGGACTGACATTCTGAAGAAGGAGCAGGACCTAAACGGCGACGGCAAATCCGATCTCATCACCTACTCTGTACCTGTCGCAGGGGTCGAAGTCGGCGACGAGGTGGTTACCTTTCTGACAAAGCGGGTCCGGCACTATCCCGATTTTCGGTTTACCCGTTTCGCATATGGCGCTACCGGGGGCAGGGACTACACGGACGACGGTTCATTCAGCGAAAGCTCCCTGTTCAATGTCTTTCTTCATTCGGAACTCTATTGCCTTCATTCGGAACTACTTGTCCAGGCATCCCCCGAATTCATGATCTCCTATAATTGTTACAACGGGCTGGCGAAACCCGAAATCGAACGCGATTCGGCGAAGCTGTTGCTGAAATGTTCGATGGAGATGCTGCCTCCCCTGCGCGACAGGAACTTTAC
Organism: uncultured Prolixibacteraceae bacterium; assembly: GCA_964473485.1. GTDB lineage: Bacteria > Bacteroidota > Bacteroidia > Bacteroidales > FEN-979 > CAIVAT01. The sequence continues at coordinate 13,491 of CAYYPH010000044.1, read as the reverse complement.
CTGCATGTATTGCGAAGTTCCCTATATATCGTTTTATGTTCAACCAGCGAACGCCTTCATGAATTTTAATCCGGGTCCCCGAAACTGGAAGGATCTTTACCAAGTGTGCGACTATGAATTCAATCCCGACGATGCGTCATACTGGAATAAACACAATTATTTCTTTTCCTTCTATGAACGGCAGATCAAACCACTGGCCGATTCCGGGGGGCTGTACCAGTTCCGGAAGTTTTACAACTACATCAGGGATTATGTGGACATAAGGCCGGTTCACCCGGCAGAGGAGGAATACAACATCGGTTTTTTCCTGTCGAACAAATACATGGATAAACGGAACCTGATGAAATCGTACCGCAAGATGCTGGATTACCTGAACCTGCCCTATTACTACTGCTTTGTGCGGCCAGTGAACAAAGGGCCTTTCGACATGGGTTTTTTCCGTGAGGGCGAGGTCTCCGATGTATTTCTCGCGTTCAGGGACGAGAAGGACAACTTCCACATCATACAACCCCAGGTGTATTACGGAAACAAATTCGAACTCGACGAGGTATCGCCTGAATACGGAGGAACCACGGCCGTACTGGTGCGACAGGAAGACACGCTGAAGGTAAGAATGATGACCATTCCCGGCCATCCCTGTACTGAAAACACCTCATCCATAGCCGGAAAGGTAACTATTGCCACCGGCGACTCACTCTGGCATATGAGGGCAAAAGCGACTCTTAGCGGCGATTTCAGCACCACGGGCAGACAATTCTGGCAACTGGCTGATTCACTGTTACGGATGCCCCGTGGAAGGACGCTGCAGGAAGCTGTTTTAGTGAAAGAGGCTGGCGTTGATTCCATCCATCTGGATTCCTATAGCAGCAGCTATCCATATCTGTTCCGATTCTCTTTCAGGTCGCAGATAAGGAACCGCACACGATTGATCGGTAGTTCAGAATACACCCTGCCTGTTGAAGAGATACTGCAACCTTTCGAGGTTACGGTACCATCGGTGAAGCGTTGGCAGGGGCTATATTTTCCATTTGCTTACACGAAAACCTACCGGATGATGCTGAATTTCGACCATCCCGCCGAGGTTCTCAATGCGGAAATGTTCAATCATAACGAAGACAATGAGACCGTCAGCCTCACCTCCTCGCTGTCGCGTCTCAACGACCATGCCTACCTGCTTACCGTAAGCTTTGCGCTTAAAAAGGCGGTTGTGAGGCCGGAGGCCTTTCAATCGCTTGCTTCGGCGAAGAAATCGCTCGAACAGCTTCAGAACCTCATGTTGTTATACAGGCTTGCTGAATGAGGGATTTGCATCACCCGGACATCCTTTCGCATGCCTCACCGGCGTTCCCTGGCCAGGGTTCTGCTTGATTTTTCTTTGTAGGTTTGTAACCTTTTGTAAAATTCACATCTGATTCCCAACAATCCTTAAAAACAGAATTTATGAATACACGTCTTGGAAATCTCTTTCTTTTGGTCGTTGTATCGACCTTTATCCTTGCAGGATGCGGTAAAGAAGGCCCCCAGGGGCCGCAGGGACCGCAGGGACCGGCCGGCGAGAACGCCACGGTCTATTATTCCGAATGGTTTTCGCCCGCCGCATGGTCGGGTGTTTCGGGCGACTGGTACTTTGCCGCCAGTGCTCCCGACCTCACCGAAGCCATTGTTGAGAACGGGGTGGTGCTGGCCTACGCGTGGCTGGCCGGCGATGTTTACGGCGGATCTTCGGTCAGGCCCCTCCCGGCCAATGCCATCGGGGCCAACTGGAGCTTCCTGATCCACCAGTACGGCAGCATCGAGTTCACCTGCGACATGTTTGCGGTGCCGGCGACCAGCGGCAACAAGTTCCGGTTCATTGCCATTCCCGGCACCATCCCGGCGCTGAAGTCGGGCACCCCCGGCCAGCCAACGGCAGATGAACTGCGGAACATGACCTACCAGGAGGTCTGCCAGCTTTATAACATTCCCGAGTAAGTGGATGGAACCCCGATGGGGTGGTTGAAAATCGTGACGCGTGACACGTGACGCGTGACGGGTGACAGGTGACGGGTGACAGGTGACGAGTGACAGGTGACGCGTGAAGGGATTGGTTGACGACGTTGTTTTCCGTTTTCAATTTTCAATTCATTGTCCATTGTCAATTCCCCCTTCTCCCTTCTTCTTTCCACTACAATCTACCTTGGGGGGACCCCGACGGGGTCGGGGTGCTGCTAATGTTTCAGCCTGATCATGCCGTTGGCGGTGTCGACCTCGGTGTTCTCGCTGATCAAGGCCGTCACCTGGTCGTCAGAAAGGTCGACCCGTGAAAGGATGTTGGCGCCGGCCGAGACGTGGCGGTTGTAGTCGACCGCCAGGAAGAGGCCCACGACGGTCGAGTCGTTGCCCGGAACCGGCACCGGGTACCTGCCGAACACGCTTTCGTCGTACTCCTTCGCTTTGAGCTTCACGATCAGGTGTCCTTTCTCCTCCGACAGTTCACCGTCGTACGACAAGGTGCCGTCGGTCACGATCCTGACCTTGAGTTTGCTGTTGAACCCGAAGCCGATCGTCCACTTTTCGCGCTTCAGCACGGGTTTGTCGTTCTCCCAGGCCCTGAAGTAACTGTACCAGTCGCCCGTCAGGTAATGCCGGGTGAAGACATGCCGGAAGAGATAATTGACGGCCTTGATGATGTAAGTGAAAAAATACCCGAGTAAAAAGCCGGCCAGGGTCCGCACCATCCAGTTGGGTTCCTGCTGAAAGATCTCCATCATGAGCCAAAGTGTTAAATGCCTTGTTTGTCGTTACTAATATCCGTGAAAATCCCATTCCCGGCAGGGTGTTCGTGCCATCGCAACCGGGCCCCCGCACCTGCCGGCATGCCATGCACCGGCCTGCCTCCGTTCATTCCTTCGTGAACTTCCCCGTCAGCCTTCCCCCGTCATATTCACATTCAAGGATATATGTGCCGGGCGGGAGGTCGCCGACACTTACCCGGTTCTCCGCGGGCCACGATACGCGCTTCACGCAGGTCCCAACGGGGTTGAACACACTAACGGCCCGCACGGGAAGATCGCGGGGCGCGACGGCGACAAGGTAATCGCGGGCGGGATTGGGATAAATCCGGACCCTTTCCGCTGAGGGGTGTTCTTCCGTCGCGTTGGGGTCAGCATACGAACTGAACAGCCAGAGGTATGCCTCCCCGAAGTTTTCGCGCCACAATTTTTCGTTGTGCTGTCCGCCGGCCACCACCTTGTTGGCGACCTGGTCCTGCGCGAAACCGGCCCCGACCAGTGAATCATTCATGCGCTGCATGTCGGCCACCACATTGCCCCCTTCGTTGCTGCCGCAAAGCTGGTAAAACCGCACATCCTGCTTCCGGCCTGCATCGTGCGTAAACGCCCAGAGGGTGTCGGAATACCAGTAGGAGGGCGAAAACAATCCGGCCTTGCTGAACACCTCCTGGTCATTCACTGCGGCGAAGTGCGAGATCAGGCCGCCCAGCGAACTTCCCATCACGCCGGTGTATTCGCGGCCGGGCCTGGTGCGGTAATGCTGGTCGATGTATGGCTTGAGGGTTTCGGTGATGAACTGCGCATACTTCTCCCCGTCGCCGCCGCCGTATTGCGGGTTGCGCCAGGGGGTGTACTCATCCAGGCGGTAACTGCCGCCGTTGTCGACACCGACCACCAGCGGTACGTTTTTCCCCTGTCCGGCCAGGGAATTCAGCGTTTCATCCACCTCCCACTCGCCCGCGAAGGAGGTGGCCGCGTCGAAGAGGTTCTGCCCGTCGTGCATGTAAAGAACGGGGTAGGATTTGCCGGAGGTCTCGTAGTCGGGCGGAAAATAGACCCAAATCCTGCGTGTGCGGTCGAGTTGCGGCATGTAGAAGGCCGTGCTGATGATCTTCACGTTGGGTGCCGCGGTGGAGACGGCTCCCGAACCGTCGGCCCAGTTGGCAATGACAACGTCGACGACCCCGGCGGTGGTTCCGTAGGTATAGGTGCGGTTGGGGATCTCCTGCCCCGAGGGCCCTTTCTCGACGGTGCTCCACGATCCGCGCGTGAACTTGAACTCGATGACCGTTCCGGCCGCCTGCGCCGGGAGCGTGATGCTCCATTTCTGTTCCGGGTTCTTGTGCAGCATGTAGTCGGGCAAGCCCGGCTGCCACCCGCAGAAGTCGCCGGCGATGTAAAGGCTGTCGGTGGGCGGCGTGCTTGCCGGGAGCGACTGGACCACGAAGGTCACCTGGGCGCAGACCGCCAGCGCGAAACACTGGCAGGCAAGAAGGGCGAAGAACCGTCTTTTCATGATCGATGCGCTAATGCGTGGAATAATTTTCCGATCAAAGTTAACATTTTTAAAATAACGTATATTTGATGAAAGATCTTCCCGCCAGGTTCCTGTCGCCAAAAACAATCCCCATGAAAACAAAGAAATTTCGGAAAATCCTGCTGTTTTCTTTCCTCGGAATCCTTTTTTCCTTCGGTGCCTGCAAAAAGGACACCAAGGAACCTCCCCTCAGCGATGAATTGCTGCAGGGAACGACCTACTGGGAATGCAACCTGGTGAAGGCCGGTCCCGACACGGTGAATTACTTCTACTTTTTCACGCTGGTCCGCACCGGCAACCAGGTGGAGGGCGAGGTGGCCGTGCGTGACTCCAACATGCTTGCAACAGGGGTCATCAGCGGAACTGTAGACCATGACAGTCTTTTCCTGACGGCCGATTTCCAGAAGAACGGGCTGGATTTCACCTTCCGGGGGCTCCTCTACATAGAAACGAGCCAGGCTGTCATGGGGGGATCGGTGCACACCGAATGGCTCCCCGCAACGGGCAACGACGAGGAGACGCTGGTCGTGGTACCATCGGAAAATTTTCATTGCCCGGATGTCTTTCCCGACAATCCCTATGTATTCAGGAAGGTCAGCAGTTCGGAGCATCCCGGCGACTCCGCCGTCATCTTCATCCACGGGATGACGGGGGACCTCACCCACTGGGACGCGGTGATCAGCCGGCTGACCCCCGCCTTTAAAAAGAGGCACGATGTGTACGTGTTCCAGTACAACTGGAAGGATTCGATCAGGATCAACGGCAGGGTGCTGTTCGACTCGGTGCAGGCCGCCGGCCTGACGAACCCGGTCATCGTTGCCCATTCGATGGGCGGGCTCGTGGCGCGGGCATACATCGCCCGGGGAGGGAACGTTGCCACCCTGGTGGCGCTGGGGACCCCGCACCTGGGCAGCCCCCTGGCCACGCTGACGAAACTGCTTTGCTTCATCAATTTTCCCGGGCCGAAAGACATGGCCCCGGAGTCGCCCTTCATCACTTCGCTCCTCGCCAACCCCAACGATGTTCAGAGCAGGGGCCGGTACGTGGTGTTCGCCGGGCAGATGAAGGGGAGTTTCAAGTTCGTGAAGGGCCGGCTGCGGTGGGTCTGGGCGGAGGATTACTACGACATCATGGACAAGGTGGGCTACGACGCCTTTGTCCTGTTCGGCAGTCCCTCGAATGACGGGCTCGTCCCCCTCTCGTCCGGGCTTTTTGAAGGGTACCCGGTGAAGGAGCGGAAGCCCGTGCTCGAGTGGGTCGACCACAAGAACCTGCGCAACCCCGCCGTTTCGGTGGCGGTGATGGAGTACATCAACAACCTGTAGGGAGGGAACCTTTTCGTGACGCGTGACGCGTGACGCGTGACGCGTGACGCGTGACACGTGACGCGTGACGGGTGACAGGTGACGGGTGACGCGTGACGGGTGACAAATTCGTGACACGTGACGCGTGACAGGTGATAAATTCGTGACACGTGACGGGTGACGGGTGATAAATTCGTGACGGGTGATGCGTGACGGTCAAAACACGGTATCTTTGCCTGTCCACATAGTTCTTTTATGGAAAACAACCTTGCGATCATTGCGATCGTGGCCGGGGTCCTGGTGACCGGCGCGATCGTTTTCCTGGCGCTTTATTTCAGCAAAAAGGCTGTTGTACGGCGGAAGTTAAAAAAGGCTCCGGCCAGGAAGATCATGAATTTCGTCAATGGCGAGACCGCCCGGATCACGGGCCGGGTGGAGCTTACCGGCGAACCGCTTACGGCGCCGCTTTCGGGAAGGCGGTGCGCCTATTTTCATGTGCTGGTCGAGCAACAGGTCAGCACCGGGAAAGGGGCCCACTGGCAAAAGTACATCGAGGAGGAGGTGGCCGGCAGGTTCGGCATCCGCGACGGCAAGCATTGCGCCACGATCGCTTGCAGCCAGGTGAAGAGTTACATCGTCGGGGACCGGAAATATTCGTCGGGTTTCATGCACGACGCGGAGGAGAACCTCAGGCGGTACCTTGCCCGGCACAGCAAGGGAAGCACCAATGTGCTCGGCTGGAACAAGACGCTCAGGTACCGCGAAGGGATCATCGAAGAGGGTGAAACGATCGCTGTGCTGGGAAAAGGGGAATGGGTAAGGGCTGACCAGGGCCAGTGGTCCGACGATTACGGCAAGGTGCTGATGATCCGCCCCTCAAAGGGCACTCCCGTCTATCTGACCGATGATCCTTCGGTTTGCAGGGAGACTTAATTCGTGACGGGTGACGCGTGACGCGTGACGGGTGACGCGTGACAGGTGACAATTTCGTGACGCGTGACGGGTGACGGGTGACAATTTCGTGACGCGTGATTCGTGACGCGTGACGCGTGACACGTGTCACGGGAAGCAATCTACTCTTTTACTAACTTGCACGCCGCGGTGAAACGGTCGCCCCGGAGCCGGAGGAAATAGAGACCCGGTGAGAGGGTGCTCACATCGAGGCTCACGGGCTGCTGCCGGACCGCGATGGTACGGATCACCCGGCCTGAGGCACCGACCAGGATCAGCGTGCATGGCCCCGGGGGCATACTACCGGGATCGACGGTTAACCAGCCGGTTGTTGGGTTCGGACTGACCCGCATCGCCAACGTTCCGGTTGGCTCCAGGTTGCCGGAGGTCCCTTTGCGGTTCTCGGCCCCGAAGGTGGGGGGCATGGCCATGAAATCTCCCGTGCCATTTGGATACCGGCCGGTGCTTACATCGGTGGCCTGGGCCGGGAAATTCACCTGGCCGATCACGGACTGGTGATCATCAGAAAGGAGGATGGTCTCGCCATCCTGGGATAGTTTGAAGGTGGCGTGAAGCCCGGCCTGGCCGGCATCGTCATCGGCCCATACGACCAGGTACCCCCCCGGCGCAATGGTGGTATCGGGGAAAACCCACCTGCGCGGATCGGCGGCATCGTCGGAAAGCGCATAGCCCTGCAGCGTGATCGCCTGGCTGCCGTTGTTGTAAAGCTCGATCCAGTCGTCATACTCCCCGTCCTGGTCGGCCGCCGTTTCCTGGTTGGCCGCCATGAACTCGTTGATCACCAGGTCGCCCGCCAGCGACAGGGTGAAATATTCGTTGGCCGCCCGTTCGGGCAGGAACCGCGCCGCATCCGCATTCAGGGCATAAAAGTAGTAATCGACGAACGAAGCCGCGGCCTGCACCCGGCAACCGAACACGCCGTAGCCCGGACCGCCGTCGCCGTGGGTTCCGTCATCATACATGCTGTGGGCTTCAAAGCAGCTGCCCGCGCCCACCCGGCACACCAGGTGAACTTCGGTGGCGCCGGTGGCGCTGACCGTGAAAGTAAGCTCATCGCCCATGCGGGGGATGGCCGGCTGGTGGCCCGGCCCGGACAACCCGGGGGCGGGGGCCGAAAACTCGGGAAGCGAGGCGAGGAAGGGAATCCGTGTTTCCATCAGCTGGGCAATTCCGGGGATGATGAAATTGGGCGGCGGTCCTGCCGAGCCGACCTGGCTGTTCACGTTGGCCTTGAAATTGGCATAGGAGTAGAACTTGTTGGGATCGCCCTGCACGTCGGCATCGATGACCGACTGCAGCTCCCCGGCGCGGTCAAGGTACCAGCCGTTAAAGAAATTCTCGGCCATCATGGTCTTCATGTGCGCCACGTACATCTTCCGCCGCACGGGGTCGTTGAGCACCTTGCTGAGGATGGGATAATTGGCCTTTGAGGCGTTGAAGAAGGGCGAAAACTGCTGGAGCTGGGTGATGGAGAGGGGCCCCTGCCCCGGCACGTTCTGGAACACCCCGAAGCATTCGTTGAGGTCCCACGGGACCGGGTTGAACCGGTGGCAGCCATCCTCGAAGATGTAATGGTTCTGCGGGTTGTTGATCGGGCTGTCGAGGTTGACCAGCAGGTTCTCGAAGGCGAGGAACCACAGGTGGCGGTCGATGTTGAGCACCGTGTGCAGGTATTCGTTGTGGTTGCTCAGGGTGTCGAGCATCCCGATCAGCTTTTTCCAGCCGAAGTCGCTTTCGATCTCAAACCGGCTGAAGTAGGTCGTTGAATCGGTCCCGGCATATTGCCATACGCCGTTCAGCCCGCCGGGACCACCGCCCGACAGTTCGCCCTTCACCCTCACGTTGTCACTCACCTGGAAATGGGTCTGCATGAAAAAACGGTCGACATCCTGGTCGTTGGTGTACAGCCCCAGGTAAACGCCGTTGACGTACACCTTCGCATGATTCGACAGCGAGGCGGGCATGTACTTCCGGGCGATCTCGTAGCCGAGCGCCTCGCGCACGAAGGTGGGGTCCTTGAACCCGTTGGCCAGCTTGATCGTGCCATAGCCCTCGAGTTTCTGGTCCTTCTTCACATAATCGAGTTTGATGTTGAAGGGATTCTTGACCTGGTTGGCCCGGTAGGAGCTGTTTCCCTTGTACCTGACGCCGACGCTGTCGAACACCTGGCCGTTGACCTTCGCCGTTCCAAGCAGCCGGTCCTCGTTACCGGCCGCCACCAGGCTGTCGAGCAGGAAATCCCAGTTGGCCTGCCTGAAGGTAAGTTCGATGATGTTTATCCTGCCGGCATCGTAAAAGCCCTGGGCGCCGGCTGTCAAGGCACCCCAGAACAGCAGCAGCGTCAGAACCGGCGTTCTTTTCATGGATGAAATTGTAAGCATCTTCCGTTCATCCTGGTTCCCGGGTCAGCGGCAACCAGTGCCTGCACGGTCGTTCCCTTAACACTCCTTTACACAGGTCCGCGCCATGACACCGGGCCAGCACCCCGTCAGTGGGTGTAGATCTTCGAATTGTCGCGGTACCCGGCCGCCGTGTTGCTGTACCAGTCGGGATAGGAGGCTCCCGAACTTTCGGCCCACTGGTTGAACTTCAGGTAACCCGTGTTCACCGGCTGCCGTTCGTAAACATAGCTGAACTTACCTGCGATCTGGATGGCCCAGGGCAGGTTGGTCTTTGTCTTGTAGTAGCGGTTCTCAACCGGTTTGGAGTCGTCGTCGTAGGTTCCGAATTCAGCACCGTTCACCATGTCGGTGGGCGGCTGATCGGAGAGATGGACCTCGCGGTTCCTGTCGCCCCCCACAATGATGAAGGGATTGTACGGCGGGATTCCGGCCTGTGATGCGGCGATGCCGCCGGCCACGTAGTTGATGGTGAGCCGCATGGTGTCGGGCGTCACATAGGGGGCATCCTTCTCGGTGTTCGACCCTACGCCGATGCCAGGCGGAGGAAGACGGTCGTAGGCATCGTCGTAAACCACCACGACGGCTTTCGATTGCCCGGCCTCCGTGCCATTGGCCGACAGGGTCACCAGGTTGTGCTTCAGCGAGTGGCCCGACACCGAAACGACCTTGTCGGGGGTGAAGGGCAGCTGGAAGGCAAAGGCATTGTGCAGGTTGGCGCCCATGGCCTCGGTGATGATCTCCGCCTTGACCTGCACCACCTTGCTGTCGGCGTTGGTGACCTGATTGAAGCGGTAGCTGATCACCAGGTCGTTGAAATCGTAATCGCCCTTTCCCGGCCAGAGGTCTTCGAACGCCAGCGTGCTGTAAGTGGTCTTGGAGGGATACCAGTTATTGTACGCCTTGGTGGGATCGGCGGGGTAGTCGTCGAAAACATCGGGCACCCCATCGCCGTCGCCGTCGGGTTGCGTGGTGGTGATAGGCGGCATGCCATCGGTATTGATGGCGGTAACCGGATTGGCTTTGATGTAGAGGATCCCGTCGTTGAAATCCTCGTCACCGCCCTGGTCGCGCCGCCAGTCCTCAAACCCGAAAAGGATGGAGTGTCGGGTCTGGTCTTTGAGCAGCACCGTGTGTTTTCGAAGCGCCGGGTTGGTTTCCGGGTTCAGCGCCTGAACCGAATAGATCCGGTAGTTTTCATTCCCCACCGCGTTATTCTTCCAGCCGTTGGCAAAGATCACCAGCCCAATCGACTTCCCGGCGGGAAAGCGGCCCAGGTAGACCTTGTTGCCGGGATAGAGGCCCCCGCCTCCCTTGTAGTTGTTGCCCGAACTGTTGGCCCCGGCATTGGAGAGGTTGGGGAAGATGATCTTGATGGAGTCGATCTGGTTTGCGTTGGTCGGAGGCGATGCCGTGTTGAACGTAAAGAATCCCAGGGCGTTGTACCAGCCGGCCCCTTCGGTGATGTAGGTGATCCACACATCGCAGAGCTCGGTGAGGGCGAGGTTGTCGGGGGTGGTGTTGGCCAGGTACTCGGGATGGTACACCGGGACAGGCTGGCGTTCGGGCAGCGAAGCGTTGAGGTCGTTGAGCAGCGCTGCCTCAACGGGGTCGTTGACCGGTTCGAGGTAATTCGGGACGCCAAGGTTGTTGTACGTTCCCATGTAGTACACCCCGGTCATCGTCGATTTATACACACCTCCCCCCGATTTGTAAACAACCGGCTGCGGTGCTTTGCCGCCAAAGAGGCCAGTCACCGTGTTCCCTGTCACCGGAAGCACGATGCCCCTGACCAGCCCGACGTAATCGGTCGATACGTGTACGTTTTTCATGTAAGAGGGGATCGGCTGGGTATCGTTCCAGGTGCCTGACGCATCGGTCACGCCACCGAACATGTAAACGCCGCCCGAATCGGGATGGGCGGAATACACCATGACCCTGACGTTGACCAGCGGGTTGTCCATGTTATCGCGCGTCACGATCGCGAACGAGACCGCTGTGGTGGTCGCCCATTTGAAGTTACGGTCCACGACCAGCTGGTCCATCGTCTTCTGGTCCACAGGGATGGGATCATCCTGTTTGTTTTTATTACATGAGACCAGCAGGAACAGGAACAGGCCTGTAAAAAGCCAGTAAAAAGCAATGGTTGTCCCTTTATGCAAGAAATTGTTACGGATCATAACCTGAAATTTTTCACAAAGGTAACCAAATGCGGTGCCGGAAACAAATGCAAATAAGCAAGCGGGGCATAAATCGGCGGTATTGTCGCCTACGATTTTGTAACCGGTTGAGGGGGGGGCGATGGGATGGCGGTGTAAATCGTGACGCGTGACGCGTGACACGTGACGCGTGACGCGTGACGGGATACAAATCGTGACGCGTGACACGTGACGGGTGACGGGTGACGGGGGCTACCTGATGCCGAAGGAGAGGTCGAAGGCGGGGAGCAGGTGCCATTGCGTTCCGAAGGGATACTTCCCGTAACAAAGCTTATACCCGGCCTCCAGCCTGAAGTTCTGCCGCTTTGAGGCATAAAAGAGCATGCCCTTGTGTTCCATGAAATAGTTCTGGGGGGTGTTGAACAGGATGAAATTCTCCATTGAAAGGATCCATCCGAAGAGGGGCATGAAATACCCCCTGAAATCGACACCCAGGTCGGTCTCGGGCTGGTTGTAAAACACGGCCAGCCGGGGATAGATGACCGGCAGGTCGATGGTCGTGCCGGGATCGGGAGCTGCGGACCTGAGGGCGAACGTGATGCCCGCATGAAGGGTCAGCACGGATTTGCGGAACGGGAAATAAGAGACCAGGAAGCGGTTGACCAGCGCAACCATTTGCGGGATCTCGTACTGCGGCGAGATGAGCCCCCCGGTTCCCTCGGCCGATACGGCTTTCATGAAGAGCGTCGGGTAAAAGAGACCGTGTTCGGTGGCCAGCGTGAACCGCCGGTAGGTGCCCCAGCCAACACGAAGCGTTGCCTGGGGCAGCAGGATGAAGGAGAGCGGGTGTGCCTGCAGCTCGAGTCGCGGGCTGATCCCGTACCGGGAGGCGGTGAGCAGCGAGAGTTCCCAACGCCCCTGGTGAACGTTCAGCGCCGTCCCTCCCGTCCAGTGATTCACCGTATCCTTGCGTATTTCCTGTCCCGGATCGGGCATCCCCTTGCCACCACCGGCCTCCTGCGCACACAGGCCGGAAGCCAGCAGGGCTGTTGAAAGGATGAGGCAGAGTGCTGTCTTCATGGGGCTGCGGGCAAAACCTGAAAAACGGCGGTCAACGGGCAATGGTCCGAGGCCTCCAGGGCCTCCTGGTGGGTCACCGTGCCTCCCATCCTCCAGCTCCCGTTGGTAAAAAGATAATCGAGGGTGCGGTCCCAGAAATGGCCGGGCCGGGTGGTATGGGTGAAATACCTGGTGCGGCCGGCCATGTATTCGGGTGTCGGCACGGCGCAGCGGAAGGATGCGTACAGGGTGTCAAGAAAATGGATCTCGGGGGTGTAGTTGCACCCCTCCTTGTGCATGGGGTCGTCCCACGAATGGTGGAACGACTCCCCTTCGCAGCGGTCCTGCATGCAATAATCGGTGGTGTCGGAGCCCGGGGGCAGGGTGTTGAGGTCGCCCCCGGCAATGAACCAGGCGCCGCGCTGGGCGATCGCGCGGAGTTCGTCGCTGAACATGAGGATGTGCTGTTGCTTGATTTCGGTGGTGGCGGTCGCCGAAACATGAATGTTGACGGCGTAGATGGTTTCATTCCATGGCAGGTTGACGCGGGCAGTGACCATGCAGGGCCGCTCGTAAAAATAACGGGTCAGCCCGTCCTGGTCGGTGCGCAAGGGAAGCTGGGTGCGGACCGCATCGGTGAGGCTCCACCTGGAAAAGATGGCGTTGACCTCGTTCATGCGGCCCAGCCCGTCGCTCGGGATGAATTGCGATTTCCACTGCGCACCGCTTACGGCATAGTTGAAATAGGTGTGTTCGAGGAGCCACTGGACCTGGTCGATGTAGGCGGAGCGCTTGGAGTCGATGTCGCCCTCCTGCAGGAGCAGGATGTCGGGCTTGACTTCCATGATCTTTGCCGCGATGATCTCCAGCGAGGCGTAGATCTCGTCGGCGGTGAAGATCACATCATGGCTGCAGGCATCGCCAAACCAGCCGGCCCTGCCGGCGCCGAAGCGGATGTTCCAGGTCATGACCCGGAGCGACTGAAAGGTATCGGGCACGCTGACCGGCGAAGACCGGCAGTAATACTGCGCTTCGCTCTCCTCCGGGTAGGCGGTAGCAACGGGTTCGCAGGACATGACGGCGAAAGCCAGCAAGATCAACAAAAGCCAAGCCGGGTTTGTGTAGTAAAAGTCATGACTGAGGGTGCGGAGTTTCATTCATCCATACATTACATTAATACAATATTACAACATAGAAATGGATAATATTCCACCCCGCGAAAATATTTTCCCTAAGGGGTGGAGGGACCCCGTCGGGGTGGGGGGACCCCGTCGGGGTGGGGGGACCCCG
>CAYYPH010000043.1:0-31354 GCA_964473485.1 uncultured Prolixibacteraceae bacterium | reverse complement strand
ACAGTTGTCGTATGGCATATTCGGATATCGCCCAGGTTGTGAAATAGACCCGGGCCGGACCAGTCTGTTCAAGCAGAAAGAACAGCAGGTCATGGGTGGACCAATCCCCCAGCGAAACGAACGGCAGGATCTGATCCTGGCTGATCGTCCCGAAAACCTCCTGCAGTTTTGCATTTGCTTTACCTATCCTGCAGGTGGCAGGACCGGTAACAGAAACTGATCCGGATTCCGTTTTGATCGTCGGCTTTTTCGATATATCATTCGGGCTGAAAAGGCTCACCCCTCAAGTTTTTTGGTGATCGATTCCATTTCGAGATGGTATTCATCCAGTTTTTTCTGATATCGGTCACGGTCTTTGAGAGATGTCGATTCTTCCAGGAGTTTCTTGTACCGGGTCAGATAGGTACGAAGTGAGTATTGGCGCCTGATCAAAGCGGATGGATCCTTCTCCGACAATTTTTCATCCGATATCTTCAACGGTTCCGGAAAAATCAGACCCGTTTTCTCATAATGATCAATCCTATCTGCAATCTCCTTCAGCCGGTCATCCAGGTCCAGAATCTCAAAGGCGATTTTGGCACGTTCGTTCTTTCCCCTGAAAGGTAAAACGGCATGGAGGTTATCCAGCATTTTATAAATCATCTTCTGTTCTTTGCGGATATCCTTGATAAGGATAGCCGGAATCTGGACAGGTTTTTGTTCTTCATTGATGCGTTGCTGGTCCTGTGGCTTTGTCGGCTTGACTGAATGATTGTGTATCTGATACCGGATGATCTTGCCCAACTCGTATGCAAGGGTCAACCGATTCTTCCCGGTTGCTCCCCCAATGCGCAGGATCCTGCCAAGATTGGGATTCTTGCAATACCGGTCGTACAAAATGAGCCCAGAAGGATAATCTTGCTGAGAATTCAGCCAGGTGAAGATATCATGATCCATGCAGCGAAGGTAGCGCTGCAATTGCAGGAGGGAAAGGACATTATAGAATCATCGGGCAATAATCCAAATCACGAAACCTAAAAGTAAGATGTTAGATTCAAACCCTCCTAACAATAATTAATTCTGTAAAAAGCAAAAAAGAATAGCACATGGCTACGAAAATCCATTCAATTGAAATATGGAATTTTCTGGGTCTTTCATTGTATTAAAATGGTAAATCTTCAATATCAAATAAACTTTCGTCGGTGTCGTCAAAGTAACTCGACCTTCTTTTTGGCCAATGTTTTTCTGTAGTAAATTGAATTCCAATTTCTTTCTCTTTTTGATTTAAAAAGTAATCATGGTTAAACGAAATTATTTCAATTCTGTCGTCTAAAATTACATGAAGATGATTTTCGTAATTCAGAGATCTTGGATAAACCCGCCAACGAGTAATTGGCCCAGGAATAGTTAAAAATTGGCCATCACTTTGGACCACAGTCAAAGCATTCTCACATTCAACTATGTTCCCAAAATATGCAGTTCCACCACTAACTACTTTTCCTTTCCAAGCATGAAGATTTACTGCCTTTAATCGCGTAAATCTTTCTTCTCCTTTCTCCAGATTGGCATAATTGTTATACTTAATAATCTCGAAACCTCCTTCTGTTGCTCTATATATTTTGTCCTCTATTCCCCAACTGATATAGTGTCGTTTACTTCGCGTTTTAAATATGTCGTGATCAATAATATTTGCATCATAATCTCTTATTGGCTTTTCATTGAGATTGCGGTCTTTAATTATATTCCATTTGAACATTACCAAAAATGAAGGTTCTATTAAAGAAGTGTTATAAATATTCAAATAGGAATAGTTTGAGAATGAAGAATGACTATTGCTTACTTGAAATATTGGGCTTCCTGGTTCGACTCGCTTTAGATTACTTGGTAAACTTGTCGCCATATTCAATTCAAATAAACCTTCACTGCCACCTGACAATGCAAGTTGAGGATATTTGTTTGCTTTAATTGAAAGCAGGTTACAATCCCAAAGTTTTGAAGGTCTAGAACTTACCAGAAATTTTTCCGATTTATTTCGGTGAGCTGAACTAGAAAAAAGTCCATGATCATGAATAAAAAAAAGTTTGTTGCTATATATTTCTGTATCCGTTGGTAAAATGCCAGTTGGGGTTTCTTGCTGACCTAAAAGAAACTTGTCTAATTGCTTTTCTGTTAACTTAAAGACCAACTTCTCAATTTTTTTAAATTTTTCGAGAAGTAAATTTTTAAAATCTATGTCCTTGAATAGTTCTAGAAGTGAGGGCTTATATAAATAATTACCATCAAGAAAACTGAAAGTCATTGCAATTTTATCAGTCTCCTTCTTGATTAATGATTGAACAATATCAGTCCAATTATAAACTTTCAAGTCTCCGTTAAAGGTCCATAAATACAGTCTGCCACGATAAATTTGGCAGTCATAATAATCCCCTTTTATGATAATTTTTAAAGGTTGCATGATTGTCCAAGTCTAATTTTACTCATTTTTGCTTTTGTTATAAAACCATCATTTACCCATAATTTCAAAATATTTGTTGCTGGTCTATCTTGTGCCTTTCTCATATAATCTGCAGGATATCCATGCCAAACGTTAGTATCAGCCCCATCGACGAATTTAGCTAACTTTAATTCTTGCCTAATGTTGTTTACGCCGACGACTTGTAATATATCTTCCACAACCTTGATTCCCCATGCGACTGTTCCTATTTGCCATTCACGAGTCATCGTTTCAATAAAGCAATCAACCTCTTCGTCATAGGAAATCGTCCAAACACTCTTATTTGGATTACCCCTTCGTCTATGTTGTGATGAAATTATGTAATTAGCTTGTGCTAGTTCCGTCAGGTCAATTTCTGTGTCTGCGGTATATGCCATAGGGTTTGTGCTTGGTCTCTAAATAAATTAATATTATAAGCTTTAGATGCTCTCTATGGATACAATATTACTAATAATTAATGCTTATTATGAAAAAAGTAAAAAAAGCCTGCCGGATCTCTCCGACAGGCTCCAACTAACACCCTATGAAAACACTACAGAAGGTTCATTCTAATTGACGGGAGGATTGGGATCCATAACCAGGGCGCCTTCATAGAAGGCCATCGGTGATCCCTGCTTGCACTGGAATCCGAATTTGTGCCCCTTGTCCTTATCGATCTCTTCTCCCCAGGTTGTTTCGATGGTTTCGAGATGAACCAGGTTGCAAGGTTCGCCGATTAGGTAGCGCTTGGCCGAAGCACAGTTCTGGATGATGACAATCCCCTTGAAGTCGATGCCGAAATTGGCGATCCATTTCTGAACGGCTTTTTCAATGCCGGGATAAAAGCCTTCCACCCCGATCTCATAGCCACCGCAATCCTGGTTGGAGCCTTTGAGTTTCTTCTGGGATGGCTTGATCGTTCCCTGGGTCATATAAAAACTGTGCATGTACTTGCCAGTCAACAAGGGGATATCTGTTAAGATTGTCACCCCATCAGCCTCACGGTCAGGATAAGCGGACCAATCAATATCACCCTCCATGATCAGGATGATCTCGGATTTTATCCCGCCGCCGCCACCGGCATTCCGCACGGTGGGCTTAAAAAGGTCAAAAAGTGGTATTGCCATGGTTGATGATTTTAGGTTGCAGGAACATAGGCGAAAACAGCTTCTTCAATACCGAACCCCACGGATTCGTACCAGTCAGCGAAGACCTTGATCTGGCGGTCCACACTCTCCACAGAGATGCTGGATGCGCCGTTATTGCGGTTCATCAGACGGATGAAATTCTCCTTCGGGGTCGTGAAGATCACATTCTCACCGGCCATCGAAGGCAGCGGCGTCAGCGTGAGGTTGGTTCCTTCAAGGATCGTCTTCATGCCATCGTAGTTATTGTCTGTGCCATGAAGATCCCGGCGCTTGCGGTGATAGGCCGAGAACCACTTACGGGAAAGGAAGATGTTCATGGACATATCCTTGTACAGATCCCCTACCTTGTCGCCGAAGGATTCCAACTGATCGAAAATATTGTCAACAGTCAGAGCCTCCAGAGTGATGAAATTGATGTTGGAATTTCCTGCCGTTTTCTTGTTCTTGAGAATAGTTACGAAACCATCCATCGACAGACCGAGAGCCTGTGCAGTCCCTTCGACAGGGGCAACGTAGGTCCCTTTGCCGATCAGGGCGAGTTCCCGGTTATCGGCTACCTTCGGAATGATGAGCTGCTCGATGATGTATTTGGAGATCGGCCAGGCCTTGCGGTCGATCGACTCATCTCCCATAAAACCGAGCCAGGAGTCCATGATCTCATCCGGGTAAAAGGAAAGATCGATCTTGTGCCGGCGCTGCATGATCTCCACCGGGGTGAAGGCAGCTTTGCCCTTGGGCGTCCATCCTTCCTGGAAGCCCTGCACAAGGTCAGAGATCACCGCCTTTGTGGCGCGGTAAACCAGGTCCTGTGACTGCTTGGTCGTCATGAAGGTTTCGGAGTACGTGGGCTGAGTCAAAAGCCTTAAAATATCCTTTTGATTCGTGCCTACATAGGTCCCGAACGCTGCTTTAAGTTGATCTAAAGAAATTGATTCAGCCATTTGTCTTCGTGTTATTGTGAATAATCCTTATTGTTTTGCACAGAATTCATCTGCAATTTTATCATGGGCATAGATGACCGGTTCTTCCTCTCCACCAGGAAACTTGTCGGCATCTTTGGCGACGACGGTTTCGGTGCCGGCATCTTTCCCCTGGAGTACATTCAATTCTGTTAATGTAACAGAATGGGCTTCTTTTTCATTGGCAAGTTCCTGTTCCAGTTCTTCATTCCTTGCAGTGACCAAGGCCAGTTGGTCGTTGATCTGCTGGATCCGTTCGTCTGTCAGTTCTTCCGACTCAATTGCGGCAGGTTCCATCTTGAAGAAATTCTGGATCGCCTTCCAGGAGATTTTCATTTTCATAGCTTCTTGAATTTTGGATTCAGTTTCGATAGAATGTGCCCTTTCTTTTTCTGCCAGGGAAACGGCCACTTCAATTGCCTGTTCCAGTGATCCGATTTGATCAATCAAACCGAGTTCGATGGCCTGGGAGGCAAAGAAGATTTTACCCGTAAGGGTGGATTCGTCAAGGTTTGGACGGTAATCCTTTACCGTGGAAAGAAATTTTGCGTTGATAATATCCAGTACACTCTCACGATACTGGTCATACTTTCCATCCAGGACCTGATTGATATCGCTGTTCTTATCTACCGACAGGGTTGCGTACACTTCATGAAATTTCACCCCGAGTTGCTCCAGTGCCGGCCGGAGGTCTTCCGCCATGAGCATAGTCCCTATGGAACCAATGCGGTCGAGATCAGAACTGGCAATGATCTTGTCTGCACCAGAGATGATCCAATAAGCGGCACTTGCAGCCAACCCGTCAATGAAGGCGACTACCGGGGTAGTACTATTATTAATGGCTTCGGCCAGCAAGTCCGTTCCGGCAACCTGTCCGCCAGGGCTGTCCACAACCAGAACGATGCTGCTGACATTTGGATTCTGATCTGCCGCTTTGACATCATTCAGCAAGGACTGTGTTCCCCTTGGTCCGCAGGGCTGATCATATTTTAGTATCTCTGACCGGATGGGTATCACGGCAACAGAACCCGATGGGATATTTGGGTCGGAAAATGCGAATCGATGGTTATTATCCGGGGAGCCCGCTAAAACATAAGGTCGGTTGCGCTCCCGGGCAAGGGAGAAGTCCCCCTCTGAAACAGATTCCCCTTTGATCAAAGAAAGAAGCAGTGCAGCATAAGCTGCCGATCTTTCATTTGAGATCAGCCAGGGGCCGGAGAAAATTTCACTGAGGATGGGATTCATTGTACCCTTTTTCGAGAGTACAATATTATAATGCTGGAGACGACAGATAAAGGACTGAAAAGTTCATTGATCAATCCTGGTTTTCATCATCGGGGATCGGGCCATAAGGATCCAGGTAGTAAGCTGCCGGATGAGAAAACTCCCCTGAAAAGAGCAGCTCGTAGCCATTGAATCCTTCCATTGCAGCCGGTTTGATCAACTTGCTGGTCACTTTCATCGGGCAGTCCATGGTACCAAAGACCCGGATCGTTCCATTTTTATCGCCGGACCTGATGATAAGCCTTCGGCCGTTCATGGCATAAAGCTCGGATTCGACCGGCGCCCGGTCTTTGGGAACAAGGATCTTCAGCTTGTAACTGTACTTCAGCCCTGCGGGAGTATCCTGCTGTTCGGATTCGAGCTGGATGGTTTCCGGGGTTCCATAGACAGCATTCCAGGCTTTGCCCGGCCTGGGAGTGATCAGGCAGTTAAGTGTCGAACTATAGAAACTGAAAATACCGACATCCTCCCTGAAAATCCAGCTGATGGAATTCAGTCCGCCGATATTGATACCTGAGTGTCGAAGGATATTACCCATTTCAGTTTTTATGAAGAAAGACACAGTGACAATCCAGGGACATCTCAGAGACAAAACCTGAGCAACTTTTTTCTGAACTTTTGCGTTTTCGCTTGCGGTAAAAATCCTTTTTCAAAAGTTCATAGTTGAGATACGAGAAGGTGACGTTGTGGTCGTAGCAGAATTGAAGGATGCATTTCTTAAAAGACCCGTAGAACCTGACCTTATCGTGCATATAATGAAAAAACAACTCCTTGAAATGCCACTCCAGGTAGCTCTCGAATATTTCCTGGTTCCTGGGAGAGACCCATAAATTTGATTTCACCCACAGATCCTCATAGTAGGGCAATACAAAAGTGATGTATTCCTGACCCTTTGGGAATTCAGGCGCTTGATCCGCTGGCCGGATTTCAAGCAAAGGCTTGAGAAGTTTACCGATCAGATTTGTTCTGGAAGCCCGGTTTGTATTGAGTGAGCAAACCAGGTACTCCTGTAGATAGGGTTTGAGTTTGACTGTAATGGTTGGTCGTTCGGTATCTTTCATGTAACAAATGTAAGTTTCACTCATTGCGTTATAAAGGTCATTCAGATTTCACAAAAACCATCCTGTGGTCAAGGAAAGGTTTGAGGGTGATCGAGCGGGTTTCAGGCCTGATGGCGTGAATTTCAAAAAACTGTTGGTCTCCCCGCTGTATCAGATATTCCATGCCAACCTTCTTCCTGCCTTTGGAATGAAAATCGTCCATAGTTGCCAGGCGATAGCCGTCGGGCAGGTGGTCATAGTAATTCCAGCCAAATTTGTCTGTTTTTATATCAGCGGCCGGCATAAAAAATTTCTACGTGGTCCGACAAGTGATATATATCCGGAACTTTCCTTACTACAAAAACTACACAACACCGAACTCCTTAATATCATCCTGTTACCAAATGAAGCCACAGAGTTAAAATCAAAAAGATTCAGTATTGAGTAGTTTGAGTAGTTTAGAGTAGTTGATTGTAGCAGGAAAAACAAAGCAGAACTGACCCTTAATATTCTGATCATTATTTTTTTATCCATTTGTAGTTATTGTAGTTGTTGTAGTTAAGGGTATCTGACTTTGAATACAGACATTAAAAATTAAAACGGTTCATCCTCACTGGGTTTGCCGGTATTATGATCCACGTTCTGTTTATCCACCTTGTTCACTATGGAGATGTTCAGCAAATCGTAATCAAACGTCATGGCCGTTGTTATCCT
This sequence comes from uncultured Prolixibacteraceae bacterium, assembly GCA_964473485.1. Taxonomy (GTDB): domain Bacteria; phylum Bacteroidota; class Bacteroidia; order Bacteroidales; family FEN-979; genus CAIVAT01. The sequence continues at coordinate 23,757 of CAYYPH010000043.1, read as the reverse complement.
CCTGGTCGTTTTTTTCAGCTGGCTGCCATCCATGCTGACTTCGGCATCAACATCTTCCAACACCTTTCTGTTTTCTTCGACCTTAAAACTGACTGACAGCTTTCTTCCTAAATATTCTTTCGAATTGACAAGGTAATACTCCAGGGTTTTAAGAGGGATTACATTCTCTTTGGCTCTGTGACCGTGGACACGGTAAAGTTGGAAAATCCTCGAATGATTCAGAAAAAGAACATTCTTTCCGGGATTCCAGTCAGTTTCGGTCGTGAGTTTATCGGTTTTCAGCCTGGAAACATAATCGACCTTGAAATCGACCTCTTCCTTGATCAGGCCGTCGTTGGTTAGAAATTCCACAATGCCCCAGAAGATGGCCATCTCGTTGCTTTTTTTGGTCTCCTGGTTCTGTCGGATGATTAGCTTTACTGCCATATCAAGACAGCTAGAATAACTCCAGGGTACTTCGATCAGCTTACTGAGTGTCCGGAACGAGGCAAGGATAACGAGCCAGTTGCGAAAAATCCTGTCTTCTATCACCACCTTGTCCAATGCCTTGGCAAGATCCTCAGAAGTCGATCTGTAATTATCCATGAAATCACGGATGAAAACAGCACGGTGCCCGAGAATTTCGTGGGTGATGTGACACAGGCCGAGTTTTTCCAGGTCTTTAAGCTGGTTAAAGGCAGTCTTTTCCTGATCCGTATATTCAACCTTGCTGAACGACAGAAAGATCAGGCGTGAAAACAGGGCTATGTCTGCCGTCGGCATCTCCTGGCCGGACAAGATAATGCCGGCATCGACATTGGTCGTCTCCTTTTTCTTATCCTTGTCCATGTTCATCCTGGTGCGGCCGGTGCCGTCCCATAAGCCTTTGAGAAATTCGACCTTTTCGAATTCAAGGTTATTTTTATACTCATCGATATGGCAACAGGCATTGGAAAACAATGCAACGTGGTCAGCCAGCGCGGCCTTGGTCGTGTTGGTGATATTCGGTCCCTTGGTTTGATGGCCGAAAAACTGAAGCAGGCTGATGGCCAGTTCAGTTTTGCCTGCCCCCTTTGGACCGAACAGGTTCAGGATCGGGAAGAAACCGAATTGCCTGGCAATGTGATCCCGGAAAAGGGATGAGAAGTAAAAGCAGAGTCCGAAAATTGCATTCTCGCCGAAAACACGGATAAGCCTTTCGGAGTAATCATGCAGCGAAACTTTTCCCGGTTCATATCGGAACCGGCGTTCGGAGATAAACAGATTGTCTTCCCCTTTATAAATATCGCTGGACGAAGGCAGATAGTAATTTTTCTGATTGTTGACGACGATCCCGTTGCGGTCTGTTGCGTTAAAATGTGAATTAAAAATCCCGTTGCTCCATGCCCAGAAACTTTCCTTCTGCCAGCCAAGCTGGACGATTTCAAAGCAACTCTCGGTCTTTTCATAAAGGAACCGCTTAAGTTTGTTAAGGTCCGATTCGGCGCCTTCAAAAAGGAAGTTTCCAAGGCTTTCCACTCGGAGTTTGAAATTGCTCAGTGAGATCATATCCTTTTGCAATAGTTCAATCACCTGGCTGAAACCAAATTCGTTTGTAATCCGGTAAAGTCGTTTGCTGTTGAGCACGGAAGCGATGTGAAACAGCGGTTCCATCTTGAAGTTGCACCCTCTTTTCACACCCTCCCTAGTTTTGAAGAAGTAGCAATTGCCATCCTCGTAAAAACCGTATTTCTCAAAATCAGAAAGGATCACGTACTCGGGAATTTTAAACCCGGTGTCTTTTTTATCCTCCTTTGGTTCGTTGTCAAGCAGCTGGCGAATCCGGTCAACCCAGGCTTTTTTGGGTTTCATAAGCTTGCCAAGTTGCTCTGTATAGATTTCATGGGATGTGACAGGCAGGCGGGTAATGAGGTAAGCCAATTCATCGACCAGCTTGGATTTAACATCGGCATTTCTGCATTTTTCATGTTGCTGGACTGCCTGCCAGATGATATAGTCGAGGGTGTTTTTAGAAGCGTAGCGATCGAACTGATCACTGTCGGTGAAAAAGGAATCGGGATCATGCTTCCCCTCGCCGGTCGGTAGCGGGATGATGTTGCAGAACATTCCGGATTCGATGATCATCTTGCCGTTTTTAACGACTGCTGCCTGGCCGGGCTTGTCGCTGTCGCCGATCAGAGTCACCGAGCCGGTCATTTTCTGAAGTTCTGAAATCTGATCTCTTGTCAGGGAGGTCCCGCCGGTTCCGACCGAGTTGGTCCTGCCGATCTGATGAAGCCGGATGACATCGGCATTACCTTCGACCAGGTAGGCAAATCCTTTTTCTTTGATTGATTTGGCTGCGAGATGGATCCCGTAAAGAATCTTTCCTTTTGAAAATATCTCCGTCTGGGGAGTATTGAAATATTTCGGGGCGTCTTTGCTGCCGGAGAAATCTCGGCCGGTAAAACCCAGGACCCTCCCGTTTGCGCTCATAACCGGAAAGATCAACCGGTTACGGAAATAATCAAATCGTTTGCCTTTGCTCTCGGACAATAGTCCGGTTTCAAGCAGAATATCTTCTTTTATACCATTTCGGGCGGCCCATGACTTAAGACCATCCCAACTGTCGGGGGCGAATCCGATACCAAAATCCCCGATCATATCATCACTCCAACGTCCCTGTGCATATTGTAATGCACGTTCATTTTCTTTTTGTTTCAGGTTTTCCCGAAACCATCCCAAGGCAAGCTTGTTGGCAGAATACAGCGATTCGCTGCGATTGAATTTTTCACGGTTTTCGTTTGAGTCATTTTCATGAAGAAGGGTAATATTGTGATCGGCCGCAATGGATTTCACAGCCGAGATATAGTCGATTTTCTTAAAGTCCATCACAAACCCGATGGCATTTCCTGCTTTTCCGCATCCAAAACACTTGTACATTCCACGGGATGGCGAAACGGAGAAACTGGGCGTTTTTTCGTTATGAAACGGGCAGTTTCCCTGGTAATTCGTTCCCTTGTTCGTAAGGGTAACATATCTCCCGATTACGTCGGCAATCTCGAGGTTCTGAACTTCCTCAATTGATTGTTGCTTTATCATAGTGACCGGGAAATATTACTCCGTTAACATATCAGCATCAATAGCATCGATGAGCGTCTGAAGTCGGGAGAGTTCTTTGTTCATCCGGGCCACCTTCTCTACTGGCAGGGAATTATCTGAGGCCAGAAGCTGGTTAATGAAGACGACGTTCATCAGGTAGGATTTTCTTGTCAGTAATTTGTCGGGAACTGACATTGCTGAGAAGGTTTTCATCAGTCAGCCTTTTGAAGCATCTGTATCCTGCGGTGCAATTCTTTCTTATGCACCTTTTCCTCTTCAACGAGAAGAATTCCTTCCTCGATGATGAAATGATTATAGTCCGGATGCTCGGGATCCAGGACACGATAGATGTATTGTTTCGAGAATGGTTTTCCTTTCTGGAGCAAACGATTTCTCAGCACTTCCGCGCTGCCTCTAGGGAGGGCGGATTTAAGCCTTTTCATGGCGCTTTTTTTCATTTTCATAGACCTTTTTGTGTGTTAATAAGTTATAGTTTGGGATACCCCCTGAGTAGGGTCAAAACCGGGGACGGCAAAGGTCTGATATTATTCCTGAATATTTTTTAGTGATTTGAATATTAACGCATTAGTAAAGCGAAAAACGCTTATAAAAACCAATATTGAGGGTTAATAAACAATGGGTTATAAGGTGAATAAAAAGGCGGAAGAAGTTATTAACAGCCCTCAAAAACGACGGTCCGTTAAGAACGAGACCAGATAAAAAAAGACGGTGAAAAAGAGGTATAAAATTAACCCGAAAGTAAATTTGCACAGAAGTTACAAAGACGTTACTTTTGCAAAAATTTTGGCGGGGTAGCTCAGTTGGTTAGAGCGTCGGATTCATAACCCGGAGGTCTCGAGTTCAAATCTCGATCCCGCTACCAAAAAGTGATCGTCGCGACTTCAAAAGCGGAAGGGGTAACGAAACTGTAGCGTGAATAGAAAATTTGCAAAGTGTTAAATAACAACACAATGCAAAACGTAGCAACCAGAATACACGTTCCCTTTTTGCGACAAAAACTGCGACAAAACCGCCCGAAAAGCACAAAAATCGGGGTCTTTTTAAGAGTTAAGTAATTGATTATCAGCAGGGAGTTTTTGTCTATAAACTCTCGTCCCCGCTACAAGGTCAAGTGCCAGGTGTCATGTGTCAAGTCTCAAATATTTGGCACCTGGCACCTGGCACTTGGCGTTTGAGATTTAAGATTTGATCCCTGGCACCTGGTACCTGGCATTTGATTTCCGGCGAATTCAACCTTTTTCCGCATGTTCATCACGCTGGCGTTGCGCAAATGGGAATTTGCCGGGTTTACCAGTTTATAAGGCCGGTTAAAGGCTTCCTGTGAGACTTTAAAGTAACTTGCCAGTAGCGGAATCTTTACTGTTTTCATGGCCCTCCAGGAAATCTTCAAGCGCCTTACAATAGTTATTGTATTGGGATTCGGATTTTATAATGGTATATTTTAAGGTCTTCACATCCAATAGAATCAATGCTCATTTACAGAATATTGACCGTTATGATCGCAGAGCGCATCATATTCAGCATGTGTACCGAAATAATTCTGTATTGTCTGCTATTTTATCAGATGAACTCTCATTCAAAGACACGTTAATTCTCAAAATAGTTCACAAATTGTAAACTATTTTGCTTACTTGGGTAGTAAATATCAAATTCCACTTCTAGATTTTCCTGATAATGAGTTTTTCTCGCCCAATTATTCGGTTTTGAGTTTCAACTGTTACCAGGTACAATCCCTCTGGAGCCATTGTTAAATCCACTTGGTAATCAACATCTCAACTTATTACTGCATTGAAAGAAAAACCCTGCCGGATGCAATAATCCGGCAGGGCTCCTTCAGCAATGCGAATTTTTCATTATTGAACGCAAACCATGATCCCTGTATCTGTAAGTCGTACCTTTTTCCTGTCGGCATCCAGCCGGATATAGACTGCATACTGGATAGAACTGTCAGCCAATATGAGTTTCTCAGATTTTTTGCTCACCTGGTACGCGGCATAATTTGCAGTGATTGAATCTTTGACTACTTGTGACACTGTCGAATAAAGTACCCGAATTGCCTGAAGCAGGAAGGTATTGTTGGAATCAAACACCAGCTTCACCGGCTCCGATCCGCTGATGCCTATCAGTACTTCCGTCACAATTCCTTCAGGGCACAAGGTGTCATATTCGGCATGCATCACCGAATATCCAGGAAAGGTAGCGGCAATATAATCCGTAATCATCACCGGAAGTGAATCAACAGGAATTTCATTGGCGTGATGGCCGCCTCCGTGATGTCCACCGCCATGATGTCCGCCTCCGTGGATCGTATCGCCATGCAGGGTATCTCCGCCATGATGTCCGCCACGATATTGTTTCCCGTCGCCAAGGTAATCACCCGCACTTGTAAACGCCAGTTCCTCCGTTGTATTCAACACTGCAATGTACCTGGCAGCAGAATTTGTTTGAAGCAAAACATAGTCAATGGTGGCATCCGGATAGTTATCCCCGGCATAGGCAACCGCTTTCGCGGGTAAGGCAGCAACCTCCGTACGCTGGCTTGACGGAACGGCCTGATCGTTTTTGTTGCAGGAACTCAATGCAGCCACCATCGTGACAAGCATTACAATCATTACTCTTTTCATGTTTTTTGTTTTTTTAATGATACCTCTCGTTTTCGCATCAAGGCATGGCGTCCGGTTCTATCGGAAACTGACAGAAAAGGAGGTATTATTGTTTCATAAGCCGGCCGGTTAGGATCATTTTTTCGCTGGTCCCGCGCACAAGATAGAGCCCGGAGTCAAAACTTCCGAAGTTGAATGTCTGATCTCCGGATAAATCATTTTTCGTCATCACCATTCTGCCGGAAATATCCATAACATGAATATCAAATGCTTTATCCTGTGGTAATTGAACTGTAAATTGTGATCCGGTCGGATTGGGGTATATGTTAAGATCCTGCTGAATGTAACGCTCATTGATCGTACCCACGGTTCCGCAATTTCCATCGAGATACGTATTAAAAAATGTCAGATATTTTGCGTCCTGAGAGGTATTGTGCCAGAATGAACCGCCATGGCCCTGACCTGCCATCAGTTCGAAACTTGCCCGATGACTTCCAACCACAGGTATCATGGCTGCACAAAGATTCTGACCCTGGGGGTAAGGAATGTTGTGATCGACATCTCCTGCTGAAATAAAGAAAGCTGCGTCATCAGCAGTTATATATGTTGTCGGATTGGCCTTTGTAACCAATTCAGGGATGGTTTGAACAGGAGCTCCCATCAATTTTGATTCGGGCGAGGTAGCAGCGTTGGTGTTAATTACAAATCCAAGCGCCAGTGCTTCGGCATCCATGGTTAAAAAGTTAACCGGGCCAAACAGGTCGACTACTGCCTGAACACGACTGGTTGCATTGTTACTGCCCAGGTGCAATCCTTCCAGTTCAGCAACGCCACCGGTAGTTCCCAGCATGGCAACCAGATTTCCGCCGGCCGATTCGCCGATTACACCTATTTTACAAGTATCGATATGGTACTGCGCTGCATGAACTTTGAGGAATCTCACGGCCGCTTTACAATCGTGAATCTGTGCAGGCCACAGCGTATCACCACTCAGCCGGTAATTAATATCGGCACATATGTAGCCATTGTTATAAAAGGTAACAAACGATGGTTGTTCACTCGTTCCTTTGCTTCCCATCATAAATGCGCCGCCATGGATGTGAATGATCAGCGCAGTTGGCGCTGTAACCCCTGCAGGAATATAGAGGTCGAGCATTTGCTTTGAGTTGCCGTTACCGACGTAATCGACATTGGAATAAGTGGGTGTCAGGTTTTGTGCGGATACAGTCAACACAGCCAGCGCAAGGAGGATCAGTGACATTGTTTTTTTCATATCATAGGTTTTTAATGTTTCAAACTGATGCAAAATTGAAGCAAACAGGGTAATTCTGGTGGGCAAAGTTGGGTGAAACGGAAAAAATCAGGTATGAAACCGCCTGGAAGGATTCTAAAACAAAAGAACTCCGCACATTTCAACCGGTTGGAATCTATCAGAAAACCAGTGAACGGAGGTCCGGGAAACCGGGGCTTTATTCTATCGCCCGGCGCGACAAAACTGTTCAGTTGCGGGATGCCTCGAACCACCGTTTGAAAGCAGAAACACGTTCTTTGCTGATAAAGATGGCCTCGGGAGTATTGATTTTAAGGTTGAGGCGAAGTCGTCCATTGAAATGTAACGCCATATCATGGATCGACTTACGCGATACGATGAATTGCCGGTTTGCCCTGAAAAATTGTCCCGGATCGAGCTGATGCTGCAGATCATCAAGGTTCATGTCAACAGGATATTTTTTTCCACCCGAAAGCAGTAGATAAACAATGCCATTGTCGATATAACATGCCATTACCTCGTCTGTTGTAACCGGGAGCAACCGGTCCTGGTATCTCACCAGGAAACTATGGCGAAAGTTTGGCTTTTCCAGCCTGACAGCCTGCATAATTTCAATGATCCTCGTTCCTGTCATCAGTTGCTGATCCCTGAATTTTTTCAGGCTGAAACTAATCGATTCTTCATCGATGGGTTTGAGCAGGTAATCTATGCTGTTCAACTTGAATGCTTTGATCGCATATTCATCATAAGCCGTCGTAAAGATGATGGGCGATCCGGGCTTAATTGTTTCAAAAATTGAAAACGAGAGGCCGTCGGCAATCTGTATATCTGAAAAAATCAGGTCCGGTTCCGGATGGTTGTTGAACCAAAGAATACCCTCTTTAATGCTTTCAACGATGGCCAGGACTTCCATATCCGGTTGTACCTTCTTCAGCAACGCCGCCAGGTGGCTTGATGCGGCGTGCTCATCTTCAATAATCAGACATCTCGACATCAGATAGATATTAACGGTATTGCAACGGTGAACTGGTTATCCTTGTTGAAAATTTCCGGGCTTCGTCCGGAAAGCATCCTGAAACGTTCATCGAGGTTTTTCAGTCCGATCCCGGCTCCCCGGGCATCCATTTTTGGCTGAAGATTATTGCTGATAGTAAGTGACTTGCTCTCTTCATCGAGGGCGATCTCTATACGCAATGGCTGATCAGTGGAGATGACATTGTGTTTGATGGCATTCTCGATCAGCATCTGCAGGGTCATTGGCGGCACCCTGTATTGTCCCGAAGCATCGGCATGAATAACAAGCATCACGTTCCCGCCAAAGCGAATCGAAAGAAGGTGAAAATAAGCCTCTGCCAGTTTGATCTCCTCAGTGAGCAGGATAAGATCGTTTTGCTGCAGTTCTATCGAGGTTCTCAATACATAGGAGAGTTTATTCAGATATAACTGGCTCTTCGCCTGGTCCTGACTGATCAGGTAGCTGAGTGTATTCAGCGTGTTGAAAAAGAAATGGGGGTTTAACTGGTTTCGCAGGACTTCGATCTGATGCTGCAGGTTCGATTCTTTGAGTGCTTCATTTTCACGAAAGATCCTTTCCCGATGCAACTGAATTTTAATATAATTAGTGAGGAATATTGCTGAAATGAGCACCAGTAATCCTCGAGTAGCCACCGAACTGATAATCCATGAAACATCATGGATGGTAAAAAAAATCAGTCCCGCCATCAGGATAAAATATATGACAAACTGGCCGGATACCATCAGCAGGATGGTCCATTGAAAATCCTTGCCTGTCCCTGAATTCCATTGGTGGTTCTTCAGGTAGCGTATCAGTAAATAACCAAAAAGAAAGGTAATCAGCAATTGGGCCAAAAGGCCTGGAATGGCATATTCAGGCGGGTGGTGGACCTGTAGATTGGGGTTTGGCTCCACCTCCATTACCCGATGTAAAACCATGTCGATGACCGGGAGGTTGGCCATGATACTGATCAGTAAAGCAGCCCAGGCCGGGAAGTGCCTACCTTTTTCATCATTTACATTATATAGTTGTGTCATGCATGAATATCTCGTTATTATTGATCAATCATCAAACACAGAATAACAGTATGATTGAACGAAATTAATCATTTCACTCAATCACACTGAACATGACCGGTTTTATTTGCTCACCGATCCAACAAAACTATGCCGTTATTTATTTCCGCGGTATTTGAAGTGAAGCAGAGAAATCAGAAGTTGAAACAGAAAAAATGAAAGGTGAATATTGCGAATATGGAAAAGGCTGGCTGCTCCTTTTGCCAGGTCAATTTTCTCAGCTGAAATATTTTTTGAAATATGTTTAACTTGCGTGCCAAAGAAAACCCTCCATACGATGTCCGAAATTCAAACATTTCAGCGCAGGTTAAACCTTTTCGATTCCACGGCCATCGTGGTGGGTTCGATGATCGGGTCGGGCATCTTCATCGTCAGCGCCGATATTGCCCGCATGGTAGGCTCGCCCGGCTGGCTGATGACGGTGTGGGTGGTGTCGGGGCTGATGACCATCTTTGCCGCCCTGAGCTACGGTGAACTTGCGGCCATGTTCCCAAAGGCCGGGGGGCAATACGTGTATCTCAAGGAGGCCTTCAACCCGTTGGTTGGATTTCTTTATGGCTGGACGCTTTTCCTCGTTATCCAGACCGGCACCATCGCGGCGGTGGCCATGGCCTTTGCAAAGTTTTCAGGAGTCCTCATTCCATGGATCTCCGAGTCGGTCGTTTGGTTCAGTCTTGGCTTTATCGAGACGAGCCCGGTCGATTTCGGACTGTTCACCCTGAACGGCTTCAACCTTGGATTTGTAAAATTCGGCCCGGTTCAGCTGGTTGCCATCGGTTCCATCGCGATCCTGACCTGGATCAATACCAGGGGGATCAGGGAGGGCAAGAAGGTGCAAAATGCGTTCACCTCCGGAAAGTTCATCCTGCTCGTCATTTTTATCATTGTTGGTCTGGTCTTCGCTTCCAACCTAAATTCGCTACGACTCAACAGTGCTATTTTCTGGACACCAGTTCAGGAAGGGCCGGGCGGAACTGACATTCCGTTGAATGGGCTGGCGCTGATAGCAGCCCTTGGAATGGCCATGGTAGGGGGTCTTTTTTCCTCCGATGCATGGAACAATATCACCTTCACCGCAGGCGAAGTCATCAACCCGAGAAAAAACATCCCGATGAGCCTGTTTCTTGGCACCATGATCGTAACGGTGCTCTACCTCCTGGCCAACGTGGTCTATATCACAGCCCTGCCTGTAAGGGGCGAACCCGATGGCGCCGATATCGCCGCCAGAGGTATGCAGTACGCCATGAACGACCGGCTGGGAACTGCCGCCCTGACCGGGCTGTTTGGCAACTATGCCGTGGCTATCATGGCCGTTTTCATCGTCATCTCCACCTTCGGCTGCAACAACGGTCTTATCCTTTCGGGCGCACGGGTCTATTACGCCATGGCTTCCGACGGGATCTTTTTCAGCAAGGTAGGGATTTTAAACAAAAAGGGGGTTCCTGCTGCCGGACTTATCCTGCAGGGGATATGGGCCAGCCTGCTCTGCCTGTCGGGAACCTACGGACAGTTGCTCGACTATGTCGTATTTGCGGTCCTGATCTTCTATATCCTCACCATCACCGGTATATTCATTCTTCGGAAAAGGAGACCCGATGCGGAAAGACCCTACAGGGCGTTCGGCTATCCCCTGATCCCCGTGATGTACATACTCCTGGCCCTGGTCATCATTGTCATCCTGTTTATTTTCAAGCCGGAATATACCTGGCCGGGACTGATCATCGTTATCCTTGGGATCCCGGTCTATTTTCTCAGGACCGGTAAAATGAGATAATGCGAAAACTACTTGTCATCATCGCGACCCTGGGAGCCTGTTTCCTTTGCCCATCCGGCATTTCTGCCCAGTGTGTGCCCGAAAACAAGGTGTTCGGCGACGGCGAAACCGTGGTCTACACCGCTTCGTACAACTGGGGGCCGGTGTGGATCGATGCCGGCCTGGTCACTTTCAAGGTCCTCAGTGTGAACCACGAAGGTACGCCCGCCTTTCACCTGAAGGCGACAGGCAAGACCTTTGCATCGTACGACCTGCTTTTCAAGGTCAGGGATTATTACGAGTCATGGATTGACCAGAAAACGATGCAGCCCCTGGCATTCAAACGTCATATCTACGAGGGAGGGTACTCGTTGCTGAACACCCTTCAGTTCGACTACCCGCGGAACCGGGTCATTTCGGCCACCCGGAGCCAGAACAACCCCCAGCGGAACGACACCCTGGGCACCCGGTATTGCGGGTTCGACATGTTGTCGGCCATTTATTACACCAGAACCCTGGATTTCGGCACGATGAAACCGGGAGCCATGCAGCATGTACCTGTACTGATCGATGATGCGTGGTTCGACATCTACATCCGGATGATCGGCCGCGAAACGGTTGAATCGAAGGAAGGCAGGCAATACCGCTGCCTGAAATTCGCTGCCAAAATGGTGCACGGGACCATCTTTAAGGGCGATGAGGACGTGATTGTCTGGGTGACGGATGATGACAATAAAATTCCGGTTTATGTTGAAGCGAAGATCATCGTCGGCACCGTGAAAGCCTGGCTGAAGGAGACCAAAGGGCTGCGGAATCCTTTCACTGCAATCATCAAGGAGTAACGACGCCGGAAGACATGACTTAACAGTCAAAATGCAAAATGCAAAGTCAAAATGCAAAATGCAAAGTCAAAATGCAAAGTCAAAAATCAAAAGAGGCGACACTAATTTTTTAAAATCATGATACTGATTGCCGACAGCGGATCAACCAAGACCTCCTGGGTTATATTGGAGGGAGGAGCGATGAAAAACACGATCCTGACTGCAGGGCTCAACCCCTATTTTCATACTTCCGAAAGTGTTGAAGCCATTCTGATGGCTGAACTGGTTCCTTTGGTGGTGACAGATCACATCCGGGAGATTCATTTTTACGGAGCCGGTTGTTCCACAGAAAAAAACGACGCCCTGATCAGGGAGGCGCTGCAAAACCACTTCCATAAGGCACGGGCTCAGATCTACCACGACATTCTTGGAGCGGCACGGGCCCTGTTCGGCACAGGTTCCGGAATCTCATGCATTCTTGGCACGGGATGCAATTGCTGTTATTACGACGGGAAGGGGATTTTTTCGCGGGTCGATTCGCTCGGGTACCTTTTCGGTGATGAAGGAGCCGGGTCATACCTCGGGAAACAATTCATGGCAGCTTACCTCAAAAAGCAATTGCCCGCCGAACTTCACCAGGAGTTCACGGCTACCTACAAGTTCACGCTCGAAGATATCCTGAATTCACTCTACAACCTCCCCTATCCCAACCGGTTTCTGGCCTCTTTCAGTGAATTTCTCGCCCCGCGGCAGGATCATCCCTGGGTCCACGACCTCGTGAAGGCATCGTTTCATGCTTTCTTCGATGCCCAGGTGAAGCACTACGAAGGCCACGACCGCTTACCGGTGAGTTTCGTCGGATCGATCGCATATATCTATCAGAATATTCTTATGAAGGCCGCCCGGGAGGAAAACATATCGATCGGGAACATCATGCAGGCGCCGATGGAAGGACTTATCAGGTATCACACCTGAGCAATGGACAATTGACAATGGACAATTGACAATGGACAATGGACAATTGACAATGGACAATTGACAATTGAAAACGGAAAATGGAAAACGGAAAACGGAATATGAGACTGTCTACTGCCTACTGCCTACGGCCCACGGCCCACGGTCCACTGTCTACTGCCTACGGCCCACGGCCCACGGTCCCCTGCCTACTGCCTGATTCAAAATTTACCCGTTGACTGCTTCATGGTCGAGGTATGCCATGACTTCCGGCAACTCACCAGGGTGAAACCATTTGATGGAGGGATCTCTCCTGAACCAGGTCATCTGGCGTTTGGCGTATCTGCGGGTATTGGTCTTGATATCCTCCACTGCCTGCTGAAGGCTGACTTGCCCTTCGATATGCCGGAACAACTCGCGGTAACCGACCGTGTTAAGGGCATTGAGGTGACGGAACCTGAACAAATCCCGTACTTCCTCGAGAAGCCCCCCGGTCATCATAGCATCCACCCGAAGCCCGATGCGTTCGTTCAGGATATCACGCGGCAACGCAAGGCCGATCTTGAGGATCCGGAAGGGTCGGTCTTTTTTTGACTGTGACCGTAAGGAGGAGTAAGGTTTCCCTGTAAGCAGACAAACCTCGATGGCCCTGATAAGGCGGGTCGGATTTGCCAGGTCGACGGTATGGTAAAAATCCGGGTCCAGCAACCTGAGCTGGTCGCGCAGAAAGCTGATCCCCGACGACCGGTAACCGGCCTTAAGCTGTTCGCGAAGCTCCGGATCCGGATCCGGCAGTTCGTCGATCCCGCTGCAAACCGCGTCGATGTAAAGACCCGAGCCGCCGGTAAGCAAAACACGATCGTGTTTCCGGAAAAGTTCCCCGAGAAGCAGAAGGGCATCCGATTCGTACCGCGAAACATTATAGGGCTCTGCAAGCGGCAGGTGGCCAATAAAATGGTGCGGCACCGCTGCCAGCTCCGCCGGCGAAGGTGCGGCGGTGCCGACTTTCATCCCGGTATAAAACTGTCTTGAATCGGCCGAAACGATCTCCGTGCGATAATGTTTAGCCAGTTTGATGGAAAAAGTAGTCTTGCCTACCGCCGTGGGGCCAAGGACGACAACCAGCTGCTTAACTTCAGTAGTCATCCGATTCGCGGTCATAGCCGGAAAGACGCCGGTCGAGGCTTTCGATATCCTCGTAATCCTCGATATGATCCAATCCCGGGTCTGATTCATCGTCGGCTTCGGCCAATGTATGCTGACCCTCGAAGGCATAGGGTTCAAGGGTGGTTTCTTCTTCGGCGGCTTCGGCACCGGGTTCCTCGTTCTCATGGAACATCTCGCCGATCTCGCTTTCAATGGCCGCGAGTTCGGCTTCATCTTCCTCGATGCCATCGAGTTTCGATACATCGGGAACATCGGTAACGACCTTTGGTTTCGGTACCTTTGGAACGGCAACCGGGGCGACGGGCAATGCCGGCGGCTGTTCGACAGGTTTCGGCAACTCCCCGACTCTCTTGAGATACCTTGGGAACGAGGCGATTTCGTCGGACCGGTAAATCTTGTAAAGTTCAATGTGAAGCACATAGAGCCCCTTCTGCGAAAATTCATAGATCATCCGCTGGTGGGGATCCTCAATAAATTCTTTCAACCGGGCGGCCTTCATCAACGGAACCGTTTCCGTTTCCGTGACCACGATATCCAGGTCTTCATCATATTTCCTGACCTTCCGCTTATCATTTTTCAGCGTGATCTCCTTTTCCTTTTTGAACATTTTATCCGTAATGAAAAAGGATGCCTTTTCACAATGATGCATCTCGACTGATTCCAGGATGACATGATGAAAATCGAGAAATGTCTGACCAGGCTGAATCTCAATTTCTCTCAGGAAACTGTCGAATTCCTCGCTGGTAACCCTAAAACGGTAAATCAACATAATACCAGGATATAAATCTGCCTCAAAAATATAAAAAAATCCAAAGGCGAACGGTTGAAATGACTTCCTAATTTATTTCCTGTAATCCGAGTTTTCTTCCCTCCTCAATCATGAAGCGGTAAGCGGCATCAAATTCATTGGGAATCTCGCCTTCGAGAATGGCTTCAGTGATGGCATCCTTGATCAACCCAACCTGTTTCGACGGAGGAATGTTGAAGGTCTTCATGATCACCTCGCCCGAGATGGGCGGTTGCCAGTTTCGCAGACGGTCTTTTTCTTCAATATCCTTCAATTTTTGCCTCACGATGGCGAAGTTATCGATAAACCGCCTCACTTTTGCCGGGTTTTTCGAGGTGATGTCGGCATTGCAGAGGGTCATCAGGTCGTCGATATCATCGCCCGCTTCAAAGAGTAGCCTGCGCACCGCCGAATCGGTAACAATATCGTCGGCAAGAACGATCGGACGAAGATGCAGCAGTACCAGTTTTTCCACATAACGCATCTTTTCGTTGAGGGGAAGTTTCAGCCGGCGGAAAATGTTCGGAACCATCCTGGCACCCTTGAATTCGTGGGTATGAAAAGTCCATCCTGTGCCCTGAACGTATTTTTTGGTGAGCGGCTTGGCGATGTCGTGCAAAATGGCGCCCCACCTCAGCCAAAGATTGTCCGACACGCCGGCAACATTGTCGAGCACTGCGAGGGTATGGCTGAAGTTGTCCTTGTGCCCCTTTCCTTCGATGATCTCAGTGCCCTTCAGTTCGCAAAACTCGGGGAAGATGATCTGAAGGAGGCCCGCGGAGTCGAGGAGTTTGAAACCAACCGAGGGCTTTCCGGCCATCACGATCAGGTTCAGTTCATCCGAAACTCTTTCCATGGAAACAATGGATATCCTGCCGGCGTTTTTCCGGATAGACTCAAAACAGACCGGGTCGATGGAAAAACCGAGCTGGGTGGCGAACCTGATGGCCCGCATCATCCTCAACGGGTCGTCGGAAAAGGTGATATCAGGATCCAGCGGGGTGCGGATGATGCGATCGTGGAGGTCCTGCAGGCCGTTGAAGGGATCGACGAGCATTCCGTAATTTTCGGGTGATAATTCAATGGCCATCGCGTTGATGGTAAAGTCGCGCCGGTTCTGATCATCCTCCAGGGTGCCATCCTCAACAATGGGTTTCCTCGAATTCAACCGGTACGATTCTTTTCTTGCGCCGACAAATTCCACCTTCCATCCTTCGTAGTTCAGCATCGCTGTGCCGAAATTCCTGAAGAATTTGACAGGCATTCCGGGATCGAGGTGTCCGGCAACCATGTGGGCGAAGTCGATCCCGCTGCCCAGCACCACGATATCTATGTCCTGCCGGTTCTCGCGTTTCAGGATAAGGTCACGCACAAATCCCCCGATAACGAAAGCCCGCAGGTTCATCTCCCCGGCCACAGCGGAAACCACTTTAAAAACCGGGTTTGTAAGGAATTGTTCCACCTTTTATATTGAGTGAATGAGTGATTGAGTGAATGAGTGAATGAGTGAATGAGTGAATTCAAAATAAACAGGGGGCAAAATTAACCATTCGGGGGTTAACGACCTATTTTTTTTCACAGCACATGGTGGATTCAATGCCGAGTGGTATCTTTGTGCCGAATTGTTAATCAATTAACTAATAACCAACAATATTAAGTATGGCAAAGAGAACAATTGTGGCGATGCCTGGCGATGGTATCGGTAAAGTAGTGCTTGACGAAGCGATCCGTGTGCTTGATGCGGCAGGTTTTGAGGCAGATTATGTACATGGTGACATTGGCTGGGAATTTTGGTGCAAGGAGGGCGATCCCTTCCCTGAAAGGACGCAGAAGCTGCTCGAAGAGCACAAGATCGGTCTTTTTGGCGCCATCACGTCGAAACCAAAGGACAAAGCCGAAGCCGAACTCTCCCCTGATCTGAAAGGCAAGGGATATGTGTATTACAGTCCGATCGTAAGCATGCGTCAGAAGTACGACCTTGACATATGTATGCGCCCCTGCAAAACCTTCAAGGGCAATCCGCTTAACTTCATCCGCCGCGGATTTGGCGGGGTCATTGAAGAACCCGTTGTGGACACCATGATCTTCCGGCAGAATACCGAAGGATTGTATGGCGGTGTTGAATGGACCAATCCCCCCGACCAGGTGTATGATGCACTGATGACCCATAAAAAGTTCAAGGACAACTTTGCCTGGTGTCCGAGACCGGAGTTAGCCGTTTCAACCCGTATTTTCACGAAAAAATACACCACACGGATCGTCAGGGCTGCTTTTGAATATGCAAAATCGAAAGGGATCGGAACCGTTACGGTGTGCGAAAAGCCCAACGTGATCCGCGAAACATCGGGAATGATGCTGAAAATTGCCCAGGAGATGTCGAAGACCGAATATCCCGATATCAAGGTACAGGATACCAACATCGACGCCCAGATGATGTGGCTGACCAAAAATCCGGAGACCTATCGCGTAATCGTTGCCGGCAACATGTTCGGCGATATTGTTTCCGACGGTTTTGCCGGACTGATCGGCGGGCTCGGCTTTGCCTGCAGCGCCAATATCGGACCTGAGATCGCGGTATTCGAGCCAACCCACGGTTCGGCCCCGAAATATGCCGAATACAGTCCCTCCATCGTCAATCCCATCGCCATGATCATGTCGGCCTGTATGATGCTCGATCATATCGGCGAGCACGCCATCTCCGAAGCCATCCAGAAAGCGGTGGCCGAGGTCGTTGAGGAAGGTAAAGTCATGACTTACGACATGATGAAACTCCCCGGCAAACCTGATGTTTTCGACAAAGGCGCCGCCAACACCACTCAGATGGCGGATGCCATTATTGCGAAGATCAGGCGTTAGGGCAACAATATACTGATTGATTGATTGATTGACAGAATGATCGATTGTTCTTTTAAAATAAGTGGAAAATAAGGAAAAAATTCAGAAAACGGAGGAGTTACTTCGCCGAACTAAGCAAGTTGCATTAAGGGTTATCAAGGTTTACCAAAGTTTACCCAGATCAGGAGAATGCCAGGTCATTGGTAAACAACTACTGAAGTGCGGGACTTCGATTGCTGCCAATTACAGATCTGCCTGCAGAGCAAGGTCAAAGGCCGAATTCTTTGCCAAAATAAGCATTGTTGTTGAGGAGGCAGATGAAACCATATTCTGGCTTGAACTCCTGACAGATTCGCAGCTTGTTTCTGAGTCCAAATTAAAACCGCTCGTGACTGAAACCGCAGAATTATTGTCAATATTCTCCGCGACCAGAAAAACCATAAGTCGACAATCAAAAAAACAATAAATGACCTGCAATTTTTTGTAAGTCCATTAACATCATTCTCTAATCAATCATTCAATCATTCTGTCATTCAATCATTCATTCAAAAAAAAATTAAAATATGTCAACCGAAATTCTAAACCTTTGGCCGGAGCTCATGTGGATCGGTGATCCCAGCCTCCGGGAAAAAACTGCTAAAACCTGGGAACTGGCGCTTGAAAAGAGCGTGCTGACCGCCGATGACCTGAACAAGATTCCTTTTACGCTGCTGGCGGGACCCGACCTGAAAGTGTCGTTCATGGCGCACAAGCGTTGCGTGGTCCATGTGGCGCGTGATGCCGGCAATAAAATGAACGAGTTTTTCGGCAGCGACATGCCGGTCGACATGGATGTCCTGATTGCCGGGGCGATCCTGGCCGATGTCGGCAAACTGCTTGAGTACGAACTCGACGCGAATGGAAAATCATTCCAGGGTAAATACGGCAAATACCTGCGTCATCCCTTCTCGGGAGTTTCGCTGGCCGAACAGTGCGGGGTTCCTCCGGCTGTGTGCCATATCATCGCGGCGCATGCCGGTGAAGGCGACATGATCAAACGATCGGTAGAGGCTTACATCGTGCATCATGCCGATTTCATGACCTTCGAGCCCTTCAGGGAGAGGCTGAGGTAATGACTGATTTTTGACTGACTGATTGATTGATTGCTTTTTATTAATAATCCAGTCAATCATTCAGTCATTCAATCATTCATACAATCAATCAATCAATCAATCATTCGATTAATCAATCAATTTTCGCATATGACCATCATTGAAAAAATCCTTGCGGCTCACAGCAACCAGGCCGCTGTAAAACCAGGTGATATCGTCGATGTCCTTATCGATACCCGCGCGGCCCGTGATTTCGGCGGCGCAAACGTGGTTAAGAATATCCTGGATAACGGACTTACGGTTGATGATCCCTCGAGGACCATCTTCACGTTCGACTGCAATCCCGGCGGATCGGATCAGAAATATGCCGCGAACCAGCACTATTGCAGGCAATTCGCCCGTGAAACGGGTATCCGGGTGTATGATGTGGATTCCGGAATCGGGACACACCTGGCCATCGACAAGGGACTTGCCTGGCCGGGCAGCACCTTTGTTTCCACCGACTCGCATGCGAACATCATGGGAGCCATCGCCTCCTTCGGGCAGGGGATGGGCGACCAGGACATCGCCGCCGCCTGGGCCAAAGGAGCCGTATGGTTCAAGGTTCCGGCTTCGGTCAAGATCAACCTGAACGGCAACAGGCCGGCGGGACTTTCGGCCAAAGACATTGTTCTGAACCTTTTGTCAATCTTTGGAGCCAACAAACTGCTGGGATATTCCGTAGAGATCTACGGGCCTGAAACGGAAAAGTTCACTCTGGCCGAACGCATCACCATCGCCTCGATGGGCACCGAAATGGGGGCCATCATCATCCTTTTCCCAACCTCCCAGGCCCTTCTGAATGAGCTGAAACTGATCACGGGCAAGGATCACCAGCCGGTAACCGCCGGTCCCGATGCCGTTTACGAGAAGGTCTTTGACATCGACCTCAGCAGGTTCGTGACCATGGTGGCCAAACCGGGTCACCCCCACGATGATATTGATATCGAAAGTGTCAGGAACGTGAAGATCGATTCCGGCTTCATCGGCAGTTGCACCAATGGCAGGATCGAAGACCTGCGCGAGGCCGCCAGGGTGTTACGCGGGCGTAAAGTGGCTCCAGGCGTGGTTTTAAAGATCGTACCTGCCACCGATGCCATCTGGACCCAGGCCATGGACGAAGGGCTGATACAAATCTACAAAGAGGCCGGGGTGCTGGTCTCGAACGCCGGTTGTGCCGGTTGCGCCGCCGGCCAGGTCGGACAGAACGGTCCCGGCGAGGTGACCATCAGCACCGGTAACCGCAATTTCGAAGGGAAGCAGGGCAAAGGTATGGTGTATCTGGCATCGCCTGCCGTGGTGGCAGCATCGGCTGTGGCAGGCTTCATCACCACCCCCGACATGATCCCCGATAAACCCGCTGAATTCGGCAAGACAGGTTCACTGAAATCCGTTGCAAAAGAAAAGGTGAAGAGTGAAAAACCAACCGTGGTTGAAGGTAATGTCTGGCTCATCCCCAAAGATGATATCGATACCGACATGATCTTCCACAACCGCTACCTGACCATCACCGATATCAAGGAGATGGGTCAGTACACCTTCGACAACCTCAAGGGATTCGAGGATTTTGCCAAAAAGGCGAAGCCTGGCGACATCGTGATCACGCAGAAGAACTTCGGCGCCGGCAGCAGCCGCCAGCAAGCCGTCGACTGTTTCCTTTCGCTGGGGATCAGCTGCATCCTGGCGGAATCGTACGGAGCCATCTACGAGCGGAATGCCATTAACGCGGCTCTTCCGATCCTGACCTATAAGCCTGAAATTCTGACGACCGCGGAAATTCAGGACGGCGACCGGATCCGTGTGGACTTCGTAACCGGTGAACTGACCAACCTGAGAAACGGCAAAAAAGCAGGTATCGACAAATTCTACGATGCCCAGCTTGCGATTTACCGGAACGGGGGACTGCTCTAAGATTGGGTGAATGAGTGAATGAGTGATTGACTGATTGACTGATTGACTACATCGTTTTCCGTTTTCAATTCTCAATTTTCAATTCGCAATCCAATTTCCACGGTCCACGATCCACGGTCCACGATCTACGGTCCACGATCTACGGTCCACGGCATAGGGTCTCCGGCCCACGGCCCACGTTCTACGTTCTGTGGAGTTTCCACCTCCGGTGCGACCAAAGATAACACTCTGGTTTCGACCTGATCTGTTTTTCAAGCATCTGCATGAACCGGGTTGTTATTACTCCGGGTTCCGTTTGTGATGGGTCGGAATCAAGCAAAACGAACTCAACGGCGTAATAACCACGCTTATTTTTTTTTGTCGCAGCAAAGACGACAGGCATGTTATACATCCGGGCGTATTTTTCCGGACCGTGAAGGGTGGCTGTATCCTGGTTCAGGAAGTTGACCCAATACGCCAGCCTGGAACTCGAAGGGCTTTGGTCGGCAACCATATAAAAAATCACCGGCCCGCCGAAACCGGTTCCGAAGGTCTCAGCCGTCCTCGTAATTGGCGCAAGCTTTGATCTTCCGGTCACCCTGCTGCTTTGAACATATTTATCGATATATTTATTCGACAGCGGTTTGTAAAAACCTACGGGGATATGTTTAAGCAGTTTTCCGGAAACGACTCCGCCCCACTCCCAGTTCGCATAATGACCGGTGACGCAGATCACCGACTGTCCTTTGGCGAAAAAGTCATCCAGGAACGACGGGTTGATCATCCGGTACCGTTTCGAAAGTTTTTTTTCAGGATAGGTGAAGGATTTAAGGCTTTCTATCAGAATATCGGAAAAATGATGATAAAATCCACGGGCGATCGCGGATATTTCATGGTTGGACAGTCCGGGGAAAGCGTTACGCAGATTGGCATAGACCACTGATTTACGGTACCCTGCTACCCTGTATATGAAAAAGCAGACAATGTCGGAGAACCAGTAAAGAAGCCGGAACGGTAAGAAGCGAAAAAAGGCGATAAAGAGCCGAAAGCAGCAGTAAAGGAGCAAGTTCATAGTTATCGATAAAAACGGCTGCTAAGTTAACCGTAAAACCTTTACTTTTGTATCAAATGCCATATCCATGCTGATCATACGAAGGCACAACACCGATCCTTATTTCAATCTCGCCACCGAAGAGTACGTTCTGAAAAACTTCAGCGACGACGTTTTCATGCTTTGGAGGAACGCTCCTTCGATCATTGTTGGCAAGCATCAGAACACGCTGGCCGAAATCAATGTGGATTACGTAAAGCAAAACAACATTCCCGTAGTCAGGAGACTGAGCGGTGGCGGTGCAGTATTCCATGACCTTGGGAACCTGAATTTCACCTTCATTCAGCAAGGCGAGGAAGATCGATTAATTGATTTTCAAAAATATACCTTACCGATCCTGGAGGTTATGCAGAAACTAGGCATCCCGGCAAGGTTCGAAGGGCGCAACGATCTGACCATCGACGGACGGAAATTCTCAGGCAATGCCGAACATATCTGGAAGAACCGGGTGCTTCACCACGGTACGCTTCTTTTCTCGGCTCACATGCCCGATCTGGCGGAGGCTTTGAACGTTGATCCCTCGAAATTCAGCGACAAAGCGGTAAAATCGGTGCGCAGCAGGGTCACCAATATCAGCGACCACCTGGCTGAACCGATGGATGTCATGCAGTTTGCCTCGCTCCTTGAAAACCATATGGTTGAAAAGTACCCGGATGCACGCTTCACGGAACTTTCCGAATCGGACCATGATCACATCTACGAACTGATGCGTACCAAGTATAATACCTGGGAGTGGAATTTCGGCTACTCGCCCAATTACAATTTCAGGAAGATCATCAGGACCGAAAAAGGAGGAACCCTGGAGTTTGACCTTGATGTACATAACGGGACTATTCTGCATGTGAAGATCTTCGGGGATTATTTCAGCAAAGCTGACACCGAAGATATCGAGGCAGCCCTTACCGGCATTCAGCATGAGGAAGAATCCATAACTTCAGCACTGGCCGGGTACAACCTTTATGATTATTTTGCCGGTGTCACACCGCAGGAGTTCCTTTCGGGTATGTTCTGATCTCAGTCGCGATCAGGCAGGAGCCGTGGGTTGCGATGCAGCATTAACCCTTCTCATCTTCAAAATGAAATAACCGGTGATACCCGCTACCAGTGAGGCCACCAGCACCGCGAGTTTGGCGCCGTTGATCAAATTGGCATCATCGAAAGCCAGCAGGGTGATGAATATCGACATGGTAAAACCGATACCGGCAAGAAAACCGGCACCCGTCACCGATCCCCAGGTTATGTCATCGGGAAGCGAACTTATTT
Organism: uncultured Prolixibacteraceae bacterium; assembly: GCA_964473485.1. GTDB lineage: Bacteria > Bacteroidota > Bacteroidia > Bacteroidales > FEN-979 > CAIVAT01. Next base: position 1,001 of record CAYYPH010000043.1, on the reverse strand, counting down.
TCAGTTTCGTGGCAAGAAGTGCAAACAACACTATCCCCATTGGCTTACCGATAATCAACCCGGCCAGGATTCCAATTCCATACGAATCCCTGAACGGACCAAGGATATCGCCTCCCAGCGGGATACCTGTATTAGAAAGTGCGAAGAGGGGCAGAACAATGAAGGCCACAGGCTTATGCAAAAAATGCAGCAGGCGTGTTGATGGAGATTCGTCGATGCCGCCTCTGAACGGTATGGCAAATGCAAGCAACACCCCGGTTATGGTGGCATGAATTCCTGAATGGTGGACAAAATACCACATGGCAATTCCGCCGATAACATAAGGGATCAGGTTGTCGACGCCCAGTTTATTGATGATCAGCAACACAGCAAAAATGGCCAGCGCCACGGCAAGATACGTAACCGAAAGCGAGGCCGTGTAGAATATCGCGATGACCAGGATGGCTCCCAGGTCATCGATTACCGCAAGTGCGATCAGAAAAACCTTCAGGGAACCGGGGACCCTGTTCCCAAGCAAGGACATGATACCGACGGCAAAGGCTATGTCGGTTGCCATCGGGATACCAGCGCCACTTTGCGTGGGTGTTCCGAAGTTGAAAAGCAAATAGAAGGCAGCAGGGAACACCATCCCTCCTATCGCAGCGAACATCGGGAGGGATGCGTTTTTCAGGTCCGACAACTCACCGATGTAAACTTCGCGTTCCAGTTCCAGACCGATCATCAGGAAAAAGATCGCCATCAGTCCGTCATTGATCAGGAATTCGGCTGAAACGCCGCCCAATGAAGCGTGCCATAATGCAAGGTAATCGGCGGACAATGGAGAGTTCGCCAGAAATAAGGATACGATTGTGCAGCCGATCAGCAAAAGTCCACCAGCTTTTTCGCTTTCAAAGAATTCGGTAAATTGTTTTGTCAGCTTCATTTGTCATACGTTTTATGCTGTTAAACGGACCCCGTCGGGGTGGGGGGACCCCGTCGGGGTGGGGGGACCCCGTCGGGGT
>CAYYPH010000042.1:0-32186 GCA_964473485.1 uncultured Prolixibacteraceae bacterium | reverse complement strand
TATTCATAAAAGAGTTTCTCACTGACTGATTGGGTCACAATGTCAACACGGATTGACTCGCCGCTGTTTAAAACACGGTCATAGTTGGCCCTCCATATCGTATTTGTCTCCGAATTCTTGCTGTAAGTGAAGATGTTATCGCCTACTTTCAGTTCCTGCCCCTGGAATCGTTTCGAATGTTCCCTGAAGACTCTGTTGCAGAAAACCAGCCGGTATTCCCGGTCAACGATCCAGATACGGTCGTTGGTGCATTCCGCGATGGCAGCCTGAATATTGCCCAGGCCCGCTTCCGGAGGTTTGTCGGATTCATTCATACCAGTCTTTTTATCCATTATACGTATTGACAAATCCGTTTACAGTTTGATGTATATGGTTCCCTTGTAGCCCGTGGCCTCCCATTCGAGTTTGGCTTTCGTGGGGCATTCACTGCCGCTGACAGGTTGATTTTTTTCGTTGAACCCGAAGATGAGTGTGTTGTTGTCGGCTCCCGGTAACATGTGTATCCGGGTGCCGGAACAGGGCAGTAAGCTGCACATCTGTTTATGGATCACTGCGCTGATGATCTTGGTGAAAAACTGGGTGCCGCTCCGGGTATTGCCCCAGAAAACGAGGTAGTTGTTTCCCCCCGAACTGCCCAGCCCGGTATTGGTGACATTCAGGTTTCCGGGCGATCCGGTGAATACGCGTTGTTTCGACATGCTCCAGGTGCGGATGTTGTTATTGTCGAACGTCACAGTAAATGTCCCGCGTCCCTGCTGAATCACTTGTCCTACACCGTTCCCTACATCTTTTACCCTTCCTCCGACCAGATTTTTATAGGTTTTCGTTCCATTCAGGGTAAGCGTACCTCCGCCTCCGGTTCGGGCGAGCCTGTAATTTTTCATGGCGACCACGATTTCGGCTCCGGCATCTCCCCAGTTAACCCCTGTACGAAACCTGACCGTTAGCTGCCCAGACCTGGTGCGGGTACCCTGGCAATTAACGCCATTGTAAGTGAGAATATGTTCGGTGGTATCGCCATTGATCCTGATGCTGTCTTTTACATTACAGGGAAGCAAGTCAGTATTCTTCAATGACCGGTCATCCATAAAACTGTTCATGTCGTCCCACATATCATCACTCGCCGCATCCATGGTCAGCTCATCTTCTGTAAGTTGCTGGATTGAGGAATTCTCGGTGTCGGGAGTGTCGAGGGTGTGTTCGCAACCCGGCAACACAAGTGCCAGAAGCCCCAACAGTCCATAAAACAGCCAATTCTGCATTTTTGTTCTCATGGCAATAAGATCGAATAATGACTCAAGTCAGACGTTGCCTGACATTTTCTTTACCAAAGTACACAAAAGTAGCAGGAAATTGGTTCGTTGGAACATATTTTTTTTGAATTAAAAAGATTTCAATATGAACAGGTTGACTGCCCGCAAATGCAGGATTAATGTTTTTAATATCTTTGCAGCATTCATACCCCGAACCATGATACACAAACCCCTGACAATGCTGGTGCTCTCCCTTCTGGTCCTGATGGTGGCTTCGCCTCTGGGATTTGGACAAGGCACGGAAGGGAAACCGAAAAAGCCAAAAAAGGTTTCCAAAGAACTTTACAAGGAAGAACAGGAACCCGAAGATTCGATCAGGCGATGGGAGCTCGGGCTGAATTTCGGAGCCTATTTCGCCAACAAATACTCCGCCAATTTTTACAACGGCAGCCCGGGGAACATAAACAACGTCAATTACGTGCTTTCCAATAAATACTGGTATGAAGACATCAAGCGGGCGCTCAACGCCACTTATGCCGTGGTGGTCGGCCCCGAGAGCTACCAGATGAACATGCACTACCAGGTGTCGTTTATGGGTGGGCTTTTCCTTAGGTTCAACTTCGACCGGAAGAACGGCCTTTTCCTGCAGTCGAACTACACCCAGCTCAATGCCTCCGATTACGTGGTCATGGAGGTTGATCCGAAGACCTACCTCACCCAGCCCGACCTGCGTCTTATCCCGATCATCGGCCGCGAAGGCAGGGTGATGATCGACCTGGCCTACCAGCGGTCCTTTCCGCTTAAATCGAAGATCAACCTGTTCCTCCAGGCCGGACTCACCATGTGTTATACCCAGGTTCTCAAATCGTTTATCGACGTGGAGGGCGTCCAGTACAACCTCATCAATATTTACGGCGACCAGTTCTATGTTCCCAATTCACCGGTACAGACCATCAACATCAACCAGAACAAATTCGGGTTCGGGGCCTGCTTCGGCGCCGGGGCCGGCATACCGCTCACCTATATGTTTGGCATTGAACCGGGTGTTTATTGCCAGTATTATCCCACCAACCTCGAGAACTATCCCCTGTTCAGACCATCGTTTGGTGCATACCTGAGGATCATGATGTACTTCGGGCAACAGGAAGAGTAACCGCATTTTACGGCAGGACTTCCAGAGTCAGCCGGGCCCTGATGTCTTTCGATGATGCCCCGATCAGGATCCTGAATTCGCCGGGTTCGATGACCTCCTTCAGGTTTTCATCAAGCATGGTAACCATTTCGGGAAGAATTGCAAACGAAACATCCCTTGATTCACCGGCGGGAATGAAGATGCGCCGGCAACCCCTTAGTTCTTTCAGTGGCCTGGCAACGGAGGCGTAGAGGTCGCGGATGTACAACTGAACCACCTCCTCCCCGTCGGTCTTCCCTGTGTTCCTGATCGTAAGCGAAACCATTGCCGTATCGCCCTTTCGGATGGCGGGCTTGTCGAGCACCGGGTCAAGATATTCGAACTGAGTGTAACTCAATCCGTGGCCGAACGGGAAACGGGCTTCGCCCGTCAGGTCGCCGTAATCGTCGTTGCGGCCGGTGGGCTTGTGATTGTAGGTGAGTGGCAATTGGCCTTCGGTAACAGGGAAGGTGATGGGCAACCGGCCCGACGGGTTCCATCGGCCAAAAAGGATGTCGGCCACCGCCTTTCCGCCCTGCTCGCCAGGATACCAGCAGTGTATGATCCCCCTGACCCTGCCGATCCAACGTTCCATGGTAACGGCACTGCCCCCCACGAGGACCACCACCAGGGGCTTTCCGAGTTCAGCCGTACGCATAATCAGCTCCTCCTGCCGGCCGGGGAGGCTGAGCATGGCCCTGTCCAGCCCTTCCCCTTCTTCGATCCCGGCCACGATCACCGTGGCGTCGCAGCGGCCGGCAAGCTGTATCGCTTCCTCGATCCGTCTTCCGGCTTCGGCAAATGCATCGCTTTCAACGACCAGCCTCAGCCTGACTGATCCGCTGGTTTCGCGGAACTCCAGACGGATCGGGTAGGCTACGCCGGCAGCGGGATGAAAGTTGCCCATGGTGGCTCCGTAAGATCCCTTTTCCCAACGGTCCACAACCTTTTGTCCGTCAATGAACAGGCGGTAACCGTCATTGCCTTCAATGCCAATCTTCACAGGTTCGGATGTGGGGAACGTGACCTGGCCGGTCCATTGCGCTGAGAACCAGTCGTAATTCACCGAGGGATCGGGCGAATAAAGGGTCCACCGGAAATCAACCGCCTGATCGGTCCTGGCCAACACCGGCTCGCCTGCAAGGGATACATTGTTGAAATACAGGGCATTCAATCCCGGTGTTTTCCTGCCATCGCGCAGGTGCGAAAGCCACTCGCCGGGCACTGTCATCAGGGTTTTGCCGGATCTTCCGCACCACGGCGCATAGGATACCATGGCAGGGTCGGCGAAAAGACCACGGATGGCATCCAGCATGTTGATCTTGTTGAATCCCGGGCCGCTGTAACCGCCCAGGCGTGCCTCGACAGCATCGGTGCCGATCACCGCGAGTGTTTTGACCCGGAGGTTGTCGTCGCCAGTTCCGGTTTCCTGTTTTTGATCCATTCCATCGATCCTGAACGGAAGAATGTTGTCCTCGTTTTTCAGCAATACGATCGATTTCCGGGCCGCTTCGAGCGCCAGCGAAAGGTGCTCCTTCTTCCCGAAAGCGCCGGAAGCAGAAAGTGTATCGGAAAACGGCCTCTCGAAGAGGCCCAGTTCGAACTTGGCCCGGAGAACCCGCGCGACGGCCTGGTCGATGGCCTCCTTCTTCACGGAACCATCCAGGAAAGGAGGTTGGAACAGTTTGTAATGTTCGAAATCGGTCTGAAAAATGACGTCCAGCCCGTTGTTCATGGCGAGCACCGTAGATTCATGGTAATCCTTCGCCGTCATGTGAAGGCAATTGGTGCCCCCCGTGGCGCCTGCATCGCTGATCACGAAACCGCTGAATTTCCATTCCTGTTTCAGTTTCTTTTCAAGCAGCCAGCTGTTGGCGGTGCAGGGGATGCCGTCGAGCGAATTATAGGCGGCCATCACGGAGCGGCTTCCACCCTGGGAGATGCAGGCTTTGAACGGGGGGAAGCAGACCTCTTCCAGAAACCTCTCCGTGAGGTGCACCGGGTAACTGTCGCGCCCGCCGGCTCCCGAATTCGCGACAAAGTGTTTCGGGCAGGAGATGATCCCGGCCTTTTCGAATTCCGACACGAAAGCGACCCCCATGGCCGATGAAAGCCATGGATCCTCCCCGTAGGTCTCCTCGGTACGCCCCCAGCGGGGATCGTCGGCAATGTTCACCACGGGCGACAGTACCATCCGTATGCCGCAGGCGCGGGTCTCCCCGGCGATTGCGCGGGCCACACGGCGCATCAGCGAACTATCGAAAGTGGCAGCGAGGGCGATTGATTGCGGAAAAGAGGTCGCCCCTTCCCTTACGAGGCCGTGCAGGGCCTCGGCAAATGGGATCATCGGGATGCCGAGCCGGGTGTTTCCGACCATCAGCCGCTGGGCTTCGTTGATCCGGCCGACGAGCTGCACGGCTGAACCCGCCTGGTCGGGATTGATCATCTGGCCGGCAGCACTGCCCTCCGACGCTCCTCCCTCGAAACCAAAGATCCCTTTGCTGTAGCGCTCCTTGGAGAGATCCCATGATTCGGCTATCATGAAGAGCTGCCAGAATTTTTCTTCGGGCGTCATCCGGCCGAGCAGGTCGCTTACCCTCGTTTCGACCGGTAGCGAGGCATCACGGTATGGAACCTGTGAAGAGACCCGGGGAGAGAGACAGGTAAGGAGGAGGAGGAGAAGAATGCGGGGTATGGTCATTTGTATTAATTCAAAATTCAAAATTCAAATGTCAAAATTCAAAGTAGGGATTAGCGATTAGCGATTAGCGGTTAGGGAGCTTTTCGTTTTCCATTTTCCGTTTTCCATTTTCCATTTTCCATTTTCAATTTTCAATTGTCAATTGTCCATTGTCAATTGTCCATTGTCAATTGTCCATTGTCCATTGTCCATTGTCAATTCTTCCTCCCCGCTAAAGCCCTCCTTTGCCGCGGTAGAGTTTCAACGGTGTTTCAAGCTCCACTTTCAGCACGGTCATGTATTCATCGGTTGCATTTTCCGGGATGCTAACGTAAACAAGGCCAGGGACGGAGCTCCAGGAGATTTTCCCGACGATTTTAAAGACTGCTTCCTGGCCGTTTCCCACCACGGTTACCTTTTTGATGCGCGGGATAAGTCCCTTGATGACCACCTCGCCTGGTTGCTTGCCAGTAACGAAGAGATAGATGGTTGTTGAATCTTTCGACAGGGTGGTAGGTCCGTAGAAGTGACCCTGTGGCAGCCCGGGCAAAGTGGCAAAGATGGCCTCGCTGTGCTTACGGTTCCAGGCGCCGAAGGTTTTCAGGATGTTTACCTGTTCCACGGGTATGGTGCCGTCGGCCTTTGGCCCGATATCAAGCAACAGGTTTCCTCCCATACTCACCGCGTCGGCAAAAATGGTGATGATCTCGAAGGGTGTCTTATAATGGGTGTCTTTTTTAATGTAGCCCCATGAATCGTTGATGGTCATGCACAACTCCCAGTTGGCCAGGGCGGGCCGTGAGACTGGAAAATTTTGTTCGGGAGTGTCGTAGTCGCCGTACCCCTGTAAACGTCCGTTGATGATGGCAACCGGGTTGGCATCGAGGATCATCTTGCGGATCCTGGGCGCCTGCCACTCCTCCGCGCTGTGCTCCCAGTCGCCGTCGAACCAGAAAATGTCGGGATTGTACTGTTCGATCAACTCCCCGATCTGACCATGGCAGAAGGCCAGGAAGCGGTTCCACCGGGCCGGATCATCCGCGATTTTGTACCGGCTCGAATCCCGCAGGAAGCCCGGGTAGTCGGGGTAACTCCAGTCGATGAGCGAATAGTAGAGCCCGGTTTTCAGTCCGGCTTTTTTGAGTTCGGTTACAAAGGGGGTCAGCACGTCCCTGGCGGCCGGCGTCGCTTTCGCGGTGCTGAGATCATTCATCTCGGTGTTCCATATCGCGACGCCATCGTGGTGTTTTGATGTGATCACCGCGTAGCGGGCCCCGGTGCTGCTGATCAGGTTCACCCACCCAGCCGGATCATACTGCGATGCCGTAAACTGCTGCTTCTGGGCCATATAATCCTGATGGCTGATGCGCCGGTTGTGAAAGGCCCACGACTCGGAGGTGTTTCCCAGCGAATAGATCCCCCAGTGGATAAAGATACCGAGTTTGGCATCGGAAAACCATTGCATTTTTCCGCTATCGGGAATAATGACTGCCGTTTGTCCCGACAACCTGAAACTCATCAGCAGTATCATCAGGAAATACAAAATTCTGTTTCTTGTCATTTTTAAGAGATTAGTGAATCCAGGCTGAATTTTTGATTTTACATTTTGACTTTGCATTCTTCATTTTGACTTTTCATTTTGCATTTTGATCCTGGGTTGAAGGGTTTTTGCACATTTAGTTCAATGAGACCCGAAAAGAACCTGTTGTATGGTGTTGAAGAATTCCCGCTCCTCGATGGGTTTGGCGATGTAGGCATCGAATCCATGGGCGAGGATGCTCTCGCGGTCGCTGATCATGGCGCTCGCGGTAAGCGCAATGATAGGTATGTGCGACAAGGCCCGGTTATTCCGTATCAGCCTGAACGCTTCGATACCGGTCATCTCGGGCAGGGCGATGTCCATCAGGACCAGGTCAGGATAGTGCATGGCGGTGACCTCCACTCCCTGCTTCCCGTCGGTGGCTTCGATCACTTCGAATTTTTCCGACAACAGGGCTTTCACCGTGATCATATTGTCGGGGTTATCCTCCACCACCAGGACCAGCGGCGGTGTGCGAAGCTGCCCGGGTGCAGGTGACCTGGGTAACTGCTTCGGTTGGGCCGGGGGATTCAGCATATTTTCGATCGCCCGGATAAGATCGGCACGGTTCACGTCGCCTTTCCGGATCAGCTGGTGAACATTGTTCCTTTTCAGGAACCGGAGTTCCTCTTTAGTGATGTGTTTGGCTGTGAGGATCAGGACCGGGATCGTGGCTGTCTTTTCCTCCTCGCGCAGGTTTTTAAGGACCTGGAACCCATCAACGCCAGGCATCATCAGGTCGAGGATGATCGCATCAGGAAGCTTGGTTTCAAGGTATCTGAGCGCTTCCGAACCGTTACCGGCAACCGCGATGGTATATCCTTTTTCTTCCAGGATGTCCCTGATCTGGATCACGGCGGGTTCACTGTCCTCAACCAGCAGGATGGTCCCGGGCACCCTGCCTTTCGGCCGGGTGTCATTCCCGGCCGGTATGGTGGTCATCACCGGACCCGGAAAAGGAGGGCGGGCCGGTTCCTGTCCGGATTCGGCCGGATTTCGGCCGGAAAAATGGTATAATGGAAGGGTGAGCACAAATTCCGATCCCTTGCCCGGTGTACTGGTTACTGAAATTGATCCTCCAAGGAGGCTGGCATATTTCTTCGCAATGGCGAGCCCCAGCCCGGTTCCGCCGTACCGCCGCGAGGTGCTTCCGTCGGCCTGCCTGAACTCATCGAAGATGTGGGGAAGCTGATCGGGAGAGATCCCGATGCCTGTGTCGGTTATCGATACATCGAGAAATCCCTTGTTCATGGTAAGTTCTACGACAACACTGCCTTTCTCGGTGAATTTCACGGCGTTGCTGATCAGGTTCTGCAGGATATGCCGGCATTTCTCCATATCGGTCTCGAGCATGGCCTCCTGCCGCGAAGGTAACTGCCGGATTGCGATCCCTTTCTGGTCAGCCTGCGGAGTGATCATGGCGATGACTTCGGCAACCAGCTCATTCATGTCGAACCGCCCGGTCTCCAGCTCCTCGCGACCCGATTCGATCCGCGAGATGTCGAGAATATCATTGATCAGGGCCAGCAGATGTTTTCCGTTACGTTCAATGACGTTCAGGTAGCTGAACTCCTCTTCAGGGATTCTTCCGTTCAGTCGCCTGTTCAGCACTCCGGCAAGGGCAATCACCGAATTAAGCGGGGTTCTGAGTTCATGGCTCATATTGGAGAGAAAGCTGGTCTTAAGGCGGCTGGCTTCGTCAAGTTGCTGCTTCTGCACCTCAAGTTCCCGGTTCTGTATCTGCATCTCGGCCGTCTGCGAGGTTAATTCGTTCTTTTGTATCTCAAGCTCCTGGTTCTGTTTTTCAATCTGTAAGGAATACTCTTTCATTTTCTTGAAGGCGAGGATGCCGGTCACACGCGCGCAAAGGGTGATAAAGATCTCATCGAGGAATTTGAGGGTCTGGTCACTGTAACGGTTCAGGGTGGCCAGCGAGATCACGGCCACAATGTCGCGGGAGGCGATGACCGGGATGGTGACCATTTCGGCGGGAACGAACGTACCTGCCACCGTGTGGAACTCGAACAGGGTCTCCCTGCTGATGTTACGGATTACCTGGATTTCGCGGCGCAACAGGGCCGTACCAAATTCACCTTCATAATCCGTTGCTGAAAAGGATGGCTTCAGCCCCGACTCCATACCGACCGACAACAGGTATTCGTAGCTTTTTTCATCCTGGCTGCGGATGTAAATGGCTGCCATTTGCGAACCGGTGATACTGCAAAGCGCATCGAGGGTTTTGTTGAAAAACAGGGTGGGATTATCATGGGTAAGCATGAGCGTGGAGAATCCTGAAATTTTTTTGTTCAGCTCCAGGTTCGACTGAATGCTTTTGGTCAAGGCGTTGAACGAGTCCGACAAGGCGCCGAATTCATTTTCAGCCCGGAAACTGCTCCGGGCTTCCAGGTCTCCGTTTTTAAATTTCCGTGATGCCTCAGTCAGGATATGCAACGGTTTCCTTATCTGCATGACCAAAATGGTCATAATCACCAGCGACAGAACCAGGGTCGCCGCCACCATGGCCAGCAGTTGCCGGTGCAGCAGATCTTTCAGATCGACGGAGGATTGCAGAAAAGAGGTGGCTTTTCCTGCTGCAAAACGGTCCACCACGGCGATCGACTCCAGCAGCCTGGTGTGCGCCTGCCCGGCAATTCCGGTCTCTTTCCTGCGTTCCAGTGCCCTGACCATTTCCCCTTCACGCACAAGCCTTATTGTTTCTGCACGGAGGTTGTTCCAGTGGATGAAACGATGCTTCACTGAATCGATGTCGGCATGAGGACCCAGGTATTGGTTCTCCAGTATCCCGATCTGCTCCTCACCATGCTGCACGTAAACCTCGATGGCAACCATGGTGTTTTCTATTTCCACTTCATCCGGCGTGGGGAAAAGGTTGAGCATTTTATTGCGGATCAGCAGGATATCCGATTTCAGTTCCCCGATGGCCTGCCGCACGGTTAAGGGATGCAGGAAGAGTTTTTCGGTGTGACGCTGGAGCTCGTTTGTCTGAACGAATGACAGTGATCCGAGGCCTATCACAAAGAGGATCAGAATCGTGAAGCCTGCCAGTAATAGCCTGCTGATTTTAATATTTTTCATATGCATCCTTTTTAATAAAAATACATGTCTGAGGGATCTCTTCCCTGAAGATGGGCCCTGCAATCAGGTCCCGTTCCGTTTCGCCGGTCACCAGGCGCCCTTCAGGTGAAAGGCAGCGCGCCAGCTTCTTAATAATGGTATGTTTGATGTCGGGCCTGTAATAAAACAACAGGTTGGAACAGAAGATGATATCGAAATCGCCGAAAATACAACCGGGCGGGCAGGCATATTCCTCATCGAGGAGGTTAAACACTGAAAAGGTAATGTTCCGGGCAAGAGAAGGTACGACGCTGAAAAGCTCCTCCTGGCCGGTGAAATATTTCTGATAATAGCGCAAGGGAACATTCTGTAGCGATTTCATGCCGAAGACACCCTTTTCGCAGCTGCTGATCATGGTTTCGCTGATATCAGTTGCAAAAATGCGGTATGATGGACGGCTTCCGTGGAGCATTCCCATCTCTTCAAGGATCATGGCAATACTGAAAGCCTCCTGACCTTCGGCACAGGCGGCCGACCAGATGCGGATCTCTTTCTTGCCGCGGTTTTTCAGGTTTCGTATCAACCCGGGAATGACCACCTGTTCAAGGGCGGCAAATGTGAGGGGATTCCTGAAAAACTCGCTGTACCCGATATACAGTGCTCTCCTGAAATTCTCTGCTTCGCCGGCCTGGCCTTCCGAAAACTCAAGGTAACCGAAAAGGCTGTTCAATCCGGTCTCCTGCAGCCTTTTTTCGAGGATCTGAGAAACAAAGACACAATCGAACAACTTCAGGTCGGGAAGCGCAAGTCGCTCTGACAAAACGGCAATATCGGCTTCGGATAACATCATGGGGCTTCCTTTCTGCAAAACTGACTGAAACAAACATACGAAGTATTACGGTCGCACCGGAGTTCGCCGGCGGTTTTTCATTCCTGGTCGGGGTCGGGATCATCCTTCGATTTTCTGACTTTCTCCAGGAATTCTGCCGGTACTTCATCTGAATATTCGGTCTCCTCCACATCTTCGTCATTCGATCCCCTGCCATATTTGAACTTCGGCTGGTCCTGGGTGCCGAGAATCCTCATGGGTATGCCGACAATGCCGAGGGGTGGCAGGCCAAGCCTGGTTTTGAGGTTGAGGGAGCCGTCGAAATTGGTTTCTCCTTCAATCCTGAGCCTGAACCCCGATATCTTCATCTTCGTGCGCTCGAGGCTTATTACATTGTTCTGGATGGTCGTTTTAAGTTCCACCTTTGCCAGGTTGGGCGACTTCAGTTTCTCCCTTTCCAGGTTGCGGCTCATGTCGGTGAAGAGTTTCAATCCCATTACCTTCACTTTGCCTAATGTGATGGTGCCGCCTCCTTTCAGCGAAGGATAAACCGGTTCCATCCCATCTCTGAGAACCCCACTCAGACTGTAATCGAGAGAAATGATCCCCTCGCACTTGCCGGCCGAGGTTGAGAGGTTCCGGAAAAGCTCCACCTCGTTGTAAGCCCTTTTAACATCGAAATCATCCGCCCTGATATGCATCTCAAAGTGTGCTTTTCGGGGATTGATGCTGCCATATGATGCGTCCAGAGCGACTTTGCATCCAATGATGTCGGCAGAGGCCCCTTTGAGCAAAAGCAATCCGTCGCGGATTTTTAAGGCTGCAAGCAGATCGCTGATATCAAGCCCCATGAACGAGATCTTTCTGGCAGAGAACTTCAGGGCAAGGTCGAGGTTCGGAGGAATGATGACGACCCCTTCGGTAGCGCTGGTCTTTACAGCTTCCGGAGAGGATGTTGCTGGCGCTGCGGATTCGCCGGATGCGATGAACTCATCCGCCACGAGGCGATTCGAGCTGAAATTAAAATCTCCCTTCAGGATGCTTTTTTCATCGAAAAAGTACCTAATGACATTCCGGAGAGAGCCATCCATACTGATGTCTGATTTGCCATAAATTCCATTGAACCGGTCGAACCAGACATTCTCCTGGTCGAACCTGAAAAGACCCGATTTCAGGGTAAATGGCAGGGGAAGCGTGGAGGTAGTGAGCACGATGTCGCGAAGTTCAAGACTGCCGGAATTGTGCAACCTGCTTATGTTTTGCTGCATTACATCGCTCTTGCGCCCCTTCAGGTGGAGGTTTGTCTTGATAAAACCGGTAATGTCGGTGCCCTGCACCCCAAACACTTTGGTGATCCGTGCGAGGTCGATGATCCCGCCGGCCCGCACATCATAAGCCGGATCATCCGGATTCTCCACGCGGGCGGTTACCGTGAACGGATTGCCCTCAAACTGAAAGGTTAAAGGCTCAACCATCACCTTTGTGTCTTTCAGCTCCCCGGTCTTATTGTTGATTTTCGCAGCCATTCCTATTTCCTTCACGGGATTGGGATAATAATGTGTTTTTACGGAACCGCCGATGAGGTTGAGGGACAGATTGGTTTCGGGGAATTTTTTTGCAGTGGGGGCGAACAATCCGGCTGAGGTGAGATTCAGATCGAGCCGGCCGGCTAACTCCAGGCTGTCGAGCGGGATTGCCTTATGCAGATCCTCAAGATTTAAACCGGTTTTCAGCAAGGCATCCACCTCGGTTTCCCCGATCCTGTTCAGCCGGAGATGACCCCCGATCCTGTTGTTCATCAGGCTTGCGGTAAGACTGTCGAGGCTGAACCTGACATCCTGGTAACGGTTGCTCTCAAGCTGGGCGTTTAACTTGAAGTTGATCCCTTTTATGGCTTCCGGAAGGCTGCCGTACCTGAAATAACCGTCACTGACCGAGGCATCGAGACTGAATTCCGGAACACTGAGAATGACCGTGTCGGGTTGATTCGAACGCGGATTCTGACCCGTGGCATATTCGCCCGAAGCCACCAGGTCGAGTTTACACCTCCCCTTCAGATCGAGCCCTTCGATGCCAAGTCCCTTGGTCCATTTCTCCAGCCCGATGTCGGCCGTCGACCTGATAAAAAGCCACATCTTTTCCGTGCTGATGAGCTTAAGCGAGGTGCTGAAAAGTTCGTGCTCGTATTGCGAGGTGAGGGAAAGCACCATTTCATAACCGTTTTCTCGGAAAACGTATTTTCCTTTGAAGGAGAAAGGGATGTCGACGATGCGAAGATCGTTTTTCTCCAGTCCGATTTCAAGGGTTGAAGTGTTGATAATGGTGGTCAGTTGTGCCGATACGGGTTTCGATTCAATTAAGGATAAGTTATCATATACCACATCGGCAGAATCGATGACGGCGGCCGATGTGAGGTGCAGGATATTGCCTGTGATTTTACTCTTACCCTTGTAGTTAATGCCATACGCATCAAGGCTCATGGGGATCGCCGGATCGCTGTAATGAAAGTTGGTCTTGCTGAAGGTGATTTCGCGGATGTGGATCTCTGCCACACCGGCCGAGGTTGTATCGCTATCGCTGTCAGCAGCGAGCGAATCTGACGTCTGATAAACGTCGAAATTTGCCTGTCCGGCCTCATTATACCTTACATTGACGCGTCCACGGTCGACATAGACCCTGTTTATGATCATCCGGTCGCTGAACAGGCTTGCCACATTTACCCCGAATGATATCTGGCGGGCATGCAGCAGCGTATCTCCGCTGAAAGGGGCCGACGATTTCAGAAAAACATCTTCCAGTGTGATGGTAAGATGCGGAAAATGAGTGAAGAACGAAAGATCCAGTTCCGTGAATCCAAGTTCGGTCTTCAGCATGCTGTTCGCGGTGCTTTTGACCATTTTTCCGAACTGCTCCCTGAACAGAAACGGGAATAACAGCAATAGCAAGATGATGATAACTATAGCACCTGTGGCGATACCAGTGATTTTCAGCGCTTTTTTCATGAGAAATGATTTTGCTGTGCAACTTTTATGGATACCTAAACAAAATTATTTCTTTTTTACCATTTTATTTGTATTAAATTTATGGGCCGGATTATTTTTGTCTTCCGGGAAAGTGATTCATGACATGACCGATTATTCAAAACACGACCAGGTTACGGAAAACTCCACCTATATCCTTGTCATTGACGACAATCCCGATAACCTTATCACCATTAAAGCGGTGATCACCGATGCATTCCCGGGTGTCAGTTTCCTTTCTGCCCTTTCAGGTCCTGAAGGAATCGCGATGGCCATGAGCACTATTCCGGCGGTAATCATTGTTGACCTGCTGATGCCTGTTATGGACGGGCTTGAAGTGTGCAGAAGGCTTAAAGCCGATACAAGGGTGGCCCACATCCCGGTAATGATGCTGACGGCCATGAAAAGCGACCATGGGATAAGGATAAGGGCATTGGATGCCGGGGCGGAGGCATTCCTCTCCAAACCGATCATTGAACCGGAACTGATCGCTCAGGTGAGAGCTATGATCAAAATCGGTCAGGCAGCCAGAATACAGCGGCTCGAGAAGCAGCAACTGGAAGAAATGGTAAGAGAAAGGACCGATGCACTGGAAAAGGAACTGCAGGAACGTGCAAAGGCCGAAGAAGAATTACGCAGGGCCAACCGGAAGCTGAAGGAGACCCAGATGGCCACGCTGAACCTTCTGGAGGACCTGAAAAAAGAGGCGGAGGCCCGGGAAAGGAGCGAAGTGGCGCTCAGGGAAAGTGAAGTGCGGCACCGGTATATATCCACTACGATTTCCGACCTTGCCTATTCCTGCGATAAAAGAAATAAAGAGGCTTTTTCCATCAACTGGATGACTGGCGCAGCCGAAAAACTGACCGGGTATTCTATCGATGAAATTAAGGAACATGGATGCTGGCGGTTTCTGGTCATGGATGTGGATCTTCCATTGTTCATGAAACATGTTACCGGTGTTAAGCCCGGCGCCACCGGAAGGACCGAACTGCGGATCAGAAAGAAAGACGGCGGTGAGGCCTGGATCGAATCCTACGTGGAGTGTGTGCAGGATGCAACAGGGATGCCGGTGCTGTATGGCGCCCTCGTCGACATCACCGACCGGAAAAGATATGAGCGCGAACTGATCGTTGCAAGGGAAAAAGCGGAAGAGAGCGACCGTCTCAAATCGGCATTCCTGGCCAACATGTCGCATGAGATCCGGACCCCGATGAACGGGATCATCGGTTTTTCCGGACTGCTCGGAGAACCCGACCTGGAGCCTGCCGAACGCGACAGGTATGTGCAGATCATCAACAACAACTGCGGGCAACTGCTGCACATCATCAGCGATATCATCGATATCTCAAGGATCGAGGCCGGCCAGATCGACCTGGAGAAGACGGTGTTCTGTGTCAATGACCTGCTGGATGTCCTCCTGGATAATTACAGATCGCAGGCAGCGGGCAAGGGATTGAAGCTGACCTGTTCCAAAGCAATGCCCGACGGGGAGAGCCATATCCATGGCGATCAGGCAAAAATCAGGCAGATACTCGATAATTTACTGACCAATGCCATCAAATTCACTGCACAGGGTACTGTTGATTTCGGTTATCTGACCGAAGATGGAACCATCCGCTTTTTTGTGAACGATACCGGGATTGGCATTGCTCCTGAAAACCAGGAAACGGTTTTCGACCGTTTCTGGCAGGTTGAGACGGGCTTGGCACGCCAGTACGGCGGTACCGGGCTGGGACTCGCTATCTCGCGGGCCTATGCCAGGAAAATGGGGGGCGACATCAGCCTGCGGTCCGATCTTGGCCGTGGGTCCACGTTCAGTTTCACAATCCCTCTTGAAACAGCCTCACAGGTAAAGACCGGTGAACCTGCAGCCAGTTTAACCATCGGGGATTTCAAAGGCCGGCGCATACTGGTGGTGGAAGATGAGGAGATGAATTTCGAATTTCTCGAAGTGATCCTGAAAAAACTGAACCTGGAGATACTGCATGCGTGGAATGGAGCGGAGGCAATGAAATTGATAAGGGAGAACGCCGGCATCGACCTTGTACTGATGGATTTTAAACTCCCGGATATCACCGGCCAGGAGATCACCCGCTGGATACGCGACCGGAACAAGAACCTTACGGTGATCGCGACCACGGCCTATGCCATGTCGGGCGACCGGGAGAAGGCAATCCGGTCCGGCTGCAATGATTACCTGCCCAAACCGATCCGCTCGCAGGAGCTGATCGGCATGCTGGAAAAATACCTGAGGTGACCGTTCTGAAGGGTACCCGTCGCGTGGATGGATCGCGGATTAACTTTGGGGTGGAATGTTTTTTAAAACTGTGATGATGAACGACATTTCCGATTTTTCCGAAGAGATCAAACGGTACCGGATGCTCTTTGACACGATGCGGGAGGGGGCTTTTTTCCAATTGGCCGACGGTTCTTTGGCTACCATCAACACCGCAGCGTTGGAGATCTTCGGTCTTTCGCAGGAGGAGTTTCTTTCCAGGAACAGCTATTCGGAAGGGTGGGAGGTGGTCGACCTCAACCATGAATCCCTGCCGCCCGATCAGCATCCATCGATGCTGGCGCTGGCTACGGGCAAGCCAGTGAAGGAAAGGATTATGGCTGTCAGGAACAGGCAGACCAAAGAGTTTGTCTGGGTCATTGTCAATGCCATCCCACAATTCCGCAACGGCGAAAACAAGCCCTATTGTGTCATCGTTACCATGCATAACGTAACAAGACTCATCAGGGAGGATGAGATCCGCGATGCCCGGCTTCGGATCCTGGAATATGCACCTGTTCATAATTATGAGGAATTGCTGAAGTTTACGCTCGATCAGCTGGAGTTGCTCACGGGAAGCAGCATCGGTTTTTTTCATTTCCTTGAGCCCGACCAGCAGACCCTGGTACTGCAGACCTGGTCGACGGCAACCGAAGAGCGCTTTTGCACAGCCGAAGGGAAAGGCGATCACTACGACATCGCACAGGCCGGGGTTTGGGCTGATTGTGTGCGCCTTCGCAAACCCATCATCCATAACGATTACGCCTCGCTGCCCGGAAAACGGGGAATGCCCCCGGGGCATGCCACCGTTATTAGGGAGATCGTGGTTCCCGTATTCAGGAGCGATAACATCGTTGCGGTTTTAGGGGTGGGAAATAAGCCTGAAGATTACACCAATGAGGATGTGCGGGTTGTTCACTTATTTGCCGACCTTGCCTGGGATATCGCCGAGATAAAGCGAACCGAAACGGCGCTCAGGGAAAGTGAGCTCAAATTCCGGACATTGTTTGAGGAACTCAACGACGGCGTTACCCTGACATACCAGGGTGTGATCGTGGACGCCAACCACCGCATGGTCACCTTGCTGGGTTTGAAAGACAGATCGCAACTGATTGGAAGGAACCTGCTGGAGTTCATGACCCCTGACTCCGGGCGGAGGGCGGCCGAGAAAATCCGGAAGGTCCGGGAAGGATTGTTAAACGAGATCGTTGAGGATTACAACTACCTGCGCAGCGATGGTACTGAGATTTCCGTGCATGTGCGCGGATCGGGCATCGTGATCGGTGGAAAGCTCTATGGACTTAGTCTGCAGCAGGATGTCACCGAGCGCAAAAAAACCGAGGAGGAACTCCGGTCAAAGATGGAGGAACTCGAGAAGTTCAATAACCTGACCGTCAACCGTGAGATTTTCATGATTGAACTGAAAAAGGAGATCAACGGATTACTGAAAAGGATCGGCGAACCTGAGAAATACCGGATTGTTGAGTGAAACACCGGTTGTTGCATCCGGATAATGGTCATCAAACCGACATACCGCAAAAAATCACCCTTTATTTTATCCGGGTTCCTGGGATGGGTAAGTGCAACAGCCCTGATGACCCTGCTACTGCTTCTTGGCCACCAGTGCCATTGCCAGGAGATGCTTGGGGTGGTCAGCGGGTATTATGCCGGGATCAACGCAGCAGTGATCAATCCTGCCGTTACAGGACATACCCCTTTTTTTATTAATGTGAATGTTGCAGGGGGCGATCTGTTTGTCAATTCCAACTATCTCTATGTTCACCGCAGCGATTACAGTTTCGGCGGTTTGTTCAGGGTCGACATCAACGATCCGAAGTATGAATATATTTACCAGTACCCTGAGTTTGGCTTCACCGACACCCTGCATTATCTCGATTACTTTAAAAACAACTCCCTGAAAAGGGTGTATGTGAATGCACGGGTACTGGGACCTTCGGTTCTGATAAAGACCGGCCGGCATGCCTTTTCGTTGGTTACGGGGATGCGGAACAACGCGTCGGTCGACAGGATGCCATACAATACCGCGAATTTTATCTTCCGCGGGCTGGATTTCGTCCCGCAGCATGGCATTACCTACAGCGAAGGTCCCTACCAGGCCAACCAGCTGTCGTGGATCGAAATAGGTGCCGGATACGCTTACACCTTTCGCGAAACCCCGGGATTCAGGGCCTCGGCCGGTATCACGGTCAAGGCCTGTCTGGGACTTGCCGCATCCTACGCTGCCCTCGATGAGGTAACTTATAACGTCCCGAATAACGATTCCATCCTGTTCGAAAAGCTTGACTGCACCTTCGGACTGGCCTTGCCGGTCGATTACAACGGAGGTTCCGACCTCCTGCTCGATCCGCTCATCAAGGGCAGCGGCTTTGCCCTTGATGCGGGGATCGTCGTTGAGGTGGGAGAAGGCGGTTTTCTGAGCAACGCGATCAGTACATCGCGAGATGAACGGCAGGAGGCTGATTACCGGTACAGGCTGGGAATTTCAGTCCTCGATGCCGGTTGGATCCGATTCAATAACCATGTGGAGGTTCATGATTTTACAAACGTAAACAACGAGATGTGGGCGGGGCTGCGATCCTTTCACGCACGAAGTATCAGCCACTTTCTTCGGTCGGCAAGTTACAGTTTGCTGGGTGATTCCTCCGCCTCACTCACTTCGGCCACCTCATTCCGTATCTACCTTCCGGCTGCATTGAGTATTCAGGCTGACTATAATTTCGGCTATAATCTCTTTGCAAACCTGACCTTCGTCCAGGGGATCAGGCTCGGCACACCTTCGGTGCGAAGAGCCACCCTGCTGGCTGTAACGCCCCGTTACGAAACCCGTTGGTACGCGGTACACCTTCCGTTATCGCTGGTCGATTTCAGGGACCCGCATATCGGGCTGGCAGTCAGACTGGCCGGGCTGACGGTCGGCACCGAAAAACTGGGTACATTCCTGAACCTCACGGATGTAAAAGGGCTGGACCTCTATTTTGCCTTGACCTTCAATATCAACCAACCCGGAAAAACCGGGAAATCAAGAGGCGGGCGTTCAATCCCCTGCGATACCTATGAGAACTACGACCGGTACCGTATCAGGCAAAGGAACCGGTGAGAAAATCATGACAGGTGATAATATCGTGACACGTGACGGGTGTGAAAATGAGTGAATGAGTGAATGAGTGATTGAGTGATTGAATGAATGAATGAATGAATGATTGACAGATTGATAGAATGATTGATTAATTGATTTTGAATTTTGCATTTTGACATTTGAATTTTGAATTTTGAATTTTGCGTTTCGCGTTTTGCGTTTCGCGTTTTCCGTTTTCAATTTTCAATTCATTGTCAATTGTCAATTGTCAATTGTCAATTGTCCATTATCAATTGCCATTGCCTACTCCATCCTGTTGTCAAACTCAAACTTCGGATCTTTGTTCTTTTTTCCGTTGGTGCCGAAATTGAAGATCGCTCCGATAAAGATTACCTGTCCGTCGCGGCGACGCATCGATTCCTGCACCAGCACAGGAGTCTCCACTTCGCTCCTGTTTTGCTGCGTGTTAAAGAGATCGGAAACAGTGCCGATCAGCGATAGTCTCTTTTTCCACAGATCCTGGCGTATGCCCAGGTTTACCACCCACCCGGGAAGCCGGTACCCTTGTGCAGTCAATATTTTCGACCGGTACTGTCCGTTCACCTGGACGATGGTGGTCCGGGTCGCGTTGACCGATGCATTCATTTTGGCATTCCACGAAAATGCCGATTTGTGGGCGCCCATTCCCAGTTCGGTGGCATCGATCTGGTTGTAATAGGCTGATGCGGAAAAATTGATATTGATGATCTTTCCCACCGACCATGTTCCGCTCATGTCAAGGCCGGCTGACTGGTCGCTGTCGAGGTTGTCGATGGTGGTGATCAGCACCGTATCGTTCAGGCTGGAGGTTACAAATGTAAACCCGTTTCGTTTGTACCGGTAGAAAAGGGTTGGAACGAGTGTGAGGCTTTTATTTTTCCACGAATATCCGAACTCAACAGAATGAATGTCTTCGGGTTTGAGGTCCGGGTTCCCGGTAAAGATGTTCCGTGGATCGCGGTATTCGGGCACAGGATTCATGTCTTCGCCGTCGGGGCGGTTCACGCGCCGGCTGTAGTTCAGTTGCCATTCGTGCATTCCTGAAGCGATTCCGAGGTGCAGCGTCGGGTAGATGGCAAAATAACTGGATTTCACGACCGTGTCGATGGTGATAAAATCCAGGTCCATGTATGTCTGTTCTGCCCGCAGACCCCCGAGTACCGAAAACGATTTCCATTTGTACCCGATTGTTGCGAAGAGGGCGTGCACGGTCTGACGGGCGCTGAAGTCGTTGGTGTTTTCCGGGTTTGGGATCCACGTTCCGCTCTCCGGATCAAAAATTTCGACCATCTGGTCCTGGATGTCCAGGTCCATGATCCCTTCATAACCTGCTTCAAGTTCCGATTCTTTCCACAGCGGACGGATGTAAGTGCCCAGGAGGTTCACTTCGTTATTGGTGATAACGGAGTTCTTGTGCTCTTTTCCCTGTGGATAAGCCGGAAAGTCATAAACGGTCGTCCATTGATCATCCTCTTTTTCCGTATCCTGCTGGAATTCGCCGTCAATCCTCACCTGATGGTTTTTGTCGCGGTCGAAGGTGTGTTCGTAATAGGCTGAGATCCCGGTTCCGTATTCGGTCTCCCTGCCGTCGAGCGAACGGGTGAATTCTTCCGTTGTCAGCAGCGAATCATCACTGTACCTGTATACGGAGACATCACTCCGAGAATAGGTCCTGTAATTATAGTTGCCTGAAATTCCAGCTACATTGCGATCGTTGATGAACCAGTCCATGCCAAGCTGCCCGAGATGTGAAAACGGCCAGGCCGTGCCATTCGATTGCTGGTCGAGGTAGGTGGAGGTGTGGGCGGCAGTGTCGATTCGTTGTGAACGAAGTTCCGAAATGCGGTACCGGTAATCCTGCCGGTACCCGTAACTGCCAAAAAGATTCACTTTGCCAGTGTTGTAGTTGAGCTGAAGGTTCGTGTTGAAACGGCTGTTGTTGCCGGCATTTGCTGCAAGAATGCCATTGAAGCCCGCCTTTCGCTCTTTTTTCAGGATGATGTTGATGATGCCTGCCGTGCCGTCGGGTCTGTACCTGGCAGAGGGATTAGTGATGACTTCGATCTTTTCGACCAGCGAGGCAGGCATCTGTTCCAGATTGGCCGCACCTGCGATCAGCGACGGTCTCCCGTTGATCAGGATGGTCACGTTGCCGGATCCCCTGAGGCTGATGTTGCCATCGATATCCACCGAAACGGAAGGGATGTTCTGGAGCACTTCCGAGACGGTTCCTGTCTGTGCGGTGATATCCGAACCCACATTGAACACCTTCCGGTCGATCTTCGTGATCAGCATGCTGCGCTGTGCCGTCACCGTCACCTCATCCATCGTGGTGGCATCGGGATGGATAGGAAGATCGCCCAGGCTGACCTGCGGGTGTTTCCCTCCGAGGGTGAAAGCATCTGATCGCTTTTTCCGGTAGCCGATAAAGCTGTATTCCAGTCGGTAAGTTCCCGTTGCGACATTTTTCAGAAGAAATTTGCCCAGACTGTCGGTCACCATGCCAGTGACCATTTGCCTGGTGAGTGTGTCGACCAGAACAACGTTTGCATATTCAACAGGCTGCCCTGTGATACCATCGGTGATCCTGCCCGACACCTGGCCTGCCTGACGACCCTGGGCCGGCAGAAGAAGCGGGAAAAAAAGAAGGAGAAGAAACAGTTGTTGTTTCATAAAACCCGGTGGAACCTATGTTCAAAGTTCAAATTCAAAATTCAAAATTCAAAGTCAGCGATTAGTGATTAGCGAATAGCGATTAAGGGAAAAGCCTTCTATTCACTCATTCACTCATTCACTCATTCACTCAATCAGTAAACCGGTGAACGGGTGAACAGGAAAGCAATTCACTCATTCACTCAATCACTCATTCACTCATTCAAGTGCGTCACGAATTACGGTTTTGCCTTTCCCTGAACCCGTCCCACCCCTGTGCGGTGAGCGCGACCTGCTTTCCGTCGGGGGTGATCATGACCTTTTCATTGATTTTGTCTGTCATGTGGCCGATGATCGTGATGCCTTCAATTCCACTGATCTTTTCGTAGTCCTTTTGGGATATAGTGAACAGCAGCTCGTAATCCTCACCGCCGCTGAGCGCTGCAATACTCGGGATGATTTTGAATTCCATGGCCAGTTCGCGGGTCAGGGCATCGACCGGGATCTTTTCTTCGAACAGCCGGCAGCCTACGCCCGATTGCTTGCAGATGTGCAGCGCCTCGGAGGCCAGACCGTCGGAAATATCGATCATGGCGGAGGGCCGTACTCCGGCTCCCGTCAAAAGGTTCCTGATGTCGGTGCGCGCCTCTGGCCTCAGTTGGCGGCCAATCTGGTAATCATAACCGGCCAGTTCAGGCTGCATGTCGGGATTCACCTGGAAAACCTTTTTTTCCCGCTCGAGAACAAGCAGTCCGATGTAGGCACTGCCAAGATCGCCAGTTACGCAGAGCAGGTCGCCGGGCTTTGCGCCGCTCCGGTAAACCACCTCGTCGGGAAGTGCAGTGCCGGTGACGGAAACAGAGAGAATCAGTCCCTTCGTACTCGAACTGGTATCGCCGCCAACCAGGTCGACCCTGTACTTCATACAGGCGGCGTTGATCCCCTCGTAAAGCTCATCGAGCGCCTCGGCGGGGAAACGGTTCGAAACAGCCACCGAAACGGTGAGCTGTTTGGGGATTCCGTTCATTGCGGCGATATCCGACACATTGACCGCCACTGCTTTGTACCCCAGGTGCTTCAGTGGCATATAGGTCAGGTCGAAATGGATTCCCTCTATCAGCAGGTCGGTCGACAGCAGCATGACCTGGTCGCCAGAGCGGATCACCGCCGCGTCATCGCCCACTCCTTTCAGGGTATCAGGATGGAAATGTATCAGATTTCGGGTCAGCCGGTCAATAAGGCCGAATTCACCGATGTCGGCCAGCGCGGTGAGTTGCTTGCCGGCCGGACTGTTTTTATTGTCTTTCTTCTCGAACATGAATGATGTGAAATGTCTTGGTGAAACGGTATGGTTTATCGCAACCATGAAGGGCCATGAAGCCGCTGCAAAGGTACGAAATTGACGCGTTGTTGCTGATATTGTTTATCTTTGGGCCAAAGTGGCAACCATGGATTTTCTTGAACTGGTTAAAACCCGGCAAAGCACCCGGTCTTATGATCCCGACAGGTCTGTGGAAAGAGAAAAGGTTGAACGGTGTATCGAGGCGCTCCGGCTGGCGCCATCGGCATGTAACGCCCAACCCTGGAAACTGGTCATTGTCGATGATCCGGAATTGAAGGCAGCGGTCGCCCGTGCCGCTGCATCCAAGCTCCTCGGGTTTAATCATTTTTCGAAACAGGCCCCGGTTCTCGTGGTGGTGGTGCGCGAAGAACCAAACCTGACCTCAAAACTGGGCAGCGTGCTCAAGGACAAACCTTACACCCTGATGGACATCGGGATTGCGGTGGAACATTTCTGCCTGCAGGCGACTGCCGAGGGACTTGGATCGTGCATTATGGGTTGGTTTGATGAACTGGCTGTGAAGAAACTTCTCGGGATCCCGAAAAACAAGCGGGCCGAACTGATCCTCTCGCTGGGCTATCCGGCTAAGCCCGACATCCGGCAGAAGATCAGGAAACCGGTGCAGGAGATCTGTTCATTCAACATGTATTGATCCCATACCTGGGTCGTTACGCCTCCATGTAATGATAAAATTTTAAATATGAAAGGATTAAGGCTGATTCTGGTGGTGGTCCTGGCTGCTGTTATCCTGGCTGCCTGTGTGACCAGAAAAGAACTGAAGCCGGTCCTGCCGGTATCGTCATCCTGGTATTCAACCGGATTCCCGGCGGGGGAAATATCCGGCGACATGGAAAGGTTGTCGGGCAGTGTGAGGAAGATTTTCAGTGTCTCTTCCTATATCACCTACCAGTTTCAGAAGGATTCAAAGATCACCGGATATCACCTGGCAAACGGTTCATTCAGAAAACATTCATGGGGGATCATTTCCACACGCGAAACCGTTTTCGGAACTGCCACCGTGCTTTCTGAGAAAAATAAACACATCCTGTTGCTTACCTGCGCCCACGTGGTGACTGCTCCCGATACACTGGTTGGTTGGTTTGAGGCAGATGGCATTGAAAATGAACGGTATATAAAAAGCATCAGCCTGAAAGAACGACAAGAAAACTGGGTGAAGGGATTGCCTGGTTGCGGGCCGTTCCGGTTGCTGGCTGCCGACCACTATGAAGATATGGCCCTCCTGGGTCATGCTTGCGATGGATTGACCGATACATTGCCCACCATCCCCTGTAAAGCAGGAAATGCCGGCAAGCTTGGATGGGGGTGCCTGGTTTATATACTGGGTTACCCGATGGGCGCGCCGACGCTGACGAGCGGATTGACCACCCCTGTAAAGCCTGGACCTGCCGGGGAATTTACGGTTGATGCCCTGCTCAACAAAGGATTCAGCGGCGGTGTTGTCATTGCTTACCGGAATGATCTTCATGTTCCCGAGCTGGTCGGAATGGTGCGAACGGTCCAGTCGTCGCGCGAGGAGTACCTGAAACCATCCGCGATACACTCGGTTTATCCCGACTGGATGCCTTACCGGGGGGAGATGTACATCGGGAAAAGCGACATCATGCATTACGGGATCAACTCGGTGGTCCCGGTTGAAACCATCCTGCGGTTTGTGAAAAACCACCGGGAGGAACTCCTTGCCGGTGGCTATGATCCGTCACCATTGCTTGGGCTATCATCCGTTGACTAAATTAAGGATTTATATCCCTTTCCGACTTTTTTTTAAGTTCTGGGCGGTTTATGGGTACAAAGAATTCAATCAATCAAATATGAACTTGTTTAGGGTTGCTTGGTTTATTGTATCTCCATCATCGCCTGCCGATTTTTTCCGGGTTTATTTCTTGAATCAGGCATTCGAATACCTGAATTATTGTAAATTTGCAGATGATAAAGGCAATCTGGCTGAAAGTGTTTTCGACCACGCTTTTCGTGGCCCTGAAAGCTTGAAAGGGATCGCTGATTAACCTGATATTCATGGAATCCGATAGCAATAAAATAATTGATGAAGTAACCCAGGGTGAATACAAGTATGGTTTTGTCACTGATATAGAGACAGAATTTGCGCCCCGGGGGTTGTCTGAAGATACCATTCGATATATATCCGGAAAGAAAAACGAACCGGATTTTCTCCTTGAGTTCCGCCTGAAGGCCTATCGGCACTGGCTTACCATGAAACAGCCTGGGTGGGCACATCTTAAAATAGATCCGATCGATTTCCAGGATATTATCTATTATGCCGCACCAAAGAAGAAAAAGGAGCTTGAAAGCCTCGACCAGGTAGATCCGGAGTTACTGGCCACATTCAACAAACTCGGCATCTCGCTCGAAGAACAAAAAAAGCTTGCCGGGGTGGCCGTCGATGCGGTGATCGACAGTGTTTCGGTCAAGACAACCTTTTCAGATACCCTTGCAAAACACGGGATCATCTTCTGTTCCTTCAGCGAAGCTGTTCAAAAACATCCTGATCTCGTTAAGCAATACATGGCGTCGGTGGTGCCCTATACCGATAATTATTTCGCGGCCCTGAATTCGGCTGTTTTCAGCGACGGTTCGTTCTGCTATATACCAAAGGGTGTCAGATGCCCGGTTGAGCTCTCTACCTACTTCAGGATCAATGCCGCCAATACAGGCCAGTTCGAGCGTACCCTGATCGTGGCCGACGAAGGCGCCTACGTCAGTTATATGGAGGGTTGTACCGCCCCGCAGCGGGATGAAAATCAACTGCATGCGGCCATCGTTGAGATCGTGGCCATGAAAGATGCGGAGGTCAAATACTCGACGGTGCAGAACTGGTATCCGGGTGATAAGGAAGGAAAGGGCGGCATTTACAATTTTGTCACCAAACGGGGCATCTGCAAGGGAAGCAATTCTAAGATCAGTTGGACACAGGTCGAGACAGGCTCGGCCATTACCTGGAAATACCCCAGCTGTATCCTGCTGGGCGATCATTCGGTGGGTGAATTTTACTCCGTTGCCGTTACCAATAATTACCAGCAGGCCGATACCGGGACAAAGATGATGCATCTCGGAAAAAATACGAAAAGCACCGTCATCTCGAAAGGTATTTCAGCCGGGAAAAGCAACAACGCTTACCGCGGGCTGGTCAGGATATCGAAAAATGCCGTGAATGCAAGGAATTACAGCCAGTGCGACTCGCTGCTTCTCGGCGGGAAATGCGGGGCCCACACCTTTCCTTACATCCAGGTCGACAATAAATCGTCGATCGTGGAGCATGAGGCCACTACCTCGAAGATCTCTGAAGACCAGCTGTTCTATTGTCAGCAACGCGGAATCGACACGGAAAACGCCATCGGCCTGATCGTCAATGGTTATGCAAAAGAGGTCCTGAAGCACCTGCCAATGGAGTTCGCCGTGGAAGCTCAAAAACTTCTGTCGATCTCCCTCGAGGGAAGCGTGGGATAGCAATTGACAATTGATAATTGACAATTGACAATGAATTGAAAATGGAAAATTGAAAATGGAAAACGGAACTTCCCTATTGCCCATTGCCCATTGCCTATTGCCTATTTTGAATTTTGAATTTTGAATTTTGAACTCTCAATAATATGTTGCTCTCAATCAAAGATCTGCGTGCCGGTATCAATGGCCGCGAAATACTCCGGGGGGTTAACCTGGAGGTAAATAAGGGGGAGGTCCATGCCATCATGGGACCCAACGGAACGGGTAAAAGCACCCTTGCTTCGGTCATTGCCGGAAGGGAATCGTTCGAGATAACCTCCGGTGAGGTTATTTACCAGGGAAAGAACCTGCTCAAACTGTCGGTCGAGGAGCGTGCGCGCGAAGGAATATTCCTGGGATTCCAGTACCCTGTGGAGATTCCTGGTGTAAGCATCACGAATTTCATGCGCACCGCGGTCAATGAGTTGCGCAAATATAAAGGGTTTGATCCGCTGCCAGGGGGAGAGTTTCTCCGGCTGATGGAGGAGAAGAAGAAACTGGTGGAGATCACTTCAAACCTGACTAACCGGTCAGTGAACGAAGGTTTTTCGGGAGGGGAGAAGAAGAAGAACGAGATTTTCCAGATGGCCATGCTGGAACCAACCCTGGCCATTCTCGACGAGACCGACTCAGGGCTCGATATCGATGCCCTCAGGATTGTCGCCAACGGGGTGAATAAACTTCGCAGGCCCGACAACGCGTTTGTCGTGATCACTCATTACCAGCGGCTGCTTGATTACATTGTTCCCGATTTTGTTCATGTTCTGTTTCAGGGTCAGATCGTGAAATCGGGCGGAAAAGAACTGGCCCTTGAGCTCGAAGAGAAGGGATACGACTGGATAAAAAAAGAGATCTGACAGGTCATGAACACAGAGGCAAGGAAAATTTCCAGGGAATGGCTGGACAAGCTGTTTGAAGAACGGCGCGGGAATCTGACCAGTGATGTCCTCCCGTCGCTCGGGGCCATGCGATCTGAAGCTTTTACAGCTTTTGCGCGGATCGGGCTGCCCCATACCGGGATTGAATCCTGGCGCAATACTGACTTAACCGAAAGTCTTTCGCCGGATTATTATTTCATGCCCGGCCAACAGGAGGGGATCGATACCGGAAAAGTGTTCAGGTGCAACATTCCCCACCTCGATACTGCCGTGATCGGCCAGCTTAACGGTTGGTATGTTTCGAAAGATGTTCCCCTGATGGAACTGGGGAACGGAATCATCATGGGAAGCCTTCGCGAGGCATGGAAAAAATACCCCGAACTGGTTGAGAAGTATTATGGTACGGTTGCTCCCTTCACAACCGATGCCTTCACGGCGCTGAACGCTGCCTTTGCCGTGGACGGAATTTTCATTTACGTTCCCGATCGCGTGAAAAGCCCCAGGCCGGTGCAGCTTATCAATGTGATCCACCATGACAACAATCTCTTTCTTCAAACCAGGAATCTGATTGTTCTCGGTTCGGATGCATCGCTGTCGCTGGTCCATTGCGATGATTCGTACAACCAGCAGGCAAGTTTCTCAAATGTCGTGACAGAGATCGTACTCGGTGAATCAGCCACGCTGGACCATTATAAATTACAGAATCTCAATAACCACAGTACCCTTGTTTCGAATGTTTCATTCAGACTGGACGCGCATGCCCGTCTTGAATCACACTATTTGTCGCTCAACGGCGGATTGCTGCGAAACAACATCCGGGTTCTTTTCGACGGCAGGTACGGGGTGGCGAACATCTACGGCCTCTACCTCATGGACCGTAAACAGCATGCCGACAACCAGTTGTTCATCGATCATGCCTATCCGGATTGTACCAGCAGTGAAACCTTCAAGGGAATACTCGACGAGCATGCCCGCGGTGTGTTCAACGGGCATGTTCTGGTGCGTCGTGATGCCGTGAATACCGATGCGAGGCAGAATAACAGGAACATACTGCTTACCGACACCGCCAGGGTGAACTCAAAACCGTTCCTCGAGATATACAACGACGATGTAAAATGCTCTCATGGATCAACAACCGGCCAATTGGATCCCGAATCGATGTTTTACCTGCGACAGCGGGGGATTGGCGAAGACAGTGCGCGCATGCTGCTCATGTTTGCCTTTGCCGACGAGGTCGTGTCGAAAATTTCCATCCCGCAGCTTCGCCAGCGCATCGAAGACATGGTGAAAAAACGCCTCCAGGGCGAACTCCAGATCTGTGAGCAGTGTGTGCTTCATTGCAGCACCCCCGACCACCCGGTGGAGTTTTACATTGATCTGAGCAGGATCTAAAATGAGTTGGATTTTCATTTTGAATGATCTATCTTTGTATAAGATCATTTAAACGGATTTTTTGCAATCATCTTTCCTTGGGAAACCGGAATCAACTGGAAAAGGAAATCTATATTGTCTTACGGCAACAGTTATTTGCTGTTAATCATGAAAAGCCCCGTAACTATAAAACCATGAAAAGAAACTTCCTTACAGGTCTCGTAATTCTTTCACAAATAGTAACATCAGTCTTGATGGGACAGTCAAATTCAATGTCACCACAAGTAATAAATCCTGTTTACTTTGATGTTTCACCACCTCTCCGTGACATGGTAAGGAATCTTCCGTTGCGGGCTGATAACACCTGGAAAGACGGGATTATCAAAAACAAATTTTACTTCAATCGTACCGGGGGGAAACAAAACACGATTCCTTTTGATCCATACCTGCAAACCGATAATGGAATGACGAATAGTGACACGACCATCGTAAACTTCCAGGGGAATACGAATACGCAGGGATATTACCCCCCTGATACACATGGCGATGTGGGTATTTCGCATTATTTTCAGGTGGTTAATTGTCATTATACGATTTACGATAAAACGGGTTCACTTGTCCTTGGCCCTCTGGATAACAACTCCATTTTCTATGGATTACCAAATAATGACAATGATGGTGATGCTGTAGTTCTGTATGATGAAACTGCCGACCGGTGGTTATTTTCCCAATTTTCGTTGCCGAATTTTCCAAATGGTCCATTTTACCTGATGATCGCAGTCACTACCACTGGTGATCCTTCAGGTTCCTGGTACCGGTATCAGTATTCTTTTACAGATATGCCTGATTATCCGAAATTTGGAGTCTGGGGAGATGGGTATTATTTATCGGCCAATATATTTTCTTCCGGAAGTTTAAACTGGGCCGGTTCATTGGCAGCCGTGGTGGACAGGACCCAGATGCTGGCTGGAAGTCCTTCAGCAAACATGATCTCGTTTTTTATGCCGCCAAGTGAGATCAGCAGCCTGCTTCCGGCAGATTGCGACGGCTCTTTCCCTACCGGTAATCCTCCCAATTATTTTACTTATTTATATGATGGTTCAGGCAATGATCATCTGGGTATTTATGAATTTCACACCGATTGGATCACACCGGCAAATTCAACATTCAGCAACTACCTGTCATTACCTGTAACAAGCTTTACTACTGATATTTCCGGCATCGATCAACCATCGACCTTGACAAATCTTGATCCCCTGAATGATCGGCTGATGTACCGTTTACAATACCGGAAGTTTGCAGATCATGCTTCTATGGTCTGTAATCATACGATTGATGTGACTTCGAGTGTAGCGGGAGTCAGATGGTATGAATTGAGGAAAACAACGGGATCATGGTCTGTTTACCAACAGGGAACCTATTCACTTGCCGATAATAATAGTCGCTGGATGGCAAGTATTGCCATGGATCAGCTTGGAAGTATTGCCCTGGGCTATTCAGTTTCCGGCGCAAGTCTTTATCCTTCAATCAGATATACTGGACGCAAAGCAGATGATCCGCTTAATGTAATGACCATAACTGAAAGAGGGATTTTTAACGGAACTGGTTCACAAACCGGAGGTGCCGCGCGATGGGGTGATTACAGCGCTATGAGTTGTGATCCCGTGGCGGGCTCTACATTTTGGTATACAAACGAATACCTTTCAGTAACATCACATTCTGCCTGGAAGACCCGGATTGCATCATTTACATTTACACTTGCTCCCATTGTGAATACATTACCTGCCACAGCGATTACATCTTCTTCCGCCTTACTTAATGGAACCGTTAATCCGAACGGCTCCACCACCAACTGGTATTTTCAATACGGATCAACAACGGCCTATGGAAACACAACTACTTTGACATCGGCAGGCTCAGGTTCGGCAGTGGTAACAGTAAGCACTACGATAAATGATCTTACTCCCGGTAATCCCTGTCATTACCGCGTTGTAGGGATAAACACGGATGGTACCACCTATGGAAACGATATGACTTTCACTCCCGGAGTTGCCCTTATCAATACTTCGACACCCGGTTCAATAACGAGCTCCGGAGCAATAGCAGGAGGTGAGGTTATAACTGATGGCGGGGCGGCAGTAACTGCGCGCGGAGTCTGCTGGGGAACATCACCTGATCCTTTGGTGACCGGATTCCATACAATGGATGGGTCTGGTATCGGAGTCTTCACGAGTACCGTAACTGGATTATCAGCCAATACAACGTATCATATAAGGGCTTATGCTACCAATTTAAATGGTACATTTTACGGCGATGACCTGGTCTTTACATCAGCCTGTGGTTTGGCTTCACTGCCTTTCTCTGAGCTTTTTAATTCAGACTTCTTCCCATCCTGCTGGTCGCAGCAAACGGTTGGTACTGGCGCAGTCAACAGTTGGTCTGTTTCCGCAACAGCCAATGCAGGAGGGGTAGAAAACGAAATGCGATCGTTATGGCAGGATGTCAATCCAGGAGTTACCAGACTTATGCTGATCCCAATTAACACGATCGGAATTTCTCAGCTTTCTTTAAGTTTCCGCCACATGCTTGATGCCTGGGCCTCGGGAGCCACTTTACGGGTCCAATCATCAACCAATGGAACTACCTGGACAAACGAAGCATGGTCAGTGGCCACAACGGCGACTAACATTCCGGCAACCTTAGTAAATACAGTTATCAACAACAACCTGAACAGCCCGGCAACCTATATCGCTTTTACTGTCGAAGGGAACCTCTATAATTACGATTTCTGGTTTATTGATAACGTACAAATCGCTTCATGCCCATCATATTACCCTGTGGGCATTTCCATTGCACCTTCGCAAAACCCCGTCTGTGCGGGTACATCGGTAACCTTTACTGCCACTACGACCAATGGCGGAACTACACCTGCATACCAGTGGAAAGTAAACGGGAGCAACATCCCCGGGGCTACCAACGCAACCTATTCCTATACCCCGTCCAACGGGAACCAGGTAAGTTGCGTGCTAACCTCCAACCTTTCCTGCGTAACGGGTAACCCGGCCACCTCGAACGTCATCACGATGTCGGTCAACTCATCATTGTCGGTCAGCGTATCAATCGAAGCCTCCTCCAACCCGGTCTGCGAAGCCACCGAGGTTACTTTTAACGCTAATCCGACCAATGGCGGTACTTCGCCAGCATATCAGTGGAAGGTCAATGACTTTTCAATTCCCGGTGCAACCAGTTCCAGTTATACCTATTTTCCCGTTGACAATGATATTGTAACATGTATAATGAATTCCGATGTCTACTGCCCTTCTGGCAATCCGGCCACCTCAAACCCTGTTGTCATGACGGTTAACCCGGTCGTGCCGGTAAGCGTGGGCATCGAGGCCTCCGCCAA
>CAYYPH010000041.1:0-32928 GCA_964473485.1 uncultured Prolixibacteraceae bacterium | reverse complement strand
ATCAAGTACGGTTCTGTGAGAGGCTGGGGGTGAAACTCCCCCGGCCTACTCGACGAAAGGGCGCCCCGCGCTAAAGGCTTCTGATGGTGGATTCGAGGATCCCGGTCACCTCAGCAGCCAGATCACCCAAGGCAGGATTTTGAATGGCCATCATCGATGCAAGCGGGTTTACAGCCGATACCTCCGTGGTGCCGTCGCCTTTGTCGATGACAAGGACGTTGCAGGGGAGCATCGTTCCGATCTTTTCCTCGGCTTGCAGGGCCTTAAAGGCGAACCCGGGATTACACATTCCGAGGATCTTATATGGCCTGATCTCAACACCAAGTTTTTCGTTGAGTTTTTGCTTCATGTCGATCTCGGTGATGAGACCAAACCCTTTTTCTTTAAGGGCAGTCACGATCCGCGATTCGGCTTCGGCCACTCCGCAGTTCAGTATGGTTGAAAAGTAATATTCCATGATCATTTGTATTTCAACATATTGATTTTTTTCAGAAGAAAATCCTTGGTCTTTACACCAACGATCCGGTCAACCTCCTTTCCGTTCCTGAAGATGAGCATGGTAGGAATGTTTCTGACCGAGTATTGCGTTGCCAGTGCCTGGTATTGTTCGATGTTGACCTTGCAGATCTTCACCGAAGGATCCACCTCCTCGGCCAGTTCATTCAGCACCGGCACCATCATGCGGCAGGGCATGCACCATGAGGCCCAGAAATCAACCAGGGAGATCCCGTTTTTAACCTGGTTGCTGAAGTTCTTATCATCGAGGTTTTTAATCTTTTCGCTCTCAGGACCCATCGGGGTCTTCTTCATTTTCCACCAGCCGTAAAAGATCCAGATGAAGAACAGGACCATCAGTCCTCCGGTTATATAATATATCGTGGTCATGTTATGCGTATTAAGGAGTCAACATAAAGCAGGTCATTCGGAAACACGGATTTCGTAACTTACTTCCATGGTCTTTTTATACACCGCAGAGACTCCGCAATAGCGGTCCTGCGAAAGCTCGATCGCCTTCTTCAGCTGGTCTACCTGCAGATCTTTTCCCTTGAACGCATAGATAATGTGCAT
Source organism: uncultured Prolixibacteraceae bacterium (assembly GCA_964473485.1). Lineage (GTDB taxonomy): Bacteria > Bacteroidota > Bacteroidia > Bacteroidales > FEN-979 > CAIVAT01. Next base: position 31,860 of record CAYYPH010000041.1, on the reverse strand, counting down.
GTGTTGATAGTGCTTGGGATGGTCTTCAGTAACGTCACCCTCCACAGTAATGTTCAGCGCCTCAAACGGCACCCTCATTTTTTTCAGTATCGACACCACATCCATACCGGTACACCCGGCAAGCGAGGCCAGCATGAGCTCCTTGGGACGGGCTCCCTTATCCTCACCGCCAACGGCCGGCAGCGCGTCCATCATGATGGAATGGCCGCTGACATTTGCCTCGAATTGCATATTGCCTTTCCAGGCGGTTACTACAGTATTTTTCATAGCAAAAGTTTTAATGATGAAAATGGAATGACATTTCCGGTGAACAACGCTCACCGAAGAACGTCATTCCTTTAAAGTGTTTGTTTATTGATTGTCCTTTTTCCTGGTGGTGATTTTAAATGGCAGGTATAGAGGACAAAAGCCCATCAGGCTCGTCAGAACGAAGACAATGGCCAGCACGAGGAGAATAATGCCCGCAACACCGGTCACCGCTTTGGTGAAGAATAACACTGCAAACAAGATCGCAATAACAATCCTGATTATTATATCGGTAGTTCCCATGTTCTTTTTCATAATGCAAAGATTTAAAGATTATTTGCTGCAAAGATACAACAATAAGTGATACTAAAGCGATTTACTGAATAATTATTTTTCCCGAATTCAACACTTTTCCCATCGAATTAACCTGGTACAGGTAAAGGCCTCCGGGCATCCCTGAGGTAATGATGGTGAGGTTCGAAAAAGTTTTGTCGACATTATAGGTTTTTAATTTCGTGCCATGCATGTCGTATAGGGTAATTTCAGCCTGATCGGTTCCGTTGGGCAGATGGTATGGAATAGTTACCTTATGTGTGGCCGGATTGGGGTAGGCTGCCCTATTCCCTGATAATGGTGAGGGGGTATTGTCAGAAACCAACTGGCCAGGCACTGCATATACCAATGTGTTGAGGGTATACGGACTAACGGAATAGTCATAATCATAGACCATGAACTTATAATTTCCGGATGATGTTGATAGCACTTCAGAATAGGCGCCTCCATCAACAGAAAGCATTACCGAACCATCTTCGTTGATCACCTTTGTTACATAAGAATAATATTGCAGCACAGCATCATACATATAGTAAACATAAACCAGTTCGACCTTCTGATCGAGATTAAAAAGTGTTTCAGACACATACCTGATATCATACAGATACCAACCCGAAGGCACCGGCAGATTGATGGTTTTCCATAGCGAATGATCAATGTTGTAAATTTTACAATTATTGTTGGTCCAATCCATCATAAAATACTTGTCGCCTGAAATTGCAAGTTTTGTTAGGGTAGTCGACCCCGGATAATTATTTTCCAGAACGATCTGAGCAGGGCCGGAAAGAGCGGTAAGAATAAAAGCGATGGCAACGATTGTTGTTTTCATGTTAAAACGGTTATGGGTTTACATTTTTTGTAAAGGTACATTGACCATCTCTGATTGCAAAAAAAAAGGCAGGCAAATTGACCAAAAGGATTATCATTGCCAAGGCTGTCAGATTTCTTCCGTTTCAACGACTTTTGCCAAAATATCCGCATAAGGCATTAACAGGAATTTTTTCCCTTCGAATTCGATCTCGGTTCCAGAATATTTTTTGAAGATGACCGTATCGCCTACGCTGATCTCGGAATTTTCTATGGTGCTGAGACTGACCACCCTGGCCAGGATAGGTTTTTCTTCGACAGTATCGGGAATGATGATACCGCTGGCGGTCTGTTTCACTTTAGATTCGGAATGGTCAAGGAGAACCTGCTGGTTGATGGGTTGTAACTCTTTCATAATGATTTTTTTATTTGGTTTGTTTTGTGAAGATTTAAGAATAATTTTACCGGTTGATCGATGAGTGAGTTTACAGATGGAATTAAAAATGCATCTTCAGGGCCTGGTAATCCCTGGTCAGATTTCGAGGAGTTGCTTTAGTCTTACCTGATCGAACCCCACCACGATCTGGCCGTTGATTTCGGTCTGCGGAACACCCTGTTGTCCTGTTTTTCTGACCAAGTCCTGGGCAGCGCGCTCATCCCTTGATACATCGATCTCGTGGTAATGAACATGATTTTTCCTGAGCCACTGTTTAAGGGTGTTGCACCAGGTGCAGGTGGGGGTGGTATAAACGGTGACCGATTTGGCCGGCTTGCCTTCTTCAGCCGCCTTCGCCTGATACACCTCCTCTTCGAGCAGTGAATGAAAGAACGATCCCTGGTGGCAACCTTTAATCACATTTTTCAGTTTGCCATCTTCGAACTGCAAAAGGCTGGGTGCACTGGTCACGCCATATGCCTGATGAATATCTCTCACCTCACCGACATCGGCACTGAGAACCGCGATCTCCGGGTGGGCCATAGAAGCACTTCTTAGCCCCTCGAATGCACATTGGCTGAGTTCAGCTCCGCTTTTCCAGAGCAGAAGATATAGCTTCGAATGATCTGCCAACTCGTTTGTTAATTCAGTATGCGATTTTATCTCTTTCATTTCGCTGAAAATTTGAACATTACTTTTAAAGATTTCATGCTGGTATGCTGAAATTCTGTTGTTTAGGTCTGTTAGTCCTTCGTTTTGGTGGCCTGGCTGTCACGTTCGGTATTGTGAAGGTAATCAAGGGCCGATAATGCGGCGATGGTTCCTTCGCCAACCGCCGTTGTTACCTGTCGGTACCTCTTGGCGATGGCGTCGCCGGCAGCGTAAACACCGGCGATCGATGTGGCCATACGCTGATCAACAACGATCTCACCTGCCTTGTTCAGTTCAACAATGCCCTTCAGAAAAGCTGTTTCGGGGATGTACCCGATGAAGATAAAAGCTCCGTCGGTCCTGAATTTCCTGACCTCGCCGGTTGAAAGATTCTTAATGTCAACTGCTTCCAGTGTCTCAACACCATGAAAGGCTGTTATGACAGACTTGAGTATAAATTCCACCCTTGGATTATTTCGTGCTTCTTCAATGGCATGTCCATAAGCCTGAAAATGGTCGAACTGATGGACAATCGTGACCTTCGTGGCATACCTGGTCAATGAAACGGCTTCCTCGAGTGCTGAGTTACCGCCTCCAACCACTACGATCTCCTTGCCTGTGAAAAAGTCACCGTCGCAGGTTGCACAGTATGAAATGCCTCTTCCCTTTAGTTCATCTTCACGGGTGGCGCCGATGGTTCGCGGTCGGCCGCCTGGCGCCAGTATGACAGTGTCGGCGGTATATTGGCTTCCGTCTGACAAAATGACCTTTTTAACCATGCCATCCAGGTTCAATTCGCTGATCCGGATATTGGCCCTGATCTCACAACCGAACGAGAGGGCCTGCTTCTTCATGATGTTCGACAACTGGTATCCACTGATCGGTTCAACTCCCGGGTAATTGGCTATTTCATGGGTCAATACCATCTGGCCTCCCACCACTCCTTCGTTCAGGATCAGTGTCCGGGCCCTGGCACGGGCCAGGTAAATACCCGCAGTCAGACCGGCTGGTCCGGCTCCGATGACAATGCATTGGTAATGGTTGTTTTGCTGGCTCATCTGTATTGGTTCGCTTTGATTGAAAATACGGTGATTGTGGTCTGACTTCCAGCCAATATTTATTTTCCGAATTCTGTATCGAGGATGGCCGTGATCTGCTGCTCGTTCTGGATCGATGAGGTCGCCTTCACAAGTTTTCCATCCTTATAATAAACCGTGAACGGCAATCCCATGAATCCCCGGCATTCAGGAGCGTTCCTGATCACATGGGCTTCAGGGTTGTCAAATTCCATGTCGAAAAATTTCACATGCGGATACCTGGTTTGCAGGTCTTCCATAATTCCGTATACGGGGAGGCACATGGGGCCCATCCTTCCGCAGCAGATCATGACATTCTCATTTTCGTTAATGATTCTCTGGTGCTCGTCGGCACTCATCACGTGGTTTAAATTGGTCTGTAGCATTGCTGTTAATTTTTAAATATTTTGATTTCTCGATGTGTCAAAAACCATGCCAAATAAATCGCATAAGTATCACTACCCACCCCGACGGGGTCCCCCCACCCCGTCGGGGTCCGTTTTTTTTATCTACCTTTACCTGCCGGTGGAAAGCGATAGATCGGGTGATTGCTGCCGGGCAGTCTCAATATTATTGTACCCTAAGTATCATAACCTTAAGAAATGGTCAAGCTTTTATTCATTGCAGGAACGGGTGGTTTCATCGGAACCGTGGCAAGGTTCCTTGTTTCGAGATATGTTCAGAATCTTGTTTTCACCACTTTTCCCATCGGCACCTTTCTCGTCAATATACTCGGATGCCTGGTAATCGGCTTGCTTTACGGGTTGTCAGACAAAGGTGACATTCTGACACCCGAATGGAGGTTATTTCTGACAGTGGGTTTTTGCGGAGGTTTTACCACCTTTTCGACCTTCTCGGGTGAGAACTTTGCCCTGCTGCGCGACGGTAACTTTTTTTATCTTGCCCTGTATGCCGGATTGAGTGTTTTTTTGGGCCTTGTGGCCACCTGGTTTGGATATATGGCTATAACCAGGGTGATATCATGATAACGGTTTAACTTTGAAACATTCACAATATGGAGAACTTTTCAGAAGCAAAACGGTTGAGGATCATGATCAGTTCGACCGACAAATTCAGGCACCGCCCCTTGTATGAGGTCCTCGTGTTTGCGGCCAAACGTTACGGACTTGCCGGCGCTACAGTCACGAAAGGTTTTATGGGCTATGGCTCCAGCAGCGTGATCCGTACCCAGAGTTTGTGGGAACTTACTGAAAAACTACCTCTTATCGTCGAAATGGTCGACGAAGGATCGAAAATAGATGGATTTATCGAGGTGTTGCTACCCTATTTTGATAAAATTCCAAAAGGAGGCCTTATCACTGTCGAGAAGGTCACCATCATCCTCCACAAACCCGGCAGAGGGAAGAGCTGATCGGTGATTAGCGAATAGCGAATAGCGATTAGCGATTAGGGGAAAAGTATAACTAATCAGTCAATCAATCAATCAATCAGTCATTCATTCAATCAATTAATCATTCACTCATTCACTCATTCACTCATTCACTCAATCACTCATTAAATTGCGTCACGATCTGTCACGCCTTTTTCGCCCCCTTCTCAAACCGTTTCACCATGGCTGCGGCGAAAAGCCAGGTCACGAAGATCAGTACGGGCCAGCTGATGAACCAAATTATCTGAGTTATCATGATTTTATCCGGATTAATATGCGTGTGAATCGTTTTTAACTTCTTCAATGTCGATCTTTTTATTGTCGATCGATTTCCAGGCATACCAAATGTAGGCAAGCACAAATGGTACGAGCAGGGAGACATAGCTCATGGCGACCAGGGTGTAATGGCTCGATGAACTGTTTTCGATGGTCAATGAACTTTGCAGGTCGGCGGTTGAGGGATAATAGGCCGTGTTATTGAAGCCGGCTAACAGGAACAGTGAGAAGACCGTCAGTACCGTGCCGATCCCGGTTGCCCAGATCCCTTTGGTGTGACATTTCACAAAGCAGGTGAGCGGCCTGATAATTCCAAGCAGCACCATGACGACCCCAACGAGGAACAGAACGGCAACGACCGGCATCTGGATCAGGTTATGCAGATATTTGTAAGGCTCCATAAACACCTCTTTGGTGTCGGGATTCACGGCAAATCCGTCGCGCAGGATCAGCCAGATGGCGAAAGTGAGGAAAAACACCACGAACGGGATTGCATTGTACAGCAGATGCTTTTTAACCCTTTCCATGATGGCCGCATTGTTCAGCCTGTTCATGAAATAAAGCAGCGCCAGCACCCTGGCAAGGAAGAAAACGGTGAGCCCCAGGGTGAGATTGTGAATGTTGAGGGCAGCCTCAAGTCCGTAAGCCGGACCGGTCCATTCAGAGATGACGGGCATTTTTCCGCCTGTCAGGTTCGTAATGTTCAGTTTATTGACTACGAAGGCTGATCCGGTGAAGAAGGTGGCGACGGCCGTGCCGATCAGGATGGTCCCGAGCAGGCCGTTCACGAAGAGTAAAATCTCATAGGTGCGCTGACCAAAGAAATTGTTGGGCTTTGAGCGGTATTCATACGATACCGCCTGCACGACGAAGGCGATCAGGATCAGCATCCACACCCAGTAGGCGCCACCGAAACTGGTGGAATAGAAGAGCGGAAAGGAGGCAAAAAATGCCCCTCCAAAGGTAACCAGGGTCGTGAATGTGAATTCCCATTTGCGACCAAGCAGGTTGACCAGGATGGTGCGCTCATCCTCGGTCTTACCCAGGGTATAGATCATGGTTTGTCCGCCCTGGACAAACATCAGGAACACCAGGATGGCGGCGAGCAGCGATACAATGATCCACCAGTATTCCTGCAGGGTGATATGTGAAAATGTTTCAAACATGATGCAATATTTTAACGGTTAGTGACTGGGTGAATTTTCGGGTGCAGGTCCCTTTTTGATCTGGGCGGTCATGATCCTGATCTCTGCGATAAGCAGTCCGGTGAACAGAACGGCAAACATCCAGAAGGTGATCTGTACCGATGATGATTTGATCTGCGAGATGGCTGCAACGGTTGGCATGATATCCTGAATGACCCAGGGCTGGCGACCTACCTCAGCCACCACCCAGCCTAACATCGAGGCAATGTATACCAGCGGAATGGTCCATAAAGCGGTATGTAAAATAAACCGTTTCGATTCGATCCTGTCCTTTAAGGTGAGGATCAACACCACCAGCAGCAGTGCAAGGAAATGAAATCCAAGGCCGACCATGATTCTGAATGAATAGAATGAAGTGGGTATGCTGGGTATCAGTTCATGCACATCGCGGTTGGCATAATATCCGTATCCGAAGTGGGGATAATTCGTTTCGAATTCCTGCAGCGATGCCTTCATCAGGCTGTCGTTACCAGCCTTTTTTGCCTCTTTGTAACTGGCCAGTGCATTGATGGCGACGAGACCTTTTTCACTGCGTTCCTCATACGACATGATATTGCGTTCAGGGTTGCCGTGCACCAGGTCTTTTACCCCGGGTACGTAAGCATTGGCATCCAGAAAGGCCATGTACGAAAGCATGTTTGGAATCTCAATCTGAAATGCGAAATCTTGTTTTTTATGGTCTGCTTCGGCCTTATCCTGCTTCAGTAATCCGATCACGGCAAGGGGTGCATTCTGCTGACCTTCATATAGATTCTCCATGGCGGCAAATTTCATGGGCTGGTGTTTTGCAACTTCCCTGGCCGATCCGTCGCCGGTGAGGATGACAAAGAGGATGGAAAGGAGCCCGAACGAAGCGGCAACTACAATGCTTCGCTTGGCAAAAAGCTGTTCGCGCTTCTTCAGCAGGTACCAGGCGCTGATGCCGACCACGAAAATAGCTGCCAGAACATAGGCCTGCGATACCGTGTGGAGGAATTTGTTGATGGCGACCGGCGAGAAAAGAACTTCCCAGAAGTTGATCATTTCGTTCCTCACCGTGTCGGGATTGAATTTCATACCGGCAGGATATTGCATCCAGCCGTTGGCAACCAGGATCCAGAGGGCCGAAAGGTTTGAACCGATAGCCACAAGCCAAGTGGAGGCGAGATGGAATTTTTTGCCAACCTTGTTCCAGCCAAAAAACATCACCGCAATAAAGGTGCTCTCCATGAAAAAGGCCATGATTCCCTCGATGGCAAGGGGGGCGCCGAAAATGTCGCCGACAAACCAGGAGTAATTCGACCAGTTCGTTCCGAACTGGAACTCCATAATGATCCCGGTGGCCACGCCGATGGCAAAATTAATACCGAAAAGGGTCATCCAGAATTTGGTGATCCTCTTCCACTCGGGATTTCCGGTTCTTACATAAAGGGTCTCCATGAAGGCAATGATGAACGACAAGCCCAATGTGAGCGGTACGAACAGCCAGTGGTACATGGCCGTAAGGGCAAACTGGGCCCTTGACCAGTCAACCAGTGAAAAGTCAATTTGTTCCATAAAATTCAGGATTAGTTAATAATGATTCTTGGTCCTTTACTGACAATGCGTCAGATTTAAATATTTAAATACAAAATTAATGAAATAAAAATCCAATCCAAGAGGAAGAAAATTAAATTGTGAATTTTATATCAGAAAAAAGTCAGCCTGCGCCGTGAAGGTTAAAATTCAATCCCTTCCCTGGCTGGCAGGTTCTTCGATTGGTAATAGTGCCTGATCTCCTGCATCTCAGTCACGAGATCGGCCTTTTCGATGAGCTCGGGAGGAGCATAACGTCCAGTCAGGATGATCTCTGACATGGGAGGGCGTTTGTCGACCAGCATTAGTGCATCTTCCACTTTCATCAGATTAAAGTGGAGTGCAATGTTGATTTCATCCACGATTATGAGATCATAAGGTGGTGTATCTCTGAATCTTTCCAGCAAATCGGCAATTCCGGCCCTTACTACATCGAAGTCTTCCGGGGCAGGCTCACGGTTGATGAAACAATCACGTCCGTAGTTCCTGAAAGTCACCTTGTCATGGAGACCTTTTAGCACTGAGATCTCATGATACTCTTTTCCTTTAACAAATTGGGTCCATAAAACACGCCTGCCGGCTCCGACAGCCCTTATAGCAAGTCCAAGGGCTGCGGTTGTCTTCCCCTTGCCGTTACCGGTGTAAATATGTATTTGTCCTTCCTGCATTTTTAAAATCCCCTTCCTTTAAGCGCGAGGTAAGGTGAGTGCGAAAGAGATCTTCTTATTCCCGGTCATATCATGAATTCATTCTGAAGAACGTGTGTGTCGATACCCCTGAAACGATAAGATGATTATATCTGTGCTTTGGATTTTCGATCTTTCAATGCTGACCATTTTCCAAAAAACCAGGGCACAAGCCATCCCATGAATCCACCGATGATCATTCCTCCCAAAACATCGCTGGGGTAATGCACCCCCAGGGCAATCCTGGAATATCCAACCAGTGTGGCCCAGGCGAAAATTGCGACGACAATGGCCTTTCTCCTGTAACAGATCGAAACAGCCATTGCCATGGCAAATGCTTCCATAGTATGTCCGGAAGGGAAGCTTGACTTCCCTCCCGTCGACCGCTTTTCAATATGCTCGTGCGTGAGGAATGGACGTTCACGGTAAATCAGCGATTTCAGCAGCGGGCTTCCAATGGCCGACAAGATGAGTACCAGTGCGAGCATATAAAAGTACTGTCGAAGCTTTTTGGATTTGTTAATAATGGAGCCAATCAAAGTGGCAAGAATGATGCTAATGCTCACATAAGTTGTGATGGTCGATACGGCCTGCAGGAAAGGCAGCGATCCCGGGATCAGGTTGTGGTTCAGCCAGGTCAGTAAAGCGGTATCGATGGTGCTGAACATTTTTAACTCCTCAGGGTTAATCTCTTTTAATTAGGAATGGAAGGATTTTTGTCCAATTCACAAGGTTCCGGGAAAAATCATTCCCATCTCACGACAAATTTACTAATAATTACCGCCATGCTTCGAAAATTGATTAAAAGTAACAATAATGAACAAATGTTCAATATATTTGTAAAAAAATACAAATGCCACATTTAAATGGTTCTGGCCCCGAAGGACAAGGTTCCAAAACGGGCCGTGGATTGGGGAGGTGTAAAAGAACGCCGGATGAAGAAGCATTACAGCGACTGGGCAAAGGCATGGGGCGAAAACGGAAATCAATGGAAGGACAAGGGAAAGCGAAGAGATTGAAAGCATCACCTGACAGATAATCAGTGTAAACAAGAGATTAAATGGATGCCCTGTATGAGAAATTATCGGCTGATGTCCGCTTCAGGGAGGGATTGAAAGCGTGCATCAGTTGTGGCACCTGTACGGCTGTCTGCCCGGCTGCACAGTTTACCGATTACGATCCCAGGATTATTGCAGAGACCGTGCAGCGACGCGACGAAAATCTGCTGATGCAACTCCTTAGCGAGGATCAGATCTGGCGGTGCGGTGAATGTTTGTCCTGCAAAACACGATGCCCGAGGGGGAATACTCCCGGGTATATCATTCAGTCGTTGCGTGCTTTATCCATCACAACGGGTTTGTTTGCATTGTCGGAGCAGGGTCGTAAACAGGTGGTCGTTAAACGTTCAGTTGGTGAACACATGCTTCAGTACGGATATTGTGTACATATTGATGAAGTCAGTAACGAACTATATCCTGAACAGGGACCGGTCTGGGAATGGTACCGGAACAACCGCGAGCATTTGCTGGAAAGGATGGGTGCCAGTTACAAAAGAGAGGGGAGCGGGACCCTCCGGAAAATTTCTCCGGGTGCCATGGCAGATCTTAAAAGGATCTTCGAAATTACCGGCGCCCTCGAGAGGTTTAACAAGATAGAATCATCCATAGCAGCCGAATGATGATCAGAAATCAGGAGTGGTTATCGTACCAGAAGGAGATAGCCGACGATCACTATTATTTTGCCCGAAGCTGTATCAGGCAAAACTTCTTTCCCGCTTCCGAAGCTATATTTATTAGAATACTGAGGGATGAACTGGGTAAGGATATCTTCGATGACCCTGAACAGACCACCTGTACGGGCATTGCGTACCATTCGGGGATCATCCCATTCGAAACCACCATGACGGTGGTAGCCAGGCAATTTGCCTTAATGACGGAGGCGGGCTATGAGAATTTTGTATGTTCCTGCGTAACTTCCTTCGGTATTTACAGTGAAGTGCTTGAAACCTGGCAGCATTTCCCTGAAACGGAACGAAAGACAAGGGAGGATCTGCTGCGTGCTACAGGAAAAACCTTCAGAGTCCCGGTAAACCTGGTGCATACCAGCGACATCATCTACAAATTCAGGGACGAGATCGCCGGAAGATCGCGGCAAAGGCTTCTAAAGGCGTCGAACGGTGAGCCCCTGAAAATAGTGGACCACATCGGGTGCCATTACGCTAAGATATTTCCGGCCAAAGGAATTGGCGGAGCTGAATATCCTTACGTGCTGGCAGGTCTGATCGATGCCTGGGGCGGATCACAGGTCGATTACCCTGAGCGGCGTCACTGCTGCGGGTTTGGATTCAGACAATACCTGATCAGGGAAAACCGGGGGTACTCGCTGTCAAACTCAAAAAAGAAATTCGAATCGATGCAATCCAGTCATCCTGATGCAATTGTTGCCAATTGCCCCGGATGCACCTTCTTTCTCGACCGGTGGCAGTATGTGATCAGTGAAACAGAGGGGAAGACCTATGATGATGCCGGGTTTGGCATCCCGGTGCTGACATACGAGGAACTCGCCGGTTTGGTGCTGGGTTACGACCCCTGGGATCTCGGGATCCAGGTGCATCAGGTGGATGTGGAACCACTGCTGATGAAGATGGGTATATCGTACGATCCTGTGATGAAATACCGGGGGCCAGGAGGAATCGATATCGGCAGGCCTGAAAGACCGGGCTTTCTTAAAACCATCTGATCATTTGTCTTATTTCCCGCAATCCCCTGACTCTTGCGGAGTATCCGTTCATGAATAAATGCCTGTTGAAAAGTAAGGATGGTCAGGTGTTCCCTGAATTGCTTATTTTTGCCGATAAACAGGTCCGGATCAAAACTTTTCGATTTGCATTCCAACGATCATCATTCAGTTGCCGCGCACGATCCTTCGAAGCGGTTGTTGCTCTCAGTGCTGCTAAATGCGGTCATCACACTTTTCCAGATCATTGGCGGCATCCTTTCAAACAGCCTCGCACTAATCTCCGATGCCATTCACAACCTGAGCGACACCATGGCTCTCGTACTGGCATGGGTGGCCAATAAAGTGGGCAAACGCAAACCCGACCTCCGCAGAACCTTTGGTTACCAGCGATTCGAGATATTGTCGGCATTTGTGAACGCCTCTGTGCTTACGGCGGTTTCCATTTACCTGATCTATGAGGCCGTGCTCAGATTCATGAGTCCCGAGCCGGTGAAATCGGAGCTGATGCTGATCGTGGCGGCAGCGGGCCTATTTGTAAATCTCATCTCGGCACTGTTCCTTCACCGTGATTCAAAACACAGTCTCAACGTTAAAGCCGCTTATCTTCACCTGCTCGGCGATACCCTGTCGTCGGTTGCCGTGATGGCCGGCGCACTGCTGATCAGGTACACGGGGATGGTCTGGCTCGATCCGCTGCTCACGCTGATCATCAGCATCGTCATCATCCGGCAGGCCTACACCATACTGTTAGAATCTGTAAGAATCCTGATGCAAAGCACCCCTGTACATCTCGACCTGGAAGCGATCAAATCGGCCATTGAGAAAAATTCCCAGGTCAGCAATGTCCATCATGTACATTGCTGGCAACTGATGGACCGAAGTATCTTTTTTGAAGCCCACGTGGAGATGGCCGGCGATCTCCTGGTCAGTGAGTCGTGTGTCATCCGGCAGGGGATTGAACAAATGTTAAAATCGGAGTTCCATGTGACCCATGTAACGATCCAGGTTGAATACAGATCCTGCGGAGAGACCGGCCTGATCAGCCAGCCTGATTTTCATTGAGCGGCTCCTTCGTTTTTTATAGAAACCCCCGGTGTCGGTGCCTTTGGAAATCTGATCCCGGCATTTTTTGAAATGATCGTGCCATTGGCATCCTTTTCGTCACACCGGCTTGCTATCACCGACCATGAGAAGGGGATATCCGATGTTCCGCCCATCAATTCAATCACATCGAATCCACTGGCCGACTTTTTCGTGACGTAAACACCCTTGCAGTCGCCCTCAACCTGAATGAACACCTTTAAGGGATGAAGTTCATCAACCGTAATATTATTGGAAAAGACAGGGTCGAGCATGATGTGACAACGGCCGTGATGCAGCATGCCGGTACCATGATCCGATAGCAGGATTTCGGGCGATTCGGGACAAAACATCGACACCTTTTCACCCGACGGGGTTGAAGCGATCGTCGCAACGCTGCCGGTGCCGGTTATTTTATAGCTGGTTCCCGAGAATACAGCACCAACCCAGGCATAGGCGGTTCCCGATGAAAAATATCCGCCCGACCGGTCCCCTGACGTTTTCAGGTTGTTCCCAAAAATGGCAGGATAGGTGCTTGAATTTTCGGCATAAACGGCATTGGATCCCTCCGGTGCATTGTTTTTTGCATAAAAGGTGCTGTATAGATTGCTGGAATTGGATGAATAAATTGCATTTCCGCTGGTTGCAACAGCAGCCAGCGTGGTATACGTGCCATTGTTGGCGGCATAAATCGTCGCCTTGGAATTGCTGCTATTCTGGGCGAAAAGGGTGTTCCCGATGCCTGAGGTCAACCCAAGCGCCGGTCCGTCGGCATTGTTCTGTGCCCAGATGGTGTAGTTTCCGGAACTTTCATTTTCGGCATAAAGGGCATTCCCGCCAGCGGCAATGGTCGCGAGCGTCGTGAACGACCCGTTGTTTTTGGCATAAACGGTACTGTTGTTATTACTGGTATTCTCTGCATATATTCCGTTTCCTGCAGTGCAGTTCAAACCCAGGACAGGTCCGGTTGAATTATTTTTTGCATAAATGGTATAATTCACAGGGCTTAAATTTTCAGCAAAGAAGGCATGACCGGTGAGTGCCTGACCTGCCAATGCAGTGAAAGCACCCCTGTTGGTGGCATAAATCGTGCTGTTCGAATCGCTGCTGTTTTCAACATACAATCCGAAGCCTGCAGAACCGGCTAATCCCATGACCGGCCCTGAAGAATCATTTTCTGCCCACAGGGTGTAAAAGGAAGGACTGGCGTTGCTGGCATACATCGCATTCCCTCCGGCTGCCTGGTTGTAAATTCCTGTAGAACTTCCCGCATTTTGCAACCAGAGAGTAGCGTGGGTCGAACTTGCATTATAAGCGGTGATGGCATTACCGGTAATCCCTTCAGCCGAAAGCACGGTAGATAGATTAAAGGGATTTAGTTGCCTGAATCGGGCGGTCAGCCCGGTTCCTGAGGTCTGCACCTGAAGTGCGTCGAACGGATTTGTTTCACCGGTTAACGACAACGCCACCCCCCCTGCCGATCCGGTATTGGTGATATCTAAAAGTGTTGTTGTTGACGAGTAGGTGCCTGCATGCGGAAGCATGAGAAAGGCTGACCAGTTGGGGTCCGACGGTGTTCCCTTATTGATGTAATATTGGCCGGTTGAAGTACAGAAAACCATCAGTCCCTGAGCCGGTGAAATGATGGTTTGCATCTCTGTAAAGCTCATCCGTGGTGCAAGTAACCCCCGGGTGTTGGATTTTACATCCAGCATGGCCGAGATATCGGGTTGTGACTGATCGTCATTAATGGCAACCTGTGCATGATGACGTAGAGTCATGAATGAAAAAGTAAGAATGAATACAGAAGAAAGAAGAACAGATTTCATAATGCTTTATCGTTTAATTATTTGTGCCGAGGATTAATAAAGTCCTGATAAAGATAGACAATAAAGCCGGAAGAACTGTTTTAATCCGAAAAAAAATGCTGGTCAGTATAATGGTTAAACACTTCCTTTGTTTTTCTGCAGAAATAGTTTTTTAATGTCGGGCAGGATATACCATAGGAACAGGATTCCTGAAAGTGCCAGAAGCACTTTCCCTGCAATGCAATAAGGTCCGCAGAAGTAGGAATCGCCGAACCCGAATAAGCAGGAGGCACAACCCAGAAGGACCATCAGCAGGTAATCGGCCAGCAAAAGCAGCGGAAGACCAAAGCAAAGCTTAAAAAACAAATTGAATTTCATCTTTTTTTTTACAAATTTAATGAACATATGTTCAAAAAACAATACATTTGAAAAAAATATTTATATCGGTTGATAATTTAGAAATATTCTTTAATTTTGCAAAATCTTAAATGAGAATATTTCTTATATAGAAACCAGAATGATTGCAACATCATCTATCACCGGGATGCTCGCCGGAAATAATCTCAGGGTAACACCACAGCGAATTGCCGTACTGGAGGCATTGCTGGAGCTCAGGAATCATCCGACAGCCGAGAATATTATTGAGTACATAAAGAAAAATCATCCGAACATTGCCACCGGGACGGTATACAAAACCCTCGAAACTTTCGTGGAAAAGGGAATGATAGGAAAGGTGAAGACCGAGCGTGACGTAATGCGATATGATGCGCTGACCATGCACCATCATCACCTGTATTGTTTCAAATCCGACCGGATCGAAGATTTTAACGATCCGGAGCTTCAGCGGATGCTGGAAGAATATTTCAGGAATCACCAGATACCGGGATTCAGGATCGAGGACGTAAAACTGCAGATCATTGGTGAATTTTCACCCGGATATAAACCCCTGGAATACAAATTTTTAAATTCAGACACAGGAATGTAAGGTCTCCGTTGGCTTTTTGATGGATCAACATCCGGTGAAATTCGAAAACCTTTAGTCAATTATCAATCACTCTTTAAAATCAAATAAAATGGAAGAAAACCAGATTGTTGCCATGCCCAGGATCGGTGATCCCGCGCCGGCGTTCACAGCTGTGACCACACAGGGTCCAATTAATTTTCCTGCCGATTATAACGGTAAATGGGTGATCCTTTTCAGTCATCCGGCAGATTTTACTCCCGTATGTACCTCCGAGTTCATGACCTTTGCCACCATGCAAAATGAGTTCAAAGCCCTGAACTGCGAGCTGGTAGGTCTGTCGGTCGACGGCCTTTACAGCCATATTGCATGGCTGAGGACCATCAAGGAAAAGATCGAGTACAAGGGAATGAAGAACGTTGAAGTCACTTTCCCCCTTATCGAGGACATTACGATGGATGTTGCGAAGAAGTACGGCATGATACAACCCGGCGAAAGCAATACCAAGGCAGTGAGGGCCGTCTTTTTTATTGACCCGAAAGGGATCATCCGGGCTATTATATATTATCCTTTATCGCTTGGCAGGAATTTCGATGAATTAAAACGGGCGCTTATTGCCATGCAAACAGCCGATAAGTTCCAGATTGCCACCCCGGCCGACTGGCGCCCCGGCGACGATGTGATCGTTCCTCCTGCAGGTTCCTGTGGAACCGCTAAGGATCGCATGGATGGAAAAGATCCTGATGTTACCTGTCACGACTGGTTCTTCTGCACGAAGAAACTGCCAATAGAGAAAGTGTAATCGTGATTCTACGCGCTTTACGTGAACCACCTGTCCCTATATTTAGCTAGGGGTGAAAAAGAAGAAGGCTGTCCTGAATGCAGGACAGCCTTCTTCTTTGTGGGATTGCTGTTTTATTTGATATAATCATAACCCATGATCTGGGAGGCGGAGAAGGTCGTCATGTTTTTCTCAACCATCTTATCGTAGATCATTCCATTGGTTCCGTAAAGAATAGACTTTGCATCATATCCAAGCAGGCGGAGATAAGCGGCAAGGAAAGCGCTGGTTTGACCAGTGTAACAGTAAACCGCGATTGGTTTATTGGTTGGCAGGGTTTTCAGGTCAGCAGCCAGTTTCATTGAAGCTTTAGGAGCGTACTGCATGGCACCGGGAATATGACCAGGATCGGCATACTGATCGGCAGGCCAGTAGTTCACAATGTAATAGGTTGCTAAGTTATCGAAGACGGTTTTGCCTGATACTGTGGCCGGTGTGAATCCTTCTGTCAGAACGGCAGCCATCCTTGCTTCAAGGATTTCCTGTCCGGTGGTTTTTCCGGTTGAGAGGGTCGGTAAATTTCCCGCGGCACCTTTTGAGGTGGCAGTAGCGGTAAACTGTGAAGCATAAGCATTTCCGTTTTCGATGGCAGTGTTCCATTTGCCGGCAAAATCGGCATGCCATGAACACATACCCCATTTCATGGAGAATGCCTTATCATAGCCCATCAACCTCAGTAATGAAGTGGCAAACCCTGAGGTTTGCCCGGTGTAACAAACAATGGCCACCTTGGTATAAGGGGTCAGGTCGACCGACTTGATGTGGGTGAGGATGTCGGCCAGGGCTACATTGTGTGCATTCGCAATGTGACCATTGGCGAAATCGGCAGCCGACCTGATGTCGATGATGTAGATCTGATTCGTTTCGTTCAGCGTTTTTACGTCGGTTGCACTGATAATAGAAGGCATGTCGGTATTGACATAATCTTTCTTGGCAGGCGAAGAGGCTGATTCCAGATAGGAAGCCAGCACTTCCGATTCGTTAACGACTACCGGGGTTTCTTCACTGTCTTTTTTACATGAAGTGATGAACAGAATGGCAAAAAGGAAGCCAAAAAGGAGCAGATTTGTTTTTTTCATAGTGATTTTCGTATTTGTTATTTAATGATTAATTGAAAGGATTAGTATTACTGGGGTTGAAACCATGATTGGGGTAACCTTCCATCGACTGTAATGCCGAGTGAAGCCATTTGTTCCCATGACAACAGGTTCTCCTGGAACAAATAGAGGTTTTTATTTATCAAGGTGCCGTTTTCATTGCGAATGTGGCAGTTGGAGAAGCATGATTGTCCGGGGTTGAGCCTGGTGCGGTCGGTCCAACGTAAAATATTGTGCGGCGAGGTGTAGTTGTAGGTTGGTAGTACATTGAAATTGGCATACTGAGGAACACCGTATTTTTCCCAGTTGTCAGGGGCGGCGAGGGTCCTGCGAACCAGGGTAAAGTTGAAATCTTTTTTGATGTATGGGATGGGATTTCTGGCGATCTTGAAATCAAGATAGGCCTTTATCCGGGCGCCTTCACCATGTATATGACAGCTTCCGCAATTGTTGTAAACCTGCGAATGGCAAACCTGGCAGTTAAAATCATTGTAGTGAATCGCATGATAGGTATTGCTCTGGTCGAGGTTCAGGTGACAGCTTTTGCATGTTGGCAGTTTGCTGTAGGCATACCGCTGATCAACCTTGATGCCGTCGCCGTGAAGCTCATCTCCCGGATGACAATCAACACACTGGAAATTCATTTTGGTGAGGTGTACATCAGGCTGAGTGCCCGAGGCAACCCCAAGATACGCGTGTCCGCCTCGTGAGGTATGGCAGGTAACGCAAACACTTACCATGTCGGGTGTCTTGGTGAATGCGTGCCCTTTTGCAAGGCCGCCGCCACCCATCACCGGGCGAACGATGTGACAATCGCCGCAGGAAGCATGGCAGGTTGCACAATTCTTATTATACCCTTCGATCTGGTGTGCGGGCAGACGGTCAAAATCTTCCGGTCCCGACAAACCACTCCGTTTTGCCACCTTCCGTTTCTGACCTGTGCCCTGGTGAAGGCTGGTCGCAAAGTTTTTCACGATTGATTTGTGGCAGGGTGCACAGGTGGAATCCATGAATACCGACGGATGACGGATAAAATCGCCCGAATGGGCTACATTTTTGTCGGAGGTGTTGTCGGTTCCCCTATGACATCCGGTACAACCTATCTTATAGTGGCTTGATTTTTTATATTCGGTATAACCCTCTCCTCCCATGTAAACCCGGTCGTAGGGTTCGTAGTGAGGTGCTTCACCACCGCATCCTCCCGGAGGCGCTGTGGTATCGGGGGTATATACCGCCTGAAGGTGGGCATAATTGGTATGACACCCTTCGCAGGAGGCAACTCCCAGTGTGTCAGGTTCTGTTTGTTCATCAGTTTTAGAACAGCCAAAACCAATCCCGATCACAAGGATCAGAAGAAAATAGAGTTTCAGAATTCTTGCCGAGGTCATATGAAAATGATTATATGTTTGCATATGCAAATGTGAATAATTTAACAACGCAATTCTGCATTAACTTACTGTCAGACATACATAAATGTCCTGTTTTTCAACAGCTGTCGGTATGACCGGGATCAGTTTTCTGCATGATTTATGCTATATTTGCAATTCATTCAAATTTCCGGCTATGGATTTTAAAGAATCATACAGCGGTTGTACCATTCATCCGTTCAAATGCAGGTGCTTCGAGAAGCTTACACCCGATGAACTGAAACAATTCAACGAACGGTCGGTTAAGATCAGTTACCGCAAGGGGGAACTGATTTGCAAGCAGGGCAGCCTTGCTTCGTATGTATTTTTCATGGAACAAGGCCTCGCAAAGGTTTTTCTTGACAATGGAGTAAATTCGCTGGTATTGAAAATAATCCCCGATGGAAACCTGCTCGGGTTGTCATCGATCAGCGAGGGGGTTACCACTTACCAGTATTCTGCCATGGCCTATGTCGATTCGGTGGTGAAACAGATCGATATCAACTTTTTTAAACAGGCATTGCTGAGCAATCCGGTATTCGCCAAGGAAATTATTGATATACTCGGAGCCAACAGCGCTCAGATCAACGGGAGGTTTTTCTGCCTGACCCATAAACAGTCGTACGGGAGGTTGGCCGACATTCTTCTCTGCCTGGCCGACCGTATCTTTCTGAAATCTGAGTTTGAATTGCCACTGTCGCGAAAGG
The DNA here is from genome assembly GCA_964473485.1 of uncultured Prolixibacteraceae bacterium. Lineage (GTDB taxonomy): Bacteria > Bacteroidota > Bacteroidia > Bacteroidales > FEN-979 > CAIVAT01. The sequence continues at coordinate 12,561 of CAYYPH010000041.1, read as the reverse complement.
ATATCGCCGAGTTATCGGGATTAAGTCCTGAAACCGTAATCAGGATGCTAAAAAAATTCTCGGAAGAAGGATTAATAGAATTCACTGGCAAGACATTCAAAATCGTCGATTACGAAAAGCTTCGCCGTATCAGCGAAACTGGTTGATTCTTTCACCGGTCGAAAATAGGTCAGCGGTATAAACCATTTTTACACTGAAGTTTTTTTACTCCTTCCGCAAGTTTTCATTAGCGTTGTTGTCTACAGTTCTGTAAACGCAATCGAAAACTTTAAAACAGAAACACTATGAAAAAAACAGCATGGTTATTTGTGACCGCCCTCATGGTTACCTTTTTTGTAAAGGCGGGATATTCTCAGGATGCAGGTAAAACAACCGGTACCCAGAAAACCACCACTTCTGCGCAAGGGAAATTCGTTGATAACAACAAGAATGGCACCTGCGACAATTTTGAATCCCGTGGCAATACAGGTAAAGGCAGGAGCTTCGTTGACAAGGACGGCAACGGTATTTGCGATAACCGCGGCACTGCCGGCCAGGGTTATGGCAGGGGGAATGGTCAGGGCAAAGGCGCAGGATGCGGCCAGGGCTGCATGCACCGGCATGGGCATGGAAAGGGCCAGGGAAACTGCGGCGGGCGCGGACCTAACGCAGGGAAAGGTAAAACCCAGGGCAATTATACCAAATAAACTGTAGTTTCTCCTCTATTTTGAACCCCGGCAGTTCTGGCATGCAGATCAGCCGGGGTTCAGTCATTCCTGGTCATGGAGTTCACATGTGGTCTAAACCTTAACATGCACTGCAGGGACGGTTTACCAGAAAATAACCAAAAACACCACCAAATGCCATGCTGATATAAGGATTGCTGGTTATCGGGCAGCCACCGCCCGAACAGCCGATAAAATAGTAATAGCCATAACCGGCAACCACCCCCAGCAGGGTATAAACAAATGGTTTCCAGAACTGCCAGGTTTTCATACGTTCTTTGAGCGGAGTATTCTTTGGGTCATTATTGCATGAATCGTTCATCGGCTATTCACTTTTTGATCAGGGTTTGATAACGAACAGGCATCAGGCAGGTGAATGCAACGCATTTTGTGCATGACGCCGTATCCAATTTTAATAACGAAGCAAAATTAAGGATTTTTTTTAATTAAATCGCATAAATATCACTAATTTTATTAATTTTGCACCGGACTGCAGACCGGGATTTTCGGTCGCGGTCATTTAAAACCCCTAAGAATACCGGTCGAACAAAGTTTTCATGGGCTTATTTAGAAATTTTGCCGGTAATCGAAGGGGTTTTTTTATTTTTGATGATCATTTAAATTTCAAGCTATGAAAAAAATTCTTTTTCTGTTTGCAATGGCTGGCGTCATGATGTCGTGCCAGCAATCAGGTGACAAAATGCATGATCATGAAAAGGTCGTCGTGAAGACCGATTCGGTTGCAGCCTGCTGTGCCACCAAGGATGGATTGTTCATTCATCTGTCATCGGGCTATGAAAGTCCTCATAAGGTTTTGATGGCTTTGAAAATGGCAGTGATGATGTCGGCACACCAGGATGTGCTGGTCTATGTAGACATCAATGGCGTCGATCTGCTGCAGAAAACGTCAAAAGATTTGAAATATAAGGATTTTCCGACCCTTTTTGAATCGCTCGACAAGCTGGCTGCCGCGAAAGTCACCGTCATGGCGTGCCCGTCGTGCATGCAGGCAGCAGGATACAAGGAGGAGGATCTCAGGCCAGGCATCATCATTGCACAGAAGGATAAGTTCTTCAACTTTACAAAAGGAAAGATCATTACGATTGACTATTGATTCCATAGCCCGGACATCAATACCCAAACCGGCAGTAAAAACCGGAGCCCGCAACATTACAGCCGACCTGCTGAAAGGGATGGCCGTTCTGCTCATGATACAGGTACATGTCATGGAGCAGTTCGGAACCACAGATGCTTATAACAGCGTGATCGGAAAAGTTTCACTGTTCGCGGGAGGACCCCCGTGTGCCCCTGTGTTCCTGGCAGTGATGGGATTTTTTCTGGCCTCATCATCCAGGTCAACCCATTATTTCATCAGGCGGGGATTGCTGTTGTTCTTCGGCGGTATCCTGCTGAATTCCGGCCGGTCAATCCATCTTTTATGGCTGGCCTGGCAGGGTCAGATAACGATTGATCCGCTGTTTTACATTCTGGGAGTTGATATCCTTCCGCTGGCTGGTCTCGCACTGATTTTCACCGGAATCTTCCGTTCTGTTATCAGGGATCGATGGATTGTCTGGTTACTCCTTACGCTTGGCGTTGCGTCATCAGGCCCGTGGCTTCCGGAAGCGACCAGTGAACTGCATTTTTCAGCGTATGTGCTGGCTTTTTTCTGGGATACCGGAGGGCAAAGCTATTTCCCTGTTTTTCCCTGGCTGGCCTATGTTACAACCGGGTATTCACTGCGATTGTTGCTGGGTCAACCAAAGATCAAAGAGTGGCTGGAACGATCCGTTAACCTGTTCATATTGATCGGCGGAGTGCTCATTCTGCTGATCACCCTTCCATGGGCCTCTTCAGTTACCCATCGTCTTACAGGTCCAGGGGGGTACTATCATCACGGGATTGTCTTTTTTCTGTGGACAACACTTTTTATGGCTGTTTATGCGGGAATCATTCATTTGATTTCAGGCCATTTTCAGCAATCGTGGTTTGGCTCCGCCATTCAATGGTTAGGACGGAAAGTAACCCTGGTGTATGTAATTCAATGGCTGATCATCGGGAACCTTGCTCCACTGCTTTACCAGTCGCAGCATGTTTTTCAGTTAATCCTGTGGTATGGTTCCATCACGGCGGTTACAGCGCTGCTGTCTCTTGCGTGGTTAAAAATTCGCGGACAATTCTCAGAATTTCATCCCTGGAGGTCTGGTTTACACTGATCACTAAAGGTTCTTCAATCTGCCAGCGCGTGATCACTTTATCCAGGATCGCTGTCCGCACACAAAGCACAAGGTGCGACTTTCCTTCTGAAAGCTGGCGTTGAAGCGAAGTAGCCCAACCGTTACCGGCAATCTCCCAAGGGCCGATTTCATCCATAAACACAACATCAAACTCCTTTGTTGCGTCAGTCGAAAGGATCTCTTTTCCCTTCACAATCGCTGAAGGGTTAAAATAGAACCTGCCGGTGTGTTCCGCGCCGGGTGCCGGTTCGGTCTGTGCCAGTGGCATTGCCATGCCGCCTCCAAGGTCGAGCAGGTTATACCCCTTCCTGTTCCCGGGGCAATAGGCAGCGGAACTTCCACGTTCAACAGATCCCGATAAGGTGTCCTCCCTGTTCACGCGGTCGTCAAAGCAGGTTTCATTTTTCTGTACCAGGGGTTCACCCGCCGGAGTGGAAAAGATGGCAGGGGCGATGATCCCTCCTGTGCGGATTCCCTCCGATCTCATTTTTCCGGCCAGCCACAGTGCCAGGGTTGATTTTCCGGAACCGGGGATTCCGGTGATGATGACCACCCTCTTTTTAATGCAGGTTTTGATCATTAATCCTGCCAGCCAGTGATCGGCGTGATCGATAAACCTGCGGATGGTGAGGACAGGATTTTTCCGGATCTCTTTCCAGGGGGGCAGACTGGCCAGGGCAAAGGGTAAGGTGGCGAAGGCGACCTCGAGAGCCAGTGGCAATTGCCTGAACCAGGTCTGAAGAAAAACGCGCTTGATGACAGGGTTGCTGAGTTCTTTGGCCAGGGCTGAAAATCCGATCATCATGATAGCGGCCCTGAAGTTCATCTCAATTCCGTTGAAAATCCCGTCTTTCCAGGTAAGACCCGTACTGTTAAGCTGTGTGACCAGAAATCCCGAAAGCATCGTAATGGTCAGGAAAAGGATCCAGAATTTAGGCTTCAGCAGTTTGTAAAATATTCCATGATACCGTCGGAACCAAAGGATCAGGAAGAGGATGCCAGTGGCGAAGCCGGCCACCGGCAAGGGAGTGTTCAGCAGGAACAATACCGATATCATTCCCGCGATGGTTAATCCCAGCATGGCAAAGGAGTACCGGAAGCCGGAATCCCCTGCCTTATTTTTCGCAGTCTCATTCAGGTCGGCATTGGTCGATTTTGCTGTTGGTACCAGGCCGGCTGGTTTCCTCCCGATCATGATCCCCATGACGGCAGCCAGAGCGCCTGATAAGGTATACAACAACCAGAGCCACAGCACGGGAGTCCATGGATCGGGGGTCGCGATGCCAAGTTGCCTGCCGGCATATTCAACCATGGATGTGTAGAGGCTGACCATACTGAAACCATAATAGATAAGCATGTTGAGGATCTTCTGGACCAGGTTCCACGACATGGCCAGCATCCCGCCGACGATAAATCCGGCGTAAGTCCGGCGGGTGAGTCTCACGGGGATCTCAAGTAAAAGCGATTCGGCCACAATGGCGATCATCGGTCCGAAGATCACCGCACTCGGCGAAACCGATTTCATCACCGCGCAGATGATGCCCGCCCGCCAGATGAGACCCTTTTCCTTCCAGCGCAGGTTTATGGAAACAAGCACCATGATCGCGATGCCGGTAAGCAGGATGCTGCTGAACGGAACCCGGAGGTTATGAAGGAAACTGCCCAGGATGATCTCCGATGATGCCCAGAGCGAGCCAAGCACCGATGCCTTCAACCAGACAGAATTCAACTTTCCTCGTTTATCACTCATGAACTAAAGCAGGGATTGGCAATATCGTTGTATGTTTGCTTTGATAAATACAAGATTTCAAAAATAGGGAAACTAGTTCAGTAAATTGCAGATTACAACAAATCATGTAAATTTAATGAACCTATGTTCATAATAATTATTAATTTTGTAACCGATGCCACGACCAAAAAGAAAGCGAATCGTATCAAAGCCTCCCATTATGGAGGGTTTTAAACCATTTGGCATTCCCATCTCAGACCTGGAACCCGTTGTTCTCTTTTTTGAGGAGTATGAGGCCATCAGGTTACTGGACTATGATGGACTGACGCAGGCGGAAGCTGCCAGGGTAATGTTTGTTTCGCGTCCTACCCTTACACGGATCTATGAAAAGGCGCGGCGCACAATAGCCCAGGCGTTGATTGAGGGGAAAGCGATCTTTATCGAGGGCGGTGAATTCCACACGGATGAATTGTGGTACCGGTGCGAATCATGTTATAAGTTGATTATCAGTGACAATGAACAATCGGAATGCCGTTACTGCCAGTCCGGAACCATCCGTTTGCTGACCCAGGTTCAGGTTCAGAAACGGCAGGAGCAGATGCGGGAGAAGGGCGGTTTCTGCGTCTGTGTCGGTTGCGGTGAAAAGATTCCCCATCAGGAGGGTGTTCCCTGCCGGCAACGTAACTGTCCGGTTTGCGGTAAACCGATGATACGCGAAAACAGTTATCATCATAAATTGTATTTAAAAAAGAAAGGAAAGAATCATGAAGATCGCAGTTCCCAGTGACGAGGGGATTTACCTGTCGCAGCATTTTGGCAGGACATTGGGCTTTACCATTTTCGAAGTCAATGATGGCGCTATTATAGGCCAGGAATACCGGGAAAACAACTTCACGGGTCATGCCATGGGGCAACATCACGACCATCATCACGATCAACAACACGGAGCGCATCAGCAGCACAGCCACGGAAGGATCTTGTCGGCACTGGCCGATTGTTCAGTGGTTATAGCCGGCGGAATGGGCCGGAGGTTGTTTGATGATCTGACCGATAATGGAAAACAGATATATATTACAACCCAGGTTGAAGCACGGAAGGCGGTCGACCTCTATCTGGCCAATGGGTTGTCGAGCGATAAACCGGCATGCGGGGGGCACCAGTAGAATTGACAATTGACAATTGACAATTGACAATTAACAATTGAAAACGGAAAACTGCCTGACTTTGAATTTTATTTTTTCCGGGCAACAGGTTGGATCGTAAAAACGTCTGCCCCATTTTCGCAGGCGGTTTGCATGGCCGGTTGTTTTTGCATGATATCGCCGCCCCAGTAGTTGAAATCAAATAGGTGGGGGCCCTCAAACCACCTGTCGATGTTCATCGTGAGCCTGAACACAAGCGAATCACCGTCGTTCAGGGTAAAGGCCGAGCCGGGAAGGCTGACTGTGAAATAATTCTGGACAAAGGCATAAATGGAGTCGGTGTTGTAAGTGTTGCCCTTGTAAAGCTGACCAATGCCAAGGTGAAAATTGAAGGGCATCAGCAATCCGGTGGTGTATTTCCATTTCCCGTTGATCATCATGTAATGGTACCCGCCACCGAGCACGGATGGCCAGGCCATCAACACCTCCGGGGGGTTGACATACATGAACGATTTATTCTTCTCCTCCGTAATGCCAAAAACAAAGGTGATCGAATCATAGATGCCGGGCTCAATTTTGTCGGGGAAGGTAAAGACCAGGGTTGAGGGTATCGCTTCATTGACATAGAAAATGTCCTGCCAGTCTTTGATCATCCTGGTTTTTCCATCATGCCGGTGGAGAGTGATGTCCGAAATAAAGTACATGACATCGGTTATCAGGTACTGATTCCCGGCAGCATTGGTATAAATAAGCTGGTCCTTGACCAATGCGGCCCCATCGATGGTATGATCGAACCTGAAGGTAATCTTGCCATAGGGGTATCCGGCCGGATTTTCCTCGTTTTTTTTGCAGGAAGTCATGAAGACGGTCAGCACCAGGAGGGCGAGGAGGGATTTGTATGTGTGAGGAGGGATCAAGGTTGGAGAGTATAAATTCAAAATTCAAAATTCAAATGTCAAAATTCAAAATGAGGCAGTAGGCAACAGGCAGGGGACCGTGGATCGTGAACCGTGAACCGTGGGCAGTCTCAAATTATGTTTCCCACTGTCAATTGTCAATTGTCAATTCATTTTTATTTTCCGTTTCCTTTTTCTTGTTTTAAAACCTGACGATTGTGTTAAAGTAAAACACCCTTCCTGGCTCGAATAGCGGGTTAGTGCTTCCGATGATCCTTCTGTTAAGGTGTTCGTAATAGGGGGTGTCGAAGATATTTTCAATTCCTCCGGCTACCGAGATGAACTTCCAGGGGCTATACCTGATGGCTGCCGCGGCGGTGACGAAGCCCGGGGTTGTCCTTTCGGCGTATGATTCCGAAACCTTCATCTGTGCATTCACCATTCTGACGGTTATCGATGGAACCAGTTTGTTCCTGAAAAAGCGATAGCCTCCCTGGATGGTTCCTTCAAGCGGGGGTATCTCAGGCAGGGGATCGTTACGGACCGAAACCTGGTCGACCACCTGGCCCCCTGATACAATGTACTTAACGGCATCGGGCTGGATGCCCCAGGTGGCGGCAACATTCATGGAGCAAAACCACCTGTTCGCGGCCGGCGACTGCCATGTAAATTCAAACCCCGTCAGATAAACGGCATCCGCGTTATAAAATTGTTTGACACCCGGAGCCCCCTGTGTCGATGGCTTGATCACTGACGGAGGCAGGACTTTACCGGTGATATAGTTGGTGACCAGTGAAAAGAATCCTCCGATCGAAAAGCCTCCCAGTTCCCGATGGTGCCACTCGGCCGAAAGATCTGCCTGCCAGTTATGCTCAGGCTTCAGTTGCGGATTGCCCAAATAGTCGTACGAATCGAATTGTACCGGCATCAGTTTGATGAACCTTTCCAACAGGGAGGGGCTACGCGTACCCAGTCCCAGTGCACTGTTCAGGTAGAATCCTTCGGGTAGCCGGATTCTGGCTCCAATCCCGAAACTGACATTGAAAAAGGTTGATTCCAGTTCATCGAAATACGGGATGCCATCCTTGACCAACCTGAAAGTATCCTGTGAATTCGCGGCATTATAATCGAACCGCAGGGCTGCCGAGAGTTCCGTTTTTCCGGCAGGTACCCGGTATTCACCAAAAAGTCCGGCATTGCGGTAAAGGGCATTGTTCCACACATTGGTATGTTTGACCGAGATAAAGGTGTCGCCCTCCATGATCATCTTCATGGTCATCTCCTTGTCACCGTCTTTCCAGATGTCTTCGTAGTCGATACCCAGCAGAATCGAATGATCCCCGGTTTTCAGTTCCGCGGTCAGTTTGCCTCCTCCGTTCCTGGCATCGACCGTGGTGACTGCCTGCATGGTGGTTGCCGAAGCCCGGTTCAGGTTGTCCATGACATGGTGAACCGGGCTGAAGTAGGCCTGGAACTGAAGGTTCTCCCATGATCCTCCGATATTTTCAGTGGTGAAGTTCAGTGAGGCCACATGGGTCTGGTCGAGTCTTTCATCCATGGGCAGTGCAGGGAATAGAACATTCTTTCCCTGATCATACATGTAATTGACGATCAGCGTGTTTTTTGCACCCAGCAAGAAACCCAGACCGGCAGAACCATACAACTTCTGAAATGAGGAGTTGTAATGTTCCTTATTCCCGGCCGTGTAACTTCCATATCCTTTAAAACCGCCGCTGGCATTGAAAAATACCTTCTGATTTCCGCCTTCGAGATAAAGATGTTCCCGTTGACCATTCCAGTTTGTCTCGAAACCATAGAGAACCTTACCATGGATCGAGGGAGATTCCCAGGGGTGGGGCTGGAAGGTCTGCAGGTTAACCAGGGCTCCCATCACCGGTCCGTATTTCAGTACATAAGGTCCCTTTACGATCGCGATCTTTTCGATATTCTCACTCTCCACATGCGATGCCACGGGGTCCATGCGGTTTGGGCAGCCACCTTCGATCTTCACACCGTTGTTCAGCAGCACGGTCACCTGGTTGTATTTAAATCCCCTCACCACCGGATCGATCGATACACCCCCCTTGCGGATCCCTGCTACGTTGGGTTCCTGACGGAGAAAGTCGCCGATGTCGCGTACCGGGGAATATTCAATCCGCGGAGCTTTGATCAGGATCTCCCTGTATCCCGACCTGTTGCTGCCAATGATCTCGACTTCGCCGAGCATCAGGGTATCGCCTCCCAACTGGCCGTATACCTGCTGTAACAGTCCGGATGAAAACAGGAATAGCATTCCTGCCAATACCGGAATATGGTTCATGAGATTCACGGAACGACGGTCACCGTTCAACTTTCTGGTTGGTTTGATAGTCATTGTTTTGCACCCTGTTAAACACTGCAAGGTACGAATTTTTTCCTCCCATCACCGGCAGGTTCATCGTTTCCTGGTGTACCGAAGTGTTTATTTAAAGCGGATGAGAAGATAGATAGGATGGCGCAAGGCGAACATCCTTTGTATATGACGACCCTTAGGGCCCTACTTGACGACCTTGCAGGAGAACAGATTAGTCCCATCAGAAATGGTGATTACATACATTCCTTTAGCCCAGCCTGAGGTGTTTATATTAATGGTTGAATAAGGATCGATGTCACTTGCACAAAATACTGATTGCCCAATTATTTCGCGAATAACAACAGCTCTCCTGTTTTCTCCTCCACTGCATTGAATGGTCAGGTTATTGACCATCGGATTGGGAAAGACCTTGATTTCATGGTGTAGAACAGGATGATTATCATTGTAGGTAAGGGTATTGAGCCGGTATCGCGATAAGAATTGCCAGATTTTCTCGCAGGCATTGAAGTCCATGTTGGTACTCCCGTAAGGCTCCTTGTGCGCGCTTCCGGGCCAGGTATGACCGCCCTTGATCACCTTGTACAATTCAACGGAGGAACCCTTTGAGCCCCCGCTCCAGGTAAAGTGCTGTGCCCAGCAATGGTCCGTCTTATCGATATCGGGTACGGAATCGTAAACGGGGGCGAACGAACAACTGTTGTGCAGAACCCAGTGAGCCAGCATGGTATCCACGTTGACCGCCTTGGTGACGGGGCCTTCGCCGTTCCAGTTCCTCACGGGATCCATCGAACCGTGGATCTCGATCACAGGCATCGGATGAGTGGCATTACAGGAACTGACATGTTCGGGGAACATGAATCCATTGACGGGGGCAATGGCCGCAAACCGCTGGCTCATGGAACAGGCCAGCCGGTAGCTCATGATGGCGCCCGCACTGTGGCCCGTGGAATAGATCCTGTTTTTGTCGATGTTGTAACGGGCGCTGATGGTATCGATCAGGTCGGAGAGGAAGCCGAAATCATTGGTTCCCGAACTGGTCGGGAAAATGTTCCAGCCCCTGGCTCCCCCCATTTGCGGGACCGGCTGCCCGTTGGGAAGCACAATGATAAAGTTGGCCGTATCGGCAATGGGCCTGAAGTTGCCCAGGATGTTTTGGTAGGCGGCGCTTTCGGTCGTCCCATGAAGGTTCAGCAGCAAAGGCACCGGCTGTGCCGGGTCATAGATGGCAGGTATGTACAGCAGGAACGTTCTGTATTTGTCGCGGAAGATACTGTCGGTGATCAGGGTGCCGTTCTGTGCGTACAGGGTGACCGCCAACAGCCAACTGACGGATAAGAGCATACACTTTTTCATGACCGTGGTTTTTTAATGTTACAAAATTTTGTCGGCGTAATATTACCACCATACGCGGATCCTACCTTTGCTGAACATCTCAAAAGCACGCCTTAGCGTCTCATCCTGCTGAAAAGTGTAAAAAGTAAAAAGCAGAGTCAAAAAGCAAATTCAAAATTCAAAAGTCAAAATTGAAAGTTAAAAGGCAAAATCAAATTTTAAAATTCAATAGTAGAAAGTTGAAGGTAAATGTTTGTTTCGGATCAGGCTGGAAAATTGTTTTGCCGGAGTCGTTTCCGGAACTCGGTGGGATTTTTGCCAAATTCGGCGGTAAAGGCCCTGCTGAAATGGGAGGGATTTTTAAATCCTACATCAAATGCGACTTCCGACACATTCAGACCCGTCGATTCAAGCAGGGTCCTGGCTTTGTGGAGGCGGAATGACTGCAGGTATTCAAACACGGTTTTATCGGTCAGGGTCTTGAATTTCCTGTATAACTGGGCGCGGCTCATGGATACCTCCCGGCAGAGTACCTCGATCCCGAACGTCTCTTCATCCAGGTGACGTTCCATGACCTCTCTGACTTTGATCATGAAAGCATCTTCCATCCTTACCGACCTGTCGTCGGTGGCGGGAAACGCTGCGTGGTGCGCGTAGCGCTCATGCAGCAGCCTGCGGTTCGCGATCAGGTTTTTCAACTGGATTCGTAGCTCCCCCTCGTGGAATGGCTTGGCCAGATAAGCATCGGCGCCCCGTTCAAGCCCTTCGAGCCGTGAAGCCACATCGGCCTTTGCCGTCAGCATGACGACCGGGATGTGGCTGCTGCGCGGATCATTCTTGATCCTGTCGAGCATCGAAATTCCGTCCAGTTCTGGCATCATCACATCGGTGAGGATCACATCGGGCATGAACTCAAAAACTTTGTCAAGTCCAGCTTTTCCGTTGGGGGCTGTTTCCAGGTAGTAATCTTCGTGCAGCAGGGCAGCCAGGTATTCAACCAGGTCGGGATTGTCCTCCACGACCAGCAGCACCGGTTTCGCATGGTCAGCAGCAGCCCCTGCTGTGACAGGAAATGGTTTGATCATGGACGCGGGGGTCGCATTGGTCATAGGGCCATCCAGGTTGCCCGGCTTCATCACGTCTCTGAGCGGAGCATTGTTCGTGACCGGGAGTGATACCCGGAAGGTGGTGCCCTCACTGGGTTTGCTCTCGACGGAAATGCTGCCGTTCATCAGTTTCACAAGTTCCGAGGATAACGACAGGCCGAGCCCGGTGCCCTGTTCTACCGGAACCTCTGTTCCTTCGATCCGGTAGAAACGATCGAAGATGTGCTCCAGCTGTTCCGGCGGTATCCCGGGTCCGTTGTCTGTGACCGCGATGACCCGGTTCTGACCCTTACCGGATGACCGATAGGTGGAAAAGATCACACGGCCTCCGTTGCCAGAATATTTCATGGCGTTCGACAACAGGTTGACCATGACCTGCATCAGTTTGTCCGCATCGTAGTCCATGAGGAAATGCGTGGTGTCGGTTTCGAACCGGAGCTCCACGTTGCGCAGGTGGCCGAAAGATTGGAATGAATCGGAAAGATACCGGAGTTGTGCTATGATGTCCTGTTGGTAGGTATGAAGCGGCATCGCCCCGGCATCCAGCTTCGAAAGGTCGAGCATCTGGTTCACCAGCGTCAGCAACTGCTGGCCGTTCTGCCTGATCTTCTCCGTCCCCTCCTCAAGCCAATCACCGGGATTTTCCCTGATCAGACCGGCCATGCCCTGGATGATGGTCAGCGGGGTGCGGAATTCATGGGTGATGTTGGTGAACAGCCGTGTCTTTACCTCGTCGAGCTCTTTAAGCCTGAGCGCCTCCGCTGCTTTTGCCTCGCTGATCTTCTTTTTTTGATTGATGTTGTTGAGAATGAGTATCATAACATAACCGCCCTGCCATGAAAAGTTGACTGTGAAAAAAAGAAGGTTTTTGCCTGGTGTCATTTCGGGAGCCAGAACCAGCCAGGGCTGAAGGAGGGCGATCAGGATCAGGCTGAGCAGGTAGGAGAGAAACAGGGCGATGGTCATCCGGTCATTCTGGTAATTGAACGACATGGTGAGGATCGTCATCCCGGTGAAAACCAGCCCGGCAGAGTTCAGCAATCCCCCCAGGCGGATCATGAA
>CAYYPH010000040.1:0-35493 GCA_964473485.1 uncultured Prolixibacteraceae bacterium | reverse complement strand
TGTTTCGGCAACGATGCAGCGAAATGCTCGAAGTACGGCGGTTTGTACCAGTGGGACGAGATGATGCGCTACGACGATACGCCGGCAGGACAGGGATTATGCCCTCCCGGCTGGCATGTGCCCACTGATAACGACTGGACGGTGTTGTGCAACTTTTACAACGGCAACGGTTTTGCCGGAAAACCGCTTCAGGACACTATCGTTTCGGGCTTCCGGGCCTTGACCGGAGGTGTATTTTACCTAAACTCAAGCTGGAGCTTTGCCGATTTTGCCGTCCTGTTCTGGACGTCAACTCCCTGGGGACCTGTCAAAGCCGTTTCTCACGGTCTGAATATTTACGATTTCTCCGTCTCCCTCTATCCTTCCTCACGGGCAAATGCATTCCCGATCAGGTGTTTGAAAGATTGAAAACCATTTTTTCAACACGATTTGCAAAGGAAAAATCAAAGCGCAATTTAGCGTAAGAAAACGCTGATTTTCACCTTTACTTTTGCAAAGAAATAATAAATTGAGCCATATAAAAGGACCGGTCACCTAAAAAGTAACCGGTCTTTGCTTTTAAATTCCATATTATCAGATTATAATGGTTAAGAAAGTATAGACAAAAACACAATTGTGTAACATTTTTATAGACAAATGATATTTAGTATTGCAATATTCTCATTATTAACTTTATAAATTGATTATAAATCATGCTTATACCTCATTTGATTGAAGCAAATACGATTCTTTTTAAAATATTATGAGAAATTTTAAGGTAAAAATAACTATTCAAAAATTGGGCAAGAATAATTTAGGCCTTTGTTCCACTTGCTCCTGCCATCTGGGTGCAAGTGGTGACTGTGTCCAGATGGACTTTCATTGTCAATAACGGCCAGTGGTAATGGATGGACGAGTGTTTTATGGCCGAAAAAAACTTGAATACCAACAAATTTAACTTTTTTTACTATGAAAACGATGATTGTAAAAGGTTCCATCGCCTTTCTTTTGCTCCTTATATTTTCTGCTGCTGCTGAAGTGAAGGGACAAACCATGAATGTTACATGGACTGATAATGGAACTCCCGCACCTAGTTCCACGGATTTTTATGAAATTTCGTGGATTGTATACAGAACCAATCCATTTACTACGTATACTTGTACGCCCTCGGCATCAACTGCAACTTGGAATGCTACGTCTCAACAAGAAATTTTTTCCTGTTCAGTGCCCGATGCTGGAGCTGTTTATCGAGTAGAGGTGGCTATTAAACGTAGAGATGGAAACAACAATGTGGTGTCAGGAGGCAGAAATTCCACCGGCCTCATGACGGCAACACAACTCGCAGGCACATTCAGTGTTCATGTCGATCTGAATTAAAGGCTTTCGAAAGATTACTCATTCATTTATCTTAATTTTGGTTGATCTAATCTTTGAGGTGATAAGAGATAAAAAGAGTCATGAAAACCAATGTTTTATATGTTATTTTGGTTGTTCTTTTTACCTCTTATCACCCTTTTCTTTTATCTCAAGGTGAATGGAATAACTGGTATTTTGGCAACCATGCCGGATTGAATTTTGGTGCAGGTATGCCAGCACCTCTAATTAACAGTCAAATGTGGCCAACGGGCAGATGTCCAGCAATAGAATCCGATTCAACCGGTGCACTTCTTTTTTATACAAACGGAAACATATTGTTGAATAGGATGCATAACGCCACTCCTAACGGGAACAATCTTTTTGGTGGGTTGAACGGTGCTCAGCCAGTTATTGCATTTAAAAAAATTAATGCAGACAGCCTGTATTATTTATTTACTGTCGGAGACAATGGATGGTATAATGGTGGTTTGTGTTATTCCATAATCGATATGAGATTAAACGGCGGACTGGGAGACATTCCATCAGGAATGAAGAATATTCCTGTGCCTGGTGCGTCTGAGGCGAACAATGCTTTGACTGCCACGCGACATAAAAACAACAAAGATGTTTGGGTATTAACAAGTATATGGAACAACGGATACAAATACTTGTCTTATTTGGTAAACTCAACAGGAGTAAGCACAACCCCAATCGTCAGCAATAGCTTCCTTAATTTTAATCAGGGAAATTTAAGTTGGGGCTATTTAAATTATATTAAAATTTCGCCTGACGGAACAAAACTTATCTGTCTGGGCGATACCGGAGTTAGTTCAGGGAAAGCGGAATTTTGTTCATTTGATTGCAATTCAGGTGCTGTAACCCCATTATTTAAATTTCATGTAATCCATAAAAATGATACGTTGCCTGTTTTGCGGTTCGAATTTTCTCCAAACTCTAAATTTCTCTATATAACTGCTGATTACAATCCGGATTCTATAGCGCTATTTCAATTTGATGCGACAAAGTCTCAATATAGCCAGTTTATGGCAAGTAAAGTATATATTGGAAATGTATTGCATCCTGAAGGTTATGGTATCCTACAATCTGGCCCGGATGGAAAAATTTACGAAGCAACCATCAATGATACATTATTGAATCTGATCAAATTCCCAAACCTAAACGGTACAGCATGCTCGTTTCAAACTAAGGCTATTTCATTGAAAAATCGATATAGCAATGATGCTTTACCTCAGTTTCTTCAAAAATATTATATTTACATAAGTTATCAGGATGTTTGCCTTGGCGACTCTGTAAAATTCTCATCTTCAATTTGGCCCATTGCAGATACAATCCAATGGAATTTTGGTGATCCTTTATCAGGCAGCTTCAACTACTCTACATTACCAAATCCGGTGCATTATTATTCCATCCCCGGATCGTACTCTGTTTCATTGTATGTGAGGCATAATGATAATCGGACAGATACGGTTTGGAAAACAGTAAATGTTTATTCCTATCCAGCTCCGAATCTTGGGCCGGACAGGTCTATTTGTATCGGAGATTCTGTCACTTTTAATGCCGGTTTTTGCAACGGATGTACTTATTCATGGTCCAACCTTTCTACGAATCAAATGAATATTGCCACGAGCCAAACATTTAAAACCGGTCAGGCAGGGATCTATAAGGTCGATGTATTAAATGTTAAATGTTCTGGGAGCGACACAGTGCAGCTTGTCACTACTCCTGTTCCCCTGGTCTCCAATACCCAATTGACCAAATCCATTTGCTCGGGGGAAAGCACCAACATCCTTCTTTTATCCAATGTTTCCGGTACGATGTTTCACTGGACTGCATCGCTGACTTCGGGCACGGTCACGGGTTTCAGCGCCGATTCAGGGCTGGTGATCAACCAGGTGTTGACCAATACTTTGCCCGTTGCAGGAGTCGTTACCTATTCGGTTACTCCCAAGGTGGGCAGTTGCAGCGGGCCTCCCGCAGATTTCACCGTTACGGTGAACCCTGGCGATTCAGCCAAAATATCCATTTCCGCCTCAGTCAATAATGTCTGCTCGGGAACTCCGGTTTCATTCACAGCGATTCCGACAAATCCCGGTGCTTCTCCCGTGTACCAATGGAAGGTAAACGGAGTCAATGCAGGGGGCAACAGCCCTGTGTACAGTTTTGCACCGGCAAACGGCGACCAGGTGCAGTGCATTCTCAATTCGTCATTGACGGTTTGTATTTCAAACAATCCCGCAACATCGAACACGATATCGATGTCGGTCAATCCCCTTTTGCCGGTAAGTGTTGCCGTGTCCGCTTCCGCCAATAATGTTTGTGCAGGGACACCGGTTACCTTCACTGCCGTTCCTGTCAATGGCGGATCGGTGCCGTCATATCAATGGAAGGTGAACGGGATCCCCGCAGGAACAAACAGCCCGGTTTATACCTATGTTCCCCTGAACAATGATGCTGTCGCCTGCAGTCTCACTTCGTCGGAGGCTTGCGCTACCGGCAACCCCGCCACTTCGCCGGCAGTGACCATGATCGTAAACCCTCAGCTTCCGGTTAGCGTTTCCATCTCAGCATCATCAAATCCATTCTGCATTGGAACACCGGTGAACTTAACCGCAACTCCGGCCAACGGCGGTCCGGTGGCTGCATACCAGTGGAAGGTAAACGGGGTCAATGCCGGAGTCAATGCCCCGGTCTTTACCTATAACCCGGCTTCAGGCGATGTCGTCACCTGCCTTCTGACCTCTTCGCTTCAGTGTGTTTCGGGCAACCCGGCCGTATCGAACAGCATCACTTTGACCGGCAACCCCGGTCTTCCCGCCTCGGTTGCCATTGCAGCCAGTCCCAACCCGTTTTGTCCTGGAAGCCCGGTTGTTTTCACAGCCGCTCCCGGGAACGGCGGAACGACCCCTGTGTATCAATGGAAAGTGAACGGGATCAATGCAGGGAGCAATTCGCCGTCATTCACCTACAATCCTTCGGACAATGACAGTGTCCGTTGCGTGATGACCTCCAACCTGGTTTGCGTTTTATCAAACCCTGCCGTCTCCAACAAGATTGTCATGAACGGTTCCCTGGCTCCGCCTGTATCCCTGAGCCTGTGTTTCGACAGCATAACGACCGTAGGCGCCAAGCCGTTCAAACTCAAGGGCGGTCTTCCTTTGGGCGGTACATGGTCCGGCCCCGGGGTAAATTCCCTGACCGGAATATTCAACCCTGCATCAGCCGGAACGGGACTGAAGACCATTGTGTATTCCTACACCAATGTTTACCTGTGCAGCGCTTCCAAAACAAAGACGGTCATGGTTCAGCCCAATGCCGCATTCACCTGCGGAAACACCCTGATCGACATCCGGGATAACAAAACCTACCCCACGGTTCTGATCGGCACCCAGTGCTGGATGGCCGCCAACCTGAACCGGGGAGCGCAGATCATCTCTTCACAGGTTCAATTCGACAACTGCACGGATGAGAAATACTGTTTCGGCAACGATGCAGCGAAATGCTCGAAGTACGGCGGTTTGTACCAGTGGGGCGAGATGATGCGCTACGACGATACGCCGGCAGGGCAGGGATTATGCCCTCCCGGCTGGCATATCCCCACTGATAACGACTGGACGGTGCTTTGTAACTTTTACAACGGCAACGGTTTTGCCGGCAAACCGCTTCAGGACACTATCGTTTCAGGCTTTCGGGCCTTGACCGGCGGAGTTTTCTACCTCAACTCGAGCTGGAGCTTTGCCGATTTTGCCGTCCTGTTCTGGACATCAACTCCCTGGGGATCCGCCAAAGCCGTTTCTCACGGTCTGAATATTTACGATTTCTCCGTCTCCCTCTATCCTTCCTCAAGAGCAAATGCCTTCCCGATCAGGTGTTTGAAAGATTGAAATATTTCGAGCTGCACGGCCTAAAACTCCAGCAAAATCCAGGTTAAAAAGGATCCTGCTTTATTCTGGTCACCCGAATGGTGACCGAGATAAAGTACTAATGGTTTAATATTCAACCATATGCGATAAAAACAAATCAAAGAAATAAACAAAGTTGTAATATCATTCTGGACAAATGATATTCTAGATTATTAATTTGACAACCATACCTTTAACGAGTAAAATCACATGATAGCTTTTCCCAAATTTCTGCTTTCATTTTGCTATGAGAATTTACAGGAAACCTTTCTCCCTTCAAGAATTAGGAAAAAATAATTTGGGCTAGACTGGGTCCGGAAAGGACATTTATTATTCCTTTCCAACCTGAAAAGATTCCGACTTTTTAGGTGACCCATCCAAGGAGGAGTTCAAGTATTTCTCACTTTTAACGATAATATTATGAAAAAAATATTTGCAATATTCGCATTTTTAACCCTTATCGTGGCAGGAAGGTTATGTGCTCAAACATACAATTTTGATATATCCATAACGGATAATAACCCGCTAACTACTGATTATTTCGAAGTGGGCTGTACTGCTTATCCGATAAATTCAGGTCCAATTGGCCCCTTAGGAGTAACCACATACAATAATATTACAGCAACAAGTCCAATTGTTCTTACTGGATTATCGTGTAATTTTACAGGAATCACTCCTCCCGACCCTGATCTTAGAAATTTTATTTATTTTAGAGTCTGGGTCAGAAAAAATGGAACCATCTTAAGATATTGTGATTCAGAATGGTTTAGCTATTCTTCTTCGGGTTGGACTTCGGCTCAACAGCTTACCTTTTCATTTTAATTAAAAGGGGTAGAATGGGCTGGTATTAAAACATTGCCAGTCCATTCTACATTTAGGTACTGTATTTAATTTGGTGATCCAGGATCAACCTTTATGGGCACTTTTTATGCCTTTCCTTTACCTTTGTATTACAATAGTGTATAACCGTGAAGACAGAATACCGGTCATTCGTAATTTTAATTTTGGTGTTTACGCCTTTTATTGTTAAAAGCCAAGGCGAATTTAAAAACTGGTACTTCGGGAATTTGAATCCTCTAACATCTGCCGCAGTTACATTTAACTCAGGTGCTCCTGTTGCAATTCCTAATGGAGTAGTTGGTAAAATCACTGCTAATGTTTCCGATTCAGCCGGAAATTTGTTATTCGTTGTTGGTAACAATCAAGTATATAATAAGAATTTGGCAGTCATGCCAAATGGTTGTTGTTTAACCTATTCGGGAGCAAGTTATAGTCAACCAATTATCGCGACACAAAAACCTGACGATGATAGTTCTTACTTTATTTTCTATAATGGCGTTATCAATCCAATTAATCCCAATCCATTGCGCTACTCAATTGTGAATTTGCGACTAAACGGTGGCTTAGGTGATATCGAATCGGCAAATAAAAATATACCGATTCCGGGTGCAACAACAGCATGGGTGTCAGTCACCGGCACCAGGCATGGAAATAACAGAGATATTTGGATTGTAACAACAATTACTTATTTGGACAGCATTAAATATGGTTCTTATTTGCTCACAGTCGGTGGTCTTTCGTCCACACCGGTCCTTGGTCAAAGTTTTGGTGATGGTATAATACCAAGTTCCCCGCCATTGCCGCCATACATGGTTTCACCGTCATCCATCAGAATTTCACCTGACGGTACAAAATTGGTCGCATGTTATCCGACAAAATTTGAATATTGCAACTTCAATCCTATAACCGGTATGGTGACCCGATTATTTTTCATCAATCCTACTTTTTCCACATTCCAATATAGCATTGCTGAATTCTCTATTGATTCCAGATATCTTTATATAGGAACGGGGTTACCGGGTAACGTTAGTTTGGTTCTGCAATATGATGCGACCAAAACCGATTCTGCTCAATTTCATCAAAGCCGTATTCGTATTGATAGTGCTAACCATAGGCAAGCCTATTTTCAAATGGCTCCGGATTGGAAAATCTATGGTGCAAGTTTAGACAGAGACTCGCTTTGCGTTATATCAAACCCCTCGAATCAGGGGTTAGCCTGTAATTATCAGTACAATGCAGTCGGTTTAACAGGAGTATGCGGTGATTGGCTGCCTCAATGTGTTCAAAGATACAAAGCCTATATCCATCATACCGGTAATTGCCAGAATAGTTCCATTCACTTTTCGGGAGATATTTGGCCACCACCGGACAGTATTCATTGGGATTTCGGAGATCCTGGATCAGGATCCAATAATTTCTCAAATCTTCCCACAGCGACACATTCTTATTCCCAAACAGGAACCTATACGGTTGAGTTGTTTGTACGACATATTGACAATCGCACTGATACTTCCTGGCAGACCATCACAATTTTCCCAAGTCCTACGCCCTCACTGGGTCCAGATCGAACCATTTGTGCCGGTAACTCAGAGACATTAGATGCTGGTTTTTGTTCGGGCTGCAACTACGAATGGAAGAACCTCGGAACAGGTATTATTGTCGGCACAAATCAGACATTCACAACAGGTATTGCTGCCAATTACAGCGTTCAAGTGACCAATTCGAACAACTGCTCAGGATATGACACCGTTCAGCTTCTCACGACACCTGTTCCCCAGGTCACCAACACCCAATTGACAAAATCCATCTGCTCGGGGGAAAGCACAAATATCCCGTTAACTTCGAATGTTTCCGGCACGATGTTTCACTGGACAGCATCGCTGACTTCGGGCACGGTCACCGGTTTCAGCGCCGATTCAGGGCTGGTGATCAATCAGGTGTTGACCAATACTTTGCCCGGGGCAGGAGTCGTCACCTATTCGGTCATTCCCAAGGTGGGCAGTTGCAGCGGGACTCCCGTTGATTTCACCGTTACGGTGAACCCAGGCGATTCAGCAAAAATATCCATTTCCGCCTCAGTCAATAATTTTTGTTCTGGAACCATGGTTTCGTTCACAGCCATTCCGACAAATCCCGGCGCTTCTCCCGTGTACCAATGGAAGGTAAACGGAGTCAATGCCGGAGGCAACAGCGCTGTCTATAGTTACGCACCGGCAAACGGAGACCAGGTGCAGTGCATTCTCACTTCGTCATTGACGGTTTGTATTTCAAACAATCCCGCAACATCGAACACGATATCGATGTCGGTCAATCCCCTTTTGCCGGTCGGAGTTGCCGTGTCCGCTTCCACTAATAATGTTTGTGCAGGGACACCGGTTACCTACACGGCCGTTCCCGTCAATGGCGGATCGGTGCCGTCATATCAATGGAAGGTTAACGGAATCCCGGCCGGAACCAACAGCCCGGTTTATACCTATGTTCCCCTGAACAATGATGCGGTTACCTGCATTCTCACTTCGTCTGAGACTTGCGTTGCCGGCAACCCCGTCACTTCGCCGGCAGTGACCATGATCGTAAACCCTCAGCTTCCGGTGAGCGTTTCCATTTCTGCTTCAATCAATCCATTCTGCATTGGAACACCGGTGAGCTTTACCGCATCCCCGGCCAACGGCGGTCCGGCGGCTGCATACCAGTGGAAGGTAAACGGGGTCAATGCCGGAGTCAATGCCCCGGTCTTTACCTATAATCCGGTTTCTGGCGATGTCGTCACCTGCCTTCTGACCTCTTCGCTTCAGTGCGTTTCGGGCAACCCGGCCGTATCGAACAGCATCACTTTGACTGGCAACCCCGGTCTTCCCGCTTCGGTCGCCATTGCAGCCAATCCCAACCCGTTTTGTCCTGGAACCCCGGTAGTCTTTACCGCTGCTCCCGGGAACGGCGGAACGTCGCCTGTGTATCAATGGAAAGTGAACGGGGTCAATACAGGGAGCAATTCGCCGTCATTCACCTACAATCCCTCGGACCTTGACAGTGTCCGTTGCATGATGACCTCCAATCTGGTTTGCGTTTCATCAAACCCTGCCGTCTCCAACAAGATTGTCATGAGCGGTTCCCTGGCTCCGCCTGTATCCCTGAGCCTGTGTTTCGACAGCATAACGACCGTAGGCGCCAAGCCGTTCAAACTCAAGGGCGGTCTTCCACTGGGAGGAACCTGGTCCGGGCCCGGGGTAAATTCCCTGACCGGAACATTCAATCCTGCATCGGCCGGAACGGGGCTGAAGACCATCGTGTATTCCTACACCAATGTTTACCTGTGCAGCGCTTCCAAAACAAAGACTGTCACGGTTCAGCCCGATGCCGTATTCACCTGCGGAAACACCCTGACCGACATCCGGGATGGCAAAACCTATCCCACTGTACAGATCGGCGCCCAGTGCTGGATGGCCGCAAACCTGAATCGTGGATCACAGATTAGTTCCTCGCAGGTTCAGTTTGACAACTGCACGGATGAGAAATACTGTTTCGGCAACGATGCAGCGAAATGCTCGAAGTACGGCGGTTTGTACCAGTGGGACGAGATGATGCGCTACGACGATACGCCGGCAGGACAGGGATTATGCCCTCCCGGCTGGCATATCCCCACAGATAACGACTGGACGGTATTGTGTAACTTCTACAATGGCAACGGGTTTGCCGGCAGACCGCTTCAGGACACTATCGTTTCAGGCTTCCGGGCCTTGACCGGCGGAGTTTTCTACCTCAACTCAAGCTGGAGCTTTGCCGATTTTGCCGTCTTGTTCTGGACATCTTCCTCTTGGGGAAGCTACAAGGCGCTCTCGCATGGAATGAATACGATCAACTTTTCGGTTTCGCTCTATCCTTCGTCAAGGGCGAATGCGTTTCCGGTGAGGTGTTTGCGGGATTGAAACAACCAATGTTAAATGATGATGTTGTATTAACCAAA
This sequence comes from uncultured Prolixibacteraceae bacterium, assembly GCA_964473485.1. Taxonomy (GTDB): domain Bacteria; phylum Bacteroidota; class Bacteroidia; order Bacteroidales; family FEN-979; genus CAIVAT01. The sequence continues at coordinate 25,434 of CAYYPH010000040.1, read as the reverse complement.
TGAGAGTTTATTTAATTACTGGACTGATATTTTTGTTGCCATTTCTTGGGTTATCTCAGGGAGAATGGAATCAATGGCGGTTTGGAAATCATGCAGGCATGGATTTCAATTACTCTCCCCCAATCTCGGTTTCTGGTAGTGTCAATGGTTATGTGGATGCTGTTAGTGTTTCTGATTCATTAGGTAATCTTTTATTTTACTCGGATGGAGGATCCGTCTGGAACAGGAATAATCAATTAATGCCAAACGGTTCCGGCTTATTTGCTTATACATATTGTGATCAATCTCTTTATTCAGTGAAAAGTCTTATCAACCCTGATCATTACTTTCTTTTTTATATTCCAAACTATGGATATAGTCCGTTTGTCAACCAGGGGTTATATTATTCAATAATTGACATGACATTAAATAACGGATTGGGAGATGTGGTGATAGGGATGAAAAATATTCCTGTGTCCGGAGGCGAAAATGTTGCCAGTTGGATCTCAGGAACGCGGCATCGGAACAACGAGGATGCGTGGCTGGTAGTTAGGAACGTAAACCCCAACGTATACCTGGCATATAAGATTAACACATCCGGCATCAGCACAACTCCGGTGATAAGCCCTAGTTTAGTTAATACTACCTCTTTTCCGCCAGCATGTTACGGAGGTGTATTAAAAATATCACAAGATGGAAATAAAATCATTACTTGTTATCCAAGGGACACTATTAATGAACTTTGCAATTTCAATAATGAAACCGGGGTAGTTTCACCATTATTCAAGTTTTGTCCGAAGTACAGAAATGAATATTGGGGTGTAAGATCAGCAGAATTTTCACGTGATTCGAAGTTCTTATATGTTGATCCACTATGGCTCTATGGCGTTTCACCTTCAATTCCGAAATCTTTAGTTATCCAATATAATGCGACTCTGATTGATTCAGCACAGTTCATGCAAAATGAAATAATAGTTGATTCCCTTTTCAGTGTGAGTTGTTATGGCATACAACTTGGGCCGGACGATAAAATTTATGCTCCTCTTTGGATGCTAGACTCCGTTGGAGTAATCCATAATCCTGAACTATTGGGCACCGGTTGTAATTATCAAAAGTATGCGATTGGATTAAATGGAAATATTTGCATTTCCTTGCTACCTCAATTCCTGCAAAAATATAAAGCATATTTGCACTCTGCTGGCAGTTGTTGCCAAGCCGATTCCGTGAATTTCTCCAGTGATATCTGGCCTCCGGCAGACACGATTCGTTGGAATTTCGGGGATCCGGCCTCAGGAGGGGCCAATATTTCTAATCTCGCTGCCCCCACGCATTTATTTTCCAATCCTGGAACCTACACGGTTGAACTTTACGTTCGGCACAATGATACCCGTACAGATACTACATGGCGAACCATCACCATTTATCCAAGTCCTTCTCCATCACTGGGACCAGATCGAACTATTTGCGCCGGAAACACATTGACATTCGATGCCGGTTTTTGTACAGGCTGCAACTATGAATGGAAGAACCTCGGAACAGGTACTATTGTCGGCACAAATCAAACATTCACAACAGGCATTGCTGCCAATTACAGCGTTAAAGTTACCAATGCGAACAACTGTTCGGGATTTGACACTGTGCAGCTTGTCACAACTCCTGTTCCTCAGGTCACCAATACCCAATTGACAAAGTCCATCTGCTCGGGAGAAAGCACCAACATTGCTCTTTCTTCCAATGTCTCGGGAACGATGTTTCACTGGACCGCTTCCCTGACTTCGGGCACGGTAACTGGTTTCAGCGCCGATTCTGGGCTGGCGATCAACCAGGTGTTGACCAATACTTTGCCCGGGGCAGGAGTCGTTATCTATTCTGTCACTCCCAAGGTGGGCAGTTGCACCGGGACTCCCGTTGATTTCACCGTTACGGTAAACCCGGGCGATTCAGCCAAAGTATCCATTTTCGCCTCAGTCAATAATGTCTGCTCGGGAACACCGGTTTCATTCACAGCTGTTCCGACAAACCCCGGTGCTTCTCCCGTGTACCAGTGGAAGGTAAACGGGGTCAATGCCGGAGGCAACAGCCCTGTGTACAGTTATGCACCGGCAAACGGAGACCAGGTGCAGTGCATTCTCACCTCGTCATTGACGGTTTGTATTTCAAACAATCCCGCAACATCGAACACGATATCAATGTCGGTCATTCCCCTTTTGCCGGTTGGAGTTGCCGTTTCCGCTTCCGCCAATAATATTTGTGCAGGGACCCCGGTTACCTTCACTGCCGTTCCCGTCAATGGCGGATCGGTGCCGTCATATCAATGGAAGGTTAACGGGATACCGGTCGGAACCAACAGCCCGGTTTATACCTATGTTCCCCTGAACAATGATGCGGTTACCTGCATTCTCACTTCGTCTGAGACTTGCGTTGCCGGCAACCCCGTCACTTCGCCGGCAGTGACCATGATCGTAAACCCTCAGCTTCCGGTGAGCGTTTCCATTTCTGCTTCAATCAATCCATTCTGCATTGGAACACCGGTGAGCTTTACCGCATCCCCGGCCAACGGCGGTCCGGCGGCTGCATACCAGTGGAAGGTAAACGGGGTCAATGCCGGAGTCAATGCCCCGGTCTTTACCTATAATCCGGTTTCTGGCGATGTCGTCACCTGCCTTCTGACCTCTTCGCTTCAGTGCGTTTCGGGCAACCCGGCCGTATCGAACAGCATCACTTTGACTGGCAACCCCGGTCTTCCCGCTTCGGTCGCCATTGCAGCCAATCCCAACCCGTTTTGCCCTGGAAGCCCGGCAGTTTTCACAGCCGCTCCCGGGAACGGCGGAACGACCCCTGTGTATCAATGGAAAGTGAACGGGATCAATGCAGGGAGCAATTCGCCGTCATTCACCTACAATCCCTCGGACAATGACAGTGTCCGTTGCGTGATGACCTCCAACCTGGTTTGCGTTTCATCAAACCCAGCCGTCTCCAACAAGATTGTCATGAGCGGTACCCTGGCTCCGCCGGTATCCCTGAGCCTGTGTTTCGACAGTATAACGACCGTCGGGGCCAAGCCGTTCAAACTCAAGGGCGGTCTTCCTTTGGGAGGAACCTGGTCCGGGCCTGGGGTAAATACCCTGACCGGAATATTCGATCCGGCATCGGCCGGAACAGGGTTGAAGACCATCGTGTATTCCTACACCAATGTTTACCTGTGCAGCGCTTCCAAAACAAAAACGATCACGGTTCAACCCAATGCCATATTCACCTGCGGCAACACCCTGACCGATATCCGGGACAACAAGACCTACCCTACTGTACAAATCGGCGCACAATGCTGGATGGCCGCAAACCTGAACCGTGGAGCGCAGATCATCTCCTCACAGGTTCAGTTCGACAACTGCACGGATGAGAAATACTGTTTCGGCAACGAAGCAGCGAAATGTTCGAAGTACGGCGGTTTGTACCAGTGGGACGAGATGATGCGTTACGACGATACGCCGGCAGGACAGGGATTATGCCCTCCGGGCTGGCATATCCCCACAGATAACGACTGGACGGTGCTTTGTAACTTTTACAACGGCAACGGATTTGCCGGCAAGCCGCTTCAGGACACCATCATTTCAGGCTTCCGGGCCTTGACCGGCGGAGTTTTCTACCTCAACTCGAGCTGGAGCTTTGCCGATTTTGCCGTCCTGTTCTGGACATCAACTCCCTGGGGATCCGCCAAAGCCGTTTCTCACGGTCTGAATATTTACGATTTCTCCGTCTCCCTCTATCCTTCCTCAAGAGCAAATGCCTTCCCGATCAGGTGTTTGAAAGATTGAAATATTTGCTATCATTCAAAATTAAAGATAATGTCAATCAATATCGGAACTTACACCTTCGATGGTCCTTATAAGACTGCAACAACATTGAAAGATAAATCCGGGATTTATGCCATTTTGACTTTAAATGGTGTGAAAATTAATATTATTGATATTGGCGAAAGCTCAATGGTAAAAACAAGAATTGAGGGTCATTTTAAAGATTCAAGCTTGTATAAGCAAGGTAAAGGTTTTTTGATGGTTGCTGTTTATTATACGCCGTACATACAACAAGCTGGCAGAAGACTAATTCAGGAAAAAATAAAATTACACCTCAAACCTTTTTGAGTGAAAAGAAAGTTACTACCCTAATTTCTTACGATTCAAATTAACCCAGTTTGAATTCACCGTGAGAGGTAGAACCCAATTTGTTAAGATTGACTTCCCACTTATCCTCTTGGTTTTCCAGATTTCTCAGATTGGAACTGGTGATCAAAGATGAGAATGAAATTCACAAAGGTAACATTACAACCATCAGCGGAAGCCATCTGGAGATTTGGTAAGTTTTGGATACTTATCTGGGTACCCTAAAAAGCAAAACCCGCTATTAAAGCGGGTTTTGAGAGTATTTTGTGCCCGGAACAGGACTCGAACCTGCACATCCGTACGGACACTAGTCCCTGAAACTAGCGCGTCTACCAATTCCGCCATCCGGGCGAAGTGGGTGTGGGTTTGTGTGTGGGAGTGAGTGTGAAAGAGAGGTTAAATGCTTCAGGGATTCTCTTCGGGCTGCAAAGGTAAAAAAAGATTCGGAATTACCAATGTTCCGGCAAAAGAATATGAAATTCGCTTACGGTGCTCAAAACGGGCTGCACTCCAGGTAGGCGGGGTTGCGATCGGGCCCGGTTTCGCTCTGGCAGGTACTGAAACGGTTTCGGCCCGGGATCTTCAGTCCTTTTAACTCAAGGATCAGGCTCACTTCGTGGGCGCCGCCGGTACCCTGCAGGTTCTGCGAAACCTGGATGTCGTAACTGTACATGAACCGGACATTCAGGGCCTGCGAAAAAACATAGCGGTAGCCAGCCAGGACCATCAGGGAGGTGGTAGGACCATAAATATCGGTGAATTTGAAGTATCCGCCGACGTAAATATTGTATTTCAATACATTCGCCCCAACCTGGAAGGAACCCATCCCGTTCTGGCTCTGGTAGATGATCCCCGGGTTGATGCGCAACGGGTCCCCGAAACCCTTCACGGGATTCTGGGATGCATTCGGACCGCGCCCGATGGTGATGACCATGTCGGCATGTCCGATGTACTTCCGGGGCAACGGGGCCTTCAGCACCCCGATGAACGACTCGTCGGGCTGAAAAAGGTGATCAACGGAGATACCGGCTGTTAGGGTGATGTTGCCCTCCCCGTTGATGTACTGGACCAGTCCCCCTGCACCAAAGTCGGGGAACATCCGCTTCTGGTTGTCAGGCCCGGTCAGCTGGGTCGGGTAGATGTTCCCGTACCTTGCACTCAACTGGTCACTGAACACGAAATCGGTCCACTGGATCCATTTCTGAACCATCGATCCCTTCAGCCCCACCTGGCAGATAAGGTTGTAGAACACCGGTATCCGCACGGCCGCAATGACCCCCACCGACAGGTTCCGGATAAATCCCAGCCCTTCGTTGTCGCGGTTGATCAAAATGCCAATGCCCCCTGATCCCGGCAGGTTCCGGTCGCCGTAATCGCCTGAGAAATAGAGCGTTTTATAATCGACAGGCAGGTTGGGCCATTGCTCCCGGCACGAAAGGCGGGTCCGGAGGCCGCTATACAACCCGGTGAATGCCGGGTTGTAATACAACGGCGAGTTCAGCCACTGCGAATAGTTGGGATCCTGGGCCTGCAGCATGGTCCCTTCACCCATGAGCACGACCATTACAACCAGCGTCATGCAAAGCCATCGAAACACCCGAAGTCCGGCCTGGCGGGTCCGGGCACGGGAACCGGGGTTGAACTCTCCGGTGTTCCCGCGGGTGTGCCCGGGCATTTGGCAACGATTCCGGGTGAGCATGCCGGCCGGCAGCTGCATCCGCTGCGGAGACCTTCCCTTACCGCCCCATCCGGGGTCATAGGGCCGACCATACCTGTTTTTCAATGTTTCTCCGTTCTCCATGGCTGTATGTATTATTTCAACAATGTAACGGTACCAATGGTTTTACCCGGCCCCTTCCCGATATCGGAACCGGTCCAGACGGTGCCGTCCCTGAATTCGGCCGACACCTTCCACACGTAGGTGTCCATCGGCATCATTTTCCCGTTAACGGTGCCGTCCCAGCTTTCTGACGGCGCCCCGTTCTCATCGAGTGCCGTGGACTCCCACAGCAGGTGCCCCCAGTGGTCGAACACCTCGATCCGGTAGTGCCTCAGGTTGGTACCGGCCGGCTGGAAGACGCCAGGAAGGCCATCGGAGGCCATCGGCGCAAATGCATTCGGTATAAACAACCCCTTGAACATCATCCGGTACTTTAACAGCATGGTGTCCACGCAATTGAAATGATTGGTCGCCACCAGGCTGATGAGATAGACACCGTCGTCAAGATAGGTCACCTCCGGGTTCTCTTCCGAAGAGACCTGGCCGTTCCCGAGGTCCCAGGCATAGGAATCAGCACCGGCCGACCTGTTCAGCAACCGGACCTGGCCGGAATTGATGCTGCCCTGCTCCTCAAGGGTAAAATCAGCTTTTACGGTATAAACGGTTACAACGATTTCGTTTGACTGAACACTGCCGGGATCATCCGACTTGATCACGGTGGATGGTTTCATGAGGCAGCTTATGCGGTCCTGGTCAACCAGGGTGCTGTCGATATAGAAAGGCTTACCGGATCCCACCCGCATCCCGTTCTTCTGCCAGATGAATTGAGGGATCCTGCCGGCGTTTGTGGTGATCGCCCTGAACAGTGCCGGGGTTCCGGCACAGATGGGATTGTTGTCGATGCTGATCGTGATCGAGGCCGACTGCTTCAGGTAACCTTCTACCTTCAACATGCCTACCTTCATGTTTGAACATCCCTCTTCATTGATGGCATCGACGGTATAAAACCAGGTCCCCGCCTTGAGCCAGATCACCGGGACGACCGGCCCGGTATTTCCTGCAGGCAGGGATACTTCGGTCGAATCGGCCTCCTCCGCCAGGGTATGATCGCGATAGATATGCCATACGTAAGTATCCCCGGGATCCGGTATCACGCCAAGCGCATATAACTGCCCGACATAAATCACCTGCGGGACCTGGGCAAACGCCCTGCCTGGCCCGAACAGGAGAGTAATGAGGGTGACCGACCAAAATACAGAACCTGCAACCTTGCACATGCTGTTGATCCTTCAGGGCAAAAATGAAACAGTAACAATGAGAAAAAACACCTTGAAAATCCAGCCCCGGGGTATCCGGCATTAAATTACCCTCCCGGACCACATACCATGGCCCGGGAGAGAACGGGGACCGCCGGAAGCCGGCAGGTCCCCGGCGCGTTTAACCAAACAGCAATCTTATGGATTCTTGACAATGAACGAACCGGTGGCAGGATCCGGAGTGATGGTCGGACGAGCCTTGATCGTCTGGTTCACACTCTTGCCAAAAGGAACTTCCGGGTTGCAATCGGTCTCTGAGATGACGTCGGGAAGCGACGTGGCGCCTACCGTGATAACGCCATCGACCGCAAGGGTCAGCGGAAGATCTGCAAGGGTTTCATAGTGGTTGTTCTGGATCTCGAACCTCACCCATATCTTGGAACTTCCATCAAATGCCGCCGTGGCATTGTCGGTGGAGGTGGCCACATTGCCTGCCAGGGTGGTGGCGTGGGTGGTCGTGAACAACGAGTCGGTGCTCCACACCACGCTTGCAAGCGTTTGAACCGCATCGAGTCCGTCGAGCCTGAACGAGGGAGTCCACTCACCCGTGTAATTCTTTGCTGTAACGCGGGCATACACCATGTTTGTACCGTACTGGTAATTGACGGTCGGGCTTGCCCCGGGAGTTACGATGGCGGAAGTCACATCGGCCGCACAGTAGGTACCGTCGCCGCCGGCGCCACCCATGGTGTTTATGGCAAGCAGGAACTTGTTGATGGGCTTGATCTCCCACACCTTCATGTTCATCGCATCACAGATCCCGTTGTTGCCGGCGAATTTCACCACCAGGTAATAGGGATTTGTGGCCCCGTTCACAACTGCCTGGGCCGTCCACGTAATTTCAATCTGGTCCTGGCCTACTGCCGGGGCATTGTAGGTGCCGGTGGCGATGATCTCGCCCGGGCTCGGCACAACTCCTGTGGAGCTCAGCAGGTCAACGTTGGTGGTGACATACCAGGTAAAACTTCCGGTTGCCCCGTTATACGGAGGATTCCCGATTAAAACCTTGTAAACATAGGGTGTTCCGGCGGCCGGTGACAACGGGCCGGGGGTACACACCTGTCCGTAGGTAAAGCTGATTCCTGCAAGGAATACCAGCATCGAAAGTAGCATTTTTGTTTTCATGATCTTGGTTTTAGGGTTTGACTTCAGATTTCAGTATTATCGGGTTAACATTTTGTTCTTTAAAAGGAGTTTGCCTGCCTGATCAGAAATTTCGCGTGATGGAAGGCCTTGGATGTACCAGGACCATGACCTGCGGCCTTCCGGAGACGGGTGTGAGGTTTCCCGACTGGTCCTCGAGCCAATAGGTAATAACGCTCGTACCCAATGGGAACACAATATTTGACGGATAGGCTGAGATCTGGCCGGTGCCTGAAAACGTCGCGCCTCCCGCAAAGAGGATCGACCAATGCAGTACGAGGCTGCCGGCCGGCGTACAATTATCCTGGAAGGTCGACACGTTCAGGTCGAAGGTCGTTCCCCCGGCCGTGAAGGTGTACCAGTCGGGCCTGATCGGCGTGATATCACCGGCCAGCCAGAACGCCTGAACGATATCCTGCACGCACCAGTGCACGGGGCTTGGAGCGGACAGGAAGACCGGCGGACTGTTGTCGGTCACCCCGACCGATGCGGTGGTTGATGAACTGCAGCCATTGGCTGCGGCAGTGATGGTGAAGACGGTGGTCTGCATGGTCTGCGGGGAGGAACTGCTGAGGGTGCCGGAAATCGGATTGGCAGTGCCCGACGCGGGTATACCGGTAAGCACCGTCGTATTGTTACGAAGCCAGGAAAAGGTGGTGCCCGGAACCCCGTTGGGATTGGAAATCACGATTGGCTGGATGGGAGCGCCCGGGCAGATCGTTTGACTTGCGGGAGCGGCGCTAACGGTGGGAACCGGGTAGACGTTGATGAACAGCCCCAGCGATGGATTCCCGTTCCCGCAGGCATTGATGCCGAATACCGTCAGTAAGCCCGAAGTGGCGGTGGCCGAGAAGGAGAGGGTCACGGAATTGGAACTTCCCGTGAGGGTAACCCCGGTCCCGGAATACGACCATGAATAGGATGTGGCCAGGCTGATCGGGGCAACGGTGTAGACCACTCCCCCCTGCCCACGGCAAACGGATGTCGGGCCGGTGATCGGGCCGGCGGGTGCCGGCAGCACGCATGCACTCCTGACGGCGACATCATCCATCCGGCTGAAGGCAAAATCATTGACAAGCCCGCTGCCCTGCGTCGGGACGTTGGAGGCCATCAACCACCGCACCGACACCGATGGCTGGTTGTTGCAAACCGCAGGGAGGCTGGTCGGGGGGAAAGGATGCCACTGGTTGCCAGGGTCAATCTCAATCGTTGCAAAGGTGGTCCAGGTCCCGGTCGATCCGACCATGTACTGCACCAGGAAATCGCGCGGGCCGAAATCCCCGGCCGTGTGAGAATGCATCTGCGACTCGACGGTAAGTGCCGAATAACCCTCGGTGGAAAATTCAATAAGCCAGTATTTCTGGAATGCCCCGTTCGACCAATGATCGGCCGCGGCACAACGGGTGGTGAGGCCATCATGGTCAAACACCGGTGCCCCCGCCCCGCCCTGCGTGGTGATCACCTTCGTGGCGTTGGCCGGGATGCCTCCATCGGCAACTGCATTGTCCGGATTGTTCGGGAAGTTCCATTCAACGATCACTGTCTGCGCCCGAAGGCCGGCGCATGACAGTATGAGCAGGCAGGAAACAAAAAGGATGCAGCGAATGGTCGTACCGGTGATCCCGAAAGTAATGCGGGAACGGAATGGGGTGCGCCATGCCGAAAACTTCCGATTGCGAAACTGAACCGCCCTGGTGTTCAAATCCTGGAATTGTTGCTGTTTGGTATCCTCAGTAAGGCAAAGGGTGTGCCGGAACAGCCAAGGGCCTTTAAACAGAAGACATAATCATCTAACCATCAACAATATAAACAGGTAAAGGCAGTAGGATTCATCATCTCACCGCAAGCGTAGCGAAGAAAAAAAGTGCGAAAACACCGCACAGTTGTGCGGTTATGGTCACGACTCCGTCCGGCGAAGCACAATGTTATATTTGGACATCTTCCTGATCAGGGCATCCCGTGAAATGCCGAGCTCCTTTGCCGTTGCCTGCTGGTTGTAGCCGTTGCGCTGCAGGGCCTCGCGTATGAGTCTTGCTTCATTTTCGGTAAGGGTTCCCTGGATGGAAGCAGGGCCATGCTCTTCAGCGGCCCGTTGCCTGAACGGGAAGTCAGCCAGGTCGAGGACGCCCGTGCGTGAGAGAATGACGGCCCGTTCGACCATGTTCTTCAACTCCCTGACATTCCCCGGGAAATCATAGTTTGACAGGGCGGAAAAAACATCCGGTTTTATGACGGGCTGCGGCTTGTTGATCTTTCGTGAGAAGTCCTCCGCGAAATGAAGCACCAGCGGTTCAATATCCCCGGTGCGTTCGCGCAGGGGGGGTATGTGGATATGAAGCGTGTTCAACCGGTGAAGCAGGTCAAGCCTGAACTTCCTTTCCCTGACCAGGCTTTCAAGGTCATGATTGGTGGCTGAGATCAGGCGGAAATCGGTGTGGATCGGCTCCGTATCCCCTACCCGTGTTATACGCTTCTCTTCAATGGCCCTTAAAACCTTGGCCTGCAATGAAAGCGGCATGTCGGCGATCTCATCCAGGAAGAGGGTGCCGCCGTGGCAGATCTCGAAGAAACCCTTTTTATCGGCCGACGCCCCGGTAAAGGCTCCTTTTTTGTATCCGAAAAACTCGCTCTCCATCAGTGATTCGGAAACGGAACTGCTGTTAACGGTATACATCAACTGCTCCTTCCGCCGGCTTGCGAAATGAATGATGCGTGCAACATTCTCCTTGCCGGTTCCGCTTTCGCCGGTAATCAGGACGTTCGTGTCGTGAACCTCAGCGGCGGTCAGTGCCAGTTCCATGACACGGCGGATGCCGCTGCTTTTGCCGATCATGTGGCGCTCTATCTTTTCCGCAAGGGCATGGGAAATCAGTGATGATCGCTCCTCGGCCAACCGCAGCCGCTGCTGCAGCAGCAGGAATTTCTGGGTCCTTTCGATGGCGATCCGGATATCCATCTGGCGGAAAGGCTTCCGGAGATAATCGATGGCTCCGAGCCGCAACGCACTGATGACCGTATCCATGTCGCCATGGGCAGAAACCACGATCACCTCCACCGAAGGATAGCTCTCCTTCACAAATTTCAGGATCTCCAGTCCGTTCATCCCGGGCAGGCGCACATCGAGGATCAACAGGTCGGCCTGCCGGCGCTCCAGCAGCGCCAGCCCTTCTTCTCCCGTGTTGGCGCTGTATGCGGTGAAACCACAGGTTGTGAAGAACTCCTCGAGCTCTTCCGTGAAGTGGCGCTCATCATCAATGATCAGCACGCTGAGCTTGTTTTCCATATGCGGGTATCTATCCTGATCGTGGTAATACTATCCGGAAGGTCGTTCCGGCCATATGTTCACTCGAAAAGTCCAGTGTTCCGTTCATCTCACGGATGATCCCGTAGGAGATGGATAATCCGAGCCCTGTGCCCTTGCCGGGCCCCTTGAGCGTATGAAAAGGCAACATGATCTTATCCGCTTCATTCGGCAGGACACCGATACCGGTATCGGCGACCGTAACCTGGCACGACGCATCATCCGACGTGCTGCAAACCTTCACGGTTTTCACCGTTCCCGGCCTGACCTCAGCCATTTCATCGATGGCATCCCGTGCATTGGCGAGCAGATTCACCATCACCTGCTCGAATTTGAACGTATTGCCGCGAACCGTTGGATGTGAAGGGTCCAGGTCCAGAATAACGGAAATGCCCTTCTGCTTCATCGGCCCGGCAATGAGTTCCAGCGAGTTCCTGATGCTGTCGTTCACACTGAAATCATCAAAATTTGTATCCTGCTGAATCCGTGAGAAGGTCCTGACGTTGTCGATGATGAAGTCGATGCGCGAAATGTTTTCAAAGATCCTGCTTGCTTTCTTTTTCAGGTATTCCGGGCTGATAGACCGCCCCGAGCCCAGTTCGTTCAGCAGGTTTTCCAAGCCAATCGATATGATGTTCAATGGTTGATTGATCTCATGGGCAATGCCGGCAGCCATTTCACCGAGCCCGGCCAGTTTTTCCGACCGTATGAGCTGCTGTTCAAGATCCTTGCGCCTGGTGACATCGCGGATGATGGTCATCAGGTTGCGCGGCTCCGAGGTACCTTCCGGAATTCGGGTAATGCTGAGTTCTCCGAAGAAATTACTGCCATCGCTCCTGATCAGGTCAAACTCAACACCCTGAACAATCCCTTCATTCAACGTCTGGCTTATCAGCCGGTGCAGATGGTCATGTTCGCCCGGAGGGAAAAGGGCTGTAAAGTGCATTCCCCGGTATTGGTCAGGCTGTCCGAGATTGAATATCCTGAGCGCCACGGTCGACATTTCGAGGATATGGCCATTGATGTCGAGGATGACCACTCCTTCGGGTGAAGCATTTACCAGGGTCCTGTATTTTTTTTCCGAATCAGTGACCCGCTGTTTCTGAATGTAAAGGTCAAGCAGGAGTTTGACTTTCCTGGCCAGTACCTTTCGGTGGAAAGGTTTTATGATAAAATCGATGATCCCCTCTTTATAGAATGAATCATAATCGCTTTCAAGCACCGGGTATGCCGTAATGAAAATCACCGGCACGAGGTCCTTTGCCCGTTCTTGCTGGATTCTGGCGGCAAGCTCCGGGCCGCCCATGATGGGCATCTGGATGTCAATCAGCGCAACCGCCAGATTAACACCCCGTATCTTTTCCAGGGCTTCATGCCCCGAATGAGCCCTTATAATATTAACTTCCAACTGCTTAAGCGCCAACTCTATCAGCTGAATATTCTCATCCAGGTCATCGACAACCAGGATGGAGGGCTTTGGTTGCATCATCATCCATGTTGCATTTATTGCAATGTTATCTTGCCAGCAAATTGTATTTTACTGCTTGTTATCCTGACAAGATAATGCCCCCTGGCAAACTTGCTGACATCGATCACCTGGCTGAAATCAACCGGAATGTCTCGGAATATATTATCGTAAACAACACGGTCAGTAAGATCAGTGATTCTGATTCTGACTTCTTTGTCCCTGCCCGTGAGTTCCACAACCAGTTTGTCGTGAGCCGGATTCGGATAGATCAACACCTTCGAAAGTTTCTCATTGTCACCAATTCCCGTACAGGTCTGTACATTCACAAACTTCGAACTTGGAATTCCGGTGCCGCAATAGTTGTCGCCAGCCACGGTGATATCCCCCGAAAGTGCCGAACCATTGAAATCTACCAGAATCGAATTTGTTCCCTGGCCCTGGGAGATGGATGCACCCTGGGGCAATGTCCAAATATAGGTCGTCGCATTGGCGATCGCCGGAATGCTGAACTGGTAACCGCCCAACCCCTGGCAAACGGTATCCGGTCCCGAAATGGCCTGGGCATTGGCAGGCATTGAATCTACCGTCACATACATGCTGGCCGGGGAGCTGATTCCACAGTTGTTTTCCGCAGTCACACTGACATAACCTGAAGTGGACCCCCAAATTACGTTGATGGCGGATGTCCCCTGACCGGCTGTGATGAGAGCATCTGATGGAACTGTCCAGTTATTGGTCACTCCCGCAACTGCAGGCACACTGAAATCGACCATCCAATGATCGCAGACATCCGAAGGTCCTGTAACCGGACCAGGGGTCTGGGCCAACTGCAAGAGTGTGACATTCAGCTGGCTCGCCGGACCGTTGCCGCAGTTGTTCACGGCCGATACCGTTACATACCCACTTACGGTTCCCCACAGCACGGAGATCGCCGTGGTGTTTTGACCTGAAAGGATGATCGCGCCGGTGGGCACATTCCAGGTGTAGCTGGTGGCTCCCGTCACCGGTAAAATGCTGTAATCGGCCGTATCGTTGGCACAGGGCCCGGTGTTGCCGGTGATCGCCCCGGGTGTAGGAGCAAGCGGCTGCAGAATGACATTCAGCTGGCTCGACGGACTGTTGCCGCAACTGTTGCCGGCCGAAACCGTAATAAACCCGCTGACCGTTCCCCACAGCACGGAGACCGCCGTGGTGTTCTGCCCCGAAAGGATCATCGCACCGGTGGGGACATTCCAGGTGTAGGTGGTGGCACCCGTTACCGGTGCAATGCTGTAATCGGCCGTATCGTTGGCACAGGGCCCTGTGTTGCCGGTGATGGCACCGGGGGTGGCCGGCATGGAACTAACCGTCACGAATACGCTATCCTTGACCATGGCGGTGGTGTTGTCGTGCACCGTACAGATGTACCGGGTGCTTACCAACGGGGAGGCAGTGGGATTTGGCAGTGTTGAAGTAAAACCTGCGGGATTCGAAGTCCATGCGTAAGTATACGGGCCGGTTCCCCCGGCCACGAAAGCCTGAAGCTGGGTCATACCCCCGGTACACAATGCCGGAGGATTCGCCGTGGTTGTCACTGCAAGCGCCTGCGAAACATTCACAGTGAGGGTGGCCACGCGCTGGTGTGCCGGGGTTCCGTTCGGTCCTTTGGCAAAGAAATTCACCTGGTAGTTCATCGCCGGAACATTTCCGGTAAGCTTCAGCCTGACGATCTTTGAGCCGGGAAAGGAGGTTATTTTATTTCCCTGGGGATAAACAGCCGTGATGGTTCCAACAGTTGGCGAAGGTGTGATCACACACGACAGCACCACCGTATCGGAGTATAGTTTCACGGATGGAACACTCACCGTGAAATCGACGCTGTCGCTTGGCGCGGTGACCGTTCCTGAAGCGGGTGTGAGGGCCACTGCGAAATCGGGAAAATAGGCGGTCACACTCATGAAACTACCCTGGCGGAAATCGGTCCACCCCGCCATCGCCACCTTTTTATTGGAGACGATCCCGTTGTAATCTCCCTGGTAGCGGGGGGTGCCTCCTCCTCCGCAGGTCGAGCAGTTGATCTTCATCTTCTGGTTGGAGATGGCCTGGTTGGCAGCCCAGGTAACACCTCCGTTGTCGGAATAGGAGGCATAAATAAGGGCACTGTCGCTGGTCGGACAGTCACGGGTGTCCATCCACATGGCATACAGCCTCCCGGTTTCCTTATCGCACCAGATCCCCGGGTGCCACTGGTGGTGGCTCTGCGGATTGGCATCGTCGTTCACCCTGATCGAAGAGGCATTCCAGGTGGTACCCCCGTCATCCGAATACCGGCACCAGATATCCGGTTTATTGCCGCTACCCGGGGGGTCGTTTGATGCAAAGACACAGTAAAGGCGGCCACGGTAGGTTCCGAAGCTGTTGTCGGCCGCAATCATCGGATAAGGCCTCGTACGCATGTTCTCGACGGAATTTCTGCCGCTCACCTGGGTCCCTACGGTGTTCGAAAACTGCTGGGTCGACATCAGACTGAAGCTGAGTCCGCCATCCAGCGACCTGTAAAAAGTATAGTTCGAGAGAAATGCGCTGCCGCTGTTGGTCACTACATATACCGCCTTTCCCTGCACCGGGCCGTTGGCGCCCACGCAAACCATCATGCCCGGAAGGCTTTGTGTGGAAGGTGAAAAAGTGGTCGTATAGGTAGCTCCGTTGTCGATACTACGCGAAAAGTTCCCTCCTGAGCTGGCGGTCATACAATTATAAACGTAGTTGGCATACGGGCCGTTGGTCTGATCACAGGCCAGCCAGTTTTTGTCCACCCCCGCCACACCGGTAACAGAGGGGCCCCAGGTGGCGCCATTGTTGGTCGATTTCATCACTTTCACTCCCTGAATCCCTGACGAACCATACATATTCTGGTAATAAAGATTTCCGATGCTGTCGTATGACACCACGGGATCTCCCTGCATGGTCGCCCCGAAAGAGGGTGAACTGTCAATCCAGTCGATACCGTTTTCGGTGCGATGCGCATCATTGGTGTTGTAAGCAGTGAAAAACCAGGTTGGTTGCATCGGGTTTTCAGCAATGTTGCTTTCGCCGAAATCCACTCCAAGGTTGTAATTATCGTAATTGTTGATGGTGATCACCGAGGATATCGGGAGATGCGGGTTCCTGGGCGTAGTCTCCCTGAAAAACCGAGGCAGCTGGTCGCGGTTGGGATCATCGGCATACTGCGCAAACAGGCCTGTAAGCGTTATACTGAAAAACGCGGATACAAGGATCAACCTTGCGAAAACAGATCGGGGAAAGGTTTTTGTCATAATGGGTTACGGTTGAAATTTTCAAGGCTTCAAAGATACTAAAAGGATGATTCACACAATGCAGAAAGCCCGTAAATCTTCGATTTACGGGCTTTCTTTCGCTGTGCCCAGGACAAGACTCGAACTTGCACAGCCTGGGGCCACTACCCCCTCAAAGTAGCGTGTCTACCAATTTCACCACCTGGGCGAAGCGGGTGTGGGTTTGGGAGTGGGTGTGTGTTTGAGGGTCGTTATTTCAGGCTGCAAATGTACAAATAATTTCAAATAGTCAACCAATAATTTTATCCGGTTCCGGGTGATCAGTGAAAATGGGTGTGATGATGATTTCCTGATATCAGGTAGGCGACAAGCAGCCCGGCACAAACCGTCAGGATCTTCTTCAGGTTATACCGGTGATTTTCGCCCGTTTCGAACAAGATGGAGGTTGAAACATGCAGGAAAATACCGATCACAACGGCCAGGATGTAGCGGTGGTATTGCCCGATGGAGACCGCCATGGAATGGTCGAGCAGATAACTGAAAAGAGAACCCAGCGGTGTCATGAGGGCAAAAACCAGGAGGTAAATGAAGGCCTTGAGCCGTGAGCATCCGTAATGCAAAAACAATCCGGTAAGGGTGATCGAGATGGGAATGTTGTGAATAACGATACCCCATACCAACGAACTCCTGAGATGCGGGTCGAGTTCATCGATGATGGGCATCCCTTCAAGAAATGCATGGATGCAAAGACCCAGCAGCAAAAGGAACGGCGAAACCCTTTCATTCTCGCGGTGTACGTGCGCATGTCCATGCTCCGCACCCTCCGTGATCAGCTCCATGATCAGCTGTAAAAGGAATCCGGCAAGCACGAACAATCCGGTATACATTGTCGCTTCCTCATACACCTCAGGAACCAGGACCAGGAAGGTAACCCCGATGAGGAATGCTCCGCTGAATGCCAGCATTAACTTCATGTAGCGTTGTTCACCTATCTTCAGCAAAAAGACCAGGGAGCCGCTGAGGAGGACCGTTAAAATTAAGACTATGTAGAGGAGTGCCATGGGGAAAAGAAAAGGCAATTCAAAATTCAAAATCCAAAATTCAAACAGGATGCTACGGCTGCCGGAGGCAGTCACATCACATCGATGTAGCGGTACTCGGTGCTGACCGGCACTCCTTTGAAATTCTCGAGGTATACGCCCGACACAGAAGCAAGGCAACCTGAATCAGTGGGCAAACCAAGATTTACCAGGTCCTCCTGCACCTTCCTGTAAAAACTTTCACTCAGGACGATACGGTTTTCGATGCTTTTCGACATCAGGCGTGCCGTAAGGTCGATATCGCTGCCATAATAATCATTGGCACCTTCGAAGAAGGTAATGTTATGAACCTCGGTACAGTGATGTATGGCTACTTTGCAATTGAGAAACAGGTCAGGATCCGGGTGATTTCTGATCAGGAAAAGACCTGCATAGATATCCTCAAGCAATGCAAAACAGGTATTGTTTGATGTCTTTTTCTTCAGAACCTCGTCGGGGATAAACAGCATCATCTCATCGCCAATCCCCTTCACTATATGATGCTGAAAGTGATTGGCATATAAAAGATTGTTGAAGGTATTGTTGAGTTTCCGTCCCCAATCCGACAATCCGCCAAGGTATTTCAGGTCAGTCGACTTGTTTATATCCATAAAGAAACAGGTGCCCGGGCATTTGGGTATCTGCCCAAGCACCTGAACCATCTCTTCCGAGTAAGGATCGGTGTAATGAACGTAATGAACCATTAAAAGACTTTCAACGCCTCCTCTGTGGTTCCGTAAATCTCGAAGATATTCGTAAAGCCTGAAATTTCAAAGATCTCACGGATATTCTCCTGAAGTCCGCAAAGAACGAATTTCCCCTTTACCATGGTGATCTTCTTCAGCGCCATCAACAGGATCCGGAGACCGCTGCTGCTCACGTAATCCATTTTCGAGCATTCCACGAGAATTTTATCGTGGTGCGCATCAATGAGGTCCATCAATTTTTTCTCCAGCACATTGTAGTTCGTAGTATCCAAACGTCCGCTGATACTGACGATCACACACTGATCGGTTTTCTGTTCAATAAGTTCCATATTGATCGTAGTTTGTTAATTAAAAATCCTGGCTAAAATTACAATATTTTTGTTATCTGTGCGACTGTAGGCGACTTCATTCATCATTTCTTTTACAAAGTGGATCCCCAGCCCGCCGATCCTTCTTTCCTCCAAAGGTTTGTCAAATACATCATCCGTATCCTTTTCAAGCAGGTTGAAGGGTTTCCCGTCGTCGATGAGCTTCAGCACAATCCTGCCGTGCTGCTCCCTTGTGATCTCCAGGGTGATCTCATGTTCTTCCTGGTCATCAAAAGCATAAAAAACGATATTGGTGAAAAGCTCCTCGAGCACGAGGTTCAACTCCATCGATACCCTCGGGGGGATCTCCCATTTTTCAGCCAGTTCCTCAAGGGTGATGACGATTCTTTCCAATTCGGCAAGCTGGTTTTTCAACGTTAAGGTAACCTTATCCATGTCGTCTTCATTTAAATCCTTATTCCGTTTATATTGCAATGAGAGAATGGTGATATCGTCGGCCTGCTCGGCTCCTTCAGCGAACTTTGCAAGGTCGGCCGCCAGCGATTGGGTGATCACCGTGGCTGTCTTGCCTGCCTGCCCGGTAACAAATTCACGCAACCTTTCCTCGCCGTAAAACTGATTCCCGAAACTCAGCGCATCAGGGATACCATCAGTGGTGAGAACCAACACCTCTCCTGGGGCAAAATTATAAATACCCGACGAATAAGTTGCATCGTCGAAGATACCGAGCGGAAAACCGTTACGCATTTTTAACTCTTTCAGATTTTCCTTCTGGCCTATCACAAGCGGAACGCTGTGCCCGGCATTGCAATACTCCATCCTTGCGGCGTGAAGATCAACCACGGCCGCAAAGAAGGTCACGAACATCTGGTTGGGATTGTCCTGGCAGAGCTCTGTATTGATACTTTGCATGACCAGGTTGATGGGGATTCCGGCAATGGCCTTGGCCCGTAACAGCGTTCGCGTGACCATCATGAACAACGAGGCAGGAACCCCTTTCCCTGCCACATCGCCAATCGCGATGCACAGGTGTGTGGGATCGAGATAGAAAAAGTCATATAGATCGCCCCCAACCGCGCGTGCCGGGTTCAGAACGGCATACAGGTCCCAGTTCTCAGGAGTGGTGAATCCGCGTGGAAGCATCCCCATCTGGATTGAATGGGCCACATTCAGTTCGCTCTCAATCTTCTCTTTGGCCATGGTGGTCTCCTCCAGGTTGACGATGTAACTCCTCAGTTCATCGCGCATCACCATGAATGCATTGGTAAGCTGGGCTACTTCATCTTTCGATTTTCTCACCGGAAGTTTCGTCTCAAAATCACCGTGTCCGATCTTTTTGGTCGCTTCGACCAGCCTGACGATCGGCCGGGTCATCCTTCGGGTAATCCAGACTGTGGTGAGTAGCAGGAGGGTGATGCTGATCCCGAAAATCCACGACATGATGCGAAGAAACTTATACATGTCTTCGAACAGCTCCTTTTCCAGGAAAACGATGCCAAACGACCAGCCGGTAGAGGCGACCGGAGCGTAGCACAGGTAGCTTGACGTCTTCTTCGCTTCCAGTCCATCCATCTGGTTGAAGCCCGAATTCCCCGCCAGCATGTCACGGACTGCCGAAACCGATTCATGTCCTCCGCCGGCCTTAGCCACTTCAAGCAGGTTTCTGTTCATCAGATCGGGCCGCGGTGAAACCAGAATCTGACCTCGCCGTGAAACAAGAAAGGCATATCCCGAATCCGACACTTTCACCTTTTCAACGATCTCATGAAAATTTGCCAGCGATACATCCATAGTGAGCACGCCGATAAACCGCCTTGTTTTCCCGAAGTAACGGTGAATGGGAATGGAATAGGTACACATCAGGGTATCGCCGCCCCCTTTGTCAAAATAGGGCTCACTCCATACCGGCTTGTCTAGAATTTTCGGCAAACGGTACCAGTCCATCTTGAAATAATCGTAATCTTCATTTCCAAGCATCCGCGTTTTCAACCGGCCGTTTTTCTCAAAGGCGTACGGGGCATACCAGTAACTATCAGGATGACCCAAGTACGGCTCAAAAGCCAGGCAGGTACCGAATACATATGGATCATTCAGGATAAAATTCCGGCTGATCCTCAGCACCTCCTCGTCGCTGATGGTCGAACGTTCCATCGCCTGCACCAGAGTCAGCGGTACCAGCTGGGTTGGCTGCAGCAGGTTCTCAATCCGCGCAACGGTTTCGCTGGTTTTGTTTTTCGCATCATTCTGGGCCTGCAGCAGGATCAGTACGCTGGCAGATCCGTAACCGATCACCAGCGGAAAAAACAGAATCATCAGGATGGCAAAAAGAAAAAATATGGTGTAGCGGAAGGCAATGCCACGGAAAAACCGGAATCTGGGTAGCTTGAACTTCACGATCGGTGGTCTTAAATTTTGAGGTAAAAGTAGAAAATAATCGCCACGATAAACCGAAAAGTAATATTTTTGGGCCGTTAAGTCCTTAATAAAACCAAACCCATCATGACTACCGATCTGCAACAGCTTAAACCAGAAAGACTTTGGCACTACTTTTTCGAGATTTGTACCATCCCACGGCCCTCGAAAAAAGAAGAGAAAATAGCCGCTTACATTCAACATTTTGCAGCCATAAACAACCTTGAATGCCAGGTTGATGAAACGGGCAATGTGCTCATCCGGAAGCCGGCTTCACCCGGTTGCGAAAACCTGCAAACGGTCATCCTGCAAAGCCATATGGATATGGTTTGCGAGAAAAATGCCGACATGGTGCATGACTTCGAAAGCGACCCCATTGTCCCCTGGATTGACGAAGGCTGGATAAAAGCCCGCGGAACCACCCTGGGTGCCGATGACGGTATCGGTATCGCAGCAACCCTGGCCATCCTCGAATCAAAGGAGATACCTCACGGACCATTAGAGGCCCTTTTCACCATGGACGAGGAGACCGGACTTACCGGTGCCTTTGCACTGAAACCGGAGCAATTGGAAGGACGCGTACTGATCAACCTCGATTCGGAAGATGAAGGACAACTCTTCATCGGCTGTGCAGGAGGAAAAGATACAGTGGCCACCCTGCAGATCGAAACCGAAGATGTTCCCGAATTTCACGAAGCCTTCAGGGTCAGCCTGACCGGTCTCAAGGGAGGTCATTCAGGTGATGATATAAATAAGGGACTTGGGAACGCCGTAAAACTCATGAACCGGTTTCTCTGGAATGCCAACGAAAAATTCGAGATTGGCATTGCCGATATCAACGCCGGTAACCTGAGAAATGCCATCGCGAGAGAAGCTTTTGCCACCATAACGGTCCATCGCGACTATCACTCCGATTTATTGGCATATGCAAACACATATCATGATGAGATCAGGGAAGAGCTGAAGGCAACCGAGCCTAGGATTACCTTTAACGTGCAGCCTGCCGCGATGCCCGCTGCAGTGCTCCTTGATTCGTTCCAGACCGACCTGCTTGATGCACTGTATGCCTGTCCCCACGGGGTGATCGCCATGTCGCGCGACATTCCCGGGCTTGTGGAAACATCCACCAACCTGGCATCGGTGAAATTCATCGACCGTAAGATCGTGATCACCACCAGCCAGCGCAGTTCCGTTGAATCATCTAAAAAAGACATCTGCGACATGGTGGCCAGTGTATTCTACCTTGTCAACGCCGATGTGGAGCAGTCGCATGGCTATCCCGGCTGGAAACCTGATCCCTCCTCGAAAATCCTGCAGGTCACGGCCGACGCCTATCGCAGGTTATTCCACACGGAGCCGCAGATCCTGGCCATCCATGCAGGACTGGAATGCGGGTTGATCGGTGCTATATATCCGGGCATGGACATGGTATCCTTCGGTCCTACGATCAAGGGAGCCCATTCGCCCGATGAAAGGCTCGATATCGCCTCCACTGTAAAATTCTGGGAACTCACGCTTGAAGTGCTGAAGAACATTCCGACCAGGTGACATCCGGATGGCAAGGTTGCTGATCACAGCCATACTGTTCCTGCCATGGCTGGCCCATGCCCGGTGTTTGACCGGTGACTCCCTTTCAGAAGCTGTAAGGGCAAGGCTTGTCAGGGATATTTCGGTCCTGGCCTCCGATTCTTTTCAGGGAAGGCAGGCAGGCACCTCCGGGGAGAGGCTTGCCGCTGATTATATCCGGCAATCATTCGCAAAAGCAGGATTGCGGCCTGCAGGCGACGGAGACACCAGCTTCTACCAGCGTTTCACCAAAACCGATCCGGTATTCACACGCAACAACCGGATGACGGTGGATGGCAAGCCGCTGATCCACCGTGAGGAATTCGGGATCACGGCCCTCTCGGCCAACGGCAGTTGTTCCGGACTGCTGGCCGATGCCGGGTTTGGGGTTCCGTTTCATTCGGAAGGCAGCGTCCCCGACCCAAATGAACCCGATTACCGCGGGAAGGTATTGCTGATTGACCTCTCGGTACCCACTGATGCCGGACTCACGGCAGGGACAATACAAACGGAGATATGGTCGCCTGCTGCAAGGCTTGACCGGGCACTGAAAACAGGGGCTGCTGGAGTTATCTTCTGGAACGACCGGAATCCCTGGTTAAGCAAGCTGTTCACATTCGAAGCAGCAGTTCCCGATTCAGGAATCGCCGTATTTGTAAACCAGAGCACGGCCCGCTGGTTGCGATCTTGCGTGGGCAGGCAGATCGAAATTTCGGCGGATGTGCAAAGGGTGGTGATCCGGTACAGGAACGTGATCGGGAGAACCCACGGCGACAAACCCGGATTGGCGATCATCGGCGCACATTACGACCATCTTGGAAAAATGGGAAGCAAAATTTTTCTTGGAGCCGATGACAACGCCAGCGGCACGGCCGGAATGATGGAACTGGCGCGGTACTACGCAAAAAGGGACAGCACAGGTATCGGGTTTGTTTTTATTGCTTTTGCCGGTGAAGAGCAGGGGCTTGACGGATCCGTTCATTACGCGGATCACCCTACAGTTCCGCTTGATTCGGTAAGGTTCATGATCAATCTTGACATGATCGGCAGGCTGGGCTGCAACGGGAATGTTCTTTACGCGGAAGCATTCGGATCTTCGGCCGGCTGGAAAGAGATCTATCGTCAGGTGGCCCCTGCATCCTTCAGGGTGAAGCGAAAATACGCGGCACTGCCCTTTTCCGACCACATGCCCTTCTACAGGAAAAGCTTTCCGGTTGTGTTCTTCAATACGGGGACCCATAGCGATTATCACCGTGTAACCGATACCCCCGATCGCATCAACTACAACGGCATGACCGAAATTATCCGTTACCTCGACCGGTTCATCACCGAAGCCGGCTCACGGAATATATCATACCGCAAGGTTCCCGCACTAACGCAGGGGTTTGCCTACCTATCACAGGTGATGATGATGCTCGACTGGGCGCTGACGATCGACTGAATGAAAGAGCCCGCACCCCTCAAGAGACGGTTTTTAATTTACGATTGACGATAAATTTTAACGGTCACTACATCCCTACACCGACTCCCAGCCGGAAGATGGGATTTGAGTAGGGAGAGTTGTAGGTATCATTTAGGTTGAACAGGAGCAGGAAATCCATGAAAACCCTTCCGCTCACAGGCTGGCGATAACCGCCTCCTACGAATATGCTGTTCACTTCAACAACTTCCCGGCCCGGAACATAGGGATTTCCGTATGGATCATAGATATGTCCGATGGGGTTGACGGAATAGGGCCGCGAATAGGTTTGATATTCATACTCAACATGCGCAAACAGGTTCCCTGCAAAACTACCAGGGAAGAGGCTGGCCAGGTAATACCGGAGGTATGTTCCACCGCCGATGACGCTTGATTCATAACTAAGGTAGGTATTTGCATCGCTGTCCCAGAAGTAATTTTTGTAATTATAATATTGGTATATAAACCTGAGTCCGACATACAGATGATCGACGGTGCGTATGGCCACTTCGGGCGAAACGGTTATTCCCGTAACGCTGCCGAACTGAAAACCGAGGTTACCGCCCACGGAGACCCTGCGCCAGAAGTTGTCAGGATTTCTGGGTTTTGCCGACAGTGACGGGATGGTATCCTGAGCGAATGCGGTGAGTGTAATCAGTGCCAGCAGGGCCGTTAGCAGCAGGTTCTTGACGTTATGTTTCGTTCTCATGGATCGGAATTATTGGAAATAAAGATGGAGATGCAAAGATATGCAAAAAAAGACAATTTTTAACATCCTGTATTTCAATATCTTTGAAAATATTTTACAAAAAGATTAAAAATTCTTTAAAAACCTGTTGTGAATTCAAAAAAAGGATGTACTTTTGCACTCCCGTTTCGATGTTCTTTGATTGCGGTTGCGATAAAAAACCTTTTAGTTGTTGATACTGAGCGTTTTTGATACCAGATTAAAACTTTTTTACATTTTTTGAAAAAAAAGTTTGGTAGAATGAAAAAAGGTTGTAATTTTGCAGTCCGATTTTAAACAAAGTACCTGAAAGGGGAAATGAAAGAAGTTCTTTGAAAGACTGAAGTAAATGTAGTAGCAAATATCCCAGAAAATTAACTTGTTAATTTCTTTTGGTAATAGTTAAACCTGTAAAGATTAAATTTTCCTTTTACTATGGAGAGTTTGATCCTGGCTCAGGATTAACGCTAGCGGCAGGCCTAATACATGCAAGTCGAACGGCAGCACGGATAGCAATATCTGGTGGCGAGTGGCGCACGGGTGCGTAACACGTATGCAATCTACCCTTAACTGGGGGATAGCCCCGAGAAATCGGGATTAATACCCCATACCATTGCGATGAGGCATCTCATTGCAATTAAAGCTCCGGCGGTTTTGGATGAGCATGCGCGACATTAGCTAGTTGGTGAGGTAACGGCTCACCAAGGCTTCGATGTCTAGGGGTTCTGAGAGGATTCACCCCCACACTGGTACTGAGACACGGACCAGACTCCTACGGGAGGCAGCAGTAAGG
>CAYYPH010000039.1:35884-37398 GCA_964473485.1 uncultured Prolixibacteraceae bacterium | reverse complement strand
AATGGACAATGGACAATGGACAATGGACAATGGACAATTGAAAATTGAAAATTGAAAACGGAAAACGGAAAACTCGCTATTTGCTAATCCCTATTCGCTAATCCCTATTCCCTATTCCCTATTCCCTATTCGCTAATCCCTAATCCCTTATTTTGACATTTGAATTTTGAATTTTGAATTTTGAACGAATAACAATTCCTCCGTCCCATGAAAACAAACAACCTCCTTCTGGTCCTGCTTTTTTTTCTTCCGGGGATCCTCTTCTCACAGACCTGGCAAAATGTCTGTTCGCCCGGTACGACTTTTTACAGTGATGCAGCGAACAATGTAAAAGCCTTCAGGCTTGATTCCACACTGGTTTTGCCTGGTCCGGACACCATCTATTATTCTTACCGCACAATAAAGGATTCCATGAACCTGTTCAACTGCCTTGACACGACCGGCGGATCGGTATTGGGAGAAAAAGTGATCCTGACCCATGATGGCTGGTATTACTTTTTTAATATCTACCATGACACCATCAAGGTCAATTCGGCAGCTGGCAATGGACAGTCGTGGCGTTTCTGCAGCCTGGCAGGTAGCGGGTATGTTACTGCTACGGTCGCTTCTGTGGCTTCAGAGCTGGTGTTGGGACAACCCGATCAGGTCAGGCTGATCAACCTTCAGGCTAAAGACCAATCGGGTAACAATATCAATCATCCTTTGAACGGACAGCCTTTCAAGCTGAGCCAGCACCATGGCCTGGTAACTTTTTACGACGTTTATTTCCTGCCGGAAAAGGTAAACCCTTTTTCGCTAGCCGGGAAATCGACCCCGCCATTGGGCCTGCAAGAGTTTGGCTGGCGCGCGGTGTACGATTTCGCGGTCGGTGACCAGTTTCATTACATTGGATACGCAAGTAATATGGGTGGTACGGCAAATTCGAAGATCATCATGAATGTGATCGGCAAAACAAGCTACGGGATTGATTCTGTTGACTACACCTTCGAACGCTGTCGAAGGATGGAAGCCGCGCCACCACCGGGAATTACAACCCTGCATGATACCGTCCTGCTCCGGTACAATTTCATCGCCATGGACACGGTAAACCTGTTTATGCCGCTTCCGGAAGAGCTTGAACCGAATGCATGGGCTGCACCGAATGGTGTTGCCAACCGCTACTATCGTCGTAACAACGAGTTTAACGGCCGAAACGTGAAGTCTATCGAGTATGATTATTATAATTTCGGCATCACGGTTCCCGCCTGCTGGAGTGTTTCCTTGTGGGAGTACTGGCATTTGGCAGAGTTTGCTCCGGGTCTGGGGTTGACTCATAATCAGATCAATGAAATGTGGTCCAGCATGTGGGAAACAATGGTCTATTTCAAAAAAGGAGCCGAAACCTGGGGCACTCCGGTCGCCACCGACTGCCAGACCCTGGTCGGATTTGAAGACCACCCCGACGGGGCCCAACCAATTGTAAACGTGTATCCTAACCCGGCAAACGAGAAAATCAGCGTCACCCCGTCGGGGTC
>CAYYPH010000039.1:0-35784 GCA_964473485.1 uncultured Prolixibacteraceae bacterium | reverse complement strand
ATCGGAAAAGATCTCACGCTGGCGCAGGATACTGACCGACCAATTCATAGCCGGCAACATGCAAGAGGTTAAAAGAATAAAGAACTACCTGGTCAATGAATTTGAGGATGATACCTACCTGGTCTTTTTTGCCTATGAACTGACACTTCTCGACTATTGGACCGGCGATTACGGACAGATCATCACCCTCGTAAAAAAATCCCAGCCGGCGGATAAGACCAAACCCGGTAAAAAGATCGTTCCGGGAGAAGATCAGCTTTGGTTTGTTCTTGTTGATAAAACAAGGAATTCGGTCGCAATGCTCGAGTTCAATGTCCTGACAAGTGGTATTGCGATGCCTGACAAAGAATTCCTTTCGCTCAACCTGAAATGGATGATGCACGATTATACCGATCCTCCCCTCCGCCCCGATTCCCTGAACAACCTCGCCGATCAATTCCTGAAGAACAACCCTGGAAGTCCGTATGAACAGTATGTCAGGAAACATATCCGCGTGGTATACAAACCTGCAAAATGGGGTTTCGCCTTCGAATTTTTCAGCGGATATGGGATCTTCACCAATGATCTCGCCAGATATTACAAAAATAACATCCCAGTTGGTGTCGCCTTCGATATCAGCTACCGCAATTTTGTCCTCTATCTCAGGGATTATATAGGATTCAGCAAGACACACACCGATATTCCTTACCCTGGCGGCACCTGGAGTTCAGGTTCGCAGGTACGGGTGTTCCTGCCGGAGGCCTCGCTCGGCTATGTTGTCGCCGAGAACCGGCTCATCAAATTAGCGCCTTTCGCCGGTATCGGTTCCACCGATATTGGCCCAACCTCCAACGACACAAAGGAAAACCCTGACCTGAAAGAGACCGAGCTGAACTTCACAACCACCTGGATTGCCGGTTTGAGTATCGACCTCAAACTGAACGGATTCAGAAAACAGGGGCAGGCTCAGAGAAGGGCCTCCTCCTTTGGATTTTTGCGACTGCGCTATACCTTCGCGGCTCCTCAGTTCAGCTGGCATTACGACGACCGCTATGGGTTCATGCATTGTTTCACCCTCGGGATCGGGGCATTTTCAAGAAAAGAAAAACGGGATTATTGATCACCGGTCAGGACGATAAAATTACTTATTGAAACATCACCCCTTCATACCAACTTTTTCAGTAAATGCCGTATTTTTACAGAATGTCCGTCATGCATATGCGGAACAAATGAGTTAATCATATAAACACGAAGATCATGGAACAACAGATCTCAAAGAGACAGGTGCTGGAGCACATGCTGATTGAAAAAGCGATGAAAGATGAGCAGTTCAGGAAACTGCTGATGGAATCACCCAGAGAGGCCCTTGAATCGGAACTGGGAATCAGGTTCCCACCGGAATTCCAAATTCAGGTGCTCCAGGAAGATCAGGCCAACGTCTACCTGGTTCTGCCGTCGGAATCAGCCATGGAGGATACAAACACACTGACCGATGCCGAATTGCAGGGAGTGGGGGGAGGTGCATATACTGATAACGCTACCTGCTGGTGTAATTCCTATTTTATTTGTTAATCCTTCAGTGACAAACATAAACCGGTACAAGATGATCAGTCTGAATGCTTTGTAAGTTAAAGCGTTTAAGAAAATAATGTTCCTGAAATAGAAGATTTTTCAGACCGGCCATTCTTTCATCCAACTTTTTAAGGAATTGGTGTATTTTTACCGGACCGGTTTTCAAATGACCGGAATTATTCAACAGGCCATGCAAACAACATCCCTTTCACAGGAACACAGCGACATGCTGCTTGAACGATCGGTGAAGGATCTGGACTTCCGCAAAAGGCTGATCGAGGATCCAAAAGGCACCATCGAACAGGAGTTCGGTATTTCATTCCCCGCAAACCTGCAGGTATCGGTTAAAGAGGAAAAACCCGACCTGGTCTACCTCGTATTGCCCGGTGCCGGTATTGAACCGGACGCGGAGGAGTTGTTGCCTGAGGAGCTCGATCGCGTGGCCGGCGGCGGCCCGACCTATGGCTGTGTAACCGGCGCTTACGACTGCATTACACGGCAGCCTGAGAACTGCAAATAGGTATGCCCTAAGTGTTTACCCTAAACCAGGGAGCCTGCTCGAGGCAAACGGCAACATTGTGCCGCGACCGGATGCACGCATTGATTGTTCTTTCCAATGAAATTTGTTTTTTCAGCACATAGTGCACTGATTTTATGCCACTTATAACATTCAGATGAAGGTACCAGTTTTTTCTCAAACCTCCATCAGATTTTATGCCCTGTTGATGTATATTTATATGGTTTTATCAGCCGCTGGTCGAACAACCTACGAAGCCCCCCACATCCGATTGTTTAATTAAAACATTAGATACTAAAAGCCAAACGTCTTATTTTCGTTTTCACGGCCGGATTCTTTTTCACCTTGATAGCAGTGTTTTTTTCAATTCATGTAAAAAGGACCATGCTAAGCCTG
Source organism: uncultured Prolixibacteraceae bacterium (assembly GCA_964473485.1). Taxonomy (GTDB): domain Bacteria; phylum Bacteroidota; class Bacteroidia; order Bacteroidales; family FEN-979; genus CAIVAT01. The sequence continues at coordinate 33,320 of CAYYPH010000039.1, read as the reverse complement.
ATCCTCCGGTCCCGGGCCCGATTCGACGCTCCGGGATGTATTTGTAGATCAGAAGATGCACACGATGCTGACCGGAGAAGAGCTTTCGGGCAGCAAGACATTTCTGGCTGCCAGGTGCTACTGGAATATGCGACGCCCGCCTGACGACATGCTGGGAGGGCCCCTCGACTGGTTTATGGCCGCTTTCGACATAGGCACTGCGATCGACGGCTTCAGGAACGAGGCTGAGGATCGCCGGCAGTTTGCCCACATCGACAGTTCGCTCAACAATATCCGGAACCAACTGACACAGATCCAGACGGAACTGACCAATCTTGCCGCCCTGATCAATAAATCGACCTGGGGATTCTTGCGGCGGTGTATGATTTCGGGGCAGCAGGAAATGCCGTAAACACCTTATCGGATGTCGGTCTCGGACTTGGCGATTTTGACAAACCGGCCTGCGAAAAACTGGCAAACTATCTCGTGGCCTTGAATCCACCGGTGCCAATCGTTAACCAGTGCCTGATCCTTGAAAACTATTTTACCCAGTTGCTTACTTACCAGTTCAAGGGAATGGCGATCAATCTCAACATCAGCCAGGCGGTAGATTCGACCTTTGTCCCGACTATCCTGACCGATTTTAACACGGTAGTATCCGGGAAGATCCGTTCGTTTCTCCGTGCCGCCAACTTTATAGCGCTGTTTGCCGAATACCCCACCAATCAGGTTCTGTCACGATCGCGTTTTGTGGCCAATCTGTTTTATGATGCCATTGGCTTGCCCTACCCGGCCCCCCGAAACATGTATCCCTTCGACGGATATACCCAGTATATTCTGAACCACCCGCTCGACAGCGCCAACCGCAGCAAATATTACGTCATCGCCGGCCGCATGGGTGACAATGGAATCTTGTCAACCTGATCCTCACCTGGGTTTGGAATGAGCCGTGGTATGCCTCGGTCGACAAACCTGTGTACGATCTCTTCCACACCCTTTTCCCGCTTGATCATAACGACGGGCTGGTGAACCGCAAATCGGCCGAGTTCAACGGCGCCGCCGTGAATCACCCGCTGGATATCCAGGAATGGGTCGATCATTTTCACCTGATCAAACCCAACCGCGCTCCACAGATCATGAATTTTATCAATAGCCTGTATCCCATTATTTCGTAAACCTGCAAAGTTCAGCCGATCATCTGCGATGTCGCAAAAAAAATAGGTAACCCTAAATTTCGGGAAACTTTTCCTGATTATTTCAATACATTTGCCATATCGACAATATGATATCAAACAACAATCCAATCCCATGAAAAAAGTATCGCTCACGGCCATCCTTGTATTGACCATCGTAATCCTGAATTCATGCCAGTCGCCGGTCACACTGACGAGCTGGAAAAGTCCGACCGACCAGACCAAAGTCACCAAAGTGGTCGTCTTCCCGCTCTTCGACAAGCTGGAATATACCAAACCGTTTGAACAGGCCATGGTCGCCTATTTCCAGACCCAGGGGCTGAAGGCGATCGGCGCACTCGACTTCCTCAATCCGACCATTAAATACCCGATGGACGAGGTATTGAAGAAGATCGACAGCCTGGGAGCCAACGGTGTTCTTGTGTTCAAATACACCGGAACCGATAAATCGCAAAGCTATGTGCCTCCCACTTACTATGGCGGATGGGGCGGCGGTTACTGGGGCGGTGGTTACTGGGGCGGCGGTTACTGGGGCGGTGGAGTGGCTACCGGAGGCTACTGGGTCACCACATCAACAGTAAACCTGAAGGCATCGCTCTATGTGAAAGACAGCAAGGAGGCCATCTGGACCGGCGATATCAATGTTACCGATCCTAATTACGTGGACAAGGCGGCAACATCGATCGCGCAGGATATTTATGCCGACTGGGCGAAGAACAACTTACTGCCCCAGTGATTGGGAAATTAACCGGGTTGAAAAAAAAAGTCCCGCCGCTGGCGGGACTCAAAATTCCAAATGGCATTTAATGATTAAACTTATGCGAGTTTAACATTTACTGCATTTAATCCTTTTTGTCCTTGTTCAATATCAAAAGTCACTTCATCATTCTCCCTGATACGGTCTTTCAAACCTGTAGAATGTACAAAATACTCTTTTGATGAATTTTCGTCTTTAATAAAACCAAATCCCTTCGATTCATTGAAGAACTTTACTGTTCCATTGTTCATAAACTTATTTTAAAAATTATTTTGCAAAGGTACGGTTAAATATTGGGAAACCTACTATTAATTACCATTTAAGAAATTAATTTTCAATTTGATAATTTAGCCGGGCTTTTTTTCGTACCTTTGTCTTTAAATAAAACAAAAAAAAATGATGCCTTCACCTGACTCACAGTGTGAAACATCAAACACCTCCTGGATAAAACTCGTAAAGAAATATAACCGCCCCAAACCTGCCAAAAGCTGGTGGCAACTCTCTGTTAACCTGTTCCTTTATTCATTTGCCTGGTTTTTGATGTATGAAAGTCTTTCCATATCCTGGTGGATCACCTTTGGACTTTCCATCCCCACTGCCGGACTTCTGGTCAGGCTGTTTATCATCTTTCATGATTGCGGCCACGGTTCCTTTTTCAGGTCGGAAAAGCTGAATGATGCGGTCGGATTAATGATTGGCATTCTCACGTTCACCCCCTATTACAGCTGGACCCGCAACCATGGCATCCACCACGAAACAGCCGGGAACCTCGATAAACGCGGAATCGGAGATGTCTGGACCATGACTGTGGATGAATACCGGACGAGCACAACCTGGAAGAAGATTCAATACCGGTTTTACCGGCAACCGGTTACGATGTTCGGTATCGGTGCATTTTATGTGTTTGTGATCGGTAACCGTTTTACAAAGAGAAACATGGACAGTAAAGGCAGGCTGGGAGTTTACCTCACAAATGCCGGACTGATCGCATTTTCATGGGGGATGAGCCTGCTCATCGGATGGCAGGCCTTTTTTCTGATACAGCTGCCGGTGATTCTGATCGCAGGGGTGCTCGGTTTCTGGCTTTATTACGTTCAACATCAGTTTGATCCCTCCTACTGGGCGCATAACGAGGATTGGAGTTACGTAAGAATGGCCCTGGAAGGCAGTTCCTATTATAAACTGCCGTGGTTATTCAGGTATTTCAGTGGCAACATCGGTTTCCACCACATTCATCACCTTAGTCCGCTGATACCCAACTATAACCTGCGTCGCTGTCATTTTGAGAATCCTTATTTTCAGACCGTCAAACCTTTGACACTGACAGCAAGTGTTGCCACACTGCGTTACAGGCTATGGGATGAGACACAACAACGGATGGTCAGTTTCAGGGCAACCCGAAAGCCTCGCTGACATCCTGTTTATCTTTACCACATGCGAAAATGGTCATTCAACCTTCACCATCGCACAATGCATAAGCACGGGATCAATTTTTTATTGTCCGCTTGATGATTCCGATCAGTTCCTGTTTTTTGATCGGTTTACTGATAAAGGCATTGCAACCCACCTTCATGGCCTTCTGCTCCTCTTCAGGCTGTGTGTAAGCCGTCAGTGCAATCACAGGCAGGTCGGGATGGATTTCTCTCAATCTCCGGGTGGCCTCATATCCATCCATCACCGGCATTTTCAGATCCATCAGAACGACATCCGGACGCTCGGCAGCCAGCAACTGAAGCGCCTCTTCACCATTGCGTGCACGGATCATGCGCCCTGCTTTCCGGCCCAGCATGATCTCGACCAATTCATAATTGTAATCTTCATCCTCTGCCACCAGGATGGTGAGGTCCTGCAAAGAGAAATGAACTTCGCCAACCGGTCTTTCCGTCTGCATCATGGGCTCTTCGTACGGTATTGTAAGGAAAAAGGTGGAACCCTGGCCGGGTGCGGAATCGATCCTGACACTGCCTTTCATAAAATCGGCCAGACCGCGGGCAATGCTTAAACCGAGGCCTGTTCCCCTTGAACCCGGAACGGATTCGGGTTTGATCTGGTAGAAACGGTCAAAAATCCGCTGATGCTCAGCCGGGGGAATTCCAATCCCGGTATCCCTTACGAAAAATTCAATCACTTTGTCGTTCCGGGAATATCCGAAGCTGACCATGCCGTTCTGCGTAAACTTCGCCGCATTGCCTATGAACCCTGCGATGATCTGCCGGATCTTTTCGCGGTCGGCGATCACCAGGTCGCCCCTGCCCCCGTCGTTGAATGAATACTGAAATTGCAAGCCCTTCCTTACAAACACATCCTTCATCGACAGGTGGAGATCTTCCATCAGCTCGTGCAGATGGAAGGTTACCGGGTTCAGCGGGATCCTTCCGCTGTCGAGCCTCGATATCTCCAGCACATCATCGATAATGCTCAGCAACTGCTTACCGTTTGAATGGATGATCCCGATGAACCGGTCCTTTTCAGTTTGCTCGAATTCATCGGATTGCAATAGATCAGTGAACCCGAGGATGGAATTCATGGGGGTACGCACTTCATGCGAGATGTTGTTGAGAAAGGCGGTTTTCAGCCTTGAGGCCTCCTCGGCTGCCTCTTTGGCCTGCAGGATCTTCCGTTCGGCCTCCTTCAGCTCCTCAATGTCCCTGGTGATGGAGATGATGTGTGGAACCCCGTTAAGATGGATGATGGAAGCCGACATCAGTCCCGTCCGTACCCTTCCATTCTTGAACCTGAAGAGTGCTTCAAAGTTGACCACTTTTCCTTCACGCCTGAGAATATCAACCAGGCGCTCCCGGTCGTCAGGGTTATCCCAGATATTGATCTCATAGGCTGTGCGGCCAATTACCTCTTCTCTCCGGTATCCTGTGATATTGCTGAAACCTTCATTCACATCCACATAAAGACCTGTTACCATTTCGTTGATGTTCACGGCATCGGGACTGGTAAGAAAAGCCAGGCGGAACCTTTCCTCGGTCTCCCTGAGCGCCTCCTCGGTCTTGATGCGGTTGATCGAAACATTGGCCTGATTCACCAGCAACTCAATGGTTCCAAGTATGTTTGAAATGTCCGAAACAGCGAGAATAGCCAGTCCGCCAAGATTGTTATCGTGATAACGGTAACCGACAATATAAACATTTACTATTCCTAACAGTAGCTCCAGTTTCCGACACAGCGCAGCATCAATGCGATGACCCGACAGGGAGGACAATCCGCCCGGCAGTACAACCAGCCGGCCCGACTGGAACAGACGCAACTCATCGGGAGCAAGATCTGAAAGGTCAAAATCCATGCTTGTGGGATCATACCCAAGCATCGTTACAATGGTCTCGTTAAGTTTATCGAAACCGGCCCACGATATCATTCTGGCGCTGTTTGACCTGGGGTTAACATTAGCTGAAAATACGATTCCGTTGCCGATTAACGAATGTACCTTTTGGGTTATCAGGTTGTGAATCTCTGCCAATGTGTTCATTCCGAGCAACTCCGACTGAAACTCAGACAGGATTCTCATTTCATGCTCCATGGTCTTTTGCACGGTCACATCAGAAAATGATACCAGCACCCTCGACCAGGTTTCCAGGCACCCGGGCTGAATGGCCAGCGAAAGATTTACGTACTTTCTCCCGCCTCTCGTCTTTATGGGGATCTCGGCCTGAAACCTGCGCTCTCCGCTGTACAGGGCAATGATCTCAAGTGCAAATACATCCCATGATTCATCATCGAAATATTCAGGCAGGTGCCTGATGAGCGACTCCTTGCCTGATTCGCCAAGGAGCAGTACACTCGATTGGTTCACGTCGACGATCCTGACCATCGAAGCCAGCTTTCCAATTTCTTCACGGTTTTGACGCAGGTATTCCGGCACATTGTTTACTGTTTTTTCAAGCAACCGGAGTTGTTCACGCACCGCCGAAAAGTCCTCCTCCCAAATCCCGATCGGGGCATTTTCGAAATAGCTGCGGAATTTGTCCTCGCTCTCCATTAAGGCCAGTTCGGCCAGTTTGCGGCCGGTAATATCGCGCGACACGCCGTGGGCAGCCACCAGGTTGCCATCGTCATCGAATACCGGATTGGTATGCACCTCCGAATATTTCAGCGATCCATCCTTGCAACGGTGTTTCAACTCGATGGTCACGGAGTAGTCCCTGGGTAACTTGCCCTGGCGTCCCAGTTCAAGGCTTTGATTGAACAACTCCGTGATCTTCTGATAGGATTCCGGGCAATAAATTTCGTCCAGCCGCAGGTTCAGAAATTCCTCCTGGGTATATCCCCTTTGTTTGAATACCGAAGGACTCACATAGGTATATTTCATCTCCCTGTTCATCATCCAGATAACATCGGATGTCTTTTCGGCAATCTGGCGGTATTTCTGTTCACTTTCACGCAGGGCGCTTTCAGCGTTTTTCAGAACACTGATATCACGACCGAAAACGACAAGGCCCTGCCGGCTGCCGTCGGGATTGAAGAGTGGGACTTTCATGACGTCAAAGTCGTGCAGGTTCCCATCTTTATCAGGGATCGTTTCGAGCGTTCTCGAGGCTGCGCCGGCTTCCCAGGCCAGATCGTCGGAACCCTGGCAATTGCGGAAAGCCTCCTGAAAAACAGGCGCTGTGAAATCAGCCAGCTCAAACTCCGATTTGCCGGTATAATCAACCCCATTGAGACAGTAAAGGTTGAGAATACTCTCGTTGGCAAGCATCCAGCGACCCTGTGCATCCTTAAAGCATATAATGTCGGGCGAAGCATTGATGAGCGTCATCAGCCGTTCTTCGCTGTTTCGGAGTGCAGACATGATCTTCTCACGATTCGTAATGTCGGTTGCGATGCTGAGAAGAGCAGGTATTCCCTTCCAGTCAACGGTTTTAACAAAAACCTCGAGGGGAAAGGTTGATCCGTCTTTGCGGTAATGCCGCACCTCAAACTGTGCCGAACCATCCTTTTGAATGTGTTCGATCCGTTCGTTGATGAGCGCCTCACTTTCGGGGATATCCAGCGCGTGCAGGTTGATACTGCTAAACTCCTCCGCGGTGTATTGGTGCAGCTCGAATGTTTTCCTGTTGGCATAAAGGAAGGTACCGTCGAGCCCGTGAATGGTGATGGAATTGGGAGCGTTGTCGACCATTTCGGCAAGGTGGGCGATGGTTTCCTCCTTTTCTTTCGACAGGCTGATGTCGGTAAAAAAGGCGAAAGATCCTACAAAATTACCCTCATCATCCCTGAGCGAAGTGGCGGCCACCCGGGTGTGGCATACACTTCCGTCCTTCCTCGTGAACCGCCGTTCATAGCAATCGCTCTTCCCCTGGTGGCGGTTTTCCATCTTTTTTTGATGATCGGGAAGATCTTCTTCAGACATGAACGACTCCACCGTGCGGCCTGTCATCTCCGACTCGTGGTATCCCAGCATTTCGGCCATGCGACGGTTCACAAAGACAGTCCGGTGGTCCCGGTCCATTTCCCAGATCCCCTCCTGCGCGGTCTCCACGATGCGCCGGCATTTCTCCTCGCTCAACCGTAAGGCTTCATGACGGGCCGAAATGTCGTGAACAAGGATCAGCGCCTTTTCTTCATCGAGTTTCTGCACATGAATTTCGCATTGGCAAAATACGCCTAGCCTGTTCCTTATCCGTCGGTCGCGCTGAACCGTAGCTCCCCGCATGATCTCCCCGGTGGCCAGGGGTTGCAGAACAATGTCGTCGGGATCGAGAAGCCCGGTGATATCCGTTTTCAGCAACTCCTCTTTGGCATAGGAGACCAGGTTGCAGAAGAACGGGTTCACATCGATGATAATTCCTTCAAAATCACAGATGACTATTCCAAACTTGGCATGATCAAACAACAGGTGATAAAATGCCCGGCAGGTGGATTCCTTCATAGGTCATAAGAAATATGCGTTAAAATTAGGGAAGAAATCCAGAATTACATAAAATGAAGTGTAAAACCGGAAAAAATATCGGCCATCACTTCTGCAATATTATCTAACGCTTGTCCTTTGAAAAGGATAATAACTTACCGCGAAACGATCACTTTCCTGATCACCTTCAGGTTCTCGCCCGAACACCGGAGGAGATAAAAGCCGGCAGGCACATCGTTCAGATCGAGACTGCTGGTCAGGTTCATGCCGACCAAATGAATCGCATCGGTCAGCACTTCGTTTCCGTCGGCCGACAACAGGCTGATCGTGTACCGGCCTGAAGGAACGCCGTGAAAATCGATCCAAAGCCGGTCACTGGCCGGGTTTGGCCGAACGCTGACATCCGCCTCCTGCCGGTCAGCAGCACCGACGGTGAGGGGGTCGGCCAGTGCGTTCTGCCACATTCCCCGGCCGTAAGTAGCGGCGATGATCTTTCCGGAACCCGTGTGCACCTCGAGTTCACCGATGATCACGGCCGGGAGGTCGCGGCTGTAGTCAACCCATTCTGAAAGCGCGTTGTTGGTATAAAACACCCCGATATCTGTTCCCACGTAAATGGCATCATCAGAACCGGGCTCGTAGGCCAGGCAGGTGGCCGGCACATTAGGCAGGTTGCCGCTCACGTTCACCCAGGTAGCCCCGGCATCGTTGCTCCTGAAGACTTTGGAACCTTCCGTGAACCCGCCCATGGTCACCCAGACCCGTTGTGGATCCACGGATGAGATCACTATATCAGAGATGCTTTGCAGCGAAGGCAACCCTGCACGGATATTCTGCCAGGTATTCCCTCCGTCGGCCGAGACCCATATCTGGTCTAAAGTCGCGGCGTACAGATAACCGGGATCGGATGGAGCGACTTCCAGGCTGTTGAAATCATCCCCTCCCGAGATATTGTTGGTCAGTTTTGTCCATGTTGATCCGCGGTTCGTGCTTTTCCACACATTTTTAAAGGCACAGAACAACGTAGCGGGATCGTCAGGGTGCTGAATGAAAGGAGGGTTGAAACGGTACCGCGACTCTCCCGGCGGGGTTACCGCAACAGAGCTGACTCCGCCATTGTATGAACGGCGCAAACCGGAACCATATCCACCAAAAAACATGGTATCGCCACGCTGGTAGTCGAAAAAGTTGTCGCAAGCCTCAGCCAGCAGCAGTTCATAGTCAACCGTATCGGTAAACAACACCGTTCCGTTGTCCTGGGGGCTTCCCAGCAGCCTTGCCGCATCCTGCCGGAAAGCGCCGACGCGGTAAAACTGCATGATCTTCAGCCCGTCGCTCCGGTTGCCCCACGTGGAGGTTGTATTGTCGTAGTGATAAAGCCCCCCGTCGTTCGAATTATACAGATGCTGGTTCACAGGGTTGTAAGCCAGGGTGTGAATGTCGGCATGCACGTACTGGGCGCCTCCGCCGTAATATTGCGCATTGAGGGTCCAGGTGGCGCCCTCGTCGGTCGACTCCCAGATGTTGACGCCTCCCACGTGGATATGTTGCGGATCTGCCGGGTCAACGGCGATGGCAAGGGTGAACCATCCCTGCCCGCCGGCATCCGTGCCCTGTGGTGTCCATCCGAGCAAATTAAGGTTCATGGTATTCGGCGCCATGGCCCACGTCGCCCCCTGGTCGCCGGAAATGGCGATCCCGTGGAAGCTGTGATCGGAAGCTTTGCTGTAGAGGCAGTAAACCCGGTTGGGATCGGCCGGAGTGACAGCCAGCGCGATCCTGTTGACCTGTGTGGGAGCCACCCCGGTATTGACAAAATCAAAGGTCAACCCGGCATTTACCGACTTGTACAACCGTGCGCCCCCCCCGATACTGAAGGTTGTCGCGTAGAGGACCTGCGGATTGCCCGGCATCTGTTCGAGATCCATGAAATTGCCGGGCCTGACCTGCTGCCAGGTATCGCCGCCATCAACTGTCCTTAACAGCCCGTTCGATGCAGCAGCCACCATCACCTCCGGATCAACGGGATGGATCCAAAGCTCATGGACCGCCATGTTCTCCTGCACACTGTACTGCAAGCCGGTCTCACCCCAGGTGGCGCCCCCGTCCTGCGATTTCAGGATGCCAATGGTGTAGGTCTCCCACCAAACATCGCGGGTTCCCGTGCACAGAAAAATGGTGTTCGGGTCGTTGGGATGCAGATCCACATCGCTTACGCCAAGCACCGGGAGGTCGTCCGTCAGCACTTCCCATGAATTCCCGGCATCGGCGGTGCGCCACAATCCTCCCGACGGGGTGCCTACATAGATGATACCAGGATCCGTCGGATGAAACGTGATACAGTCGATGCGGCCTGAGCCACCCACCTGCCCGCCCGACAGCAAAACCGTTGAATTCACCGGCCCAATATGCTCCCAGGGCGATTGGACCGACCTCCCTGTCGCCCGGGTTCCGAGTACCCGCTTGCCTTCCGACCAGAAAATGCCGGATGGCAAGGTGCCATCCGGCCCCATCCTGTTGTCCAATAAGAATTGCGCCCTGAGAAACTGTTTTTCGCCCCTGACAGGCCCGTCCGGGTTTTCATGCCGGTAACCGGTCAGGTACTCCTTTGCCGCGGAATAATCCACCCGGCCGTTTGCCTTGACAGGTAACTGTGTAAGCCAATCCTGCGCAGCGATATCCCCCGCAATCGCCCAAAGCATTAATAATGCAAAGAATGTAAATGTTCTCATATTTGTTTGGTTTAAAGTGATCAGAATAATGTATGACCTGGTTATTCCCTGATGAACTTCACGGATTGCCTGCTGTAGCCGGTCTGTACGACGAGAAAATATACGCCCGGCCGAAGGTCGCCGATCGTCAGCGATTCCCGCTGGAATCCGACGGTTCGCTGTCCGCCGTCAATGATCTTCAGGATCCTACCAGTAATATCCACAACCGACAGCCGGACTACGGCCGCCGATGCCTGGTGCCAGGATACCTCCACGAGGTTCCCGGCCGGGTTTGGAAATACCTGGATCATCTTATCACCAGTAACATCCAATGGATCCTGCGTGCCGGTGTGCATCACAAATTTCTGGTTGGCTACAAATTCCACCAGCTCACGGGCGGCAGCCGTATCCATGTAATAAAGCGGAAATGAAATCAGGACCAGTTTACAATCATTCCCTAGATATTCGATTCCGACCGGCTTTCCTTTCATCTTTCCCTGGTTGGTCAGGCTGTCAAAACCGGTCATCCATGAATAAACAACCGACGCACCCGGTGCAGGTTTTACACTTTCCAGGTTCATCAGGTGCCCCGGCAACTGGCCCATACATTTCTCCGGATCCACGCTGAGCAAGGGATACCCGGTGATCTCCGGACGAGCCCCGTTTAGGCAGGCCTGAGGCGTTCGCTCGACAGAGGTGATTTTGTAAAAATCAAAAAGGGTGTCACCGGCCGCGAAATTTTTATCGAACTTGATGTTTTTATTCAGCATCCAGGTTGGCTGGAACCCGGAAAGGAACAGCTGCCCGCCATCCCTCACATAGGCCAGCACATCCTCCCGGTGACGATTGATGGATGAATGGGGATTATCGGAATAGGAATTGGAGAACCAGAAGATCCTCTTGTACTTTCCCAGGACCGAAATATCCAGGGAGTCGGTAACCGACGCATCGCTGAATTCTCCGGCGAGGTTTTTAAAGATCGTTTGGTAAAAGGCCATCACCGCCGAATCGGCCGGATTGTTGAACCCTCCTTTTGTATCTTTGATTACCAGCAGGTCCCTCGATTTTGGGGCAACAGCGCCGAAGGTCGTGTTCGACAGGGTGCTTTCATGACCTACGGCATCTGAACTGGTGATCCGGTAATAGTATTTAACCCCTCCGGAAGCGGTCGAATCGACATATTCGAACGTACTCCGTGAACAATTCCCGATGTTAATAAATAAAGAATCAGGATTGGAACTGCGGTAGATGTTGAAATGGTCAACATTGTCATTGGTCGTGGGCTTCCATGCCACCCTTACCGCCTTCTTCAAGGAATTGCCCTGCAGGTTTTGCGGTACCGGTGTAAGGACTTCATTCATGAGGATGGCGCAGGTTGCCCTGGCAGCCTCGAGGCAGAGCGGCAGGTTGCAATGCACCACACTGTCGTGACGGGTGTGGTAAGTTGGATTTATGCCGTGTTCCATAAATCCGGCAAATGGATAACCCAGATGGCGAAACCACTCCGAATCGGAAATTGGTCCGTTTTTTGGCACCGCCTCCAGGTCAGAATAGGCTTCCACACTGCTCATCGTCAGTTTGCCGGCCCATTCAAATATACCGCCGGGCATTACGGCTGCACCGAGCACATAGCCTGGTCCTGCCGTCCAGGCCACCATGTCATTGCAGATGTGGAGTCTTAAATCTTCTCCCAGAGCGTGGATTTTCTCAGCATGATACATGCTTCCACTCCAGTGTGCATAACCAACCATCTCCTCAGCAGCATAGGTCACAAAGCGGATGGTGCTGTGGGGTTGGAACCCCTGGCTTTTAAGAACACGTGCAATTTCAAGAACAACGGCACAGCCGCTGGCATTGTCGTCGGCGCCTGGTACCGGTGGAATATACGGGTCGGGCATACAAAAATCGTCATGATGGGCGCTCAAAATATAGATCTCTCCGGGCGCGGATAAACCTGTACTTTCAGCCACGACGTTATACTGCCAGACACTGTCCGATTCAAATCCAACCACGGCTACCCTGAATGAATCAAGCTCAACCTTCGTGTAGCCGAAACCGCTGAACCTTTCCGCGATCCATGAAGCAACTTCCCGGCGGTTTTCGGCATACATGAACCGTGTGCCTAGGCCCTGGAGGCCTTCCATGAACGACCTGATAGAATCGATGTTCAGCGCGTTAACCACGGCAGCGACTTCAGGGTTGATCCCCTGCCTGCTTTTAATGGCCGGGTCGTTGCGGGAATCCAGCGACCAGGCGGATGCTGCAATACCCGCAGAGACAAGAAGTGGTAAAATAATCCCGGTTTTCATTTCTTGTTTTTTTCGTGAAACAATACCGCTCTAAAACTGGCTATTAAAATTAAAAATGGCTCAGAATCAACCCCAAAGTCAAAGATTATCGGCCATAAGGATTAAAAACACGATGAGTTCTGGACATAGGAAGATAAAAAAAGTCGGGAGGACGCTTTTCAGGGCGCCTCCCGGCTTCAGTCATCCAACATAAACTTTCTCTGACCGGCAGCCTTGAAGATAAAGGTCTCCGAACTTCAGTTCTTATTCAGGTATCGGCGAATTGAGCACTGCTGAATGATTGTAGGATCCTTCAATGGTCGGGGGGGTGTTTACCGGTCCCGGGTCGTTGGGGGTAACCCAGGGTTTTCCCCAGATAATTGTTAAAATTCCGAGCATTGCAATTAAACCGGCAAGTGAAATGCGTTCCATATTTTAAAGTTTTAGGGGTTTAACATCTTGTTGATTGTGATGTAAAACTACAACGAGGCGGACCCACCTGCCAACTTTATTATATATCCTTAATCCTTACTGGATTGAACATGACGAATCACCGGACGAACCTTCATATCCCGAAAAAACGGGATTTCACCGATAAAAACGGGATTATACCGAAATTACATGGTTTACAGAGAAAACCGGGCTTTTTGGCGTATAAACCCAGCAACACCAACCGGTTACCAGGGACATTTGGTGGGGCAGGGAATGACAATGCGGAAAAAAAGGATGCCTTTACGATCGTCAGTGATGCGATCAATCCATCGGGTACCCCCAATCGGTCCAGTCAACCTTCAGGTTTTGCTTCAGGTTGAGCAACCTGATCTGTTTGAACCCCTGTTCTTTAAGCAGGTTGAAGGCCGGCCGGATGTTCGGGCAGTTCCTGAAGGGGCAGCAGCCGCAATAGATCACCACCATCTTGTCTTTGGGTACAGCAGCGCAGCTTTTTTTCAATTTGTCGAGTGCCGGTTTATTCATTGTGCTGCCGATGTTGACAGCACCCTTGATGTCGGCAAGGGGGCCTATATTGTAAATGACAGGCTGTGGCATTTTCGGGTTGTTCAGGGTGGCTGCCAGTGCGGATGGTTCAAGCAGTTCCCTGGCGGTCCATGGTTCTCCCTGCTGAGCGACAGTCAACATGGTGGTCAGACCGAAGAGCGGTATCAATAAAAAATGTAAGATCCTGGACGGTGCCTTCATATGCAGAAAAGTCGATTTGTTGCAAAAATAAAAAGTTTTTCCTTGCTGTTTTCATATATTCAGTAATTTTATATGACAATTAACCCGCGCAACTACACCGACAAGTTAAATCCATCCTATTATGATTCTGCCCTTCAATCCCGGTAAACTATGGCTGGCGCTGATGATCACTGCAATGACCACAACAGGCCCAGCTCTCCTTTCACAGGTAAAGCCACACCGCTGGCCCGGCGACACCATCGGCCCTTTCACCACCATCACGTTCGAAGATACAAACACACGGTACATCTCGATTGCACAAGGCGCACAGAACATCTGGCAGATCGCCGCGCCTTCAAAGCCCTACTTCAGCCAGGCCTACACACCGCCAAACGCCATCCTCACTGATTCTGCGGCTTTTTACCCCGTTTCAAACACATCCTCTTTCGATCTGATCATCGGCGAATTCAACATGGGCGGCACATTCGGAGGATGGTACCCCTGGAATATCTTTGTCGACTTCCGCCACAAATTTGATACGGATACCCTGCAGGATGGTGGATTTATCAGTGTGTCATGGGACCATGGACAAACCTGGATGAATATTGTTGATGATACGATCTCGAAACAAATGTTCACCGTATCACCTGCCCAGCCGGATTGGTCCTACTTTGGAAATACCAACATCTATGGTCATAGCGACTCGTTGTTCAACGGAGAACCGGGATTCTCAGGTCATTCATACGGCTGGGTGCAGACCTGCATGGCATGGTACGACATCCCGGTCAGGCATCCCTCATTTGCCCCAACCGACACCATGATGCTGCGCTTTACCTTCATTTCCGACAATGTCACCAATAACAAGGAAGGCTGGATGATCGATCAGATCAGGCTCTTTTCGATCGACCTGGGAGGCGGACTGGAAGATCTGAGATCAGGAACCCACAGGTTTTTTATGGCCCCGAATCCCGTGAGGGAGGAGGCCATGGTGATCATGGACAAAATATACCATGATGTCGGTGTACGCGTGACTGATCTGTCGGGGAAAATCATCCGGCAAACGCGGATCTCAAACTGCAGGCAATTCAGCCTCAACACCGCATCGCTGCCGCCCGGCACCTACCTGGTCAGCCTGACTTTCGACGACGGGCAAATGGAATCAAGAAAACTGGTCAGGCGGAATAGTGATTAACTTATAAAAAATCGTGACGCGTGAAAAAACGTGATGCGTGAAAAATCGTGACACGTGACGCGTGACGCGTGAAAAATCGTGACACGTGACGCGTGACGCGTGACAGGTGACGGGAAAACGATTGATTGATTGATGGATTGATTCGTTTTCCGTTTTCAATTTTCCATTTTCAATTCATTTCAATTGTCAATTGTCAATTGTCAATTGTCAATTTTTCATTGCCTACTGCCTACTGATAGCTGCCAAAGCTTCCTCTACATGCTTTGCGAAGGTTAACTGCGACGAGAAGATCCTCCGGATGAAGCAATTTATTTTATTTAGACCGCATCTAAATTGTACCAACTTTTTGTAACTTTGCCGGGAAATTCATGCCCGGGATCCGGACAGTACGAAGATCGTATCATTTTTCAAACGGAATAAAAATAAATAACACGATAAACACGATGAAAAACATCATTTTCTCCATAATCCTGATAGCTATGGCAACAACGGCATTCGCCCAGGCAGGCAAGACCCTTTACGATTTCAAGGTGAACGGCATCGACGGAAAACCCTTTGACCTTGGTTCGTTGAAAGGCAAAAAAGTGCTGATCGTCAACGTAGCTTCGAAGTGCGGTTACACGCCGCAGTATGAAAAGCTGGAAGAACTCTACAAGAAATACGGTACAGGGAATTTTACCATTCTTGGTTTTCCTGCCAATAACTTCATGAGCCAGGAGCCTGGGACCAACGAGGAGATCCTGGAATTCTGCACGTCAAAGTATCATGTTACTTTCCCCATGATGGCGAAGATCTCCGTGAAAGGCAACGACATGGACCCGCTGTATCAGTGGCTCACGTCAAAAAAGGAGAACGGCACCCTGGATGCGCCTGTAAAATGGAACTTCCAGAAATTTATGATCAATGAAAACGGCGAAGTGGTTGGTTTTGCCCCTCCGGGCGAATCGCCCACCGGAGAGAAGATCGTGGGCTGGATCGAAGCAAAACCCTGACCGGCGGGGATTTTATTGAGTGAATGAGTGAATGAGTGATTGAGTGAATGAGTGAATTTTCACATGATGGCTAATGGCTAATGCTGATCGCTATACACAATTCGCTAATGGTTACTGCCTACAGCCTACTGCCTACAGCCTACAGCCTACAGCCTACTGCCTACTGCCTACTACCTATTGCCTATTGCCTATTGCCTAATTTTCATTTTGACATTTGAACTTTGAATTTTGAACTCATGAAATACAAATGCACCATTTGCGGACATGTTTATGATCCGAAGTACGGTGACCCGGATTCAGGAATTCCGCCGGGAACGCCATTCGAAGATATACCCGACGATTGGGTTTGCCCGATCTGCGGGGTGACCAAGGACGATTACGTAAAGATGAAGTAGTAAAGCTGTTTTCATGATTTGGTACCCGTCTGAGCCGTTGAGGTCTTGTTTGTTTCGGATTAAATTGGTTACCTTTGATAAAAAAATTCAACACTATGGAAAAAAGCATCAAAGGAACAAAGACCGAAAAGAACCTTCTGAAAGCGTTCGCCGGTGAATCACAGGCCAAAAACCGTTATACCTTCTACGCCAAACAAGCGAAAAAAGAGGGGTTTGAGCAGATCGCGGCGTTTTTCGAAGAGACTGCTTTGAATGAGGAGTCGCACGCGAAGATCTTTTTCCGTTTCCTCGAAGGAGGTCCGGTTGAGATCACGGCTACCTACCCAGCCGGAATAATCGGCACGACGGCCGAAAACCTGAAGGCGGCTGCCGACGGCGAACATGAAGAGTGGACAGAGCTCTATCCCGAATTCGGAAAGATAGCAACTGAAGAGGGATTCCCGAAAGTTGCCACGGCTTTCAAGGTCATTGCAGCCGTTGAACAGCATCATGAAAAAAGGTACAGGAAACTACTGGAGAACATGGAAAAAAACAGGGTTTTCGAAAAAGAAGAAAAGGTTTACTGGATCTGCCGTAAATGCGGATATATCCATTACGGAACCAAAGCCCTGCAGAATTGTCCGGCCTGCGCACATCCCCTGGCCTATTTTGAAGTACTGCAGGAGAATTACTGATCGTGACGGGTGACGGGTGCGGGTTAACTTTGATTGATAACATTTTGAGCAATTATTAATGAAAAAGAGAACATTTTCTAAAGCAGAAGTGCTGGCGGATTATAAGCTGGCGAATGAGAGCAGGCAGGTCAGCCTGATAGGGCGCCGCGAGGTACTGGGCGGTAAGGCAAATTTCGGATTGTTCGGCGATGGCAAGGAGATCCCCCAGATCGTTATGGCGAAGTTTTTCAGGGATGGTGACTGGAGGGCCGGGTATTACCGCGACCAGACCTTCATGATGGCCGCCGGGCTGTCGAACCTTGACACCTTCTTCGCGCAGCTCTACGGCGACACCGACCTGACCCGCAATCCCGACAATGGCGGAAGGCTGATGAACTGTCATTACGCCACCCGCAGCCTGGATGACCGGGGAGAGTGGAAGGATCTCACGAAACAGAAGAATTCGTCGGGCGACATCTCCCCTACTGCAGGCCAGATGCCCCGCCTGCTGGGCTTAGCCTATGCTTCGAAGGTTTTCAGGAACACCCCTGAAATGTGGGAAAACGCCGGTAAATTCACGGTGAAAGGGAATGAGGTAGCGTTCGGGACCATCGGCGATGCTTCCACTTCGGAGGGTCACTTTTTCGAAACCATCAATGCAGCCGGCGTTTTGCAGGTCCCGCTGGCATTGTCGGTATGGGATGACGGATACGGGATCTCAGTTCCAAAGAAATACCAGACCACCAAGGAAAGCATCTACGAACTGCTGACCGGATTTACAGCCACGAAAGAAAAACCGGGCATCCGCCTTTTCACCTGCAAAGGATGGGATTACGCAGCCCTTTACGACATGTACGAAGAGGGTATCGACATTTGCAGGAGGGAGCATGTACCGGTGGTATTTCACGTCACCGAACTGACCCAGCCACAGGGTCATTCCACCTCCGGGTCGCATGAACGGTATAAGTCGCCCGAACGGCTTGCATGGGAGAAGGATCATGATTGTATTCCGCGAATGCGGCAGTGGATCCTGGAGGAGAAGATTGCCACCGCAGAGGAACTCGATGCCATCGAGAAGGAAGCGGTCAAAACGGCCAAAACAGCAAAAGATAAGGCCTGGAAAGCATTTCTCACGCCGTTCAAAGAGGAACGGCAACACCTTATCGATGTTGTCAAGGCAACGCACTGCCCCTGTAAAAAGCAGGACCGGATCGACAAGATCGTTGCCGATCTCGAAGCCATTGCTGAGCCAATCAGAAGGGACATCTTTTCTGCCGCCAAGAAGATCATGCGCGACGTGTGCACCTCTTGCAGCATGAAAAAGCCCATGAAGGCCGATCTCGACATGTGGATGGAGGAACAGCGGAGGCTGAATGCCGACCGGTACAGTTCACACCTATACAGCCAATCCGACCACAGTGCGCTGAAAGTGGAAGGCATCGAGCCCATCATCACCGACGATTCGCCGGTCGTGACCGGACGGGAGGTGCTGAATGCCAACTACGATGTACTTTTCAGGGAAAACCCCCTGGCCGTAATTTTCGGTGAGGATGTCGGAAAGATCGGCGGGGTGAACCAAACCCTTGAAGGGATGCAGGCCAAATACGGAGAACTGAGGGTTTCTGATACCGGGATCCGCGAAGCCACCATCGTCGGACAGGGACTTGGAGTGGCGCTCCGGGGGCTTCGCCCGATCGCTGAGATCCAGTACTATGATTACCTGCTGTACGGGTTGCAGGTGATGAGCGACGACCTGGCGACAACCCACTACCGCACCAAGGGGGGTCAGAAGGCCCCGGTGATCATCAGCACCCGCGGACACCGGCTGGTGGGAATATGGCATTCAGGGTCAGCACTCAGCATGGTACTGAATTCAATCCGTGGGATCTATGTCATGGTTCCCCGCAACATGACACAGGCTGCAGGGTTCTACAACACGATGATGGCTTCGGATGATGCGGGGCTGATCATCGAGCCTCTCAATGGGTACCGGCTGAAAGAGCAGATGCCCGCCAATATCGGTCATTACCGGATCCCGCTGGGAGTTCCGGAGATCCTGCAGGAAGGCTCCGACATCACCATCGTAACCTACGGGTCGTGCGTAAAGATCGCACAGGAAGCGCTTCCGCAGATCAGGGATTTCGGGATATCGGTGGAACTTATCGATGTTCAGACATTACTGCCGTTCGATCTTAACCAGATGATCCTTGAATCGCTCAAGAAAACCAACAAAATCCTCTTTTTCGACGAAGACACCCCAGGCGGAGCCTCAGCGTACATGATGCAGAAGGTGATTGAGGAGCAGGGCGGTTTCCGCTACCTCGATGCGGAACCCCGCACCCTGACTGCCAACGACCATCGCCCGGCCTATACCAACGACGGCGACTATTTCTCGAAACCCAACGCCGAGGACGTGTTTGAAACCGTGTACCTCATGATGCACGAATACAACCCGAACAAATATCCAAGGTTGTGGTGAGTACGTCGGGTGAACAGGTGAACAGGTGAGCCGGTGAGCCGTTGGACATGGCAAGTGGTTTTGATCTCCAATCGCAGAGACGTGTTTCAAACCCGTCTCCGACAATGGGAAACAAAATCCACGGCCCCATCGGGGCCGAATTATGATAGACGGTTATAAAAACCCGTCCCGATCAATGATAAACGAAAACCCCGGCCCCGGTGGGGCCGAATTATGATACACCCATCGGATTGCACCATTGTGATGACCGGCGACGGTTCACAAACCGTCAGGAGCTCCCGTTTTTCGCAGCATTATCATTCCACATTCGGGGCCGTGACCGAATCCATGCATGTTTTCATCAGGTCGGGATTCGACAAGGCGAATGAAATATTTCTTCTTCCTTCCCAAAATAAGAAGGGGTCATTTACAGGCGACCTGCCTTCTGAAATTCACGAAAACAAACTGCCTGAGAAGGCTGGCATTAATGTAACAAAGGAAACAGAGCCAGTGGCTTATGCTGAAAAGCAGACTACAAACCATTCTGCTAAAACCACCAATACACTTAACATCCTGGAAATCGGTTTCGGGACCGGACTGAATGGCTGGCTGACCCTCGCCGAGGCTGAAAAAAGGAAGATACCGGTTCAATACACGGCCATTGAAGCCTATCCCCTGCCCGAAAACGTCTGGAAAACCCTTGAATATGCCGGAAAGGGAACAGAAATCGCTGACCCTTTTTTGTTCAGCCGTCTTCACGACGCAACCGCGCATGGACCGGTGGCTATAACCGATTTCTTTACCCTGGAGAAACATTGCTGCGAACTGAACAGTTTCGTACCACACGATGAAACCTATCACCTTGTATATTTCGATGCATTCGATCCGTCGGCCCAGCCGGAATTATGGACTACCGGGGTTTTTACAAAGATTTTCAGGTCGATGGTTGAGCGAGCGATTCTTGTCACCTATTCAGCAAAGGGAATCGTGAAAAGCGCCCTTAGAGAGTCCGGCTTCATGGTTGAGCGATTGCCGGGCCCTCCCGGGAAGCGGCACATCCTGCGGGCGGTAAGACCTGCCCGCTGACCGGCACCATGCCATTGCGAAGCGGAAGAGATCTGCGGTAAAAGCATTTCGGTTCCCCTGCTGCATCCGATTCCTTAAGCTACAGTATCTTGCTGAACTGCATAGTATGGTCAAATTACATGCAGTCAAACTCGGAGGAACGGCTAAAATGGTATTGTCAACCTGTTCCGATTCGTGATAAAAATGCGGATCAATTAATTTGTTTGGATGATTATTAAGGCTCAGGCTGAATAAAAACCCGCCACTCTTTCGAAAACGGTTTTAAATGCCCTGTCAACCTTTTCAGTGTATTCCGGATGCCCGGGAAAGGGATTTTCATGAATATAGGGATAGTCAAAATCGAAGACATCCACCTCGATCGGGATGTCGCGGTTGATCCCCTTCAGGGTGTTGATCACCTCGTACGAAGGGGCCACCACATCCTTTTCCAGTGCGATGGCATAGGTCCTCCGGCTGATCCGCCGGAGCGCTTCCTCTCTCTGGGGCCTGAGCAAATTGTAATTGAGCATGGCCTTGAAGTTGGCTCCTTCGGGGTGGAGGGGCGACAAATAGTGACGCAGACGCTCATCCTTCCTGAGATGATTGGCAAGGTGCTCAATGATGTAGGAATAGAGCGCCACATTGGCTTCGCTGTCGAGGATGAACCGGGAAACGGGCGAAAAACGGTTGAAAACATTACCGCCGCAGAAAAGGATCATCTTCGACTGGTCGAAATACCCCCGGTGACTTGTCATCATCAGGATCTCGGCCAACAAGCCGCCAATGGAATAGGCAAAAAGATCGTACCGCGCATCGGGCGACACAAGCGGATGCTTCCCGTCCTTGATCAGGGTGAGCAACTGGATCACATCATAGTAAGTCTGAAGACCAGAATAGAAAAACCGCTGTGGTTTTTCGTGCAATCTCGCGCTGATCGCCACATTCGAAAGGGAAGTGCCGACAATGTCGGAAAAGTGCTTCCGCCTGATATCGCTGAGGTCGAACATGGCCCGGTTGTCGGACCACACCTTAGGCGCCCTGTTCATATGAAATGCGATCGGAAAGAGTACGACTGCCTTACCGGTCGTTTCGACGAGGTACCTGGCCCAGGGCAGGTACTTCTTCCATGTCTTTTCGTTGAAACCGTGTATGAGCAGGATAAATTCCGAAACCTTTGTTGCAGTCCCGGAGGTCATGATGTGATACCTGAACTGCTTGTTCTCCGCGATCTGAGAATCGTGGATGTCAAGTATGGATCCCTGGATGCCGCAGGAGTGATAATACGTAGACTGGTCAGACGACATAAACTCATGTTCCGGGCAAACATATTCTGATTCACCAGGTAAAAAAAAGACATTTCCGGAGGTGAAAGTAAAATTATGAATGACGGTTTCGTCATCGATCAGGATCCGTTCATCCTGGAAATTGATACGGTCTTTTAAAAAGCCGTACATCTCATTGTATTCCTTCATTTCTGCCCGTTAACCGTTAACAGACCTTAGGGAGCCATCCCAACCGGTCCTTAAAAAGAAACGATGAAAATAATAAATTATTGAACATTTGTCAAATTTCGGGCTGCCAATCGTGCAGGTTTGTTTTAAACCGGAAATCGGGATATTTTTGCAACCCAAAATCCAACATGGCCGTTAATCATTTCAATATCCGCGTTTACGGATTCCTTTTCAATGAAGACAGGGTACTGGTAACCGATGAGTTCAGGCTGGGTATCTTCATGACCAAATTCCCCGGAGGCGGCCTGCAGTTTGGCGAAGGAACCACCGACTGTCTTCGGCGCGAATTCATGGAGGAGCTCAGCATACCCATCACCGTGGAGGCGCATTTTTACACCACCGAATTCTTTCAGCCCACCACCCTGCTGCCGTCCGATATGCAGTTGCTCAACATCTATTATATTGTATCGTCAGAAAAACCTTATCGCTTCACCACCACAACCATCCGCAACGACATTCCCGCGATCGACGGGGCCCAGTGTTTCCGGTGGGTCAGGATCGCCGATCTGCAGCCGTCCGACTTCACCTTCCCGATCGATCAGTTCATTATCGGTAAAATCAAAGACCATTTCGGAATAAGCCATGCCTGAGAAAAAAATCCTTGTGCTGTTAACAGTCATCCTTCTCATTGCCGGGGTTTCATGCCGGCAGCAACACCCTGAAACGGGGATTATCAGCGGGAGGTTCACCGATGGCGCCGGAAGCAGGCTTATACTCCAGGAGATGGACACCCATCGGTTCGTCGCCCTTGATTCGGTGACCCTCGACAGCGAGGGCAGGTTTTCTTTCACCACCCCTTTGAAAGAAGCTGGGTTCAGGGTGTTGAAAGCGCCCGACGGAAAGATCATGGTCATGTTGCAGCATCCGGGCGATCACCTGGAACTGGAAGGAGCCTTCCGGGATTTTCCGGATCATGTTACGCTGAAAGGACCAGCCGACGCGATGTTGCTCGAACAGTTTTTCAGATTCACCAGGGTGCACGAACGAATGGTTGATTCGCTCGAATTGGTGCTGATCGAGAACCAGGACGATCCTGATTATGTGAAACTGACCAGTGTCGTTGATTCCGCCTTCAGGAACATCTTTGAACGTCAGCGCGAATACGAGGCTTCCTTCATCGACCGCTACCCGGGTTCGCTGGCTTCACTGGTTGTCCTGAACTATGCCTTCGGGATGAGCCCTGTCCTGGGCCCGGAAGACGACCTCGTCTATTACCTCAAGGTGGACTCAGCCCTCTCGAAGGCGTACCCCGGGAACAGGCACGTTGAATTCCACCACGAACGGCTGATGAGATTTCTTCCAAAGAAACCATGAATGATACACTTCAGTGCCCAAGCGGGAAAGAAGCAACCAGTTCATTTTTTTTGTAATTTGGCCGCCGAAACCCGCTTTTATACGCACAGGCACTTCAATGAACGCATCATCTTCCGCCTTTGGTAGGTGTTGCCTGAAGAGAATACCATAATTGATGGAAAAAGACCCTTCCAACCAAATCGCACGACTCAGAAAACTTCGTAACCTTCTGGTGGTTTTTGGGATATTGCTATTCACGCTGATGGGGATATTTCCTCCGTGGAAGGCTCTGTCGGACCCGGATGGCGAAAAGACTCTGGTATCGCTAGGGTATCATTTCATTGGATCGCCCCCGCTCAGTCCCTTTGGTTATAAATCGTATGTGATCATCGATTACGCCAGGATCGCCATTCAATGGGGTCTTGCATTTCTGGCCACCTTTACGGCTTACAAGTTTTTGAACGGCAAAATATCCGGGGAGAACTGAAAAGAGGATTAAAACGACCTGTATGGCGCAAAAGATCTATTTCGCTTCCGACTTCCATCTGGGGATTCCCGACCGCAATGCCAGCCTGGTGAGGGAAAAGAAGCTGGTGGCCTGGCTCGATATGGCTGCGAAGGATGCCGCAGAGATCTATCTCATGGGCGACTTGTTCGATTTCTGGTTCGAATACAAAACCGCTATACCCAAAGGATACACCCGACTGCTCGGGAAACTGGCTGAAGTTACCGATGCCGGTATCCCGGTGCACCTGTTTCGCGGCAACCACGACATGTGGGCCTTCAATTACCTTACCACCGAGATGAACATCATCCTGCACCGCGACCCGGAGTTCAGGACGTTCAGCGGAAAGCATTTTTACCTGGCTCACGGAGATGGGCTCGGGCCCGGGGACCATGGCTATAAATTCATCAAAAAGGTCTTCGCAAACAGGATCAACCAGCAACTGTTCCGGTTTATCCACCCTGATCTGGGCATACGGCTGGCCCTTTTCTGGTCGGGAAAAAGCAGGGAGGTCAACCTTGAAAAGGAAACAAGAGAGCGTGATATCACCCTGAAACTGATCAGGCAGCGGATTTTTGTTCACTCCCAGGCCATGGTCAGAGAACATCCCGAACTCGATTTCCTGGTCTATGGCCATTACCACCTTCCCCATCTGGAAACATTGGATCAAAAAGCCACGATGGTTGTATTGGGGGATTGGTTGCGGTATTTCACCTATGCGGTATTCGATGGCGAAAAAATGGAATTGATGCGTTTCAACCCATAACCGTAGAGACGGGTTTGAAACCCGTCTCTACGGCCAAATCCAAAAAAAATGGTGGATGTTTCGAAAACACCCACCATTTTCCGTTAATCAACGTCGGATTATTCCGGATGAATTGCCTCAACCGGACAAACATCTGCGCAAGCGCCGCAATCTGTGCAAACTTCAGGGTCGATTTTATAGATATCGCCTTCTGAGATAGCTTCAACTGGACACTCGTCGATGCAGGTTCCGCAAGCGGTGCAATCATCATTGATTTTGTAAGCCATGACTAATCGAATTTGGGTCCCGGAATCCGGAACGGGTTAATTTCAGGGCAAAGATAAAACTTTTTATTTGACAATGAACAATTGACATGCGACAATGACCGATTCAACCCTGGAAATGGTTGCAGCTGACAGTCAATTAGCTGTTATTCATTCACTTATATGTTAATGAATTAACAATGAGATTTTTTCTTTCGAATTTTGACAATTAATTCTGACATTAATATTTACCTTTGCGCGATCAAAAGTTATTACGCTATGTCAAAGAAAAAAAGACCTGTTATTGAACGGGAAGAAGTTGTAGTAAAATTCGTTGGCGATTCCGGTGACGGTATGCAACTGTCGGGGAGTATGTTTTCGGATGTGGCGGCCATTGTGGGCAACGACCTGGCCACCTTTCCCGATTTTCCTGCCGAGATCCGTGCGCCGCAAAACACCGTTGCCGGGGTAAGTGGTTTCCAGGTTCACATGGGAAGTGCGAAGATTTTCACAACAGGCGACATGGTAGATGTACTTGTTGCCATGAATCCTGCATCGCTTAAAGCCAACCTGAAATGGGCGAAGAAAGGGGCCACCATTCTCACCGACACTGATTCCTACGATGAAAAGGCCATTGAAAAAGCTGGCTACAAGCAAAATCCGCTGACCGACAATTCACTCGAAAGTTACAGGCTTATCAAAGCCCCCATCACCACCCTCACCAAGGAGAGCCTCAAGGACTTAGGGATTGACAACAAGACCGCGGAACGAAGCAAGAACATGTTCGCGCTTGGCATGCTTTACTACATTTTCAACCGCGATCTGAAGCCGTCGTTTGCCTATTTCGAGCAAAAATTCAAGAAGAAACCCGAGTTGATCCAGATCAACAAGGTGGTGTTACAGGCCGGTTACAACTATGCCGACACGGTTGAAGCGCTTGAATCGGTTATCCAGGTCGCCCCGGCAAAGATGGAGAAGGGCCGCTACCGAAACATCACCGGCAATGTCGCCACCGCCTGGGGATTGCTGGCGGCCTCCGAAAAATCTGGACGTCCGCTGTTCCTCGGGTCATATCCCATTACCCCTGCTACCGAGATCCTCATGGAACTTGCGAAGCACAAATCGCTCGGCGCCAAAGTCTTCCAGGCCGAAGATGAGATTGCGGGGATCTGTTCAGCCATCGGCGCTTCCTACACGGGAGCTATGGCATGCACCACCACCTCCGGTCCAGGTCTTTCATTGAAAAGCGAAGCGATCGGACTCGCGGTCATGACCGAACTGCCGCTGGTCATCGTTGACGTGCAGCGTGCCGGTCCTTCAACAGGTATGCCCACCAAGAGCGAGCAAAGCGATCTGTTGCAGGCACTGTTCGGACGTAACGGCGAAGGCCCGGTCATCATTGTTGCTGCCTCTACCTCCGAGAATTGTTTTTATTACGCCTACATGGCCGCAAAACTTTCGATGGAGCACATGACCCCCTGTATTCTCCTTACCGACGGATACCTTGGGTTCGGTTCGGCCTTGTTCAAAATCCCGAAGATGGCCGATATGCCCCCCATCAATCCTCCCCTTGCCGCGGCCAATGATCCTGACTACAAACCTTACCGCCGCGATGCCGAAACGCTTGTAAGGCAATGGGCCATTCCGGGAACAGAGGGATTGAGACACCGTATCGGGGGACTGGAAAAGGAAAACATTGTCGGGACCGTTTCCACCGATCCGCTGAACCACCAGCTCATGGTAGACCTGCGGGCACAAAAAGTGGAAAAGATCGCAGGAGTCATCCCCGACCAGGAAATATTCGGAGACCAGGAAGGCGAGTTGCTCGTGGTAAGTTGGGGCGGCACTTACGGCGCCGTTCATTCTGCTGTGAAACAAATGCAGGACTCAGGTAAAAAAGTTAGTCATGCTCACTTCCACTACATTATGCCCCTGCCGAAAAATACGGAGAAGGTGTTGAAAGGATTCAAAAAGATACTGGTTTGCGAGCTCAACAGCGGGCAATTTGTCGGTTATCTGCGTATGAACTTCCCGATTCCGAACATTTATCAATTTAATAAAGTACAGGGATTACCGTTTATGATCAGTGAGTTAACGGAAAAATTTAACCAACTTCTGGAGGAGAAATAACATGTCTGATTTCATCAATATGACAGTTGAGCGCTCGAACGTTCAGCTTACCAAGGCCGATTTTGAAAGCGACCAGATGGTGAAATGGTGCCCCGGGTGCGGATCGCACGCCATCCTTGCGGCTGTGGAACGCGTTTTTCCCAAGATCGGGTATCGCAAAGAGAACTTTTGCATCATATCCGGTATCGGGTGTTCTTCGCGTTTCCCCTATTATGTCAACACATACGGCATTCATGGCATCCATGGCAGGGCCGCTGCCATATCCACAGGGGTTAAAATCGCCAATCCGAGGCTGAGTGTCTGGATGGCGACCGGCGACGGCGATTCTCTTGCCATCGGCGGCAACCATTTCATTCACGTTATCCGTCGCAATGTCGACATGAATATCCTGCTCTTCAACAATCAGATCTACGGACTGACCAAGGGGCAGTATTCACCCACTACGCCCATGGGTAAGGTTACCAAAACCTCACCGATGGGGACCATCGAACATCCGTTCAACATCGGCGAACTGGTATTGGGTGCGCAGGGCACTTTCTTTGCCCGTGTTCCCGACAACAACATCAACCTGATGACCGAGGTTATGTTCCAGGCTGCCAAACACGACGGAACATCGGTGATGGAGATCATGCAGAACTGCCCGATCTTTGCCGACAAAGCGCATAACGACATTATCAGCAAAGAGGTAAAAGACGAAACCATGCTGATCGTTAAAAACAGTCAGCCGATGGTGTTCGGAAAGAACCAGGAAAAAGGCATCATTCTCAAAGATACCATGTTAGAGGTTGCAGAGATCGGTAAAAACGGCGTTACCCTCGACGATATCCTGGTCCACGACCAGTACAGTCAGGATCCCGGCATTCACCTGATGCTTGCCAAACTGGCGCCGCCTCATTTCCCGATGGTTTTCGGTGTGATCCGTTCGGCCATGTATCCCACGTACGACGACATGGTGGAAGAACAGATCAAGTATGCCAGGGAGACTTCGAAGATCCGCAACGTGGATGACCTGCTGAACTCGGGTGATACCTGGGAAATATAAAAGGAGGAAAGGGTCAACCTTTATCCCGTAAAGCCGCACTTTCATGCGGCTTTTTTTTTTAGCCCGGCGGTATATCAACTTTGCATGCCACCTGGTTAACATAAAAAATCGAGGCTGTTCCGGTTTGAAACAGCCTCGAAATGATATTCACCAGATTAAAAAGGTTCCCGCCTTATTTCAGGATGATCTTTGCAGTCCCCTTCAGCGTTCCCTTCGTCACAGTAATCAGGTAGACACCCGGAGGACGATTTTCAAGGTCAAAAATCCGCTTGTTTTGTCCTCCAAAGTCTTCCTTCAACACAGTCGCACCAAGCATATTCCTGATGAGCACATCGGAGGAGAGCTTCTCATCAACACCGAAGATTTCAAGCGTGAATCTGCCATCGGTTGGATTCGGATACACCCTGAACCAGTTTTCAGCCCCTTCGGGGGAAATGTCACCGGTCCCCGCAACAATTGAGCTGCCTGGAATTGAAGGCGCCTGTGTCCCGCACCACGGGCCATTCGGGGCGATGTAGCCATGCATGTACCCTCCCGGTTGAACGGTTGTTCCTGGCAGGTAAAGAATATTCTGGCCGGCTATAAATGTTGCATTCCCCCCTGTTTCAACCAGGAACGTTGTACCGCTACCCGCCACAGTGATCATATTCGTGGCGTTAAAACACTGCGTCTGCCCGCTGGTCACAACAACATTCTGAACAACGGTGTTTTCGGGAACGGTACCCTGAGTGATGGTGAAGTTAGCATTGCTCATATCAAAAAGCGCCGGATCAGACACCCTCGAAATCCTGACCCGGTAGTCGGAACCGGCCGTCAGCGCTGAAGGCACATCCCACGTAAAGGTTCCGGCAGGAACGACGGATGGTGCAATGACGCTGTGTAAAACACCACTCTTATACAACGCTATTTTGACATTGTCAGTAAGGTTTGTCGTCCAGGTGATGTCGTGAGCCGTACCCTGTTGCCACTGTTCTCCACCGTTGGGAGCTGTAATTGTGATAAATAAAGCCGGTGAGGTAACCGTAACATCATATTGAACGGGAGCGGGAGCTGCACATCCTGTCTGGGGATCAGTATAATTCACTTTTACCCACTGTGCACCGGGATTGTTCCAGGTTACCGTAACGGTATGATCGGTTGGGGTTCCTCCTGCAGTAATCACTCCACCTGAAGAGATAGTCCAGGTGTAACCTGTCATGAACATTTGTGTAGTATAAACTGAACCACCGGTTCCGGCTACAACCTGCGCGGGACCAGTCAATGCTGGCACCGGGGCAGGGAGGATCGTGACAATGGCTGCCCCCGACATCATGATGGAACAACCAGTGCCGGGATCAACAGCTTCGACTGTATAAGTACCAGGGAGTGACTGGGGTGGAAATACGACAGCCGCTCCTGTACCGGCTACAACCAGCCCGACCGGGTTATTGTCGAGATACAGGAAATAGTTGATCCCTGTCTGCGAAGCGTTTACCTGGATCACCGCCCCGCTGCCTCCCGAGCAGTATGAACCTCCTCCGCTTATTGCATAGACCATCGGATAAGCGTTCACGGTGATCTGAACAGCATTGGAAGTTGCAGGATTTCCGGAAGCACATGAAATGTCCGATGTCATCTGGCATGTAACAATATCGCCACTGGCAGGAGCATAGGTAAAGACCGGGTTGTTGTTCCCTGTATTGTTGCCATTGACCTTCCAAAGGTAAACCGGATTGTTGCCCCCATTGACGGGTGTTGCCGTGAAGGTGACATTGGTACCGGTACAAACCGCCGTTGAAGAAGCATTAATGGAAACGCCTACCGGAAGAGCCGGATCAACCGTAACATTCAGAACAGCCGGAGCAGCAGCCTGACAACCAAATGAGTTGGTGTAGTTTAAAGATACCTGCTGAGACCCTGCAGTGTTCCAGGTTACAATGATCTGGTTGGAATTGGTCCCACCGGTGATGATCCCACCCGGTGATACACTCCAGGAGTAAGCAGTCATTCCCGGTAGGGTTGAATAAACATTACCGGCAGACCCCTGACAGAGGCTTGTTGGACCCTCAATCATCGGGACAGGCAGAGGATTGACTGTCATCGTAATTGAATTTGAGGTTGCAGGACTTCCAACGGCGCACGGCTCACTTGAAACAAGGGTGCAGGTTACCACATCACCATCAGAGGGCACATACATGAATTGAGGGTGATTGGCTTGCATATCAACACCATTCACGTACCATTGATATTGAGGAGCAGAGCCTCCGTTCACCGGAGTCGCAATGAATGTTACGGATGAACCCTGGCATACAGAACCGGATGAGGCCGCAATTTGAACACTTACATGTAGTGCAGGATTGACAGTGACTTCAAAACCTGCAGGGCTTGAGGCGGTACATCCATTGGGGTCAGTATAATTCACCGCAACCTGGTGAGCACCCGGTGTACTCCAGGTAATTGTAACCGAGTTGTCAGCCGGTGATCCTCCGGATGTGATAATTCCGCCCGCTGAAACTGTCCAGGTATAATTGCTCATACCTGGCTGGGTGGTATACACATTTCCTGTAAAACCCTCACAGGCAACAACGGGACCTGAAATTGCCGGTATGGGCAATGCGTTCAGGTGCATGATGATGTGGTTGGAAGTGTCAGGATTTCCGGTGATACATGTATCACTTGAGGTTAAAATGCAAAAGACAACATCCCCCTCAGCCGGAATATATGAGTAAACAGGATTATTCAGACCAGCCGGTATGCCATTAACAAACCAGTTAAAGACCGGGGATTGCCCTCCGTTTTCCGGTGTGGCCGTGAAAGTCACAGGAGTTCCCGAACAGGAAGGATTAGATGATGCATCAATCGTGACGGATACCGGCATTTTACTGTAAACTGTAACCGGAATTGCATTAGAGGTTGCCGGGTTTCCTGAGACACATGTAAGGCTTGAGTGAAGAATGCATTCTACAATATCGCCGGTGGTCGGTGTGTATAACAGGTCATTATACGGGTCGGCTGTAAAGTAAGGCACACCGTTTACAATCCAGTCATATAACGGAGTTTGACCACCATTAACCGGTGTTGCAAGAAACAGTACCTGTGTTCCCTGACAAACAGCTGTATTCGAAGCGGATATACTCACCGAAACCGGCAAAGTCGGATTCACGGTAATTGTGAAATCCGTTGGCTGGCCATTGCATCCTAATCCCTGATTCGTGAAAACGGGCACCACCTGAACAACTGCTGTTAGAGTATCAGCGCTTTGATTAATCGTTGTAAATGAAGGAATGTTACCGGATCCGGATGCGGGCAATCCAATAACAGGTAAAGAATTCGTCCAGGTATATACGGTCCCTGGAATGTTACCCGTGAAATTGATTGGAGTAGTGGCAGTTCCGGCACACAGTTCCTGGTCACTCACAGCATTAACAGATGGAGTAGGATTTACAGTTATGCTGAACGTTTTTGTGTTTCCCTGACAACTGACGGAATTGCCAGTAAATACAGGTGTGACACTGATTATGGCGACAACAGGAACCACTCCAAAATTATGTGCAGTAAAAGCTGGGATGTTCCCTGTTCCAGACGAAGGCAGACCGATGGACGGGTCACTGCACGTCCAGGAATAGGTCGTCACACCTCCGGTGTTCAGACTCATGAAGTTCACTGAAGTTATTGAGCCATTGCAAACCACCTGGTCTATTGGCTGAATCATCTGCGCGGAAGGATTGACGGTAATCGTAAAGACCCTGGTCTCCCCCGGGCAACTGGTCTGTCCATTTGTAAAAATTGCCGTGACGGATATGGTGGCTGTTGCAGGTTCCGTACCGCTGTTCATTGCCATGAACGATGCAATATTACCTGTTCCGGATGCAGCCAAACCAATTGAAGGATTGCTGTTGGTCCATGAGTAACTTGTTACTCCTCCTGTGTTGGTAGTGGAAAAGACAACCTGTGAAGTCTGTGCATTGTTACAAACAACCTGGTTCGTTGGTTGGTTGACCCTTCCTGAAGGATTTACAGTGATCGTGAAAGTTACAGTGGCCCCCAAACAGCTCGTTAAACCATTTATATAAGTTGGCGTTACCGATATCGTAGCAACAAGCGGTTTCGATTTTGCATTGGTACAGATAAAGGAACCAATGTTACCGGTCCCACTTGAAGGTAATCCAATGGATGGTGTATTATTGGTCCATGAATAGGTTGTACTGCCACCCGTGTTGCTGGTCGTAAATACAACCGCCGCCGATGAAGAACCATTGCATACCACCTGGTTCTGTACCGGATTCACCTGGGCCGTTGGATTTACCGTGATGGTGAAAGTATGCGTAGCTCCCGGACAACTTACCGAATTGGCTGTAAACACCGGAGTAACCGAAATCGTCGCAATTAACGGCGAATTCAAGGTATTCAATGCAGTGAATACCGGAATATTTCCGCTTCCGCTGGCAGCAAGACCAATACCAGGCTGATCGTTTGTCCAAAGGTAAGTGACTGTACCTCCGGTGTTATTGGATGAAAACACGACCGGTGAAGTTACCATGCCATTGCACAATTCCTGGCTTTCAGGCTGGAACATCTTGCCATCAGGATTGACCGTTATGGTAAAAGATTGAATTGGTCCGGTACAACTGACAGAGCCCGAAGTGAATGTAGGTGTTACCCTGATCGTCGCAACAACCGGACTCTTCTTTGCATTGACTGCAATGAATGAAGCAATGTCGCCCACACCCGACGAAGACAGCCCGATGCTTGGAGTGTCGTTCGTCCAGGAGTAAGTCGTGGTGCCGCCGGTGTTGTTGCTGGTAAAGGCAACAGCCGTTGTCGATGCTCCGTTGCATACCACCTGGCTCTGAACCGGGTTGACCTGCGCTGTGGGATTCACCGTGATGGTGAACGAAACCGGGGCTCCGGTGCAACTGACCGAACCGTTGGAGAAGGTTGGCGTAACTACAATGGTTGCAACAACCGGAGAATTTCCGTTGTTCACGGCCGTGAAGGCGCCGATGTTACCTGTTCCGCTGGCTGCCAGTCCGATGCCCGGCTGATCGTTCGTCCAGGAGTAAGTCGTGGCGCCACCTGTATTGTTGCTGGTAAAGGCAACAGCCGTTGTCGATGCTCCGTTGCATACCACCTGGC
>CAYYPH010000038.1:0-39332 GCA_964473485.1 uncultured Prolixibacteraceae bacterium | reverse complement strand
GAAGGTAATCGGCCTGTTTTTTGGCCTTGGATTCTTCTTCGGCGGGGGTTCCGGTTGCCGGATCCGAC
Source organism: uncultured Prolixibacteraceae bacterium (assembly GCA_964473485.1). Taxonomy (GTDB): domain Bacteria; phylum Bacteroidota; class Bacteroidia; order Bacteroidales; family FEN-979; genus CAIVAT01. The sequence continues at coordinate 39,264 of CAYYPH010000038.1, read as the reverse complement.
CTGTCGAACGATTGAATTTTCTTATTCAATTCTTTGATCTTCCCCTGGACCCGGATAAAATCTTCACTGCCGGCAACTGAGGCCTTCAAGGCAACCTGGTATTTGGAAAGCTTTGCTTCCAGGTTGTCGAGCGATTCCCCGACAATTTTATCTCCGATGCTTTCCGCGTTAAGCACATCGCTCAGTGATTGCTTTGCATCCTTGAACTGGGAGATTTTATCCTGGAGTTTTTTGATCCCTTCATCATAGGGTTTGGTGGCTTCCTCACGGTTTTCCTGTGCATCAATGGCGTTGCTTGCCACTGCCATTGCAGCTCCTCCCGGGGCGGCACCGCCTTTAACCGTATTCCAGACCCTTTGAAGGATCGTCGGTTTAGCGGCCGCATCCCCGATCGCTTTCTGTTTTGCCTGCAACAACACCAGTTCCGCTTCGGCCTGTTTGATAGTCAGGTCGATCTTGTCCTGAAGATCCTTTTTCTCCTGAACCGAAAGTTGGTTCAGGTTCCTGACCGTTCCGGCGACCTTTTCATAGGCATCCTCCAGCTTTTTATTGGCATCAGCCAGTTCAACGGTGGTCGAAGCTTTTAACTTTTCCAGGGCAATGGACTGGTTGTTGTACGTTTCGTAGGTCTTGACAGCTGCGACAAGTGCGGTGATCCCGGCAATGAGAAGCCCGATCGGGTTTGCGGCCATGGCGGCATTCCACAGCCACTGCGCTGTTGTTGCCAGTTTGGTCGCAACTGTGCCATTTCCTTTCCAGATGGCAAGCAGCTGTTCCTTTATGACCAGGTACTCAAGCACGACGGCATCTTTCATTTTCAGCAGGATGCCTTCTTTCAGGGTCAGGTTGTTCAGGATGGCGACCTGGATCGATCTTGTCTGTGCGGCAATGTAAACACCGATGGCGCCGGTCAGGGCGATCAGCTGAATCCGGTACTTTTCGATCCATTCAGGCAGGGCTTTAAACCATGCCACCAGGTTGACAACCGATCCGACCATGGATTTCAGGAATTCGGTTACTCCGGGCAGGGTGATCAGCCGGTAGAACTCTTTCCCGAGTTTATCCAGGGTAGCTCCCAGGGTCGTGTTCTTGTCGTTGAACTGCCTTATGATTTCATCTGTGCCCTGCAGGGACTTGCCGGCCAGGGCAACTTTCTGCTGGAGCATTTCGGTATTATCACCGAGTTTTGAAAAGACTTCCGAAGCACCGGCGCCTGAAATTTCCAGTTCCCGAATCAGCTTGCCCAGGATTGTCGCTCCTTCCCCACCTCTTTTTGAGCCTTCGACCACTTTCACGAAAGCACCGTACAAATCGGTGTTCACCAGGTTGGTGAATTCCTGCAACGGGATCCCGGCCACCTTCGCAAAGTCGGCGGTGTTATAGGTCATCTTCATCAGTATCTTCGTCATGGCCGTTCCGCCTCGTTCGGTCGAAACGGCAAGTTCCTGGAGCGTGGCAGAGATGCCCATCACTTCAGCAGAAGATAACCCTAGTGACATACCAACGCCGCCGATCCGGTTGGAAAGATCAACCAGGACCGGCGCTGTGGCAAATCCGTCTGCACCCAAAACGTTGATGGCATTGCCCAAGCGGAGCATATCGTCGGATACTGCTGAGGTCTTCATATCGGTCAGGACGTTCCGGAGGGTGCCCATCTGGGTTGCAACCTCGCTGGCCCCTCCCTGGATCTCGGCTCCGAGAGCGACATTGAGTTTGTCAATGGAATCGACAAACGGGAGGATATCCTTCTGGGCTATTCCAAGCTGCCCGGCTACGACTGCCATTTCGCGAAGGTCGCTCCGGGAGGTCCGGGTGTCAATCTTACCCAGTTCTGAATTTAGTTTTTTGACTTCATCTACTGTCAGTTTGGTGGTTTTGCGAATGTCGGCCAGCGAATCTTCAAGTTTCGCATTTCCTTTGATCAGGCCGACAACCGAAGCACCAAACCCGATCAGGCCAACGGTGATCATCTGCAGGATCTGCTGGTATTTATTGGCCTGGTCAGCCAGCTTTGAAAAAGCTCCCCCGGTCTGGTTGATCTCACCCCTGATTTCCCGGACCCTGCCGTTTATCCGCTGAAACTCCTTCTCCTTGTCTCCAAATTCCTTTGAATTAACATTGAGTTGCCGAAGTTCTGCATTGAGTTTCCTGGCTTCGGCCTCCAGCTGTTTGAGGGTGGCATTGGCCTTTTCACCATTGAAAATGACAGTGGCAGTAGAAGTTTCGTTCTTAGCCATTCTGGATGGATTTATCAGACAGGTTTTCGGTAATAGCCACAACCCCCCGGTGCCCGTATTCCTTGGCGAAGATTTCGCTCAGCTTCATCACTTCGGCATGGAAGGTCTTTGAGTACCATTTCTTCGGTCGCCGGCGGTTTCCGAGCATCTTCCCGGAAAGCTTGCGTGAAGCGGCAGATTCTTTCACATCGCCGATCTTCACGCCTTTGCCGACTCCCATATCGACAAAGCGACCGTAATACTCGAAAAGCAGGGTGATTTTCAGCACATTTCCCTGTGCCGATGCAAGAACATTGTATTTAAAACTTCGCAGAAGAGTGCCAGTTTCGCCGATCCTGTTGGAAGCAATTTTCTTCTTCCATTTGATAATCGTGATCTTCGCCCAGGCTTCGGCTATTTCACGCTCGGAAAGTTTGGATTGAGAGGATTGCATTGAGCAAAGAAACGCCCAATGTATTAATTTGGAAAGGACAAAAGAAGTTAGAATTTAAATGCTTGATCGCCTTCAAATTTTGAACTACTGGCGGCATGGGTACTTCTAGTTCTAATTTTCTTTGAAAAATGATTCAAATAATTAGATTTATTTCTAGATGGTTCATCCACAGTAAATTTGTGTCCATTAAAATATTCCGAAATCCCAAAATATGGATTTGTGGAATGAATTTCAAATCCAGCTTTATCAATAAACTCGACAGTTTCAACATCAGGTAATTTATCTTTCGGCTCAAAACCAACCGAAAATACAGCAGGACAATTTTTCTTCCTCTTAAGATCAGCCCAAAAAGGAGGATAAATATTCGCAAAAGAACCGTGATGTGGTACCTGAACCAAAATAATCTCCTTATCAATAAATTTATTGAGATTCCGATAATTTACTTTGACACTATCAGCGGTAAATAATACGCCAGAATCTTCAAATTGAAAATACGATATTGTGGAAAATTTATTAATGTCAGAATAGGTAAAATCTTTAGTATTGACCTTTCTATTGATTTGCTTTGCAATATTACTTCCAGTTTTTTCACTTGGACCCAGAAATGAGAGCAAAAGTGAATCAGAAAACTTAAACGGAGCAGTATGGATGTTGACAGAAATATCATCATCGAGGTTCTTACCAAGTTCCTCAAGATATTTAAAAAAATCTACAGTTGCTGCCTCAATCTTCTTTGATGTGAGAATTTTATCATAAATCTGTAATACATGCTCAGCAATTGTATGAAGGAAAATTTTAATTTTAATTTCGTTTTCAATACAATATTTAAAAAGGCCGGGCATTCCTGAAAAATGATCATAATGAAAATGCGATAAAATAACAAAATCAATAGTGGTTATTGACTTCGTTGATAAATATTCGATAACCGGATTTTGTTCCCCAAATAGATTACAGTCAATTATTCCAATCCTATTCTCTCCTTCGCAGATCCATTCTATTACGACTGAATCACCTTGACCGACATTTTTAAACGTGACAGACTTCAAAATTATTTCTTTTTGAAAAGCCTACTATCCTTAAAAGTTTGAGCAAAATTAAGTTTTGGAAAATCATCTTTCAATGTTAAATCAGGATCATTATGGATTTCAATCCTTAATTCATTTTGCCGTTCAAAGATTCTTAAAAGATATAGGCTACCCAAACTCGTGTCGTATCCTTCAAACATTGATTTTCGAAACTCTCTCTCCTCATAAATTCCATTTTCTTTATCTATCAAACATTCTAATACGACTGTGTCGTCAAAATCATTTATTAGTCTGGCAGAAACATTCTCTACATTTTTCCATCCCCGCAAAATGATTCTATCAGTCCCGATTGACAAAGTTTGTTCTTCACAAGATTTTTCCTCACTTAAATTCGTGGAGGGCTCTTTAATATCATGAGTAAATAACTCTTTCAAAAACTGAGATTTGCCAATAAATGAAGTCGAGGTTAAAATTTCTTTATCCTCCTCAATTACTTCCAAATCAATTAATGCTTTAAAATCTGAAAAGGCATTGAGATCAAATAACCCCTCTTCAATTTCAAAAGAATCACCCTTCATGGTTATGAAATTTTATACGATGAAATGATATTTTCCGCTTCTGAAAGCAAAGATTTAAATTTTGAGAAACTCGGGGTTTTACAATCTTCAAAAATATCGAGTTTACACATTATTCCGACATTTTCAAATAACTCCTTATTGCCCTCGGTTTTGAATGGTGTCAAATCATATGTCTTTATGTCCTTCTCACTATACTTGCCGAAAGTGAATTTAAATATCTTTTCATCTTTTTTAAATTCATAATTCGCAGCAAAATCATCCAATGCGCCGAAGGGATTAATTTTAAAGCAGGGGCAATCTTTAAGGATATCTTCGACTTCCTCCTTTTTCATAATCTCCACGGAATGGATAATTAGGCTATGCCTATTTGTCTTTTTATATCCTTTGAATAATTTGATCTTCTCGTAAATATCCCAAAAAAACTTTATAACTCCGGTTTGATTTTTGAGATCCGCTACATCACCCTCAAAAAGGAAAGTTATGCCCTCTTTTCGAATGAATAATGCAATTGTCTCGGTCACGAAAATCATTCTGATACTTTCATTGATCGAATTCTCATTATCAATTCCATATCTTAAATTGTCAAACCCAAAGTATGGAAGCACGGCGGCTCTATACTCATCCTTGAATGTAAGTATATGTGTATAATCAATGTTGTACTGAAGTCGCCTGATTTTCATCGTCTTACTTTTTTCAATTCAAAATTACAAATATTTGAATATAAACAAGAAAAAACATGAACATGATGCCTCACTATGTTGGCAAAAATGTAGAATTGCAAAACTAACGAAAAAATGGAACTTAAATTGTGATTTTGTTCTAGAAGACCCAAAAACCATCCTCTAAAACTAAGTCAATGATTATTAACATATTGAAAGTAAAAACAACCCCATAATCATTATCAAACACAGGTCCGACAACTTCATATGTAACTGAATTGACATCAAACCCCGGTATTGCCTTCTCAGCTAGAAGTTCGCACTTCATCTTATCATGCAGCATCCGGGCAATGACCTGGTGCCCGATCTGCTTCATCCGGTCAATAATGACCACTTCCCCCTGGAAATCATTCGGATTCGGCAAATGATCAAGGATCAGGAATCCGCCATTGATAACCTCCAAAGGATTATCAAGGTTTGAAGCCAGATAACTGCCGGAGATGTTTTCCAGGATCAGGGCTGGATATTTGACGGTCGAACGCAGACCATCAAGGATCTCATTGATGTCCATCATATAAAACCCGTTGATATCCTTGTGTTCAGCAGCCAGCCTGCGGAAATACTCTATGTAACTGCTAATATCTGCCATGGCTTTCTATTTTGTCAAGGTATTCATGATATTCCCTGGCCTTCTTGTTCAGACCAATGAAGACGTTGTAAAGGTTGGAATTCATGACGGTTTCAAGGCTCTTATCATCGGTCTTGCCATCGGCAAGCGAGATGATCAGGGAAGCCCAGCCGTTATCCTGGCTGTCGGTTTCATCCTTTTGCCTGTACACAAAAGGATACAGGGCAGGCAATGAGTTCAGAATACCGTTAAAGAACAAATAAACGGAATACTTCATGCAGTGTTCAACCCTACCAAGCTTTCCGGCTCGTTTCTTCAAAGTCCGGCTCATAAACTTCGCCCGAGGATCTTGATTGTCGGTGAAATATTTCCGGATGGACCAGAAATATTTCTGCGGCCGGTAAAGGATGGCAACGAGCAGATCAAGGGATTTTTCCTCTCCTGTCTTTTGATACTCATCCAAGGTTGAGCAGGCCAGGGTGAATTCTCCAAAGGTGCAGTAAACCATTGCATCGGCCGGACCATAGTACTTCTTGAAGCCGGATTTGATCACCGGAACCAAGTTCCTGGTCAGGGTGACTTCTTTGTTAAGGAAGTCAAGGCTCTCACAAAGAGTATAGGCATCTTCCGGGGCAATCCTCTTTAATATCTTTTTTTTAACGGAAAGGAATTCAAAGAGGGCCTTTATCCTGAATTCGACAAGGGGAAGTTTTGATGTAAACAAGCCGGCTACATAAAGAAGCTGCTCCCGGGTCAACTCATTCCAAGTCGAAGGTAACGACCGATTGATATTGTCAATCTGAACCTGATTCATAGAGAGAGCTTCTTTTTTATGAATGCTTTGACCAAGGCAAAGCCAATGAGTGCCAGCAGGATCGACCAGGCTATTCCACCTGACCAGATCAGGAAGTTCCGGAAGCCAGTCACGGTATAGACCGGTTTCTCGATGACTTTCACCTGAACCTTTGTTTCCCGGATATGGGTTTCTCTCCAGGCAAAATAGATGGAACTGCTGTCGATCTTTGCCCCAGTGGTCAGGACATTGTTCTTCAAGTCAATGAAAGGAACCACCCTTTTCCCAGGACTTATCTCTTCGATCTGCCGGATAACCACTTTTCCTTCCCGGCATTCAAGCAGTGCCCGGATTAGGCCACTGTCTGCCGGAAGCGGAATCAGGGAGTCTCTCACACTGGTGACGGTGTCATGCTGAATGACTGTTTCAGTCCTTTCAGCCGGCGGATATCGTTTCTGGCATCTTTGCTCGGAGATGCACCCGGCCGATGAAACGACAAGGAGCAGGATCAGAAAACCCGGTTTTATCATGCGACAAATTTGAATTGGTTCAAACGGTTCATCCATCCGTCCAGAAACTTCTTTTGCTCCGGATGGTTTTTAACCAAGTCGAGGATAAACCGACCCCTGGCCTGGAATATGGCTGCATGAAGTCCGCGTTGATTGGAGGAGTTCACTGCATAAAGCGTCGCCGGGCCCACGATGCCATCCTCCGGAACCTTGAGCAATCGCTGAGGAATGACAATACCCCATTTGCCGCTGCCCCAGAGCCAATCGACCAGTATCTCGGCAATGCTCTGATTATTGATCTGGTCCGCTTTCCAGCGGTTCCAGTAATCCCCTTTCAGAACAGCGATTGCATCTTCCTTTGAAAGTAGTCGGATATCCGCAGCGTCAATGTCGCCATCACCATCCTTGTCATAGCCCACCTTCTTCCAGGTCGAAAGGGTGACACCCATGTTTGTGGCCCCTCCCCTGTCGGCGGGATCATTAACAAACCCTCCCTCAAAGGCGAGGATTTTCGGAACAAAAAGTTCTATCTTGGCCATATTACTGTTTGAATGTGGGGTCTTTGACAAAGATCAGGGCGAAGCAAACGGGTGCAAACAAAACATACTCGGTCAGGGAGGCCTTACCGATCCCGACCAGGGCTAGTCCTGCAGCCAGCATCACGATGCCGGTCAGGGTGGTCTTCCAGTTCTTGAAAATTCGTTCTTTCATATCCTGTTATTTTAAGAGTTGTCCTTCCACTTTGGATATTCTCTCGCCATGATCGCCTAAGGTCACCTTCATTTCCTCGATCCCGGAATCATGCCGGCAAAGGTGTTCTCCGATCTCCTTGTGTTTTTCGGTACAATAGGTTTCCCTGCACTGCATCTGGATGATCAGCTTGTCGACCGATTTTTTCAGCGAAGTCACCCCGTTGTAGAACTGGTACAGGAAAAAGCCGATTAGCGGAATGGCGATGATCTTGATCACATCAAAGACATCCTGGAGAATAAGGTCAATTGATTTCATGCGAGGAAAAAGGAGTTATCGGGTTTGTTGAAAAATTCAATTCGTTGTTCAGCCTTTGCTTTCCCGGCGTATCGGGAAGAATTGAAATAAAGCGGGTAAACCGTCTCGCTGGCCGTTTCATCGAGGTATTGCTGCAGGGCTTTCAGCTCGGCTTCGCCGTCACGCTGGTTGGCTTCTGCCATGAAAGCGATTCTTTCTTTGTTGGAAGCCTGTTTTGAAGAGACATTGGAAAAGGTGTTGCCGGCGGTATCGAAGATGCCCCAGTCCAGGACATCGATCGATATTTCCACAAGGGCCCGGGCCATGGTCAGGTGTGCCAGCGCCGGCCGGATCAGTTCCATGACCGCCTTCTGATCACTGTCCAGTTCAGAGTTTGACTTCAGGGCTGATTTCAGCTCGTCAAACAATTCCGCAGAAAGTGCAGGTCGTATATACTTTCTTTCCACAGAGCGGATAACAGGTTTGAGGGCTACGAAAACCCGTCTGCTCTCGCGTATATCCACCTCACTGTTGAACTCCAATGTATTCCGCAGGAAAAGGTCGGCATCCTGACAGATATAGGCAGGATAATCCTCACGGTGTTCATCAAGGAATTTCAGAACCAGGTCCAGGGATGTGTTGGCTCGCCTGATCCAATTTTCCTTGAGGTTCTGTACCCGGTACTGTGGCGCTGTCTTGTGTGTCTGCGTCTCGATCACCTGGATGCCCTGCGATGAAACGCTTACCCCGAACTCATCGGCACCAAGCCACAAGGCGTATAACGCTAATGGCTTTCTGACCAGTTCCAGCAATTTCACCAGGTTTTCCATAGTCGTACCATCATCCGGGGGAACAGGATCAAGGGCCATTGCATCCTGCAATTGTACATACAAACCGATACCAAGCACCGGTTTAATGAAAGTCTCCTGGGCTTCCTCGATGTACGGGTACCAGTTCTCAATGGTATTGCTGACATTTATCGATGCAGCAGACAGAATTTGCGAAAGATTGTCGATCAGTCGTATCATGCGATATTCTTGTCAATTCGTTTGTCAATCTTGGTCGGATGATCCTGCATGGTCTGGGAGGTATCCACGGCCACGTAATCGAAGTCGATATCGGGCGACCATTTATTGAAATCCCGGATGAAATAAAGGGGTTCAAGGCTGATCTGCCGGTAAATTCCCATCTCGGCATTGAGCTGCCAGAAAGCTTCACGCTTGTCTGATCCGCTGCCGGCCCCGAGGCTTCCCCCCGGAATTCCGGAACCCACCAGACAGGGATCGACCCCGATGGCAAACAATATTTCGGAATTGGCTGCCTGGGAATCGGGCAGATAAGCGTCATCCTTGAGCTTGTTGTCGATCACATTGATCTTCCAGCCTGAGAGGTACTCGTTTTTGAAACGGCTGAAGAAGTTGAAAGTCAGAAAAGCCTTGCCCGAATTTTCGACATCACAGAGGAAATCGTTCATCTCGTTCAGAATCCTCACCCGGGCTGCCTCCCTTTGCTCCCGGGTATAATCGGGGGAAGGATAGCGGTTGACAAAGTAATCATCGGGAATCTCGATGTGGTACTTAATGGTCATCTGGTTTTTCATGATGGCCTGCTTGAGTTTTGGCACCTTATTGGCAATGCTCAGCCAGCCGCTTTCACGGATACCGTTCCATACCGACAGATGGTAATAGGATTTGTTGAACGACCTGTAAAAGACAGGGTACGCGAAGCGTGGATCCGAATAACGGCGACCATCGTACTTTCCTGGATCGTACATCGGTATCTTGACAAGTGATCCATCACTTTCCGCGGGGGTTAAATCCCATTGAGCCGAATAGAAGAGATACGGAATCCGGGTTGGATGATCTGAATCCATCTTTCCGTTACGGCAATAAGCCGGGTCTTTGACAAATACTCTGTTGATCCTGTCCTGCCCCTTGTTCAGGATGAATTCAAGCCATCCGTTTGCAAAGATCTCCAGGCTTCCGATCAGGTCGATCCACTGGAAGTTCAGCCGGTTCATGCGAAGAAATTCCATGACTTCCGGATCAGTGACTGGTTCCCGGACCGGAGCTCCCAGGTTATCCTTTCCTTTATCTCGGTAAGCCATGATTCCGCGGCCATAATGGACGGTCTTGCGCTTTTCCAGCGCCCGCAAGGCAATGGAGTTCCTTTCAAGGTCACGCAGGACATTCTGGGGAAACATGTTGTCATCGCCCCATGGAGACCAGGGAGACGTAGAATAGTCCTTCGGAATCACCACCTGTTCCACCGCCGCATCCTGATTCTTTTTGAAGGATGTGGCCACCGCTTTGGCGCCCGGAAGGAAAGCCACATTATTCTCGAAGACGACCTTTTGTTCCATCAATAGCAGACTTTTTTGTGATTGAACTCGATGATCAGCCGGATATGAAGCTTTCGTTTCTGCCCGTTTGGCAGAAGAATGTTGCGGGTCGAATTGACCCAGTGCCTGGGATCTTTTGCAAGTTTATCCGCAACAGAAAAGTTTTTCCTTTGTGGAAAGACATCCTTACCCTTTTTTGTTCGGATGGAGCATTTGCACGCATCCTTTAGTTCGATGATATCACCACCTTCACCCGTTGTCCGGTTGGCTGTTATATATTTTACCTGGAACCGGACCGGTCTGCCTTCTGCATCGACCGAATCCATGATCTCCAATACATCCCACAGCCGGATAAATTCTGAATTCATAAGGCAATACTACAATTGAAGTCATGAAGAATAAAGGACACCTTTTAGCAGTGAAATTCAGGACATAAAAAAAGCGCTCCATCTTTCGATGGAACGCTTCATTAAAATTGATCTGAGTGTTATGACGCTTTATTGCCTCATTTTTTTACAGGCCGGTCATACTGGCAGCACCCTGGCAATGCATTGTATGTTTTATCAGTGGCCTTGGCATTGTCCGTATCGTGTCCGACCTTTGCAACAGCCTCTTCAATCTTTAAGGTTGTGGTCTTGGTGTCATCAAAGGTAACCGTCAACATTAAATCTTCTGAATTCCAGGTTGCCTTCGATACACCCTGCACGGATTTGGCCGCCTTTTCAATCCTGGTTTTACACTGGCCGCAATTGCCGTATACTTTGATCTTTTCGGTTTTTGCGACATTGGCAAATATTGAGGTCATGCTGAAAAACAGCAAACCTGCTACTAACATCATTGATCTTGTTTTCATTGTTTTAAAATTTAGGTGATTAAAAAAAAGTTATCGGTAATTAGTCGTTTATGAGAGTTACCTGTAGTGGCAGCACTCGGGTAACGCCTCGTATGTTTTATTATCTGCTTTAAATTTTTCTGTATCATGTCCAGCTTTGGCAATGGCTTTTTGAATGGTTATAAGATCGGTTTTCATCGAGTCAAATTCCACTTTGATTTTGTGAGTTTTCGTATCCCAGATTGCTGATGTCACACCTCCAACCGATTTAGCAGCCTTTTCTATCCGTTCCTTACATAAATCGCAATTCCCGGACACAGCGAATATATCGCTCTCGATCATAGGTTTCATTGATTTATCCATTGTTTCTGAAGCAGGCAGTGTTGGTTTGGCTGCCGGGACAGGGTTAACATTCGACTTTTTATCCCCTGGCATATCCATTCCCGGCATTGATGAAACCTGGCCCCCTGAAGGGTTCATCATGCTCGGCTTTCCCTCAAGCTGGGCCGCTGCATCCACGCTAAAGGTTCCCTGTGTTACAATTTCCTCTCCTTCAGTCAAACCGTCTGCAACAATATAGCTGCTGCCCAGCATCGGACCAAGACCAATTTCCCTGATCTTAAAAATGGGCTCGTCCGTTCCGGGTTGTTTTACGTAAACAATGGATCTTTTGCCGGTCCATAATACGGCTGAACGAGGAATAACCATTTTATCTTTAAACTCTGTCATGTTAGCCTTGACAATCCCGGTGGCGAACATCTCGGGTTTTAATTTACCTGAACGATTATTGATTTCCACCCTTACTTTTGAAACCCGCGTTGCAGGATCAACAACAGGGTCGATGAAGAGGATATTACCCAAAAAAGTTTCTCCTGGCATGGCCTGAACCGTGAAATCAATTCTATCACCGGTTTTGAGAAACGGCAGGTCGCTCTCATATGCATCGAACATTACCCAGAGGGTTGAAAGATCGACAAGTTCATATAATACGGTGCCCTGCGAGACATAATCACCGTTATTCACCCGTCTTGAAGTGACAATACCTGAAATGCCTGAAACAACCTCAAATTTAGTCTGTACTTTTCCGGAATTCTCAATACCGGCAATCTGACTATCTGAAAGCTTCCAAAGGTGCAGTTTTTCCTTCGCAGCTTCATATATTTCGGGTTGAGATTGTTTTGTCTTGGCCGCCTCAAGCAATTCCTGCTGAGCTGTCACCAATTCCGGAGAGTATATTATAGCCAGAGTTTGGCCTTTTTTAACTGTCTCCCCTGTAAAATTCACCATCAGTTTATCGATACGTCCGGGGTATTGTGCCACCTGGCTTTGCAACAACCTTTCATCGGCCTGTATCTTTCCATAGAGCCTTACCTCCTTAACGGATGACTGGCGGGATACCACCGAAGTGAGAACATTGGCAAGTTGTGCAGCTTCCCTGGTTAAATGAATGGCGTTGGGATCGACCTCCGCAACATTCTGGTTCAACGGGATCAGGTCCATGCCGCAGATGGGGCATTTTCCCGGGGCATCCCTGCGGATCTGCGGGTGCATGGCACAGGTCCAGATCGTTGTCTTGCCATCCTGTACGGTATGTTCATGCTTTTCCTCTGTTTTTCCGGAGGAATGAAAAAACAGCCAGCCAATAAACAGACCTCCAACAGCAAACAATCCGAAATGGAAATATCTGTTGAACAAAATTTTCTTCATCAATATTGAACTCTTCGTGGTATTCATAATATCAATTTTCCTGAATGGGTGAAGATGCCATCAAACGTTGCAACCATGAAATTGCCGTGTTATAATCCGCAACAGCTTCAATCTTTTTAAATTCATAATCAAGAAGCTGTTGCCTGACCCGCAAGATATCAGTGAGCGGGACAGCAGATGTGGAAAAGCCTTTTAACATGATGTCCAATGTTTTGCCGGCCAGATCACTCTGGCTATTGTATAGCTTAACCCTGCGTTGCCCGTCTTTAAACAATTGGACCGCTTCGTAATAGTTGGTTTGCAGAGAATTGGCCGTTGCCTGGTAATTTTCCTTATTGGCAGATTTCAATAACTCAGCCTCGGTTTTCATGGCATTGTACTTATTCCGGTATATGGGCAGGGTAACCGTTGCCATCGGCATGATCATATCCTTTCCGTTCATTGATGATGTTGACATCGCACTTTTGCTGATCACTGTATAATTCAATCCCAATCCCATCATCGGATACCCCATTTTAGTAACCATTTTTTGTCGTGCATCCAGTGATTGCTGCTCGTATTGAAGCATCCCCAGCATGGGATTATTTGCAAGCATACTGTCTGTTACAGCAAGCAGTGATAAACCAAGCGAATCAGGAAAAAGCTGTTCAGGTAATTGAACCGGTGAATCTGAACGTCGGTTCAGAAAAGCATTGAAACGGGCTTCGATTGTGTTTCGCTGGGTCTTCAACAATTCAATGTTGTTTTCAAGTTCACCGATTTCGATCTGGATCCTGTATAAATCTGCCAATCCTGATCCTCCAGTCGAGCTACCCATGGAAGCACTTTGCATGGCAGAAGATGACTGAGTTGAACTTGCTCCCGGCTGGCCACCTGAATTTCCGCCCATGGTCTGCATTCCTTGGGAATTAGCGGAACTCTGTTGTGTGGAGCCCGCCGGGTTGGATGTTCCTGATGCCGGACTACTGCTGCCTCCTGCCGGCGCTGCTTTAAATTTGACCAGGGTGAGCCGCTCTATCGTATGCAGGATATCAAGGTTTTTTTCCGAAATCCGGATATCCTGCTGAACTTTCTGCAACTCGTACCAGCTCCTTTTCACATCATAAAATACCTGCAATTTGGCATCCCTGAACGATTCAAATTTGGCTTTTGCCATCAGGCTCATCTCATCCTTCGCCGATTTCAGCGTACCGAACCATGGGAACATCTGCATCAGTTTGATATCAGCGTTCTGTCGGCCGTCCACCAGCTCCATGGGTTGTATAAATACACCGACATTTAATTCAGGATCCGGTAATGCTCCGACCTGCGGGACTTTTTGAAGTGCAGCCTGATATTCATAGAACTTCTGTTGAACAGTCGGGTTGTTCTTTGCTGAAATTACCAGGTATTGCAACAGTGAGTCAGGTTGTTTCTGGCTGCTGGCAACAAACCAACCACAAGCGCCGATGAAAGCCAGCAATATGTTTTTATAAGCTGTGATTTTCATCTCTATTGGGTATTATTTGTTCGTAATGCTTTTTTATTGGCGCGAACTACAGCCCGTTCTCTCCACATCGCCTGGAACATCGGGACAACAAAGACAGTCATCACCTGGATGATCATACCCCCGAATGTTGGAATCGCCATGGGGACCATTATATCAGCCCCTTTCCCGGTTGATGTTAAAACAGGTAAGAGTGCGATCACCGCAACGGCAGTGGTCATCATGGCCGGGCGTACTCGTTTTAACCCGGCTGCCACGACAGCTTCACGAACATCGTGGACAGTCTTTGGATGTCGTTGTTCAAATACCTGGTGTATGTATGTTCCCATGATCACCCCGTCATTGGTCGCAATGCCAAAAAGGGCAATAAACCCGACCCAGACTGCGACACTCAGGTTTATGGTATGCATCTGGAACATATCCCGTAGGTTAATACCGGCCAAAGAAAAGTTCATAAACCATCCCTGCCCATATAACCATAGCATGATAAAACCGCCGGCAAAAGCCACAAAAACCCCTGAAAAGTGGATGAATGATGCGGTCACGGTGCGAAACTGGAAGTATAACAGAAGTAATATCAGGATCAGACTGATGGGGATTACAATGGAGAGCCTTTTTGTCGCCCTGATCTGCTGTTCGTAGTTCCCGGCAAATTTGTAAGACACTCCTGGAGGGAGCTTAATACCGCCGTTGTCAATTTTTGCCTGGATGATTTTTGCAGCATCTTCAACCACATCAACCTCTGCTTTCCCTTCCTGCATATCAAAGATCACATACCCCACCAGGAAGGTATTTTCGCTCCGGATCATTTGTGCACCCCTCGTATAATCAATGTCGGCGATCTCGCCCAGCGGAACCTGCACGCCATTCATGGCAGGGATCAGGATGCGTTTAATGTCGTCAGGGTTATCCCTCAGCTCACGGGCATAACGGACCCTGATAGGGAATCGTTCACGTCCTTCAACGGAATTGCTGAGCGACATGCCGCCAACGGCTACCTGCAATATTTCCTGAACGTCGCTGATGCTCATTCCGTAACGCGCCATTGCTTCACGGTTCAGCTTAATTTCGAGATATGGTGCACCAACTGCACGGTCGTAAAACACGGAGGTGGCTTTTACCGACGGGACATCCTTCAGTACTTTTTCAAACTCCATCCCTGCCTTTTCGATTGATTCAAGATCGGGACCATACACTTTCAGGCCCATGGGCGCCCGCATGCCGGTGGAGAGCATGACCAGCCGTGTTTCAATGGGTTGTAATTTCGGCGCGGAAGTCAGTCCCGGGATATTGGTCACCTTGACGATCTCATTCCAGATGTCGTTTGGCTTTTTGATCTGTGGACGCCATTGACGGAAATACTCTCCTTTTTCATCCGGGATAAGGCTGTCGGCTGGGACAGCCCTGAAAGTCTCTTTTTCCGGATTATACTTCGATCCATTCCTTAGCAGGTAATTATCATCCCTGTCTGTTTTAAACCGCATCCGGTGACCATTTTCATCGAGAATATATTCTGACCGGTAGTTGATGGTGTTCTCGAACATTTGAACAGGTGCGGGATCCAATGCTGAATTCACGCGACCCCATTTGCCAACGGCAATTTCAACTTCAGGAATGACCGAAAGCCGTTTATCAAGCGTTTCGATGTATTCAAGGTTTTTTTCAATGCTCGAATGAGGCATACTTGTGGGCATCAGCAGGTACGAACCTTCATTGAGCGAAGGCATGAATTCCTTACCTGTTCCGGGAAATGTTTTTACCGCTCCCTGCCACAATGCTGTTTGCCTGACGCTTTTCCAGCCGATCTTTTCCAAACCATCTGGTATAACACCCAAGATTCTATCGATGCCCTGCCAGACCAGGATGCCGAAAAGCAGTGTAAAGGCCGGAAGCATCAGGAATTTCCATTTATGGATCAAACACCAGCGAAGGATGGGTTCATAAAAATGTACCATGGTCATCAAGGCACCGAGAATGACAACCACAATGCCGGCTACAAAGATGAAGTTGACGAATGAGCTGTTGTGAGCACCCAAGGGAAGCCATTCGATGGAAAGGTACCATACTGCCACCAAAACAGTGATGGCAATGTTAATATAGTTGGTAATTGCACTGCTTTTTTCTTTCCACAGATGTCCTGATAAATTATTGATCCCAATGGCTACCAACGCCAATGCAGGCCATGTATGCCAGAAAATGACAAACAGAACGCCTGCCCCGATCAGAATCCCATTCCAGATTTTGCGTATTTTGTTTTTGTCAAATCGAATGTTGAAGAAAATATGCACAAGGGTGGGTAACACAATGATACCAAGAAGGAATGCCGACAGAAGGGCAAAGGTTTTGGTAAATGCCAGCGGGCGGAACAGCTTTCCTTCGGCAGCTTCCATGGCAAACACCGGTAAGAAACTTACGATGGTGGTGGCAATCGAAGTGACCACGGCAGCCCTTACTTCAGTGGTAGCCTGGTAGATGACATCCAGCAATTTCTTCCCACGTATCCCTTTGTTCTCAGGCATCTCCAGGTGTCGAAGGATATTCTCGACATCCACGATACCAATGTCAACCATAACGCCGATGGCAATCGCAATCCCGGACAAGGCGACAATGTTGGCATCCACCCCGAAGAACCGCATCAGGATAAAAGTCATCAACACGCCGAGCGGCAATAATCCGGCGACAATAAATGAGGCCCGCAGGTTCATGACAAGCACAATAATGACAATGATGCTGATCAGGATTTCATGAGAGAGGGCATATTCAAGGGTGCCAATTGTCTCCCTGATCAACCCGGTCCTGTCATAGAAAGGAACAATGGTCACTTTAGAAATACTGCCATCCGGCAAGGTCTTTTGCGGCAAACCGGCTTCAATTTCCTTTATCTTATCCTTTACATTGCCGATGACCTCCATCGGGTTGGAGCCGTAACGGGCGACAACCACCGCTCCCACTGCTTCTGATCCGGCTTTGTCAAGTCCGCCACGACGTGTTGCCGGTCCGAAAGTGGTATGGCCAATATCCTTGATTCTTACCGGGACATTGTTCCGAACGGCGACCACTGAGTTTTCAAGATCATCGAGGTTCTTGATATAACCAAGACCCCTGATGATATATTCCACATTGTTCAGTTCTATGGTTTCGGCGCCGATATCGAGATTGCTTTTACGAACGGCATTCATCACATCCATTACCGATACGCTGAATGCTTTTAAGGCTTCCGGGTTAAGATCGACCTGGTACTCTTTGACAAACCCGCCAACCGATGCAACCTCAGAAACCCCCTCGGCAGTTGCCAGTCCGTATTTCACGTAAAAGTCCTGGATCGTGCGCAGCTCAGCTGGATTCCACCCACCGTTTGGCTTACCGGTTTTGGGATCTCGTCCTTCAAGCGTGTACCAGAATATCTGACCCAGAGCTGTTGCATCAGGACCCAAAGTAGGTTGTACGCCTGCAGGTAATGTTCCGGAAGGCAGCGAGTTGAGCTTTTCAAGGATGCGCGAGCGACTCCAATAGAATTCGACTTTATCTTTAAAGATGATATAGATAAAAGACATGCCAAACATGGAGGTGCTCCGAACCGTACTCACTCCTGGAATTCCCAGCAACGCAGTGGTTAATGGATAGGTCACCTGGTCCTGGATGTCTTTAGGAGAGCGACCCATCCATTCGGTTGCAACTATTTGCTGGTTGTCACCAATGTCAGGGATTGCATCCACAGGCACCGGGTCACGCGGAATAAAACCGGTTTGCCAGTTGAACGGTGCAAAAACAATCCCACCGACAATAAAGGCGATCAGAAAAATGAAGGTGATCAGCCGGTTCTCCAGGAAATACTTTACAAGTCGGTTAAAAAACATAGATTCAATTTAAAAAACATGATTCACATCACCCTTTCTTGCTCATTCTCAGCTAAGTTAATACTTTAATAAAGTTCCACCAAAGGAATCATTGTTATTCAAAACGATGGTATAAAAATAAATACCGGAAGGCAGTTTCTCTCCGTTGATAATTATCTTGTCATGATTTACAGTTTCATCAATCAACACTCTTTTCCCGATCGAATTGTAGAGTGAAACGGAAACAAGCGTTCTTCCCGGATCAAGTTGCATTGTCACGACAGAAGAAAACGGATTTGGAAAAGCACGGAAACCTTCGGCTGGGTCGTTTTCATTGAGTCCCAGTGCTGAGGTACTTTTAGCATAATACCGGACTTGCTGAAAATAAGGAGGCTGTTGGTTCTGAAAACCCTTATTGATCTGTAGTATCGGGAAACCCGTGTTTTTTGCGTACCACCTGTAATAATAGTTATCCGGGTAAAAATGGACTTCGGCAACCACCCCGTTCACATACAAAGTATCATACACTTTTTCGGTAGTCTTTAATCGGATTACTTGAGCTGTAGTATCCGGGATTGTGATCATTCCCCAACCATCGGCAACAGATTTGCTGACGATATGATAGACCCTCAGTGTATCAGTGGAAACCGGAATATGGATTTTGGCAACATTTTCCGATGAATCACCATAGGCTAAAAGCGGGAAAATAGTCAGATTCGAACCAAGAACTATGTTTGACGGATCCTCAATCCCATATTTGTACAGCCCGCTATTATCTCGGATATAATGATCATAATAGCACTGTGTTATGTCAGTATGAGTGACATGGGAGTGGTACGTGTAACAACGCTCTTTAAGGGCAATATTCGAAAGTGGGAAATAGCCTGCATTGATGGTGCCCTCATGATTGATCCAGTCAACAGTATCCAGGGAGGTCTGCGGATTTCCACAGCATGGGTTAAGCATGCTGAAATCCCAGGTTATATCGGCACCCGATGGACCCGGCAGCAAGTTAACTCCCTGGGCACTGTCAACCCTTACGCTGAACTGAACATCACCAGGTTGCGGCAAGTCGTTAATATCAAGTGATATCTGAGCCATACCGGGTGTAATCAACAGAATCGTTGTAAAAAATGCAAGCACCGCTTTCAAATACGTTTGATGTGCTGTTTTCATTTTCATATTATTTTATGGACTGTTTAGCTGAATAATATTAGGATTACCGCATCCCACATCCACCGCCACTACCGCCGTAATTGTACCCGTCTTTATTATGTTTCATCTTACAATCACCGTGGTTATGGCCACCTTTGGCATCGGCGGTGACCAGGTCCATGCCACATTTCGGGCATGAGCCTGGTTTATCGCTGACCACTTCAGGGTGCATCGGACATGTATAAGTAACTTTACCCTGACCTGCAGCAGTCGGACTTGCTTTAGGAGTACAAGCAGCAAGAGTTATCATCATTGCTGCAATCAGACCGAAAATCAATTTCCCTGGTTTCATATTCCATGATATTAATTGAGATGCAACTTCGCATGTTCTTTTCTCATTGCCTGCATGTTATCAACCATGCTTTGCATATTGGCCGACATGGTTCCCATCGCCGGGCAATTTTTCATGTGAAGCAACATCATGCTGTCCATTTTCATCGTGGTCATGTTCATCATGTTACCCATCACAACCATCATGCTGTCCATGTTACACATCATACCTCCGGATCCACCGCCCATCATGCCACCCGAACCACCACTCATCATTCCGTTTGACCCCATGCCGTTCATCTTCATCATGTCCTTGCAATAGGTCTGGAAGTGCATGGTGAATGAAGTGTCTGGCATATGAAATAAGCTGTCGTACATTTTGCACGTCGAATCCATCATAGTCATTCCCGGCGTCTTATGGCGTTCAACCAGCAAAGATTCATATTGTTGTGCCTGTGAATAATCTGTATTCAGCAAGGTTTCCGTAGCCTTAAGGTCGGCTGAGTTCGTGTCAGGAGATGTTTTACTCTTGTTACAACTTGCCGCAAATAACATCCCGGCTCCAATGGCAATCATTGCAATTTTTCTCATTTTGAATAAATTTAAATTGTGGATAAATAATTGAATTGGGTTGTGACGTTGATAGCAACATCAAAACCAGGGAAATGCCGATAATTGAGGCAGATCCTTACAAGGAATAAGAAATGGATTTTCAGAAAAGGAAAACCTGCAGGACCGGGGAAGACTGTCCTGAACAAATAGGTTTTGAAGTAAAGGGATTTTTTCGAAGCCCTCCTGATCCGTCATTCATCAGGTTTAATTCAGGCGAATTCGAGAATGCAAGTAAAACAGGAAGCGATACTTGTTCCAACAGCGTTTGAAATCCTGCCTTGAAATCAAAATAATCTTGTGTGGATTCAAATTGATCGGTTATCTTGAAGCTGATTCTTTCATTATGGCAACCCGGGCAATCGCTTTCGCAGCAATTGTCGGGGGTTGAATATAATTCAGCATGAACAAGGTTCGTTCCGCAGTAATGGCGCGTAATTATCACTCCTGTGGTACCGAAAAGCAACACAATGATAATTAAAATATGTCCAGCCTTCCTTAGCATGCTACAAAATTACGAACATTTAAGACTGATAACGCATATTGTCCCTGAATATTACACCAGGATAAAATTCTTCTATGTAATGTTAGACAACGAAAAATATAAAAACTTGCGGTATGTCATAAAAGAAGTTGAAAGATTGAACCTATTGGACTACCATGTATACAATATTTCCTTCACAAACCCAGATTCCCAGATTTCTAAATAATGGACCTCGATAGATTTGATTTGGTCTTAAACAAATTAATAATGAATTAACAGTAACTCAATTTAATTCTGTTTTTAAAACTCTCAGGGCGTTGAAAACAGCTATCAATGCAACCCCCATATCGCCAAATACGGCTTCCCACATGGTGGCAATTCCGAATATCCCGAGAACAATGAAAAACATTTTGACCGTCATGGTAAACAAGATGTTCTGCCATACAATTGCCCGGGTCCTTTTTGCCAAATCTATCGCAACAACAACTTTCGAAGGAGCATCGGTCATGAGCACCACATCGGAGGTTTCGATGGCTGCATCAGATCCCAGTGCTCCCATTGCAATTCCAACATCTGCAAGGGCAAGCACGGGGGCATCATTTATTCCATCGCCAACGAATGCGGTTTTTCCCCCGCTGCTTTCCTTCATTAAGATCTCGATATGACGTACTTTGTCCTCAGGCAAAAGTTCTGCAAAGTACTTATCAATATTCAACTTCCTTGCAAAAGCTGTCGCAGCGAAAAGGTTATCTCCGGTCAGCATCACCGTTTGAATATTTTTCGATTTCAATTGCCTTATAGTTACAACGGCATCCTCTTTAAGGGTGTCCGAAATCACAATATATCCAGCATACTTCGACCCTACTGCCACATGAACCACGGTTCCATCCACCTGACAAACCGGGTGCTCAACATGTTGCTGATGCATCAGTTTGTCATTACCGGCAAGAACTGTTCTGTCGTCAATAACCGCCCTGATTCCAAACCCGGAAATTTCCTCGGTCTGATTGATCCTGGCGTTATCAATCATCCGATTATACTTCTCTGAAATTGATTTTGCAATCGGATGATTCGAGTTGGATTCTGCGTAGGCAGCAAATTCCAGAATTTGTTCTTCAGAAAAACCGTTGGAAGATACAATCTCTGAAACTTTGAACTCACCCTTGGTCAGTGTCCCAGTTTTATCAAAAACAACGGTTTTAATATTGGTTAATGCGTCAAGAAAATTTGAGCCTTTGACCAGGATGCCCCTCCTGGAGGCCGCACCGATCCCGCCGAAATACCCAAGTGGAATACTGATTACCAGGGCGCAGGGGCATGAAATTACAAGCACGACAAGGGCCCGGTAAATCCAATCACTGAATGTCTGACCAGGGAATAACAAAGGTGGTATTACGGCCAGAAGCAACGCTCCAATTACCACGACCGGCGTATAATATTTTGCAAAAGTGGTTATGAACTTCTCGGTTTCGGCTTTTTTTGATGATGCGTTCTCAACCAGTTCCAATATTTTTGAAACGGACGATTCTTTGAACACTTTAGTCACGTTGATCGTGATCACTCCGGTTTGATTAATCATGCCCGATAAAACCGGATCCGGTTTGCCAACCTTCTTTGGGACGCTTTCGCCGGTCAAAGCAGAGGTGTCAAGGAAAGATGAGCCGTCGGTAATCACTCCATCCAATGGAATTTTCTCCCCGGCTTTGACAATAATCGTATCCCCAACTTTGACAATCTCCGGATCAACTCTGTCGACCACCCCATTGACCAGTAAATTGGCAAACTCGGGTTTTATTTCCAAGAGGGATTTGATGGATTTTCTTGAACGGTTCAATGCAATATCCTGAAGCAGCTCACCCACCACATAAAAGAGCATGACAGCTACCGCTTCCGGCATTTGATCTATGGCGAAGGCCCCTAATGTTGCAATGGACATTAAAAAATGTTCATTGAAAACCTGACCCCTGATAATATTCTTCCCTGCTGCGGCAATCACTTTCCATCCTGTAATCAGGTACGCTGTGCCAAATACAAGATATTCCAGAAAATGATAAGGCGTGTTGTGGAGAAAATCTTCAAATACCATACCCAGGATCAGGAACACTAACCCTAAACCGGCTTTTATTACAGTCAGTTTGTTCTCCACAAGTTCACTGGCAGATACAAGTTTATTCTCTGAATCGCCAGCCTCAATTTCCACCTCTGGTTCTATCTCCTTTATTTTTGATTTCACCTTCTCAATGTCATTCGTGTCGATGGTCATGGTTGAGTGAACAAAATTTACATTAACAAATTTCACTTCGCCCAGTTTTGTCAGACCATCTTCAATCTTTGATGCGCACGAAGCACAATCAAGATTCTTTAATTTATACTTTTTCATCTTGAGAAATTCTGTATTCATCCCACACACATCATAACTTTAGAATCAGGGCAATAATTACAAGGAGACTGCCTGAATATCGGGCAGTCTCCTTGTGGGAAATTCTAGCCGCAAGTCATCTCACCGGCATTCTTTTTTGCCGAAAGAAGGCTATATGCGCCTTTGATGACAATTTTTGCGTTGTCAAGATCGAAACCGGCAGGCAATTGAATTTCCGTGTAACCATCGTTTGTTTCACCTTTGATCACCTCTATGAAACGGTACTCAGTAAAGGGTTTTCCTCCTTCTTCTTTGTCCTTCTCAAAAGCAAAAATATAGTGTTTGTCATCGAACAGGACAACAGCCCCGGCAGGAACTGCAGTCACCTGTCTGTCAGTTTTTTCTATATGTGCGAGTACATACATCCCGGGCAACACGTTCGGGCATGGCTGCTCAATTTTCGCGAATACCTTATAGGTTTTATCAGCATTGATGGACTTCCCTGCCTGATAGATCACCGCCTTGTGTTCATGTGTTTCATTGTTGATCGAAAAATGAACCACCTGGCCGGCAGTTATTGAGTTGGCATCCTTTTCGAAAAGTGAAAGTTCAAGCAAGAGATTGTCAGTATTGGCAATTTCAAAAAGTACATCTGAAGGTGTTACCGATTTGCCCATGCTGATGTTGGCTGTCTGAATATATCCGCTGATGGGCGCAACAACTGCAATTGATGATGATATATTATCATCCGTGAGGTTAGCAGGATCTATACCAAGTACCAGTAGCTTTTGCCCCATGCCTTTAAGTTGGGCCTTCAGGCTGCGATATTCTGCCGTTGTTTGCTGAAGGTTCTTCTGTGAGTAAACATCCTCTTTGTACAATTCGTTGTGGCGTTTAAATTCTGCTTCAGCAAATTCGAATTTGCTTTTGGTTTCCAGGTAGTTTTGTTGAAGGTCGACAAACTCTGTATTCTCGATTGTTACCAGGGTTTGGCCCTTTCTGACAGCGCTTCCGGGTAAAAAGCCCGTCGACTTCACAAATCCACCCATCGGGACACTTACGGAGGCAATGTTCTGCGGAGCTGACACTACCAAACCGTTAGCTTTGACTGTACCGCTTACCTGTCGCAATTCAATCTTACCCATGCGCACACCGGCTATTTTTATCTGATCAGCATTAAGTTCGACAATATCTACTGCTAATTCTTCGTGCTCCCCTTCTGCTTCGCCTTCAGTATGACCCTCCTTTTCACTGCTTTCGGCATGAGTACCTGCGGCATGGCCATGTTCGTCGGTTTCTTGTTGCCTACATCCAAAGAAGGCTGTTACACTGATCATGGCTAATAAAATGATGCTATATTTTAACGTTTTCATCTTCGTGGAATTTAAAATGTTTTACCTGTTAAAAAATCAATGGAAATGATGGTCTGGTTATATTGATTGAGCGCATCGAGGTACTTTTGCCTGATGTCAAGCGCCCGATTCAGGCTGAGTATATACTCCAGATAATCAAGAGCGCCGGCCTTATAACTCCGGTTTGCCTGATCAATGATCAGATTCGCCTCCGGAACCGCTTGTTTCTCATAGTAATCAATGCTATTGCTGAATTTCCCATATTCATCCAACAATGACAGGTAGTTGCCTGAAAGCGATTTGGAATAATATTCGGCATTGATATTTGCAACCTGCTCATTGATTTTAGCCGATTTAGTCTTAGCCATATAAGGACCAAACCAAACGGGAATGGCTATTGTAGCCTGAAATCCTGTGAAACGGTCTCCTTTTCCGAAAGTACGGGATACACCATCAATTTCCTGAACACCTTGCATTGTCTGGCTGAAATAGCCCAGACTGAAATCAGGCATCGCCCGACTGCCTTCGAGTTTTTTCTCCAACCGTGATACTTCGACCTGTTGCCGGATGTATCCCAATGTGGGATTTGCAGGGAGTGTAGCGCTGTCATTCACAGGAATAAATCCCGATCGTCGAAGAACTGTATCGACAGGGTAATAAGATCGTTTTGTATTGAGAATGGTCTGAAGTTTCCGGTTAAAAATAACGATGTCGGCTTTGGTTTGCTGCAACTGGTTCTTTACCTCTAGGCTTTGCGATCGGGCAGTGATCATCTCAAGTTGGTTGGACTCACCTGTTTTAGCCCTTAATTCAGCCGCCCTGAGAAAGCCCGAGAACAAACTGTCCTGGTAAGTCAGCAATTTCTGTTTAGAGTAGAGGTAGGCCAATTGCCAGTAAACCTGCTTGACCTGTAAGGCTATTTCAACCTGCGATGCTTTTAATTGCCATTCGCTGCTTTTAACATTAGCGTCAGCCAACCGGGCTCGGTTTATATATTCTGTCGGGAACGCAAATGACTGAGAAACAGTAAAACTGTTGTCGTTGTTATAGGAATTGATCTGGCCATATTGCCCCTCAATTGTAGTTTTTGGAATATCCCAGGAGGCGCCTTTCAGCGCCTTTTGTACATTGACGGAATAGGCGGAAGCCCGGATTGCAAGGTTGCTGTCCTGGGCCATCTGCAAGGCATCCCTTAAGTTGATCGGTTCGGAACGCTGCGCATAAGTAGCATTTGCAAAAAACATGATCAGGCCTAAAAACAACATCGACAAGGCAGTGTTAAATTTCAATTTCTTCCTTGTGATCCGGAAACTGTGGCTTGAAAACAGGATGTACAAAACGGGTAAGACCACAAGCGTCAGGAATGTTGAAGAAACGAGACCTCCGATAACCACTGTCGCCAACGGCTTTTGTACCTCGGCGCCCGCTGAGGTGGATAAAGCCATGGGTAGAAATCCGAATGAAGCTACGGCTGCAGTCATGATCACAGGGCGTAACCGGGTGCGTAAACCTTTGAGTACCCTTTCTGTAATGTCGGAAATCCCTTCTTTTTCGAGACGATTGAACTCGGTAATGAGTACGATCCCATTCAGAACTGCCACGCCAAATAAGGCAATGAACCCGACCCCGGCTGAGATGGAGAAATTCATGTCACGCATCCATAATGCCACCACGCCGCCGATGGCTGCCATGGGAACCGCAGTGAAGATCAGAATGGTTTGTTTCAGAGAGTGAAAGGTAAAAAACAACAACACAAAGATTAGCAGTAATGCCACCGGCACCGCGATGGCCAGGCGTTCACGCGCTGCTACGAGATTCTCAAACTGTCCGCCAAAGGTTGTGTAATAACCAACAGGTAAGGAAAGCTGATTGTCGATCAATTTATGGGCATCCCCGACAACGCTCTGCACATCCCTGCCGCGAACGTTAAAGCCAATGGTGATGCGTCGTTTGGTATTTTCCCTTGAGACCTGGGCCGGACCGGCTTTTATATCCACCTGCGCCAACTGATCAAGGGGTATCAATCGACCGTCGGGCAAGGAAATAGCCAGATTTTTAACATCCTCAACATCCTGGCGGTGTTCTTTATCGAGCCTTACAACGAGGTCGAAACGCTTCTCTTCATCGAATACAACGCCGGCAGTACTTCCTGCGAAGGCAGCCTTCAGCACACGGTTGATATCGGCCACCGATATCCCATACTGTGCCATGCGTTGCCTGTTGTACTCCACCTGGATCTGAGCCAGACCGGTAACTTTCTCTACGTTTATATCAACTATCCCGGGGGTGTTTTGAATCAGTTTTTCAATTTCCGCTGCTTTCAGGGTTAGCGTATCAAGGTTATCCCCGTAAAGTTTTATGGCGACATCCTGCCGCGATCCAGTCATCAATTCGTTAAACCTTTGCTGAATTGGCTGGAGGAACTCGAATTTAACACCAGGCAGAACCGCAAGTTTTTCTTCCATCTTTTCTACGAGTTCTTCCCGGGTTTCAGCAGTCGTCCACTCGCTTTTATCTTTAAGTGTTACAACATAGTCACCAGTTTCCATTGGAGTGGGGTCGGTCGGGATCTCCCCGGGACCGATCTTACATATAATATGTTTTATCTCGGGAAAATTTTCCCGCAGGATCTTATTGGCCTGTTGAACTACTTCGACGGTGTTGGAGGGAGAACCACCCTGCAAGGTTATAACCAAACCACCCAGATCACCTTCCTCGAGTTGAGGAATAAACTCCCCTCCAAGGCGGCTGAACAGCAGTAAACTACCAAAGAACAAGACCACTGAAGTCAGAACCACTGTTATTTTATGACGAAGCGCCAATGCGATTACAGGACTGAATGCTTTATGAAATAGGTCCATTAGTTTATCGGAAATATTGCGGCGGTGTTCTGTCTTTTTGCTTAAAAACAAGGCAGAAATCATGGGAACCCAGGTAAGAGACAAAATAAATGCTCCAAGGATCGCAAAACTCACCACCTGTGCCATGGGTTTAAACATTTTACCCTCTATTCCAACAAGCGCCAGGATAGGTAAATAGACGATCAGGATGATGATCTCGCCAAAGGCCGCCGCCGTCCGGATGCGGCTTGATGCCTGAAATACCTCTTCATCCATTTGTTTTTGTGTCAGCGCCTTGAAACCGGTATGATGCGACTTGCTCTGGGTGATGCGGTGAACAACACTTTCAACGATAATCACAGCTCCGTCAACGATGAGCCCAAAATCTATGGCACCAAGGCTCATCAGGTTACCGGAAACCCCAAACAACCTCATCATTGAAATTGCAAACAACATGGCAAGGGGGATAACCGAAGCGACAATAAGCCCAGCCCTGAGATTACCCAAAAGCAGAACAAGGATAAAGATGACAATCAAAGCACCTTCAACCAGGTTGCGCGAAACCGTGCCAATGGCCCGGTCAACCAGGTCGGTCCGGTCAAGATACGGTGTGATTTCAATACCCTTTGGGAGTGATTTCTGGATGGAGGCAATTTTCTCTTTTACATCCTTGATCACCTCATGGGCATTGGCTCCTTTGAGCATCATGACAACCCCTCCCACTGCCTCGGAAGAATCGGAAACCAGCGCCCCGTAACGAGTAGCGCTGCCATACTGTACAACAGCCACATCGCGGATCAAAACCGGCATGCCATTGATGCTTTTCACCACGATGTTTTCGATGTCGGAAATGGATTTCACCAGTCCGATGCCACGGATAAAATATGCAGTGGGCTTTTTATCGATATAGGCGCTTCCCGTGTTCTCATTGTTGTTCTCAAGCGCCTCAAAAATATCTGTAAGCGAAAATCCCATTGCCCTTAATTTTTCGGGATTCACTGCGATTTCGTATTGCTTGACCAGTCCTCCATAGCTGTTTACATCCGCAACACCCGGCGTTCCCAGCATTTGTCGACGCACGATCCAGTCCTGGTACGTGCGCAAATCCATGATGGTGTACTTATCCTTGAATCCCGGTTTAATTTCCAGGGTGTACTGAAATATTTCACCCAGACCGGTGGAAATGGGGGCCATTTCAATTTTTGCCAACCCCTGCGGGATCTGGGCTTCAGCTTCACGCAGCCGTTCACTGATCTGCTGGCGTGCCCAGTAAATATCCACGTTATCTTTAAAAACAATGGTAACCACCGACAATCCCAGGCGTGAAATGGATCGAAGCTCGAGCATATCGGGGATATTTGCCACGGCCACTTCAATGGGTGCGGTGATAAAACTCTCCATCTCCTGAACCGCCAGGGATGGGGCCTGCGAAATGATCTGCACCTGGTTGTTTGTGATATCAGGTACGGCGTCAATGGGCAGATGAACAAGAGAATAAGTGCCCCATCCAACCAGTGCGGCGATGAAAAGTCCAATGATAATCTTGTTCTTGATCGAAAATCGAATGATATGTTCTATCATGACGAGCAATGTATTAAGTTAATACGAAATTCATTTTCAAAACCGGCAATAGCAGTTTGAATACAGAAAAAAATGAGATTGTAGAATTAACTAATTTTTGGCGGTTGCCAGATGGAATGAAAAAGGTTGGATTTGAAGGTAGAAGCAAACCAGAAAACATGCTCCGAGTGCAAAGGGAGAATCGATGAAATCAGAAAAGTTTCAATGGATAGAACCTGGCTACCGCAGCAATTGCAAACACAGAAAGGGGAACATTGATCGGTATCGTTCTCGTGATTGTGTGCGGCATTCCCAGCCTGTTCGGAATGATGAATATCCTTATCGAAAGGTCTGTCAATGCATGGAACTGTAGTTAGTACCAAAACAAATAAGGATAATATGACAGATATGGATTTCATGATTTTCTGAATGCAAAGATACATGATAAACTAATGCAACTGAGTTGCAAAGTTAAATCCTGCAACTTGCGCATACTCCTTTGACAACCATATTGATACTTTCAAGGTTAAAATTCACCGGGAGGTTGACTGTAGGAATAGGTATCTCGTTTAGGCAGTATGTTTGATTACACCGTGTGCAAACAAAATGAACATGCAGATCTTGTGGCTGACACTCGCATGTTTCAGTACAAAGAGCATATTTGCCAGAGCCGGAACCATCGTCAATTTGGTGGATCAGTTTATTCTCTTCAAAAGTTTTTAATGTACGATAGAGTGTCACCCTGTCTGCTTTTGAAAATTTTAGTTCAAGATCCGCAAGGCTGATCGCCGTGGATTGCTCGCTGAAAACCTTTAAAACCAACTCGCGCATCGCAGTGGGTTTGATGTTCCGCTTGTGGAGTTGTTCGTCGAGCTGATCTTTCATACATGGAAAAATAATCAGTACAAAATTACTAAAATTCAGTGACTTGAGGTTTGTCGCCAGCCATTACGATCATAAAAAAAGCGTTCCGGCCTGAGCCGGAACGCCGGAATCTCGACGAAGGAGGAGATTCAGAAGGTGATTTTGCTTTCCGTCTCGGCGATGCTTGCGTCGAATGAGGATTTCAGGAAATCGATGACCTTCTTGATTCCAGGGGTGAAACTTGTGGTGAAGACGTTTCCGTCCGAGTCGTTCAGCCGCATGGAGCAGTTGAAATCGTTGGAGGAAATCTGGAAACGATCCAGTTCGGAGCGGGTCTGGACCAGCTTGGCCCTCTTATCGATGACGAGCTGGAGATTTTCGATCTTGAGGATCTTCTCCATCATGGTCATCTCCTTCTTTGGCTCGGGAGCGGGAATGACCGGCTTCTCGGGTTCGATCTGCAGAACCGGCTTGGTCTCTTCGGTCTTGCTTTCTGCGGGATTGAGGATGGCCTTCACGATGGTCATCTCTTCGGCGGAAGGTTTGCCGTTTCCCGGCTTTAGTGCGGTATTCGTCAACTTTGTCATGTGATTCGCTGCTGCCCTGCAGACTTTTTTAGGCATCTGGCACGCCAGGGTTAAAAAAATTTATGCCCTGACAACAAACGGAATGAAAATTCTGGAACAAACGTTCAGGTCACTTCCGTGCAACGGAATGAATGAACCCGACGGGCTGCGGTTCCTTCAGGAGGCAGCGTTTAGTGACACGATATTTTCATGAGTTTAACTTTGCATGAAATTTTGAGTAACAGTGGGTTGGGTTTTGGTACTTTTCAAAAAAGTTCCCCGGAACATGGATTTCTTTTTTCCCGGCGGTTTTTCTTTGTCCTGGACTTTCAAAGAAAAAAAGCAGTAAAAAAGGGAGAACCTCCTATTCAGAGGATCTCCCGGTTCATCAGTGATAAACATTGTTATAGCGGTCTTCATCTTCGAAAGATGCTATTGACTGCCGGTAATCCAGGATATCGCAGTCATAATGGCCGGCCTTTTTGCCATTGGGCCAGTAAATAATGGTTTCACTTTTTTTGATTGATTTTCCGCAGGTGTGGCAGGTTGAAGGGAAACGGGCTGTGATCTGCCTCGGATCGCCGGAATAATGAGTATGTGACATGGTAAATGCTCATGCCCTTGAGACTTATTATGGCATCTGGCACGCCGGTTTTATGTGATTGACTATTCGGCCAGTGCAGGCTCA
Source organism: uncultured Prolixibacteraceae bacterium (assembly GCA_964473485.1). Classification (GTDB taxonomy): domain Bacteria; phylum Bacteroidota; class Bacteroidia; order Bacteroidales; family FEN-979; genus CAIVAT01. The sequence continues at coordinate 8,406 of CAYYPH010000038.1, read as the reverse complement.
AGAATTTCTTCTTCCGAGGAATCTGAAGGAACCTGTTCCTCAGAGGTGATTCCCAGGATGTAATCTGCGGCTTTTTCGGCCCGGGATGCAGCCCAGAGGATCCATTTCTGGTTATCCCTGAGTTTGGATGCCCATCCGGATATGTATGCGGCGGAATTGCGGATGTTCAGTTCCAGGTGTGCAATCTCAGCCAGGTAGGATGAGCAGAGCTCGGCAACCAGTTCTTCCTTGGAATAGGGTTCATCCCCGAAACGATTGGACATGAAATCGAACCGGTTGAGTCTTTTCGGGTGGCCGGTTGAGTGGCCAAGTTCATGGTACAGCGTGCGGAAAAATTCTGATGCGTTCGCAAAGTACTTCATCTGAGGGACCGAGATCATGTCGGCTATCGGAGAATAGTAAGCCCGATCCTCTTTGTCCGAGAAATGGATAGCCGGTTTGTTACGATACCCTGTGATGATCTGCTCGGCGTCAACATGGCTATCGTTGTGCCGTTCTTCAACCAGGTTTTGCAGCTGTGCGATCTTGTCAAGACCTTGCTGGTCGAAGTCGGCCTGCTCTGTATTGAAAATATGGAAGTACCTGAGCAAGAACATCTTTTTTGTTTCCCGGGTGACTTCGTCGGTGTGGATGGATGACTTCCAGAAGACCACCACCGTGGCCTTTTCGCCCTTGCGGACTTTGCCGCCATTGGCCCGGATTTGCTGGAAGGTTCCGTAAACCCGGCTCTTGAATGGATCCGAAGAGAGGATCAGCCGGTTGATTCCCCGGTAATAATGACCATTCAGGCTAACCGGTGATGGTATCTGCCAGAGCTTCTTCCAGCTCCCGGCTGTTTCAAGGTTTGCGATGATCTTTTCGGTGATCGCTGCATAGATCTGTGCGTTGTTCATGAGTGCTGCGCCTGCCCTGGCGACCTGTTATGGCATCTGGCCCGCCGTTTGAATAATTTTTGGCGGGAACACCAAACGGAGCACAAAATTCCGGTGCAAGTGTTCAGGTCACGATTTACTGTAAGGAAATCTGAATGAACCCGACGGGCTGCGGTTCCTTCAGGAGGCAGCACTTAGCGCCGCGAGATTTTGGCGAGTTTAACTTTGCCGGGAATTGTTCATAAGAGGCAGTAAAGAAGGGTATGTCTCGTGGAGTGACCCATAACACCTTGAATGTCACACATCATGTGTTACGGGTCCCTTTTACTAAGGATACAGGCGAATTTCGTTGATTTATTCTTCTATTAGAACCATCCTGAGTTTATCCGAAATAAACATTTGTGGGATAATACCCGTTTGCAGCCCATCAAAATCATATAGTCTGCATGAATAGCTGAATTTCCCTGATTCTTTGCCAGTATAAATATCCTTACGATCAATCAGAATACTCGGTGAACCTTGAAAGGTCAACCTGTTTGCAAGATCAATATCTGGTACCTCAACTACTTTTAATTGATCTTCAGGGATGTTCAATTCTGACATCGCTTCCTTTAGGTTAGCAAGGGTCTCAACGGCATTAGGACATCCTTCGAAATATTGAAATTCTATTAACATGGTCAGTCTACAGGTAAAATACAATATCAAAATTACAACAAGTTTGATTATGAAGATATCCATCCTCAGGAATCATAAGAGATTCATAAGCACAAAAAAAAGAGCCGATCCGAAGACCAGCTCTCATTAGGGAGAAGTACCCTTTTAGAAGGGCACTTCGGAGGTTTCCTGCTTTGCAGCCTTGGATTTCTTGGTTTGCTTTTTCGGAGCCGGGGCAGGTTCGCTGACCTGTTCTTCTTCCAGGCGGTTGACGTAAACCGTGTAATCATGGCCGAAGTTGTCGGTGTTCTGCAATTTTGCGACTTCCAGGGAGATGTAATCTTCGTCGTTGTATTTGTGGGCGAACTTGGCGATGTCGGAGATTTTCAGGTTGATCTTGATGATTTCGAGGCCTTCTACTTTCTTTCCTTTTCCGATGTAGTTTTTTACAAATTTTTTCATGGCTTTGAGTTTTAGAGGTTAATTTATATGCAAGTGTAAATAAGACCCTGGAGGGGCACTCAAGGAGGAACTGGAATACCGGAAAGCAATGAGGATATGCCGGGAAAATCCTTGAATGAGTGGAACTGCACCCAGGAAGGGGATTTTAGCTTAGCAGATGAATTGACCGGGAAACAAAGGCGTGAAGGTTTGCAAAACCAATCTAGAAAAGGAAAACAGGAGGATATGAAATAAGGTTAACGGGAAATAGACATAGTTACAGCTCCGAATAATGAAGACAGGATCTATGGTTAGCAAAATTCACTGACATTTGGATGATTACAAAGTAGTCAATGTCCTTAGAACAGTTTAACTGAGAATTGTATTCGGTGGGAAAAGCCTATAAATCCAAAATCCCGAAGGTTTCTGAATAGGGAGTATTGAGGTCAATCACCGAAAACAGGGGTTTGGCGCTTTGTTTTAGGATAGCGAATGCTTTCAGACTCTCCGAATCGGTCGTTACAAAATACTCGATACTCGCCTCTGAATCAGCCTGAGCAAATAATTTTGCATCATTCGGAATTAGCAACCGTTCTTTAAATGCGACAGATCCTTTTCGTCTGGCATCAAATAAACATCTAGCAAAATTTCCCGTACGGACAGCATGATTATAGTTAAAGGGGAGTATCCTCAGGTTCTTCAATGGCAATTCGTCAGGAGAACCTCCAACGCAAAACTCGGCAATGGTCACAGTTGATACATACAGCGAGTATTCTTCCTTCAGAAAATACCGGAAATAATCATCTGCATTTTTAAACAACGGATCATCCTCTTTGAGGAACCGGAGGAAAAAGCTCGTGTCTAACAAAACACCCTTAGGCATTGTACCCTCCTCTCACTTCACGTAACCAGTCATCCGGATTTATTGATCCGAGCCAGGATTTTGCTTTTTTCCTGATTTTCTGCAGATAATCATTATCGTATTTCGGACTGTAATCAATCATTTCAAGAAAAACCAGGCTTCCCTTATCAATTTCCCCCGTCTCTGTGTTTTGTTTTCCGGAGGCTCTGATACCAAATGATTTGTAAAGAATATTCTCTTCAAGGTTTTCGAGAACAGGCTGAGGCGTTTCAATACGGATGATTCCAAGATCTTCGGTATTTACATGGATATTGACCCGATCTTTCCCTCCGGCATTTGTGATCTTGCCATAGAAATAAAATTCGGCATCGGCCCAAACGGTCGAAGTTCGAAAATACCTGGTGGTTTTATCAATCCTAAGCTCAGTTGATGCAGGCAGGGAGGTTTTAAGAAAGATAATGTAATCCTTTTTTATTGCAGTATCCTGAAACGATTCAATGGCCCTGGCCGTATTCAGTTCGAGAAAATCAATATTCTGGGAGGCAGTGATTTGACTGAGAATTGCAGTAAAACCAATGATGGTCTGCATGCTGGTCTGGAAAATATGCTTTACAGAGCCGGATTCCTGCCGATAACTAATGGTAGGCCGTTCTCTTTTTTCTCCCGGGAAAAGAAGGCTTTCTGTCTGCTCAAGAACCCCGATAACCTCCCGGATATCATAGTTATCCGGTGTAAGTTCCAGGTTGCCTTTCAAACCCTTAATCCTGATCTCTATGTATCCCGTCTTTTCCACAAAGCAAAATTACGAAATTCCGGAGAATTTTGAACTGAATTCCAACCATGCCTAAAGGCCTATCACCGTGGGTCTTAGGTTTGCTTCTTGATCTCGCTGATAAGCCAGATACCAGGTTCAGCGGTATCTGTAAGATAATGCTCAATCAGACCATTTCTTTTTATGGGTCTTTTTGCATAAAAAGCATTCAATATTTCATTAATCTCATTCGGTGGAATGCTTAGCTGCTTGATATAATCAGTAAAAGCATCCCTAATCTCATGAAAATGCCTTACCAAACGTACCTTCTCTCCCTCCTCAAGTTTGTACATGAAAGGTTTTCGGTCAATGCGGACAAACCTGAAACCCGATGAAAAAAGGATATTATAAATCTCACTTTCAATGAAGTGGATATCATCGGCCCCATTTTTGAAGTTCCCTTTTGAAAAAAAATCTGCTTGTTTTAGATTATTCATCCCTTAGATTCGTTCTTCAATAAATTCTATCTCTTCTTCTGTCAAGCCATAGAACCTATAAACAAGGAAATCAATTTGGGATTCGATATCACTAGTGTCATATCGTTTATTATTATATCGATTCTCAATTTCTTTTACCTTCTCGACAATTTCCATTTGTTCATCTCTTGAAATATCTGGTACCGGTATATCAAGAAGAATACTTGGCTTAACTTGAGCCATTGCTCTACCTTCTTCGAAAGAAATCAATCTATAAAGAAATGTAAAGACTTTTGAATTAAGAAGTCCAATTAAAAACCGATTATCGGCGTTTTTATTAGCTGCAAAAACAAACAGGCCATCTGTAGGATAAAACCCTTCTTCATCGATACTGGTAATTATTTTATCGCCAGTGATCACTCCAATGACTTTTTCAGGTTTTATAAATATTTTCTCATTTCTTTCCCTATGCAAAGCATAGAATGGGTGTTTGCCTGATTTTACTTCTTTACAAGTAATATTTTTTTCGAATTGTTTTATATAAGAAAAAATATTGGGAATGGTTTCTGGTTCATCTTCACGAGTAGTATAAATAATTTTTTTTGTCTTATTGACAATTTGATACTTTTTTACATCTGTCCCTCCCGTCAAGGTCGGTTTTATTTTAACCATTTCTAATTCATGAACCTTTATCTCATCATCTGTAACGATAAATGCTTGTTTCAAATCCGGACTAATACCTCTTTGAATACCATCTTCATCAATTAGGTTTTTTAAAGTATACCCCCCTAATTTTGATATCGTTTTATACATTTCAATATTTTCAGTAGGAAAAATATAATATGGCAGGCTCAAGAAGAAATTTGTGGAAACCGATTTGAATATAGCAGAGGCAAGGGTGACTCCTTGGCTCATTCTATAAAATCCAATCAGTGTTTCACTATTGTTCTTTGTCGTTTCAACCATAACTATAGCTGAAGCCCGTGCCACATCTTGAAAAATATTATCACCTAAATTGATTACTTCTAACAAATGGAATTGGTTTAACAGTTTTTCCCGCAATTTAGCATTATCTAGTTGGTACAAAAGAACATCTGGTATGATCATTGAAACCATTCCAGTACTATTAATTAAAGATAATGATTTGTTTATAAAAAACATGAAGGAATCAATCATTCGAACAATAATTTCTGAATTTTCCTTTTTAATAAATTGAAGTGATCTTTCTTCAATTTCAGTTCCCCATGGCGGATTTCCAATAATAACATCAAATCCAATAAAATCACCATCATCATTTAGTACATCAGGAAATTCGAAGCGCCATTCAAATGCCTTATCAAATATTACATTGTTTTCAATTTGCTGAATTTTCTCCTTTTGCTGTTGTATCTCGTTCAATAATTTTTGGCGTTTTTTTTCAATTTTTAAAATATTTTTAGGGTCCTGGTCAACTTCAATAAGTCTATCTTGGATATAACTATTATAAAATTCACTCTCAAGCCGTTGCAGTGTTTTTACCTCCGGATTTGTTTGGCTTATTCCAAGATAGAAGTTTTCTTTTATTTTAGTTAAAAGTCGCTCCATTGACTGTTTTACCTCTTTATTTGGAGCATTTCGATAAGTCATTACTGCGACGCGATAACTGTCAATAGAAAAAATCTTTTTATTGAGTGCCGGTTTTACATCTGCCTTAATTGAATATCTACCAATCAGCGAATTCCCGCATTTAATATTGATGTCGATATTCGGTAGTGTTTCCAACTCTGAATAATTACTTCCCTCCTTGTAGTAAGCGCTTTTCAGCAATTCAATCCACAAACGGAGTCGGCAGATCTTAACAGAATTCGGATTGATGTCAACGCCGAACAGGCAATTTTCAATAATTGTCTGCTTTTCATGGAACATGGCTTCCTGGATCCGCTGGGTTTCATTGTTCCCTGGAAGATATTCAAAGAGGTCTCCTTCTTCATCCGTGATGATCAGTTCGTCATTGGCGACTTCCACCCTGTATTCCTTCATTCTCCTGCCATCCCGGTCAGAGAGAATCTTCAGGTCGCTCTTGATGGCAATCATCTCATTGAGCGCCGACACCAAGAAATGGCCGGAACCAACTGCAGGATCGCAAATCTTCAGGCTGTTAATGACCTCGTTCGCTTCTTGCCGGTCTTCGATGTTGTCATAAAGCTGATCGATACTATTACAACTCCATCCTTTTGCTTCATTGAATTTCTGCACAACCGCCCTTCGGATTGTTTCGCGGCACATATACATGGTGATAAAACCGGGGGTAAAAAAGGAGCCGTCTTTATAGCCATTGATCTTCTCAAAGATCAGCCCAAGAACCGAAGCATTGATCAATGTCTTATTATCCTCTTGGATCTCCTCTGAGCCTTCGCCCGCGAAATCGTACGCATCGAGAAACTCGAAAAGATATTGGAGTCCGCTGAGTTTTCCTGTACGTTTCTTCCCATTGTTGTCCTTCAGAACCGTAGAGGAAATGATCGGCAATAAGGCATGGTCCTGAAGGTTGCTGATAAAGATGGTCAATTGCTCAAGTTCTGTGGGCTCAAACAGCGAGGAATTCAGGTAGGGAATCGTACTGAACAACTTTTTCATTTCCGGATCCCTATCGTCAATCTTCCTTGCCAGCACACGAAAAAAAAGGTTGTCCAGATCATCATATCCATCAATTCGCCCGGTTTTCATAAACCCATATTCCGTATCACCCTTGTGATAACGAATAAGTTGGGCTTCCAACAGCTTTAGAAACAGAATCCGATTCAACCAGGTGATCACAAGTTCAAGGGAAACATTATAGAGTCTTTCTGCATAGGTTTCACCAAAAAAAATCGGCTTGGTCAACCGGGTGATTTTATCCCGGGTTTCGAGTTGTAAAATAGTGTTCTCTATGAGCGAACCCGGATCACGCTGACCATCTTTTTTACGCTCAATGATCTTTTTGCTTCCCAATTTTGTTTCTGTAAGACCGATGATGTGAAGCAGTTCTGCATAAAAGGTCTTATCTAGCGTATTGCTGTCATTTAAAAAAGGAAGCTTAAGAAGATGTTCCGGAGAAAGCGCTTTAAACAGTGCGATCAGCTTAGTATCATCCGATTTATCCTCATTTCGCAAAGGTTTCTTATATTCCCGGAAATCAAACCATGTGAAAGAAAAATCGGTTTCAATACCGGAAACAAACGGTTCTGCAATGGAATTATAAAAGAAATCTGTTGTCGTACCTGCAAGCCGACCCTGTTCAAAATCATTGAATTGCCTGACCAGCGATTTATTCTGAGCAAAGGTTTTTTCAAACAGGGCAGCATCAAAAATGTACCATTCAAAAACATTCGTTGCGATCAGGTGTTTTATTTCAAGATTCGCGTTCGTGATCCGTTCCCTCAGGTAATAAAGGATAAGTTCATAAAAAGCCTTTGTTTTCAGATTGTCTGGCTGAACCATTTCGGTTTTATTACTTGGCTTCTTAACTTCAATTAGCACTCCAGGGGCGCTTTTTGAATCAGGACCCGTATGGATCACAAGATCAGCGCGGTCTTTGGTGTTGATGTAGTAATCGGGCTGATAAAAGGTGTTTTTAAGAAAGTCCCCCAGGTCATTTTTGTTGTGTTCCTCTGACTCTTTCTCATCTAACCCATCCAATAGTCCAATTAGATGCTTCTTGAAGAGTTCTATCTCGCTACGAGAAGGTTTAACCTTCAGGTAGGCCTTGTTGATCGATTTCCGGGGAGATAAAAGAGTTAATTGCATTTCAATTACTGGCTTTTTTGATTTTTACGTAATTGAATGCATGTGCTTCTTCAACTACTGCATTTATTTTCTCACGGTATTCAGGTACAGAGAAATAAGCTTGTAAAAGTCGATATAGATCAATATTTCCTGCCGAACCACTCATTATGTCTAAAAAATCTGTCAAAACGACGACCCCTTTATTAATATCATTGATCGAAATTTTCTCAATGTCAGTTCCTGTCCGTTCCTGACTCACTTTGTGTATTGTAGGTATTCCGTCCTCTGTTTGATATTGGCGAAACTGGGAGAGAAACTCAATGAGTTTTTCATGTCTGATTTGATTATCGGATTTTGTTTTCATTAACGTATTGATTATTAGGATTAGGTTATTGCCTGTCGACCGCTATTCTAAGCATGGTAAAAAAAAGTATTTAACCTGATAAGCAGGTAAAATTAAACTAAAAAGACAAGAGGAATAGCAAATGTATGTAAAATATGCTGACATATTCTTTAACTTGATAATACCATGATTGCCTTTCTGGAATTGAAAAAAAGCCCCGGTTTCCCGGGGCAAAAATTCAGATGATCCCTTCATCTGCAAAA
>CAYYPH010000037.1:0-40330 GCA_964473485.1 uncultured Prolixibacteraceae bacterium | reverse complement strand
GGACCCCGTCGGGGTGGGGGGACCCCGTCGGGGTGGGGGGACCCCGTCGGGGTCAGGAAAAACGTTTGAGCTGGTTGCGCAGCATGATGATCTCCTCCTGCATAACGGTAAGCCGCTGCAGCAGATTGGAGATGACATCGATCCCAGCTACATTGACATCCAGATCGTAACGCAGGTGGATCATCCTTTCAAGGTCAGCAACCTGATTTTCTTCGACAAACTGGGTGTCATCAATGGTCATCAGGCTGATCAGGCCACTGTCGCGTAGTTCATCGATGAAGGCAAGATCAATCTCATAATGAACACAGATCTTGTTAATGGGGATGAGCTGTTCATTTTCCATGGGATCTCAGTTTTGACAGTTCAACAAACAGTTCTTTTTCTTTGCCGGTAAGGTTCTCAGGCAATTTCACCTGGAATGTGACAAACAGGTCACCGAATTCCCCTTCATGTTTGTAAACGGGAAATCCCTTGCCCTTCAGTTTGACCCTGGTTCCGTTCTGGGTTCCGGGTTTTACGTTGATCTTAACACTGCCCTCGAAGGTGTCGAGCAAAACTTCGCCACCAAGAATCGCGGTGTAAAGGTCAAGATCGACTGTACGGTGCAAATGGATCCCTTCGCGCCTGAAAGGGGTTGTGTTTTCGATATAAAACGTCAGATACAGGTCGCCACGGGGGCCGCCATTGATTCCCTGACTGCCGTAACCTTGAATTTTAATGGTTTGCCCATCCTCAACGCCCGCGGGAATGGTGAGCCGGATGTTTTTACCGTCGACCGTGAGCGTCTGCTGGTGAGTATGAAAAACGTTACGAATATCCAGGTGCAACTCCGCCCTGTAATCTTCGCCCCTGAATTTCACCTGCTTTGCACGCGACGAACCGGTTGACGATCCGAACATGGAATTAAAAAAATCAGAAAAATCAGTCCCACCAAAGGTATCGGAATAATCAAACCCCGGCTGGTGTTGCTGCTTCCGGCGAGCGCCCTGCTCCCGGGAGCCCGGCCGGTACCCTGACTTTTCGAATTCGTCGGCATGCTTCCAATCCTGTCCGTATTTATCATATTTTTTCCGCTTTTCAGGATCGCTGAGCACTTCATGTGCCTCATTGATCTGCTGGAACTTCGTTTTGGCGGTCTTATCATTCGGGTTCAGGTCGGGATGGTACTTGCGGGCCAGCCGGCGGTAGGCTTTTTTAACATCGGCAGTTGTTGCCTCCTTACCTACTTCAAGAATCTTGTAGTAATCGATGTAATCCATAGGTTGATGATTTCCTTTTCTTCATGAAAGGCAAAAATACCCATTTGACGGATTTAAAACAAGTGCGAGGTATCACACCAGTTGATCGACAGATCAACTTTGGTAAGAAATGTGTATAAACCGGGCCGTTCAACAGGCTGGATACTATGTATAAATGCCGGCAGACTTCACCGGTACGTCAGGTTTTCCAGTCGCCTTATTCAACGACGGATAGCATAAATCAGCTCATCCAGCAATTCACCATTTTTTATGAGTGTTCCGCGGTACCGTGCTTCGAGCACAAAGCCGTTTTTCTCCAAAACCCGCTGAGATGCCAGGTTGGTTCCATAGGGCCGTGCAAAGATCCGATTGATATCCCAGGTTTTAAAGCCATATTCAACAACCCTGGAAATCGCTTCGCTGATGATGCCCCGGCCCCAGAAAGGCTCTGCCAGCCAGTAACCCATCTCGGCATTGAGGCGGTGTACATCCTCCTGCGGAAAGATCCCGATCGAACCGACCGCCTCACCATTTATATCAATGGCGAATATGCGGGCAGGATCAAATCCTGAAGCAAAAGCAATGAACTTTTCCCCATCCTCCCTACGGTATGGATGCGGAAATTTATCGGTAAGGTTCTTCGCAATCTGATAATTGTCGGCATATTTGAGCAAGGAACCAATGTCGCGGGGATCCCAGCCCCGAAGTGAAAATTCTGTCATATAGCGTATGGCGTTACCTGGTAGGTGAGCGGATTTAAACTGACCCTGTATGCTGGCCCATAATTTCAAAGGCAATGTATGGTTCAACAGAGACTATTCTTTCGGGCAGGCCAAAAGTAAGAAAATGCAAAGGTATACAGATTGGGTATGACGAATTCACTTTCATGAATAAAGTTCTCAGGAAAAGCAGGAAATGATCCCGGCCGGGAAATATTACCTGCAATGAGAAGGTGATAATTACTATCTTTACACTCCTCTAACCAGTCAATCATGAAAGATTTCAAGAAGTCCTACCTTGTCCCGGCCCCTCCGGAAATGGTTTATGCAGCGCTTACCGTCCCTGCCACGCTGGAGCTCTGGACAGGTGAGCCTGCCGATATGAGCACCGAACCAGGCAGTGAGTTTTCGCTGTGGGATGGCAGCATCAATGGCCGTAACATCGCCTTTGAACCCGGGAAAAAGATCGTTCAGGAATGGTATTTTGGCGGAGAGGATGCCCCTTCGATTGTGACCATCACACTTGAAGCGGAGGGCCCCAACACCCGCGCCGAGGTGGTCCACACCAACATTCCGGATGAAGAGTTCGACAGTATCTCAGCAGGGTGGACGAAGTACTATTTCAGGCCACTGATAGAGTTTTACGGATAAGCAGATGAGCGAGTGAGCGGGTGAGCAGGTGAACGGGTGAGCTGGTGAACGGGTGAACGGGTGAGCGGGTGAACGGGTGAGCTGGTGAACGGGTGAACGGGTGAGCTGGTTAACGGGTAAGCATGTGAATGGGTGAGCGGGTGAGGTGGTGAGCTGGTGAACGGGGAAATGCATAGGTGAGTGAGTAATGGAGTGGTAGCGTTTCTGATGAATTCAGAGAAGGGATATTTTAGATGCTCCATAATACCCTTGCGGTAATAAACGAACTTCAGGGTTATCAGGAAAAACTACTGCTATTCAAAAACCACTTCCGCCGGCTTTAACCCATCCGATTCCGCCACAAGTTTCACTTTGCTGTCAGTCAGCCCGGCCTGGATGATCACCTGGCATTTCCCGCTGAACAAACTGCGCTGCCATTGACCCACCTCACACTTATCGGCTTCGTGGCTGCTGGGATCGCCGTTACCGACACCGATGATCGATGCGGGCCCGGTGAGCCTGAATTTCACCAGGTTCATCGCATCGGGAACCTCCCTTCCCTGATGATCCACAACGGCCACGTTCACCACCACTGCGTCCTTGCCATCGTTTAACAAGGTTTTCTTACTTTCGCGAAGTACCACCCCGACGGGGTCCCCGGTGGTTCCGACCGAACTGACCAACCTGCGGCCGTCTTTCATGGCAACCGCTTCCAGTTTTCCCTGTTCATACGGCACATCCCATGTCAGATGGCCGTTCCGGGGCATCACCTGCTTCCCGAAACTCTTGCCGTTCAGAAAAAGTTCTACTTCGTCCGCGTTGGTGTTTACCCATACCTTGATCAACTGTCCCTCCTTCCCTTTCCAGTTCCAGTGTGGTGAGATATGCAAAACATCGCGGTCGGTCCACCAGGATTGATAATAATAATAGAGGTTTTTGGGGAAACCACACATGTCGAGGATGCCGAAATGGGAATTCACATTGGGCCAGGCAAAAGGTGTAGGTTCACCGCGGTAATCGAAACCCGTCCAGATAAAACCGCCCATGAACCAGGGTTGTTCCGCACAGAGTTTCCACCAGGTCTCGGCAGTGCTGGCCCACCAGGGAGCGGTAATGTCCTGGTCGGAAAGGTAGCACCTGATCGTGTCTTTTTCATATATGCCCCGGGTGGTGACCGTGCTGCCCATCTCGGTCCCGACGATCGGCTGATCAGGGTGGTTTTTATGATAATCGGCCACCGCAAACTGCCGGTAATTGAACCCCCTGACCGGGATCACCTCGTTGATGCCGGGATACCAGTCAGGCAGATCGGCCGCATAGGTGCAGGTGCGCGAAGGATCGAGGTTATGCTGGAAGTCAATGAGTGTCTGCGCGATCCGCTTCCCGAAACTGTTGGTCTGAATGTATCCCTCCTCATTGCCGATCGACCATAGAACGACGGATGGATGGTTCCGGTCGCGTTCGATCAGCCGTTTGAACTGGTCGAGATACTCCGGACTGCTGTTAACGAGCCGTTGTTCGTCGATCACGAGCATTCCGAGGCTGTCGCAGGCATCGAGCAGTTCGGGGGTCGGGGCGTTGTGGCTGGCACGATAGGCATTCACCCCCATCTCTTTGAGCAACCCAATCCGGTAGTACTGAAGATAATCGGGTACCGCTGCTCCCACGCCGGCATGATCCTGGTGGCAATTGACCCCGTAAAGTTTGAGGTTACGGCCATTGAGGAAAAAACCCGAGTCGGCGTCGAACCTCACGTTGCGAACCCCGAATTTCACGGTGACCTGATCATATACCCGACCGGCCTGCGAAAGCGTCAATTGCATGCGATAGAGATAGGGATCACTCAAATCCCAGGGCCGGACATGAAATACCATCATCTGCCTCTTTATTACATTTTCCTCATCAGCCGTATATTGGGATATATCCATTTGATCGCTGGCCACGGTTTTCCCCTCCCTGTCGATGATTTTCATATTGACATTCAGCGGTTTCGCCTCTGACAGGATCTTTTTCCGGTTGCCCGAAGGGAGGTTTTTCCAGTCTGTGTCGAGATTCTCGTTAACCACGACGGCCTCCAGATTTACAACCGCATCCTTCCCCGCAAGTCTCGACCTGATAAAAACCGTCTCATTACCGAAGTGCAGGGGATCTGTCTTTGTCAGCCACACATGCCGGTAAATGCCTGCCCCTTCATAAAACCATCCCTCATATTGGGTGGCATCGACCCGCACGACCAGGACATTGGGGTTGTGAAAATCAACATAATCGGTCACATCCCAGGTCACCCCGACATACCCGCTTTCGTTGCGGCCCAGGTAAAAACCGTTCAGCCAGAACTGTGCATCGCGGAACACGCCATCGAAGGTCAGGGAGATCCTCCTGCCTGAATCGGATGGGGCAAACGTCAGGATCTTCCGGTACCATCCTATTGAAGTTTCCGGAAACAATCCCCCGACCGGTTTAAAACCATGGGCAACGACGTCGGGATTATCGGACTTCACGAATGGCAATTCCACCGCCCAGTCGTGCGGCAGATCGAGACGGCGCCAACCCGAGTCGTCGAACCTGCGGCCTATCGCACAATCCTCAGCTTTCCCCGATTTCGCAAAGATATTGGCAATGGAGAAATTAAAGTCCTTCGCCGCATCTGCAGCATGCCCGAGATGAAAACGCCATCCGGTATCAATGCAAATTCTTTCTCTGACAGGAATCTCCTGCGCAACAGAAATGACCGGCATCAACAGGACAATGATCATCATGCCGAAATTTATCGAATGGTTAAGAGGTTTGCTTCGGTGTTTCATCTTCATGTGTTTAATTTTCTTTTTTCGGGAAAGTCTCAAATCAGCGCCAACAATCATCCTCCTGATTATCAAATTTTTGTTGACAGGAAAATTTCAACATATTTAAAAGTTTAAAGCGTTCCGTGTGCGGGCATGGATTACCATATGTCATGGTTATTCAGACAAGGATTGCCATACATCATCGCAATGAACAAAGAGATTACAGAATAACTCTTATGGTTGTGCGTAAAAGTACAACTTTCATATCAACCAGTCAACGTTTGAAACGATCTTAGGCTTTTTACAACGCCTGATGATTATCCTGCTGATGCAAGCCATTCATGAAATGCAGTAAAATTCTCAGCGCTCTTAGCGTGTTCCATCGGCCCGGTTTTCCGGCGGGTTCATAGTCGAAATGGACTTTCCCCGGATGGCGGGTCGCCTGATGCCATGTGCCGTCTCTTTTCCGCTTTGTTATGATCTGTTCAAGTGCAGGCTGCATTCTTTCATCAAACGGTCTGCCCGATGACCGGAAATAATCGAGTGCCCGCATGATGTCGTACTTCCAGCGGGCCGGCCAGGGAAACCTGAGAAACTGAGGCTGAATGACTTTCCCGGTACGATCGGATAAGAACAGCCGGTGCGTGAGGATGAACTCATCACACTGCTGCCTGATGGCCATCAGTTCTTTCGGTTTATAATGGTAACCAGCCTGCTCGTATACGGCAATTCCTTCTGCCACCGAAAGGGTTGAATGGAGTGAGCCATGCCGGCATCCGCTCCTGTTGAACCGGCAGTTGAAACCGCCATCTCCGCATTGTTGTGAAATGATGAAATCAACAATCGATTGGAGCGATTCTTCACCGATTCCGAACCAAGCTGCGTAATTCAGGAACATCCCGTTGACGCAGACATCGCTCTGCGCAATGGTACTGGCAGGATTGACGCCCCCGTCGGCTGACTTTTCCCTTTCCAGTATCAGTTGTATTGTTTCCCTCGCTGGCCGGAGATCATGCGGGGCACAAAGCTCACGCAATTCAAGCAATGAATAATGCGACGAAATCCATTTCGGGGAATAGAACCCGGTTCCCCAATGACCCTCCGGATGACGGTTTTCGAGCAACATTTTCCCCCATCCTTCATGAACGATCCGGTTCTGAAGTTCAGGCAGATCGTGGTCAAGCAGGTCGCGGTTAACCTGGTAGGCCAACGCAACGTCGCCGGAGAGCAGCCACCTCAACGTTTCTGCAGGAATGTTTTCCTTGATAAAATTTACATTCAAGTCCTTTTCATTCATTGCTTGTAAGGTGTAACTCAGCCTTTCAATTTGACGCCGATCAACTGAAAAATATCCGGGAGAATGGAGTTGTCGTGCACATCGATCCTGATGCCCCGCCCTTCGGCATACACCCTGGCGGCGGCCAGTTCATTTTTTATGGAGTCGGGCAAACCGCCAGCCATGATCACGCCGAACGCCTTCGCGCCAAAGACAAAGGCCACCTTGAAAAAACCATCCCTTGGCAACAGGTACAGGATGGCCCGTTTCTTATCCTTCATCCGGAAACTCCAGCCATACTTCGCTCCCGGGTAGTTCCACTCTTCGATTACGGCCGGATAAGCATTCCTGGTGTATTCCACGATTTGCGTCCATAAAACAAAACGTTCGCCAAGCGCCAACCTGAGCGATTGCTCATCCGGAATCCTGCTTTTGTCAATAAAAACGCTGATATCCATACACATTTTTTAAGTTAAGGGGTTAAAAATCGTGACGGGTGGCGTATGATAATGAGTGATTGAGTGAATGAGTGATTGAGTGAATGAGTGAATAGATTATTGATTGATTGATTGATTGATTGCCAAAGTCGTTTTCCGTTTTCAATTGTCAATTGTCAATTGTCCATTGTCAATTGTCCATTGCGTTCCACCTTCACTTCTTCCCTCTGAATTTCTCCTCGTAGGTCCTGATCCAGTCGTTCACGGATATTTTTGTAACAAGCTCGCCGATCAGTTCATGTGGAATATCACCGCCTTTTCTGAACCTGATGCAGCTTTTACCTACATCCGGTTTTTTACCGTTCTGTTTGGTAACCGCATCAATAAACCAGTCGTAAAGCTTCTGATCGGCATAAAGTCCCATGTGGTAGAACGAAATGTTGTTTTTCTGCGAGGCAAATCCCATGAAGGGCAGCGGCAGTTTCGTATCGCAATGATAACCCTGCGGGTAGATCGACTTCGGCACCACGTATCCGGGCATGCCGTAACCCATCTCTTCCGTGAATCCTTCAGGAAGATGGTCCAGAATGGTTTTTCTCAGTTTTCCCAGGGCTTCTTTCCTGTCTTCAGGAAGCTGGGCCATATATTCATCTACAGTTTTTGCGTTTGAGGTCATGGATTAAAAATTAAATTTCAGGTAATTATGATTCTGTATATCAGGCAAAATAGCCAGATCAAAATAAACCGCCAAGTTATAAAAATTTCCTTACCGTGACGAGGCTGCCAAACGCCATCCGGCCATGGATGATCTGATCAGTTGAATTTTCACTATTTTTGAACAAAATTAACGGCATCGGAAATATAAAGATAGAGGTAACAATTTAAACATCAGCAACATGAAATATCAGCAGGTTTTCGAACGGCTCTGGGACATCTACACCGCCCAGAATCCATCGACCAAAAAGGTTTATGATCTATTCATTGCCGAAGGCGAATCCGTCATCAATGACCACATTGCATTCAGAACTTTCAGGCATCCCCTGATCGGGATCGACCAGCTCTCGAGGGTCTTCCTTGAAAGCGGCTACCAATTCATGGGCGACTATCATTTCGAAAGCAAAAAGTTATATGCCAAACACTTCGAACACGCCACCGATCCGGATGCGCCTCGTGTCTTCATCAGCGAACTGAAGGTAGAGGAATTCAGCCCGTTTCTGCAGGACACTGTAAAAGGATGGACCGAGGCCATTCCAGCCTCAGTGCTGAATTCCGACGACCTGATCTTTTCGGGTAATCAGTCGGGCACTCCTTCCTTCACCGTATACGAAAAACTCCGCGTGGAGTCGGAATATGCGGCCTGGCTGTATGTGAATGGTTTCTGCGCCAACCATTTCACGGTGAGCGTGAACCGTTTGAACAAACTCAACAGCATTCACAAGGTCAACGACTTCCTGAAGACGAACGGATTCATGATGAACGACGCCGGCGGTGAGGTACAGGGAACGCCTGAGGAGTTGCTGGAGCAGTCGAGCATCAAGGCCGGGATGGTAAAATTCCAATTCCTTGAAGGAGCATACGAGATCCCCGGTTGCTACTATGAATTTGCCAGGAGGTATCCCGATTCCGACGGAAAATTATACAGCGGATTCATTGCCAAGTCGGCCGACAAGATCTTCGAGTCGACGAATTTCTACAAAAAATAAAAGCGGGCTCGGGTATGGCACGCTTTACCTTCATCTCAACCATTTTACTTGCGGTTACAATCTCCTGTTCGCAGGGTAATCATGACGGGGGTTACCTGAACGGGCCCCTCCCTGCAGCCGGAATCATTCACAAAAACTTACACTGCCGGCATGATTCTGTCTTTTCCTATTCGCTCTACCTTCCGGTTGCAGACAGCGGTCTTCTTTCGGGCAAGGACCAGGCTGCAAAAAATAAGACAGCCACATTTTCATTGCACCCCGTCATTTTTATTTTTGATCCGCATGCCGATGGCGTCCTGCCCTTAACCCTGTACCGCCGGCTCGCCGACCGGTACGGATTTATTCTCGTGGGCTCGAACGACATTGAAAACGGGATGTCGCCGGAAGAGATCAGGAAGATTACTTCAGCTCTGATGGTGGAATTTAAAACCCGGTACCCGGTTGATTCAGGCAGGATCTACCTGATGGGTTTTTCGGGTGGGGCCAGGATGGCCGCACTGGCCGGCCTCTATTTTCAGAAGGTCGGTGGGGTGATCGGCTGCGGGGCCGGATTCAACGGGTTAAACTACCCGCCTTCATTTCAGTTTGACTATTTCGGAATGGCAGGCCTGGGTGATTTCAACCTGCAGGAGATGCTGTCGCTGGAAAAGCCTTTGCAGGAGGCGGGATTCCGGCTGCTCATCACAACCTGGCCCGGAAAACACGCATGGCCGCCTGAACCTGAAATGGAGAAGGCCTTCAGGTGGATCACGCTGAACGCCATGCGCGATGGACAGATCAGTCGGGATACTGGTTTCATTGCTGAAGTATACCGTTTGGCCAGCGGTGAAATTTCTTCGGAAACCGCTATACAGATGATGCCCGATGCAGCAGAGGCGTGCAAGGTTGCTATCTCAGGCCTGAACAAGCTTTATCCCGTTCAGCGTATTGAAATCCGGCTTGATTCGATCATGAAAACCGCTGTTTACCACCGGCAGATAAAATACAGGGAATCACTTTTCAGAAAGGAAGAAGAGGTAAAGGGCGAACTGATGGAAGCCATCGGGGAAAAGGATCTCCGGTGGTGGAAAAGCTGGTTCAGCGAGCATGCAGGCAACGGCCAACCTGGAACAGGTCAGGCCTCACAATTTTTCCACAGGGAAGACACCCTGATGAATCAGCGAATACGTTCGTTCATGGGACTTTATCTTTATATGCAGGCCAAAGCCGAAATAGGAAAAAACCAGAACGAAACAGCAGAAAAGATCACCTTGATCTATGAGCTTTTCGAGCCGCAGAACCCGGAGGCCAATTACCTGCGGGCCGTGGTGTATGCCCGTCAGGATAAAAAAGAACGTGCGATTGAGCAGTTGAAGATCGCCAAAGGAAAGGGATTCGCTGATCAGCGAAGGTTATGGGAACAGCCGGAGTTCCAGTCGCTGAAAAATGAGGCGGGATTCCTTGAATTAGCTGGTGCGCCTCAGTGAATGCAACAATGTGTATGAACGACATGAACAATATAAAAAAGATCGAAGAATTCAGCAAGGGTTTCGATGGTGAGATATTCACCGAAGAAACGCAGCGGCTGCTCTATTCAACTGACGCATCGGCATACCGTGAAAAACCGCTGGGGGTCGCCCGGCCGAAACATGCAGCCGACATCCGGAAACTGATCCTCTTCGCTGCCGAAAACAACATCCCGCTGATACCGCGCGCCGCCGGCACATCGCTGGCCGGGCAGGTGGTTGGGAACGGGCTGGTGGTGGACATCTCGAGACACATGACCTCCATCCTGGAAATCAACAGGGAGGAACATTGGGTGCGCGTGCAACCCGGCGTGATCCTGGATGAACTCAATGTCGTTGCCTCGAAGTACGGGCTGTTCTTCGGACCGGAGACCAGCACCTCGAGCCGCTGCATGATGGGCGGCATGGTGGGCAACAACAGCTGCGGGGCACACTCCATCCTTTACGGAAGCACCCGCGATCATGTAATCTCGGTCAAAGGGTTTTTAAGCGATGGTTCCGAAGTGGAGTTCAGGGATCTGACCATTGCCGAGTTTTTGGAAAAGTGCGAAGGCCAAACACTGGAAAACAAGATCTACCGGCAGATCAGCGACATCCTGGGCAACCCGGTCAACAGGGAGGAGATCAGGAGAGAGTACCCGGATGAACGGATTCATCGCCGGAACACGGGGTATGCGTTGGATCTTTTGTTAAGGATGGAACCTTTTGGAAATGAAATTCAAAATTCAAAATTCAAAATTCAAAATTCAAAATATTCAGATCAATCGGTCGGGCAGGCAGGCAACAGGCAGCAGGAAACAGGCAATGCAATTGATCAGTCAATCAATCAGTCAGTCATTCAGTCAATCAGTCATTCAGTCAATCAGTCAATCAGTCAACCAGTCGATTCCTCGCCCTCCGGGTTCAATTTTTCCAGTCTTATCGCCGGTTCGGAGGGAACCCTGATGTTCATGACTGAGATCAGGCTCAACCTTGTTCCCTTACCGCCCAAAGAAAAGGCGCTGATCTGCGTGCATTGCCACACGGTGGCCGAATCGCTGAAAGCCAACCTGGTAGCGCTGAAATACAATCCCGGGTCGGTCGAACTGATGGACAAGGCCATCATGGATTGCACCAAAGACAACATCACCCAGCGGCAAAACAGGTTCTTCATCGATGGAGATCCGGGAGCCATCCTCATCATCGAATTTGCGCGCGAAACGAGGGAGGAGATCATGACGATCTATCACGATCTCGTTGAAGAGATGAAGGCAGCGGGCCTGGGTTATCATTACCCGATCGTTTTCCCTCCGGATGTGAAAAAAGTTTGGGATCTTCGCAAAGCCGGGCTGGGCGTGCTTGCAAACTATCCCGGCGACCGGAAGCCCGTCCCGGTCATCGAGGACACGGCGGTTCACCCGGAAAGTCTTCCCGCATACATTGAAGCATTCGACGCCATGATGGCAGGCCTGGGCCTCGACTGTGTGTACTATGCCCACATCGGTTCAGGGGAACTGCACCTGAGACCGGTATTGAACCTCAAAGATCCGGCCGATGTGGAGTTATTCCATACGGTGGCCCTGGAGACCGCGAAGATCGTCAAGAAGTTCAATGGTTCTCTTTCGGGAGAGCACGGCGACGGAAGGCTGAGGGGGGAATTCATCCCGTTCATGCTGGGAGAGCACAATTACAAGCTGTTCAAGGAGATCAAGGATCTGTGGGATCCGAAGCACATCTTCAACCCCAACAAGATCGTTGATACGCCGAAGATGAACACCAGCCTGCGGTTTGAGCCGGGGAAACCTGTCCGTGATATTCCTACAGTCTTCGATTTTTCATCCAGTCACGGCATCCTCCGGGCGGCTGAACAGTGCAACGGATCGGGCGATTGCCGCAATACGGTGATCACAGGCCGGTGGATGTGCCCATCATACATGGCGGTGAAGGAGGAAAACACCACCACGAGGGCCCGTGCAAACATCCTCAGGGAATTCCTGACGAATTCTTCAAAAGAAAATCCTTTCGATCACCGTGAGATCTACGAGGTGATGGACCTTTGCCTTTCCTGTAAGGCCTGCAAGTCGGAATGTCCATCGAATGTCGACATGGCCAAGCTGAAGGCCGAATTTCTGCAGCGCTACTACGATGCAAATGGGATACCGCTCCGTTCGAGGCTGATCGCCAACATCACCTTCATCAACCGGCTGGGAAGCGTTTTTCCCGGCCTTTATAACTTCTTCCAGATGAGCCGGTTCATCTCCGGGATCACGAAGAACATGCTGGGTTTCGCCCCAAAAAGGGATATTCCGTTACTCTATTCCAGCACGTTACGGGTTTGGGCACATCGGCATAGCCAGGTTGTGTCTGACACACCTCCCTTCGCTAAGTCACCACCGTCCGGCACCAACAAAGAACCTGAAGATGCGTCTGAAAACAAAGGTAAAAAGTCGAAACTGGTGTATCTCTTTGCCGACGAATTCACGAATTTCAATGATGTGGAGATCGGCATGAAGGCGATCAAACTGCTGAACGCCATGGGCTACCGGGTCATTATCCCCGATCATGAAGAGAGCGGCCGCACTTACCTTTCGAAAGGCCTGATCAGGAAGGCAAAGAAACTGGCCAATGCCAATGTTTCAAAACTAAAAGACCTGATTACCGCCGAAACACCACTGATCGGGATCGAGCCATCAGCCATTCTCACCTTCCGCGACGAATACCCAGAACTGGTGGATCGTGAGCTTCGGGAAGCAGCGCGGGAACTTGCTAAACATGCGCTGATGTTTGAAGAGTTTGTAGAAAAAGAGAATTCAAAGTTCAAAGTTCAAAGTTCAAAGTTCAAAATTCAGGAAACGTCAATAAGTCAATCAAAAGATCCGTCAGCCAATCAATCAATCAATCAATCAATAACTCATTCACTCAATCACTCATTCACTCATTTATTTACCACCTCCCCGCTGAAGATCCTCCTTCACGGCCACTGTTTCCAGAAGTCGCTGGCATCTGTTGAACCGACCAAAAAGATGCTTTCAATCCCGGCCAATTACATCGTCGAGGAAATAAAATCGGGCTGTTGCGGGATGGCCGGTTCTTTCGGCTATGAGAAGGAGCATTATGATGTTTCGATGAAAGTCGGGGAACTGGTATTATTTCCGGCGGTCAGGAAGGCAGATGATGAAACGATCATCGTGGCTCCGGGAACCTCCTGCCGGCACCAGATCAAGGACGGAACCGGGCGAAGGGCGCTGCATCCGATCGAAGTGTTGTATGAGGCGCTGAATCGTGACGCGTGACGCGTGACGGGAAAGTGTCTGAACAGGATTTTCAGGATTACGGGATAGACAGGATTAGTGGGGATTGGTGTTTTTAGGGGGAGGTTTTTTATTTATCAGTTTTTTATTATATACCTGTTTGAATTCCAGGCTGGTGTGCCCGAAGTTGATCAACAATCCATTCTAAGCGCCAGGCTCCTTTTTAACAACAGACGAAAGTGTAACGTAAATCGCTGATTGTAAAGGCTGCCCGGTAATCCGAACGATGAGATTTTGCATTAAAATCCCATTTCAGAACAATCTTATCACAGAATATTGATAATCCTGATCATCCTGCAATCCTGTAATCCTGTTCTGACTTTTGCTTATTGACTTTGCCTTACATCAATCCCGCGTTTTTCAGGATTTCGCGGAGTTTTGGCTGGTGTTCGGCGAATTCGCGGAGGGCATTGAGCGTTTTAAGGTTTTCTGCTTTCATGGGCGCCAACGATAGTTTGCGGTCCCAGAAAGCGAAGCCGAACACGGCGGCCAACATCGTCGTAAAAATACCAATAATTGCCCAGAGGAAGCCAAAGAGTTGGCTGAATCGTTCGTCGATGGCTTCGAAGCGGGCATTCATCTCTGAACGGAGATCATCGATTTTTTGATCGGTTGCCTTTAATTGCAAATTCATCTCTGTTTGCAGTGACTCTACCTTCTGCTCCGTCCGGATGATCCGGTCGCGGTCGTCGAGGGTAAAAGGGATTGCCTTTTCCATGGCCTGGAGCAGCGATGGGACAAGGAGCAACAGCAGTAACAGATGTTTCTTCAGTGTTTCCATGTTCATACGGATTAATGTTTCCTGATTAATCCGGTTGAGGATACAAAGGTAATACAGAAACCGGTAAAAAAATGTCTGAACAGGATTTTTCATATCTTTGGCCGAAGAAAAGGTCAAACCAGCATCCAATGAAGACTTTCAGAACGAGCATTCCATCTTTTCTCCTTTTCATTTCAATGTTTCTGGTTACACAGAAAAGCATGGCCCAGCTTACCGTAGTGCAGGGCGCCGCCATGAATATGACGCCTCAGCAGCTCGTCCAGAACTACCTGGTCGGGGCCGGGATTACGGTGAGCAACGTCACTTTCAACGGCGCTTCGACCACCATCACTTCCGACCAGGTCGGCACCTTCGCTACAGCCGGGATGGCCGCGATGCAGTTAGGGCTCGATGGCGGGATCCTGATGACCTCAGGGAAGGCCAGCATCGCGATCGGACCTAATAATAAAGGCAACGCGGGGCAATCGGTCGGCGGACCGGGTGATCCCGACCTGACCACCCTGTCAGGGTCCGCTACTTTCGACAAGGCGGTCCTTGAATTCGACTTCATCCCGCAATCCGACACCGTCAGGTTCCGCTACGTCTTCGGCTCCGAGGAGTTCTACGAATTCTGCAACCAGTACAACGACGCCTTCGGATTTTTCCTCAGCGGGCCGGGGATCATGGGCACCTTTTCGAACAACAGCATCAACATCGCCAGGATGCCGGGAACCGTTAACACGCCCGTAACCATCAACAACATCTGCAGCAATTCCAGCTCCAACTGGAACAACTCCGGCGGCCAGCACTACCAGTACGACGGGATGACACATGTGTTCACGGCCTCGGCGGAGGTTATCCCCTGCTCCACCTATCACATCAAACTCGCCATCGGCGATGCCGTGGATAAGCTGTATGATTCAGGCGTTTTCCTCGAACAAAACAGCTTCAGCAGCCCTGGTGTCGACATGATCAACCTCAACAGCATTCCCCAATTGGGTAACCGGGCCATTGAGAGTTGCAACGACGTGCAGATCAATTTCCGTCTGGCCGCCCCGCTCGACTATCCCTACCAGGTGAACTTTGCCATCGAAGGCAGCGCCAGCAACGGCGTGGATTACACACTTATCGACGATTTCGTGATCTTCCCGCCGGGAATCGACAGTGTCAATGTGGTTATCCATCCCATCGGCGACAACCTCCCCGAAGGTCCTGAAAAGGTGATCCTGAAACTGAACCAGATCTCGTGCGACGGCGTTGTAAAGCGCGACACCGTGGTGATCGACGATTACCACCCCATGTCGATCACTCCTAACCACGACACCTCGCTTTGTTACGGGGGTCCGGTCACGCTGAAGGCTTCGGTCGCCGGGGGCGTGTGGCCGGTGTCCTATTCGTGGAACATGTCGGCGTCGACCGACAGCGTCGTTACGCTGGTTCCGCCTGTGGGGCCAAACGTTTACGCTGTTAGGGTTACCGACCTATGCACCCGTTCGGTCTACGACACGGCAATGGTTACGGTTCACCCGGTGCCGGTCGCCAATGCCGGTCAGGGAATTACAATACCCAACGGCACAAGCACGACCCTTCACGGTTCGGCCAGCGGAGGGTACGGCAATTACAGCTTCTCATGGACCTCCAACCCGCCCGGATTCACTTCATCACAGCAAAACCCGTCGACCGGCAATATCAGCAGCACAACGATTTACATACTCCGTGTCACCGACCTTACCAGCGGATGTCAGAGCCCCCCGGCGCAGGTGATCATCGTGGTGGAAGGAGGCGCTCTTTCCACCAACCCGGTTGCCGATCCCGATGCGGTTTGCCTGGGCGACACGGCTCAGCTTTATTCACTCACCGGCGGCGGTTCGGGAATTTACTCCTATTCATGGAGTTCGACACCGGCCGGTTTTTCGTCGCAGGAAGCCAACCCGAAAGTAGTTCCAGACGTGACAACCAACTACCATCTTTCGGTCAACGACGGTTTCAACACGAAGACAGGCAGCGCTCACGTGAATGTGTATCCCCTGCCCGTGGTTCAACTGGGATCGGCCGATTCGGGCGTCTGCATCTACGATACGGTGGTACTTGACGCCGGCAACCCCGGATCCGCCTATCGTTGGTCGAACGGGGCCACAAGCAGAACCATCACAGCCTCAACGACCGGGATCGGATTCGACGTGCAGCAATACGTGGTTGAGGTGACCAACGACAAGGGATGCCAGAGCCGCGACTCGATCAACATCATCTTCTCGTTCGACTTCTGCCTCGGCGTCGGAGAAAAACAAGCAGAACCAGCCTTTATCATCTATCCGAATCCCGCCTCAGGCCACTTCATCGTGCAAAGCAGGAAACCCTACCAACGGATGCAATTGTCGATCAGCAACGCGATCGGTGAATTCATCAGCAGAAAGTCATACGGGCCTGGTATCTCCCCGGGTCAGGAAATTAAGGTCGATGTTTCGGCCCTAAGCAAAGGATTGTATTTCATCCTGATACAAACCGAAGATCATACCGGATCCTACAAACTGATGATCCTGTAGACCGACGCCTGACATTCCCTGCAAAGACAACCAAAGACTTTCAGGGACACACCTGATCCTTTACTGCATCGGTCAAAAGTTGCAGAAACAGTTCATCTCCCAACACGAACAGCAAATGCTTGTGGTGTTGTTTAAGGCCCGAAAACATGGTCGATTTGTGTTAAAAATTTGTTAAAGATTTTCACAAAAAAAATCTTCAAAATACTTTTGCAAAAAATTTCAGCTATGGAAGTCAGTGTCGAGAATATCACCAAGACCTATGGACTGCAAAAAGCGGTCGACAATGTGTCGTTCAGGGTGAACACCGGGGAGATTGTCGGATTCCTTGGTCCGAACGGCGCCGGAAAGACCACGACGATGAAGATCATCACCTGTTTCATGCCCCCGAATGAAGGCACGGTAAGGGTTGGCGGCGTTTCGGTGCTGGAGAACCCGGAGGAGGTGAAAAAGCGCATCGGCTATCTGCCCGAATCGAATCCGCTTTACAAGGACATGCCCGTGATCGATTACCTGCATTATGTTGCAGAACTGCAAGGCGTGCCGAAGGAGAAGATCAGGGAACGGATACTGGAGATGGTCCACGTGTGCGGACTCAAGGCAGAGAAACACAAAAAGATCAGCGAGCTGTCGAAGGGTTACCAGCAGAGGGTCGGCCTGGCCCAGGCGCTGATCCACAATCCCGAGGTGCTGATCCTCGATGAACCCACTTCGGGACTTGACCCCAACCAGATCGTGGAGATCAGGGAGCTGATCAAGCGGATCGGCAGGGAGAAGACCGTGATCCTTTGCTCGCACATTTTAGCTGAAGTCGAAGCAACTTGCGACCGCATCGTGATCATCAGCGGGGGCAGGCTGGTCGCCGACGGAACCGCCAACAACCTCCGCAAACAAGCCCAGGACAAGGAGATCATCAAGGTAACCATTGAGGATGGAGACCGGAACCAGATCTTTGCCGCTTTACAGTCGATCGATACGGTGGAACTGGTCGACCTCCTGCCGGAAAATACGCAGGCATTCGAGGTTCAGAGCAAACCGGGGGTAAGTTCCAGAAAGGCCATTTTCAGGGCCTGCGTGGAGAACAACTGGTCGCTGACCGAGATGACACCGCTGGAGCGGAAGCTCGAAGAGGTCTTCCGGGATTTGACAATTAACAATTGACAATTGACAATGAATTGAAAATTGAAAATTGAAAACGAAAAATTCATTCACTCATTCACTCAATCACTCATTCACTCATTTTTATAATTAACATATATGAAAAAAATCTGGATCATTGCCAAGCGTGAACTGCGGTCGTTTTTCGATTCGCTGATGGCCTATGTCATGATTTTGCTGTTTCTGGGATTCAGCGGGTTTTTCACCTGGCTTTTCGGAAGCGACATCTTCCTGGTGAACCAGGCCACGCTACAGTCGTTTTTCGGAATCGCTTTCTGGTCGCTGTTCTTCTTCATCCCGGCGGTGACGATGGGATTGCTGTCGGAAGAGCGCAAGACCGGCACGCTCGAATTGCTGGTCACCAAGCCGGTCACCGACTGGCAGATCATCAGCGGGAAATTCCTGGCGGCCTTCCTGCTGATCTGCATTGCCCTGGCGATGACCCTTCCCTACTATTTCACGGTGGCCGGTATCGGGAAGATAGATCATGGCGCCGTTTGGATGGGATACCTGGGGTTGCTGTTCATGAGCGCCTGCTATATCAGCATCGGGCTTTTCGCGAGCAGCATCACCAACAACCAGATCGTTTCATTCCTGCTGGCCTTGTTTATCGGCATCTTTTTCCACCTGATCTTTGGCCTGATCGGGAGCGGGTCGCTGGGATGGCTGGGCGGCGTGCTGAACTATCTCAGCCTCGGCAGTCACTTCGACAGTATGGCCAGGGGGGTGCTTGATTCGAAGGATGTGATCTATTTTCTTTCCATCATATTTCTTGGATTGACCGGCACGGAGATGGCGCTGGGGAAGAGGAATCTTTCATCATGACCGGGAACCGGGAGGAGGTGAAATTCAGAATTCAAAATTCAAAGTTCAAATGTCAAAATTCAAAATGTAATTTGAAAAGTCAAAATGAAAAGTCAAAATCAAAATTCAAAATAAGGGATACATCAATCGTAAATCGTAATTCCTGGCAATCGTAAATTCCATTCGTTTCCCGCAATCAATCCATCATACCCATGAAGACCCGGAAATCAAACACCACCTACATTTTGTTAATCGTCGGTGTGCTCATCTTCATCAACTTATTGGCCGACCGGTTTTTCTTCCGGCTCGATTTTACGGCCGATAAACGATACACCCTTAGCGATGCCACGAAGAGCATCCTGAAATCACTGAACCAGACCATCACGGTGACCGCTTACATCAGCGAGGAGCTTCCGCCTGATTTTGCAAGGGTCAGGCGCGATTTCAAAGATGAACTGACGGAATACTCCAACCGGTCGGGTGGAAAGATCATGTTTGAGTTCATCAATCCCAACAAGGATGAGGCGACCGAACAGAAGGCCATGCAGGCCGGCATCAGCCCTGTGCTCATCAACGTGCGGGAGAAGGACCAGGTGAAGCAGCAGAAAGCCTACATGGGCGCGGTGCTGCAATATGGCGACAAAACGGAGATCATCCCGTTCATCCAGCCCGGGGCGGCGATGGAGTATAGCCTGTCGACCAGCATCAAAAAAATGACCGTTGAGAATAAGCCCGTGATCGGTTTCGTGGAGGGCAACGGCGAGACCCCGCTGAACGCCATGATCCAGGTGATGCAGGCGCTTTCGGTACTCTACGAAATTGAACCGGTGAACCTGAAGGATCTCACAACCAGTCTCGACAAGTACAAAACCCTTGTCATCGTCAACCCGGCCGACACCATCCCGGCCGATCAGTTAGCCAAACTCGACGCTTTCCTGGCTTACGGGAAAAACATTTTCATTGCCATGAACCGGGTGGACGGCAACCTCCAGAACCTTTCGGGCAACGCGGTTTCAACCGGTCTGGAGACCTGGCTCGAAGGGAAAGGGATTAAGGTTAACCCCAATTTTATCATCGACCAGAACTGCGGGGCCGTTATGGTCAACCAGCAGCAGGGGATGATGACCTTCCAGTCGCAGATGAAGTTCCCTTATCTCCCGCTGATCACGAAATTTGCCGAGACCCCCGCCACCAAGGGATTATCGTCCGTCATACTGCAGTTCGCCAGCTCTATCGATTATGTGAAAGGAAATCCTGATGTGACCTTCACCCCACTGGCCTTCACCTCAGAAAAGGCGGGCACCGAAAATGTGCCGGTTTACTTCAACGTGGCCAGGAACTGGCAGCAAACCGACTTTCCGCTCATGAACCTCACCGTGGCCGGGATGCTCAGCGGAAAGATCGCCGGCAACCTGAATTCGAAGATCATCGTTATCACCGACGGCGACTTCGCGATCAATGGCGAAGGGCAGCAGGCGCGTCAACTGCAACCCGACAACCTGAACCTGTTCGTCAATGTGGTCGACTGGCTTTCCGACGACACCGGCCTTATCGACCTCAGGACCAAAGAGATCACTTCACGCCCGATCGACCAGATGGAGGACGGCAAAAAGACCTTCCTGAAATACCTGAATTTCCTGCTTCCCCTGCTGCTTGTAGTTGGTTTCGGTTTCTTCAGGTGGCAGTACCGGCAGAACCTCAGGATCAAACGGATGACCGACAATTACCTTTAGCAGACTGACGTGTAGAAGCATGGTTAACCGATTAAAGTCAAAAAGTAAAAGACAAAGTCAAAAAGTAACATCAGTTTCTGAACACTTCCGGCAGGGGTGATTAATAATAACCACATGAAGAAACTCAGCAATAAGACCCTTCTGATCGCATTTATCGTGCTGGCCATCGTTGTTGGTGCGGTTTACCTTTATGATTCCAGCAAGGGCGAGCGGACCTTTAAAAGTGAGCTGTTCTCTGTCGATTCCGCGAAAGTCAGTTCCATCACCATCTATCCGAAAAACAAAACTGAAGGCCTTGTACTGTCCCGCTCAGAGAAAAACTGGACCGTAAAATCGGGAGGCAAAACTTTTCAGGCCGATACCGCTGCGGTGCAGCAGATCATCGGCGCCATTGTGAGGGCCCTGCCCGAAAGGGTTGCCGCAACTGATGCATCGGGATGGAAAGCGCTGGAGATCGACGATTCAGCCTCGATGCGGGTGGTGGTTGCTGAAGGCAGCGAGACCGTAGCCGATTTCAGGCTGGGAAAGGTCTCCTTCTCGCAGGGTAACCAGTACCAGGGATACGGAGGACGGCAGAACATGATCGTCAAATCACACATTCGGGTGGCAGGCGACGATAAAGTTTATGTTGTCGACGGGTTTCTTTCGTTCATGTTCAGCGACCAGCCATCGCGGTATCGCAACAAGCTGGTTACGGCGTTCGACCGCAGCAGGGTTAACCGGCTGACATTCGTTTACCCGGGCGACAGCTCCTTTGTGCTTGCCAGGTCGGGCAATCTCTGGATGGTTGATGGGAAGCCCGCTGATTCAGCAAAGATGGTATCCTACCTGAACCCCATCAGCCAGTCTTCGAACATGGAGATGGCCGACGATCACAGCCAGACTCCCGGCCTGTTCCCTTACCAGCTCACAATAGAAGGCGACAACATGGCGGCCTTACGGGTTGAAGGGGCAAATGACCTTGCTTCGGGCCGGCATTTTGTGAAATCTTCAATGAACCAGGAGACTGTTTTCGCTTCACCCAACGGTTCGTTGTTCCAGCAATTTTTCAAGGGAAAAGCCTATTTCGTTCCATCAACCGAAAAAAGAAGGGAGAAGTGAGAAATTCCCCCTTCTCCCTTCCCCCTTCTCCCTTCTCCCTTCTCCCTTCTCCCTTCTCCTTTCTCCCTTCTCCCTTCTCCTTTCCAGCCAAACACTCCGCCAAAAAGTAAAGGAAAAAAGTGACCAGGCAGGTTAATACCTGATCACTTTGGTGATTGCAGTCTGAGTTCCCCTGGTGACCCTGACCAGGTAGACACCAGGCTGGCGGTCGGAAAGATCGAACTCATAACGCGGCATTACCGGCATCGACCTTTTCAAGATCTCACTTCCCAGCAGGTTGGTGATGGTGGCATGCACCACTGCTTCTTCGCCTTCACCGATCATTTCAACCACGAAACTTCCGCGGGTAGGATTGGGATAAAGCCGGTAGAAATCCTGGGTCAGTCCATCATCCTCTACAATCGTTGCCTCAGGCGAAGTCTTAACGGATGGTGTCGAAGGAACTGCACAACAGAAACTGCCGGTCGCGGTGATCCGTGCCGTGAAATGTGAACCCGGCAATGATTTGGTCCCAGGCAGCATCACGATCCGGTGGCCCGCAATCAGCTGAACATCCGCCCCGTTCTGAACGGTAAACTGCGATGGGCTGCCCGCCGTTGTTATAGTGTGAAACGCGTTGTAACAATAGTTCTGACCCGGCTCCAGGGTTTTATTTCTGAGCCATACCGTATCCTGGATCGGGTTTGAATGGGACACGATGACAGTGACCGTGTCAAAAGCGTGGAACAATCCATCGAAGGCTTCCACAAAGTAGCTTGTCGTTACGTCCGGGGTCACCATGGGACTTTGCTGGCCCGAGGTAAAGCCGGCCGGCTGTGAGGTCCATGAAAAACTAACACCGGCGACAGGTTCGGCCAGATCGGCAGTAAGCTGCACGGTCTCGCCTTCGCAAACGCTGCCGGGGAATGCGGATGCATACACATGCAGCCCGACAAGGCCTGTCAGCGCCGATAAACCGTTGACAGCAAAGGTACCGTTGTGGTTGGGATAGGTTTGATCGTAGATCGCCTCCACATCGTTGGCATCGCCCTTTATCACCGAGCACAGTTTCCAGGTGATGGGTTCACCGACGGCAAAACCATCTTTCTCAGGCGTTGCGGGATCATCTCCGTAGGCGATCAGTGTCTGATCGTCGGTGCCGTTGAATTCCGAAAGGCCTCCGCAGACAAGCATACCATTGGCATCATGGTAAAAAACACCAAGCACGTCGCCTGCCGTAAGCAGTGGAAGATCATGCGGAATGACGATCAGGTGGCGATACGAAGTAGGAACCGGCGACCAATTCGGGCAGGTGTGCACCCTGTAGTCTTCCACCTCCCCGTTTACCGCCGGGCCCGACCAGGATAATCCGCCGGTTGTGTTGAACCTGAAACGCATGTAGGTTATTCCCTGCAGCGCTGAAGAAGGTATCGTAAAGAAAAGTGCGTTGACCCCCCAGCTGAGCGGCTGATCGTTATAGATCTGCTCGCCGGCATCAGCCCAGTCGCCATCCTTGTTAAAGTCCATCCAGGCATTGAGAAACCCTGAGATGCTTGCCGCAACCTGAATATTGACTGGTTTGCCGACATACATCTTTTCAATGAAAACCCCATCCTCATCATCTGACAAGGCAAGATCGTCGCCGGTGGAAGCCAGATCAGGCTGACCGTCCATCTCGGAATCGATCAGTGCGCCAAGGCGGATATTGGAAACGACATTGTGCCTGGCGCCGTTCGACGACAACAGCGTGGGATACGATAATCCAGGCTGAATATTGTCGGGCGCATCCCCGAAGTCGATCTCCTCACCCTGGGGGCACTCCTCGATGAAAACCGCGTAGTCTTCGACCTCGCCGTTTGGAACAAGGCCGTCGAAATTGATAACGGTCTGCATGGTCCGGAACCGGAACCTGGCATACGACTGGCCCATGGTCGCTGTGGACGGAACTGTGAGACTCAAATTATTCGGGCCTGGCACGAGGGCTTGTACGATGAAGACATGTTCGCCCGGATCGCTCCAGTCACCGTCGAGATTATAATCGATCCAGGCATCAAGAAATCCTGCGACCGATGCAGTTATGGTGACGGTTACAGTGCCACCCTGCATGATCGCTGAAGGAATCACTACCCCGTCCTCGTCGTCGCCGGCCGATGGGTAAACACAGTCATTATCGTCGCAATCTGCGCCAATGCCCGGCTGTCCGTTCGCCTCAGGATCGACCAGGTTGCCCATGTAAACGCCCGGAACAATGACATGCCTTGCGCCGTTACTGGCAAGCAGTGTGGGATAAAGCATCATCGACCGGGGGATTTCAGGAGCATCACCAAAATCGAGGGTATCGCACTTCACGTTCAGGCAAAAGACCCCTGCAGTATCCGTACAGCCATACTGGTTGGTCACCACGACTGAGATCTGGTGCGAGCCTCCGGTATTGGCAACGAAATAAAGATCCTTGCCGGACCCGATCGGGGTGGCATAATTTCCGTTATCATACCAGTTGATGGTTGGATACGCTGAGGCATAGGTGTTGAACGGTGGACTGGCCCTTAAGGGTAACGGGATATACAGATGCAGTGTGTCGCTTTTGCAACTGATCGTATCGCACCCTGTCGGGAACAGGCTCAGGTCGGGTTTGGGATAGATCATGGCAGCGTTTGCCATGGACGAACACCCGGTCGTCTTGTCCGTCACCGTCAGCGTGTAGAAGCCCGGGGCCGATACCGTGAGGACCGGGGTGGTCTGACCGCTGCTCCACTGGTAATTGAATTTGGTGATGTCAACAGGCGATGGCGTGAGGGTAACCGGACCTGCTTCGCATCCGAAGTGGAACGGCACTGTAACCGTCGGTATTTCATTGAAGATGGCGCATAAGGTATCGTAGGCAAAGCACCCGGTGACCGTGTCGGTCACTTTCACGATAAACGCGGCGGTATAGGGCAGCGTTGCCGGCAGGGTAAGACTTGCAGTGGTCTGATAAGCAGCATTTGAATTGTTCGGAAGGAATGTCGTGCCAGGATGGGTCGACGACCAGTCATATTTATACGCACTGTTGTAGAATGCAGTCAAATTAAGCTGGGTGTATGATCCAGGATAGGCACATACCGATCCCTGGCCGGAGATCTTCGCTTTAGGTAGGCCATACATATAAATGTAAATGGCGTTCGACCGGTCGGAACAACCAAAGCCATTGGTAACTTCTAACTCGTATTCCCCGTGCATGGTTGCCGGATAATTCACTGAATTGGCTCCTGTTATCGCGTTACCGTTACGGTACCACTGATAGGCCACGAATCCGGGGCATCCGAAGAGGGTTACAAAGCCACCGGGGCAGAAGATGGTGTCGGAGGCTCCGATCTGGCATGCCGGCAGCGGGTTTATGGTCACGGTTTTGGTGGCTGTGGCGACGCAATTCCCGATGGTTGCAGTGAGGGTCACCAGATAATTACCGGGAGCGACGTATTCATGCTGCGTGGGCGACTGGAAGGATGTAGCGCCGTCGCCGAACGACCATTGATACGAAAATCCCGGGCCGGTCGGAATAGCCGTAAAAGTAACAGGTTGATTTGCACAGGCAGGGTTCGGGTTGATCGCGAAGTCGGTAGAACAAACGATGGGATTGGGGGGCGGGCCTCCCTGGCAGTTTCCAATAAGAATATAGGTCGTTTTTGTCACCGAACAAAGACCGTTGGAGACCTCCACCGAAAAATACCAGATTCCCGCTCCGGTAAAGGTCGCGTTCGGGACCAGATAGGAGGATGAATTGGCGCCGCTTATGGGTGATCCGTTGAGGTACCACTGGTAGAAAGGAAATCCGGTCGAAGTGCTCAGCACCAGGTTATTGGGCATATTCGGCAAACAGTACTCAAAAGGACCGTTTGCAGCGATCGGGGAGACAACCGGAGGATTCACAATATTTACCGCGAAGGTTCCCGATCCGGAACACGCAGATGCGGTGATAATGGCCGGGGTGGGCGGTCCGTGCCAGCGGATGGTGACCATGTTGGTCCCCTGGCCCGACAGGATCGATCCCCGGTTTGAAGGGCTTACCGACCATTGCAGGTCGCCCGGGGGATAGGTACCAGCAACCGTATAGGTAGTGACGGCATCGATACAAACGGTCGACGGGCCCGTGATTACCGGTACCGGGAATGCAGTAACCGTGAGGGTTTGGGGTAAAGACAGACAAAACACCCCCGGGCTGATCTCGATCTGCTGGATAACCTGGACAGTCCATGGCCCTGAGCCGTTCAGCTTGATAATGGCAGAATCACCATCGGCGCCCATCTGGCTCATGACACTCCCCGCTCCTACCGGCACCGACCAGGTGAAGGGATTACCGGGTTTGTTCGTCGTTACTTTAAATACATGGTTTTTCCCCGGGCAAACTACCAGCGGTCCGGTAACCGGTCCCAACACCGGTTTCGCCACCACCTGGACGATCTTAACGGCGCTGCTGTTGCAAAACACCCCTGCAACAGCCGGTGAAGCCTGTATCGTATAGGTACCGGGTGCAGACCAGGTAATGATCTTTACCGTACCCGGACCTGGAGCAAATACGGCCCCGGCCGGAGTGACGGTCCAGTTGGCATTGCCATTGGCCGTATAGATCGCTGCCGACCCTTCGCAAACGGTTTCATCGCCAGTGAAGGTAAACACGGGCAAAACACTGACAGTGATTGAACTAACCCCGCTGCACCCGGCCAGCGGATTGGTATACTGGCACTGCAACTGGTACGTGCCGGGAGTGTTGAACGAAATATTGACGCCTGCCGTGTTCCTGTCCTTGTCATTGAAGGAATATGTTCCCGGAGGGGCAGTCGTGGTCCACAGGTAATAGGTACCGGGCATTGAGGGCAGGAAATAACTTCCTGAAGCACCGGCACAAAGAACGGCCGGGCCACTGACCGGAAGATTCGGGTAGAGCACAGGAACCTGGATGGTTGTTGTACCCGGACAAGGCGCCGAACCGCAACCCGGGACCGACAGGCTGACCGTGGTGGGTCCCGTGTAGGTTGCATTCCACATCACTTTAATGCATGCGGTTCCAGCACCCGATATAATGGTGCCGCCCGTTACGGACCAGTTATAAGTTGCACAGACCATCGACGTGCAGAATGTGGATGTATCGCCGGGGCATACTGTTCCATGACAACAATCTGTGTCAATGACAGGGCCAGTTCCGTTCAGAACGACGATGACTTTCGTAATGGTATCCTGGCATCCGCAAGGACGTTTGATGTCACCTTGCGTCGACGATCCCCCGGTGTTGGTCGCCGTCAGCGTTACGGTATAAGTGCCCGGCGCAGCGTAGGCATGCGGCGGGGGGGTGGCCAGGTCGGAGGTGCTCCCGTCGCCGAAATCCCAGTGATAATCACTTCCGCCCAAAGAGGTATTGGTAAATGTAACGGGTGTATTGATACACACCGTATCCTGGCCTACGGTGAATCCTGCAACCGGGCCATCAATCAGGCAAACCTGCTGAATGATCGAGTCGACACAGCTGCCCCCGCTGGCTGTGTTGCTGATCAGCACCTTGATAAAACCCGAAGATCCCGATCCCCATGTAACCGACATCGGGTTGCCAGCCGGACCTGATGAGGTTCCGCCCGCAATGGTCCATGTGTAGGTATATCCCGGCAGATTGGGGAATACTGTATATTGATGGACCGAGTTTTTACATGCCACAAGGGTGTGACCAATACCACCGGCCGGATTGTTGCCCTGGCATGCCCCTTCGGGCGGACAAATCTCCCGGGCATCCTTCAGGGTAAATTCTGGACAGCAAACCTGGCCGTATACCTTGTGAACTCCTGTAAATGCGGTTAAAACAGCAAGGAAGAGGGAAAAGGCAATGATTCCGGCATTCAGGCGTCGAATAATATCAGTTAACTGCGAGTAAATGATGTGTATCATAAGACCGTTTTTAAATTTTTTCAAATTTATTTGGAAACAGTCTTAATTAGCATTATAAATTACAGTAATTTTGTCTTAACGGAAAGGAAATATTATCTCTTGCGACAGGATAAAATACACCATTTCTAAGTATTAAATCTATTTGATATGGATCCGGATTGCATGAACCCGAACAGGCAATGCATAGGTTGCCAGGTAAAATCGCCTCTATTTTGTTTATTAACAGAAGCGGAAATGCGAACGGTTGATAAAAACCGGTTGACGGTGGAATTCAGGCAGGGAGAGACCATAAGAAAACAGGGCACGCACCTCACCGACGTTATATCCCTTAATAGAGGGTATGCCAAGCTTTACCTCGAAGGAGTCAGAAAGACATCATCAATA
The DNA here is from genome assembly GCA_964473485.1 of uncultured Prolixibacteraceae bacterium. Classification (GTDB taxonomy): domain Bacteria; phylum Bacteroidota; class Bacteroidia; order Bacteroidales; family FEN-979; genus CAIVAT01. The sequence continues at coordinate 12,377 of CAYYPH010000037.1, read as the reverse complement.
CTGCATATTGTAAAACCTACCAGTTTTATCGGAGACCCTGGCCAATACCTCGATCATATTCACCACGTTACTGTCACCGCATTGACTGATGCGACGGTATGTTTTATCAGCCTTCCGGTTTTTAACGGGATCATCGACGAAAATAAAGCCTTCAGGGATGCATTTCTGGCAGAAATGAGCAGGAATATTCTGGCTGGATACAATCGCCTGTTATTGTTGGTTCAAAAGCAGATGCCGGGGAGGATGGCCGACACTTTGCTTTATCTTTTCGATGAAGTGTATGGCACCGATAATATTCCTCTGTACATAACAAAACAGGACCTCGCGGATCTTTCAGGCATGTCGAAAGAAGGGGCGATCAAAGTAATCAGAGAATTTCAGCATGAGGAGATCATTACCCTTTCTGGCGAGGAAATGTCTTTACTTGACCGGGCCAAATTATTACAGATCAGCAAAGTAGGATGAATGACAATGGACAATTGACAATGGACAATTGACAATGGACAATTGACAATGGACAATGGAAAGTTGAAAACGGAAAACGAGATGTTCGATCAAACAATCAGTCAATCAATCATTCATTCACTCATTCACTCATTCACTCATTCACTCAATCACTCATTCAATTTTGTCACCCGTCACGACCTACTTCAATCCCCGGTTTTCAAGAAGGGCGTCGATGGTCGGTTCGTGGCCGCGGAAGTCGACATACATCTCCATGGCATCCTTTGATCCTCCCTTTTCGAGAATGCAGGTGCGGAACTTCTTCGCCAGTTCCTTATTGAATATGTCGCCTGTCTCTTTGAATGCCTGGTACGCGTCGGCGTCAAGCACTTCGGCCCAGATGTAGCTGTAATACCCGGCAGTGTACCCGCCGGTCATGGTATGCTGAAAATAGGTTGAACGGTAACGGGGCGGGATCTGCTGCAGCAGCCCGATGCGTTCCATCGAAGCCGCCTCAAAGGCAAGAACATCGAGTGGCTGATCCGGGACACTTTTCGCTGCTTCCTGCATGGAGGGAGCGGCAGCAGCGGCTGCATCGTTGTGGATGACCGGTGCGTGCTCATTTCCCGAATGATAATCCATGTCGAGGTACGAAGCGGCTAAATATTCCGTTGTTTTGAACCCCTGGCCGTATTTGCTGCTGCTCACGATTTTTTCAACCAATTCCGACGGAATAATCTGCCCTGTTTTGTAATGCTTTGCATACACCTTGAGAACTTCAGGCTCAAACGCCCAGTGCTCCATGATCTGCGAAGGAAGTTCCACGAAGTCGCGCGGCACTCCCGAAAGCCCTTTATACTTCACATTCTTCAGCAGTCCGTGCATGGCATGCCCGAATTCATGGAAAAACGTTTCAACCTCATCGGCCGTCAAAAGCGCCGGTTTATCGCCGGCCGGGGGTGAAAAGTTACACACAATGGTTGAGATGGGCGGCACTCTTTTCCCATCCTTGTATGACTGTGGCCGGTAACTGCCGCACCATGCCCCGCCTCGTTTACCTGCACGGGGGTGAAAGTCGAGATACAACACTCCGAGGTGCGTACCATCGGCTTCCTTACATTCATAAAGCTTTACCGACGGCTCATAAACAGGCGCCCCCTTCACTTCGGTGAATGTAACTCCATATAATTTGTTCACAACGTAAAAAATGCCATCTCTGACATTCTCGAGTTTGAAGTAAGGTTTCAGCATCTCCTCGTCGAGATCGAACTTCTCCTTCATCAGTTGTTCACTGTAAAACCGCCAGTCCCAGCCTTCGAGGTTCACATCACCGTATGCGGCCATTATCAACGGGTGCATCTCGTTCAGCTCCGTTTTGGCCATCGACAATGCGGGTCGCCATAACTCGTCCAGCAACTTGTACACATTCTCGGGATTCTTGGCCATCCTGTCATCCAGCGCAAAGGCGGCAAAGTTCCCGAAACCCATCAGTTCGGCTTTCTGCTGCCGCAGGGGGATGAGCTTGGCGATGATCGCTTTGTTATCCTTCTCGTTGTTGTTGTTTCCCCTGTTAATATACGCTTCGAAGATCTTTTGACGCAGATCCCTCGACCGGGCAAACTGCAGGAACGGCATAACGCTGGGATTCTGCAGGGTGAATACCCATTTTCCCCTGGTGGCCTCCTCTGCGTTGCCGGTTGTTGCGGCAGTTGCAATCAACCCTTCGGGCAGGCCCTCAAGATATTTCTTGTCGTCGATGACCAGTTTAAACGCGTTGGTTTCGGCTAAAAGGTTCTGGCCGAAGGTTAACTGAAGCATGCTGATCTGCTCGTTCAGGCCGCGCAGCCGCTCCTTGTCCGGGTCGCTCAGGTTGGCCCCTCCCCTCACGAACGACTTGTAGATTTCCTCAACCAGCCTTTTCTGGTCGGCATCGGTTTTACTGTTGTCGCGGTTGTCATAAACCACCCTGATCCTTTTGAAAAGCTCCGGGTTCAGATTGATATCGTCGGAATGTTTCGACAACATCGGGGAGAGCTGACGCGCGATCTCCTGCATTTCTTTATTGGTATTGGCTCCGTTGAGGCCATAGAAAACGGCGCTGACTCGGCTGAGAAACTCTCCGCTCTGATCGAAAGCAAGGATCGTATTCTCAAAGGTGGGTTCCTGGTTATTCTTCACGATCGCTTCAATCTCCGCCTGCTGCCGCTTCATCCCCTCCTGGAAAGCAGGCAGGTAATGCTCGTTCCTGATCTGTTCGAAAGGAGGCACCTGGAAAGGCGTTTTCCATCCTTCGAAAAACGGATTTTTGGTTTGTGCTGATACTGATCCCATGATAATTGTTAAAACAGTACAAATGAGGATTGTTCTCTTCATGATTGATAATGCTTTAGTGTTGTGCAAAGGTACAAAATCGGCGATTGGTGACAATTTTCTTATTGGCTGTTTCGAATTCAGGATTATTGGAAAATATCATTATATTTGATGCATCTGTTCGTTTTGGTACAATAACCATACTCTCACGGCCCGCATAGCAACATCAACAGTTTCCGAAGATGAAAAGTAAGTTTACCGCCTTTCAGGACGCAAAAACTGTGCTTTTTGCGATTGTTTTTATTTTCCTCCTCCATGGCTGCATGGTTAAAAGCACATTGAAAAAAGGCGCCTCGTTCGAAACGGCAGGAATGTTCAAGGACGCGGCGGAGCTCTACTACAAAGCATGTCTTAAAAAGCCGGGCAATCCCGATCTGCGTATCGCACTGAAGCGCGCCGGCCAGCTCTATCTCGATGATCAGGCCGATCAGATGAGTCAGTCTTTTAACCGCGGGGACTACAAATCTACCGTCTACAGTTATGTGGCGGCGCGCGACCTGATGGAGAAGGTGTCAAAGGCGGGAATCGACCTCCGGCCTGATCCGTCGATGCAGCGGTTTTTCGAGGATGCCAAGACCAGCTACCTGGCCCAACGGTACGAAGAGGGCCAGCGATTGATCGGCGAACAGAAATTTGATGAATCGCGGACCATTTTCGCCGAAATCTACCAGATCGATCAGGATTACCGTGACACCCGCAACTATCTGAAACAGGCAACCTTTGAACCGCTTTACCAGGAAGGGGCCAGACTTTTCGGCGATGGAAAATACATGGAGGCCTACCGCAAGTGGCAAACCATATACAGCCAGGACAGGAACTACAAAGATGTACCGGACCAGATGGCACAGGCGCTTAATGAACGGTATAAACAGGGTTCGGTTTTCCTGATGAACGAACAGTTTCCCGAAGCAGCAGTTGCGCTTGGCGAAGTATACAAGGCAGATCCTGGTTTCAAGGATGTCAAGGCGCTTTTCACCGAAGCCCGCAACGAACCCGTCTACCGGAGCGGTAATCAGCACCTGACGGGCGGAAAATGCCGTACCGCCTATTTCGAGTTCGACAATGTGGTGAAGGATGCCGGGGTTTATAAAGATGCGGCAGCCCTTCGCGACCGGGCGCTTGCCTGTGCGCAGTACCCCATCGCCGTCACCACCGCGGTCAGGAGGGGTTATAACCAGCAAACCCAGCAATTCCAGACCACTTTGATGGGTCAATTGCTCAACCAGAAGAATCTTTTCATTAAAGTCTACGACCTTGCAGCGGTGGATCAGTACCTGTTGCAGACCCTCAACCAGATTGGCGGAGGGTTCGATGTAAATCTGCTCCGGCCCCTGGCCGGGAAGCAAAATATAAAGGCTTTGTTGTATGTTGATTTCAGTGATATCCAGCGCATCGAGGGAAATCTGCAGCGGGAGTCGAAAACCGGTTTTGAGCGAACCACTTCAAAAAACCAGGCAGGAGAAACCATCAACATCGACAAAAGAGTATCGTATGAAGAATTTCAGCAGCGGAATACCGTTTCAATTTCTCTCGGCTGGCGGCTTATCTCCGTTTCGACCGGTCAGACCCTGCTGACTGACCGGGTCAGTGAAAACGCATCCGACGAGATCCGTTATGCCAACTACACCGGGAACAAGGAAATCCTTTACCCCTCCACTTATCAGAACGGCAACTATAGCATAAACACATCCAACCACCGCAATCTGCAGAACCTGCTGAAAGCGAACAGGAATATCACCCCTTTGAACTCCCTCACTGAAAAGGCGTTTGGCGCAGCCTCCCGAAAAATCGCCCTGGCCATTGATCAATTCAACCCGGAAAAATGAAACGGTTTTTGTTCCTTGTGCTGGTTCCCTGGATACTGGTCGCCTGCACCGCCACCAAAAAAACGGCAAGTCCCGATCTTTCGAAAGCTCCCGACTGGGTACGTAAAACCCCGAACGATATGGCTTACTACCAGGGAGTTGGTTCTGCTGCTAAGACCGCAGCGATGGATTACCGCGAGAAAGCCCGGCAGAACGCCCTTTCCGATATCGCCGGCAATATCTCGGTTAACATCTCCAACACCTCGGTTTTCAGCCAGTTCGAAACCGATCAGAAATTCAGCGAATATTACCGCGACAACATCAAAACCACCACAAAAAATTACCTGGAGGGGTATGAAATGGTGGATGCATACGAGACCAAAGACCGTTACTGGGTTTATTACCGGTTGTCGAAAGCGGAGTATGAGCGTATTAAAAATGAAAGGATAAGCAGCGCCTTGCTGAAGTCGGAAGGCGAATACCGCCAGATGACCGAGGCCCGTGCGGCAGGGCAGACCGCCGAGGCGATATTCAGCGCGATCAGGGCGATCGAGAAGGTCAAGGATTTCCTGGGTGAAGATCTGCGGAGCACGATCGATGGGGTCAATCAGTCTTACCCCAGCCGGTTACTGGCCGACCTGGCCTCGATACTGAACGGCATCCGGATCGAATATTCCATCGGCCGGGTGGAAGTGACCCGCGGCCAGGCCCCCGGAACTTTCACGGCCATTGTCGTGAACGAAAAGAACACACAGCTTCAGAATATTTCCGTCATCTCCACATTTTCATACCTGCCCGGCACAAAAAGTGAACTGGTGAGTGATGCATCGGGAACGATCAGGATCTCGCCGGGCCGTTTCGCATCGAATGATAAAACTGCGACCATCACCTCATCGGTCCATTTCGAAAAAATGGTCCGGGAGACCACCGGCGATCCGTTGGTCAGAAAGTTATTGTCCAATGTTAAACTGCCGGAGTTCGTCCTGCCGGTCGATGTCCTGCCTGTTGTTTTTACCGTTGAGGTGCGTGAGACAACGGCCGGGCAGCCCCAAGATTCCGAAAAGTTGAGGACAGAGATCGGTTCGTTGCTGAACCGTGACGGCTTTGTCGTAAAGCAGGAACCCCCTGCCAATGGGTTTACCATCAGGGTTGAGACGAACCCGGGGCAGACGGCCGAACGGGCCGGAAAATTTACCGCAGCCCTCTCGGCATTGTACACGGTGAAAGATCAGGCAGGCAACAAACTGTTCGATCAGAATATCAGCGACATCACGGGAATTGGTTCGACACCGCAGGAGGCGGTGGCCGACGCCTTCAGTGCGCTGGGCGGAAGAATCAGGATCAGCGTGGTGCCGGCCATGTACAGGCAACTGCACCTGCAGTGACCGTCAATTCCTTATATTTCAATTCTCACACCTTCCTCCGCCGCATAAGTTTCCGGAAAAACAACCCTGGCTTCATCGACCAGCGGTTGTACGTCCTCGTACCTGGCTGAAAAATGACCGATCAGAAGCCTGCCCGCACCCGCTTTCAGGGCGATGGCGGCAGCCTGTGCAGCCGTTGCATGAAGTTTCTCGGCCGCTACGTTTTCCATTTCCGAGGCGAAGGTCGCTTCGTGATAAAGCAGCCGGGCATTCGATATCCACGGAACGATGCGTTCATCGTAAGCCGTATCGCAGCAGTAGGCCAGCGACCGGGCTACCGGCACCTTCCGCGGTGGTTTTTTTTCACGGAATACGAATCCCCAGGCCGGTATGCTGTGCAGCAACGGAAAGCTGTGCACCTCCAGCCGCTCTTCGTCAACGATCAGGTGGTAACCATCGGGACGCAGCGGCTGGTGAACGACCGGGTATTTCAGCCGGGTCTGCGACACCTGGAGCTGCAGGTCGATGATCTCTTCCAGTTCCGGCGGACCGAAAACGGTGAGTTCGTCCCTGCGTCCGAGCAGGTGCATGGTATTCAGCAACCCAACGAGGCCGAAAAAGTGATCGCCATGCAAGTGACTGATATAAATGTGCCTGATCCGCATGATAGAGAAGTGGTATTTCCGCAACTGAAACTGGGTTCCCTCTCCGCAGTCGATCAAATGAAAGCGCTCATTTGCATTGAGCAAATGAGCGCTTAGATTCCGGTCATTCGCTGCGACAGCTGCACTGCTGCCCAGCACCGTGAATGAGAAAGTCATGGCCTATTCTTCCTTCGGCTCTTCCTGGGGCGTGTCGAGATCGAGCTTGAGGGTTTCCTGTGCCGGTTTCGGTTCGCGGGCCAGTTCTTCGGCCTTTACCATGTCGGCTTTCAGGTTTGCCAGGGCATCGATGTCGCCAAGGGTCGTCTTCTCCAGGTTGTCCTTGAGCTTCTTGACGGCCTTTTTGGTATCTTTCTCTTTCTTCAGACCAAGCTTCGCTTCCTTGTTTTTCTCTGCATTCTGAGCATCCTGGTGGATCTTGCTGTGCGAGAGGATGATCTTTTTATTCTCTTTCGAAAACTCGATGACCTTGAAATCAAGTGCTTCCTCATCGCGGGCCTGTGTGCCATCCTCTTTGCCGAGGTGGCGTAGCGGGGCAAATCCTTCCACTCCGTAAGGCAGCGCCACGATGGCACCCTTGTCGCTCATGCTGACAATGGTTCCGAGGTGCACCGAACCAACGGCAAACACGCTTTCGAACACATCCCAGGGGTTCTCCTCTAACTGCTTGTGGCCGAGGCTGAGACGACGGTTTTCGACGTCGACATCCAGCACCATCACTTCGATGGTTTCGCCGATCTTGGTAAATTCGGCGGGGTGTTTGATCTTTTTCGACCAGCTCAGGTCGGAGATGTGGATCAACCCGTCGACGCCCTCTTCAAGCTCGACAAAGATGCCGAAGTTGGTGAAGTTGCGAACGGTGGCCGAATGTTTCGACTTTAGCGGATATTTTTCCTTGATGTTCGCCCATGGATCGGGGATCAGTTGCTTGATACCCATCGACATCTTGCGCTCTTCGCGGTCGAGTGTGAGGATAACGGCTTCCACTTCCTGGCCGACCTTGAGGAAATCGTGGGCGGTGCGCAGATGCTGCGACCATGACATTTCGGAAACGTGGATCAGACCTTCAACGCCGGTGGTGATTTCAACGAATGCGCCGTAATCGGCAATGACAACCACCTTGCCCTTCACTTTATCACCGATCTTCAGGTTCTGATCGAGCGAATCCCACGGGTGCGGGGTGAGCTGTTTCAGGCCGAGGGCGATGCGTTTCTTGTTTTCGTCGAAATCGAGGATAACGACCTTGATCTTCTGGTCGAGCTTCACGATCTCTTCAGGATGGTTGATACGTCCCCAGCTGAGGTCGGTGATGTGGATAAGACCGTCTACTCCGCCGAGGTCAACGAACACGCCGTAGCTGGTGATGTTCTTGACGGTGCCTTCGAGGATCTGTCCCTTTTCGAGTTTCTTGATGATCTCGGCCTTCTGGGCTTCGAGTTCGTCTTCGATGAGGGCCTTGTGCGAAACGACCACGTTCTTGTATTCGTGGTTGATCTTCACGACCTTGAATTCCATGACCTTGTCAACAAACACATCGTAATCGCGGATGGGCTTGACATCGATCTGCGAACCGGGAAGGAAGGCCTCGATGCCAAAGATGTCGACGATGAGTCCGCCCTTGGTGCGCGATTTTACATAACCTTTGATGATCTCCTGTTTTTCGTATGCATCGTTGATGCGCTCCCATGATTTCAGGATGCGCGCTTTTTTGTGCGACAGCAGGAGCTGACCGCTGATATCTTCCTGGTTCTCGATGTAAACTTCCACTTTATCACCGATCTTCAGATCCGGGTTGTACCGGAATTCGTTCAACTGGATCACGCCGTCGCTTTTGAAACCGATGTTCACGATTACCTCGCGGTTGGTCATGGTTACGACGGTGCCTTCGATCACCTCATGGTCCTGGATGGCGCGAAGGGTCTGATCGTACGTGTCTTCAAGCCTGCGACGCTCATCGTTCGAATACACCTCGTGCTTCTTGCCGATGGCATCCCAGTCAAAATCTTTTAAGGATTCCGTGCTGAATACGGTCTTCTTGGTCCTGGGGGCCCTGGCAGGTGCTGGTTCGGCAACTGCTTCGGCGGGGGCGGCTGTCTCTGCGACCGGCTCTGCAACAGGTTCGGCCACGGTTTCGACGACCGTTTCGGCTACCGTTTCAACAACAGGTTCTGCAACCGGTTCAGCTACCGTTTCAGCCTGGGCAGGTTCTGAAACAACTTCGTTGGTTTCACTTACAACTTGTTCATTTACAGGCTCAACAGGCTGATCCTGGTCGACGTTGGTTTCTTCAATATTCATTCAATTCATTGCTTTGTGGTGGCGCCATGGCGCCATCCGGGTTTAACATTAAATTTATTTACAGGGAATTACATCAAGAACGAGAACCCAATTCACCCTATGAAAAAGGGCTGCAAAGGTACGAGGAATCTTTTGAAAATAAAAGTGTTGTTGCGATAAGAAAGGGTGAATTATGGTTGAATTCAAAGTTCAAATATCATAATTCAAAATTCAAAATTAAAATTGGGTTTGAGGGATCAGGGAATAATTGATATTCGCAGTCGTTCGTGCACCCAACGTTTTATCTGACCTTCAGCTCAGTCCAGGCACGGTCAAGCTTCTTGTTGAAGGGGCCGAGGTCGCGGATCACTTCAAGTTCTGAATCATCGGCAGGCTCATAGAATATGATGCGGTTATCGCGTAAAGCCGGTTCAAGTAACTTTTTTCCCTCCGGATGCGGCATGGCATATTTGATGGCGGTCATGTTACGCGCCGCATTGGCCGGCTCAAGCAGGAAGTTGATGAATTTTTCCGCGTTCTTTTTATGAGGCGCCGTGGCCGGGATGCAGATATTATCGACAAAAAAGATCACTCCTTCCTTTGGGAAGGAAAGCCGGAATTTGGGATCCGCGGCATTCAGGCGGGCGATGAGGCCATTCCAGGTCTGGGCGATCCATACATCGCCGCTCAGCATCATCTCGTACGTGGCATTTGATTCATACTTCTTAAGCAGCGGCTTTTGCTTTGCCAGCAGGTCGAAGGCCCTCGACAGTTTCGCGGTATCGGTATCAAACGGTTGTCCAAGGTACTTATAGGCCGTCCAGAACACCTCCCGCATATCGTCGAGCATCAGGATGTTCTCGCGGTAGGCGGGGTTCCACATGGCACTCCATGAATCAACCGTATCCCTGATCTTTTCGCTGTTGTAAACGATGGCCGTGTACCCGTAAGCGTAGGGCAGGTAGTATTTTCCAGTAGTGTCGTAAGACAGTTTCCTGAATAACGGGTTAAGATAGGCAGCGTTGGGAACCTGTTTCGTGTCGATGGGTGCGATCAGTCCTCTTTCGTGCAACATTTTCACCATGTATCCCGAAGGAAAGATCAGGTCGTAACCGCCCACCCCCATTTGCAGTCTGGAGAGGAGCTCTTCGTTGTCGTTGTAATAATCAAGCGAAACATCAATGCCCGTCTGCTTCTCGAAATCACGGATCAGTTCCTCATCCAGGTAATTCGAGAAGTTGTAAATGTTCAGCTTTTTGTCGACCTGCGAAAACAAAGGCATCAGGATCAGGAACAGAATGATCGCAAGAAAGACACCGCCAACCGCCAGTTTTACCTTCTTCCCTATCCGTTCGCTCTTCTGCAGCCGGTCGGCGAGCACCAGCGCCACGACGGTAAAGACGATAAGAATGGTGGAGATGGCGTTAACCGACGGGGTCACCCCGAACTTGATCAGCGAATAAATTTTGAGCGGGAGGGTTGATGACCCGACACCTGCGGTGAAGAAGGTGACGATAAAATCGTCGATGCTCAGGGTGAAGGCAAAAAGGGCGCCCGAAACGACGCCAGGGGAGATGTAGGGAAGAATGACCCTGAAAAATGTCTGCATGCGGTTGGCGCCGAGGTCAAGGCTTGCTTCTTCGATGGAAGGCGGCAGGTTGTTGACCTTGCCAAGGATGATGAGGGTGGCAAACGGAAAACTGAAGGTAATATGGCCGCAGATGACGGAGGTGAGGCCGAGGGGAAAATTCAGCAGCATGAACAGCGCGAGCAGGGCCACGCCGAAGATGATCTCGGGCAGAATGACGGGTACGTAGAGCATGTTCTGGAACAGCTCCCGGCCCCTGAACCGGTACTTGCCCAGCAGCATGGCGGCCATGGTGGCCAGGATGGTAGTGAAAAATGTGCTAACGATGGCAATGACCAGCGAGTTTTTCACGGCAAGCCAAAGGCTTCCGTCATTCATCACCGAAGCATACCACTTCAGCGAAAAACCGGTCCAATGGGTAACGGTACGAGAATCGTTAAAGGAAAAGACGACCAGGATGATCAATGGCAGCAGCAGAAAAAAGACGCCCAGCAGGGTCATTATTTTCAGCCCGATGCCCTGACCGATCCGGAGATCATTGCCGCGTGAGAGATTGCCGGCCATTGGAGGTTATCAGTAAATTCAAAATTTAAAATTCAAAATTCAAATGTCAAAATTAAAATCAGGCATTAGGTATTGGGCATTAGGCTTTAGGGTAAGAAATCACTCATTCACTCATTCAGTCAATCAGTCAATCAATCATTCATTCATTCACAAATTTCCCGTCTTTCTTCCTTCTGTTGTCGCTAGAATGTTGCCATGTTCCTGGTTTTCGTTGGATCAAAAAATCGTATATACAGTGATATGAATACCATCACGAACAACATGAGCACAGTAGCGAGGGCGGAGCCGAAGGGCCAGTTGCGCACCTGCAGGTACTGGGCGGTGATCACGTTGCCGATCATGATGTTGTCGCTTCCGCCGAGGAATTCAGGTATCACGAAATTCCCCAGTGTAGGAATGAAAGTAAAGATAATCCCGGCCACCACCCCGGCGACCGAATACGGGAAAGTAATCTTCCAGAAAGTTTGCCGGCGGCTGGCCCCAAGGTCGAGCGAGGCCTCCAGCAGTGAGAGATCGATGCGGTCGAGCGACGAGAAGATCGGCAGCACCATAAAGGGCAGGTTCCAATAAATAAATCCCACATAAATCCCTATGTCGTTGTTCATCAGGGCCAGCGGTTCGCTGATGAGCCCGGTCGCCAGCAGGGCGGTGTTGATCAGTCCCGATTCCCCCAGCAGGGTCATCAGCGAATACATGCGGATGAGAAAGTTAGTCCAGAAAGGGAGGATGATCATGAACATGATGATCATTTTCATGCGGACGGAAGCGAAGGCCATGTAGTAAGCAATCGGATAAGCGATCAGCAGGGTGATCAGGGTGGTGATGAAAGCGTAGAAAAACGATTTCATGAAGATGGTCAGGTAGATCCCTTTCAGGGAGGTGACATAGTGCTCAAAGGTGAAGACCAGGTCGACGCCCCCGCCGTGCGTGGCCAGGCTCAGGCTGTAACCCAGCACGATGATGAGCGGCACCACGAAAAACACCACCAGCCAGAAGAGCGGCGGGGCCATCAGGAAATACTTTTCTTTTATCCGGAGCTTCATTTTGGGGGGAGGAATGACAGTGAATTCAAAATTCAAAGTTCAAATGTCAAAATTCAAAATCAGGCAATAGGCATTAGGCATTAGGCATTAGGCATTAGGCAATAGGAAATAGGAAATAGCGATTAGCGATGAGTGATCAGGGATAATTATCTCATTTATAATCAATCACTCATTCACTCATTCACTCATTCACTCATTCACTCAATCACTCATTCACTCATTCACTCATTCACTCATTCGCCCAACTGCGTCACCCGTCA
>CAYYPH010000036.1:0-41924 GCA_964473485.1 uncultured Prolixibacteraceae bacterium | reverse complement strand
GAGGTAATATGCGCATCAACGTGACTGCCCGGGTGTGCCCTGAAGCCAGCTTGTATCATGATTACGTTCCCTGCGATAAACTCGGCCTGACCGCCATTCTGTATGATCACGCTGGTGTAGAATTGAACCGGAGAAGGTCCCGCCAGCCTCAGGGTGTCGGTGGCATTGTAGCACACGTGCTCGCCCTGGGCCACGGTAATCGCCTGTACGGTCAGGTTCGGCGGCACCGAATCGAGGATCGCGAAACGGTAATCCTCCACTTCGCCGTTGGTAGCTGGCCCGGTATAGTTCAGCCCGCTGTAGGTTGCGAAACGGAACCGGGCATAGGTGGTGTCGGGACTGGCGCTCCAGGGCACTGTCAGCAGGAGGTTGTTGAGGCCGGTCGTCACCGGGACGTTCATCAGCGCATGCTCACCGGCATCGGCCCAGTCGCCATCGATATTAAAGTCGAACCAGCCATTTACATAACCATTGGCCGTAACGGTGACCTTCAGCGTATCGGTGCGGCCTTTCTTCAGCGAGCCGGGAAAGACGACCCCGTCTTCATCGTCCACCGCGTTGAAGGTGTCGTCGCCGGTGGCCATGGCATTCGGGATGCCATCGGGCTCGGTGTCGCAGTATGTCCCCAGGTAGGTTGCGCCGTCGTTGGCATGCCGGGCGCCATTGTTGATCGCCAGAGTGGGGTAGGTGGGATCGGGTGCGTCGCCCCAGTCCATGCCGGTTAACGGGTTGTTCACGCTGGCAAACACCACATCGCCGTTGATGTCGGGGATGGCGGTCGTCCAGGCAATATAGGCCTTCTGGTAATCGGCGGCAAGACCGGGGTACTCGCCCATCCATTTATCGGTGCTCTTGGCCGGACTTGGTGTTATGAAGGAGGTTCCGCTGATGCACTGATTGGTGGCAAAGGTGGTTCCCCCGTCGACGCTCGTGGTGAAATAGACATCCCAAAGCAGGTCACCGAGCTGTTTCCGCCGGTCATACCAGGCGATGTCGATGGTACCGTTGGGTTTGATGACCATCCAGGGAAGGATCTGATCTGACGTGCCGGTGTCGTCGTTGATCCGCTTGCGGGCACTCCAGCTCGTACCGCCGTTGGTCGATTTGATGAGGAAAATATCCGCCTCGTCAGCACCCGCCCCGTCGGGATCTTCGGCATAAACGATATAGAGTTCGTTGGGATCTGAAGGCATCACCTTCAGCACAGGGGCTCCTTTGGCACGGGCATCGGTGTAATTGTTGAGGTTGATCGGCGGGAGATCGATCGAGTCAACATAAATGTCATTGCCGAAAGTGACCCCGCCGTCCGTCGATTTGTCGAGGAAGATCACCCCCTTGCCGCCGGTCCTCACGTTGTAATGCAGCCACGACAGGTAAACGGTTCCGTTTTTGGCTACCACCGGCACCGGCATGTTGGCCAGGTTGTTGGCCATGCTGTTGACCTGCAACGGAGCGCTGAACGTAAGGCCTCCATTGGTGCTTCGCGAAAACCAGATGTCGCTCGACGGAACGGTCATGTTCCAGCCCCGGTCTTTGATCCAGGCAATGTAAATGTTCCTGTGCCAGGGGCTCATGGAATAGTTGTCGGCCACCACCTGGTCGCGGTCGTTGAAACGGTAGTTGGGATCGGGGTTCGCCACCGCATTGCCGTTGGTCGAAACGGCCACCGGCGTCTGCCAGGTCACACAACCGTCGGTTGATTTATGAACGAACAGTCCGCTCGCGGGGCCGGCGGACCAGTTGTAATCCGTGCAGATCTGGCTCACGAACACATGGCCCGAATCATCGATGCATACGCTGGGGTCAAAGGCGTCGAGATAGACGGCCCCGGTGACCGGGTTTACAGGAAGGGCTAACTGTTTGTTGGTCCAGGTGTTTCCGGCGTTGGTGCTGTAACTTACGCCCATTCCGGGGCACCCCGGAAAGGGTTCGTCATTGTAAGCGGCTACGATCAGCGAAGGCAGACCGAAGTTGGGTCCAGGGATCAGCGCCATCGATATTTCGTTCTGGGTAAAGGTCATGGTCGGATCGGGGTCGATGTAGGTTGCCCCGGTCGGCGGGCCGCCTAATTGCACGAAGTAGTCCTCCACTTCACCGTCAACGGCTATGCCGGTTGGGGGCAGCCCCTGCACGGAACTGTAACGGAACCTCGCGTAGGTGAATCCGACGGCGATCGATGCGGGAACGCTGAAAGTCAGGTTGTTTTTCCCTGCCGTCACGACCGTGTTGGTGAAAATCTGTTCACCGGCGTCGAGCCAGTCGGAGTCGCTGTTGAAGTCGATCCAGGCGTTGAGGAATCCCTGCTGGCCGGTATTACTCACGGTAACGACGACCGTTGCATTCTGTCCGGCCACGATCCAGCTCGTAAAATTCACGCCATCGGCGTCATCGAGACCATTCAGGTCATCACCCTGTGCGTTCCCCGATGGCTGCCCGTTGGATTCCGCGTCGATGTAAATTCCCATGCACATGCCGGGCACGATCTGGTGGGCCGCCCCGCCGCTGGATAATAGGGTGGGGTACCCCGGATCCATGGCATCCCCGAAATCGAGGCCCTGGGAAAAAACCAAAGCGCCGTAACTGCAAAGCAGCACGGTTACTGAAAAAAGAAAAACCTTTTTCATGGCCGGTAAATTGGATACCGGCCGGAGCCGGTATATATTTAACCGCTAAAGATACGAAAAAAAAAGGAAAAGGTCAAGTCCGGGCACCTAATCGTGCACGCAGCGCACCGAAAACCCGCAGATCTTCTGGTTGCCGCCACGGACGATGCTGGCGGCGCTGAAGTCGGGGCTACGGCTCCAGGCGTTGGCTGTATTCTGCTGCGTAGAACTCCACCAAAACCCATACATCCCCTGGTAAGCAAACCCCGCGCTTTCCGACCGGTCGCCCGATGGCAGCCCGGAGAAACCGCTCGCGTTCGTCGCCCCGTAGTTGGGATCGTACCATAAGCCGGTGCCGGCCTCCAGGGTCCCGGTCGTTTTCAGCTTCCCGCCGGCGTTCTGCCCGCTCCAGCCCACCGATGAGCAATTCACCGTCGGGTCCAGGTACTGGGTCAGGGTGCACCACTCGGCATCGGTGGGCACGTGCCAGCCTGCCGGACAAAGTCCCTGGCCCCCCGGGGTCGTGGCATACTGCATCAGCTCATTCCACTGGTAGAGCCCACCATGCAGGGCACAGTCCTGGTCATCATCCTGGTAGCAGTATTTCTCCATAATCCCGTTGTCGGCCTGGTTCTGGATCCCGTCGATACGTGTGCCCACGTTCAGGTTCGCGGCCATCCAGGTCTGTCCGCCGATATGCACGGTGGGGTAGTGGTTCCCCCCGGCATCGGTACAGGCGGTAAAATAAAACGTGATGACCTTGCCGGAGGAGGGAACGTCTGGAACAACATGGGAATATGGTCCTGAAATTCCTGTGAAAAGCAGCTGGTCCCCTTCATGGTATGGCATGATGACCATGGCCGAAGCGCTTTTCAGATCTCCTGCCGTTTTGCCACCGGCCGTTGAAAGCAGTATGAGCGAGGGATTTGGCGGCAGCGGGAGGCTGCTGATCAGTTTTTCATGGCTGGCATACCCTGTGCCCGAAACATGGACCACATATAGGCCCCGACCGAGACCGGCGATCCTGAAAGTGCAGATCCCTGCCGGCAGCAGATCCTGATAAAATATCACTGTCTTGCCTGCCATATCAGTGATTCGGATGGTCGTACGGCCGCTCTGGGGCACGTCGAACGCAAGCACAGCATCGTTCATCATCGGGTTCGGATAAATCCGAATCCCCTGATCAGGAATTCCGCCGCCGGCGATGCCGACAGCCTCGACCAGGTGCAGGGTGTCGGTGCCAGCAAGGGTCGCCTGCAGGCCGCTGGTAAGATTTTCGACCCTGACGGTGGCTACCTGGCCGGTGTCGCCGTCAGCAGCGAAGGTGATGAGGTAATCCTGGGCCTGCAGCGTAAGGTAAAGGCCGAAGAACAGCAATCCTGCAGTAATCTTTTTCATGGGGAGGAAGGTTTAGCTCCAAAGGTAGTGCTTCCTGCAATCATATGCAACTGTTCCCGATATTTTTTCGGATGATGGATCGAATCGCGCTATTTCAGGCACGGAAAAAAGCCATAAACCGTTCATTTTTTCTTGACAAAAAAGAACAATTCGCTATTTTTGCGTTTATACCAGGGGCATGATGAAATCATTCACGAAATACGGCATCACATTATTTATTGTCTTTCAGTGGATTAATCCGGAACTCATGGCACAGCCCCGGCTGATCACCAGTTTCGACACCCTGATGAAGGCCCTGTTTTTCGGAGAAAATGTTAGGGTAGTTATCCATTATGCACAATGCATCCGCACCGGAAAAGGGCAAGCCGGCGACCGGTCGCCCGATGTGGTGGCCGGTATGGAGATCGGAACCTTCGAATATTTTGCCGACGGTGTCATCCCGGGTTCTCCGGCCTTTGTGACCTTCAGCGAGTCGAAACTCATCCGGAATCCCATCGGTAAAGGCCACGTGATCAATTACGGGAAGGTCAGGGTGATGGCCGGTAATGCGGTGACCGTCACCGCGCAGTACCTCGACCCGAAGCGGTATAAAGTCCTTATGGATCAGACATATAAAGGAACCATCAATGACGGACTTAACAACGGAGGTATCTATTTTTACAGGTCCGGAGATGGTCCCTGAATAAGCGCCGGGAGAACATGCATGGCCTGCCTGTGTTCATCCCGGATACGAATAGTTCACTTTAAAGGAATTTGATCAATATGAAATCAGGCGATGAATTACGGGAAAAGCTGAATGCGATGAAACCCTGGCTTCCGGCAAAGATCCTTGAAGCCCATTTTGCCCTGCGCCCCGACATGGCTGCACGGTACACCGACCATCAGAAAAAGAACTTCATGAACGATGTGGCCTGGATACTCTCCTTTCTGGGCGAAGCGGTGTGGGCCGGTCAGCCGGTGCTGTTCGAGGAGTTCTCATCATGGTTAAGGACCTTTCTTACCTCGGTGAAGGTCCCGATGAAAGATGTAGCCGAGAGTTTCGACCTGATCAGCGAACAGATGCATTCGGCGCTCGATCCCGGCGAAGCGGCGTTGGTGACCGCGGTACTGGCCAGGGGAAGAGCCAAACTTCTGGAACCGGAGGGTGCGCTTTCAATACCGGCGTGTGAAACCATACTCGACCCCCTGGCGGCTGAATACCTTGATTTACTGCTGAAAGGCGACCGTAATGCGGCCCTCGGGCTGGTTTTGCGATCGGTAAAAGAGGGCTTGAATGTCAGGGACATATACCTTCAGGTTTTCCAGCCGGTGCAGTACGAAATCGGGCGATTGTGGCAAACAAACCGCATCACCGTGGCTCAGGAGCATTTCTGCACGGCGGCCACCCAACTTGTGATGTCGCAGTTGTATCCCTATCTGTTCACCGGAGAAAAAAAGAATAAAAAAATGATAACCACCTGTGTCCCGGGCGAACTGCATGAAATGGGAGCACGTATGGTGACCGATTTTTTCGAGATGAGCGGTTGGGATACCTACTACCTGGGCGCCAATATGCCTGTTGCAGGTGTGATCAGGTACATCGGTGAGATAAAGCCGAAGATCATTGCCATCTCTGCCACCATGACCTTCCATCTCACCGCGGTGGAAGAAATGATAAGGGCCATACGCTCATCACCTGTCACTCCGCCCGATATGAAGATACTGGTAGGAGGTTACCCTTTCAGGGTTGCAACCGGATTATGGATGCAGATGGGCGCCGACGGCTTCGCTACCGGTGCCCAGGATGCTGTGGAGATAGCTGAAAGATTAATAGCAGCATAGATGATGGAAGCACGTGTTAGAAAGTTCTCAATCCTCAGCGATCATGACGGACGGGTCGTAAAGATCCTGGATGATTCCGAAGAGTTATTCAGGGATAACGAGGCAGGGAGTCTGTTTTTTTCCAAAGTGGTACCCGGTGATCTCGAAAAGATACTGAACTTCTTCATTGAACTGAAAAGCCAGGGAAGCGCCATCGGATGGGACATCAATGTTGCCTGTACCGACGGACCGGTGACATTCTCGTTCTTTGGCGGCGTTTTCGGGGAATTCATCGGGATCGCTGCCGCAACCACCACCAACGGCGCCAAGGAATTGTTTGCCGACATGTCGCGGATCAACAACGAACAGGTCAATCTCATCAGGAACGTGACCAAGCAGAATGCCCTGCTCCGGGCCGGAATGCAGGAACCGGAGGCATTTCACTTCGATGAACTGACCCGTCTGAACAATGAACTGGTAAATATGCAGCGCGAACTGGCCAAGAAAAACCAGGAGCTGGACCACCTGAATAAACGCAAGAACCAGTTCCTGGGAATAGCCGCCCACGACCTCCGGAACCCGCTGGGGATCATTCTTGGGTTCAGCGACATCATGAAGGAAGACCCTGGCAGTATTAGTGCGGAGGAACTCAAGGATATGCTGACACGAATCCATGCCGCCGGAAAATTTATGCTGGGGCTGATCACCGATCTGCTCGATATCGCCAATATTGAATCAGGATCGATTGAGCTGAATCTCTCGGACCAGGACCTGGATTCGGTTCTGAGGGAAAATATCGCGATGAACAGTTTATATTCCAGGGCAAAGCATATCAGGATCGACTATACACCGCCAGCTGAAAGCGTAGTCATAAGGATCGACCGCGACAAGATCGATCAGGCCATTACCAACTATCTTACCAACGCGGTTAAGTATTCATTTCCTGGGTCGGATGTCGAAGTTGTCCTTGAAATCAGGGAAGGAATCGCCCGCATCACAGTAAACGATCACGGCCAGGGGATCAGGGAAAATGAACTGGGAAAACTATTCAACGCATTTCAGCGTGCCTCGACGCGTTCCACCTCCGGCGAACCGAGCACCGGACTGGGTTTGTACATCGTGAAAAAGATCATTGAGACGCATGGAGGCGAAGTGGGAGTGCATAGTATCTTTGGCCAGGGTTCAAGGTTCTGGTTCACGCTGCCGGTAAACCCTGTCATGGGCAAGCTGGGATGAAAGTCAAAATGCAAAGTGCAAAGTCAAAGTGCAAAATCAAAGTCAAAATGCAAAATTAAGCGCCTAATTAAAAAATCACTTTTATGAAAAGGCTTATTTACTTACTGGTGATTGCTTTCCTGTCCGGATCCGTGCCGGTTACAGGCAGCAGTACTGCCGTGATGAACAGCGAAGCAACGCTCCAAAAACCCAAAACCCCGCCCAAACCTCCAAAAGCCCCGAAAGCGAAAAAGCCACCGAAAGCGAAAAAGCCCAAACCGGCGCCCAAACCAAAATCCCCTGCCAAGCCTCCCACGCCCCCGAAACCCCGGATATAGGATCCTTCGGATTGTACGGCACAGGGTATCCCGGATCGGACTGGTTTACTGTCACACTCTGCCATTCCTCACCGGATCACTTCATCCGGAAGCAGATCACGGGGGTTCTCGGGGAACGGTCACCCTGAAAGTGTGAAGAAGGATGTGTTAATCAATGATCTATGAGAGTCGGCCAGGTCAGCGAAACCTGTACGTCGCGCCAATTCCGTCGCGGCCAATGGTGAATCCAAAAGAATCCATGGCATTGCCGAGCTTTCGTCGTGCCTGCTGAGCCAGGATCGCCGCACTGATATTGGTGCACACCGCCACCGAACAAACTGTGATCCCGGCCCCCAGGAGAAAGTTTGATCCCTTGTTGCCATGATTAACCAGCGCTAAAAAGATCAGTGTTTCACCGATGAAAGTTGAGGCCACGGATATTTTAATACAGGTTGCTGCCTGGTTTACATTCCTGTAAATTTCATTGAATGTCACGGTGTCTTTCCAGGCATGACGCAACCGGAGAAGGTTTCGGTGAGCCTTGACAAGCGGAACCGGGGAGAACTTTAGCATCTCACCCCCTCCAAAACCAATGACAAAACCGATGGCGCCGACCGGCGTATCTTTTATCCTGGTTAATCCGATTGCAAACGTAGCCGTACCGGCCACTACCAGCGAACTGGCAATGGAATTGTAAATGACCGATCCGGTAAGGGTCGCGGCCGTTTCCGACAACAATCGCCGCTCTTCCCACGAAAATTCCTGGTTAGGGGTCAGGGTGTTGGTTTGTGCTCCTGCGGTAAGATGAAGCGTGAAGATGAAAAACAAATAAACAGTCCATTTCATACTGCAAGTTTTTCTGTTGAAGTGTAAATTTACAATGGTAGGCCGATGAATTAAAACGATAAAATCCAAAGGAATCAATGGAATTTGCAGGAAATGCAATTCCGGGCAGTGGCGGGTGTGTGTATTACGGATTGCAGCAAATAACGTTCAGCGTTGAACGAAAAAAGGCAGAAATCAAAAGGTTGTGTTCAACCCGTTTATCCAAAGCGCGCTATTAAATTTACTATTTTTGGGAGAAAGAAAAATCCCAGGTGATTATGAGGAAGTTAATCAGGATGGCGCTGGTGGTGGCACTAACCATCACACAGACTGCCCTTCACTCGCAAACTGACAATCCCGTGGCCGATCCCAAAGCGGTCATCGTGTCGGGCCAGGCCCGATTCACGGTCCTCACGCCGCAGCTCATAAGGCTTGAATGGAGCGAAAAGGGAACCTTCGAGGACCGGGCATCGCTGGTGTTCATCAACAGGGATCTGCCGGCGCCGGAGATAAGGGTCGGTGAGAACGACGGCTGGCTGAACATCGCGACAGGCCGGCTGGACCTGTTTTACAAGGTCAATTCGGGAGGTTTCGGCCCCGGCAACCTTTACATCACGTTCATGCTGAACGGCAAAGAGGTCCGGTGGCAACCTGGGATGAAGGACACCCTGAACCTGAAGGGAACCACCCGGACGTTAGACGCCACCAACGGCGCAAGGGATGTAAAGCTACAGGATGGCCTTCTTTCGAGGGCCGGCTGGTACCTGCACGATGATTCAGAAACGAACCTTTTCGATGAAAATGGTTGGGTGGTGCAACGTGAACAGCAGGGCCTTCAGGATTGGTATTTCTTTGGCTACGGTCATGAATACAAACGCCTTTTGTACGACTTCACCAGGCTTGCCGGCAGGATCCCGATGCCGCCGCGGTTCGCCTTCGGTTACTGGTGGTCGCGATACTGGATGTATTCCGATGAAGAACTGCGGCAACTCATCGGCGATATGCGGCTCCACGGAATGCCCATCGATGTGCTGGTTGTCGATATGGACTGGCACAAAACCTTTTCGCTGAGCGTGAAAAACACGGTGAGGGATGAGTTTGGCGAAGGGGTGGGGTGGACCGGCTACACCTGGAACCGGAACCTTTTCCCGGAACCGGAAAAGTTCCTCGCCTGGGCAGGGGAACAACATCTGAAGACCGCCCTGAATCTCCACCCTGCCTCGGGCATCGCCCCCATGGAGGAGGTATATGCGGAATTTGCCCGGGCGTATGGATTTGATACAACCGGCCGGAAGAACATCCCCTTCAGGATCGAGGAAAAAAAGTGGACAAAGATCTATTTCGACCTCATTATCCGTCGAATGGAAAAGCAGGGCGTCGATTTCTGGTGGCTCGACTGGCAGCAATGGCCCGAAGCCAGGCAGGTCAGGAACCTCTCCAACACCTGGTGGCTCAACCACGTCTTCTTTACCGACATGGAGAAGAACAGCAACAACCGCCCTTTGTTGTTCCACCGGTGGGGTGGTCTTGGCAACCACCGCTACCAGATCGGCTTTTCGGGCGATACCTATATCACATGGCAATCGCTCGACTACCAGTCGTATTTCACCCCAACGGCTTCCAATGTGGGATACGGCTACTGGAGCCACGACATCGGCGGCCACATGGGCGGTATCCGCGATCCGGAACTTTACCTGCGCTGGATCCAGTCCGGAGCCTTCAGCCCCATTCTCCGTACCCATTCCACCAAATCGAAAGACATCGAACGCCGTATGTTCATGTTCCCGGAATATTATAACATGATGCTCGGCGCCCTCAGAACCCGGTATGCCCTCAATCCTTACATCTATACCGCAGCCCGCGAGGCGTTCGACAGCGGGGTGTCCCTCTGCCGGCCCATGTACTACCGGTACCCCGAAGCGTTACAGGCTTACGAATACGGTCATCAGTACATGTTTGGCAACGATATGATCGTTGCACCTGTTGGCGCTCCCTCGGTTGATGGTTTGTCGCCGAAAAAGGTCTGGTTGCCCGAGGGCGATTGGTATGAGCTGTACACCGGTCATTTGCTTAAAGGCGACAGTGTCGTTCAGCGGCAATATGCCCTGAATGAATTCCCGGTGTTCGTGCGTTCGGGGGTCATTATCCCGATGTACCCCGAAACGGTGAAAAACCTGCAGGTGATCTCCGACACCCTGGTCCTTTGCTTCATCCCGGGTAACAGTGGAAGTGCGAGGATTTATGACGACGAAGGAAACAGTCAGGGATACAGGAAAGACGAGTGCTCGTTCACATCCGTGCACCGGGAGGTGAAGGCAAATGGCAACACCGTTGTCACCATTCAGCCTGTTGAAGGCAATTTTGATGGGATGAAAACCTCGTTGTTTTATGAACTGCGTTTTCCATCCACCTACCCGGTCGAAAAAGTGCTGGTGAACAATATGGAGTTTTCGTTCAGCAGCGAACCAAAACATGGCTGCTGGACCTACGATGCCGGTGAACTGGCCGTGAAAGTCCTGATCCCCCGAACCAGCCGGATGGCAAAGATCACGGCGATACTGGTACCGCAGAAAAAGACCCAGGGTAAGGAAGGCCACCTGTACGGAAAGAAAGGGCTGCTGGGCCGTTCCCCCGCCATCCTCCAAAAGCTGAAGTACGATCTCAATGCCGCCGATCCCTTTGCAAACCTCACGGGAAACATTGCCCGGCTGGGCAGCCTGCAGTCGTACATCCGCTATAACCCCGCACAAACATTGGAGATCCTTTCGGATTTCGATGCAAACCACGACCGGCTTATCGATGAAATCAGGAATCTGAAGGAGATCGACTCCATTGAACTCGCAAAGGTTTTGAAGATGCTTGACTTTTCATTTTGATTTTTCACCTGCACTTTACATTTTGACTTTGACTTTTCATTTTGACTTTTCATTTTGATTTTTCATTTTGATTTTTCATTTTGACTTTGACTTTGCATTTTGACTTTTTACCCTGACTTCCCTCACTGCTTCTCAGGCAGGTAGCGCCAGAACCGCTTCGGCAGGAGTTGCCGGTGAAGCTTTGGGTTTTTCCGGTTCTCAATGCTGATCGAATGGTAATATTCTTTCCATAGTTTGCGGAATTGTTTCTCATCCGGGTGAAGGAACTTGTCATCGAGGTTCCCGGTAAGGACGCTGGCCGGCAGGGCCTCAAAACTGATCCGTTCGATTTCGCCGTTGCAATGATGGAAACCGAAATTGCGCAACAGGTCGTAGATCACCCACTCCTGGCCGGCAAAACGGTCCCTGAAATGGGCGATGCTCACCGGCAGCACGTTGTATTTCGGGGCGAACGAGGCATAATAGCTGTTCACGGCGGTTTGCTGGAACCGGGTGAACATCTGGATCCGGTGCGCCTCGCGCATCACCTTGCGGTGTATCTTCAGCACATCGGTCACCGCCGGGTGGGCGAAATCGGTCTCGATGTTGTGGCGGCTCTCCGTCATGTGGCGGATATACCGGTAGATCAGTTGTGGCGCATCGGCCATCTCCGAGAGGTAAACCATGTACAGCCGGTAAGCCCCTTCGTCCGACGTTCTTTCCTTGACCCGTTTCCATACCCGTTCGGCCTTTTCCGCTTCGGCCGCGATGAAAAGAGGCCGGTCGAAAAGCGTCAGCCCCTGGTCCCCGCCGTTCACGATCAGGTCGGGTACCACCTTCAGCCTGAAGCTTTCATAAACCAGCGTCAGCAAACCATCGAAGGTGCCGTCGAAACTGAGAATCGTCAACTGATCCTTCATTCTGTTCATCTTACAGATGGAAAAAGTCCGACCTGAAAGGTCAGACATAAAAAAAGCCTCTCGTATGATGAAGGAAATTTGAATTTTGACATTTGAATTTTGAATTTTGAATTTACATCATTTCGTCTATCCTGTCATTCATAACTCTCATATTTCGAGTTTAAGCTGCACCGCCTTCCCGGCTTTTCCTCCCCCGATGATCAGCTGGCGCACCGTTTCCGGCTTCAGGTCCTGGATTGTTCTCATTGGGCCGATCTCGTGGCAGGTGATGAAATACCGGGCTCGTTTCATCACTACGCCGATCTTTTTCAGGTGGGCCGAATTCAGCCGGCTGAACCTGCGTGCCTCTACGATCATACGCGCCGATTTCTGGCCGATGCCGGGTACGCGAAGGATGGTCGCGTAATCGGCCTTGTTGACATCGACCGGATAGAGCCATGGATTCCGCAGGGCATAGGCCGTCTTGGGGTCGAGCGATAGGTCGAGATCGGGCTGATGTTCATTTACCAGCTCATCCACGCCAAAACCATAGAACCGCAGCAGCCAGTCGGCCTGGTAAAGCCGGTGTTCGCGCTGCAGCGGGGGTGAAGCCAGCGCCGGTAAACGTTGGTCATACGCATTGACCGGGATGAACCCGGAATAGTAGACCCGCTTGAGGTTTCGCCTCAGGTAAAGTTTGCTCGCCAGACCCAGGATGGTCCGGTCGCTGTCGTCGGTGGCACCGATGATCAGCTGGGTGCTCTGGCCGGCCGGGCTGAACCGGGGCGCATGCCTCAGCTTCCGCCGTTCTTCCTTATTCTGAACAATCTGATCGGTGATGGTGTGGATCGGTTTCAGTATCGACTCGTAATCTTTTTCCGGCGCCAGCAACTTCAGGTTGTTTTCCGAAGGAATCTCCATATTCACGCTGAGACGGTCGGCCCACAACCCCGCCTCGAGTATCAGCTCACGGCTTGCCCCGGGGATCACCTTCATGTGGATATACCCGTTGAAACGGTGAATAGACCTGAGATCCCTTACCGCTTTGATCATCTGTTCCATCGTGTAGTCGCGGTTGCGGATTACGCCGGAGCTCAGGAACAGCCCTTCGATGTAATTTCGGCGGTAAAAGCCGATCGTAAGTTCCGTCAGTTCTTCCGGCGTGAAGGTCGTACGCCGGAGGTCGTTGCTGCGCCGGTTGATGCAGTAGGCGCAGTCGTAGATGCAATGGTTGCTCATCATGATCTTCAGCAACGAAATGCACCGGCCGTCTTCCGCGAAACTATGGCATATGCCCCAGGCTGCGGCGCTGCCGATGCCGCCGGCCACGTTCGGCCGGCTTGTGCCGCTCGACGCGCAGGAAACGTCGTACTTGGCCGATTCGGCCAGGATCTTCAGTTTTCCGAATACCTTTTCGCTGATCATCGCTGCATAAACAGGGGGGTCTTCGATATCCAACCGCGCCGCCTGCAGTGCCGGCGGGCCACGATTAGTTTTTAATCACTCCGTGACTTCCTAATATAGAGAAAGTCGGCCAATCAGTGAAGAATTTCAAAAAAAAAGAGGTTGCCAACCGGCAGCCTCTTTTTGTGGTGAACGAAGGGGGCGGGTCCCCGGATAAAATCAAAGCCGGTTATAACCGGACGATCCTGACCAGCCGGGTCCAATCGCCCGAAGTGATCCTGACCCCGTAGACCCCCATGGCGATACCCGAAAGATCGAACTCCTGTTTCCGGGTGTCGCGAATTTCGCCACGCAACACGGAGTTACCCCGCAGGTCGATCACCTCCACCGACACCACGGCCGGCAGCTGGTCGCCGGACAGTTCAACAAAGAACCTGCCCTCTGTAGGATTGGGATAGACCGAGACCTGCAGATCTGGCTCCTCGGTGACGGTCACTTTTACGACCTCCCCGGTTTTGGTCTGCGGCGGTGCAGCCGGGCAGAACGGGCCGTCGGGAGCGATGTAGGCATGCATCATGCCGCCGGGTTCAACCGTTGTACCGGGCATGAAAAGGATGTTCTGACCGGCGATGAAGGTGGCGCTTCCGCCGTTCTGAACGAGGAAGGTGGTCGATCCACCGGCCACCGTGATGGTCCCGGTTGCATTGTAGCAGGCGGTTTCACCGGGGTTTACGGTGACTCCCTGAACGGTGAGCGTGGGCGGCACCGGTCCGGAGATGGTGAAATCGGCGTTGCTCTGGTCCGTGGCCGACGGATTCGCAACACTGGTGATCACTACGCGGTAATCGCTGCCGGTCGTCAGCCCGGCGGAAATGTTCCAGGTATAGGTGCCGGTGCCTGGGGCGCCGGCTTCAATGGTGTGATGGAAAACGCCGCCCTTGTACAGATCGATCTTTACAAGACTGGTGACATTGGTAACCCAGGTGATCGCGTGCGATGAGCCCTGCAGCCAGTTCTCCCCGCCGTCGGGACTGGTCACGACCAGGTAAGGCTGCGGGTTTACGGTGATGGTCACGATGTTGGTGAACTCAAATCCGCAGTTCTGCGACGAAGCTTGGGCCAGCCTGTAATAGGTAGTCGTGGTGAGCGCTCCTGGAGCATACCCGGTTCCGGTGGCTCCGTAAATGTCAGCAAAGGTGCTGCCATCATTGGAAACCTGCCACTGGTATCCGAACGGACCTACGCCTCCCGATGGCGGGGTTGAGGTGAGGGGATCCGGAACGGTGTTATAGCCGATGGTCTGGCTGGAAGCAATGGTGCCGGGCTGGAAGGCCTCGTAGACATTGATGGTGACGACGTTGGTGTACAACGAACCGCACGAGGCCGATGAAGTCTGTTTCATCCGGTAATAGGTCGTCTGCATCAGGATCGCGGGCTGGTAGGTCAGGTTGGTGGCGTACGAGATCTCGGTGAAGTTGACCCCGTCGGTGGAAAGCTCCCACTGGTAAAGGTATGGCATGCTGCCGCCGGTCGGAGGGGTGCCGGTCAGCGGTGACGGGGCGGTTTCATGGCAGATGGTCTGGTCGGTCGAAATGCTTCCGGCCGTGAAAGGTTCCAGGTAGGTGACGTTAAAGACGGTAGGGTTGGCGGAGGTGCATCCGGCTGCATTGGTGTAGCCGACGCTGACCCACTGAGGTCCGGGAATGAACCAAGCAACCTGGATGAAACTTGTTCCGGCCCCGTCAATGATCAGGCCGCCGGCCGAAACCGTCCATTGGTAATTGGTCATTCCCGTTTCGGTGAAATAGAAGGCATCGCTGGCCCCGAAACATACCGGGTTTGACCCGCCGATGGTCGGTACAGGTAACGGATTGACCGTAACAGGCAATGGGGATGAGGTTGGCCCGTCGCCGCAGAGGTTGGTTCCGTAGACCGTGATATTACCCGACAGGGCCGGCAGTGCGTACGCCACGGTGATCGAATTGGTGTTGGCGCCCGAAGTAATAGAAGCACCTGAAGGCAGGCTCCATACATACCCGGTGGCATTGGCAATGGGTGCCACCGTGTATACATACCCTGAGCCGCCTGCGCAGACGCTGGTTGGCCCCGATATGGCACCCGGGGTGGCGGGCAGCGGGCAGAGGGTGGTAAAGGTCAGGTCTTCGCCGTTCGACGTGCCGGCCGCATTGGTCCCCTTCACCCTGAAATGATAGGTGGTGTTGGGGGTGAGCCCGGTGGCCGCTGCCTGCACCGCGGTGACCGTGGTTCCGGTCACCGTCGACGGGACCGCCTGGAGCGTGAATCCATAGGCGGTCGTCAGTCCGAATTCGAAGACCACGGCGGCATCCAGGTTGTTGGCCACAACGGCGCCGTTCAGGGAGGCGGATGTCTCTGTAACCGAGGTAGCCGGAAGGGTCGTGGCCACAGGGGCCGCCCGTGTGCCGGTGAAAGTGCTGAAATAGTTCAGCCCGGTGGCGGTAAGCCGGTGAAGAACGGCATCGGCCAGATTGTAGGCCACATACGGGGCCGGGTTCACCTTAACACAGAAGATGTCGGCTTCGGTGCCGGTCACGTCGGCGGGCACATAGTCGAAAGCCGCATCGCAGGTGAACCCCGTGATGGCATTGGTGGTCACGGTCCAGTACCGGTTCAGGTAATGGGTGGTGTTCGGATCGCTGGGATATTTGGCGTTCACCAGGCTGACTCCGGCGAAATTGCCGGTCCCGAAGGTTCCGGAGGTGAAATTCAGGGTAACCGGCGAGTATTCCGGAGTGCCGGTGTTGTCGCCGACCGGGAAGGTAAAGGACCCGGCGGATGCAAAACCCTTCGTCAGCTGCCCCGTTCCGGTCGCCACGATCATGGCTCCGGACGAGGGTGTGCCGCTGATGGTCGAAGTGGTGCCCAGCGCCAGGTTGCCCGATCCGAGCGTCAGCAAACCGTTGGTCAGCTTCAGGTGACCGTTCATCGTGAGGTTGTTCGAAAGGCTCACCCCGTTGGCGTTGTTGATCTCGATCGTCGAATTCGCCGACGTAGTGATGGTGCCGGTTCCCGAGATGGCCTGAAGGGCGCTCCCGTTAAGGCTGACGGTTCCGGCCGATGAGGGTGAGAAATTCAGAGTTCCGCCTGCATTTACATGAATGTTCCCTTTGATGGAATGGCCGGGAGTGGCGGTCATGTTGAAATTCAGTGTGCCTTGGGTGATGGTCAGGTCGTCGATGGAAACCGATGAACCTCCGGTAGTTGTAATTATTACTCCTGGAAGATCGAGTTCAAAATTCGCATAAATTTTTCCGGAAAAAGAAGGCGTTGTGTTTCCAACTAATTTGTAAAGACTGCCAGTTTGAAATACAACGATACTGTTTGGGGCATTATTGACAAAAGGGTTACTACCTGCCTGATGAACATAGGTTGCCCCTTCTGAGAAAATGACCGATCCTGCTTTGCTGGTTCCAAAAGCATTTCCATTGAAATTGGACCCCGCAAGGAAAGTACTGCCACTGGTGAAGATGATGGCGCCGACATCAGCCGCTGTGAGCCTGTGTGCAGTAGAGGCTGTTGCTGAAAATGTCATGCTGCCGCTGATGCTCCCAGTTGAACCGGTGCCAAGTGCAATTGTGATGGTATTGGCTGAAAGGGTCGAGTAAAAGTTTAATGCACAACCGGCAGGAATCTGCAGGTCGGTTCCGGTGCCTCCGTTGATGGTGATAACAGCGGCAGATGTACTCTGGAAAGTAACGGTTGAGTTATTTGAAAGACCCAGTTGTCCGATGCCCTGTGTTGTAACATTGGTCACGGTTACTGTGCCTGCATTATCGAAATGCAGGATGTCGTTGGTGGCCGGCGTGGTCCTCGACGGGGTCCAGTTGTCAGCCACCGCGAAATCGGTGCTCACCGACCCGGTCCAGGTGTAAGTGGTCACCGGCGGCAGGGGGGTGGTGGAGGTGGCGCCAGGAACGGGCGCTGCCGTGTGGTAATTGTAGGTCGGTGCATTGGTTCCGTCCCAGGCAAAGGGGAAGATGGTGAACGAATAGGCGGTTCCCGGCGTAAGCCCCGAGATGGTCTGCGATAGGGCCGATCCGGAGGTGACGATCGCGGCCACGGTGGCGTCGCCCAGGGTTGATCCGGCGGTGTAGCCGGTGGCATCGGCCGGGGTGGCGGTAGGTGTCGCCGTACCCGCCTTCTGAAGGATGAGATACCCGTCTGCACCGGTGGCTGCTGCAGTCCACGACAGGGTGATGGTCGTCGTTCCTCCCGAAACTGCTGCAAATCCCGTCACATGGTTTGCCGGTTCATCAGCCAGGGTGAAAAAGCTGGTTTCGGAAGTCAGGCCGGTACCGGCTGAGTTGGTTGCATATGCCTTGAAATAGATCTGAGTTTTCGCCGGCAGGCCGGTACGGCTGTGCGAGAACGCCCCAACGGCTGTTCCACCCTCGGCCAGCTTGTTATCGGCAATGGTAACCCCAGGCGCATTGTTCCAGACGGTTCCGCGCTCCAAGATGGCCGCCCCGCCATCGTTGGTGATGGTTCCTCCAAGAACGGCGCTGTTGTTGGTGATCGCTGCGGTGGTAGGTGAATCCATAGTGGGTGGAGATGCTGCTGATGTAACTGTCCCATTGCAGGTTACAGTCATGGTTGAAGCGCCGGCCGAGGAAGCAAGGATCATCTCTCCGTTGTAAGTATTTGCAGCCAGTCCGGCTTTTAATCGTACGTAAACGGTTGTAGAGTTGACCGTGCCACCCGTTGGAGTAAGCGTCAATGGACTGACAGGATTAAAAGGACCAGAAGAAGCAGAAATTTCGTAATTCGTTGGCGGAGTAATTGTGATATCTGATGTCAGTCCGGTGCCGCTGATTGAAAATGACTGTTCTCCGGAAGGACCAGAACCCTGAATATAGGTAAACCCTGATAAAGTGGCCGGATTGACGGTAAGTGTTGGAGTCGAGCCCCCCGAATAGGCATTCAGGTTGGCCCATGCCTGGGCGCTTGTGGCTCCATAGGCTACCCTAATGCCATCGAAAGATCCAACTGGGTTGCTGAGTCCTCGGTTGTGCCAATGGAAATTTCCCACAGTAGCAGGGTTAGCATCGGTGCCTGAGGTAGACAGTACTTCTGCAGAAGTTATCAAAGGTTCTGTTGTGATGTCGGGATTTATCCAAAGTGCAACCTGGTCATTGGATGTTGAACCGGCAATAAAATCGTACCTGACCACAACGAGGTATGTCTGATTGTAATTAAGTAATGTTGTACCATACATTGCGGTGTTTGAGGTCTTGGAAATCCCCAGACTGAATCCGGTGGCATTGGTCTGGGCAAAAAATTTTGCAAAATAGGCAGTTCCAGAAGTTGGATCACCAAGAGAGATGAAATAATTTGAAGATGAAGTTGATGTGGCGCTGATCTTGACAAGCAGCGAATAGAAAAAGGTGTTTGAGGTCGGAACAGGGGTTGATGTCAAAGCCTTGTAAACTTTACTGGTAGTAGCCGAAGGTGATGGCATGGTTATATATTCTGCGCCGCCACCATTATAATTGATATAAGTGATAGGGGTTGTATTCTGGACAGTGGGCTCCGGTCCACCTCCATATTTAGTCCACCCACCCTGCCCAGCAAGGTTTCCAATGGAATATCCTGTGAAATCATCGACCAGCAATGATTGCCCAAATCCAAAAAGATGAAGGATCTGAAGAAGGATCAATGTAAATAAATACTTTTTCATGACTTTTGGTTTTCGTTTTAACTTTACAATGATAGCCATTGCAACCATTGTTGACAATAGATGTTAAGAAATAATTAAAAGAAGATCAGAATGTCAAAAAGATCAATTGATGGCTGCCATATTGCCATAAAGTGAGCCCTGAAAGATGGATTCCGAATCCGGAATACTTCTCCAATGGCTTCCGGCATCGAATTGTCATCAATTTGTACTGATCCGATTGCTGATTCAACGGCTTGGTTTAACGATCGGTTTTGCTTTATTGTCCAGGAGTTTCAACAATAACTTTCCTGACCACGTTCCCTTGATCACTTTGTATCATGACTGAATATATTCCTGAAGAGACATTTCCAAGCTCAACCTGAATATCCTTCAACTCTGTTGTAAGTGTTTCGTCACTAAGATAGATCTTTCTTCCTGACTGATCGAAAACCTGTATCATGATATTCCCAGGATTCCCATTTTTAAACGAAATGGTGAATCTACCGCTGTTGGGCACTGGGAAAATCCGGAAACCTGCTGACAATCCCTCATCCATCCCCGTGATCTCGATCCATACCTTGTTCGACACCGGCGATGAACAACCGTTCAGGGTAACCACACACCAGTAATATCCCGTGTTATGGGTTACCGTATAACTCTGTCCGGTCGCCCCGGGGATCGGCGTTCCTTCATAATACCATTGGTTGCCGGAGGTGGCGCTGCTGGTCAGCACGGGCCCCGAGGCCGTCACGACCGGCGCCGCCGGGATGGGATGGATGGTCACGCTGAAATTGGGCGAAGGTGTTCCGTTGCCGCAGGCATTGGTGCCGGACACGCTGATGACGCCGGTACCGGCCGCGCTGCCGAAATTCACTACGATGCTTCTTGTATTGCCGCCCGACATGATGGTGGCGCCGGCTGGCACCGACCAGGTGTACCCGGTAGCATTGGCAACCGGCGATACAGAGTAGGTGATACCGGCGGCCCCTGCGCAAACGGCCGGTTCACCGGTGATGTTGCCAGCCGCAGCCGGGAGGGGGTTGACCGTGACCGCGAAAGGTTGCGAGGGAGCTCCGTTGCCGCATGAGTTGGTTCCTGCCACAATAATATTCCCGCTCACGGCCGATGAAGAGAAGCTGACCGTGATCTGGCTGGTGCCTGCCCCCGCCGTGATGGTGGCGCCTGCCGGCAATGACCAGGTATAGGAGGTGGCATTGACAATAGCGGGACAGGAATAGCTCACACCGGTGGCTCCGGCACATACCGCGGCAGTGCCCGTTACAGAACCGGCAGGCCCTGGCATCGGGTTGACGAACAACGGATAGACGGTGGGCGCCGGAGCTGAACAACCATATGAGTTGATGTAATTAACGCCGACCGTTTGAGCGCCCGCGCTGTTCCAGGTAACATTGATAGCCGAAGTGCCCTGGCCCGAAACAATCGTTCCGCCTGCCGATACGGTCCAAACATATCCGGTCATCCCGGTCTCGGTGTAATACATGTTTCCGGTCGAACCGACACAGGGCGTGTTGCTGCTGCCGATGGTGGGTGCAGGAACAGGATTTACGGTGACGTTGAAGACCACGGGTGCTGCAGCCGTGCAGCCGTTGGCGTTCGTGTAATTGACGGTCACCGCCTGTGTGCCTGTGCCGTTCCATGATACCGTGATGGCATTCGTGCCGCCTCCCGAAACAAGGGTCCCGCCGGCCGATACCGTCCATTGATATCCGGTCATGCCCGACTGGGTGGTGTAAACCTGGGTGGAGGATTTGCAAACACTGTTGCTGCCTGAGATGGTTGGAACCGGCAGGGGATTGACCGTAACAGGGTAGCTGGCCGGACTTGCAGGAGCGCATCCGTAGCTGTTGGTATAGCTTACCTGCACCGTCTTGGCTCCCGCGGTCGCCCAGGCAACGGTAATCGAACTGCTCCCCGCTCCTGAGGTGATCGTGCCGCCCGATGAAACCGTCCAGGTGTAATTGGTCATGCCCTGATCGGTGGAATAGACGTTACCGGTTGAATTTACGCATGCCGAAGCCGGCCCGGTGATCACCGGCACCGGAAGGTCGTGAATGGTGACGGGCAGAACCGAAGGCGTGCCGTTTCCGCAAACGCTGGATCCCTGGACCAGGATGTTGCCTGCAACGGCCGACCCGGTAAAGGTAACGATGATAACATTCGGCGTGGGACCGGGGACAAAACTACCCGGTGAACTCCAGTTATAGGCGGTCGCATTGGGTATCGGATCCACGGAATAGGTGGCCGTACTGCCGCGGCAAACATCCACAGGGCCTGCGATCGGGCCGGCGGGTGAAGGTACCGGGCATCCGGTAAGGAAAGTCTGGTCCGATCCGTAACCGGTGCCCCCCGCATTGACCCCCACGCACCGGTAATGATACGTGGTGTTCGTCAGCAGGCTGGTCAGTTGGGCCGTCACCGGTTGCGGGGTGTTCCCGTTAACCGTGGCGGGTACTGCCGCAATAACCGATCCGTATGCCGTCGTCAGTCCATATTCGAACGTCACGGCCGTGGAGGCGTTGTTGGCCGTTACCTGCCCGTTGAGCTGCACACTGTTGGGTTGAATGTTGGTGGCGGGATTGGTGACCACCACCGGGGCCAGCGGACTGGTCGTAAAGGTCATGTCGCTGCCGTTGAATGTTCCTGCGCCGTTGGTTCCAACCGCCCTGAAATGATAGAGGGTGTTTGGCAACAAACCTGCGATGGCGGCCGAGATGGGGGTGGTCAGGTTACCCGTCACCGAGGCCGGGGTGGCAGCCATCGTCGATCCGTAGGCAGTTGTTAAACCATACTCAAAAGAGGCTGTGGTGATGCTGCCGTTGGCGTTGATACTTCCGTTCAGCAGGGCTTGTGTCGTGCTGACCGAGGTGGCCGGGTTGGTGACCACCGTGGGCGGTGGTGTGGTGGTGCTGAAGGTAAGGTCATCCCCGTATGCGGTCAGCCCTCCCGAAGTGACCACCCTTGCCCTGAAATGATAAGTCGTTCCGGCAAGAAGGCCTGTAACGGCCCCGCTGAAGGCGGTCACACTGCTCCCCGAAGCGCTGCCGGGCGAACCGGCTACCGATGAACCGTACGCTGTCGTGGTACCGTAATCGAAAAAGGTGGTTACGTTGAAACCGGCGGGGTTGGTGGAACCGTTCAGGGTGGCCCCGTTGGCGGTGACCGAAACAGCCGCAAGGGTCGTTACCAGCGGATCCGTGCTGTATTCATAAACGCCCATGTCGGGGGGATTGGTGCGGTTCAAACCTGTATAATCCCTGGGAACCTCCTGAAGGTAAACTCCGAGATGCCCCATCGCCGCATTGGTAGGATGAAAATCGGTGGCCGAAACAAAAACAGGGTCCATGCTCACCGAGGCGGCGTCCTGACCGGTGGCCGTCTGCCAGCTGGCAAGGGTCGCCTGTATGCCGCCCTGGAACCCGATGTTGGGGTTGATGCCGTCGGCAAAGTAATTGTTGTGGTTGATGGTGGTGTAAATGCTGGCCGGACCGGCATTGTAAACCGCATAGGTCTTGTTGCCGGTTCCCGATACAGGGGTCATCGAGTTTTTAAAAATATTGTCACGCAGGTCGAGGCCCGTAACAGCGGAAGCAATGGTGATACATCCGCTGTAACTCAGGTAGGATGAAGAAAGCGTGGCCCCGGTCATATGGATGGTATTGTGATAAACCTTGCAGTTGCCGCCCGAGAAAAGATATATGCCGGCGGGCGCGTAATTCAGGTTGCCCGGGTCGCCGTCGGCCTTGATTGCCGTGATGATGTTGTTTGAGATCTCCGTTACCGAACTGTTTTCCGCACCGTAATAGACGCCGTAGCAGGCATATCCCGAGGTTCCGGTATAATAGAAATCATGAATGTAATTCCTACGGATCTTCGTATTGGTTGAACCGGCAATGATATAAATCCCCGCCTGGTAGGTGTTTGTGTTCCCTGCCGCGGCTCCCATGATCTCGTTGCCGCTGATCAGCGTGTTGTCGGCGTAACTCAGCAGGATGCCACGGTACTGGATCGCGCTGGCATCGGTGCCTGAACCGATGATGTTGTTGGTGATCTGCCCGTTGGTGGCAGGTGCCGCCGACACCCCCGCGAACTGGATGCCATACCTGGCGCTCATGATGGTGTTGTGATCGATCACGATATTGTCGTAACCGCCACCGGCGGCATTGAGTATCATCGCGTAGGTGCTGTTGGTTACCTGGCTGCTCGCTTTGACGATACAGTTTTTCACCGTGCAGTTGCTTGCCGGAACCCCGCTGTTGTTGAACACCCCGATGGTATAGGTGTTCGCGGCCGTATTGGTGTTCTCCCAGGTGAGACTTTTATCCGTTCCGCCGCCGCCCGATCCGTCGATCGTGATGTAATTCACCCCGTAAAGAACCAGGATCCCCGAGGCAGAGGAACCGCTGACGGTGGTGGTAACCCCGAACCTTGGCTTGATGGTGACCGTATTCACGGAATTCATCCCTGCATATGGCCCGATGATCAGCGGAAAGGTTTCCGAAGCCGAATAGGTCGCATCCCAGAGTTCGAAGGTCACAGGTCCAACTACCTCCTTGATGCCAAGATCGGCGATGGCCGCGGTGATCGTGGGATACACCTGGCCGGTGCCGACAGGATAAACGCCCGAAAGCGACGTAACAACGGTGTATGAAAAGGGAGCCGTAGGCGGTGTGGAGCAGGCGGGCGGGAAAATCGTAAAACCCGATGCGCCGGCCACAGGCGTCGACCCCACATTCGGGATTCCGACAATATCCTGAGCCACAATGTAATAGGAAACAATGTCGTTAAGTGTGGCGCCTCCGCCAAGTGTAAAACTATACTGGTTGGGCGCAAGCCAGGTTGCCTGCACGGCGGTCCACGCACCGGCGTTGATCCGCCAGTAGAGCACCGGCAAACCTGAACCCGAAACGGGCACCCCGGTGGCGTCGGTGATTGTCGTAACCAGTGTTCTTGCAGTGAGCGAAGAGGTGTTGAGCAACGGGGTAAACACCACGTTGGGGGGTGTCACGTCAAGCAGCAGTCCGCCGAATTCATCCGCCCCGATGTCGGGTGCCGTGGCAGGCGAAAGGGGATTGTCGGGATACCCGGGATTGGGATACCGGCTGTTCCCGTCAAAATCCTGTGTGATGTTCAGAAGGCCGGCTACCACCGCACCCCCGCTTTCACATTGCGTCGGGGTGCCGGTCTGCAGATGGAGGTCGTATGGCGAGGTGGCGGTGTTGACGAAAGGTGGGTTTTCCGTTACCGAAACATTCTCTCGGGGAGTCATCAGTGTTTTATAGTCGGCCAGGGTCTGTATGGAGTTGGTCCCGTCGTAAAAAATCAGGTGACTCGCATCAGGCGTGCCTGCATAAAAATTGTTGTTGTTCGATACCAGGGAGTACGACGAAAGATTGGCGGCCGACCGCTGGTAGGCCACTACCCGCCCCGAAGCACCCGGGGTCGAAAGGTTGACGACCAGGTTGTTCTTAAGCTCAACCGATGGTGTGATGGAACTGTAAATACCACAGGCCCCGAACGACGCACCCGTGCTTGAGGCGTTCAGGAATATGGTGTTGTAATAGGCATTGCAGGAAGTGGGAGTGCTGACGTACAACCCGTAAATGGCAGGATTGTTGGTCGAAGCCGGAGTTTTGAGTTCCGATATCATGTTGTTGTAAACACTGGCCGTGGTACCGCTTGAGACATATATGCCGTAAATGGTATTGCCTGAATTGATGGCATTCAGGTTCAAAATGTTATTCTTGTATATATTGATGTTTTGTCCCGTGGTCTGGTATATGCCATACAGCGTGCCCCGGGCATTGAGTATGTTTGAGATGGTGTTGCCGTAAATGTTCTTGACGTTGGGGCCGGAGGTGTTGTAAATGCAGTAGCAGGTGCCTGTAGAGGCCGGTGTGTTGTTACTGATGGTGTTGCTGTATATGTTCGTCGTCAGCCGGGCGGCCGAACTGTACATATAATAAGTGGTCCCTGCTCCCGCCGTCGACTGTATCCGCTGGTTCCCGGTGATCGTATTGTTGTATACATTCTCCGTGCTGCCCGGAAGGGTGCTTGCCCCGAACGAATAAATGCCGGCAAAAGTCCCGGTGCCCACCGTCGTCGCCGACCCCAGCGTGTTGTTCGTGATCAGGTTGCCGTAAATATTCAGGGTGTAACAGGTGGCAATGTGATACAGCAGGAACATCGACCCGGTCGTGGCTCCCGTATGGGTGCAGTTGGTGATGGTGTTGTTGTAAACATTCACGGTATTCGAGGTTCCCGAATGCCCCATGCCGCTGTAAATAGCGTAAAGACTTCCGGTGGCTGTGCCGGTGAGCTGCACCGATACGGTGTTGCCGTAAATATCATTGCTTGAATAATCGCCCGTGGCAGTGTAAATCATGTAGATGGAACTGGTGCCGGTATACGTCAGCGGACCGGTCACCGAGTTGTTGGCCATCTTCAGGCCGTTCTGGTACCGGGCATAAATTCCGTAAACCACCGTGCCCGCCCCGCCAAAGTTGGTGACTGAATTCCCGCCGTCCTTCCCGATCTCATTGTCCTGGTCATAGAAGGCCGGAGGAACGGAAGTATCGGCGAAACCCGCCACCCAGATGCCTAAATAGGAGTTTGAGATCGTGTTCCCGAAGATTTTGTTGTTTGAATTGGTCCCTGTCAGGGCCGTTACCGTAAGTGCGGTTGTGGAACCGGCAAGGTGATTGCCGGAATAGATGGCCGCCGACGAAACATTCGACTTGTTCAGGGTGACCGATGAATAACTGATGGTGTTATACCAGGCGCCGTCGGTGGCCGATGCCTTCACCAGGGCGTACCCCCATTCGTGCAGGCTGGTGCCGCTGTTACCCGGGTTCTCCTGCAGATCAATATGGTCGAAGGTGATGTAATCACCGCCGGCAATCACGATGATCCCGTCGGCACTGGATATGGTGGTAATCAACCCGCCGGTGATCAGGGGATTGACTCCTGATCCCGATTTCTGGAACACGATCTGGTTCGATGCTGTGCCCGTGGCGGTGATCAGCCCGGCAGTGGGCGATGGAAAGGTCTCCGTGTGCCCGGCCGCCACATTGAATACCACCCCTCCCGGGCCCACGCCGCTGGCATTAAGGGCCGCAATGGCCGCGGCAACAGTTGGATAATCACCCGGGATAGCCTTTGTCCCTGAAAGCTGACCGATCGTTACCTGGCTGATCAGTAAGGCGGCTGCGAATAGTACAAATCTTTTCATGATCTTGATTTTTGGTTGAATGTTTTAAAAAACCGGTGGCATTGAGCGTTAAAGTTATTGCGTAAAAATAGGGGAGATGGATCAATTTAAAAAGAAAAATAATTGACTGAAAAAAAATGTTCTATCTTTGCATCCTGAACGTTCGGTATGTTGCTATGAATGACACCAGGGAATATATCATCGACCACGCCTACAGGCTCTTCCTTGAGAAAAGCTACGAAGCCGTATCCATCAGCGACATCAGCGCCGCCATTGGTTTCACCAAAGGAGCCCTCTACCATCACTTCCTGAACAAAGAGGAACTGTTCAAAGCCGTCATCGACAAATATCTCCAGGTCATCACCCAGCGCAACATCAGCGGGGAGATCACCCTCGCCGGATTCATCGAGGCAAACATCGAATACGTCAAACGGATCGTGAACACAGTCTGTGTCGACGAACTTCCGTTCATACCGGTCAACTACATGTCGCTGCTCATCGACGCCTGGCGTCACTATCCGGGCTTCGCCGAAGAAAAAGACCAGTTCTTCACACTCGAGATAGGTAAAATGAAAACAATCCTCGACCGGGCCATCGAAACCGGCGAAATCCGGGGCGATATCGATACACAGGTGATCGCTATGAACTTCTTCTCGATCTCCGTTGGCATCGCGGCCAACATGTTCCGCGAAAACTCCCCGGCCCAGGCCGTCGAATCGTTCCAGGCCCAGATCTACGGCCTCTATAACCTGCTGAAAAAATCATGATCTGGTATGTGATTTTTTTTCCATCATCACATACCGGTCGTTTAGTATGTTGTACCATATAAATATCATCCAATGAAAAAAACAATGTTCTTTTTCCTCATGGCTTCCCTGCTGGCGGGTTGCGCCCAGCCTGAACAGCCCGGTAAAGGGGTCGCCCGGAAAATCAAAGTCGATACCGCCAGGGTTGTCCTCACCACCGGCGGGCAGGAACTCTCCTACAGCGGAACCGTCGAAGCCTCGCAGACCATCCCGCTGAACTTCCGGACATCAGGTACCGTCGAACAAGTGCTGGTCGAGTCCGGCGATATGGTCAGGAAGGGCCAGGTGCTGGCCACACTCGACGACAGCGACCTGAAAAACCTCCATGTCACCGCCCTGGCCGGGTTCAGCCAGGCCACCGACGCCTACGACCGGCTGAAGAGCGTATACGAACAGGGCAGCCTCCCGGAGATCAAATGGGTGGAGATGAAAACGAACCTTGAAAAGGCCCGCGCCACCCTCGGCCTGGCGACCGAAAACCTGGAGAAAACAAAGCTGGTGGCGCCAATCGATGCCATGGTCGGTCGCCGCAACATCGAGCCGGGCCAGTCCTCCATCAGCCTCGTGCAACCGCCCATCGAACTGGTCAGGTTAGAGAAGGTCCTGGTGAAAATTGCGGTGCCCGAAAACGAGATCAACCGCATCAGTAAAGGAGG
This sequence comes from uncultured Prolixibacteraceae bacterium, assembly GCA_964473485.1. GTDB lineage: Bacteria > Bacteroidota > Bacteroidia > Bacteroidales > FEN-979 > CAIVAT01. The sequence goes on along the minus strand of CAYYPH010000036.1, from coordinate 14,223 downwards.
AAAGGCAACCGTTGCGGTGCTGGCACTCGATGGGATGGTATACAGCGGTGCCATCAGCAACATCAGCCCTGTGGCCGAAATGATGTCGCGTACCTACACGGTGAAGATCACCATCGATAACCCACGGTTCGAAATAAAGCCGGGAATGGTGTGCGACGTCACGGTGGCTACCGCTAAAAAACAGCCGGCGCTGGTCGTTCCTTACCAGGCCGTAATGCAGGACAACGATGGCCGGCACTACGTCTTCGTGGTGAACCCCGACAATGCATCTGTGAAGAAACAGCAGGTCAGCATCAGAAAATACCTGGGCAATGGCATCGTGGTGACCGACGGACTCAGCGAAGGCCAGACCGTCGTCACCGGCGGCAATAACCAGTTGTCGGATAACAGTTTAATAGAGATGTAAGATGAAACGAGGCAACAAAGACCTGATAGCGGTTGCCATGCGCAATCACAACATCGTCATTCTCATCACGGCGCTCCTGATGATCACCGGCGTCTACGCCCTGCTCCGGATGCCCCGGAATGAATACCCGCAATTCACCATTCGCCAGGGGGTCATCGTGGGGCTATACCCGGGGGCGACATCGGCCGAAGTCGAGGACCAGCTCACCCGGGCGGTCGAAAACTACATCTTCGGCTACCAGGAGGTCAACAAAGCAAAGACCTATTCACTTTCAAAGGAAGGGGTGATGTACATCTTCGTCGAACTCACCGACGAGGTGAAAAATGCCGACCAGTTCTGGTCCAAGATCAAACACGGGCTGAATGAACTGAAAATGACACTTCCCGCCGGCGTCGTAGCGCTCGTCGCGAATTCCGACTTCGGCGATACGGCGGCTGTGCTCATCACCCTGTCGTCGGAATCGGGGAGCTACCGCGAACTGGAAGAGCAGGTGAAACGGCTCGAAGCCGAATGCCGCAAAATTTCCTGTACCTCCAAAATAAAACGTTACGGCATCAGGCGTGAAAAGATCTACGTGAACGTAAAGCCGGAATTGCTCAACGAGTACAGCATCCGGTCCGTCTCGCTGCTCGCCTCCTACCAGCTGAACGGCATGGTCAACTATGCCGGTGTGCTCAAAGACGGGAAAAACGACCTCGCCGTTCACCTTCCGCCCGGCTTTGCCTCCGAAAACGACTTAGCCGAACAGATCGTCTATGCCGATCCTTCGGGTAATGTCGTGAGACTGCGCGACATCGCCACCATCGAGCGGCGGCTGGCCGATCCCGATAACTACATCATGCAGAACGGGATGAAGACCGTGCTGGTCTCGCTCGAGATGCAACCGGGAAACAATATCGTTCAGTTCGGAAAGGAGGTCGACCATGCGCTGGAACAGTTCCTGGTCTCCTGCCCACAGGGCATCACCGTCGCCAAGATCTCTGAGTTGCCAAAGTACGTGGGCGACTCCATCAGCAACTTCATGAAAGAGTTCCTGATCGCCATCATCGCGGTCATCCTGGTCACCATGCTGCTCCTGCCCCTCCGCATCTCCTCGGTGGCCGCCATCACCGTGCCGGTATCCGTGCTGATCACCCTGGGTATCCTGTTCGCCATCGGCATCGAACTCCATACCGTTTCACTGGCTACCCTCATCGTGGTGCTGGGTATGATCGTCGACAACTCCATCGTGGTCATCGATAACCATGTGTCGCGGCTCGACGCCGGCGGATCGCCCTGGCATACCGCCATCCGAAGCGCCCGTGAACTCTTCACACCCATCGTCACCGCCACGCTGGCCATCTTTGCCGCCTATTTTCCGCTCAACTTTTTCCTGAAAGGGGCCGCGGGCGAATTCATAGAAACGGTTCCCATTGTAGTGGGCGTCGCCCTCACGGTTTCCGTCCTCGTCGCGGTTGTCCTGGTGCCCTATATGAACTACAGCTTCATCAAAAGGGGACTGAAAAAACAAGGCTCCGGATCCTCGCGCAAGACCTTTCTCGAACGGCTCCAGGGACTCTTCGACCGGTCGCTCGAAGGCGCCTTCCGCCACCCGGCCGTCACCATCGGCGCCGGCGTCGTGATGATCGTCCTGGCCGTGTTCCTCCTGCTGGGCCTCGACCGGCAGATCTTCCCGCGCGTCGAACGCAACCAGTTCCCGGTCGAGATCTACCTGCCAACCGGGGCCTCCATCGAACGGACGGCCGAAGTGGTCGACAGCATGTCGGCCATCCTCAGGCAAGATAAACGTGTGACCAATGTCACCAGCTTCATTGGAACCAGCTCGCCCCGCTTTCACACGGTCTACGCACCTAACATGCCCGCCGCCAACTATGGTCAGCTCCTCGTCAACACCGTTTCGAATGAGGCAACCCTCGGGGTGATCGGCGATTACGGCGAAAAATACCGCGAATATTTTACCGGTGCCCACGTGCGGATGAAGGAACTCGCCCTGCAACCCAACAAAGAGGCCATCGAGATCAGGATTTCTTCCGATTCCGTTGCAAATATCCGGGCCGTTCAGGACCAGGTCAACGCAATCCTTAATAATGAAAGCGACATTCTTTGGATCCACGATGACTGGGACCAGCAGCGGCAGGCGATCACGGTGAATGTCGACCGCGATAAGGCCAACCGAATGGGATACAGCAGGAGCTATGTTGCCACATCCCTTCTGGTGGGGCTCGACGGCATCCCCCTCACCACCATCTGGGAAGACGACTACCCGGTGCAGGTCATGCTGACCCAGGAATCGGGGACCGGAAACGACATCCGGGTGCTCGAAGACCAGTATATTACCTCACCAATGAGCCTCAAAGCAGTTCCGTTGCGCTCTTTTGCCCGGTTCACCCCCGCCTGGTACGAAGGAACCATCGTCCACCGCAATGGCATCCGCACCCTGACCATCATGGTCGACACCGACAGCAAAGTGATGGCTTCGGCCGTTTTCGACCGCATCAGGCCGGAGATCGCGAAACTGCAGCTGCCCTCCGGTACCACGGTTAGTTACGGAGGTGAGTACGAGGGGCAGCAGGAGGTATTCCTGCCCATGACCATCGCCCTCATGGTCAGCGTACTGGTCATCTTCTTTATCCTTATGTTCCAGTTCAAAAAAACCAGGCTGGCCCTCCTCATCATGTCGTCGATGATCCTCACCCTGCCGGGAGCCGCCATCGGCCTCCACCTCATGGGATATCCCTTCAGCCTCACCTCGTTTCTTGGCATCACCAGCCTTTGCGGGCTGGTCGTCAGGAATGGCATCATCCTGATCGACTACCTGGTCGAACTGCGCAAAACACACCGGATGACAGTGTATGAGGCAGCACTGGCCGCGGGTAAACGACGTATGCGCCCGATCTTCCTCACCTCCGCGGCGGCCGCCGTCGGCGTCATACCCATGATCCTCAGCCGTTCGCTCCTCTGGGGACCGCTTGGTACGGTCATCTGCTTCGGGCTCATACTGGCCATGTTCCTCACCCTTTACATCCTGCCGGTGCTTTACTGGATCATGTACAGGCACGAAGATATGCGCAGAACCCCGAAAGCAGTTCCGGCAGCAATACCGGTTGTATCTCCTGTTGCCGAACGACCCTCTGCCGGAGCGCCTCCTTCAGGTAGCCCGCTGCTGATCCTCCTTCCGTTGGCAGTGATCCTGGCAACCATCCCCCTCACCCTGCATGCCCAGAAAAATCTAACCCTCGGCCAGTGCCGGCAGATGGCCCTCGAGAATAACCTCGTGCTGAAAAACGGCGACCTCGAAATAATGGCTTCCCGGCAGGTGAAAAAAGCGGCGCTTACCCGCTACTTCCCCACGGTCAGCGCCTCGGGGTTCCTCGTACGGTTCAACGAGCCGCTGATAAAGATCGATATCCCCTCCTTTAATCTTCCGGTTTACAACGGCGACCCGCGCACCCTCCCCTTTGCCACCGAATTTGCATATTTCCCGGGCATGTCGGCGAGCTTGCTGGGCGAACTTACCACCGGGTTCGTCACCGCTACGCAACCCGTGTTCGCGGGCGGAAGGATCATCGTCGGCAACGAACTGGCCCGGCTGGGCATCAGCGTCAGCACGAAGAAAAAGGCCATGTCGGAGACCGAAGTGCTCCTGGAGACCGAAAAGAAATACTGGCAGATCCTTACCCTGAAAGAGAAAATGACCACCATCGACCGCTACGACAGCCTGCTCGCCAGCCTTCACCGCGATGCTGACCGTGCCTTCAGGGCCGGACTCATCACTTACAACGATGTGCTCAGGGTTTCGCTCAGGCAGAACGAGATCAGGATGAACAGGCTCAAGCTGAAAAACGGACTGAAAATGGCCTCCATGGACCTCTGCCGCCATATCGGGATCCCTTACGATTCGCTGGTGACGTTGGCCGACACCGCCATCCTTGTGGCCGATCCGGCGATCTACCGCACCGACCACCGCTCGGCCGTCGCCGGCAGGGTGGAGTACCAGCTCGTGCAGGATAACGTGAAAGCCGAAAATCTTCAGTACCGGATGAAACTGGGCGAATACCTGCCTGAACTCGGGGTAGGGGTGGGGGCCTTTACCTACGATATGAACAATGGCTGGAACAATAACCTCATGGCCTACGGGTCGGTCAGTATCCCCCTTTCCGGCTGGTGGGAAGCCGCCCACAACCTCAAACAACACAGGATCAGGGAGGAGATCGCCCGTAACCAGGCCGAAAATACCGCACAGTTGCTGGAAATGGAGATGGAGAATGCCTGGAACCGGCTAAACGAATCTTACGAACAGGTAAAGATCGCCGGCGATGCGGTTAGGCAGGCCGAAGAGAACCTGAAGATCACCGGCGACAACTTCAGGGCGGGCATCAACACGGTCTCCGATCTGCTCGAGGCCCAGGCTTCCCTGCAGGCCACACTGAACCAAATGTCGGAGGCCCGCTACGCGTGGTGCCTCAACCTGGCTGACTACCGCCGCACAACCGGGTATCCCGGCAAACCCATTCCCTAATCCTTTTTCAGGTAAACGCTGATCTTTCCAAGCAGCGTCTGCCTGGTGAAAGGTTTGGGGATCAAATCATTGCAGCCCGACTCCAGCGCTTTCATCCGGTCTTCATCAAGCATGAAGACCGTGAGTGCAATGATCGGTATGGTGGCATTGAATTTCCTGATCTCGCGGGTAACATCATATCCGTTGATCACCGGAAGTTTGATGTCCATCAGTATCAGGTCAAGCCCGGGATTGTTCCTGACCGCCGCGATGGCCTCCGATCCGGTCATGGCATGCAGGAACCTGATGTTGTACTGCCTGAGTATAAGCATGATATAATCGGCATGGATGGGATCGTCCTCCACGATCAGTATTGTGCCGGTGTCCGTCAGTTCAACCGTCGCCGACAGGGAGTGGTCAACCCCTTTTTCATCGCTGCCGGCGCTGAGATTGGGCAGACTGAAGCTGAACACGGAACCCTTTCCCAGCTTTGAGGTGAACCAGATCTTCCCGCCAAGCAGTTCAACAGTTGCCTTGCATACATGCAGTCCAAGCCCGGTTCCCTGGTTTTTACCCGAAATCGTGTTCGAGGCCTGGAAAAAACGCTCGAATAAATGCCGCTGATCTTCCTCCGGGATCCCTGCGCCGTTGTCCTGCACGTAAAACAGCACCTGTCCCGGTTCCAGCCGGCTTCCGATCTCCACCATGCCGCCCCGGGAGTATTTCAGGGCGTTGCTCATCAGGTTGTTAAGCACCTGGATGATCTTCAGACGATCGGAAGTGATGGTCATTCCCGCAGCCCCCGGGTCCGGCCTCTTCACGATACGGGTTTGCTGTAACCCGGCCTTGTGACCAAACAACACCGCCACTTCATCAATAACCTCCTCTGGCCTGAAAGTGCTGACCGAAATTGGCATGTTGCCCGATTCAATTTTACTGATCTCAAGAATGTTGTTGACAAGTTCAAGCAAATTGCCCGACGACCTGAAAATATGACCCGCGTAGTTTCGGAGTTCCTCAGCACTTACCTCCTCCTCAACCAGCAGCGATGAAAATCCAAGGATGCTCGTGAGCGGATTTCTTATCTCGTGGCTCATATTGGCGAGAAAAGCCGATTTGAACCGTTCGCTCTTTCTGGTTCTTTCTGACTCCGCAAGAAGCTTTATCTCCAGCTCTTTTTCAAGGCTGATATCGATCATGGCCAGCCGGAACCTGAGGTCTCCGTCTGTTGGAAGCGATTCCGGGGTGACGATGATCCGGGCGAACAGGCTTCGGTCGTCGGCGATCTGAAGTTTCAGATCACAGCTCCTCGGCACGTTCGACTGTGATGAGAACCTGAAGGTAAAATAAAAGATATTCTGAAATTCAGGATGGATGAACTTTACAAACGGAACATCCACAACCTCTGCCCGCGTCTGGTTCAGGATCGAACATGCCGTTTCGTTGAGGTCCGTGATCCGGTACGATTTATCGAGAATGAGATACCCGATCGGGGCAGTGTTGAACAGGTCGGCGTAACGTTCATAACTGCGGTGTAGTTTTTCCTGTGCCTCCCTTAGCTCGTTGTTCTGGTGCTCGATCTCTATCTGGTATATGCTCAGCTCCTCAACCAGCCTTACCAGGTCCATTTCCATGAAAGAGTGATCGGTGATTCCTCTTTTCTTAAGGATATCCTCGGCCTTCTTTCGCAAGTCTTGTGCGTTTTCCATTGATTTCCCGATTATGCTTTATGCTCGATTTCATCAAATACGGTGTATACCTGCCAGGGCTTCCGTTTCCCTTTAGCGATCAGCGGTATCGCCTTAATCCTGATCCATATGTACCGCTTTCGCACCGGGTTATAAACGCCCATGATCACATCCTGCACGATCCTTCCGGTGCGAAGCGCAACCATGGCTGGGTGGTCCTCGCCCCTGAATTCAGAACCGTCGGCCCTCAGCGCCTTCCATTCAGCCGATGCCGAGGTCCTGTTCACCATGTTCATGACCTTTACGCCCAGGATCCGCTCGGCAGCAGGATTAGCCCCTACAATTTGCCCGTCGGCATCCTGGTACACAATACCGCTTGTTAAGGTGTTGAACAACAATTCGAATTTCTGATCCGCTGCCTCAATGTCCTCCCTGACAATCGAGAGCGCACGCTGGTGGCTGGCTTCCAGCAGGTGTTCGGCCGTGGTGTTCATCACGATGCCCATGATTACCTCGGGCTTACCGTCACGGGTCCGCCTCACCGTACCGCCCTTGTCCCTGAACCAGGCATAGGTGCCGTCTTTTTTACGTATACGGTATTCAGTCAGGTAAAATTCTGCCTTTCCCGTCAGGTGATCCTTCATCGCCTTCATCGCCTGGTCGAGATCGGCAGGATGGATGAGATTGGTCCAGCCTTCAAAACCATTACCGATCTCTGCGGCTGTGTAACCCAGCATCTCGTATTTTGCCTTACCTGTTGTGACCTTGTTCTCCATATAATTCCATTCCCACCACGACATCCCTCCCATCTCGAGCGACCTTTCCAGCCGCCGGGTCAAAAGGTCGACATGCGACTCGGTCTCCTTCAGGTTCGTCACATCGATGAAGAGGACAATGATGCCGTTCACGGCATTTTCTGCCGTCCGGTATGGAAGGATCTTCATCAGGTACCAGTGCCCCATGATGTCCTTGATGTCCGTGGCCTTGGATATCAGCGTGTTCGCTACCTCGGTGATTTCGGCAATGAATTCGGGATAGATGTTGTGGAGCGAGAGATGGCCGATCGGCCGGCCCACGTCGCCGGGCATGATGTTGGTGAGTCGCGTGGCCACATCGTTCACCTTTCTAATCACCAGTTCACGGTCCAGAAAGAGTGTGCCGATCCGGGTGTTCCTCAGCAGGTTGTCCATGTCGGCATATGCTTCTGTAAGCTCTTCAATCTTGCGGACATGCTCCGAGTTGACCGTGTACAGCTCCTCATTCACCGACTGCAACTCTTCGTTGGTGCTCTGCAGCTCCTCATTCGAGGCGATCAGTTCCTCGTTCGACGATTGTAACTCCTCATTCGAGGTCTCCAGCTCCTCGTTGACCGCCTGCAGGTTCTCGCTTTTAAACTGCAACTCCTTTTCCAGCTCTTCAATGCGCTCGCGATACTGGTTCTGGATGTCGATCTTCTCCGATTTCACCAGCCGCTTCGATTTCTTTTCAATATCACGTTCTATGAACGAGATCAGGTAGAAGAACAAACCGGTTTTCGCATCGGTCAGTTTTCTCCCCGACAGGGTAAGTGTCTTCTCCCGGTTAATGGATGTGACATTTTCGAAGACCACGTTTTTATTTTTCACATTCAACCGCCTGATCAGGCTGTTGGCCACCACGGCGAGGTCGCGGGGAAGCAATTTCAAAAGGTTCAGAGAGGCCTGCCCAACCGGAAGCGAAAGATAATTGCTAACCCGGTGAATGGTATGTACCACCTCGAAATTCTCATCCACAATCACCGATGGCGGCACATATTCGCTCAGCACCTCATCAAAAACCCCTTCCATCGAAAAGGTTTTGTTGCGGGGTGTACGGAGGGTGGTGCCGAGCGACCTTAGTTCGGCGGTGGTCTTGTGTACCGGCATCATGCCGAATTTCTGCACATGCGGCGGGTTGAAACCCTTTACCTGCCGGTATATCTTGTGTTTTGAATCAAGCGTTTGAAACCCTTCCGAAAGATAGCCGGGCGATTCGCTGGTACCCAGGAACAGGTAACCCGACTCCGCCAGGGCGTAATAAAAGACCGAAAGCACATGCTTCTGGGCCTCGTTGTTCAGATATATCAGCAGATTCCTGCACGAGATCAGGTCGAGTTTCGAAAAAGGAGGATCCTGCAACAGGTTGTGACGGGCAAAGATGATCATGCTGCGGATCGTCTCGTTTACCTGGTAACCTCCCTCTTTCCTGATAAAATACTTTGCCACCCGCTCCGGATTTATATCAGATGCAATGCTTTCGGGGTAAAGGCCAATACCGGCGAATTCAAGCGATTCCGTGTCAAGGTCGGTCGCAAAGATCTTCACGTCGCAATAACCCGCACTCTCGCTGATGGTTTCGTGCATCATGATCGCCAGGCTGTATGCCTCCTCGCCGGTCGAACAGCCGGGCACCCAGATCCTCACCTCCTGCCGGGGCTTCCCCTTCCGGATGAGATGTGAAAGAACCTCTGTCCTGAGTTTGGCAAAAGCATCCTCGTCCCTGAAAAACCGGGTGACCCCGATCAGCAACTCGTTGAAAAGAATGTTGATCTCGCGCAGGTTGTTGTTCAGGAATCCTACATACTCCTGGATGGTGCCGAACCGGTTGATGCTTACCCGCTTCTCGAGCCTGCGCAGGATCGTGTTGTCCTTGTACAGTGAAAAATCAACCCCCTTGGCATCCTTGATGATCCCGATCACCTTAGCCAGCTGGTCTTCATTGATCTCATGCTGCGTAAATACCTGCGACTTCTGTGTTACGAACGGATGCTTGATGTAGGTCACCAGCTCCTCGGCAAGTTTGGCCGGAGGAAGGATGAAATCGACCATCCCCGTCGAAATGGAACTGCGTGGCATGCCGTCGAACTTCGCCGAACGATCGTCCTGCACCATGGTCATTCCCCCGAACTCCTTGATGGCCCTGATCCCCAGGGTGCCGTCACTGCCCGTTCCCGAAAGAATGATGGCAATGGCGTTCTTCTCCTGGTCTTTGGCCAGCGACCTGAGAAAAATATCGATCGGCAGGTTCAGGGTTCTTACCGCCGTGTGCTCCGACAAAAAGAGCGTCCCCTGCACAATCGTCATATTCATGCGGGGAGGTATCAGGTAAATGTGGTTCTCCTCCACCTTCATCCCGTTTTCAACCTTGTGGATGATCATACTCGTGTGCCTGGCCAGCAATTCGTTCATCAGGCTCTTATAATCGGGCGAAAGATGCTGCACCACCACGAAAGCGGCGCCGGGCTCCGGGGGCATCCGCTTGAAAAACTCCTGGAGCGCCTCCAGCCCTCCCGCCGAAGCGCCAATCCCTACAACCGGGAAATCAAGAATCTGATTTTCAGGAGCATTGAAACCCGATGGTTTCGCATCCTCCGTTGCTTTCCTGTCACGCCATTTAGCCATAACTTTTGGATATTGAAAGGGAACCCGGGATAATCCATGGGGCCGGCCCAAAGGAGATCATCCCGTTATAAACACAAATGTACTAAAGTACATAAATGATTGGGTAAAAGTAAAAAAAAATTCCATGACCGATTTGTGGGTGACAATGGAATTTTTTACCTTTACGCCAACATAAAATAGACATGCAATGAAAACCTTTACCCTGATCAACCTGATGGGTGCAATCGCGTTCCTGCTGGCCGGCAGCCTCGCCGCACAGCATTACGTTCCAACCGAACCGCTCAACAAAAACGTCATCTATGAGGAGTTCACCGGCGTTCGCTGCCCCAACTGCCCGGCCGGCCACGCCCTCCTGGCCCAGATCCTCGCCGACAACCCCGGCCGGGCCTTCGCCGTTGCCTATCACCCCTTCAACTCCAGCTACACCACTCCCTATCCCGGCGATCCTGACTTCCGCCGCCATTATGCCGACTCGCTCTACATGACCCCCTGGTGCGGCACCTCGCGCTACATGCCCAGCGCCTTCGTAGCCCGCCGCCTGTGGGCCCCCGGCGAACGGCTCACCTCACGTACCGACTGGGAAAACTTCGGCAACACCATCATGGCCGAACCTTCACCCCTCAATGTCGGTATGGCCACGTACTACGATGCTGCCACCGGCATCCTGTCGGTCACCGTCGACGTGTTTTACACCGCCACCGTCACAGGGTCGCATAACCTCATGGTCACCCTCGCCGAGAATAACCTGCAGTCGCAGCAATCGGGCGGCACAACGCCTTATACACACAAGCATACCTTCCGCGAATCTTTCGTCGGCCAGTGGGGCGATCTCCTGAGCGACGGCGCCCAGCAGGGCACCTTTTACCGCAAGGTCTTCTCATTCGATAACAATGCCATGGCATACGACATGTCGAACTGCGAACTGCTGGCCTTTGTTCTCGACAACACCTCCGAAGAGGTGATCAGCGGCATCGGCTGCAACGTGGGCGACACCACCTTCATCACCCCCGACATCACCCTCTCGGCCGATACCCTCTATTTCAATACCGCAGCCCAGTGTATTGGGGGTATTCCGGCCACGATCCGCAACAACACCGACGTTCCGCTCGACCTTCTTGATGTTCAGCCGGCCTCCCTGGTTCCCGGTTCCGTTATCAACTGGATCGTCGACCCCTGGCCGTTCACAACCTTCCCGCATACACTCCAGCCCGGCGATTCGGTGGTGCTGAACGTTAAGGTGAACCTGCCGGTCGACAACACCATGGTGCAGTATGTGCTCGATTCGCTGAAAGTGGTCAGCCAGATCGAATCGCATTACCTGATGATCGCCGTCGACGAGGACCTTCTCACCTCAGCCGCCGAACCGTCCGGTGCACTGCCATTCAGCCTCACGGCCTTCCCTAACCCCTTTGCGAACAAGGTCAACATTACATTCACCCTCGCCGGAACCAACGATGTTATCCTCGAGATCCTCGACGCCGGAGGTCGCAAGATCGCGGTACTTGAAAGAGGCAGGCTGAACGCCGGACCGCACCGGTACACCTGGACCTGCGGCGAAAAGAGCGCCACCGGTTCAGTCACCGGGCATTGCTTCGTCAGGCTGATCAGTGGAAGCGACGTGGTCGTGAAACCCCTCATCAGCATCAGGTAGAAACCGGCCCGTTCACTTTTTATTCGTACCTTTGCATCACTGTCAATGACCCGCTGCCTCTTCTGCCCCGCCAGGACCTGCTTTCATCATCTGCAACATCCCGGTCAACCTGCACGGATAACCGGATAAACCTAAATTTTATAACATGGCCAGAGCTCGAGAATCGTTCAATAAAAAAGACCAGGAAAAAGCAAAACTTAAAAAACGGAAAGACAAGGAACAACGCAAAGAAGAAAGAAAAGCCAACTCCGGAAAGGGAAAAGGCCTCGATGACATGATCGCCTACGTCGACGAATTCGGCAATATCATGTCAACGCCTCCCGATCCGGCCAGCAAGCAGGAGATCAATCCCGAGGATATCCGGATCGGCATTGCCCGGCGCGAAGACGATGACCCTGCCTGGAACCTCAAAACCGGTACCGTGACCTTTTTTGATGAAGCAAGGGGATTTGGATTTATCCGTGAACATGGCTCCGGCATGAGCGTTTTTGTGCACACCAGCGAAACCGAAAAACCTTTGAAAGAAAAAGATGTGGTGACTTTCGAGACCGAGCGCGGCCCCAAGGGTCTCAACGCGGTCAGGGTGAAACCGGCCGTGTGATCACCCCTTCCGGTCCATCTTCAGCGCCTGGGCGAATTCCTCTTTCAGCTCCCTGAATACCTCTCCGACTGCGAGCAGCCTGGTTGCCCTGAATGCGTTGCTGCCGGCAAAAGCAAACCCGGACTCAAGATTTCCTTTAAAAGCGTTGAAAAGAGCGGTAATGATACAGTAAGGACTTGAAGATATCTCGCAGGTCTTGATGCACTGAAACGGGCAATTCAACGGCATTTTCTTCCCCTGCCTGATCTTTTGGATGAAGGAATTGACAATGGCGCGCCCGGGCATGCCAACCGGGCTGTTGATGATTTCGATGTCGCGCTCGCCGGCATCAATGTAAGTTTGTTTGAACGACTCCGATGCATCGCATTCATGGGTCGTCACGAAACGGGTTCCCATCTGCACCCCGTCGGCCCCGGCCTTCATGATCGCATAAATGTCATCGCCGGTATATATGCCACCGGCCGCGATCACGGGGATCTTTTTGTTGTATTTTGTCTCAAATGGCCGTACCTCCCGGCAAACATCCGAAATGAGCACCTCGAGCCGGTAATCCTCATTGTTTATGTCCTTCTCCCTGAACCCGAGATGCCCCCCGGCCTTGGGCCCCTCCACCACGATGGCATCGGGAAGAACCTGGTAGTTCGTGTCCCACTTCTCCATGATGATCCTCGCCGCCCTTCCCGATGAAACAATCGGCACAAGGCTGGTCACACTCTCTTTGGGTCTCAGCGCCGGCAGGTTGAGCGGAAGCCCCGCACCGGTGAAAAGGATGTCGATCTTCTCGCGGATGGCGGTCACGGCCAGTTCGGCAAAATTCGACATGGCCACCATGATGTTTACACCCAAAATGCCCCCTGTCGCTTCACGCGCCTTCCTGATCTCCTCGCACAGGCCGAACCGGTTCGCCTCCTCGTAATCCTTTGAATGTTCCCGGTAAAGCAATCCCAGACCGGCGCTCGAGATAACCCCCACACCGCCTTCATTCGCCACGGCAACCGCCAATCCCGATAATGAGATTCCAACCCCCATTCCTCCCTGTATCACCGGTACGGGAATGGTAAACCTGCCAATCTTAAGCTCTTTCATCAAAGTTGTTTTAAAACAGCAAACAAAAAAAATCCGGCATGCTGACGACCGGACCAACCGTTCCGACTTCGATGAAAAGATTCAGATTTTACTGAACATTGAGGAAAATATGCAACGGACAGATGAACCCTGTTTCTTCATAAAAGCATGCAAAGATACGAATTTTCTGATTGTCACGGTTTGAACCCGTACCAGGTGTACCCGGCATCGGTAAAGATGAACTGCGACTGCAGGTAAGCCAGGTCGGCCGCGTAATCCTGCTGGCCGGCAACCACCCACTGAACAATCAGGTAAAAACTGCCGGGCTGGCCGGCATAGGCATCGGCGATGCCGAAATTCCTCGAACCCACATATTCCACCCGGTCGGGGTAGGCCATTTTCGCCATGTGCAGTGTGTCGCCCGAAATGCCCAGCGGCCCGTACCGGTAAAGCACGCGGATGTCGATGGCACGCTCAGGAAAGGGTTTCATCTCCGCCCGCAGCGAAAGTGTGATCAGGTTGTAGGGACAGACATTTACGACAGGATCAAGCTCCGCCTGGAAAACCCTTGCGGTTCCTTCGATATACGATCCCCAGCCTGCCTCGTCCCACGGAAAGAGGTCTTTGGTCGAAGTGGTGTTCCACGCCTTGTGATCGTCGTGTGCGGTGCCGCATTTGCTTTCCGGGGGAGTCTCCTGCTTCCCGCTGCACGAGGCCATGATCAGCACCACGATCATACCCTGAATCAGATACAAGGTTGTTTTCATGACCGCAAAGGTAACAATTCCGCTTCATCCCAACCCCACCCCGTCGGGGTCCCCCCACCCCGTCGGGGTCCCTCCACCCCGTCGGGGTCCCCCCACCCCGTCGGGGTCCCCCCACCCCGTCGGGGTCC
>CAYYPH010000035.1:1230-42648 GCA_964473485.1 uncultured Prolixibacteraceae bacterium | reverse complement strand
ATTAAATATTCATTCGCGGTTGGTATGTCTTGGCCTTATGGGAATTTCCATTTTCAATTGTCAATTGTCAATTGTCAATTGTCAATTGCACGCTTAGTACCTGTAATGCTCCGGCTTATAGGGGCCTTCGATGGGCACTCCGATGTAGCCGGCCTGTTCGGGTGTCAGGCGGGTCAGTTTCACGCCAAGCTGCTCGAGGTGCAGGCGGGCGACCTCCTCGTCGAGTTTTTTCGGCAAACGGTAAACTCCGATCTGGTACTCATTCTGCCATAGATCGAGTTGTGCAAGGGTCTGGTTGGTGAACGAGTTGGACATAACAAACGAGGGATGTCCGGTTGCGCAGCCCAGGTTTACCAGGCGGCCTTCGGCCAGCAGGTAAATTATTTTTCCATCGGGGTAAACGTACTTGTCAACCTGGGGTTTGATATTGATCTTTTTGATCCCCGGCCAGCTGTTAAGCCTGTCAACCTGGATCTCATTATCGAAATGGCCAATGTTACAGACTATCGCCTCGTCTTTCATCAACGAAAGCTGCTCGGCCGTAATGACATCCTTGTTACCGGTGGTGGTGACGTAGATGTTACCCTCGGGAAGGGCACCTTCGAGGGTATTGACTTCAAACCCTTCCATGGCCGCCTGCAGTGCACAGATCGGATCGATCTCGGTTACGATCACCCGGGCGCCGTACGAACGCATGGACCTGGCACATCCCTTTCCCACGTCACCATATCCAAGCACAACCACCACCTTGCCTGCGATCATAACATCGGTGGCCCGCTTGATACCATCGGCCAGGGATTCGCGGCAACCGTAGAGGTTGTCGAATTTCGATTTGGTTACGGAATCATTCACGTTGATGGCGGGAACGAGCAGGGTCCCGTTTTCCATCATCTGGTAGAGCCGGTGCACGCCGGTCGTGGTCTCTTCCGACACTCCTTTCCACTCAGCAACCGTGCGTTGCCAGCGGGTCTTATCTTCGATATAAATATCCTGCAGCTGTTTCATGAAGGCCTTTTCTTCGGCATTTGCAGGTGTGGCACTGAGCAGCGACGGATCGCGTTCGGCTTCATAGCCTTTGTGGATCATCAGGGTCGCATCACCGCCGTCGTCGACGACGAGGGTCGGACCTTTTCCACCCGGAAAACTCAGCGCCATCCCTGTACACCACCAGTATTCCTCAAGTGTCTCGCCCTTCCAGGCAAACACCGGGATACCCCTGGCAGCAATGGCTGCTGCCGCATGATCCTGGGTCGAGAAAATATTGCAGCTTGCCCAGCGGACATCGGCGCCCAGTTCAACCAGTGTTTCAATGAGAACCGCGGTTTGTATGGTCATGTGGAGTGAGCCGCTGATACGTGCTCCGCTGAGTGGTTTAGATGCTGAAAATTTCCGCCTGATGGCCATCAGGCCAGGCATCTCCTTCTCGGCGATTTCGATCTCTTTGCGCCCCCAGTCGGCCAGGGACATATCGGCTACTTTATACGGCAACGATTGTGGTTTTACGGATGTTTCCATGAATGATGAAGAGATTAAAAAACGGGGGCAAAATTAATCAAAATATCAACACGAACCTTTATCGCGGCAATAGCATAACTTTGTGCCCCGCAAAAGATGCTGTCATGCCTGTTGTTGCTGAATTCACGATGGAGGAGAAAATCCGTGTTGCAGTCTGGCGTATCGCCGAAACGGAGATGGAGCTGACCGCCTGTACCGCACTGAATGCAGACGAGACGAACAGGCTTTCGGAATTCAGGCATCCCCGGCGGCGGCTTCAATGGCTGGCATGCAGGGCGGTCCTTAAAGCCATAACCGGCGATGATTTCTTTCATGTAGTGTACGACCGGCATGGCAAACCGGTACCGGATAAAGGCGGCGCCCACATATCCTTCTCGCATGCCGGCGACCTTGCGGCGGCGCTTTTGTCGCCTGACCTGCCTGCGGGTCTTGATATCGAAGAGCCGCGCGAACGGATAAAGAAGGTCAGGGACCGGTTTCTTTCGCCGGTTGAAAATGCCCTACTTCCTTTGGACGTCCCCCTCGACCACCTATATTATTATTGGTGCGCCAAGGAAGCACTGTATAAGATTCACGGCCGTCCCGACATTGATTTTCAAAATGATATCCATATACATCCGTTTGATTATCTTTGCACTCCGGAATTTACGGCCAGGGCAGAGATGATTACCTCAGGCACCCGGACAGGGTACAAACTGTTTTTCACCAAAATTGAGGGATCTGTTCTCGCGGTTGCCTACCCTGCCGGCGGGAACGTTTCCGACAATAAGGTCATTCCATGACAAAAGACATAGCAAAGGAGATAAAGACAAGGGTGCTGGTGATCGATGGCGCCATGGGAACCATGATCCAGCGGCACCGTCTTACGGAGGCCGATTACCGTGGCGAAAGGTTCGCAGGGCATATCTGCAACGTGAAAGGCAACAACGACCTCCTCGTACTTACCCAGCCTGCGGTCATCGCGGGGATCCACGATGCCTACCTGGAAGCAGGGGCCGACATTATCGAGACCGATACATTCAACGCCAACCGGATCTCACTGGCCGATTACCAAATGGAGGATCTCGCCTACGAGATCAACCGCACGGCTGCCTCTCTGGCCCGTGAATCCGTCAGCCGTTTCACCACAAGGGCATCCGACAAACCCCGATGGGTTGCCGGTTCCATCGGGCCAACCAACAAAACCGCCTCTTTGTCGCCCGATGTTCAGAACCCGTCCTACCGGGCGGTGACTTTCGACGACCTTTATGCCGCTTACCGCGAACAGGTCAGGGGTCTTCTCGACGGCGGCGCCGACCTGTTGCTGGTGGAGACCATTTTCGACACCCTCAACGCAAAAGCAGCGTTGATAGCCGCTTTCGACGAAATCAACCACCGCAGGCACAGCAAGCAGATCACAGGGAACGTCCCGGTAATTGCATCGGTAACGATCTCCGACAATTCCGGACGGACCCTTTCCGGGCAAACCCTCGAGGCTTTCCTTTATTCGATGGCCCATTTCGACCTTTTTGCCATCGGCCTCAACTGTGCCCTGGGAGCCGCCGAATTGCGCCCCTACCTCGAATTGCTTTCAACTATCGCCCCGTTCCCGGTGATCGCCTATCCCAATGCCGGCCTGCCCAACCAATTCGGTGAATACGACCAGGGTCCTGAAGAGATGGCCCTGCTGATCGGCGATTTTCTTGACAGCGGTTTCGTGAATCTTGTTGGCGGTTGCTGCGGTACCACTCCAGACCATATCCGGCTGTTTGTAAAGGCGGCTGCCGGTAAGGCGCCCAGGAAGGTTCCGGCGCGGAGCCGTGAACTAAGGCTGGCCGGCCTCGAACCCCTGGCCATCTTCAAGGGAAGCAACTTTATCAATGTCGGTGAACGCACCAATGTAAGCGGTTCCAGGAAGTTTGCCCGGCTCATCCGCGACGGGCTTTACGAAGAGGCGCTGTCGGTGGCCCGCCAGCAGGTTGAAAGCGGCGCACAGATCCTCGATATCAGCATGGACGAAGCGATGCTGGATGCAGAAAAGTCGATGGTGGCTTTCCTCAACATGATCGCATCCGATCCCGACGTGGCCAGGGTGCCGTTGATGATCGACTCCTCGAAGTTTTCGGTGATCGAGGCGGGATTAAAGTGTATCCAGGGGAAAGCGGTGGTCAATTCGCTGAGCCTGAAGGAGGGTGAGTCCGTCTTCATGGAGCATGCCGCCATCCTGAAAAAATTCGGGGCAGCCGTGGTGATCATGGCCTTTGACGAAGAGGGCCAGGCTACCGACCTCGAACGCAGGATCGCCATTGCCCGGCGCGCTTACAACCTCCTGACGGAAGGGCTTCAATTTCCCCCCGGGGATATTATTTTCGATCCCAACATCCTCACAGTCGCCACCGGCATTGACGAACACAACAATTACGCCGTGGAATTTCTCCGGGCGGTGACCTGGATCAAGGAAAATCTGCCTTACACGAAAACCAGCGGCGGGATCAGCAACCTCTCTTTCTCCTTCCGCGGGAATGATCCGCTGCGCGAAGCCATGCATGCCGTATTCCTGTATCACGCCGTAAAGGCCGGTCTCGATATGGGTATCGTGAATGCCGGTGCCCTGCCGGTTTACGACGAGGTGCCGGAGGACCTTCTGAAACTCCTGGAAGACGTCATCCTGAACCGGCGCAAAGATGCCACCGAACGGCTACTGGCCTATGCCGGCCAAATGAAGAGCCAGTCGGTACGCCAGGAATCAGAAGCAGAATGGCGCATGCTGCCGGTCGGCGAAAGGCTTAGCCATGCCCTGGTGAAAGGGATCCAGGATCATATTGACCAGGATATTGACGAAGCCGGACCGCTTTACGAAACTGCCCTGCAGATCATTGAAGGTCCGCTGATGAACGGCATGAACCGGGTGGGCGACCTCTTCGGAAGCGGCCGGATGTTCCTGCCGCAGGTCGTGAAAAGCGCCCGGGTCATGAAGAAAGCGGTGGCCAGGCTCACACCCCGGCTCGAAGCTGAAAAAGCTTCGCAGAAAGGGGCCACGGGAGGCAACGGAAAAATTTTACTGGCTACCGTTAAAGGCGATGTGCACGACATCGGGAAAAATATCGTGGGGGTGGTGCTGGCCTGTAACAATTACGAGGTGATCGACCTCGGGGTGATGACCCCTGCCGAAAAGATCCTTGAGGAGGCCCGAAGACTTGGGGCCGACATCATCGGGTTGAGCGGACTCATCACCCCATCGCTCGAAGAGATGATACACGTGGCAAAAGAACTGGAACGACACCAGTTCAAACTTCCCCTGCTCATCGGCGGTGCCACCACTTCTGAAATTCATACCGCCGTGAAGATCGAACCGCATTACTCCGCGCCGGTAGTCCACGTAAAGGACGCTTCGAAATCGGTGGGGGTCGCAGCCAGCCTGCTATCCGCTGAGAACAGGAACGATTTCGCCGATTCGGTGCGAACCAGATACCGCACCCTGCGCGAAGGCTTCGATGCAACGGCCAGTTACACCTATGTCACGCTTTCGGAGGCAAGAAAAAACCGGCTGAAGATCGACTGGACGGGTTACCAGCCTCACAAACCAACCTTTACCGGCGAAAAACTCTGGGTCGATTATCCGCTGGAGGAGATCCGCGGATATATCGACTGGACCTTTTTCTTCCATTCGTGGAAAATGAACGGAAAATATCCAGCCATCCTGAAAGATCCCGTCAAGGGGAAGGAAGCGACCAGGCTGTTTGAGGATGCCAACCGCATGCTCGATGAGATCATCGGTAAAAAGATGCTGATCGCCCGCGGGGTGATCGGTTTATATCCCTGCAACGCGGTGGGAGACGATATTGAAATCTACGCAGATCATACGCGACAAAAAGTTTTGACAACCTTCCGGTTCCTTCGTAACCAGCAACAAAAGGAGGAAGATCGGCCCAACCTTTGCCTGGCCGATTTTGTCGCACCCAGGGATTCTGACATCACCGATTACATGGGCTGCTTTGCCGTCACTGCCGGACTCGGGCTCGAGGAGTGGGTGGCGCAGTATGAGCAGGAGCTCGACGATTACGATGCCATCATGATCAAGATCCTGGCCGACCGGATGGCTGAAGCCTTTGCCGAACTGGCCCATCACCAGGTCAGGACACGTTTGTGGGGTTATGCACCCGGTGAAGACCTTGAGGTGGCAGCCATGATCCGCGAGGAGTACCAGGGAATACGGCCCGCCCCCGGTTACCCGGCCTGTCCCGAGCACTCCGAAAAACGTGTATTGTTCGACCTGATGGATGTGACCCGGCAAACCGGCATTGAATTGACGGAGAATTTCGCCATGTATCCCGGTGCATCGGTCAGCGGCTTTTATTTCGCCCACCCGTTGTCACAATATTTCAACCTTGGCCGCATTTCCAAAGACCAGGTAGCCGATTACGGAAGAAGAAAGGGAATGCCTGCCGACCAGGTGGAAAAACTGTTAAACACAAACCTGAACTACCAGTAATGAAAGTCATCAACTGCATCCAGCAATCAGATAAAACGCTTTTTTCCTTTGAGCTGCTGCCGCCACTTCGCGGCAACAACATCAACAGCATCTACCGGACCATCGATCCGCTGATCGAATACAATCCCGCGTTCATCAACGTCACTTACCACCAGGAGGAGGTGGTCTACAAAAAACGTGAAAACGGACTTCTCGAGAAAAAGACTGTAAGAAAAAGACCCGGAACGGTAGCCATCTCGGCGGCCGTTAAATATAAGTATCCTTCGGTGGAGGTGGTTCCGCACATCATCTGCGGTGGATTCACCAAGGAAGAGACGGAATATGCACTCATCGATTTCCATTACCTGGGAATAGACAACATTCTGGCGCTCAGGGGCGACGCACCGAAAAACCAGCGCACCTTTGTTCCCGAGAAGAACGGGCATGCCAATGCCGACTCACTCGTAAGGCAGATCACCGACATGAACAAGGGAAAGTATCTCGACGATGAGTTGCAGAACACCTTTTCCACCGATTTCTGTGTCGGGGTGGCGGGTTATCCCGAAAAGCACATCGAGTCGCCCAACATGGCATACGACCTGAAATACCTTAAATCGAAGATCGATGCCGGGGCGGAGTTTATCATCACCCAGATGTTTTATGACAACCGGAAATATTTCGACTTCGTGGAGACCTGTCGTCGCGAAGGGATTGAAGTTCCCATCATTCCGGGACTCAAGCCAATATGTACCATCAAAGATATCAATGTGTTGCCTCAGGTTTTCTATATCGATATCCCCGATGAACTCGTGAAGCGGGTCATGGCTTGCAAAACCAACGATGATGCCTTTAAGGTCGGCATTGAATGGTCGGTCAGGCAGTCGGAAGAGCTGATAAAATTCGGAGTGCCGGTACTCCATTATTTTACCATCGGTATCTCGGAAAACATCCGGCAAATCGCCGCTGCCATTTTCAGCCATTAGCCGCCCGAACCGGATCTGGCTCGCCCTGCGATGAAAGGCCAGAATCAAAAGTCAAAATGCAAAGTCAAAATGTAAAGTCAAAATGCAAAAAATCACTGTTTTACCTCTTCTCTTCTGCCTGTTTTCGATGGCTGCATTCTCACAGGAAAAAATGCTGACCATTGAAGACGCCACCCACATGAACCCGAAACTGAACGCCGCTTCGCTGAGCCAGCTGCAATGGATTCCGGGTACGCGAAACTTTGCGTACGTGGCCAACAACGCCATTGTACGAGGGATTGCAGGCAATCCGAAACGCGATACCCTGGTGAGGCTTCGTGAGCTGAACTT
Source organism: uncultured Prolixibacteraceae bacterium (assembly GCA_964473485.1). GTDB lineage: Bacteria > Bacteroidota > Bacteroidia > Bacteroidales > FEN-979 > CAIVAT01. Next base: position 35,370 of record CAYYPH010000035.1, on the reverse strand, counting down.
GGTGCTCGGGTTCAACAGGCTTGACACCCTGAAACGGTTCCCGGCTGTGACGTTCGCCAACGAAAACCAGTTCTATTTCATCAGCAGCAACCGGCTTTGCCTGACAGACCTGATGAAAAATACAGTGGAAGTGAAAAATTCATGGGACAAGAAGGCATCCAACACCGACCTTGCCAAACCGTCGTACAGGATGGCGTATACGATTGACAACAACCTGTTTATTGCAGACACTGGCAAGGTGATCACAGTGAGCGACGAGAAGAATCCGGGCATTGTGTATGGATCGGAAAGGGTTCACCGGAATGAATTCGGTATCGACAAGGGAACCTTCTGGTCGCCCACCGGTGAACATCTCGCCTTTTACCGGATGGATGAAACCATGGTGACCGATTATCCGCTGGTGGATGTTTCGCAGCGGATTGCAACCGTAGCCCCGACCAAATACCCTATGGCAGGAATGGCGAGCCACAAGGTGACGGTTGGCATTTACAGTCTGGTTTCAGGCAAGACCATATACCTGCAAACCCGCGACCGGATGAAACCACTCCTGCCAACAGGCCTTTCAGGGAGTACAGCTGGCGCCGACAGCATTGAATATCTGACCAACGTAACCTGGAGCCCTGATGAAAAGCATTTGTACGTGGCCGTGCTGAACCGTGCACAGGATCACATGCAGCTAAACAAGTACGATGCGCAGACCGGCGTGCTGGTGAAAACCCTTTTCGAAGAGCGGAATAACCGGTATGTTGAACCCCTGCACGGCCCCTGGTTCATCGGGACCGATCCCGGCCGGTTCATCTGGCAGAGCCGTAAAAACGGATTCAACCATTTATACCTTTACGATTCTGAAGGCAACCCTTTGAAACAACTGACCGACGGGCCGTGGGAGGTTTCGCAGATCGTGAAGGCCGATCAGGCCGGCACAAAGGTCTTTTTCATGGCCAACCGGGAGGATCCCATCGGATCACAGCTTTATTCGGTGGACCTGAAAAAAGGCGAGATCAGGCTGCTGACAGGTGAAGCAGGAGTGCATTTCGCCCAGGTATGCGATGACGGCAAGTTTATACTCGACAATTACAACAATCTGTCGAAAGCCAGGGAAATTCAGCTTCTCGGCGAAACCGGCCGCACGGCGGAGGTCCTGCTGGCGGCCGCGAACCCTTTGAAGGATTACAAGCTGGGTGAAACATCCATTTTCACCATTCCGGCGGGTGACCGCACACCGCTCTATTGCCGGCTGATCAAGCCCGTTGATTTCGATTCAGCGAAAAAATACCCCGTGATCATATATGTTTATGGCGGTCCGCATTCTCAGCTCGTCACCCGGTCGTGGTTAGGGGGTGGGGGACTTTTTCTGAACTACCTGGCCAGCAAGGGCTACGTGGTATTCACCCTCGATAACCGCGGAACGGCGGCCCGGGGTGCGGAATTTGAACAGGTGATCCACCGGAACCTGGGAGTCGCCGAACTGGCCGACCAGATGGCCGGGGTCAGGTTCCTGAAGCAGCTTCCGTATGTCGATTCCACGCGGATCGGCATTAACGGATGGAGCTACGGTGGTTTCATGACCATCACCATGATGCTGAAGAATCCGGGAACCTTTAAAGTGGCCGTCTGCGGCGGACCTGTCACCGACTGGCAGTATTACGAGGTGATGTACGGTGAGCGTTACATGGACACTCCGCAGGAAAATCCCGACGGGTATAAAAATGCATGCCTGATGAACCATGCCGGAAATCTGACCGGCAGGCTCCTGATCATCCACGACGACCAGGACGGCACTGTTGTTCCGCAGAATTCGCTGGTTTTCCTGAAAAAATGTGTGGACCTTGGCAAACAGGTGGATTTCTTCCTTTATCCAGGCCACGAGCACAATGTCCGCGGAAAAGACCGTATCCATCTGAACCAGAAGATGGTGCAGTACTTTCAGGATTATCTGTAGGCCTCTTCAGTCAAGTTTTCGGACTTCCCCGTTTTTTTCGTCGATGTTTTTCCGGCCTTCGTCGGGAAGACAACCTCCTTCGCAGATTACCGGCAATCCGGTATCTGGAATGTTTTTAAATTTGCATCGTAATTAATTATTTATCAAATGATTGTTAAATTTATGTTAAATGATGGTCTCGCCTGTAACATTCAAGAAACGGGACTGTCATATGGCAGAAAAACAAAAACCATGAACACAAACAAAAAACTCGACCCAATGATCACCATAAAGCTAGTGTACTTTTTTACAATGTTGTTTGGATTGAATTTCGTGAACCCGTCGATGGCCGGCTTGCCGGGATCGATCTATGATCCCCGCAACGATGCCGGAACCATGCGGATTGCGCCCGTCACACCGCGCGAAGCTACTTTTACCGATGTGGCCCCGGTTGCCGGACCTGTGGTCTCTGTATCGCAGTTTGCACCTTCAACTCCGGCGGTAGCCGATTTTGAGGATGCAGCCATTGCTCCGGTGATCATCATTTCGGAAATTGCACCCAGTGTTCCGGCCGAAGCAAGTTTTGAAGAGACCGGGATGCACCGGACCGACAATCCCCTGATGCTTGCGCCGGTCACACCGGTCGCCGCCGATTTCAGCGACACCATTTAACCCGCTATATTTTCCATTTTTTACATTAGATCAAAAAAATCCAGATGAAGGAAAGTACCACATTATCTGATTATTCCAAAGTAAAAGTGAAGTGAAGGGCTCAATCAGATACCTTATTCCCTAACACCTTGATCAGTTTAAATGTTCCAGACCAGGACTTTCCAAAAACCCGTAGCATATAGAACCCAGTTTCCAGTGCGTACAAATCCATCCGGATCTCCTGTTTTCCAGGATGGTCCGTGTTGAAAACCTTGTTCATCAATTTTTTTCCGTAAACGGACCAGACTTCAATCTCAACTTTTCCCGGAATGGCCTGTTCAAATTCAATTCTGACCTCATCTATTGCTGGATTCGGGTAACAGCGTAAAAATGGATGAGAAGCATCCTTATTACCAATCCCAATCACCTGCGAACGCGTAATCCGGTTCCCGGCGGCATCATAATAACATTCAAGGGTGAGCCCGTTTTCAGAGATTGACTTTACCTGCCCTCTGGCATCGTAAGTATAGTCAATGACCGAATTAACCTGTGCCGAAAGAGGCAAAGCCCCGAAACTGACCATCAGTATTAATACAAATTTCAATGCTTTCATATTTTTTTCCTTAATGTGTTGAGTTATCTGCTTTTTAGCTATTCAAGAATTACCGTACCATTTTTAACCCCTCCATAGTCAAAGTCCATGGATTCGGCTCCTTCAGCCCCGTTACTTCCTGGACTTATCAACGCATCGGCCGAACCATTCAAGGCGTTGGCGTTGTCCATAAATTCCGTATAGGTCTTAAATGCATTTGCTGCATTATCTCCGTATAACCTTCCCATTTTCTCGAAGATTTTTTCGCCTGTCTTGCCTCCCATGGCCGAAAACAATACATCCGTAAAATATGATTTCAGGATATTTCCGGCTGCTTCTGCACCACTGGCCTTACCCTCCAGGTAATCAGCCCAATATGTCCCGACACCGGCCCCCGGAATCCAATTGCTGACCACATCACAAACGGTAGCGAAATTGTCAAGTTCTCTGACCAATTGGTGGGGATCTACGGGTTTATTGTCTCTGCGATCATTCATCCGCTGCTGATGATAAAAGTCAGTTTTGAACAATCCCTGCGGATCCACATACAACTGCGGATTGTTGCCCGCATACACGTACAGGTTGTTCCCCTGGGCATATCCACTCGGATCGGCCTCGATGAAACGCCCCAGATGTGCATTGTAAAACCGCTGTTTCATGCAGTAATAATCGGGAAACTCTTCTCTCACTCCCAGCGCCCCGCAAAACTTGAAGGGTTGCGATACCGTCTCCTGTTGATAGGTCAGTTTGCCCCAGAGATTGTAATTGTATACATTGACGAGGTTGCCATTGTTGTCAGTCAGGCCCATGGTACTGCCAACCTGGTTATAAAGATAATAATAGGTGCCGGTGCTGTTTTGCATGGCCACAAGGGTTCTGTCGTCCCAGATAAAATAGTCGGTGCTGCCCGAATTGGCCTCCTTTCGGAGGATCAGTCTCCCCAGGTGGTCATACAGGAATATAAAATCCTCATTGACAGTCTTTTTTGAATCGATAAAACCGCGCGAATCATATTGAAAAGTTATCCCTGTTCCGTCCATGTTCATGGCGGTCAGCAGGTTGACGCTGTTGTGTGTAAAAGTGCAATTGTTGCTGCCCACGATGAAACTGAGGTTTCCATCGGCATCATTTTCATAGGTATTGCCCTGCCATTGTGTGATCAGGTTTCCCGACCGGAATACGCCCCCGGTATCTGCGGGGATGATGGTGCCTCCGGTCCCGGCAGGAAGGATCCTTGATTCTTTAATGATGTTTCCCATCGCATCCCTGGTAAATTCGAAAGAAATAATCGCATTTCCGCCCCTGGTATGGTTGATGGCCTCCACTGATCCGTTCGGATCAAAACTAAAGGAGGATTCAATCTGGTTGGGATACCTGGTCTTTACAATCAAGCCGGTTTCGTCAAGGGTATGAACCACCGAATCGGTGTTGTTGATGACCATGGCCGTCATGCGGTCACGCGCATCATACAGGTATTTCACCGATAATGTCCCACCAGGAAAGGTATACCCGGTGATGTTGCCGTTCGCATCATGGGTTATCGCGGAGGGGCTGAAGCCGGGGTAGGATACCGACGTGATTTTTCCGGATGCATTCCGGCTGATCTGTGTATTCCCATGGGTACCTGCATATGACGACACCATTCCGGCATCATCATAGGTAAAGTGTGAAGTTACTTTGTCGGAAGTGACCCCCACAAACCGGTCCATGCTGTCGCGGCTGATAAACACATCTTCTACCCGGGCATTCCTGATCCGGTTTAACCTGCCATTCTGATCGTAAAACCTGGAAATTCCTGCCGGCTGATGGGGCGCTGCAATATTCTCAATTCTCCCTCCGGGCGTTCTTGAAAAATAGATGTCGTTTCCGTTTTCATCTTTGAGAATATGGAGGTTTCCTGCCGCATCGTAAGTCCGGTAGGATGTCTTCCCGTTTTCATCGGTAATGCTGGCATATTTATCGAATGGGGTATAGGTAAATGACTTTTTAGCCTGGGATTTGCCGGTAGCAGGATAGATCACTTCAGCGATCCGGTTTTTTTCATCATAATTTACCGTGGTCGATTGCCCGTCCATGTCGGTAAGTGTTGTGATGCCAAGTACTGCATTCCTGGCGTAAGTTGCCGTCATCCCTGCTTCATTCTGAAAACCTGTCTGGGAGCAGCAATCGTATAACAACTCCTTTGTCTTGCCATCTTCCAGCGTCACCCTGGTCATCCGGTCCAGGCCATCGTACTGGTAGGTTTTACTGGTACCCAACGGAGTTATCTCTTTGGTCAGTAAGCTGGTAAGCGGGTTATATTCTCTTGCAGTGACATGCCCCGTTGGATCTTCATACCGGATCAGGTTACCCGTTGCATCATAGCTAAATTTCTCAACCTGCCCAAGCTGGTTCTTGTACGAAGTGAGCAACCCATTGCCATCATAGGTGAAATACCGGTGCGTGTTGTCAGATCCCAGGATATGAACCAGGTGCCCTCTGGCATCGAGATCATACATATTCGTTCGGTTCTTCGCATCCGTGAAGGAGGTGACCCTCCCGGCATTGTCATAGCCAAACCTGACGGAAACTGATTCTTCGCTGGTGTATTTCACCATATTTTTCTGAGCATCGTATTCAAAAATCCGACTGGCCCCCAGGTTGTTCGTGATCTTTGTCAGCATGCCGTGCTCATTGTATTCTTTGGTATGGGCAATACCGCCGGATGAAACACCGGTGTTACTTCCCGTCAGGATATTCATGTTGTAGTCGTTCGCCAGGCCTGAGCCTCCGGGATCGGAAGCCGAAAAGGTTCCGGTAAGGTGATTGAGGGTGAACGTGGTGGTTTTGCCATCGAGATTGGTGATGGAGGAAATACATGGTATGATGTTGTTGTATGCATAATGCCCGTAAGTAAAGGAGGCAGTTGCGTTGTTCACCTTCATGGTTGCAATGTAGCCTTCGGGCGTGTAGGTGTATTCAATTACATTCCCCAGCAGGTCGGTGCCTCCCGACATCCGGCCGCTGCTGTTATAGGTGAATGTGCAGGTACGCCCGTTCGGAACGGTCATCGTGGTGCATTGTCTCTGGGCATTGAAGGAGAATGTTGTTTGACGGCCTGAAAAATCGGTCACCTTCGTGATCCTGTCGTCGGTATCTCGGTCAATGGTCACCAGTGTCATGCTGTCTGGCGTCATGATCTTCTCAAGCGGAAACCACAAAGCCGATTGAGAGGATTGCCCGAAATAATACCGGAGGCCGGAAGTAAATTCATGCAGCACATACCGGCTGGCTGCGGTGTCAAAAACCAGGGAATCTCTGTAATTGCCACTGAATGGCTTGAGCCAGGAGCCCACGTTGATGAAATTCTCGTCTTTCCCGTCGGGGTGCAGCCAGTTTACCGTGGAAGGCTCGCCAACGGTAGAGTATGCAGAATTCACCCTCAACCCCGTTTCATAACCCAGTCCCCACCCTTTTCCAAACATACCGAAGGCGGCAGAGGCAGGATAATACCGTTCGAACTTCACCTCATGACCATGGTCATTGTACCGGTAATCGACATCGGAAAAGGATGGCATAAACACCGAAGTATTGATCCTGTATCGTGGCAGCCCCATGTGACTGCAACTGTTGCAGTTTTTATCATCCCAGTAGGCCATGTCGGGGCGATCCGGATCGGGATTGTTCTGGGCCGTCAGCATGGCTTCCTCCGGTGTAAATTCCGGTGCCAGGTGCAGCATGAAATAAACCGAACCCTGCGTGTTGGGTGGGCAGGGTAAGAAATCACGAAGAAGGTACTGAAACTGCAAAGTGATCGTATTCTTTCCATGATATTCGTAGGAATAATCGAGGGTTCCTGAACTTTGTTCCACCAAATCCTTTTGAATGGTATAGGTTTGGAATGCCGGATAGCTACCGCAGTTCGGCTGTCCGGTGAACCTGACTACCTGGTGGGTCCAGTTGCAAAACTCGCCATACTGGTAACTCCCGCTATTGCAACCTCCTCCCTTTACCAGGCAATAAACATGGGCAGAAATGTCAACCCATGGGTTTGTTCGCCGGTATATGTACGATTGTTTCTCACCCGTTGTAGCGCCGCCGGGACAAACGGTACCAATCAACTGGATACCACTGACCGTGACAACCATCTCCTCGGTGATGGTTCCGACCTGTTTGGTAAGGGTAAAGGTGTAGGTTTCCGTTCTGGCCATTTTTACAAAAAAGGCCAGCATCAATAGAAAAACCATTGATGCAAAATGCCATAGTGTTGGTCGCATAATTGAAAATTATTTTTAACAAATATAATGAGATTATAAGAAAATCAAATGCTTTTCAGCTTTCTTGGGATTGGTATCATTGATATCGGTGATCACAGCAATGTCCTAATATCCCGCATTTATATCCTTTTATCTGATCTATTCGATCAGGATCTGCCAGCTTGGCTCCCGTTTTCTTATTCCCTAAGGGCCAGTGGTACCGGGTTTACCGTGCAGGGAGGCGGGGCCGCCAATCTGGTTGCTGGTTTGAAGAGCAGGTTGTCATGGGCAGCGGGATTTTTACCGGAAAGGTTATAAAGCAGTAGAGACAAGGCATGCCTTGTCTCTGCGGGGTTACGGGGTTACGGATTGGGTTACACCGTATTTTGCAAGCGTTCCGATGATGTGGTAAACAGGATAAAAAACATGCCGGAAAATTAGGTTTCCGTCAATTTTTACCCTATATTTGTCGTGAATCGGGCATTCGGAAAAATTGTTTTTCAAATGCTCTCTTTCAGCTGGGAAAAGATCTTTACTGTTACAATTCAGTAACATTGTCAATCCCACAGAATGAGACGCAGAGATTCATCTTCACCAACCGTTATTCCTTCCCGGACCGGGATTATCAGGAGTCAGGACGCAGTTTCCTTTTTTTTTCAACAATCTGCCCCCCGATGGCAGGGTTGCTTGTCAGGTCATACGTGCGGCCATGCTTGCGGTTGTTTGATCCTTGCATCCAGCGGCCACCATTCCCAATTACCGGTTTTTAACGACTCACTACTCCGAGAAAAAATATCAATGACCTTTAAAACCAATCCTATGAAAACAATGAAACCAATCTTAAGAAAACAAATTGCCGGGGCGAATTCATGCATCTTTTTGGTTCTTGTCATCGCCTGCACATTAAGCATTACGACATTCGGGCAAAAAAGGATTGTCCTTATGCACAACGGGCAAACGTCGGTCTTCTCAAATTTCGACAGCCTCAAGGCCCACATACAGACCGGTGATACAATTTATTTTCCCGGCGCCGGATATAACATCGGCGACTGGTCTATAAACAAGACCGTTACCATTTTTGGCGTCGGTCACTATCCCGACTCCACCATTGCAACAGGTACAACCTACCTGACCGGAAACATCATTCTGAAAACGGGGGCGAATAACACCTTTATCCAGGGGTTTTACCTCACCGGGAGTATCACATTCGGCTCTGATGCTTCAAACCAGATCGTGAACAACATTACGATTTCGCGTTGCAACATCAATGATCTCAGGCTATCGTACAACGGTTCGGCTGTTACGACTTCCAACAATATTGTCATCCGTGACAATGTAATTCGCGGAGGAGCATTTATGGGTGGAAATGCAACCAATGTGATGGTAGCCAACAACATTATTCAGTCGGTCATGCAGTATTTTGACAACACGCTGTTTAAAAACAACATACAGATGCGTTCTTTTTGCGGTGGAGGCCCTTTGATTTACATTAACAACAGTTCATTTCAGAATAACGTAATGATCTATTACTTTGGGCCCTGTTCAGGTCAATACTTCATGAATTACTGCAATACCAACGATTTTCAGAACAATGCATTTAATAATACGGTGAATTTCCCGGAGGGATCCAATACTGGCTCTGGCAACTGGAATGCCATTAACCTGGCAACATTCTTCGTAAATCAAAGCGGCTGGACATTCTCCTATCTGCATAATTACCATCTGCAGGCACCCGGCACCTACCTCGGAACAGACGGCACGCAAATCGGCATTTACGGAAGTTCCATCCCGTACAAGGAGGGCGCCGTTCCGATAAATCCCCACATCCAGATGAAAACCATCGCTCCGACAACGACCACAAACGGGGAATTGAACATCAACATCAGGGTGGCTGCACAGAATAACTAATCTGCCATTGCCATGAAACCCATTCACCTCCTTTTTTTCGCCCTCATGACTGCAATGACGCTGACCGTCCCAGGCCAGAACACGATCGACCGGTATGAATATTGGTTCGACGAAAACTTTGCGGGACGTACGGTGGTCGATGTAGCGCCTGTTTCCCCGTTGCAGGTTGCCACCGGAATTCCGACCGCCGGACTGCCGGCTGGATTGCACGCATTTCACATCCGTTTCAGGGATGCCAATGCAAAGTTCAGCCACGCCTGCAGCCAGTATTTCCACAAAGTCCCGGCCATCCTCCCCGGCGGGGCCCACGTCGTGGCTTACGAATACTGGTTCGACAACAACACCGCAGGAAAAGTCACGCAGGTACTGACCCCCCAGGGCACCGTGCAGGTCGTTGCCGGCATTCCTGCTGTTTCGCTCACCGACGGAGTTCATGCTTTCCACATCCGTTTCAAGGATGACCAGAATGCCTGGACCGGCATGCTGAGCCAGTTCTTCTGCAAGCAATCCGTAAGCCCGGTTACCGGCAGGAACGTGGTGGCATATGAATACTGGTTCGATAATAACTATACCGCGAAGATCACACAAACCATCACCCCTCAAAACCAGGTCGAGGTCATTGCAGCTATCTCAGCAACATCAATGGATGAGGGCATGCATGCATTGCACATCCGTTTCAAGGATGACCAGAATTCCTGGAGTGGCCTGATGAGTCAGTTTTTCCTCAAAACTCAGAGCGGGTCAACGCCCGAAAAGCATATAATTGCTTACGAATACTGGTTCGACAACAACCTCGCTGGAAAAACATACCAGGCCGTGCCCCCCCAAAGCGGCCTGCAATTGATTACGGACATCCAGGCATCTACTCTGACAAACGGGCTGCACCTGATTCATATTCGCTTTCTGGATGACATGAATGCATGGAGCAGTGAGCAAAGTCACTTTTTCCAGAAGATCACGGCCGGAGTAATCAGCAATAAGATCTACGGCTACCGGTATTGGTTCGACAGTGACCTGGCCACCCTGCACCCGGCACCGGTGACCCCCCCGCAATCACCCTGTGTCATTGTTGATTCCGTCATCATTCCGATGATTCCAACCGGTAACCATACCATCAGTTTCCAGTTCTGGGACAGTACGGGCAGGTGGAGCAGTGCCGTAACTGATACCTTTCATTTCGTGGGTCCCATCGTAAACAGGACGGTTTCATCCTATACCATCGGTAACGGGGAAACTTCCTGCGTGGATGCGCTGGAGATGCTGACCGTGGGAGGCAGTGGCACCGGGTTTACGGTGCAGGGAGGCGGGGCCGCCAATCTGGTTGCCGGATTGAAGATCAGGTTTTTGCCAAACACCACCGTGCACCCGGGAGGGTATCTTCACGGCCATATTTCGCCTTCCAGCCCATACTGTCTTCCCCCATCCACCGCACCCGTGTTAAAGGAAGTTACCAGTACTGCGCCGGTCGATGCGGGGAACATTTCCATGGTCATCTATCCGAACCCAACCAATGACCAGTTTACGGTCAGGCTCACCGGCATGCCCGGGCATACGGCGGCCACGCTTAAGATCTTCACTGCAATGGGCGTTCAGATCCATGAATCGACGGTCGTCAATGGAAGGTGGCCGAACATTTCACTCAGCCAGTGCGGTCCGGGCATCTACCTCGTGCAGGTTGTGCAGGGCAGCGGGATTTTTACCGGAAAGGTTATAAAGCAGTAGAGACAAGGCATGCCTTAGAGACAAGGCATCCCTTGTCTCTAAGGGGTTAAAATATATAAAATAAAAAGGGTTTCGGAGTATGTCTCTGAAACCCTTTCTTTTTCTGAGCCTCTCAGGGAACAGAAATTTAACCTTTTCAATCGGTATCAATTTATTATATCATTGATTTACTGTTTTTTAATTTTACAAATATTACTTATAAACAACCATTTGTTAAAAATAATCGCAGTTTCTCTTAATAAACTTGTCAAAGTTGACTATATTTGTGACATAGAATTTCGCTATGTCCAGGGTAGATTTTTACCTGAATCATTATTTTGAGATTAAACGCAAGGTTGAAGCTGACCCGAAGTATTTTCAGAAAAAGGAACACACGGTACCAATTTATGTTGACTTTACATTTGGGGACCGGCTGAGAGCTTCAACCAGGATAGCAGTTAATCCGAACGACTGGGATCAGGAAAAGCAAAAGATCAAAGCAAGTGATCCTGACGCAGGGCCAAAAAATTACAGGCTTCATATTATCCGGTCCAAACTTTATAACATCGAAACCGATGCGATAAGGGATAACATCAAACTGACCCCTCAGTACATTAAATCAAAACTGGCGCCAGGAAACCTGATTAAAGGTGATGCAGGCAGTCAGAAATTTTTCCTCGATACCTGGAACAAGTTTACGTGCTTACCCAATAAAAGCAAAGGGACCAGGGATAATTACGATAATACCCTGGCCGTTATCCGGGACTTTTGTACTGTTCATAACCACAAACTTTCAATTGAAGAAATTACCACTGATTTTTACGATAATCTATTGTCGTATTTCTTCCACGAACGCAAACTGACAAGGAACACTTGCGGAAAATATGTAAAGAACATCAAAGCCTTTATGACTTACTGCGACAATAAAGGCTATTGTTCAAACAAGGATTACAAAACCTTTGAGGTATTCAAAGATCAGCAGGTTATCACCAGTCTTACAGTTGAAGAACTAAAGAAAATAAAGAACCTGGAACTGGAAACACAAACTCAATGCGAAGCCAGGGACCTTTTTCTTTTTCAATGCTTTTCAGGTTTGCGGTATTCCGACACCCAGCGGATCACTCCCGGATGTATCAGGCATGGATTTATTTCATTCAGCACGGTGAAAACTCACAAAGTACACGGCACCCCGCTAACGGCACAGGCGAATGAAATTTTACAGAGATACGACAACTGTTTACCCAAAATGTCGATCAAAACCTATAACGATGCTTTAAAACTCATTGGATCAAAGGCAGGATTTAACCATGAAACCGTTAAGGTGCGGTATGTTGGATCGGACCGGGTGGAGATAAAAAAGCCATTCAGCGAGTTTTTCAGCTCACATTTGGCCAAACGTACATTTGTTTCTATTTTTTTCAGGCAGGGCGGACGTATGGAAACAATCATGAGAACCACAGGTAACACCGATCGAAAAACGATGAAACATTACCTTGAAGTTGAAAGCCAGGATGTAAAAAGTGAGGTCGATAATATTTTTGGAAAGATAGATATATAAAAAAAGAGCTTACAAGAAACTCCTGTTTGGCGACGGCTGTTTTCTTATAAGCTCCAAAGCGGGTCCCTGAAAAAATCCAGGCGTGGCGCAAAGTGTGCCGGGGCTGAATATCACCCCCCCCTATCTTATTCGCAAATGTACAAAATAATACAGCCTCTGCAACATAAACTTTTTCACATATTAACAATGGTACCTCTCCACCTTTAGTCACCATAAAACATTCAGAAATGAAAAAAAAAACGACCAATGAAAACAATTGCTCTCAGGCAAATTGCAAATCCTGTAAACTTCATCATATTGTTGAGGATCAAAAGAACGCAATTGCTGTCTATAACCTTATAATTGAAGAGCTAAAAAAAGATAAACAATTTTTAATTAAAGAGTATGATTACCAGTATGAACGCTATAAAGAAGAAAGAGAAAATTATAAAAAGGAAATAGAACTATATAGAAAACAATTATCTACAAGGACATTAGATTGTGAAAGAAACTCCAAACCAATACAGAAAACTTTCCCGGTGGTTCGTTCGATGTTTCCAAAAAAATAACATGCTTATTGCTGTTTTTCTTTACGTTAACAATTTAAACACGTTATAAACATGTTTTTCTGTTGATAATTAAAATAAAACTTTCAACAATTTGCAATGATTTGTTTTTGTGTTTATTACATAGTTTTGTATGGTTCTTTATATGTTTTTGTCCTTGACATTGAATTTCATATGTATTACATTTGCGTTTCAAAAATCTTAATGTAATGAATATTAGAGATATTGAACCTTACGAGCCTCTGACAAAACAATTGTCAATACGAATTTCGGAGCCTCAGTTTGAGAAACTTAGAAAAGTTTCATCCGATTGTAAAACAAAAACAAATCAACTGGTACGGCACTTGATTCGGTCCTACCTCAATCACTTTGACCATGAAGGAAAATAAAACAAGGCTAATTGACTTGGATGATGGTGAGTTAACCGTAATCATTGAAGCCGCAGTTGAACGGGTGCTGAATAAACGTTTACCCACTCCTCCGCCGGTCTATTACACTTTTCACCAGCTATGCAAAGTATTGAATTGCAGCCGTGTAACACTGCATAATCTCCGGAACGCTGGGCACCTTGAAGTATTTCGGCCCGCCGGGATGAAACGCTGCCTGGTAAGCCAGGATCAACTTGACCAGTTTTTACTGAAAAACCCTGGCTGGGCTGAAAATGGAGAGGTACACGGTGCCGACAATCCGCCGCCGGTAAGGAAAAGACGAAGAAAACAAAGGGAATAAACAAAAGGCACCGCTGGAACGGTGCCCTAAAAAACAAATTTTCAATGGAAGCCGCAACAAAAGTACGAAAAATCCAACCCCAAAAACAAATATTTTTCCCTGAGTACAACGCAAAAGGCGAGAACAAAGGCATAAAGATCGACCACAAAGCGTATATTGACCTTCTCTTTGACATGGGCTATAGGCGAATGGACCTTGAGCGCGATTTCATTTTTGTAAAACTCCATGACGGTGTCCTGGCAGAAGTCACTCCGGTTGAAATTCAAGACGCATTAATTTCCTGGGTGAAAGACTTACCTTATCAGCTCCAGGACGGAGTGACGCGGGATCAGCTTCTCGAAAAAATTTTCAAGTCGCCAGGGGTCTATTTCAATCCGACCAAACTAAGCCTTTTAAAGCCGGATGTGCCATTGAAAATTAATTCGGATACCAAAGAATCAGCATTTTTTTATTTTAAGAATGGTTTTGTCAAGTGTTCCAGCGAAGGTTACAAGCTACATCCCTACAGTCAATTATCAAATTTTATCGGGAAAAATCAAATAATTGACCGAGACTTTGAAATTTTGGATCGTCAAGGATCAACCATAACCGGTTTGGGTGTTTTTGCGCAATTCTGTTTCAATATTTCATTCCAGGAACAGAGGCGGTTTGATGCCCTCCGGTCATTAATCGGTTACTGCCTTCACGGATATTTTGACACAAAATTAAAAGCGGTAAACCTAACTGACAGTAAAGTTTCCGAGCTTAACGAAGGGAGAAGCGGAAAATCTTTACTGGCAAAGGCAATTGGCAAAATACGCAATTCTTGCGACATCCCGGGCAAAGACTTTGACCCGACAAAACCATTTAAGTATCAACAGGTTGACCCGACTACACAAATTTTGCACCTCAACGACGTTAGAAGAAATTTCGACTTTGAATGTCTGTACAATAGTATTACCGATGGTCTTGTTGTAGAACGGAAAAGTTTACAGCCGTTTACTGTTTTAGTTAAAATCCTTATTTCATCAAACCGGCCATTACGCGTTTCCGGTGCATCATCTAAGGACCGCGTGATAGAATTCGAGCTTTCCGATCATTATTCCGAGAAATATTCACCCGCTGACGAATTCGGATTATGGTTCTTTACAGACTTCGACATCGCTGAATGGTCCCGGTTTGATAATTTCATGATGAGCTGTGTTTCTTTTTATTTGATACATGGTCTTATTGAAATTGAGCCGCGAAACCTGAACAAAAGAAAACTGTTACAGGAAACCGGCCCTGAATTCGTTGAATTTCTGACCGATTCTTTTGAAAATCAAACCTTAATTATTGACGTGGAATTTGAGAAACACACGGTTTTTGAAAGCTTTCTTTCGGAATATCCCGAGCTGCGGGATCACAGGTTGTTTCGACAGCTTGGCTATTTTTCAAAGTGTCTCAAAACTTGGGTGCAATTTACCGACGGTTTATTACGATTGGATGAGCGTAAAACCGGAAAACTTCGATATGCAACTTTTATTTCCGACAAACCTGAAAACGTTTTTTAATAGTGTACCTCTATTTTTTAATATTTCTGTGTCCTCACTGTCCAACAGGTATTAACAATCTGTTTTATAACCTTTTAATTTGGACACAGAAAATTTTTTGTCTCTGTCCTCAGTGTCCTCAGTGTCCAATTATTCAGAGAATTTGGACGCAGAAAAATGGATTTGGACGCAGAAATTGCGATTTGGACGGAGACTTTTTCTTTGTCTGTCCAACTTATACAACTGAATATCTTATACTTAATGTCATTTGGACGCTCAGGACGGTTATTTTCCCTATTGTTGGTGGCACTATAAAATAATACTTTTTGCAATGAAAGAAACAAAACGACCTTTAAAATGAACTTTAATACAAATCAAAATGATTAAGGAAAGGTTAAAATTCTATGCCGATACGGAGCAGGAAAAAAATAAGTATTTCTGTTGGTCCCTCACCTCCGTATTGAGCCTGAAAGACGCTTTATGGCGATTTTTTGATAAAGGTTGGGCAATTCGCTCAGCTTGGTATGAAAAGTTGGATACCGAGACCGGGGAAACGGAAAATTATCGCTTGAACGTGCAGGAACAATTTGATGAATACATAAAAGAAAAATTTGCCCCTAATGGTCGATGGATTTGCATTAGGGGTCAAAGTAAAAGATCACATTAATTTTTGTCCTTTAAAATTTCTGTTAACGGTTCTAAATTCGTCAACACTAAATTAAAACAATCATATGCAAACTTTTTCAATCAAAATAACAAAAGCTCAATGTTTGCCGGTCAGATTTGCGATAAACTTTAAACGTTTAAATGTCGCAGTAGTACGTGAAACAGCATTACCCGGACCGGTACCGGAGGGTGATCCTGATACACAACTGGACTTAGTTTTGCTCAGTGATGACTTGGCCGAGGTGTTCTATATGGCCGATTTTGCAGCACGTCAAAAAAGCAGCATAGATTTTTAATAATTAACCCTAAAATTATAAAACCATGTCAAAAAAATTAAACATCGGGATTCTTACCAGTAGTCCCAAAGCAAATGAAAAACTGGCTGAAACCATAAAAAGCCGAGGGCATGAAGCCATTTTTTTACAGCCCGAAAAATTAATGTTGTTGATCAGTCAGTTTCCGGCAGGTTACGACCGGGCGTACCATGAATCTGAGGCTGACAATCCGATCCGCCTGCATAGTTCAAAACTGGACGCAATTATTCCACGTGTCGGTAGCCATGTCGGCTGGGCAGCTTCATGCCTGCGGTTTTTAAGTGAAAACATGTCCGTTTATTGTTATAATTCTCCGTGGGCTTTAGTTACAGCTCAGGATAAATCGTTTACCCTGCAACGTCTTTCCTCTGCAAAAATTCGTGTACCCAAAACAATAGCCTGTACAAGTCCACAGCATGTGAAATGGATTGTGCAGGCCCTGGGATTGCCCGTTGTTTTGAAAACAAATTTGGGGAGTCAGGGTCGAGGGGTGGCGGTTGTTGATTCCGAAACCAGTGCAAATTCTGTTTTCGAGTTCTTGTTTCACCAGGGTTTATCTGTCATTCTCGAGGAGTTTATACCAACGAAAGATTTTTCGGACATAAGAGCATGGGTAATCGGAGACAAAGTAAAACTTGCAATGAGGCGGACTGCCACGAAAAAGGGCGAGATGCGGGCAAACATTTCGCAGGGTGGTACAGGTCAAAAGGTAGAACTTTCCGAAGAAGACCAGGCTATTTGCGTTCGAGCCGCTCAAGCCTGCGGTTTAGGTGTGGCGGGTGTTGACATCATCCAACATTCAGGCAACGGATTGACATATTGCCTGGAAGTTAATGCAAATCCCGGGCAAGCTATAATTAATATATGTAAATATGACATATGGAACGATGTTGTTGAGTATGTCGAGACGGAATGTAAAAGAGAATCCGGTGGCACAAGTGCAGAAATGATCATGCGACATGATCTTATACTTTCAGGTCATTTAATGGGAAAAATCGACCACCTTATGCAGCGAAACGCAAAATTGGAAAAAGCCATTGCCGAAAATCTTAAATTCATGGGAGATCAATATTTATAGGCCATTGCGTCATATATCCACCAGCTAAACCAGCCTGCACATGCAGGCTGGCGGCGGGGCGGGTCGTCCAGGGGGGTGGCATTTTCAATCTGAAAACAGGGTGACATGGAATTTTGAATTTATAAAAACCTCATTTTGTGGATATTGTAAATGTTTACTTTAATATCCCCGTAAAATTACATGCCAAAAACGGCATTTATAAAGTGAAAGTTTTCATTTTAACACATATTTATCATGGAAAAATCGGAAAAGAAATTCATTTTAAAACGAATGGTTTTACATTCAGTCAGGCGGGTAATTCTCAAAGAGGCAGCCGACCAGGGTAACAAAACTGCTCACAAACTTTTAAACGAGTATAACGACCTATACAGACACATAAGACGTAAGGAAAAGTTTCATATTGCGAATGATACGTCGAGCTTCTTCCATCAAAGAGAAGAGATTGAACTCACAGACCAGTTGCATAAAATACTCATGCGTGCTAACATCACGAAACTACAATCGTTTATCTTTCTTAAAAGGAAAGCGGCGGGTTTGGAACCGTTTGATGTTAACCAGCATGAACTTGTCGTATGGGCCAGAAAGTGGGAGGCGGAATTTTGCGGGAACGGTCTGAACGAATCTTTATAAACGCTATAAAATATCAATACAAAATCTCATGGAATCACAAACAGCATTATTAAAAGAGGCAATTCAACTTATTGCCAAACGTAAAATTATCGTTATGGCTGCCTCAAACCATAACCGGAAGGCGGTCAGGTGCATGAATCGTTTAGCCGACCTATCCAGGCAACTGGCCGAGGTTGATGATCTGCATAAGGGAAACGATATTAGCAGGGATTACTGGTTGAAAGAAACCGACCTGATTCATAAACAAATTCGCCGGGTAATTTCTGGATTTAATATTGATGAAATAATGGGGGCAGAGTATGTAAAAAAGAAAGTGACTGGATCCTGTACAATCGATTACAACCCGGAAGAAGATCCAGACATTATACTGATTAAGAAAGTTTGCGGGATCGGTTAAAAAAGTGAAAAGGCCTACCTTTGATAGCATAAAATTTTCTGACAGCTCATCATTTTGACCGTTTTGGGGTGATTTCTCCGCATCTGTGCGGAAAACAAAATCAACTCCATTTTCACAAATACTTAATAATGCACGCTTTGCGTGGTTTTGCAATTATAAACCCAAAACCGGCCAAACTTTTTTAAAGTCGATAAACGGGACCGGTACCGAGGGATCGGTTAACCTGGTTGCTGGGAGGGAGAATAAGTAAATATGTCAAAGTATGACAAAAATTATTTATTAATGTTATGATATTCAATTAATTAACTGAGCCTCTCAGGGGACTTGAACCCCCGACCTGCTAATTACGAATCAGCTGCTCTACCAACTGAGCTAAAGAGGCGGTTAACAAATGCAGAGACGCAAAATTTTGCGTCTCTGCATTTGTTGGTCGGGATGAGAAGACTCGAACTTCCGACCCCCACGTCCCGAACGTGGTGCGCTAGCCAACTGCGCTACATCCCGAATTGAACAGGGCTGCAAAAGTACAAATATTTTTTTAAACAAATCAACCCCCTACCCTATTAAATCGAAAACATCCGTTTCAGTTTCCCTTCGCAAATTATCCGTACCTTTGCAGGTATCAGCAACCGATCGTACCATGCCGACTAATTTACTGATCAGCAGAATTTTAATACTTTCCGTAATCGTTGTAGCTGCCTGTAAAGGGAGCGGTTCAAAACAACCAGAAAAAAGCGGGAAGCCTGTGGTAACGGTGAATGCCGTCGTGATCCAGCCCCGCGCGCTCGAAAACAAGATCCTGGCCACCGGCAGCATCATCGCCAACGAGGAGGTGGAGTTGCGCAGCGAGATACCGGGGCGTATTGTGGCCATCAATTTCGAGGAGGGAAGCCATGTAGCGAAAGGATTCCTGCTCTTAAAGATTGACGACCGCGAACTGCAGGCGCAGAAGAAGAAACTGCAGGTCGACGAGAAACAGGCGCGCGAGGACCTCGACCGCAAGGAGAAGCTCCTGGCACTGAAGGCGATCAGTCAGGAGGAGTACGACAAGGCTGCAAACATGCTGGGTATCGTTGAGGCGCAGATCGAGCTGGTGAAGACCCAGATCAGCAAGACCGAGATCATCGCCCCGTTTGCGGGTAAGATCGGTCTCCGCCAGGTCAGTCCGGGCGGTTATGTATCCAGTGCAACCCTGGTGGCCCGCATGCAACAAACGGACCCCGTAAAGATCGATTTCGCCGTGCCCGAGAAATACCTCCCGAAAATCAAGCGGGGAAGCGCCATCAGGTTCCGGATCGAGGGGACTGACAGCACTTTCAGCGGAAAGATCTATGCCGTTGAGCCGAAGATCGATCCGGTGACCAGGAATGTATCGCTTCGGGCCTTGTGTTCCAATCCAAGGGAGATCCTTACCCCCGGCGCATTTGCAAAGATCGAGATCGTGCTCGACGACATCACCGGCGCCCTGGTGGTTCCCTCGGAGGCCATCATTCCCCAGCTTACCGGTGAAAAAGTTTTCGTGGCTGACAAGGGGAAAGCACGGTCGCGCCTGGTAAAAACGGGCATCCGCACCGAACGCGAGGTGCAGGTCCTTTCGGGGCTCAGCCCGAACGACACCGTGATCATCTCCGGCATCCTGCAGTTAAGGGAAGATACCGACGTTAAAACCAGACTGTCGAAATGAACATCTCGTCACTCAGCATCAACCGGCCGGTACTCGCGACGGTGATCTCCATCCTGATCATTCTGTTCGGCGTGATCGGGTACATCTTCCTGGGTGTACGCGAATTTCCCAGCGTGGATCCGCCGGTGGTCACCGTCACCACCAACTACATCGGGGCGAATGCCGACGTTATCGAATCGCAGATCACCGAACCGCTCGAGGAGTCGATCAACGGAATTGCGGGGATCCGGTCCATGACCTCCATCAGCAGCGACGGCCGAAGCAACATCACGGTCGAGTTCGAACTCGGGGTCGACATGGAGGCTGCCGCCAACGACGTACGCGATCGTGTATCCAGGGCGATCCGGAGCATCCCGCCTGATACCGATCCTCCGATCGTGACCAAATCCGACGCCGATGCCTTCCCCATTTTTGCGCTTACGCTTCAAAGCAATTCACGCGACCTGATGGAGCTTTCCGACATCGCCAACAACACCTTCAAGGAACGGTTGCAGACCATCAGGGGCGTCAGCGAGATCAGGATCTGGGGCGAACGAAAGTATTCGATCAAATTGTTGCTCGATCCCATAAAGCTCTCCGGCTACAAGCTGACCCCCGGTGATGTAAGGAATGCCCTTACCCGTGAGAACATTGAGCTTCCGGCTGGAAGGATTGAAGGATACGGTACGGAGCTGACCATCAGGACCAAGGGGAGGCTCACCACTCCGGCCGAATTCAACGACATGATCATTGCCGAGAAGAACGGAACGGTGATCAGGATGCGTGATGTGGGAGCAGCTAAGCTGCTGCCTGAGAACGAACGCACCATCATGAAGGGCAACGGTCACATCCCGATGGTCGGGGTTGCCGTCACCCCGCAACCCGGGTCGAACCAGATCGAGATCGTTGACGAATGTTATAAAAGGGTGGCACAGATCAAGGCCGATCTGCCAGCAGATATCATCGTAGGAACGTCGTTCGATACCACACTCAACATTCGTAAAGCCATTACCGAGGTGCAGGAGACCATCCTGATCGCCTTCGGGCTGGTGCTCCTGGTGATCTTTGCCTTTCTGAGGAGCTGGCGCACCACCATCATCCCGATCATCGCCATCCCGATCTCACTCGTCAGCGGGTTCTTCATCATGTATCTGGCAGGCTTCTCCATCAACATCCTCACCCTGCTGGGTATCGTGCTGGCCACCGGCCTGGTGGTCGACGACGCCATCGTGGTGCTCGAGAACATCTATCACAAGATTGAAGCGGGCATGGATCCCATTGAAGCGGGTCACCGGGGATCGAAAGAGATCTACTTTGCAATCCTTTCCACCACGGTGACCCTGGCGGCGGTATTCCTGCCCATCATTTTCCTCCAGGGTCTCACCGGGCGACTGTTCCGTGAATTCGGGGTGGTGGTGGCCGGCACGGTGCTGGTATCGGCACTGGTTTCGCTCACCCTGACCCCGATGATGAGTGCACACACCCTGCAAAAGCCAAAGCATCACAACGCCCTGTTCCTTTATACGGAGAACCAGTTGAACAGGCTTATCGACGGTTACAACCGGTCGCTCCGGTGGTTTGTTGACAGGCGCTGGCTGGCCATCCTGATCATGGCTGTTTCACTCGCTCTGGTGGGGGTGATCGGCTCGATGATCCCTTCGGAACTGGCACCGATGGAGGATAAGAGCAGGATGCAGTTGATGTGTACGGCGCCTGAAGGAACTTCGTTTGAGCTCATGGACCGCTATATGAACCAGATGATCGCTATTGCCGACACCATTCCTGAGAAGGAGACGCTGATCGCGATCACGGCGCCGGGATTCGGTTCGGCTGCCTCGACCAACACCGGTTTCATCCGGATTGGTCTGGTGCAGCCGGAGTTTCGGGAACGTTCACAGCAGGAGATTGCCGACGAGATCGGCAACATCGTCAGGAGGTACAATTTCGCCCGGAGTTTCGTGATCCAGGAACAGACCATCGGCGGGGGCCGCGGGGGCGGTCTGCCTGTTCAGTATGTGGTGCTGGCCCCCGACTTTGAAAAGCTGAAGAAATTTCTTCCCAAATTCATGGACCGGGTGCAGTCCGACCCCACCTTCCAGGTCGTCGACCTGAACCTTAAGTTCAACAAGCCTGAACTTACCGTGGAGATCGACCGCGACAGGGCCCGGGCGCTGGGAGTGAACGTGCGCGACATCGCGGAGAACCTGCAGCTCTTTTTCAGCGGCCAGCGGTACGGGTATTTTATCATGAACAGCAAGCAGTACCAGGTGATCGGGCAGGCCGACCGGAGCAACCGCGACAACCCGCTCGACCTGAGTTCGCTTTATATCCGCAACAACGCCGGGGAGCTGATCCAGCTCGACAACGTGGTAAAACTCAGCGAGCAGAGCAATCCTCCGCAGCTCTACCGTTACAACCGCTATGTTTCGGCCACCGTGTCGGCCCAGCCTGCTAAAGGGGTGACCCTTGGCCAGGGTATCGCACAAATGCGCAAGATTGGAAAGGAGACCTTCGACGACAGCTTCACATCCGCCCTGGCCGGCACCTCGAAAGAGTATGAAGACAGCTCCGGGAGCCTCCTGTTCGCGTTGCTGCTGGCCCTTGTGCTGGTATTCCTGATCCTTGCCGCGCAATTCGAGAGCTTCATCGATCCGCTGATCATCATGTTCACCGTTCCGCTGGCGGTTGCCGGGGCGGTACTTTCGCTCTGGGCATTCGGGCAAACCCTCAATATTTTCAGCGAAATCGGGGTGATTGTGCTGATCGGCATCGTGACCAAGAACGGGATCCTGATCGTTGAGTTCGCTAACCAGCGTAAGGCCGACGGACTCAGTTTGCGCGAAGCGGTGATCGATGCCGCCACACGCCGCCTTCGGCCGATTCTGATGACCAGCCTGGCGACCGCCCTTGGCGCACTGCCCATCGCCATGGCCCTGGGCGCTGCATCGAAAAGCCGGGTGCCGATGGGGATCACGATCATCGGGGGTCTTATCTTTTCGCTGGTGCTTACATTGTACGTGATACCGGCGTTGTATACCTATCTTTCGAAATCAAAAGTAAAAATGCAAAGTCAAAAATGATAATCAGGCATTAGGCATTGGGCTTTAGGATTTAGGGAATTTTAAAGTGTTCATATTTTTCGTTTTCAATTTTCCATTTTCAATTGTCCATTGACCCCTCTTTCATATGGTAATTCATTTCAAACCAACGGTCTCCTTTAAAAAAGCGTTATTCTTACTTTACATTTTGCATTTTGCACTTTGCGCTTTGAATTCCTCCATGGCTCAGGAGGTTCTTACCCTGCAAAAGGCGATTGAAACAGGGTTGCAGAACAACTATTCCATCATCCTGCAGCGCGACCAGGCAAAGATCGCTTCGAACAACAACACCATCGGCAATGCCGGCTTCCTGCCTTCGCTCGGTGTCAATGTCAACCAGAACAATACGATCAGCACGACTCACCAGGAGCAGTTCAGCGGAACCGTAAAGGATGTTTCGGGCGCCATGAACAACACCCTGAATGTCGGGTTGCAGTTAGCCTGGACTGTTTTCGACGGCATGAACATGTTTGCCAATAAACGAATGCTGGAGGTGCTTGAAGATCTTGGGCAAAACGGTACCCGGATCGTACTTGAAGGGACCATTTCGGATATTACGCTTACTTATTACGGGATCATTCAATTGCGGAAGCTGGTCAGGGTGGCCCAGGATGCGGTAGACCTCTCGATGCAACGGAAAAAGATTGCTGAAGCAAAGCTATCGATTGGCGCAGGATCGCAATTGATGCTGCTGCAGTCGACCGTCGACCTGAATGCCGACAGCACGCGGTTGCTCGAACAGCAGGTCGCCCTGCTGAATCTTCATGCCGACCTCAACCAGTTGCTGGGCCGGGACCCCACCACCCCGTTCCTGATCGACGACACCATCAGCATTTCACCGTTGAATTCCTATGACACCCTTCTCAAACTCGGATTCGCACAAAGTCCGCAGCTGATCGCAGCACGCCTGAACCAGCAACTGGCAGTCGCCGGGGTGCGTCAGGCCCAGTCGGAACGTTACCCACAGCTTGGGATCAACGCCGGGTACTCCTACAACACCCTCAACTCGGCCACTGGCTTTGTGGCCTATAACCAAAGTTACGGACCCTCTTTCGGGTTTTCGCTCTCCTATACTCTGTTCAACGGGTTCAACGTTACGCGGGCCATCAGGAATGCGAAGGTGCTGGTCCATTCGAGCGACACCGAGGCCGCAGCGTCAGAGCTCAGCTTCCGCACCTCCATCCTGAAGATGTACCAGCAGTTCAGGTCGAACCTGGCTGTGGTAAAGCTCCAGCTGTCGAATGTCGGCGTTGCTCAGGAGAATGTTACCATCGCCTTTGAAAAGTACAAGATCGGCAGCATCAACGACATCGAGCTCCGTGAGATCCAGCAGAAGCTCATCGACGCTGAATACCAGCTCATTTACGCCCAGTTCGAGGCCAAGAAGGCGGAGGTGGAGATCCTCCGGCTCACGGGACAATTGACAATGGACAATGGACAATTGACAATGGAAAATTGACAATGGAAAATTGAAAATTGAAAATTGAAAACGGAAAATTGAAAACGGGAGAGGATTTGAAAATTTGAAAATTTGAAGATTTGAAAATGCCAAAAAGAAGCTGAAAACCAATTGAACTGCCTAATGCCCATTGCCTATTGCCTGATTTTTAATTTTGACATTTGAACTTTGAATTTTGAATTTTGAATTTTGAATTCCGTCTCTTCTCTCCTCTTGATTTCGGGTTGCTGATTTCGTAACTTTGTATGTACTCTTTCAGAAAGGAGGCAACCTATGGAAAACCTTTTACACGATTACATTGAGAAGACCTTCAGGGACATCGATCATTCGCCGGCCGTGGCGGCCGGGCCGGTAATCACGCTTTCGCGCGAGTATGGCTGTCCTTCAAAATTGATCGCCCACGCTTTGACCGACCATCTCAACCACCGCTCCGATGCAGCAAAGACCGGTCGCTGGCGTTTTATCAACAAGGAGATCGTGGAATCCGCGGCCAGAGAACTGGAGTTAAAACCGGTCGAGATGAACTACCTGCTGAGCTCGGGCGGCAAGGGGGTGCTGGAGGATATCATGGCCTCTTTCTCCCCCCTGTACGTCAGCGACCACCGGATCAGGAAAACCATCACCAAGGTGGTGAATGATATGGCCCACAAGGGGAATATCGTGATCGTGGGCCGGGGTGGTGTCGGGGTGCTCCATGGGCGGCCGGCCACATTGCACGTCAGGCTGTCGGCCCCCATCGAATGGCGTGTTCCCCAGATCTGCCTGCTGCGCAATGTGAGCGAACAGGAAGCGGTGAAACTGGCCCATGAAACGGACAAAAAACGAACCGCCCTGATCGAACTGCTGAGCGGGAGGAAATTTTCTTCTTACCTGTTCGATCTGACCTTCAACTGCCAGACCATGACCATGGATGAGATCGTGGTCACGATAGCCGGGGCCATGCGGGCAAAAAAAATGCTCGCGGATTAAGTGGCTGTTTTTTCTTACCTTTGCCCAATATTATCTCATTTTGACTTTCTACGATTTTGGTTTTGAGGAGCGTTTGATCGAAGGGATCGAAGCGCTCGGGTATTCGCAGGCCACACCCATCCAGGAACAGGCGATCCCGTTGATCCTTGCAGGCCGTGATGTGATCGGTTCGGCCCAGACCGGCACCGGTAAAACGGCGGCATTTCTGCTTCCGCTGATACAGAAGATCATCGCGAGCCACCATGACGATGTCATCAAGGCCCTGGTCATCGTACCGACCCGCGAACTTGCCCAGCAGATCGACCAGCACATGGAAGGGCTTTCGTATTTCACCCCGGTGGGATCTATTCCGGTTTACGGCGGTACCGACGGGGCCTCCTTTTCACGCGAAAGACAAGCCCTGGTCAACGGGGCCGACCTGGTGATCTGCACTCCCGGACGCATGATCGCGCATCTCAACATGGGCTATGTGAACCTTTCGGGATTGAAATACCTGATCCTGGATGAGGCAGACCGGATGCTGGATATGGGATTTTTCGACGACATCATGAAAATCCTTTCGTATATGCCTGCCGAACGCCAGACCCTGATGTTCACCGCCACCATGCCCAGGGAGATCAGGGAACTGGCCCGGAAGATCCTGCGCGATCCCGCCGAGATCAACATCGCGGTATCGAAACCGGCCGACAACATCCTGCAGATGGCCTACGTGGTCAATGAAACCCAGAAGATCCCGCTGATGCAGTATATCCTGGGGGATCTGAAGGAACGTTCGGTCCTGGTCTTTTGTTCGACCAAGAGCGCCACCCGCGCACTGAACCATGCCCTGAAAAAGCTCGGACTGCCTTCGGAGGAGATCCATTCAGATCTCGATCAGCCATCGCGCGATAAGGTAATGATGCGTTTCCGCAGCAGGCAACTGGGTATCCTGGTGGCGACCGATATCGTTTCGCGCGGGATCGATATCGAGGATATCGACATGGTTGTCAATTTCGATGTGCCCAATGAAGGAGAGGATTACATCCACCGCATCGGAAGGACCGCCCGGGCCCAGGCAAAAGGGGCTGCCATCACCCTGATCAGCGAACAGGATCAGCGAAAGTTCATGACCATTGAACGACTGCTTGGCAAGGAGGTTTACAAGGCCGCCCTGCCGGTTCACCTGGGTCAGGGTCCGGCCTATGAACCAACGAAAAAAAGACCCTCTCCAAGAAAATTCACCCCCCGTGGGAAGGGACGGAAATAAAAAAAGTTGTCCGGTTTTTTATACCGGTATGCGGTTCGTATGATTTTTTATAATTACCTTTGCAGATATTTAATTTTTTAATCAGAGTATCATCATGAAAAATGGAAAAGTAAAATTCTTTAATGAGTCTAAAGGATTTGGATTTATCGTTGAATCGGAAACAGGCAAGGAATATTTCGTTCACGCCTCGGGTCTGATCGATCGTATCAAAGAAAACGACGAAGTGTCTTTTGACCTTACCGAAGGAAGAAAAGGATTAAATGCTGTAAATGTTAAACTGCTCTAAGCTTAACCTCATACGATTTTAATCTTGAAAAAGGCCGCCCGATGGGCGGCCTTTTTTTTTATTCCTTCCACCGTGCTTCCAGCACCCGGTAGGGATAGCGGGTAATGAGCTGGCGGGCGTTGGGACAGGAGGTGCGATGGATCCTGATTCCCTGGGTGATGCTGACGAAGGCAAAGATATTGTCGCCGGGCACCGGGTTGCAACACCTGGCAAACTGGTAGTGCAACGACCTGATCTTCGGATCGATGATAACAAAATCCTCCTTGCCGGCCCGGATGCCTGATACCGAATCGGCGAAAGAGGGTTCCGACGGGCGCACGGTAGCAGCGGTATCCGTTTCTGTTTCCTGCAACGCCTTTTTGATCTTCAGCGGATCGGCCTTCCCCTCGCCGAACTTCTGGTAGAGTTCGAGGATTGAATCGCATCCGAAATAAGCGGCCAGTTTGTTCACCACCAGGTCGGTGAAGTCGACCCCCAGTTGCTGCACTTTATTCCTGATGATCTCCTTTCCGGAATCCGAGTCCTTATAGGCCTCCATTTTCAGGGCATGCTTTACCCTGGCCAGGTTTCGCGGGCTTTTTACGATCTCGAGCCAGTCTTTATTCGGCTTTTGATTCTTCGCAGTGATGATCTTCACGGTATCGCCGTTCATCAGGGTGTACCGCAGCGGCACCATTTTTCCGTTGACAATCGCGCCGGTGCAGGTCGATCCGATCTCGGAGTGTATCTCGAAGGCAAAATCGAGCACAGTGTATCCCAGTTTGAGCTTTTTCAGGTCGCCCTTGGGAGTGAAAATAAAGATATCGTCGGTGTAAAGGGCCTTTTTGTCGCGGCTGATTGATCGTTCGAGCGAGCCGGATTCGGGCTTTTCGAGCATTTCGCGAAGCTGACTGAAAACATCCGAACCGACCGGTTGTTTCCCGTCGCTTTTGTACTTCCAGTGCGCGGCATAACCCATTTCGGCGATGTCATCCATCCGGCGGGTTCGGATCTGGACCTCCACCCACCGGCCTTCGGGACCGATCACGGTGGTATGCAGCGATTCGTAGCCATTCGATTTCGGGAAAGAGATCCAGTCGCGCAGGCGTCGTGGATTGGGTGTATAAATATCCGTGATCAGGGAGTATATCTTCCAGCAATCTGCTGCATCATTCTCCACTGGTTTGTTAAGGATAACGCGGATGGCGAAGAGATCGTACACCTTTTCGAATTCCACCTTCTGCGACTTCATTTTCCGGTAGATGGAAGGCACCGATTTCACCCTGCTTTTGATCTCGCAGTCGTACCCGTTTTCCCTGAGTATTTCATCGATGGGACCGATAAAGTCGGCGGTGTAATGATCGCGGTTGGCCCGGGTTTCATCGAGTTTCTGCCTGATGGACCGGTAAACCTCCGGATCTGTGAACTGCATCACCCTGTCTTCGAGTTCATTCTTGAACTGGTAGAGTCCCAGCCGGTGTGCGATCGGAATATAGAGGGCTTTTGTTTCGCCAACGATAAGGCATTGTTTTTCATGGCCATAAGCGTCAAGGTGGCGCATGTCGTAAAGCCTCATGGCCAACCTTATCAGCAGCACCCTTACGTCGTCCGACAGGGTGACCATCAGCCCGATAAAGTTTTCGCGGTTCGCGTGGTATTTTTTTGTATCGAGGCGTTCCAGTTTCCTTATACCCTCTATCAGGGTCCAAACGGTGATCCCGTAATCACGCACCAACGCTTCGCGGGAGAGCACCCCTGCATCGGCCACGTTTTTCAGGATGCAGCAAAGTACCGACTCGGCTCCCAGCTTCATGTCGCCAAGGACGATCCCCGCCGTTTCGATCACCATCCCTGCATAACCGGCTTCATCACCTTTGGCGGCCTGGTTGAGCATCAGCCCGAACGCCTTCCTGATCAGGTATCTTGATTCACTAAGCACCTCAAGGTGAAGGAGACTTTCAAGGGAGTTGGGAGGATCGCCGGGGATGGTAAAGTTTTGCTGCATATTTACTTAATGAATACGAAGCTATGAACGCAAAGATAAACTTCTTATTCTAAATCATTTGTTTAATTTAGAATTATTCTTAATTTAGTGGGCGAAAACTATTGATTCATATAAATAGCTACATCTTTATCAAACCATTGTTTTTCAATCATTTCAAATGTTCAGGATCGAAAGTAAAATAAAAACGAAAAGCGTTGAATTTCAGCGGAACAGGGAGGACTACCTGGCGCTTCTGGATCAATACCGCGCCAACCTGGCCCGTGTACGCAAAGGCGGTCCGGAACAGGCCGTTCAGCGTCACAAGGAGCGGGGCAAGCTGCTGGCCCGTGAACGGATCGACCTGCTGATCGACCGCAACACCCCCTTTATCGAGTTATCGCCACTTGCGGCATACGGACTTTACGACAACGGCTTTCCTTCGGCAGGCATTGTCACCGGCATAGGGGTGATCCATGGCAAGGAGGTGATGGTGGTGGCCAACGATGCCACCGTGAAGGGGGGTACTTACGTCAAGGAGACCATCAAAAAGCATGTCAGGGCCCAGGAGATCGCCATGGAAAACCGGTTACCCTGCGTTTACCTGGTTGATTCAGGCGGTGTGTTTCTCCCTGAGCAGGCCAATGTATTTCCCGACAAGTATGATTTCGGGCGGTTCTTTTTCAACCAGGCGAGGCTCTCGGCCCAGGGCATTCCGCAGATCGCCGTCGTGATGGGATCGTGCACCGCCGGAGGCGCCTACGTGCCCGCCATGTCGGACGAGACCATTATCGTGCGTAACCAGGGGACCATCTTTATCGGCGGGCCTCCGTTGGTCAAGGCAGCCACGGGCGAAGAGGTGTCGGCCGAGGAGTTAGGCGGTGCCGAGGTGCACACCATGATCTCGGGGGTGGCCGACCACCTGGCCGAGAACGACATCCATGCGATCCAGATCTGCCGCAACATCTTCGAGTCGATCAGGCGGCATGAACACCAGCCGTTGGAGACACTGACCATCGAGGAACCCTGGTACGCCCCGGAAGAGCTTTACGGAATACTTCCGGTTGATCTGAAAAAACCGGTCGATTCGAAAGAGATCATCGCCCGGCTGGTCGACGGGAGTAAGTTCCATGAGTTCAAGGAGCGCTACGCCCCCACCCTCACTACGGGTTTTGCCCGTATCATGGGCTACCCCATTGGCGTCCTGGCCAACAACGGGGTACTGTTCGGCGAGACGGCCCTCAAGGGAGCTCATTTCGTCGAGCTATGCACCTCGCGAAACATTCCCATCCTGTTTCTGCAGAACATCACCGGATTTATCGTTGGAAGGCAATATGAGCGGGCCGGCATTGCCCGCGACGGGGCCAAATTCGTCCACGCGGTGGCCAATGCCAACGTTCCCAAATTCACCGTTGTCTTCGGCGGTTCTTTCGGGGCGGGCAACTATGCCATGGCAGGCCGTGCGTATGAGCCACGGTTCCTTTTCATGTACCCCAACTCGAAGATCTCGGTGATGGGCGGCGAGCAGGCCGCCAATGTGCTGATCACCGTCAAGGAGGAGCAGCTTGCCGCGGCGGGAAAAAAGTTGTCGGACGAAGAACGGAAATCGATGCTCGCCACCATCCTGAAGAAGTACGAGGACGAAGGCTCTGCCTACTACAGCACGGCCAGGCTCTGGGACGACGGCATCATCGACCCGGTGGACACCCGTAAGATCCTGGGGCTTGCCATCGCCGTTTCGCAGAACAAAACCTACGAGAAGACGCAGTTTGGGATATTCAGAATGTAATTCAAAATCAGGCATTAGCGATTAGCGATTAGCGATTAGGGAATTTCAAATCAATCATTCAATCATTCAATCATTCAATCATTCAGTCAATCAATCATTCAGTCAATCAATCATTCAGTCAATCAATAAAAATGTTCACTTACAAAACCATAGAACTTTCTGTCGACCGGGGTGTCCTCACGGTGTGGCTGAACCGGCCGGGGGTGCACAATGCCTTCGACGAGACCATGTTGCGGGAGCTCACGGCCTGCTTCAAAAATATCGACCCGGCAACCAGGTGCGTGATCCTCAGGGGCAGGGGTAAATCCTTTTGTGCCGGGGTCGACCTCAACTGGATGAAGGCGGTGTCGCAGAACAGTTATGAACAGAACTACCAGGAGAGCCTGTTGTTATCGGAATGTTTCCTGACGATCTACCGTTGTCCGAAACCCACGATTGCCGTGGTCCATGGGGTGGCGCTGGGAGGGGCCAACGGCCTCCTTTCGGCCTGCGACATGG
Source organism: uncultured Prolixibacteraceae bacterium (assembly GCA_964473485.1). Lineage (GTDB taxonomy): Bacteria > Bacteroidota > Bacteroidia > Bacteroidales > FEN-979 > CAIVAT01. The sequence goes on along the minus strand of CAYYPH010000035.1, from coordinate 3,966 downwards.
CCTATTGCACCGACGATGCCACCTTTTCACTCAGCGAGGTGAAGATCGGGATCGTTCCCGCCTGCATCTCCCCTTATGTGATCAAGCGGATCGGTGAATACGGCGCGCGGGAGCTGATGATCACCGGAAGGAGGATCAATGGCAAGGAAGCGGAACAGTTCCGGCTGGTCAACAAATCGGTGCCCGCTGAATCGATGGAGGCGACGCTTTCGGAACTGATCGCCCTCCTTGGTACGAGCGGACCAATGGCGATGAGCCACTGCAAGCGGCTCATCGACGAGGTATGCAACAACCTGACCCTGCAGGAGGCGTATGATTTCACTGCCCGCATGATCGCCGACATCCGTGCCTCCGAAGAGGGTCAGGAGGGGATGAACGCCTTTTTGGAGAAGCGGAAACCGGGGTGGACAATTAACAATTAACAATTGACAATTGACAATTGACAATTAAAAATTGAAAATGGAAAATTGAAAACGGAAAACGGAGATGACACATATCAAAAAAATACTGATTGCCAACCGGGGTGAGATCGCCGTGCGGGTGATCAGAACGGCACGGAAACTGGGTATCCTTACGGTGGCGATCTATTCGGAGGTGGATGCCGACTCGCTGCATGTGGCTATGGCCGATGAAGCGTGGTGCATCGGCGAGGTGGAGCTTTCCGACACTTACCTCAACATCGGAAAGATCATCGCGGTGGCGAAGCAGACCAACTGCGATGCGGTTCACCCGGGTTATGGATTCCTGGCTGAAAATGCTCAGTTTGTGAGTGCGTGCAGTGAGGCAGGGCTCCGTTTTATCGGACCCGGCACCGAAGCGATGCGCATCATGGGCAACAAGATCGAAGCCCGGGCGTTTGTCCGCAACATCGGCATCCCGATGACCGAGGGGGCGACAGGAACCCCTGAGGAGCTGAAAAAGACTGCACACCAGGTCGGTTTTCCCGTGCTGCTCAAAGCGGCTGCCGGCGGCGGCGGCAAGGGGATGAAGATCGTTTACAGCGAAGCTGACCTGCCGGAGGCGATCGAGTCGGCGGGCCGGCAGGCAAAGGCCTATTTCGGCGACGAAACGGTGTACATCGAAAAATACATTGAGGAACCCCGGCACATCGAGGTACAGATCCTGGGCGACCATCACGGCAACGTGATCCATCTGTTCGAGCGCGAATGCTCTATCCAGCGCCGGTACCAAAAGATCATCGAGGAGTCGCCCTCGCCCACCCTTTCGGAGGAGGTGAGGCAAAAGATGGGAGAGGCGGCCGTGGCGATAGGAAAAGCGATCGGTTACAGCAACGCGGGCACCATCGAGTTCCTGGTCGACCGCGACCTCAACTTCTACTTCCTCGAGATGAACACCCGCATCCAGGTCGAGCACCCGGTAACCGAGATGGTCACCGGCATCGATATCGTCGAGGAGCAGATCCGCATCGCGGAAGGTTTGCCCCTTCGCCTGAAACAGGAGGAGATCCGCCAGTCGGGACATGCCATCGAATGCCGCATCTATGCCGAAGATCCGGCTAACAACTTCCAGCCTTCGCCCGGGCGGATGACACTCTATCGCGAGCCGCAGGTGGCGGGGATACGCATCGATACAGGGATCACGGCCGGTACGGTCATCAAAAGCTCTTTCGACCCGATGATCTGCAAGCTGGTGGTTTGGGGCAAAGACCGCCATGAGGCCACCCAGACCATGCTGAACGCCCTGAAGGAATACCAGATTCACGGCATCAGGACCAATCTCTCCTACCTCATCTGGTTGATCCGGGGGGAGGCATTTATCAACAACACCATATCGACGAAGTTCTGCGATGAACACACCGCCGACCTGGTGGAGAGCATCAGGCGCGACAGGGAATCGGTACCCCGGATCATCCCGGTGGCCGCTTACCTGATCCATACGCTGAGGAGGAACCTTAGCGACGACGGGCATTGCTGCAACCGGCCAAACCTTTGGGAACAGATCGGTTACTGGAGGAACCGGATGGCCATCGGGATCGATTTCGAGGGCGACGACCTGGTGGTTCACATACCGGGCTACACGGAACGCGACTACCATTTCGAAACCGGCGGTGAAAATTATCACGCTGTAGTCATGGCCCCGGAGCCTGACCGTTGTGAATTCAGGATCGGTCCTCACCATTACGAGGCGTGGATCTCGCAAAGCGACCTGAACCAAGCGTTCGTGGGCACGGCGGGGCACATCTTCGACCTGAAGCGGGCCGACATATTAGCCGAGGCACTGGTCGCCTCAGGTTTCGACCGCCATGGAAGCGACAACAGTCATGTCATCTCCCCCATGCCCGGGAAGGTGATCAAGGTGACGGTTTCTGCCGGCGACCGGGTGACCAAAGGCGATGTCATGCTGATCATCGAGGCCATGAAGATGGAGAACCAGATCACCGCACCTCGGGATGCGGTCGTCAAACAGGTGAACGTTGCGCTGAATGACCGTGTGGAGAGCACGACCGTTTTGGTGGAGCTGGAATAGCCGGAGAATGCAAAATGCAAAATGCAAATGCAAAATGCAAAATAATTATTAGCCATCAGGAAAAATTCACTCATTCTTAATAAATCAATCAGTCAGTCAATTGGTAAACAGGTGAACGGGTGAACAGGTAAGCAAGTCGGTCAGTCAGTCAATCACTCATTCACTCATTCACTCAATCACTCATTCTTAATAAATCAATCATTCAATCATTCAGTCAGTAAAAATGAACTATCCAAAAAAAGTAACCAT
>CAYYPH010000035.1:0-1130 GCA_964473485.1 uncultured Prolixibacteraceae bacterium | reverse complement strand
TCAATCATTCAATCATTCAGTCAGTAAAAATGAACTATCCAAAAAAAGTAACCATCGGAGATATTACGGTAAGGGATGGATTTCAGCATGAGGAGATCTTTATTCCGACCGATGCCAAGTTATGGCTGGCAGAACAGCTGATTCTTGCGGGATTCAGGCACATCGAAGTGACCAATCTCGGCAATCCTTCCGGGATGCCGCAGTTCAGGGATGCGGACGAGCTGCTCCGCAGGCTCAGGGCCAGCAAGGTGGTGGGGCACCTGTTGCCCGGTGTTTCGCTGACCTGCATCACCATCCGCGAAAAGGCGATAGAGCGTGCGATCCAGGCCCGGAAAGAGGGCTGGGGGCCCGACCGTATCCTGCTGATGGTTTCAACCAGCGAATCGCATCACCGGAAAAACTCGGGTCTCAGTCTGGCTGATTATTGGAAAATGGCTGAAAAATATATCCCGATGGCCCGTGAGGCAGGGCTCAAGGTAAACGGCACCGTCAGCACGATCTGGGGTTGTCCGATCGAAGGCCCCACGAAGATGGAGAAGGCGATTGAATTCACGAAACGCTGGCTCGACATCGGGGTGAACGATGTGGAACACGCCGACCACGATGGTTCGGCTTCGCCCGACCGGGTTTACCGGTACTATTCGATGTTACTCGATTCGGGTGTCAGGGTTGAGAAGCAGATCGTCCATTTCCACACCACCCGGGGCTGGGGATTGGCCAATGTGCTGGCCGCGCTGCAGGCGGGCATGGTCAACTACGAATCGACCATGGGCGGTATCGGCGGTCAGCCGGCGAACTTCGTCAGCGGGGTGCCCGTTGCAGGCACAGGGAGTTACTACTATAAAGATCCGAACCTGGTCGGTCTGGTCTCTACCGAGGATATGGTTGTGATGATGGATGAGATGGGGATCGACACGCAGGTGGATGTTGACAAGGTGCTGGAGATCGGATCGATGGTAGAGCGGATCGTCGGGCGACGGCTTCGTTCCGAATCGATCAAGAATGGAAGGATCCCGAAGTCGTTGACGGGAAGGGGGTGACAAATTCGTGACGCGTGACGGGTGACGGGTGACGGGTGACGGATGGTGGGATTGTAGGGACGGATAATCATCCGTCCCCATCGTGACGCG
>CAYYPH010000034.1:0-43623 GCA_964473485.1 uncultured Prolixibacteraceae bacterium | reverse complement strand
AGGGTCTGGTACCGGGATCACGACCGGCTCAACCGCTTTTGGTTTCCGGCCACGCCTTTACACCACGGCTTTTTGATCAACCTTTTTCGGCTTCCGCCCCCTTTTTACGGCAGCCTTCCGGCCGACATCCACGGTGACTGACTTTGCAACCTTATCGGGCTGCGGCTCCAGTTTCTTCAGGATCTCTCTGATCTGGTCCATATAAATCAATACATCTTCGAGCTCCTGCTGATAGTTGCTCCTGAGGATCTCCAGCTCCTCGTTGCTGAATTTGATCGTTTTGGCCATGGTGTTTTTGGATTTAAAGAGCGAAGATAGAAAGAATTCATTGCATCTGACGATAAATCATCATAGAAACCTTTACCTGATTTTTTGTTGTAACGCCCATTAAACAAGGGAAAACAAAGGATTACCAAAATTTAGAAAATACATTTGGTGTGTACTTTTGTGTGTACCTAAAGAAAAAAGCCACTTAGATTTTACTCGTAAGTGGCTGATTTTCTGGTCTCCCCGCCAGGACTCGAACCTGGGACCCATTGATTAAGAGTCAATTGCTCTACCAACTGAGCTACGGAGAGGCGAATCAACGACAAGGTATTGATTTCGGGGTGCAAAGGTAAATAAAATCATCGGGAAATTCAACAGGTACCCGAAAATATCCACGATTTCTTTGCTTTTCTCTCAAGCCGGCAGAATGGATGTCCGGATTCAGGGATTCAGCGAGCGGAAAACCTCGTCGGAGATCTCGCTGATGAGCGAAGCCAGGGCCTCGAGGTTGGGTCCGTGCGTCATGACGGTGAGCAAGTAGGGCTGTTCATTGCCATAAACGATGGCCGACTCCGACAGGTCGCTCTCCGGCCACTGTCCCTGTTCGCCGAATTTATGGGCGACCATGATCCCTTTCGGCAGGTTACGGGTGATGCCCCTGGCAAAAGCGCTCCGGGTCATCAGCCTGAGGGCGTACTGCGACATGGCAGGCGAAAGGTATGTGGAATTGTACAATACCACCATGAAGCGGCTGTATTCCTGCGCGGAGAGAGCGTAACCGGATTCAGACAAACCGGGTTCCCGTAAACCAAGGTCGGTAAAAAGTTTCCTGAATATGCTGAAATCCATCCTGCGGGTTAGCAGCCATGCCGCATTGTTATCCGATTCTATGATCAGGTATTCGAGCAGTTCGGAGACCCGGTATTCCTTGCCCGGAACAATGGACCGCCCCGACCAGGTCTGGGCCGGAATCACACCAGGAGGTGTTTCGAAAAACAGCCGGCTTTCGAGCAGGCCAGGGTTTTTCTCGGCCATCCGGAGCCAGGTCATCATGATGGGAACCTTCATCAGGCTTCCGGCAGGATAGGGATTCCCGTTACCGAACTTCATCCAACGACCATCGTTCAGTTTCCTGACAAAAACATCGGCCGACAGCACGACCCCGGCGCTCATTTTCGCATTCAAAAGTGTTTCCAGATCTTGTTTCAGCTTGACGAAAGAAGGCGACTGGCCAGAGGTCTCTTCGAAGATAACCGGCCTGATCATCTCATAATCGGTATTTAAAATCCGATTCACGGTGATATCGGCCGCGGGTATTGAAGATGTCAGGGTTTGACCACCTGCATCGCCTGGTTTGACCGGCCGGAAAATAAAAAAGGCAATGGTCAGCAGCATAACGGCCAGTGCAGCAATAAAAAACTTCATTGGAACGGTACGGGAAGGGAACTTGCGCATACCGACTTTCTGTTCTTTCATCAGAGCGTGTCAGTTTGGTAAAACGAGTAAAAAATAGTCTGCGCAAGTGCTGCAAATATACGAAGAAAAGTACCTTTCCTGACCTGAAACTGAAAAGGTTTTTTGTCTAATTTTGACATTTGACATTTGCATTTTGAATTTCACCTTCTTTCCTAACCCTTCAAGCGTGGAAAAACCAAAAAAGTCGGCCCTGAATGTATTGGAAGGCGTCGACCAGCCCGGGCAGCTCAATCCCGACCTGGTGAACCGGCTGAGGTCGAAACGGGCCAAAACGATCATGGTTGACGAATACGTGGAGGGGATACTGGCGGGCAACCGCACCCTGCTGAGCAAGGCCATCACCCTGGTGGAGAGTTCACTGGCGCGCGACCAGGAACTGGCCCGGCAAATCATCGACCAGTGCCTGAAGGCAGGAAACAGTGAATTCAAGATTCAAAATTCAAAATTCAAAATTGGCTCCGCCGAGCTCCGCTTCGCTTCGGTTCAAAATCAATCAGTCAATCAATCAGTCAATCAATCAATAAATCCAATTCCCGCCACCATCCGCATTGGCATCACCGGCGTGCCGGGGGTTGGTAAAAGCACTTTCATCGAAGCGCTGGGGATGCACCTGGTGAGACAGGGTCACCGGCTGGCGGTACTGGCCATCGATCCCAGCAGCACGCGGTCGAAGGGCAGCATACTGGGCGACAAGACAAGGATGGAAGAGTTATCGGTTGAACCCAACGCCTTTATCCGTCCTTCGCCGTCGGCCGGGTCGCTTGGCGGTGTGGCGCGGAAAACGCGCGAAACGATCATCCTTTGCGAGGCGGCGGGGTTCGATGTGATCTTCGTGGAGACGGTCGGCGTTGGTCAATCGGAAACGGCGGTGCATTCGATGGTCGATTTCTTCCTGTTGCTCATGCTGGCCGGCGCGGGCGATGAACTCCAGGGCATCAAACGGGGGATCATCGAGATGGCCGACGCCATCTTCATCAACAAGGCCGATGGCGACAACCTGGTGAAGGCAAAAGCGGCGAGGGTGGAGTATGCCAACGCCCTACACCTTTTTCCCCCGGCCTCAAGTGGCTGGCAACCGGTCGTCGATATCTGCTCCGCCCGTACGAATCTCGGTATAGCCCGGGTGTGGGAGGTGATGGCCGAATACCAGCGAAAAACATTTGAAAACGGTTATTTCAATCAACGCAGGATGGAACAGAACCGGCAGATCATGCGTGAGACCATCGAAGCGGGACTTCATGAACATTTTTTCTCACGCAAGGAGATCGCCGGCCGGTTAAGGCAGGTCGACCAGGACATTCTTTCCGGCCACGCAAACCCCTACGCCGTAGCGCAGGAGCTTTTGGAAAGGTATTTCAGGGAAAGGGAAAAGTGACAAAATCGTGACGCGTGACAAAATCGTGACACGTGACGCGTGACGCAAATTAATGATTGATTGATTGAATGAATGATTGATTGATTGATTGATTGATTGATCCTTTCGTTTTCCGTTTTCCGTTTTCAATTTTCCATTCATTATCAATTGTTCATTGTCAATTGTCAATTGTCAATTCTCCCTTCTCCTTTCCCCCTTCCACTGCCCACGTCTCACGTAAGATGCCTCGCAATAGTAAGGTAGAGAATCTCAGCCGCGATGGGTTTGATGAGATGGTCGACACAGCCGGCAGCGAAGCAGTGCCTGATCTCATCCTGGTGGGCGGAGGCTGACTGCGTGATGACAGGCAGCCCGGGGCGGCGGTGCAGTATCTCGCGGGTACATTCAAGACCATCCATACCGGGCATCTGGATATCCATGAGAACCACCGATATCTCCGGATTGTTATCGATCATCGATAAGGCCTCCAGCCCGTTTCGTGCGAGCAGGGCGCAGGCTCCTGCAGCCTCGAGCATAACCCCGAGCAGTTTGACATTGATGAGTTCATCGTCGACCACGAGGATGGTACGTCCGGTGAAGTCGAAAGATGGCGTGTGGACAGCGGTTTTATGCTGTTTCGATTCGCTCACCGGTACGGGTATGGAAAAATAGAAAGTGGTGCCCCTGCCCGGCACCGAATCGAACCAGATCTGCCCCCCCATGAGGCTGATCAGCGACCGGGCTATGGCCAGGCCAAGCCCTGTGCCGCTGTACATGCGGGCGTTTGAGTAACTCTCCTGGCTGAAATGTTTGAATATCTGCTCTTTGAACTCAACGGAGATCCCGATTCCCGTATCGCTGACAAAAAATTCACTGACGCCGGTCTTTTTGTCAGAAAGTCCGAACCTCACCCAACCACTGCGGGTGAACTTCAGTGCATTGTCGAGCAGCAGAACCAGCACCTGACGAAGTTTTGCACGGTCGGCAAAAATTTCGCGATGCCCTCCATCCTCTGTTTTTACCCATTCGATGGCCAGCTCTGTTTTTCCCTGGTTCAACCGTTCCTTTTCAAATTCCTGGCCGAGTTCAGCGAGCAGGTCATCTACCGCGAAATGAGCCGGATTCAGGTCAACCTGGCCAGTTTCTATTTTCGATATTTCGATGATGTTGTCGATAAGCCTCATCAACCGTTTGGTACCGGCTTGAATGATGAGCGAATATTCGCCGATCTCCTTCCTGCTGATCTGTTCCTTTTGAAGGAGTGCGGTAAAACCCAGTATCGCATTCATCGGGGTGCGGAATTCGTGGCTCAGGTTTGCAAGGAAAGCTGTTTTAAGACGGTCGGAATATTCGGCCAGTTCGCGTGCTCTGATTAACTCTTTTTCCATTGTAACCCGGTCGTGTATATCGTAAGCAGTGACCAGAAAGGCCCTGTTGTCGTCCATTTCGATCACCACCGAGGTCATCTGGGCCCACCGGGACTCTCCATCCTTTCTGACAAAACGGAGTTCGAGCAGAGATGACTTCTCGCGGCCGGAATCCAGGTTTTCGATACCGGCAAGGAACTTATCCCGGTCGTCGGGGTGTATCAGTGTGGCAACGTGCATTTTCCTCAATTCCTTCGGAGTATATCCGAAAGTGTTGCCGGTAACCGGGTTCATGATGTCGATAGACTGACCGTCGTGAATGAAGATGGCGGCCGAGGTCGATTCGGTGAGGAGTCTGAACCGTTCTTCGCTTCGCCGGAGCGCCATGCCCTGTCCGATAAAATCCTCGATCATGCTGGTGATCTCGCGGAACTCGTTTTTACTCGGATGGGGCGTCGATCCGATCGACAGGTGCTGCCCTTCAAGCATTGCAGAGATCCTGCGGACCGGCATGACGATCCAACGCAGCAGCAGGAAGGCCATGAGCAGGAATCCTGCAACCATCAATGCTGCAAAAAGATAAAACTGGCGGTCGACATAATCGCCGAGTTCTCCCAGCCGGCTGAAGTTGACCGAAGCCTTGAGCCATGCAACCGGCTGACCTCCCCAGGGATTGACCAGCGGGATATTAATTATGCGGTTCGACCCGCCCGACATTTCGACGGGCTGGCTGTAGTGAAAAGAGATCCTGCATTCGGAGCTTTTTTCAAGGGAACGGATGAAATCACGGTCCCACAGTTTGCCGATGAACAGATAGCCGCCGGGCGCCTGTTTCCGGTCCTTATCGGCCGTACCGTGAATGGATGCCCCGTGCACCTCGACGAGGCCCAGGCTGGTTGGAATATAGAACCGGATGAACTGTTGCCTGTCGAGGATCAGTTTTACCCGGGGAGTAAGCGCTGCGTAATGGATTATGGCGTTGTGACCGGCAGCATGGGTCTGATAAACAGGCTGCCCTCCGGCATTGTAAATCCACACTGCGTTTGCCCTGTAGAAGTCGATAAGCACACTGAGGTTGATCTCCGCCCATCCGGGGTCGGGCGCTGCAGCAAAATCGACCATGTCGTCGCCATAGGTATAATCGAGGGTCTGCGATTGGAAATAGGAACTATAAACATCGATAAGCGACCTGATCATCACCTCTTTTTGTGCAGTGACCTGCTCCATGTAAAGCGCTACCACTTCACCCTGCGACTCCACCTGTATCCTGAAGACTGCCACCGAGAAAATGGCAAAAAGAACCATCAGGATCAATATTTTAGGGGTTACCTTCATTTGACGTAAGGTGAAATCTTCCAGTAGAGATCGGTGGGTTTAAAGGGTTTGATAACGAACCCGTTCATGCCGTATTCGTAAATGCTGTTGCGCTCTTCGTGGAAGGCGGAGGCGGTGAGTGCAATAATGGGGAGGTTCTTGTATTCGTCGCCGGGCATTGACCTGATGATGCGGGTGGCCTCATAGCCGTTCATTTCGGGCATGTGAAGATCCATCAGCACCACGTCGTACCGGTTCTCCCTGACCTTTTGCACCGCCACGGCCCCGTTCTCGGCAATTTCGATGGTTGCTTCCCACTTGATCAGGAATTTGCTTACGATTTTCTGGTTCACCAGGTTATCCTCAACGATCAGCACCTTCATCCCCTTCAGGCTGCGAAATGACTGACGCACCATCTCTTCGTCCTCGATATGATCTTTATCGCTGGTCTGAAATACCAGGTCGAATGAAAAAGTACTCCCCTCGCCCACCCTGCTTTCGAGATTCAGAGTGCTGCCCTGGAGTTCTATCAGTTTCCGGGTGATGGCCAGTCCGAGCCCGGTACCGCCGTATTTTCGGGTGGTCGATGAACTGGCCTGGGTGAAACTTTCGAAGATATACTGTTGTTTGTCATCCGGGATTCCGATGCCTGTGTCGGACACCCTGAAATGGAGTGTGAGGCTTGCCGGAGAGTGGCTGACCAGGTCGACTGCAAGGGTCACGTTGCCTTTTTCGGTAAATTTGATGGCATTGCCCAGCAGGTTGATGAGGATCTGCGAAAGGCGCACCGAATCGCCTTTGATGACCGGCGGTATTCTGCCGGACACGATAAAATCAAGTTCGAGATGTTTCCGTTCGGCCTGATAATCAAGACTCTGCCTGATTCCATTAAGCAGTTTCGCGAGTTCAAAATCGATGATCTCAAGTTCCATCTTTCCCGAATCGATCTTGGAGAAATCGAGGATGTCGTTGATCAGCCTGAGCAGGTTGTCGGCAGAAAATTGCAGGATCTCGATATTGTCGAGCTGATCGTGCCGGGGGCTCTCTTCGCGCAGGAGGTTAGCCGTGTTGATGATGGCGTTGAGGGGTGTCCTGATCTCATGGCTCATGGTCGAAAGGAACTGTTGTTTCGCCTTTGCTGCATCCTCCGCCTTTTCCTTGGCAAGTTTAAGTTCGTTCTCCACCGCGGTCCGGCGTAAGATCTCCTGTTCGAGGATCTTTCGCTGGCGGTAAAGTTTAATAAAGATCGAGACCTTTCCGATAAACAGGTCGGTACTGATAGGTTTGGTGATGAAATCGGCCGCTCCGGTCCTGATCCCCTTTACCCGGTAATGATCTTCATTGTATATGGCTGTGATATAGATGATCGGCAGAAGTTCGTTGCGGGAATCGGCGCGGATCCGTTCCACGGTTTCGAAACCATCCATACCCGGCATCTGCACGTCCATCAGGATGAGCGCGAATTCATTGCGGGCAGTCAGTTCCATGGCCTGGTAACCCGACAACGCGCGCATCAGTTCAACATCAAGATCCGACAGCAGTTCCTCAATGACATAAATGTTATTGATGTTATCGTCGACAATCAGTATTTTGGGTTTTTGTTCCATGGTTTGCTGTTACTAGTGGATCATGTTCTCCTGGCTCAGTGAATTCAGCAGGGCTGCAATCTCTTCGAGTGCGATCGTGTGATGGGGATGAGCAGCTTGAATGGCTGCCCGTGGCATCGAATCGACTTCGGCGGTTTCGGGATCCTGAACGATGGTAAGGCCCCCGAAATCCCGTATTTTCTTCAACCCCCGGCTTCCGTCGTTGTTGGCGCCGGTCAGGATGATCCCGATCAGTGTATCCTTGTATGCCTCGGCTGCGGTTTCGAACAGCACATCGATGGAAGGCCTTGCATAGTTGACCCTTTCATCGACCGTAAGTGTGAATGTGCGATCGGGTTCAATAAGAAGATGATAGTTTGGTGGGGCCATGTAGGCGGTTCCGGGCACCGGCCGTTCTTTCTCATCCGCTTCTTTTACCGGTATCTTCTTCAGGTCGTTGAGGATATGAACCATGTAGTTTTCAGAATCGGGGCTGATGTGCTGGACCATGATGACAGGAAGCTTAAAATTACGGTCGAGTCCGCGGAAGAGCGTTTTGAGCGCATTCAGTCCGCCCGCCGATGAGCCGATGACAACTGCTTCGTATTGGTGTGAATTTGGCAAGGGAGATACTTTAAGGTTGATATTTCTTGATATAGATCCGGTCGGTGGGCATCAGTGGTTTGAACAGGTGATAGTGCATGGAATACTGCAGATTTTCCTTGGAACCAAGACACAGGATACCTCCCCCCGGCAGGCTGTCGACAAACAAACCGATCACCTTGTCCTGCAGGATACGGTCGAAATAGATGAGCACGTTGCGGCAGATGACCAGGTTAACTTCAGCAAAAACACTGTCGGTCACCAGGTTATGTGTTGCGAATACGATGTTTTTTTTCAGGGTCTCGAGTAGTTTCACCGAATCGTAGTTAGCCGTATAGTAATCGGAAAAGGCTCCTTTGCCTCCCGATTTCTGGTAGTTCGCGGTAAACTCCTTCATCCGGCTGATGGGATAGATCCCCTCGCGTGCCTGCCGGATGATCACCGGGTTGAAGTCGGTGGCGTAGATCTGGGTTTTTTGGTAAAGACCCTCTTCCTTCAGCATGATGGCCATGGAGTATACCTCCTCGCCACTGGCACAGCCTGCATGCCATATCTTGATGAAGGGATAGGTTTTCAGGATCGGGATCACCTCTTCGCGAAGCGCCCTGTAAAAACCCGGGTCGCGGTACATCTCGGTGACGGTGATCGACAGGTCCATCAGGATCTGGTCCACGAACTTGTGGTTGTTCAGGGCTTCGCGGATCATATCGGTGATATGCTTCATGCCCGAGAGGTTGAACCTGTTGAGTATTCTCCGCTTTATATGCGCCTGCGAATAGTTCCGGAAATCATAGCCATATTTTTGGTAGATGGCCTCTATCAGCAGCCTGATCTCGATATCCTGGTTTTCAAGCAGGTCTTCCTGGCTCTTTTTCATTGCTTACCTGTATAACCAAACCCTGAGCAGTGAAAGGAGTTTCTGGCCATCGACCGGTTTCGAAAGGTAATCGTTCGCACCTGCATCGATACATCGCTCACGATCCTCCTTCATCGCCTTTGCGGTAAGTGCAATGACGGGTGTTTTCGCGTAATGCTCCATCTTCCGTATATGTCCCATTGCTTCAAAACCGTCCATTTCGGGCATCATGACATCCATCAGAATGGCGTCGATCTTCGGTTTCGACTTCAGTTTTTCCAGGCATTCAAGTCCGTTGCCGGCGGTAATTACGCCCATCCCCTTTTCTTCCAGAACGCTGGAAAGTGCAAACAGGTTCCGTGAATCGTCGTCCACGAGCATGACGGTCTTCCCCTGAAAAACATCCTCGCGGTTATACATCATCTTCAGCATCTCCTGTTTTTCCTTCGGAAGGTTGGTCTCAACCCTGTGCAAAAACAGGGTCGATTCGGCCAGCAACCGTTCCGGGCTGCGGATACCTTTGATGATGATGCTGTCGGCGTACTGCCTGAGCTGTTCTTCCTCGGCCTTTGTCAGCTCCCTTCCGGTGTAGATGATGATGGGCAGGTAGCTGATCTCCTTACGGGTCCTGATCTGCTCTATCAGCTCGAACCCGGTCATGTCTTCCAACCCAAGGTCAAGGATCATACAGTCGAACGATTCGGTCCCGAGCAGTTGGATGACCTCCGCGCCCTTTGATACGGCCGTGGTTTTTACATCCCTTCCACCGATCAGGTCCACGATTATCTTTTGCATCATCATATCGTCTTCGGCCACCAGCAGTCGTTTTACGGGTTTCGAGATGACCTCCTCGATACGGCCGAACGAGGTCTCGATCTTTTCGAGACTGACCGGTTTGGTGAGGTATCCGATGGCTCCCATCTTAAGGGCTTCGGTGGATTTCTCATCGGCCGAAATAAAATGAACCGGGATATGACGGGTGGCCGGGTTATGTTTCAGCCGGTCCATGACGGTCCAGCCATCGATACCGGGAAGGCCGATATCGAGAATGATCGCGCTGGGAGTGTAAAAATCGGCTAAGTGCAGACCCGATTCGCCGTCGGGCGCCACCAGGCAGCGGAATCCCTTCTCGTGGGCCATATCGCGCAGGATTCCGGCAAAGGAGAGATCATCTTCGATAATCAGCAGGATCTTCTCGCCTTGCTGCACGATATCCCGGTCATCGTCAAGATAATGGTCCTGGTGATGCGGCATGATGGCAACCGATGCGTTGCCGCCGGGTGAATTTCCTTCATCAGCGGTTACCGGTGCATGAATGATGGCGCTGCCGGACTGTTTGACTGCTTTGTCGTGCGAATGGTTTACCGGAATTACCAGGGTAAACGTTGATCCGCTGCCCGGCTTGCTTTTAATCAGGATTTCGCCTCCCAGTAACGCGGCAAACGACCGGCTGATGGTAAGGCCCAGTCCCGTACCTCCGAATTTCCGGCTTGTGGTGCCATCGCCCTGGTGAAAGGCCTCAAAGATGACACCCTGCTTGTCTTCGGGGATGCCGATGCCGGTGTCGGTGACCGACAGGGCCAGGCCGTCGCTTAACCTCAGGTTGGGAGAAATGTCGAATGGCAGCGATGAAACCGGATGAACCTCGAAGGAAATACTGCCCTTTTCGGTGAATTTGATAGCGTTCGACATCAGGTTGCGGATGATCTGGTGAAGCCGCTGTGTGTCGACAACAATACTGGCTGGTGTTGCGGGGTGTACCGTGGCCGTGAACGCGAGTCCTTTTTTCTCGGCTACGGGTCTGAACTGCATTTCAATCTCGCCTGCAAATTCATTCACCTCAATCCTTTCGGGGTGCAGTTCGATCTTGCCGGCTTCAATTTTCGACAGGTCGAGAATCTCGCTGATCAGTTCAAGCAGGTCGACCCCGGAAGAGTGTATGGTCTGGGCAAACTCAACCTGTTTCTGGGTAAGGTTCTTCTTTTTGTTTTCGGCCAGCAGTTGCGAAAGGACCAGGATGCTGTTCAGCGGGGTCCGGAGTTCGTGCGACATGTTGGCCAGGAATTCGCTTTTATACCGGCTGGCCTGTTCCAGGTCGTCCGCTTTCCTTTCTATCTCGCGGCTGGCCTGCTCCAGTGCCTCGTTTTTCTTTCGTATATCGTCGCGTTGCTCCTCGAGGGTCTGGGTGCGCTCTTCCAGTTCTTCGTTGATTACACGCAGCTCTTCCTGCTGCGACTGAAGAGTCTCTTCCGAAGCTTTCAGGGCCCTGGTCTGCTCCTCTAGCTCTTCATTGGTCTGGCGCAGCTCTTCCTGCTGCACCTGGAGTTTGGCCGCCTGCTCCTGGGTCTGCTCGAGCAACAGCCTGACCTTCGATCGCGACTGGGCGGTGCTGAGTGCCACCGCAACAGGTTCCGAGGCCTGTTTCAGGAACTCCTGGTGCTGCCCGGTAAAACCATTCACCGAACCGATCTGTAAAACACCCGTCAACTGACCGGAAAAGACCAACGGTGCGATCAGAAAATTTTCCGGGATCTTTTCGTTGACACCGTAGTTCAGCGAAGGGGCTTCCGACCGGATATCGGAAAAGAGGATCATCTGCTGTTCGAGGGCAGCCTGTCCCACCAGACCTTCGCCGATCTTCAGCCGGCTGAAATTGCCTTTGCGGTCGGCAAAGGCGTAGGTGGACAGCAACTGCAGGCATTCGTCGGATTCAACGGTGTAGAATAACCCCATCTGCGCATCAAGATAGGTAACGATGAAGCGTGTCACATCCCGGGTAAGTTCCTGCAGGGTCTTATCGCCGGTCATGAGAAGGCTGAGCGATGCCATCCCCGACTTCATCCAGTCCTGCCGCCTGATGGCCGCTGAGGTGTCGCGGAGAGTGACCGTCATGTCGTACAGCGATTTACCGAGGATATCCTTTTCACTTCGCGGCAGGATATCGGCGCTGTAATCACCCTGCGAAATCCGCTGGGTCTGGGCGATCACGCTATTGAAGCTCGACAGCATCTGATTGGCCGAGATCCCGAGACGGTCCTGATCGCAACGTATCCGAAGGGTCTTTGAGAAATCGCCGATCGCCATGGCTTCCGTCACTTCAGCCACCTCATTGAATGAGTCAACCACCTCGGTAAAACTGCGGGTCATGTTGCCAATCTCATCCTCACGGTTCCTTATCTGAACATAGGAAAGATTACCCAGGGCTACCTGCCTGGCCCATTCCGACAACTGGTTGATGGGTTTGATGATCCGCCTGGTGATCAGGATGGAGGTTATCGTGACCAGGATGAAGATGATGACGATCAGCCCAATCATAATAAAGTTGATGATGTCGGAATAGCCGAAGGCATCAGAGGGGCCGATCTCCTGAAGCAGGAAATACTCGGGTCCATATTCGCGGAGGTCCTTCAGCGGGCTGATCGTGCCCAGGATCTCGGTACCGTTGTCGGTCCTGTACAGTGTTACCTTGTCATCCGGGTAATCCCCCTGAGATTTATCCGGTCCGAGTTGCCGGAGCCAGTCATCCACCTTGCTGTTGTTGAGTAAACCGCTGGCTGTATGACCGGGATTCCCGGGTTTGCTGCTGAGGATGATCCTTTTATCGCGGTCGAAAAGGTAACAATTGGCGGTATTTCCGAGGCTTGCGATCTCCCAGAGCATCCGGCGCAGGCTGTCGGCCGGATACTGGCAGGCCAGGTAAACCGGGAGCCCCGAAGGAGCGTTTTCGACCGGGGCCACCATAAAAAAGAATCTGCCCCCACCCGACCCGGGAATGGTACCAATTTCGGACATGACCAGTTTTTTTTCTGCCTGCACCCGCTGCACTGCCCGGCTCAGCAGATTTTGCTCCGGTGATCCGTCATTGCCCTGATCCGGGATGTTAATGGTACGATCTGCCCCGGAATGCAAGGAAAAAAATATCCGGCCATCGCCTGATATCAGCAGGATGTCGGAAAGGCCCAGGTGGCCCGGCTGACCGGCAAAGAAGGGCGATGCAAGGTCGATGGCTTTCCGGGATGCTTCTGAAGCCAGGAGCGCACATTGACCGCGCAGTGATTCAAGGTATTTGCTGATCAGAACCTGCTGCTGTTCAAAGGAATGACTCACGGTTCTGATGGCGGCCGTATTGCCGGTTTTTTTCGACATGGTGGATCCGACGATACCGATGATGATCAGCGGAAGCAGCGAAACTGCGAAAAACCAGATCAACAGCCGTGTATCCAGATGTTTCCTGGGCGAGAGGCGCAGCAGCCAGTTACCTCTTTTCCTTTTGACGCTCTGATCCATTTTCGAGAATGTTTGATGTTCTTTGAATCAACGTACTGTTCATGCCTGCCTGCACACCGCGAATCCTGCCTTCAGAACCGACTTCTGCGGTTGATGATCATGGTCCTGACGGAGGAAGCCAGCATGCTGACAAAGAGAATGGAGACAATGATGATGAGTGAAACATTGGTGGGTATTTTGAATGTGCCGTGAAGCAGCATTTTCACTCCCACGAATGATAGCAATGCGGCGAGTCCCATTTTCAGGTAATAGAACCGGTTCATGACATCCATCACCAGGAAGAAGAGCGAGCGCAGGCCAAGGATGGCAAAGATGTTAGAGAAAAAGACGATATAGGGATCCTGGGTCACCGAAAAAACGGCTGGAACGGAATCTACGGCAAAAAGCACATCCGTGAACTCGATGATCATCAATACGATAAACAACGGCGTAACGTAGAGTATCCCGTTTTTACGGATAAAAAAGGTGTGTGCATCCTCATCGTGCGCGACATTGAAAAATCTTCCGACCAGCCTGACCACCGGGTGCTTTTCGGTATCGATATGATCCGATTTTTTTGCAAAAATGAACTCCCAGGCCATTTTGGCGCCGATGATAAGCAGCATGCCGCCGAACACGTAAAGGAACCAGGAAAACCTCTGTATGAGGGCGGCGGCGGCAAATATAAAGATGAACCGCATGACGATAGCACCCAGGATGCCCCAGAAAAGTATCCTTTTGAAGAATTTTGGTTTGATGTTGAACGACATGAAGATCATCACGATCACGAACACGTTGTCGACCGAAAGGGAGTACTCGATCAGGTAACCTGTGAGGTATTCGAGCGACAGGTTCTTATTGTACAAGCTGATGGCATCCTCTGCTGACAGGCCGGTGATGTTGATCGGATGCTGGTACTTTTCAATGCGGTAGCTGATCTCCTCAAGGGTGTCGCTGCCATGGATCCAGTTGCCGTGGAACCGTATCAGGAAATAGAAGGCGATGGAAACCCCCACCCAGACCAGTGTCCAGTAAAGGGCTTCCCTGAATGACAGGGCATGGTCCTTTTTCTGGAAGAAGCCAAGATCGATTCCCAGCATCAGGATAATAAAAGCCAGAAAAGAGGCAAAAAAGATGATTTCGTTGAGGTTCGACATAGGGTGGACCGGTATTGCGATATTTACTAATTTGATGACTGATGACGGACATTCAAAATTATTAAAAATATTTACTTTTGTGAACAATTCATTTTCATCGAATCCCAAAACTCATGAATTCAACCATCTCATTGAATCCCAACGCCATTGTCCATTACCTGGATAAACCCGCCGAACTTTTTACCAAGGCAGACCTGGTGCGTTTTATTGAAGAGAACCACATCAGGATGCTGAATTTCCGTTATTCCGCCGCCGACAGCCGGTTAAAAACCCTGAATTTCATCATCAAGGACCGGCATCATCTCGACAGCATCCTGAGTGCCGGGGAACGCGTTGACGGTTCGAGTCTTTTTCCGAATTATGTAGAGGCCGGTTCGTCGGATCTCTATGTGATCCCCAGGTACCGGACGGCTTTTGTGAACCCGTTTTCGGAGATCCCGGCAGTGGATATTCTCTGTTCTTTTTATGACAAGGACGGTCAGCCCTTTGCCAATTCGCCGGAATACATCATGCGGAAGGCCCATGATGTACTGAAACAAAGGACCGGTCTTTCGTTCGAGGTGATGGGCGAGCTGGAATATTATATCATCAGCGAGCAGGATCGTTTGTTCGAAGCCGTTGACCAGCGCGGTTACCATGAATCATCGCCATTCTGCAAATGGGAGAAGCTGCGCATCGAGGCGATGAATGCCATTGCCGCCTGCGGGGGGTTTATCAAATACGGGCACTCGGAGGTAGGGAATTTCACCGAGGCCGGCATGCTATATGAGCAGAATGAGATTGAATTTACACCTGTTAAGCTTGAAGATGCCGCCGACCAGCTCATGGTGGCCAAGTGGATCCTTCGTTCGCTGGCCTACCGTCACGGGGTTACCGTGACTTTTGCTCCAAAGATCACCACCGGAAAGGCCGGCAGCGGGATGCATGTACACACCCGGCTCATGAAGGACGGACGGAGCGTAATGGTCGAAAACGGGATACTTTCTGATACCGCCAGGAAAGCCATTGCCGGCTACCTGGACCTGGCCCAGTCGCTGACCGCCTTCGGCAACATGATACCGACCAGTTACTTCAGGCTGGTGCCGCACCAGGAGGCCCCCACGAATATCTGCTGGGGCGACCGCAACCGCTCGGTGCTGGTAAGGGTTCCCCTGGGCTGGGGCAGCAAACACGACATGATCACCGATGCCAATCCGCTGGAGAAGGATACCCAGGCCGGGTTCGGAAGCAGGCAAACCGTTGAGTTCAGATGCCCCGACGGATCCGCCGATATTTACCTGCTGTTCGCCGGCCTCACGGTAGCTGCGCGTCATGGCCTGGAGATGAAGAACGCCCTGGCGTTTGCCGAAAAAACTTACGTGGATGTCAATATCTTCGAAGAAAAATACAAAGCAAGGGTCAACGAACTCCAGCAGCTCCCTGTTTCGTGCGCACATTCAGCGGAGTACCTTGAAAAACAGCGACATATCTACGAAGAGCACGACATCTTCCCTCCCCGGATCATCAACGGACTGATCCGGTACCTGGGCAACTTCAAGGACCAGGATCTCCGCAACTCGGTCAAGGACAACGAGAAGGAGATCATGAAGCTGGTCAACACATACCTGCATTGCGGATGACGAACAATTGACAATGGACAATTGACAATGGACAATTGACAATGGACAATTGACAATGGACAATTGAAAATGGAAAATTGAAAACGCAAACCTCATTGTCGCTATTCCCTATTCGCTATTCCCTATTCGCTATTCGCTATTCCCTATTCGCTAATCCCTAATCGATATTCCTTGAGGGTGAACCGGTGCCTGCTTATATTGTTATGGATCGCTTTCTCCGGTCACCTGCATTCTCAGCCACTGGGCGTGAAGGCGCTTTTTCTTGGCAACAGTTATACCTACGTCAACAACCTGCCTGCACTGATTTCCGCCCTCGCGGCATCGGCCGGCGATACCTTGTATTATGATGGTAATACCCCAGGGGGGTACACTCTTGGCTGGCAGCCCGTGGCTCACGCAACCGACCCGGTAAGCCTGGCGAAAATCAGACAGGGCACCTGGGATTTCATCGTTATCCAGGAACAAAGCCAGATACCGGCTATCGAGGCGCTCCGCGACAGTTGCATGCTTCCCGCAGCATTCATCCTGCGCGACTCTGCCAGGGAAAACGATGCCTGCTCGCAGATCCTGTTTTACCTGACCTGGGGAAGAAGGTTTGGCGGAACACAGTGTTTCAGCCCCAATTATTGCAGTCCCGGCTTTACGGATTTCGACCAGATGCAGGATTCCATCACCCGGGCCTATAAAATACTGGCTGATTCTGCCGACGGGTGGATTGCGCCGGTTGGCGAGGCCTGGCGCCTTACCCTTAACAACTCCAGCATCGTACTTCACGACCAGGACTATTCGCATCCCAACCTTAACGGGAGTTATTTAGCCGCCTGTGTGTTTTATTCTTCCATGTTCCACAAGCCCTCCACCGGACTGGATTTTCATGCGGGACTCTTTCCCGACACGGCCATGATTCTGCAGCTGGCTGCCGACAGTATCGTGTTCGGTTACAGCACATACTGGAACCTGTGGTCCGGCCGGCCTGAAGCCTTGTTCAACACACATGTCAGCGGCGACACCCTCCTTACACAAAATACCAGTAAGAATTCCTCATCCTGGCTGTGGGATTTCGGTGACGGCCAGACCTCGGCAGATTTTGAACCCGTTCATCTCTACCAAGCTGCAGGCACTTATCTGATTTCTCTGACAGCCTGCGATTCCTGCCATTGCGATGTGAAAAACCGGGAAGTGACGGTGGTGACAACCGGCTTTCATAAGAAGGAGTATAAATCCGGGATCAGCTTGTTAAGGCCTGGTCCTGACGGGCGTATCCATTGCCGGGAATGCCCTGGCAACGGAACAGTGGACCTGTATGACCTCCGCGGCAGGAAAATCCACAGCGGTGCGTTTTCGGGACAATCCTTCCGGACCGGAAGACTTTCACCGGGGATGTACTTTTTTATCCTGGTTTCGCAAGGAAACCATTACCATGGGAAACTGATCGTCGACCGTGATTATTAAAAATTCCAGGAGACAAGCTGGAAACCGGTCTCTACAATCGGAATCCCGTTCACCTGTTCACCCGTTCACCCGACCGCCATTTTGTCATCGCCTCATCACCTAGATTGTCAATTTGTCGCTTCCCGGGTTTTTATTTCCGGGTGGTATGGAAGTTGACTTTGCAGAGTCATCAAACGAAAATTAACCAAAAAGAAAGGAGTAACACCATGACACTGATTAAATGGCAACACCGCAACCCGTTGTCTGATATGGTCAACAACCTGTTCGACAACGACCTTGGCGATTTCTTCGGAAAGAGGTTCAGCGATCCCGCCGCCAACATTATCGAGAACAATGATTCGTTCAGACTCGAAATTGCAGTTCCCGGACTGAACAAGGATGATTTCAGGATCAACCTTGAAAACAACATCCTGACTATTTCGGCCGAGCTCGAGGACGAAAAGCGTGAAGAAGGCAAGAACTACTCTCGCAAGGAATTCTACTATGGATCCTTCAGCCGCGCTTTCACCCTGCCCAAAACCATCGATCTCGAAAAGATCAAAGCCGACTACCAGAACGGTATCCTGTGCGTAATCCTGCCCAAAAAGGATGAAGCCAGGGTGGAGACAAAGAAAGAGATAAAGATCTTATAACTTCTCAGGGATCAGAATAAGAGACCCTGCCGTGGTGTTGTCACCACGGCAGGGTCTCTTATTTTTTACCTTTGCGAAATGAAAAGCAACCACAAGGCGCATGCAAGCCTGCTGGCAACCACACTGATCTTTGGCCTCCATTACGCCATTGCCAAAGGACTGATGCCTGGGTATTTCACCCCCCGCCAGCTGATCTTTCTGCGCCTGCTGGGCGGTATGGTCCTTTTCTGGGGATTCCAGCGTCTGTTCGTTCCTGAAAAGGTCAACCGTCGTGACCTTATCACATTAGCCCTTTGCGGCCTGCTGGGATTTGCGCTTAACCAGACGCTTTTTTACGAGGGGCTCAACCTGACCAACCCGGTGGACGCCTCCATTATCCATGTACTAAACCCCATCCTGGTGCTGGTTTTTGCCGGACTTATCATCGGTGAAAAGATTACCTGGCTGAAGGTGGCCGGTATAACACTGGGAGCCTCGGGAGCCCTGATCCTGGTCCTGTATGGCAGGGAAGCCAGTTTCGACAGCCACCATATGCTTGGAAACATCCTTGTTTTCCTTAACATGGTTTTCTATGCCCTTTACCTTGTTCTCATCAAACCACTTACAGCGAGGTATCATACCGCCACCATCCTGAAGTGGGTCTCGGTATTCGGGTTCCTGTTCACCCTGCCGATCACGATAAAACCGGCGCTTGAGATCGATTTCGGAGCCATCACCGGCCCGGCATGGTGGGGACTGGCCTACGTCATTCTCCTTAACACCTTCGTCGCCTACCTGCTCATCAACTTTGCCCTTAAACACCTCTCGCCCGGCGTGGTCAGCTACTACAATTACCTGCAGCCGGTCATCGCTTCCATCCTGTCGGTCTCGATCGGCATTGCAGGGGTGACCCCTCAAACCGTTCTTGCGGCACTGCTGATCTTCGGAGGCGTTTACCTGGTTAATAGAAAAGAAGGGAGAAGGGAGAAGGGGGAAATGTAAAAATTCAAAATGCAAAATGCAAATGTTAAAATTCAAAATCAGGCAATAGGCATTAGGCAATAGGCATTAGCCATTAGTGAAAAAATTCACTCATTCACTCATTCACTCATTCACTCATTCACTCATTTTTAAAAGAAATGCCTGAAAGGCAGGAGGATCCATTCGAAGATTTTTTCGATGAGGGGGCGGCGCTGCCAGTTATGATAGTCGAAAAGCTTTGAATTATGGAGGGTTTCTGCCACGTGATCACGGAGCTGGCGTACGATCTCAGGATCGGTTCCGATCAGGGCGATCTCATACTGGTAACGGAAACTGCGGAAATCGAAGTTGGCGCTGGAGATCGAAAAAATCGTTTCATCGATCATCAGCAGTTTTGCATGCAGGTTGTACGACATGTACATCAGCAGTTTGATCCCAGCGTTGTGCAGCAAACCAAGGTATTTGTTCCGCAGGATGTCGACCATTCGGACGTCGGAATGGCGCGGCATAATCACTTTTACGTCGACCCCTCTTTTACTGGCGTCGATCATGGCTTTACGCAACATATACCCCGGAAGGAAATAGGGGGTTTCGATCACCACTGAGCGGGTGGCCTGCCTGATCAGCTGGGTGTAACGTTTTCTCAGCCGCTGGAACTGGATGGAGGGAACGTCGCGGATGATCTCGAAGTCGCCGTATTTAATCCGCCGGGTATAGGTAACCTTATTGGTGATGATGTAGGGATTGAAAGCGTTGAAATTTTCAAGGAAGATCTTTTTGAACAGGAGGGTGAGTTCGCTACCGTTGATCCTCAGGCAAAGCTCCCGCCAGTTGAGGTTATACCCGGTGATGTTGGCCGATCCGATGTAGCTGATGGTGTTATCGATCACCACGATCTTGCGATGATCGCGCCGGTGGCCCCGGGTGAAGATATCGGTGTTGAATTTGATCTTCTCGAAAAATTTCACCTCCCCGCCACATTCAATGATGTCGTTGAAGAAAGATTCCGAAACCGGCCCACGGCCCCATGAATCGATGAGGATTCTGATACTCACCCCCTCGCGGGCTTTTTTTGTCAGGGCATCACGAAACCTGACCCCCATGTGGTCGTTGGCAAACTTGTACGTTTCAATGTAAACATGCTGGGTTGCCTGTGCTATATCATTAAGCATCAGGTTGTAATATTGCAGCGTGTCGTCAATAACCCTGAATTCCATGGGTGAAGCTATGGGTTCACACAAAGATGGTATTTTTTTAATTAAGTTTGTCAAAAAAAATTATGATCAGATCCATGACCGGATATGGAAAGAGTTCCGTCATTGCCGCCGGACGGAAGCTCACCATCGAGATCAAGACCCTTAACAGCAAGCAGCTCGACCTTAATATCAGGATTCCTGTATTTCTAAAGGACAAAGAACCGGACCTTCGAAATCTTATTTCGCAGCAACTTGAACGTGGCAAGGTCGACCTTGTCATCACGGCAGAGTCATCGGGCAGTACGGAAGAGTTTTCGGTAAACCATGAGCTCGCGAAAAACTATCACTCGGCCCTGAAACGGTTATCGACCGAGCTCGGTGAACCCATGCCTGGCGATCTCCTTTCGCTGATCGTGAAGATGCCGGATGTGTTACAGGGAACCACCGGGGAGATTCCGGCCGGAGAGTATGAAAAGGTCAGAAAGGCTGTTGCCGATGCTGCGGGGCAGGCCGATTTTTTCAGGGCGCAGGAGGGGGCGGTACTTGAGGCTGACATGCTCAGGCACGTTCATGCCATCCTTCAGTTGCTGGATGCCATCGAACCGCATGAAAAGGGAAGGATCAGAGAGGTCCGAGAGAAGTTCCTACGCGATTTCAACAGGTTTTCAGAGGATCTGCAACAGATCGTCCCTGACCAGAACAGGTTCGAGCAGGAGCTGATCTACTTTCTTGAAAAGCTCGATATCACTGAGGAGAAGGTCCGCCTGCTCAAACATTGCCAGTATTTCCTCGAGACCATGAGCGAGACGCAGCCGCAGGGCAAGAAACTCGGGTTCGTAACCCAGGAAATGGGACGGGAGATCAACACCATCGGTTCAAAGGCCTCCCATGCGGAGATCCAGAAGATCGTGGTACAGATGAAGGACGAACTGGAAAAGATCCGCGAGCAGCTGGGAAATATTCTGTGAATTCAAAATTCAAAATGCAAATGTCAAAAGTCAAAATCAGGCAATAGGCATTAGGCTTTAGGCTTTAGGGCAAAAAATCAATCATTCAATCATTCAATCATTCAATCATTCAATCATTCAATCATTCACTCATTCACTCATTCACTCATTCACTCATTCACTCAATTATTAAACCGACACCAGCACGAATGTCACAGATCCGTAAAGCAATCATCGTCTCTGCCCCGTCGGGAGCGGGGAAAACGACCATCGTTACCCGCCTGATCGCGTCGGTGCCGGTCCTGGGGTTTTCGGTATCGGCATGCAGCCGGGCCGCAAGGGAGGGTGAGGTTCACGGGAAAGATTACTATTTCCTCGACCTTGAGGATTTCATCAACCGCATTGACCGGGATGAGTTCGTGGAGTGGCAGGAGGTGTACCCGGGAAGTTATTACGGCACCCTGAAATCGGAACTCGAGCGGTTATGGGAAAACGGGAAGATTCCCGTATTTGATGTTGACGTGCTTGGCGGGCTGAACCTCAAGCGGTATTTTGGCGAAGATGCCCTGGCCATATTTATCGAGCCTCCGTCGAAGGAAGTGCTTATCCGGCGGCTGCAGAACCGCGGAACGGAAAGCCCGGAGAGCCTGGAAAACAGGATCAGAAAGGCGGATTATGAGCTTACATTCACAGGATCGTTCGACCGTGTGGTTGTCAACGACGACCTTGAAACGGCCTACCGGAGCGTGGCAGAGATGATCGCCGTGTTCATCGGTGACGGTCACTGAACGGCAACCTTCCAGCAGTATATCACCGTTTCACCGGTGATCCTGACCAGGTATATCCCGGGGGTCAGACCATCCGTGTTCAGCAAGTGTTTCGTTGTTCCCGGCGCGATTTTTTCCTGCCTTACAAGTCTTCCCGACATATCGCACACCTCCAGCCGGCCCCCGGCGGTCATCAGCGGATACTCCACATTCAAAGTGCCGTTGCGACAGGGATTCGGATAGATCCGCTCCGCTCCGGTCGCGTTGTATTGCCTGGTTCCGGTCGTCACATCGAGGGAATAACGGCTGACAAATTTCCAGATCTCATCGCTCGCATTGATGTCGCGGTTTGTATTCCCCACACCGGTAGTGCCGACCGAACCGGGCCAGGTGTGACCGCCGTTGATGATCTTGAAAAGCACCACGGATGCAGAATCGTTGCATGGAGACCAGGTATGTGTCTGTACCGTTGAACCCTCCTGCACCAGGTCGGGCAGGTTGACAATAACAGCGTTTTGGGGGCAACTTCCGTTGTTTCGCCACAGGAGGAGCACATCTTCGACCGATTTGTTACCGAAACCCCCGTTGTAAAATACCACGAAGTCGTTGGTGCCATGCACATGCATTACCGGAAAGCTGCGGACAGGCTGGCATGCGGCATACGCGCCGTCGGTCATGGTCCCGGCCACCGACGCGATGGCTGCGATCCTGTCGCCGAGTTCGCAGGCCAGGCGGTAGCTCATGAACCCCCCGTTGGAGTAACCGGTTGAATACACCCGGTCGAGATCGATGTCATAGGCCTGGTGAAGGGTATCGATGAGGGCCGACAGGAACCCGACGTCGTTCGTATTGGCGCCGCCAGCGAAGCCAACATTCCAGGTATTGTTCAAACCATCGGGATAGGCTACAACAAATCCATACTGATCGGCAATGGCGTTGAATCCCGTGAACTGCATCATGATGTTGCCGGTCTGGGTAAGTCCGTGAAGGGCAAAAAGCAACGGAAGCCGGTCACCCGGTTCATATCCGTCAGGCAGGTAGACTGTGTAGGTCCGGGTCTCGCCATCGAAAACGAAAGAACCCGGCACCTGGGCGACAAGCCAACCCTGTGTAAGGCAGCAGAAACAGGTGTACAGTATGTATTGCAGGTATTTATTTCTTATCTCCATCTCATGTTGGTTATTTACCATCCAAAAATAACGAATAAGGCCAAAAAAACGCTAAGTTTGCGTAAAAAACACCAACTGACCAATCACCGGTGAAAACGGGTCTTTTTTTCGGTTCCTTTAATCCCATTCATATCGGGCACCTCATGGTTGCGGCATTCATGGCCGATTACACCGATCTTGAGCAGGTATGGTTCGTGGTGTCGCCGCAGAACCCCCTGAAGGAAAAATCGGGCCTTCTGGCCGATTACCACCGCCTTACACTGGTCAACCTGGCCATCGAGGACGACCGGCGGTTCAGGTCTTCGAACATCGAATTCAAGTTGCCGAAACCATCGTATACCATCGACACCCTCACTTACCTGCAGGAAAAATATCCCGACCGGAAACTGATACCCATTCTCGGTTCTGACAACCTTGCTTCGATGCATAAATGGAAGAACTGGGAGGTGCTGACTGAACTCTACCAGTTCTATGTTTATCCCCGGCCCGACAGCGTTGAGAGCCGGTTTGACACCCACCCTTCGTTCCGTTTCGTGGAGGCCCCGCTCATCACCTTATCCTCCTCTTTTATCCGCCAGGGCATCCGCGAAGGCAAAGACATGCGGTATTTCCTTCCGGAAAAAGTCTGGAATTACATCCGGGAGATGAATTTTTACCGGATTTAAATCCATTTTTTTCTGAACCGGCATTTTCTATCGTATCTTTATCTGGTCATTCCGTTTTCATCTTAAAAAGATTTGGCCTATGAAAAAGCTTTGCATCACTACGCTGTTTCTATTAACGGCGTTTTTCACCGTTCAGATTCGGGCCCAGGTGGGCATCAATACTACCGGCGCAACGCCCCACAGTTCGGCGATGCTCGACGTGGTAAGCACAGCAAAAGGCGTCCTGGTTCCACGCATGACATCAGCCCAGCGGGATGCCATCTTCAGCCCGGCCACAGGATTGATGGTTTATGTGACCACCGACAACAATTTTTATTATTACAATGGAACGGCATGGATCATGATTGTTGGCGGCGCCGATGCAGACTGGACGGTATCGGGGAACGACATGTATGCTTCGGTATCGGGCAAAGTAGGCATTGGCTATCATCTGCCTTTCAAAAAACTCCATGTCAAAGACATTCTTCAGTCGACCAATACCGTGGAGGACATCGTGGTCATTGAAAGGGGATCGACAGGAACACCCGCGGCCGGGCTCGGGGCAGGATTGATCTTTTACAATAATTCAGCGCAATCGACTACTTCTTTATCAGGAAGAATTGCCAGCATTCTCGAGACCATCGGAACCGGAAACACAAGCGCGGGAATGCTTTTCCAGACAAGACCAGCCGGAGGGAACATGACTGATGCCGTTTATTTGGATCCTGTTGGGAATGTGGGTATCGGGACCAGAAATCCCGGCACACGGCTGGAGATAACCGGTTCAGCTCCTAAGCTCACCATGAACGCAACTACCAGTACTTCCCCCGGCATTGTTTTCGAAGAAAATGGATCAACGATCTGGAATATCACGGCCGATTATTCAACCGACAAGTTGAATTTCTCTTCGGCCAGTACTACAAACCTTTTCCAGATCGATCAATCGGGGGGAATTGACCATATTTATTCAGGTAGCGGCAATGCTTACAGCTTATCCGGGAATAGTACCGCTGCCCTGGCTTTTTTTTCAAACTCCAATACAACTACCGGATGGGGCTTGTCGGCCGGGGTATTGAGTTCTTCTGCGGGCAACTCATCAAACGGTATTTATGGATTCAATTACGGCACAGGGTGCGGGATCTATGGCAAATCTTACCATGCTGATGGAACAGCAATATACGGAATAAACACTTCTGCTGACAATAAAGGTTACCTTGCAAGCCCCGACTATGGGGTGTTTGGAGATCATCACAACGGGGCGTATGGTTTTATCGGAGGTGCGAATCATGCAGTCTATGGACATGGCCAAACCGGAAATTTTGGCTATATTGGTGGTATGACCTATGCATTGTATGGAAATAATGACAATGGAAATTATGGAACGATAGGAGGTACTTCCAATGCCATTTATGCATACCTGGCAACTACAGAACCCGGTAATTATGCTATTTATGGTTATGGCGTCCACGCTGCCGGTGTCAACGGCAATGACTATTCACTGTCAGGGACAATGGGTGGAATAAAAGGCTTTAATTTTTACGGGAATTTCTATACTTTTGGCGCTGCCGGATATACCTACATGGACTACATCAGAAGCGGCGGTAGTTTTGGAGCGAATTACACAGGAACGGTTTGGGGTTGCATGGGTTACAAGAATTCGGGAGGCACCAGCTACGGTGGATACTTTACATCCTACACCAACGGTGGGGGTAAAAGCCTAACGGCCAGCACGGGCATTGGTCTCGGGGCATGGGGCGACCTGTTTGGCGCCGACATTCACGGAGGTGTCTACGGTCTTTTTGCGGAGGGAAAGGATTATGCGATCTATGCCCACGGAGATGTTTACCGCGACGGTCTAGATGTTCATCTCCAAAAGGGGCAGCAAAATGTCAGCACTCCGCTTTACACCATGGTTTCTTCTGATGCAGTCGTACAGACCTGTGGCTTTGCAATCCTCGACCAGGGCGTTTGCCATGTAACATTCGACGCCGGTTTCGCGGCAGCTGTTTCAACCGTTGAACCGGTGGTGGTTACCGTGACTCCTCATGGAAACTGCAATGGGGTTTACCTTGAAGAGGTGAGTAATGCAGGATTTAAACTGGCAGAAAATAACAGCGGCAGAAACAATGTAAAGGTCTCTTATATCGCCATCGGGAAACGGGCCGGATATGAGAAACCCTCCTTGCCTGCAGCAGTCGTCGCATCCGATTATGTTGATAAAGTATCGCGGGGACTGCATAACGATAATGACACTCAAAATAATGGAGAAGGATTATATTACCAGGGTGGTACACTTACCGTAGGGGTTCACCCTTCTAGCCTGCCCGATCCGAACAAACCTGCAAGCCCTCAGGTGGCAGAAAAGAAACCGGAAAAGCCTGTAAACAGAATTCCCGATACCAAACACGACGGGCGACCCAGCAAGTAATCACACCTTCAGCGAGAATGGATTGAAATCGGTGTCGCGGTCGTAATAATCCTCGTTTTCCTTTCGTTTCAGATAATTCACCACGCGGTAGGTGAGCGGGGTGGCCACGATCTCCCATGTCACTTTGATCATGTAGTTGAAGATCATTACCTTGACGACCAGGGAGAAAGGCCAGAAACCGATGAAGGCGATGGGGTAAAAGATGATGGAATCGACTGCCTCGCCGGCCACGGTTGAACCGATGGTCCGGGTCCAGAGGTACCTGCCATTGGTCCAGAGTTTCATTTTTGCCAGCACATAGGAATTGGTAAACTCGCCGCAAAGGAATCCGATGAGGGAGGCAACCGCGATGCGGGGGGTCTGACCATAAACGATCTCGTACGATTCCTGGTACAGCCATCCTTCGGCGGGGGGCAGCCAGATGACCACCTGGGCCACCGACATGGCGAAAAAGACTCCCGCGAATCCGGCCCACACCACCTTTCTTGACCTTTTGTATCCGTAAACCTCGGTGAGTATATCGTTGAAGAAGTAGCTGATCGGAAAAAAGAGGATGCTGGCCCCGAAGGTGATGCCGAAGAGGGTCACCACCTTTTCGGCCCCGATCATGATGGTGGTGATGATCACGGTGACGAAGGCGGCCATGATGAGGTCGAAGAAACGGTAACTGCGTTCAGGAGACGGCCGTTTCGGATCCTTTTCAATGCTGTTCATACCGTCCTTTTATTGGTCCGTCCCTTGAGAGTAGCCAGAGGGGGGCGATAAATAATGAGTGATTGAGTGAATGAGTGAATGAGTGAATAAATGAATGAATGATTGATTGAGTGATTGAGTGATTGAGTGACTTACCCTAATACCTAATTCCTAATGCCTAATGCCTACAAATAAATGACTTTTCGCAAAACCAACCAGGGCCCTGAGGGTTTCATCGGGCGCCTCGATGTAGCCCATGTGTCCGCATTCGCGCAGCAGCAGCACTTCGCTGCGGGCCGGAAGGGAGATCATCTCCCAGAGCCTGGGTAA
Organism: uncultured Prolixibacteraceae bacterium; assembly: GCA_964473485.1. Classification (GTDB taxonomy): domain Bacteria; phylum Bacteroidota; class Bacteroidia; order Bacteroidales; family FEN-979; genus CAIVAT01. The sequence goes on along the minus strand of CAYYPH010000034.1, from coordinate 16,540 downwards.
CGGCGCTCTCGAATCCTTCAACCCGAGAATAAAGAGAACCGGCAACCCGGTTTTTCTTAACAGTTCCGAATGATCTTTGCGGTTCTTCATCCCCTCGAGGGCGGCGATCACCCCCTCCCGGTGCATCTTCGAAGCCCGCTGGATCAGCTTTTCAATCTGTTTCGCATATTTCTTATGCACTTCGACCGGGAACAGGCCGGGAATGAACTGGGCCATAAAACTGAATTTATCCTTTCCGACGATATCGATCGTCCGGTCCCGGTTTTTCTTATCCTCTTCAGAATCCGGAAAACAATGCGAGTGGAACAGGCATAAGCCTTTCAGCTTCTCCGGATACATTGCTGCGAAAGCCAGTGCAACGTACCCACCCATCGAATGACCCACCAGGATAACCTTGCCGGTCCTCAGCTTCTTAAACACCGACATCACCACTTCGGCCATCAGCTCCATGGAATGAATCGCATCGACCGGTTCGCTCTTTCCATGGCCCGGCAGATCGATGCAGATCACCCTGAATTCCTGAGATAATTGTGATGAGAATTTATTCCATATCTTCAGTGATTCGGTAAAACCGTGCAGCAGGACGATGGTCTTCCCCTTCCCTTCATCGGTGAAGAAGATATTTTTCTTTTTGAACTTTATGAAAGGCATTTTTTCAGGGATTAGCGATTAGCGAATGGCGATTAGGGCGTTTTCAATTTTCCGTTTTCAATTGTCAATTGTCAATTGTCAATTGTCAATTGTCAATTGCTCATCGTTTCTTCCACTTCGGGGATGGTTTTCGGGATGGGCCGGCCGAGCACGCGACATCCGCCGGATGTTACGAGGATATCGTCTTCGATACGGATGCCGCCGAAATCACGGTAAGTATCCACGACTTCGTAGTTGATGAACTGAGCGAGTTTGTTTTCCGATTTCCAGATGTCGATCAGTTCGGGGATGAAATAGATGCCCGGCTCGATCGTCATCACGAATCCTTCCTGCAGTTTCCTTCCGAAACGGAGGAAAGCCAGTCCGAACTCCTTGCTCCGGGTCACCTCTTCGTCGTATCCCACGAGGTTCTCTCCCATCCCTTCGAGGTCGTGCACGTCGAGCCCCAGCGGATGGCCCAGGCCGTGCGGGAAGAAAAGCGTATGGGCGCCCTTTTTAGCGGCTTCAACCGGATCCCCTTTCATGATGCCCAGTGCCGTAAGTCCCTTAGCGATTTCGGTGGCGGCCAGCAGGTGGATCTCCCGGAACGGAACCCCTGGCTTCACCGCCTTGATTGCGGCCAGGTTGGCGTTGAGGACAACCTCGTAGATGCCTTTCTGGCGTTCGTTGAACTTCCCTCCCACCGGAACCGTACGGGTGATGTCGCTGGCGTAATGCAATTCCGTTTCGCAACCGGTGTCGATCACCATCATGCGGCCTTCGGCAAGAACATTGCCGTGGTAATGATTGTGCAGGGTCTGCCCGTTGATGGTCAGGATGACCGGGAAAGAGACCGGCCCCGCATTGGCGAGGGCAATCCCCTCGACTGTTCCGGCAATCTCCCTTTCCACGACGCCGGGTTTCGCCATCTTCATGGCAGTGGTGTGCATTAGGTAAGCCACATCGATGGCCTTCTCAATTTCGGCGATTTCGACCGGATCCTTTTTCATCCGCAACTTAATGATCGCTCTGATCAGGGACTCTGAAGCATGCTGCTTCAGCTCAAAATGAGGAATATCAAGCAGATCAACCATCCAGAGTTTCGTCTCGGCACGGTAAGCGGGCGCAAAGTGGATCCTGCGCTTCTGTTGCCTGGCACGGCTGATGAATTCATCAAGTTCCTTCAGCGGAGCCGTGTGTTCAACTCCGACTTTCTTTCCCTGGTCGTTCATGCTGGGTTGCTTTCCCATCCAGATGATATCGTCGATGTCGACATCATTGCCGAACAACCAGTCTTTTCCTTCATCCAGATCGATGATTCCGGCCAGATCGGGGTGATCGAGTCCGAAGAAATAGGAAAAGTTGCTGTCCTGCCTGAATGAATAGGTATTGGCAGGGTAATTCATAGGGACTTCCTGGTTCCCAAGGAAAAGGACGATACCACCTGATAATTCTGCACGGAGTTTTTTTCTGCGCTCACTGTAAACGGTCGACTGAAACATAATTTAGAATGGATTTGAATTGTTAACTTTTTGGTTCGCTTTGCTGTTTTGCTCAATAAATCATTTTACTTTTGGATTCAACGAAACAAATATATTAAAACCTTGTTATGAATTCATCGATTTTACGCATTTCTTCGATCACAAAAAAAATCTGGATGGCATTTCTGGGTCTTTTTCTGATGGTCTTTCTGGTGGTTCACCTGGGAATCAATCTTTGTCTGCTGCGCGACGACGGCGGTGAATGGTTCAATGCCGCGGCCCATTTCATGGGAACGAACTACGTGGTGAAGGTCTTTGAGGTCGTGTTGTTCGCAGGATTCATCTTTCACATCCTGCTGGGGATCATTCTCCAGGTGCAGAACTGGATGTCGCGGCCGGTCAGGTATCAGATCACCAATAAGTCGAAGACGCCTTTCCTTTCGAAATACATGATTTACACCGGTGGCATCGTGCTGATCTTTCTGATCATCCACTTTATGAACTTTTACTTCATCAAGCTGGGATGGGTGAGCAGTCCGCACCTGACGGCCGAAGGGGAACCTGATTTTTATCTGATCGCCCAGGAGTTGTTTTCACAGCCATTCTATTCCATTCTTTATATCATCCTGTTCCTCGTGTTAGGATTTCATCTTAATCATGCGTTCCAGGCTGCCTGGCAGACCCTTGGCGTGAATTACCCGCAGTATACCCAATGCATCACCCGGTTCGGGGCTTTTTATGCGATCATCGTGCCGTTAGGCTTCATCATCATCCCCGTTTACTTTTTACTTATCCGTTAATTGCCATGGCTGAATTAAATTCCAGGATTCCAAAAGGTCCTTTGGCTGACAAGTGGACCCATTTCAAGGATCACCAGAACCTGGTGAACCCGAACAACAAGCGCAAGCTCGACATCATCGTGGTCGGCACGGGGCTGGCGGGTTCTGCCGCTGCCGCCTCGTTAGGCGAAATGGGGTTCAATGTCAAGATATTCTGTTACCAGGACAGTCCGCGGCGCGCCCACAGCATCGCGGCGCAGGGGGGCATCAATGCCGCCAAGAACTATCCGAACGACGGCGACAGCATCTATCGGTTGTTTTACGACACCATCAAGGGAGGCGATTACAGGGCCCGCGAAGCCAACGTTTACCGGCTGGCCCAGGTGAGCAACAACATCATCGACCAGTGTGTGGCCCAGGGTGTTCCTTTTGCCCGCGAGTACGGCGGCTCGCTTGAAAACCGTTCCTTCGGGGGAGCGCAGGTATCACGTACTTTTTACGCACGCGGCCAGACCGGGCAGCAACTGCTCCTCGGGGCCTATGGCGCACTGAGCCGGCAGATCAAGCTGGGCACTGTGAAACTTTTCAACCGTCACGAGATGATGGATGTGGTGATTGTCGACGGCAAAGCACGGGGAATCATCGCCCGCGACCTGATTACCGGCAAGCTGGAACGCCATTTCGGGCATGCCGTGGTGGTAGCCACCGGGGGTTACGGGAATGTATTTTACCTCTCGACCAACGCGATGGGATCGAATACCAGTGCCATCTGGCAGATCTTCAAAAAGGGCGCCTACCTGGCCAATCCCTGTTTCACGCAGATCCATCCCACCTGTATCCCGGTTCACGGCGACTACCAGTCGAAGCTGACCCTGATGAGCGAGAGCCTCCGCAACGATGGCCGCATCTGGGTGCCGAAGTTCAAGGAAGATGCCGAAGCTCACAGGCACGGCAAGCTGAAAGCCAACGACATCCCCGAAGACCGCCGCGACTATTTCCTGGAGCGCAGGTACCCGGCATTCGGTAACCTGGTTCCCCGCGACGTGGCCTCGCGGGCGGCCAAGGAGCGCTGCGACGCCGGTTTTGGCGTTGGCGAGACCGGTCTGGCCGTTTTTCTCGATTTCAAAGAGTCGATCGCGCGACTCGGCCGGCATGTCATTGAAGAGCGTTACGGGAATCTCTTCCAGATGTACGAAAAGATCGTGGATGAAAATCCTTATGAGAACCCGATGATGATCTACCCCGCCGTTCATTATACCATGGGAGGCACCTGGGTTGATTATGAACTGATGACCACGGTTACCGGGTTGTTTGCCGCCGGCGAAGCCAACTTCTCCGACCACGGCGCCAACCGTCTCGGCGCCTCCGCGCTGATGCAGGGCCTGGCCGACGGATATTTCGTACTGCCCTATACTTTGCAGAACTACCTCGCCGGCGAGATCAAGGTGGCCAGGATGAGCACCGACAAAGCCGAATTCGAAGAGGCCGAGAAAGGCGTCAGAGCCCGGCTCGAGAAACTCATGTCGGTGAAAGGAACCAAAACCGTCGATCATTTTCACAAGGAGTTGGGAAAGATCATGTGGGAATACGTTGGGATGGGCCGCACGGAAGCGGGATTGAAAAAGGCCATTGAAATGGTCCGTGCCCTGCGCGCCGGATTCTGGAAAGATGTAAAAATCCCCGGGAAGATGGACGAGCTGAACGTCGAGCTTGAAAAAGCCAACCGCGTCGCCGATTTCCTGGAACTGGGAGAACTGATGGCATACGACGCGCTGAACCGCAACGAAAGCTGCGGCGGCCATTTCCGCGAAGAGTACCAGACCGAGGAGGGCGAATGCAAGCGTAACGACGACGACTATAAATATGTGGCCGCCTGGGAATACAAGGGCGAAGGCGAATTCGTCCTGCACAAGGAGCAGCTTGTTTATGAGGAGATTGAGGTAAAGCAGAGGGTTTACAAGTAGGCATTAGGCATTGGGCATTAGGGATTAGGGAAATAAAATTGATGACTTGGTAACTACATTTAAAATTTTATCCGATAGCCTAACGGATGAATGGAAAAACAGACCATTACTACATATAAAGATTTGATTGTATGGCAAAAAAGCATTGAACTTGTTAACGAAGTATATGCTGTAACCAGGAGGTTCCCAAAGGAGGAAATGTTTGGATTAACAAACCAGATCAGGAGGGCTGCAGTGTCGATACCAGCAAATATCGCAGAAGGTTGGGGGCGAAGCTCGACTAAAAACTATGTTCAATTCATAAAAATATCTTTAGGATCATTATTTGAATTAGAAACTCTTATCATAATTGCAAAAGATCAAAGTTATATAGAGGAACATGTGAAGAATAAAACTTCCGAAGAAATAGCAGAGATCGGAAAAATGCTAAATAAACTGATGCAAAACCTCGAAAACTATATTAAAAAATAATACCGAAAGAAACCAGCATTGTCAAGTTGCCCGTTACCCTAATGGCCAATGCCCAATGCCTAATGCCTTCTACCATGGACCTAACCCTCAAAATCTGGCGTCAGAAGGACGCGACATCAGCTGGAAAGTTTGTAACGTATTCGTTGCAGAACATTTCGCCGAATTGTTCATTCCTTGAAATGCTCGACATTCTGAACGAGAAACTGATCGGCGAAGACAAGGACCCGGTTGTTTTTGATCATGATTGCCGTGAGGGGATCTGCGGGATGTGCAGCCTGTACATCAACGGCCGACCTCACGGACCCGACGACGCGGTGACGGCCTGCCAGCTGCACATGCGCAAGTTCCGGGACGGCGACACTATTGTGATCGAACCTTGGCGCGCCAAGCCGTTCCCCGTGATCAAAGACCTGATGGTGGACCGTTCGGCATTCGACAAGATTATCCAGGAAGGTGGATATATCTCGGTGAACACCGGAGGGGCCGCCGAGGCCAACAACATCCTGGTGAGCAAGATCGATGCTGACCTGTCGATGGATGCGGCGGCCTGTATCGGGTGCGGCGCCTGTGTGGCGGCATGCAAGAATGCGTCGGCCATGTTGTTTGTTTCGGCCAAGGTCTCCCAGTTCGCCCTGTTGCCGCAGGGACGCATCGAAGCAAAAGAGCGCGTAAAGAAAATGGTGAAGATGATGGATGAACTTGGTTTCGGAAATTGTACCAATACCTATGCCTGCGAAGCCGAGTGTCCGAAACTGATCTCCCGCTCCAACATCGCCCGGCTCAACCGCGAATTTATCTGCGCAAAAGTTATCTGATTTTCATTTATTTATGATATTTCCTGGATGCCCTGCCGCGGCATCCGGGAATTTTTTTTTGCATTCAGGCTTCACCTTTTCCATTTTTCCCGATTAACCAGAAATTGCCCTGTGCAATCCTCCCCGCCGGAGGTAAGCCGGGGATTAAACCTGAAAACATCCGGAAATATGAAAAAGATCCTACTCCTCAGCGCATTCAGTTGCATACTGCATTTCATGGCCAGCGGACAGCTTTCCATCCAGGCAGGTAGCACGATCACCGAAAACTTTGCCATCGGCACGGCCACAACGGCTCCCCTGCCGGCCAACTGGAAAACCGACAAACTGACGGGCATCCGCCAGGTTGGAAATTATGCCTCGGCCTCGGGGCAAACCGAACTCAGAGCCGGAAATAACATGTCCTCTTCGTCGGGCAACGGGATCTATAATTTCGGAGCCGGCGAAGCGACCACCGCCACCGACAGGGCCATTGGCGGGCTCTCGGCCGGGACCGCGTCAAAAAGTGTGAACCTGTACCTCCACCTTAAAAATACCGGAACCGCATCCATCAGCGATTTTTCCATCGGTTACTCCGTTGAAAAATACAGGGAAGGCACCAATGCGGCAGGTTTCTCCATCCAGATGTACCATTCGTCGGATGGACTGACCTGGGTCAGTGCCGGACCGGACTTCCTGACCAGTTTTCCGGGCGGTGACCCGACCAACTCAGGCTACCCGTCAGCGCCCGGAGCGACTGTGAACATCAACGGAAAGATCCTTCCGGTTACACTGGCGGCAGGAGGGGAACTTTACCTCGCCTGGAACTACTCCGTGACCAGCGGCACCACCACCACGAATGCGCAGGCCCTGGCGGTAGACAATGTGACGGTGACTGCCAGCGGGGGTTCCTCCAATGTGTACTCGTGGAATGTGGCCGGCACCGGGAGTTTCAACACCCCTGGGAACTGGACGCCCGCGAGGGTCAATCCCTCTCCGTCAGACGTTCTGCAGATCACAACCGGCGGCACATGCATCATCACCGACGTTCCGGAACAAACCATTTCAAAGCTGAAGGTCATGAACAACACGACCGCGGAGTTACAGGCGGCAGGCACGGCAATCCTCACGATTTCAGGGGGCGCGGGAACTGACCTCGAGGTACAGAGCGGATCTGCCTTATACCTCGGCGGTTCACACGAACTTATCCTTTCCCTTCCGCCGGGGGCTAATGCACAGATCAGCGGAACGGCCGGATTTACTTCGTCGGCCGTGGTCGCCCACCGCCTGACAGGGTACGATGCCGGGTCCATCAATTTTTCAGCAGGTTCAATGTTCACAACAGGGGTGAATTCATCAGGAAATCCATTCGGAAATTCTGCTGCCGGATCGGTGGTTTTCACCTCAGGCTCCACCTTTGTCCACCAGTCGGGCGGCGACCCCTTCGCAATTCCGCTCCCGGCTTCAGTTACGGTATTTCAACCAGGCAGCCTGTACAAGGTCACGGGCAATGCATCCGTTTCATTCTCAGGAAGAAATTACTCCGGTTTTGAACTGGACGCCTCCGGGTTGAACCTTACGGCAACGGGCAACTATCCCGTGTCCATCGACAACCTGACAATAACAAGCGGAACGCTGAATTTCAATATGACGGGTTCCCCTGGCCACAGTATCAAAGGAAATATCCAGGTTGGCCAGAACGGAGCACTGTATTTCTCGCCGGCCATATCCGGCACGGTAAAGCTCTCCGGAACAGCCCCGCAGACCATCTCAGGGGCCGGTACGATCGCCTCGGGGCTTTTTTCGACACTGGAGATCAACAATGCCAGTGGCATCGTATTAAGCCGCGACCTTGCTCTCAACGGGCATCTCAACCTTTTGCTGGGATTGGTGCACCTGGGAGCCAGCGACCTCATCCTCGGCCCGGCATCGACTGTCGGCGGAGCGCCTTCGTCAGGGACCATGGTTGTCGCCACCGGTACGGGTAAAATGATCAAGGAGTTCGCCGGGCCGTCTTCGTTCTGTTTCCCGGTTGGCGACCAGACAGAGACGCCGGAATATTCCCCGGTGACCATTGATTTCGGATCAGGAACATTCGCCGCGGGTAACGAGGTGGCCGTCAACCTGGTCAATGAGAAATACCCGGGAGATCCCAATACGAACAATTACCTGAAACGATACTGGAACATTGCTGTAAACGGGGTAACCGGCTACGAATATAATGCTGTTTTTCAATATGTAATGGAGGATCTTGTAGGAAATGAGAATTGGTTGATGTGTGTACATGCCAGTGTGGTGCCGCCTGTGACCTACCATGCAGCCAACATTGCCCTCAGGCAGTTGTCGGCGGGCGGAGTAGGATCACAGGGCACCTTCACCGGTTCCCAGGCCATTCCCAACGTTTATATGGTTTCCGGTTCAGGCAGTTATTGCCAGGGGGACGCAGGTCTCCCGGTTGTCCTCGGAGGTTCACAGACCGATGCCAGTTACCAGTTGAAGAAGGATGGCATCAACGCGGGAAGTCCTGTCAGCGGCACAGGCGCTGCCCTCACCTGGTCCGGCCAGACGGAAGGCAGCTACACGGTAGAAGCGACCAATATGCAGGGCAGCATAATGATGCAGGGTACGGTTGTCATCACCGAAGAGGATTATCTGGTCCCGGCGGTTTCGATCTCCACCACGGCTGCCAGCCTGTGCGCAGGCGATGCTGCGACCTTTACCGCCCTGCCCGTCAACGGAGGAGCCAATGCACAGTACCAATGGACGGTGAACGGCCTGAATGTCGGCACCGGCAGTGCAACCTATACCTGTATACCCTCCGATAACGACCAGGTGCAATGCCATTTAACCTCATCATTGGCATGTGTCACGGTCAACCCGGTTAGTTCCAACGTCCTCAGCATGGAGGTTACCCCTGTGGCGGTTGCAGGTGTCACCATTGCCGCATCCGCCAATAATATCTGTCAGGGAACCATGGTCAGCTTTACCGCCACTCCCGAAAATGGCGGAGCCAATCCATCCTTTCAGTGGCTGGTCAACGGTTCACCAGCCGGTTCAAACAACATCATATTCAGTTACAGCCCGGCAAACAACGACCAGGTAAGCTGTATCATGACCTCCGGCCTTCAATGTGTCATGTGCAACCCTACCTCCTCGGAAGTTATCACCATGTCGGTTATTGCGCCTTTGCCCGTAAGTGTCGCGGTCAACGCCTCGGCCAACAATGTCTGCCAGGGAACTCCAGTCACCTTCACCGCCTTACCGGTCAATGGCGGTACAAATCCGGCGTACCAATGGCTGATCAACGGAATCCAGGCCGGTTCCGGATCACCGCAGTTGACCTACACCCCGGCCAACGGCGATACTGTACGTTGCCTGTTGACATCGAGCGAAGGATGCACAACGGGGAATCCGGCACTTTCTTCACCTGTTGTTATGACCATCCTGCCGGGCCTGCCTGTGTCGGTGCTGATCGCCGAATCGGCCAACCATGTATGCAGCGGCACACAGGTCACATTCACAGCCGCCACCTCCAACGGGGGTACGAATCCCCAGTTTCAGTGGAAAGTAAACGGCATCGTAACCGGGCCAAACGATCCGGTGATGACATACGCTCCTCAGGACAACGACCATGTGACCTGCACATTAACCTCGAACCTGTTGTGCGCATCAGGTAATCCGGCCACATCGAACGCGGTGAGCATGTCGGTGCACGACTTCCTGCCGGTATCCGTGGCCATTTCGGCGACAGCCACCAACGTCTGCGCCGGAACTCCAGTCACCTTCACCGCAGTGGCGGTTAACGCGGGAGTTCAACCGGTCTACCAGTGGAAGGTCAACGGGAACAGCGCCGGGAACAATTCGCCTGTCTTTACTTATGTTCCATCACAAGGCGACGGGGTAACCTGCACGGTGAATTCCGGTAACCCTTGTTCAACGGGCAATCCGGCCACCTCTGCTCTTGTCACTGTTACTGTAAACCCGGTAATGGCTGCCAGTATAACGATCGCTGTTTCAGAGAATCCCGTCATTGCCGGAACTCCGGTCACCTTCACCGCTTATCCTGTGAACGGTGGGGTAAGTCCGGTTTTGCAATGGTATGTAAACGGCATTCCGGCAGGTTCAGGCAACGCATTTTTCACCTATGTCCCCGAAGACGGCGACCTGGTGACCTGTTCGCTGACCTCCTCAGGGCAATGTGTTACCGGATCTCCGGTGATGTCTGACGGAATTGTCATGATGGTCAACTGCATCGTTCCGGGCACGACCGATGTTTCAGGCATCGTCGGCGAAGGAATGACCACCTGCCGGCATGCAACGGAGATCATCACCGTGGCAGGCAACGGACAGGATTTCGTGGTGGAAAGCGGAGGGAATGCCACCCTGATCGCCGGCGAACAGATAAACATCCACCCTTTGACCCATGTTATGAACGGAGGCTCAATGAGCGGGCGGATCACTGCCAGCGGGCCCTATTGCTGCAACCAGCCCGGCATTTCGCTTACCTGGGCTGGTGAAGATGTTATGCAGAAGAGCGAAACTTCTTTTTTCTCTGTCTATCCCAATCCGACCAACGGACCGGTAAGACTTGAATGGAAAGAAAGCAAAGCCATGTCATTCAGTACGATCGAGATTGTTGACACCCGCGGAACGAGGATCGCGAAATCGCTGCTCGAACGCAGAAAACACTACGATATCAACCTGTCGGCGTTCGCTCCGGGATTGTATATCATCAAAGTGAACGACGGCAGCACGGAAGAGTCTGTCAGGATCATTAAGCTTTAATCTTTCCTGAAAATCAAAAGATCAGCAAACATGGAAACCGTTGTTCATTTCTCGCCCATCGTCATCAATTCAACCATTGCCTTTCAGCACAAAAAGATGATCCTGCTGCCTTACATCGTCCGGTCAATGCTGTTGATCCCTGAGGTGAAAATCATTACAGAGATTCAGCATGGCCTCTCACTGCCTGAAATCTTCTGGTAATGAGCGATTCATCAGGTTTCCGCCATTCTCCCGGTTGGGGACAAGGATCCGTCAATGCCATGATTTCTGCCCCGGCTGATTCTGTTTCCGGTTTCGAAAAATCGGCTACCTTTGCAACTGATGCGATTCTCGGAGATCAAAGGCAACGACGAAATCAAGGTGAAACTGCTCAGGACCGTTCTGGAGCAGCGGGTGGCCCATGCACAGTTGTTCTATGGCCCGGAAGGGAACAATAAACTGGCACTGGCAATTGCCTACGCCCAGTTCATCAACTGCACCAACAAACAGGGGATTCCCGGACCGGGCACAGTGACGGCCGGCCGGGCGGCTGTTGAAACTCCCGGGCTATTCGGTTCGCACGACGATCCGACCTTGTCCGGTGGCCTTCAGCACCCCGATTCATGCGGCACCTGTCCTTCCTGCGTCAAGTACCAGAAAATCGCCCACCCCGATCTTCATTTTATTTTCCCGGTATCAACGACCAAAAAAGTCACATCGAAGCCACGGAGCAAATATTTCTCCGAGGATTGGCGCGCCTACCTTCTACAAACAAGTTACAAGGTGAGCCTGCTTGGGTGGTATGAATCGATCGGGATCGAGAACAAGCAGGGGATCATCAACGCCGACGACTGCAACGATATCATCACCACCCTCGGTTATAAAAGCTACGAGTCGGAATACAAGGTGATGATCATTTTCATGGCCGAAAAAATTTTCTATTCAGCCGCTCCCAAGATCCTCAAGATCCTCGAGGAGCCTCCCGACAAGACCTTATTCCTGCTCATTTCAGAGCAACCTGACCAGATCCTGAAGACGATCCTGAGCAGGACCCTCATGGTCAGAATCCCCGGGACGGACCAGGAGTCCTGGTTACCCGACACTGAAGGATCCGAGCATTTTGTTCAGTTCAGGCAATGGATGCGCGATTGCTTTGCCGGGAAGGTCGCAGAGCTGGTGGCGTTCAGCAATGACATTGCCAAAGCCGGGAGAGAAAAACAGAAGAGTTTTCTCATCTATTCAATGAAGGTGATGGCGTTGTGCCTGGGGATGAACCTGAGGGGCGAAAAACCTATAAACCTTGATGAGGAGCAGCACAAGTTCATCACCGGGTTTGCACCGTATATCGACCACCAGCGGTTGACCGTCTTCAATACACTTTTGAATGACGCCATTTACCATATCGAGCGAAACACTCACGCCCCGACCCTGTTCCTTGACCTGTCGCTGAAAATCGTTCAGCAGTTTAAACCTAATTTGCTACCTTTGCGATGATTTTTTGAGGAGTATGGAGATAAAAGACGGAATACAGATAACGCCGAGCGCCAACCAGGAGCCGGAGGTCATTATTGAAGACTCTTCTGCACTGTTTTTTTATGAGACCAGGCAACCAGCCAATACTTTCCTGAGCAGGGGATGCTGCCAGCCACCCAAACTGTACCATAAAAATGAGATGGTTTTCCAGCACCGCTGCAGCAAATTTGATTCGTTCGACTGGATGAAATCCATCCCGCTGCCCGATCTGCTCAAGCCGTGCGACGTGGCGGAAGTAAGGTTTAAAAACAGCCGGAAGGATTACTACAAGATACCGCCCGAGATTGAACTGATGGTCGGCGACATCGTGGCGGTGGAAGCATCACCCGGTCATGATATCGGGTTGGTGAGCATGACCGGTGAGATGGTGAGGCTTCAGTTGCGGAAAAAGAATCATGACTCCCGGACCGACGAGTTTAAAAAGGTATACCGGAAGGCAAGACTTACCGACATCGAAAAATGGATCGCCGCAGTGGAGCAGGAGCAGGCCACCATGTTCCGTTCGCGTGAAATCGCGGAAAAGCTGGGGTTGCAGATGAAGATCAACGATGTGGAGATACAGGGGGACAACACCAAGGCTATTTTTTATTACACAGCCGACGACCGGGTTGATTTCCGCGAGCTGATCAAGCTGATGGCCGATGAGTTCAAGGTAAGGATCGAAATGCGGCAGATCGGGGCAAGGCAGGAAGCCAGCCGGCTCGGCGGACTTGGTTCCTGCGGCAGGGAACTCTGCTGTTCGACCTGGATGAGCGATTTCAAATCGGTGACCACAAATGCTGCCAGGGTACAGCAATTATCGCTGAATCCGCAGAAACTGGCCGGCCAGTGCGGAAAGCTGAAATGCTGTCTGAACTACGAGTACGACACGTATGTCGATGCCCTGAAAGGTATGCCGAACACCGACCTGCGCCTCAAAACGAAGGCAGGCGAAGCCGCACACCAGAAAACCGACATTTTCAAGCGGCTGATGTGGTATTCTTACACCACAGAACCGGGCAACCTGATGGCCATACCGGTCGACAATGTTTTTACTGTTCTGGAAATGAACAGCAAAGGCACGTTGCCCGACAAGCTGGAGGATTTTTCGCAGGTCACCGAAAAGAAACCCGACTTTGATACTACCACCGGGGAAGACGATCTGACCCGGTTCGACAATGTATAATGATTGTCCTAACCAATGCCGTTTCCGATGATCCACGGAAAGAAAATTTGTTTTATTCTGCTGGTTTCCATTGGATTCCTTATTTCGTGTGACCGTAACCGTGTTTTCGAAGAAAATATTGTCATCCCTGAAGGCGTTTGGAATACCAGGCACAAGGTTGAATTTTCGGTTCAGATCGATGACCTTATGGCCCGTTATAATATTTACCTTAACGTGCGCAACGCTCCTGAATATCCATACAGCAACCTCTTTCTGTTTCTCGACACCCGTTATCCCGACGGTCGTATTTCGCGCGATACCATCGAGCTGACCCTGGCTGATTACGACGGGAGGTGGCTGGGATCGGGCATGGGCAGTGTGAAATTCAACCGGTTTCTCTTTCACCGCGGGGTGAAATTTCAGCAAAAGGGGAACTACCTTTTTTCCTTTGAGCAGGCCATGCGTGTCAATGATCTGAAGGGGATCAGGGATTTTGGTTTACGAATTGAAAAACAATGAACAATCCGGTATCTCACATTCCGATACTGAACAACCTGCCCAAACCACCGTCACGGGAAGCCATGTACAGGAAATACATCAAAGGATTCTGGATCACATTTGGGGTACTGCTGGTGCTGATTGTCATGTTTTTCATCGGTGTTGCCAACGGATTGCTGGGAAAGATGCCCACCTTCGAGGAGCTTGAAAATCCCAAGAGCAGCCTGGCTTCAGAAGTGATCTCTTCCGACGGGAAACTGCTTGGCAAATACTACATCGAGAACCGTTCGAATACCCATTTCCAGGAACTGTCGCCCAACGTGATCAATGCCCTGATCGCGACAGAGGATGCCCGGTTCGACAAGCACTCAGGGATCGATGCCATTGCCATTTTCAGGGTCATCTGGGGCATGGCGACCGGCAGTTCAAAAGGAGGCGGGTCAACCATCACCCAGCAGCTGGCGAAAAACCTCTTCCCGCGCAAGCAAAACCGGTCATTCTGGGAGACGGTGATGATCAAGTTCAAGGAGTGGATCACGGCGGTGAAGCTGGAACGGAACTACTCCAAAGACGAGATTCTGGCCATGTATCTCAACACAGTCGATTTCGGAAGCCAGTCGTTCGGCATCAAATCGGCGGCAAAGACATATTTCAACAAGTCGCCCGGTGAGCTGAGCGTTGAAGAGTCGGCCGTGCTGGTCGGCATCCTGAAGGCTCCCACCTGGTTCAGCCCGGTCAGGAATCCTTCGCGTGCCTTCGACCGCAGGAACACCGTGATGCACCAGATGCTGAAGTACGATTACATCACCCAGGCCGAATACGATTCGCTCCGTGAGGTCCCGATCGACATGTCGAAATTCAGGCTGCAGGATCACACCACCGGGATCGCCACCTATTTCCGCGAATATCTGAGGATGGTACTTACCGAGTGGTGCAGCCAGAACACCAGGGAAGACGGTTCGACCTACAATTTATACCGCGACGGGTTGCGTATTTACACCACCATCAATTACAGGATGCAGGAGTACGCCGAACAAGCCATGCGCGAATACCTCGGCAAGGAGCTTCAGCCGGCCTTTTTTGCCCACTGGAAAGGAGTCCCCAATGCCCCGTTTGTGTTCGAGAGTGACGTCGCCAGAAAAGAGATCGACAACCTGATGCTGTCGGCCATGCGCAGGTCGGACCGTTATTACCGGCTGAAGACCGACGGTTACAGCGATGCCCAGATACTCGAGGATTTCAGGGCCCCGGTCAGGATGAAAGTCTTCTCCTGGAGGGGTGAGATCGATACGGTGATGACCCCGATGGATTCGATCAGGTATTACAAGTATTTTCTTCAGTCGGGGCTCATGTCGATGGATCCGCATACCGGCCAGGTAAGGGCCTATGTGGGAGGGATCGACTACCGTTATTTTCAGTATGATCACGTCAAGCTGAGCAAACGCCAGGTGGGGTCTACATTCAAGCCATTTCTTTACACCCTTGCCATGCAGGAGGGGGAATCGCCATGCAGCCGTTACCCCAATGTGCAGCCGGTTATCGACCTGGGGAACGGCGATGTGTGGGCACCCGAAAATGCCGATGATGAGCGGCGTGGACAACTTGTGACCCTGAAATGGGCGCTGGCAAACTCCAACAACTGGGTGTCGGGTCAGCTGATCCGTAAGTATGCCCCCAAGGCGGTGGTTGCTCTTGCGCATAAGATGGGCGTGACCAGCGACATCCCGGCGGTGTACTCCATCGCGCTCGGGTCGTGCGACCTCAGTCTTTATGAGATGGTTGGCGCCATGAGCGTTTATGCCAACAAGGGAGTGTATATCGAGCCATCGTTGATCACCCGCATCGAGGACAAAAACGGGAACGTGCTTCAGTCCTTCACCTCCAAAAGCCAGGAGGCCATCAGCGAGGAAACCGCCTGGCTGATGATCCAGCTCATGAAAGGGGTGGTCGAGAGCGGAACGAGCATACGTTTACGCTATAAATACGGATTCGACAACCCGATCGCAGGTAAGACCGGCACCACCCAGAATCAGAGCGACGGATGGTTCATGGGCATCACCCCCGACCTGGTTACCGGGGTATGGGTTGGGTGCGAGGACCGTGCGGCTCATTTCAGGACGATCACCCTGGGGCAGGGAGCCAACATGGCGCTGCCTATCTGGGCACTATACATGCAACGCGTTTACGGCGACCTTAGCCTGCGCATTGCCAAGCGGGATTTCGACACCCCTTCGAAGCCCGTTGATGTTGACCTCGACTGCGAAGAGGGCGATGCCCCCACCACATCCGGCACCAAAAAGAAGAAGCAGGTCATTGACGAAGACGAGTTTTAACCACCACCCCGTCGGGGTGGTAGGACCCCGTCGGGGTGGTGGGACCCCGTCGGGGTGGTAGGACCCCGTCGGGGTGGTAGGACCCCGTCGGGGTGGTGGGACCCCGTCGGGGTGGCAGGACCCCGTCGGGGTGGTAGGACCCCGTCGGGGTG
>CAYYPH010000033.1:0-48490 GCA_964473485.1 uncultured Prolixibacteraceae bacterium | reverse complement strand
GTGGTGTTCTTTGAAATGTTTCTCCCTGTCTTTTCAGCTCTTTTCTTGATGATAAAACTACCAAAGCCTCTGAGGTAAACGTTTTGACCTGTGGTCATGGAATGTTTGATAGAGTCCATGAAAGCTTCGACGGTGGCCTGAACGGCAATTTTCTCCATGCCAGTCTTATTAGCAATTTCTGCTACAATTTCTGCTTTTGTCATGTGTGATGAAATTAAATAATGATAATATATTGTTAATGAATGTTTTTTATATCGTCCGGAAACGGGCTGCAAATATATAACTTTTTTTAAAAACAAGTGAAATCAGGTATTTTTGTCTGCAAAAAGTATTCAATGGATTTCACCAGGACCATCATTGGATGGTATCGGAACAACAGGCGGGACTTGCCATGGCGAAGCACACGCGACCCTTACCTGATCTGGGTTTCGGAGATCATACTCCAGCAGACGAGGATCGACCAGGGGTTGCCCTATTATTTAAAGATCGTCGGAAAATTTCCGGATATCAGGTCGCTGGCGCAGGCTGAAGAACAGGAGTTGCTCCGGCTCTGGCAGGGCCTGGGCTACTATTCGCGGGCCCGTAACATGCATGCTGCAGCCAGGCAGGTGGTCAGGGAGTCCGGGGGCGTGTTTCCCGACACCTTCGGAGCCATCCGCAGCCTCAGGGGGGTGGGTGAATACACCGCTGCGGCGATCGGTTCGATTGCTTTCGGGTTGTGCGAACCGGTGGTCGACGGGAATGTACTGCGATTCTTTGCCCGTTTTTTCGGGATCAGGGAATCCATTGATTCCCTTTCAGCCCGGAAGCGTATCCGCGAAACTGCCGCGCGGCTGATCGATCGCGACCATCCGGGCGATTTCAACCAGGCCATCATGGAGTTCGGTGCACGTGTATGCACCCCCGCCGATCCCGGATGCGAACGGTGCGATTTCAGGAACGAGTGTGTGGCTTTCGGCGAAAACCTTACCGGCGTTCTGCCGGTTAGGAAGGGAAAAATGGTTGCCAGCAACCGGTTCATCCATTACCTGGTGATCACGGCAGGTAGCGGCGATTCACTGGAGATCTGCCTGAATCACAGGACCAGCCGGGATATCTGGAGAAACCTATACGATTTTCCGGAGTTCCATCCCGAAAAACCTGAACAAACTGACCGGCCGTTAAAACCCGGCCGGCTTCTGAGACTGTTTGAACCTGATAAACCGCAATTCCTGGGTGTCGTCGGCCCAAGGCGCCACTTGCTGACCCATCGCAAACTGCATGTATGGTTTTACCGCTTCCATTTCACGGAACCGACCTCCATCGCATGGAATATGGTCAAAGTGACCGATCTTCATTTATATCCCGTACCAAAACTTATCGACCGTTTTCTCAGGGATTTTATTATTTTTGCACCGTAATTTTTTTCATCATCAAATGGACGACGGACCTGCGCGAAGCATCAGTTACAATCCACCCCTGAATTAAAGGTGCCTCACCGGGCATTCGACCGGTGTTCCATCCTTTCTTTCAGAGGATTAAGAGAAGGAGGAACACATGACGTCACAAATCACCTTCTACCTGAGTCAGATCATTGGTAAGAAATTCGTCTCCGACGAGGGTACGGTATTGGGTACCATCAGCGATTTTCTGATCGATCCCACCCTGCCTGCCGGGCGGGAGACGGAGCCGATCAGGCCGCATGTGGTGGCCATCAGGGTAAGGAAGGGAAACGAGTTCAGAACACTCGATTTCACCTCTTTCGAAATCAAAAAATTCAAACGGAAGCTCAGGATCACCTGCCTGGAGGTGCACGACCTCTCGGGAATGAAATTCCCCAGCTGCCTCTGGCTTGCCGGGGATATCCTGGATAAGCAGATCGTGGATATCCACGGTAAAAAACTCGTCAGGGTAAACGATATCAGGATGGTGATCATTCCAGCGGGAACCTATGCTCTTGCCGTCGATGTGGGGATAGAGGGAATGCTGCGGCGGTTTAAAATCGAAAAGCCGGTGGAAGCAATTCTTTCATTGTTCAGGATCACACTGCCCGGCAAATTCATCCTTTGGGACGATATAGAGATGGTTGGCCCCGAGCATCCGAATCTCAAGGTGATCAAGACCACCTCGAAGCTCAACACCCTGCACCCGTCAGACCTTGCCGATATCATTGAAGACCTCGACAAAGCCACCCGGACCCGGCTTTTTGCCTCACTCGATGAGGAGCAGGCAGCCGACGTGCTGGAGGAACTGGAACCACACGCACAGATTCACATCGTCGAAAGCCTTCCGGTTGAAAAGGTGGCCGATGTGCTGGAGAAAATGCCCGCCGATGAGGTAGCCGACCTGCTCGATGCACTGAATGAGGATAAAGCGGAGATGCTGCTGGAGGAGATGGAAAAGGAATCATCGGAGGAGGTCAGGGAGCTGCTTGAATACCAGGATAAATATGTTGGTTCGCTAATGACGACCGACTTTTACTGTTTCCACGACGACCTCACGATTGCCGAGACCCTGAACGAGCTAAGGGCGTTGAAACCGGAGCCTGCACATATTTACACCCTGATCGTCACCGACCGCAAGGAGCGTTTTCTTTCGGCCATTACCCTGGGCGAACTGATCCTTGCAGATCCCGCGAAGCGGCTGCACGACATCATGAAAAAAAACCCGGTGACGGTTTTTGATGACGACAAGGTGGATAGGCTGTCGGAGCTGGTATCGAAGTACAACCTGCTGGCCGTTCCGGTGATCAACAAGGAGCGCTACATGGAAGGGATCGTGGTGATCGAGGACATTGTGGATGACCTTCTGAAAAACAGGAAAACCAGGTAGAACGGCCGGTCTGGCATTGTTAATAAAAAAAGTTGGTTTTTCTGTATTACCTTTTGCCCCTGAACCCGATTAAACATTAAAAATGTACTTTTGTTCACGGGGTTATTAATTTAAATTTTGTGCATTATGGCAAACGGAGTTAACAAAGTGATTTTGGTCGGGAATCTTGGGAGAGATCCGGAAATCCAGAATTTTGAGAATGGTGTGAAAAAGGCGGCCTTTACCCTGGCCACCACCGAATCGTACAAGGGTAAGGACGGCGAAAGAGCGTCGCACACCGAATGGCACAACATCGTGTTGTGGCGAGGACTGGCCGATGTGGCCGAGCGATTCCTGAAAAAGGGGAATACCGTATACATCGAGGGGCGGATCCGCAAGCGTGAGTATGAAGACAAGGAGGGTCAGAAGAAGTTTATCTACGAGATCCTGGGCGATTCGATGCAGATGCTTGGCGGGGGTCAGCGCAGGGAGGAAAATGGCCAGCCTGGAGCTGCCGAGGTTCCCGGTGTTGAGATCCCCCCGGTGACCCAGGTGGAGGATGATCTTCCGTTCTGATGGTGGAATGGTGGAATGGTGGAATAGTGGAATGGTGGGATGGTGAGAAAGAATGGTTGTTTTTTTGTTTTGTAACTGATTCGGTTTACGATGGGTGTTTTTTTTAGAGTTGCCTCACTTTTTTGCTATTTCACCATTTCGGTGCTATTTTTTATGGCCTGTACGGATTCCTACACTCCCCGGCCGCGGGGGTATTTCAGGATCGATTTTCCCGAGAAGCAATACCGTTCATTTGATTCGCTGTTCCCTTACCGGTTCGAATACCCGGTTTATGCAGAGATAGTGCCCGACAGCAGCATGCTGGCTGAGCCTTACTGGATCAATGTTTTTTTCAGACCGTTCAATGCAACGGTTCACCTCAGTTACAAACCGGTAATGGGCAACCTTGCCGGATATCTGGATGATGCTCATAACCTGGTGAACAAGCATATTCCCAAGGCGAGCGCAATCACCCAGCGGGAGTACACCGATACCCTGAACCATGTGTACGGGCTCATCTACAACATCCGGGGAGCCGATGCCGCATCGGCCTATCAGTTCTATGTGACCGACAGCACTTCGCGCTTCGTGCGCGGCGCACTGTATTTCAACATAGTCCCGAACAACGATTCGCTCGGTCCGGTGATCGACTTCCTGAAGACCGACCTGGAGCATATGATCACGACATTCCGCTGGAAAAGCATACATCAGTAATAAACACAACCTGCCGAACCAATGATCGAAACCATCAAATTCGGAACCTTGCGATGGTCGCACATCACACGGCCGACCGAGGAGGACCTGCAGGCCCTGAAGGAGCGCTATCATTTTCATCCCCTCGACCTCGAGGATTGCCGTGCGGAGGTGAACCTGAGGCCGAAGATCGATATTTACGATGACTATTATTTTGTGATCCTGCACTTCCCGGCTTTCGGCGTTACGGAGCAGTTCGTGGAGATCAGGGAAATCAAGTTTTTCTGGGGCAAGGATTATCTGATCAGCCTGGCCCGGTCGCAATGGCTGCTCAAGGAGTTGTTCAACCGGGAACGGGCAAAGTCACCCACTTCTGGACGGATGGAGGTGGGCAGCAGCGACGCCCTCTTTTACCAGATCCTCGACCATCTCATGATGGACACGCAGCGGCTGGTGGAACAGGTCGACAAGAACGTGGACAATTGCGGCAAGATGATCTTCGGGAAGAAATCGGAGCAACTGATCGAGAAGATCTCCATCACCCGTAAGAACGTGATCCTGCTCAACACCATGTTCAAGCCGCAGATCGTATTGTTCAACAAATTGCAAAGCGGCGGCATCAGGGGGTTTGCCGAGAACATGGAGGATTACTGGGGAAATATCATGGACTACTACCAGAAGCTCTGGGACATGGTTGAGGACGATGAGGAGCTCATCAAGGGTTATTCCATGACCTTCGATTCGCTGCAGGTGAACAAGACCAACGAGGTGATGAAGATCCTGACCCTGGTGTCGTCCATCCTGCTTCCCCTCACATTCCTGGCAAGTCTTTACGGGATGAACATCAGGCTTCCTTTCCAGGATCACGAATTTTCCTTTGCCATTGTCGCGGGATCGATGGTTGGACTGGCCATCCTGATGGTTATTTATTTTAAGATCAGGAAGTGGATGTAAAACGGTCAGGGGCGGTTCATGACCTCGATCTGCCGTTGGATCCCTTCTTCATGAACGGTTCCAAGCAGTTTCATGATGAATTCGCGGCTCAGCCCCATCCGGATTCCGGCCTCGATACGGTCGTTGATCAGGAAGTTCCAGCGTTTAAGCTGAAGAATGGTGATCCTGTTCAGTTTTTTGTACTGGCCGATCTCCTCGACCACCTTCATCCTGCGGGCTAGGATCTCGATCAGTTCTGCGTCGAGTTTATCGATCTCCGAGCGAAGTTCTTCGAGTTTATTCTCAAAATCCACACTTCCGGATTCATGCCGCAGGATAACCTGTGAGAGGATCTCTTTCAACGAAGCGGGCGTAATCTGCTGATTCTTGTCTGTCAATGCCCTGGACGGATGGATATGGGTTTCGATCATCAGGCCGTTCATCTCGAGGTCGAGGGCTTTCTGAATGGTCGCCGGTATCAGTTCACGGTTCCCGCAGATATGGCTTGGGTCGGCCACCACCGGCAGGGTTGGCCAGTGCCGCTTCAGTTCGATGGGAATTTCCCACATGGGCGCATTCCGGTAAGGGCTTCGGTTGAAGAAGGAGAAACCGCGGTGAATGGCGATGAGTTTACGGTAGCCCATCCGGTTGAGCCTTTCGATCGCTCCCATCCAGGTCTTAAGGTCGGGATTGAGCGGATTTTTGATCATCAGCGGGACATCCCTACCTCCGATCGCCTCACCGATCTCCTGGACCGAGAAAGGATTGACGACTGTTCGCGCCCCGATCCACAGGATATCGACCCCATGGCTGATGCATTCCTCCACGTGCTTCGGGTTTGCAACTTCGACTGTGAGCAGTAATCCGGTTTCGGCTTTAACCCTCTGGAGCCATTTCAGTCCTTCGGAGCCTACCCCTTCAAAAGACCCGGGCCGGGTGCGTGGTTTCCACAGACCTGCCCTGAAGACCTTCACCTGTGGGATGGCGGCGAGCTGACGGGCCGTGCCGATCACCTGTTCTTCGGATTCAGCGCTGCAGGGTCCCGAAATGACCAGCGGCTGGTCAGCGACCGGGAGCCAGCTTTCGAGAGGGGCAATATCAGGTGAACCGGTCATCGGGGGTTATCCGTCATGGTGAACAGAAAAATGCAGGCACAAAATTACATTTTCCCCGGGAATATCCATACCGGAAGATTACCGCCAGAAGATCAGCTTCCAGAAGTTGGCGACGACCTTTATGGCCGAAACCGCCATGGAGATGATAAAGATAATGGGCAGTATCCGGTCGACCCAGAATAATCCGTGGAAATGGCTGAAATCGAAAGGATAGATGAAAAAGAGGGCCATGGTGGTGACGAAGTTGGCAGATTCCATGATGATCCGGGCCAGGCAGCGAACGCCATGGATTTCGATCAGTGCCAGCATCAGGTTCCCCCCGATCTGCACCAGGATGTTGATGTTGAGGATCCACAAAACGGCTCCGTAGTTGTTTGCAATGAAACCGAGGTCCCAGTCGGGGATTTTGTTGACGATCCAGAGGAAAATGAGATTAAGGACGATGTTGGCGATGTATTCTCCCCGGTTTTTTTTACAGGAGCGGTCTTTGTGCCAGCGACGCCTGCCGTAGTCGTCGACCTGCCTTGCCCAGCCGGGCATGTCGGATGATGTTTGCGTATTCATGTTGTTTGGATGTGGGTCGTTAGACGCCCGCAATGTTTCAAAGTTACGGCGCCGGTTGGTTAAAAACAATACAAATCATTACCTTTGCTGCCCGTAAGTAACCCATTGCCCGTCCGGATGGATGTTGCGGAGCCGGGGAAAGGAATTCAGGGTTGCCGTTATCAAGGAATATATGGAACATTTACGAAGAAACAGGATCAGTGATCTGCTGAAGTCGAAAGAGACCGGGATCGAGGTATTGGTAAAAGGCTGGGTAAGAACCCGGCGCACAGGTAAGAATGTCAGTTTTATCGCGCTGAATGACGGATCGACCATCCACAACATTCAGGTCGTGGTGGATGTGAGTGGTTTTGACGAGAACCTGCTGAAGCTGGTTACCACCGGCAGCGGGGTGGCGGTGAAAGGGATCCTGGTTGAGTCGGTGGGGCAGGGGCAGCATGTGGAGGTCCACGCCCGGGCCATCGAAGTTTATGGCACAGCCGATTCGGAGACCTATCCGCTCCAGAAAAAAGGTCACAGCCTTGAATTTCTGCGTGAGATCGCCCACCTTCGCACGCGGACCAACACCTTCGGGGCGGTGCTGCGCATGCGTCATGCCATGGCCTATGCCATTCATAAATACTTCAATGACCAGGGTTTTTATTACCTGCACGCACCCATCATCACCGGTTCGGATGCCGAAGGAGCCGGCGCCATGTTCAGGGTGACCACCCTTGATGATAAGAATCCGCCGTTGTTACCTGACGGAAAAGTGGATTATTCGCAGGATTTTTTCGGAAAGGAGACCAAACTGACGGTTTCCGGTCAGCTGGAAGCAGAACTGGGGGCCCTTGCACTGTCGCTGGTATACACTTTCGGGCCGACATTCAGGGCTGAGAACTCCAACACTCCGCGTCACCTCGCCGAGTTCTGGATGATTGAACCGGAGATGGCTTTTTACGACATTCATGACGACATGGACCTGGCTGAGGATTTCCTCAAATTCCTCATGCAGTATGCGCTCGATCATTGTTACGACGACCTGGTGTTTCTCAACAAGATGTACGACGGCGAACTGATTGCCCGGTTGCAGAGTATCGTGGCTGGAAAATTCGAACGGCTCACCTACACCGAAGCGATTGACATACTGAAGAAATCGGGACAGAAATGGGAGTTCCCCGTTGACTGGGGCACTGATCTGCAGGCGGAGCACGAGCGATACCTGGTGGAGAAGCATTTCGGCAAACCGGTCATCCTCACAGGGTACCCGAAAGAGATCAAGGCATTTTACATGAAGATGAATGAAGATGGACGGACTGTCAGGGCAATGGATGTTTTGTTCCCGAAGATCGGTGAGATCATCGGCGGAAGCCAGCGTGAGGAGTCGTACGATGCCCTGCTGCAACGCATCCATGAACTGGGTATTCCCGAAAAGGATGTATGGTGGTATCTCGATACCCGCAAGTTCGGTTCGGTTCCCCACGCAGGGTTTGGACTCGGCTTTGAAAGACTGATGCTTTTTGTTACGGGACTGTCGAATATTCGCGACGTGATCCCGTTTCCGCGTACACCGAAGAACGCGGAGTTTTAGTTTTTCTTCGGGGTTTTTTACCGGGTGGCCGTTTCGTGGCCACTTTTTTTTGTATTTTAGCAAAAGGATAAAGAGGATGGAGAAAAGTTGGGTCATAAAACCTCAGGGTGATCTTGTTGCGATCAGGGATTTGTCGCTGCGGCTGGGTATTGACCAGACGCTGGCAAACCTGCTCGTTCAGCGAGGGATCACGACTTTTGAGGATGCCCGGAATTTTTTCAGACCATCTTTATCCGATCTTCATAATCCATTCCTGATGAAGGATATGGATCAGGCGGTAACCCGCATCGAACGGGCCGTTCAGCAAAAGGAAAAGATCCTGGTTTACGGCGATTACGATGTCGACGGAACTTCGGCCGTTGCACTTGTTTTCACTTTTCTCCAGAGCCTTTACAACGGCATCGACTTTTATATCCCCGACCGTTACAATGAAGGGTACGGCATCTCATTCAAGGGGATCGATTATGCCAAAGAGAACGGCATTACCCTGGTCATCGCGCTCGACTGCGGAATAAAGGCGGTGGAAAAGGTGTCGTATGCCCGTGAGAAGGGGATCGATTTCATCATCTGTGACCATCACCGGCCCGGGGCTGAGTTGCCCCCGGCTTTTGCGATCCTCGACCCGAAGCGGGGCGATTGTCCCTATCCTTACAAAGAGCTTTCAGGATGCGGGATCGGTTTCAAGCTGGTGCAGGCTTATGCACAACGGCATGGCATTGCCTTCGAGAAGCTCATTCAGTACCTCGACCTGGTGGTGATCAGCATTGCTTCCGACATCGTGGATATCACCGGCGAAAACAGGATCCTCGCGTTTTTCGGCCTGAAGCTGATCAATGCCAAACCGAGGCCGGGCATCGAGGCATTGCTCCGGTACAGCAGCATTATCAAGAGTGATGACGGGAACGGAGGGTGTGTCTTTAACCGTGAACTCACCATTACCGACCTGGTCTTTATGATCGGGCCGCGCATCAATGCCGCGGGACGTATCGAGAGCGGGAAGAATTCAGTGAGGCTGCTGATCACCCGTGAGGCCGAAGAGGCCCACCAGCTTGCCGAACAGATCAATTCATACAACACCGAGCGGAAGACCCTCGACACCATGGCCACACAGCAGGCCCTTGCCATGATCGAAGGCGATGAGGAGCTGAAATCGGCAAAGTCGACCGTAATCTATCACCCCGAATGGCACAAGGGAGTGATCGGCATCGTGGCCTCAAGGCTTACCGAGAATTTTTACCGTCCGACCATCGTTCTGACATTGTCGAACGGGCTGGTCACCGGTTCGGCGCGAAGCGTGAGGGATTTCGATATTTATGAAGCAGTGGATGCCTGCAGTGACCTGCTGGAGCATTTCGGGGGTCACAAGTTCGCTGCCGGGCTTTCGTTGAAACCTGAAAACCTGGATATGTTCAGGAAAAAGTTTGAAATGGTAGTCAGAAACCGGTTAGGTGGCGTTGAACTGGCTCCTTATATTGAGATCGACGCCGAGTTGCCGCTCAGCGCGATCAACAGCAGGTTCTTCAACATACTGAAACAATTCGCCCCGTTTGGTCCGGGTAATATGGCTCCGTTGTTCATGACCGGCGGTGTTGTTGATTCAGGGGGAGCCAAGGTGGTAGGAAAAAATCACCTTAAGCTTTGCGTCGTGCATCCCGAAGTGGCCGGCGGACCATTTTCGGCCATCGCGTTCCAGAAGGGCGAGCATTACACCCTCATCGAGAAGCAGATCCCCTTCAATATCTGTTATCACGTGGAGGAGAATGAGTGGAATGGTTCGGTGAACCTCCAGCTCAACATCAAGGACATCAAGTTCGCCGGCTAACAGTTATCCCTTCCAAAGCATACATCCATTTTGCGTGCCTTTTCGATCAGCCTGTGATCAGGTGGAACCAGTCGTAATTTTCCGCCAACTTCCGACAATGGCACCGAAGTCACCGAATCGCCTTTGAGTGCAACCATCTGGCCGAAATTTTTCTGGTTGATCAGTTCTACAGCATAGGCGCCGTAACGGGTTGCCAGGATGCGGTCCATGGGCGAAGGGCTTCCGCCGCGCTGTATATATCCCAGAATGGTTTCGCGGGTTTCGAGGCCGGTAAGTTCCTTGATGCTGCTGGCCACCCAATGACCCGCCGTCTCACCCTTCGGTACCGGGATCCCTTCGGCAACCACCACGATGGAGTATGGCTTCTTGTTGATGGCTCTTTTTTTCAGGCAGCGTGCCACCATGTCGATGTCGAAACTGATCTCAGGGATCAGGATGACGTCGCCGCCGCTTGCCATTCCCGAGTAGAGCGCAAGCCAGCCGGCATGGTGCCCCATCACCTCGATCACCATGATCCGTTTATGGCTGTTGGCGGTGGTGTGAAGGCGGTCGATGGCTTCGGTGGCGATCCACAGCGCCGAATCGAAACCAAAGGTAATATCGGTACCCCACACATCATTGTCGATCGTCTTGGGTATCCCGATAATGTTGAGACCCGTCTCCGATAGCTGTGCCGCTGTGCGCTGGGTGCCGTTCCCGCCGATGCATACCAGGGCGTCGAGGCCGAGTTCCAGGTAATGTTTTTTAATCAGCTTGGGCTTGTCGATGGCGTTGAAGGTGCTTCCTTTCTTGAACGGGTTCTCGCGTGAGGTCCCAAGGATGGTTCCACCCAGGGTGAGAATGCCAGACAACAGGCTTTCGTCAAGCTGGATATATTCCTCGTTGATGAGGCCCAGAAAACCGGAAGAGATGCCAATGACCTCCATTCCGTACTCAAGGATGGCTGTTTTGCCAACCCCCCTGATGGCTGCATTGATGCCGGGACAATCGCCCCCGGCTGTCAGGATTCCGATACGCATTTTACATGGAGTTTGATGGGTGGAAAAATGGCGGTTGAATTCAAAATTCAAATGTCAAAATTCAAATGTCAAAATTCAAAGTAGGCAGCAGGGAATAAGGCGTTTTCAATTTTCCGTTTTCCATTTTCAATTGTCCATTGTCAATTGTCAATTGTCAATTGTCCATTGCCTTCGTTATTTCAGTTCGAAGGTTCCTTCGCCGATGGCTTTGTCGTCGGCGAAGACCGATACCATGTAACGACCCTTCATGGCCGGTTTGTCGTTGTCTTTTTTGGTCCAGTCGACGCACACCTTCATGGCCTTGCCGGCATAGTCGATGTCTTCGCGCAGTGAAAAAGGCAGGGTCTGACCGTTGAAAACAAAGGTGTCGTATTTGCTTTTGATAACCACCACGTTGTCGGGACGGGTGATCCTGATGTAGATGATCTTTTTCCCGGCGTTTACCAGCGGATTTTCGCCGATGGTAAAGCAAACCCTGAGCCGGTCGGTCCGGGAGGCCTTGTCGGTGACCTGTTCTTTCGTGCCCCCCGATTTGAGTTTCAGCGGGGTGGCCGTCACATCGTAGGCCCTCAGGAAAGCCGCCTGATTCATCTGTTCCTTCAGTTCTTCCTTATCTTTCATGAGCGTCTGGTTGCGCCGCTGCTCGGTCTTCACCTCCTGGCGGATGCGGTCGTTTTCGGCGCTCAGCTCGCGGTTCACGGTGTAGAGCGAGTCGAGTTGATGAACATATCCCTGGGCGACCTTCTGCAGCCGTGCCATTTTTTTCCGGATGATGTTGTATTCATATTCGGTGTCAAGCAGCCTGCGTATTTCTGTGGCGTTCTGCTGGATGATGCTGTCTTTCGATTTCAGTGAATCGGATAATGCGCCGAAAGAAAGCTTGATGTTGTTGTGCTCGGTCATCAGCGAATCGAGGTCGCGCTGCAACTCGGTTTTCTCCGCTTCTCTCGCCTTGACCAGTTTCAGCAACTGCGAACGCTGGATGAAGAGCCAGAATAGCAATGCAAGGATAATGATCGCCAGAATGGCAAGGAAAAGCCTGTATTTTCTGGCGGTTGTGCCGGAATCTTCCATGATAGAAAAGTTTGCCTTTAAACAGCCGCAAATATAGTGGATTGAATCGAAAAAGTGAAGAAAAAGAGAAGCCGCCTTTATGAGGCGGCTTCCTGGTTCGTTAATGAGCGCTGGCTCCGACCTGTTTGATGACCGGTCCGTGGTCGGTGACGATCTCCTTCAGCCACCATTGCGGATAGCCCGGTTGCGAGGGCATGACGGGCATTCCGTGAGGATTTCTTTCAAATTTGCCGTCTTTCTCTTTTTTCACATTACCGTCCATGTATTTAACGAACAGGTACTGGAAAAGTTCCTGCCAGCGTTTTACCGTTGCTTCGCCGGTTTTCACCGAATAATCGGTAAGATAGGCAATGGCAGCCTGCGGGTCTTTCTTGTAAAGCTCGGCCGCTTTTTTGTCGACTTCGCCTGCGGTCTGTTCCACATACCGTTTCTCGAGATCCTGCTGCACGGGAACGATATCCTTGATCATGTAATCATACTTGGTATAGGCCCAGTTCGAGACCAGGTTGAACACCCAGAAAGCGGCGTTGTAGTTGTAAGTCAGCAGGTCGCCCTTGCCCACTTTGTAGGCCTCCGGAACGCTGGTTGCACCGCAGTACATGGGGGTATAAACGTTGGTATAGGTGTCGTCGACGCTGAACCAGTAGATTCCGCCAATGGGATCGGGCAGCCAGTTGCGGGATTGGGCGACAAACACCCACCCGGTTTGCTGTGTGGAAGTTGCGCGTTCGTTGATGTACTTAACGCTGTCGACCACGAACGACATGGGACGCCAGCGGTAGGGGCAGTGGAATGGTCCGCCGCCGAGGTCTTTCGACATATCCATTTTTGTTCCCTGATAATGGTCGCGCATCAGGTTCATGACCTCCTGCACGCTGAATTTCCGGTCGGGCTTGATCCAAAGCGGCATCCGGTTGGTGGGGTAGCCGTGTTTTCCCTTCACGATGTTGATCCCCATGGCATAGTCTTCGTACTGACCCATCTGCGAATTGACCCGGTTGAACATCGCGTAGACGCGGGCTTCGCAGGCACGGGCACCGCTGAAATCGAGGGGTGCATAAGTGTCGGAAAAGCTGAATTCCTTGTCATCGCCATCGAACCAGCCCATTTTACGGGCAAAGGTGATCACATCGGGCGAGTAGAGGCAATTTTCCGGGTCGTTGAGCGGGAACTGGGTGATCCTTGGGTGATTGGCATGGCCGCTGACGTACCCGTCGGGGATCCTGCGTGCAACCCATACGGCACCTTTTTCCATTTTCCCCTTGCCGATCATTTCAAGGATCCAGGCTTCGTTGGCATCGGAGATGGAAAACGATTCGCCGGAACTGGCGTACCCGTAATTTGCCACCAGGTCGGCCATGACTTTGATGGCCTCACGGGCTGTTTTGGCACGCATCAGTGAAACGTAAATCAATGAACCGTAGTCGCAGATAGCGCCGGGCTGTTCGGCCAGCTCTTCGCGCCCTCCGAAAGTGGTCTCGCCGATGGCTACCTGGTGTTCATTCATGTTGCCCATGACGTTGTAGGTGTGCCTGACCTGGGGGATCTGGCCCAGCGGTTTGCCGGTGTCCCATTCCACCACGTCGAACATGCTGCCGGCGGGCCAGTCGCGGGCCGGCCAGTGGTAGAGTTCGCCGAACAGGGTGTGTGAGTCTGCCGAATAGGTGATGATCACGGAACCATCGGTGGTGGCCCCCCTGGTAAAGATGAAATTTGTGCATGCTCCTGCATCGGGCATTGTTCCTGCCAGTAAGAGCATCAGAAGGATGAAAAGTGATTTGCGCATAAGTGAGACAGATTTGTTAAAAAAGGGTTAGAATTCAAAATTCAAAATTCAAATGTCAAAATTCAAAATAAGGCAATAGGCAATAGGTAATAGGTAATAGGTAATAGGCAGTAGGCAGTAGGGAAAGAAAACGGCCATTAGCTATCAGAGAGATTCCCGTTTTCAATTTTCCGTTTTCAATTTTCAATTCATTCTCCCTTCTCCTTTCTTCCACGTCCCACGGCTCACGGTCCACGGTCCACGGCCCACGTTTTTCCGTGCCAAAGCTATGAAAAAAAACAACACGGGCCGCTATTCATTCAGATTCAGCATGATGGTTATGGCCAAAAAAGGTTAACTTTGTAAACCGAACTTTATAGGATATGAATCGATTGATCTTCTTCCTGTTCCTGGCGGGCTTCTTTATGCAGGCAGCAGGACAGGGCAGCGACAGCCTGCAGCAGGTTCACGAATTTTCGACTCCAAAAACTCCTAAGGACCGCAGGATGGCGGTGGATGTGGCGATAGGCTACGCGATCCCTTTGGGCGTTTACAGTTCCATTGATTACTCCGAAAAAAAGGCCGGTTATGCCTCGGGCGGACTGATGGCTCAGGCAACATTCGACTGGATAGGAAAGAAGCGGATCGGCATTGCCGCTCAATATATTTACCAGAGCAACCCGTTGCAGGACACCGCGAAGAACGTGATCCCGCACGGGCAAAGTTATCCGCTCGGATCGGGCAATTGGTCGAACCATTACCTGATGCTGGGTCCGTCGTATTTTCAAACTTTCGGCCGGTTCCTGGTCAATGCGCGGGTCATGGGCGGGCTGATCTATTCCTTCAGCAGTAACTTCAACACCACCGACCCGGCTTCGGGAGCCAACAACACCAACCAGGGGGCGGGGTTTGCCATGCAGTTCATGGCGGGAGCCGGCTATTTCATCTCGCAGGGAGTGGCCATCAAAGTCAATGTTAATTACCTGGCCGGTTGGCCCGGCAGGGAGAAACAGTATTATTCACAGCTTGTGGGTTACGATGAATACAAGGATCCCGTTACCGGGCTGCCGGTCGTCACGCCCATCTATTCCGCACCGGTGCAATACGACATCAAAAAGGTCGTTTCTACCTTTAATCCAATGATCGGACTGATCATCCGGTTCTAAGTCATCACGAATACCATGAAAAAACTTTTCCTGCTGTGCGCACTACCAGTCCTGCTCTCTTTTTCGGTCTCCAGGGCCCAGGTCAGTATTGTTGATTCGTCCATCTTCACTCCCATGTTCTATGCCGTGTACGGTTACCAGTTCCCCGGGGGCGACCTGGCGGAGCAGTTTGGCTCCAATTCGAGCATTGGCGGCGGGTTCATGCTGAAAACAAAACACAACTGGCTCGTCGGCGTCGAGGGCAACTTCATGTTCGGGCAGAGTGTGAAGAACAGCGATTCGCTGCTCAAGCCCATTCTCACCAAAGAGGGGATGATCATCGATGCCAACGGATATTATGCCGACCTCGTGTTTTACATGCGGGGATATAATTTCCTCTTTAAATTCGGGAAGGTGATCCCGTTGTTGGCCCCGAACCCGAACAGCGGATTCACGGTCGTTGCCGGGGCCGGGTACCTGCAGGAAAAGATCCGGATCCACAACCCCGGCAATACGGCTCCCCAGATATACGGTGACTATAAAAAAGGCTATGACCGGATGAACGGCGGTTTTGCCCTGACCGGAGCCCTGGGGTACATGTATCTGAGCAACACACGGCTGCTGAATTTTTCACTGGCCTTTGAGTTCACGCAGACCTGGACCAAACCGTTGCGCGATTATGATTTCAACACCGGCGCGAAGGACACCCGCAGTTTCAGCAGCCAGTACTACACGGCCAGGGCCATCTGGATCATTCCGCTCTACCGGCGGATGCCGAAGGAGTTTTATCTTTATTAGGCAATAGGCAATAGGCAATAGGCATTGGGCATTGGGTATTAGGGATGAAAAATGAATTCAAAGTTCAAAATTCAAATGTCAAAATTCAAAATAGGGCAATAGGCATTCAGCAATAGGCAATACAGTAAAATTTGTTCAATAATTCAATCAATCAATCATTCACTCATTCACTCATTCACTCATTCACTCAATTTTTCCCCGTCACCTGTCACGCGTCACGCGTCACGAATTTGTCACGTGTCACGATTTTTTTCCGGGAATCTGAAGTAACATGCGTTTTTTCTACACTTTTCTGATTTTCGTTTACGGTCTTTTGATCCGGTTGGCCTCCCTGTTTTCAACCAAAGCCCGTTTGTGGGTAAGGGGCAGAAATGGGCTCAGGGCAAGGCTGAAAGAACAGCTAACGCGCGTTGGCCGGAACGATGCTCCGTTGGTTTGGTTCCATGCCTCATCGCTGGGCGAATTCGAGCAGGGAAGGCCGATCATTGAGGCCTTCAGGAAGCGTTGGCCGCAGACCCGGATCGCGCTTTCATTCTTTTCACCTTCGGGGTATGAGGTCAGGAAGAGTTACGACCAGGCCGATGTTGTGTTCTACCTGCCGCTGGATACGCCCGGAAATGCACGCCGGTTACTCGATGTCCTGAAGCCACAAAAAGTGATCTTCGTCAAATATGATTTCTGGTTCAATCTACTTGCTGAACTCGACCGCAGGAGGATCCCCGCCTACTACATTTCTTGTCTTTTCAGGCCCGGGCAGTATCTCTTCCGGTGGTACGGAGGATGGGCGTTGAACCGGCTGCGGACCATCCGCCATTTTTTCGTGCAAAACCGCGAATCGGCCCTGATCCTTGAAGAGGCCGGGTTTAGGAATGTCACCGTGACCGGCGACACCCGGTTCGACCGCGTGTACGACATCGCCAGGAATCCCTTGCGCTTCCCGCTGATCGAACGATTTACAGGCAATCATCCCGTATGGATCTGCGGAAGCACCTGGACTGAGGATGAATCGGTCCTTTTCCCGGTGATCCGGGCGGTCACAGCCGGCCGGCAAACCGGCCTGCCGTCACACGGGCCGCCGGCTGACAGCCGCCCGGCCGATGGGTCTTCGATATCAGAGAAATCAGGATGCGGGCCGGAGGATACACACCCCTCCGTTAGGCCAGTTGCCGCGGAGGCATCAGATTCCAGGCCGGAGGATCCTCTTCGGTCCCTGTCGCTTACAGAAGACCGTGGAGAAATTGACCAGGAAAATGTTCCGTTAGAGGCTATGCCGCCGGGCGATCCACTGACTGCAGTTACGCGTTTCAAGGTCATACTGGCGCCGCACGATACATCGGAAAAAAGGGTGCTGGGGCTCATGCAGCAACTCGACGGCAGGGCCATACGGCTTTCGCAACTAACGGAAACCATTGACCCGGAAGCAAATATACTGATCGTAGATTCGGTGGGGATCCTCGCACAACTGTATCGGTATGCAACCATCGCTTACATCGGCGGCGCCTTCGGATCGGGGCTGCATAACATACAGGAACCGATCACGTTCGGGGTCCCGGTCTTCTTCGGACCACGGTACCACAAGTTCTGCGAGGCGGTCGACCTGGTCGCGCAGGGTGGAACTTTTACCATCAACACCTCCAAAGAGCTTGCGGGCGGCATTCATGCCCTGATGACAAACCGGGAAAAGTACCGGTCGACCCGTGAACTGTGCCTGAAGTACGTCGACGACAACCGGGGGGCGACGGGGAGGGTGATGGAGTGGTTTGAGGAGGAAAAGGAAATGTGAAATTCAAAATTCAAGAGTCAAAATGCAAAGTCAAAAAGTAAAAATTTAAACGCTATTGTTTATCTTTGGAAGTTCATAAGTAACAAATTCAACCGATATCCTATGAAAAACCGTTACACTCTTTCAGGATTGATGATGATCCTGGCCGCATTTTTACTGTCTTCGTGCAGCAACATCACCATGACCACATGGACTAACCCCAAGGAGAACCAGAAGATCGGCAACGTGCTGGTATGGGGGATGTTCGACAAACTCGAATACCAGAAGCCGTTTGAGCAGTATGCCACGCAGTTTTTCAACAGCAAGGGGTTCAAGGCCATCGAATCGCTCCATTATCTCCAGCCCGGGGTAAAATATGAGCTCAACCAGCTGGAGAAGAAGTTCGACAGCCTGGGGGTCGACGGTATCCTGGTGGTCACCTATAAAGGCACTGACAAATCACAGAGCTACGTGCCCCCGACCACTACGGTTTATCCCGATTACTATTACAACTACTACAACTATTATAACTGGGGATACCCGATGTACGGCTGGGGAACCAACGTAGTGACGACCGGAGGTTACTGGGTAACCACCTCGACCGTCCGCCTGCAGGCCAACCTTTACAGCAATGCCACCAACGGGTTGCTCTGGACGGCCGATATTTCGCTCGATGATCCCAATTACATCGACGAGATATCCTTCAAGGTGGCTGCAAAAATCTACGCCGACTGGCAGCAGCACGGACTGCTGAAATACGCCGGGAAATAACTTCTCTGCATCCCGGTTGCGTGAGAACTGAGCAGATTGTATTCAACCAACAGCCTGTTTTCAGTGTTTTCTTTACTGCATCTTGATGAAAATGCAAGGCGTTTTCCATTAAGATGCAGTTTATTTATAATATTGTGGATGATATTCGCAATAACCAGATAGAACAATCCTATGAAAAACCGGGAAGCAAAACTCATTCTGGAAGACGGTTCGGTGATCAAAGGGATCTCATTCGGGTACGAAGGATCGGCAGCCGGCGAGGTGGTATTCAACACGGCCATGACCGGTTACCCGGAGAGCTTCACCGACCCGTCGTACTGCGGCCAGATCCTGGTGCTCACCTACCCGCTGATCGGCAATTACGGGGTTCCGCCCGAGGTGGTCGAAGAGGGGATGTTCCGGTACTTCGAATCGGAACGGATCCACATCGCCGGGCTGGTCGTGGCCGAATATTCTGCCGAATGCAGCCATTGGAATGCTTCGAAGACCCTTTCGGAATGGCTTGTGGAAAACAGGATCCCGGCCATTTCGGGGGTCGATACCCGCCGGCTTACCACCCATCTGCGCGATCGCGGCACCATGCTGGGGAAGATCCTGGCCGGCGGAAGCGTCGATTTTCATGATCCGAACAGGGAAAACCTGGTGGCGAAAGTCAGCGCGAAAACAAGGATCATATACGGAAACGGCGAGTATCGGATCCTGCTGGTCGACTGCGGGGTGAAGAACAACATCATCCGCCACCTGCTCAGGAGGAACACCACCGTGACGCGGGTGCCCTGGGACGACGACTTCACTTCCGACGATTACGACGGACTGTTCATCTCAAACGGACCAGGCGATCCGAAGATGTGCGGCGAAACGATCGGACACATCTCGAAAGCGCTTACGAAGGTCAAACCCATTTTCGGGATCTGCCTGGGGAACCAGCTGCTCACCCTCGCGGCCGGCGGTGATACAAGGAAGCTGAAATACGGTCACCGCAGTCACAACCAGCCGGCTTTGCAGGTTGGCACGAACCGTTGCTACATCACCTCCCAGAACCACGGTTTCGCCACCGTGGCCGAATCGCTGGGGAAGGATTGGGAACCGCTGTTCATCAATGCCAACGACGGCACCAACGAAGGGATCCGTCACCGGACGCTCCCCTTCTTTTCGTCGCAGTTCCACCCGGAAGCCTCGGGGGGGCCGACGGACACCGATTTCCTGTTCGACAGGTTCATCGAGATGGTGAAACTATACAAATAGGATAGATTTGTTGCATAATGACTGAAAGGTACAAGGGAAAATATCGCAGTGAATCCGCCCGGTTAAAATCTTGGGAATACGGCAGTGATGCCGCCTATTTTGTTACCATTTGCACAAAGAACAGGGAACATTTTTTCGGTGAAATCATGGGGATCGAAATGATTTTTAATGAAATCGGTGAAATTGCCCATCAATGTTGGCTGGAAATTCCGAAACATTTCCCGTTTGTGAAATTGGGCAACCATATCATCATGCCCGATCATACCCATGGCATTGTCATTATTGACAAACCGACGGGGCCGCCATTGGTTGTTGGGCCGCAAAATGTCGTAGGGACGCAATATTTTGCGTCCCTACGACCGGGGCCGATACCGGCCGGCCGGCCACCGGCAAAAAACCAATTCGGGCCACAATCCCAAAATTTGGCATCGATCATACGGGGGTTTAAAATAGGGGTAACAAAAAATGCCCGTTTAATAAATCCAAATTTTTGCTGGCAACCCCGTTTCCACGATCACATTATCCGGGATGACGAATCATTTCATAACATTTCGCAATACATAAAAAACAACCCCATGAATTGGAAGGAGGATGAAATCAATAATCCATTATGACGGATTCGGGTTGAATCGCGGTTGGATGGCGGCAGGAACCCGGTTGGATGCCGGCAGGCCCCCGGTGGTAACATGGATGGCCCCCGGTAGGTAGAGACGCAAAATTTTGCGTCTCTACGCACCGGTAACCATACCGGTCACACCGGGACCCATACCGGTTGTCCCGGGGCCCGTATCGGTTGTACCGGTAACCATACCGGTTATCCCGGTGGCCGTATCGGTTGTACCGGGACCCATACCGGTTATCCCGGTGGCCGTATCGGTTGAACCGACAGGTAAAGACGCAAAATTTTGCGTCTCTACCTGTCGGGACTGTACAAAATCTAGAAATATCACCTAAAAAAATATCCGGATGAAAATCTCAAAGGTGCTTCTTATCGGTTCCGGCGCGCTGAAGATCGGCGAGGCGGGCGAGTTCGACTACTCGGGCACCCAGGCGCTGAAGGCGATAAAGGAGGAGGGGATCGAAACGGTGCTGATCAACCCGAATATCGCAACGGTACAGACATCTGAGGGGCTGGCCGACAAGATCTATCTCCTGCCGGTCACCCCGTTTTTTGTCGAAAAGGTGATCCGGAAGGAGCGTCCGCAGGGCATCCTGATCTCGTTTGGCGGGCAGACCGCCTTGAACTGCGGGGTGGAGTTGCACCGTTCGGGCGTGCTTGAAAAATACCAGGTTGCCGTGCTTGGAACCCCCGTACAGACCATCATCAACACCGAGGACCGCGAACTGTTCGTCAGGGAGCTCGACAAGATCGGGGTGCACACCATTGCCAGCCATGCAGTCTCCACCGTGGAGGATGCTGCCGGGGCCGCTTCTGAACTGGGATACCCGGTGATCGTCCGCGCTGCCTTTGCCCTGGGCGGCATGGGCAGCGGGTTCTGCAACAACCGGGGGGAGCTGGAGGGCGTTGTTGGTAAAGCGCTTTCGGGTACCGGCCAGGTGTTGGTGGAGAAGTCGCTGAAGGGATGGAAGGAGATCGAGTACGAGGTTGTGCGCGACCGTTACGACAACTGCATCACGGTGTGCAACATGGAGAATTTCGACCCGCTTGGGATCCATACCGGCGAGAGCATCGTGGTGGCGCCGTCGCAAACCCTTTCCAACAGCGAATACCACAAGCTCCGCGAGATCGCCATCAAGATCGTACGGCACCTCGGCATCGTCGGCGAGTGCAACGTGCAGTACGCCCTCGACCCGTTATCGGAAGATTACCGGGTCATCGAGGTCAACGCCCGCCTCTCGCGATCGAGCGCGCTGGCGTCGAAGGCCACCGGCTATCCGCTTGCTTTCGTGGCAGCCAAACTTGGCCTTGGCTACGGCCTCCATGAATTGAAGAATGCGGTGACGAAAACCACACCTGCCTGTTTCGAACCGGCGCTCGATTACATCGTTTGCAAAATCCCGCGCTGGGACCTCGGGAAATTCGCCGGCGTTTCGAAGGAGATCGGAAGCAGCATGAAGAGCGTGGGCGAGGTGATGGCCATTGGTCGCACCTTCGAGGAGGCGATCCAGAAGGGATTGCGGATGATCGGGCAGGGGATGCACGGATTCGTGGCGAACAAGGAAATGGAGGCCGATCTGCCGGGAGAAATTCGCAACGTCCATATTGGTGGGATGGCGGGTTCGGATCAGGCATCAGTCGCGGAAATTGAGGCACAGCTCTCCAACCCCACCGACATGCGGATCTTCGTGATTGCCAAGGCCCTTTACCTGAATTTTTCCGTCGAACGGATCCATGAACTGACCCGGATCGATCGCTGGTTCCTTTACAAGCTCCGCAACATCGTCGGCCTGCGGAATGAATTGTCGGCTTTTGATTCGGTGGAGAGGTTACCTGTACACCTTTTGGAGCAGGCCAAAAAGATGGGATTTTCAGATTTCCAGCTGGCCAAGATCATCTACCGCAACACCGGCGACGTAACCGACTGGTCGCTCCGGGTGCGCGATCACCGGAAGAGCCTGAACCTCGTTCCCTTCGTGAAGCAGATCGACACCCTGGCGGCGGAATATCCTGCGATGACCAATTATCTCTATCTTACCTACAACGGGTCGTCGCACGACACAGAACCCGAACGCGACGGCCGATCGGTGATCGTGCTTGGTTCGGGGGCCTACCGGATCGGGAGCAGCGTGGAGTTCGACAACTGCTGCGTGGATGCGGTTAACGCGATCAGGAAGAAAGATTTCCGGACCATCATGGTCAACTACAACCCCGAAACCGTCAGCACCGATTACGACGTATGCGACCGGCTCTATTTCGACGAGCTGTCGTTTGAACGGGTGATGGACATTGCCGAGCTGGAGGCGCCGAAGGGTGTCGTTGTCTCGACCGGCGGACAGATCCCCAACACGCTAGCCATCCGGTTGCATCATGCCGGTGTGCCGGTGTTGGGCACCTCACCGCTGTCGATCGACCGGGCTGAGGACCGCCACAAGTTCTCGTCGATGTGCGACCTGGCCGGCATCGACCAGCCCAGGTGGAAAGAGCTGACCAGCAAGGAGGATATTTACCGGTTTGCGGATGAGGTGGGATTCCCGGTGCTGATCCGTCCTTCGTACGTGCTCAGCGGGGCGGCCATGAACGTGGTGTCGAACCGCGAAGAGCTGGATCACTTCCTGGACCTTGCGGCCAACGTATCGAAGAATTACCCGGTCGTCGTATCCGAATTCATCGAGAACGCCAAGGAGATCGAGTTCGACGGGGTGGCCTCGGCCGGGAAGGTGATCGTGTATGCCATCTCCGAACATGAGGAGTTTGCCGGGGTCCATTCGGGCGACGCCACCATCGTCTTCCCCCCGCAGAAGATCTACATCGAGACGGCCCGCAGGGTCAAGCGGATCGCGGCGAAGATCGCCAGGGAACTGGAAATATCGGGCCCCTTCAACATCCAGTTCCTGGCGCGCGACAACGACATCAAGGTGATCGAGTGCAACCTGCGCGCTTCGAGGAGTTTCCCGTTTGTTTCCAAGGTGCTGAAATCCAACCTGATCGACACCGCCATCCGGGTGATGCTGGGTGAAGAGGTTAGAAAGCCCGACAAGTCGTTGTTCGAGCTCGATTATGTGGGCGTGAAGGCTCCCCAGTTTTCCTTTTCCAGGCTGCAGAAGGCCGACCCCGTGCTGGGGGTGGAGATGCATTCGACCGGCGAGGTGGGGTGCATCGGCGAAGATTTCTACGAGGCGATGCTCACCGCGATGTTGTCGGTGGGATACACCATCCCGAAAAAAAGCGTGATGCTGTCGACCGGACCAGCCCGGTCGAAGATCGAGCTGCTGAGCAGTGCGCGGATGCTGGCGGAACGGGGTTACCAACTTTATGCCACCCGGGGAACGCAGCAGTTCCTCGCCAGCAACGGGATCCCAGCTGTGGCGCTGCATTGGCCCGATGAACCTGCACAGCCCAATGTGCTCGATTACCTGAAGGAACGAAAGATCGACCTGGTGGTCAACATCCCCAAGAACCTGACCACCGGCGAGTTGCAGAACGACTACCTGATCCGCCGCTGCGCTGTCGATTACAACATACCCCTCATCACCAACGCCCGCCTGGCCAGCGCCTTCATCCATGCGTTCTGCAAGATGGATGTGGAGGATATTTCGGTCAGGGCGTGGGATGAATACTGATGCACTGAAGGCTTTGACACCGGTGAAACATCTTCTGCCCGGTGGATTTGATCAGGGCGGTTCGTTCCGTTTTTCGATTATTTCGCTTAATTTCGCATTTGAAAGAAATGTTTCTTCCAATGCTTGCTCCATTAAAGGCCGGGTGCTTTCTTATAGGTATTTGTCTTCTTTCCATCTTTAACGGATGCAACCGCGATGGTCATGTTCCCGAGAGAGCGTTGAAAGACTCCATCGACCATCTCAACAGGTATTATGACAGCCTTCCTGATCTGAACCTTAAAACCCTCCCGGAGATTCGTAAATTGATGAGCCTGAGCGAGTCCCTCGATTATCTGAAAGGAGTCATCGAGTCGGGCATCGTTGCTTATAAGATCCATTTTCGTAACGAACACTATGATGAAGCGCTGAAAGTTTTAAAAAGCACCGAAGAAAAACTCACCAAAGCCAATGACCCTTTGCTTTCGGGCAGGGTCTATTTTTATCACGGACAATTTCATGAACGGATCGTCAATGATGAAGTAGCGCTGACCTATTATCTGAAGTCGGCCGAAGCGTTCTCAAGGATCGGAGATAATGGAAGGCTGGCCAAAGTCTATCGTCAGATCAACAACGTATCGCTCGACAACCAGGACTGGCCACTGTCGCGGAAGTACGCCTGGATTGCCTATCAAACCCACCTGAAGGTGAAAGATACCATTGAGGTATTGAAGGATGTAATGAACCTCAGCACCTTTTACGCAAAATTCGGCAACAGCGACAGCGCGGAGTTGTTCATGAACCAGGCCTTGCAGATCAACAAAGAATTAAAGAATCCGAAGGACCAGGCACAGATGTATAACAACGTAGCCAGCCGTTATATCAGCAGCGGCCGGTATGATTCTGCTGACAGGCTGTTGCAGCATGCCCTGGGTATCTTAAAGAAATTGCCGGATGAGAAGGAGTTCAGGATGGTCGGACCATACATTTATGTGAACCTCGGCCTGGTGAACATGGAAAAGCAAAAATACCGGGAAGCGAAAGAGTTGTTCGAGCAGTCGTTGAACATGGCCGGATACAGTGTCGATGTGAATACCCTGTCGGGCATCCTCTTTGAACTGATCAAATGCAACAACGCACTGCGGAACTACGGGGAGGCAACCGGTTTGATGGACCGTTACCGGATCCTTCAGGATTCGAGCAACAAGATCCGGAACCATCAGAACCTGCTGGCTTTGGAAATGAAATACAATTATGAAAGGCAGGTTCAGGAACACCAGGTAAGACTTCAACGGCAGCGGTATTTTCTGATGTCGGGTGCCGTGGCGGCCGGCTTGATCCTGCTGATGCTGCTCCTTCTTTATCAGAAGCAACGGATCAAACTGCAGAACACGCGACTGGAGAAAAAAATCCAGGATGACAAAGTGGAACGGCTGAACCGTGAACTGGCATTGCACGCCCTTAACCTTGTGAGGCTGAACGAACGCAAGGTATCCTTCATCGAATCCCTAAAGCAGAAGTTCCCCGTACTGAAGAAAGAGAACCAGGAGATCATTCAGCATGTGATCGCAGGGCTGGCCAGCGATCAGAACGAATCGGCCTGGAAGGAATTCGAGATTCGGTTCACCGAGGTCCACCATGATTTCTATACCAAATTATCCAGGATCAACCCGAACCTGACTTTGAACGAAAAGCGCCTGTGTGCATTTTTATTGCTGGATATGACCTCCAAAGAGATATCCTCCATCACGGGGCAAAGCGTGCGGGCCATCGAACAGGCCAGGACCCGGCTCCGGAAACAACTCGGCATGACCAACCAGAATGCCTCCCTGTCGACATTTCTGTCCTCCCTTTAACCACCTTTTCATTTCCTTTTCTTTTCTTTCATGACTTGATTCATTACATTGAAATCAAGCAAGATATCTCGCATTGTAATAGAATTGTGCAACTGAAAAACAAGGGGTGTCGTATTCCTGATGCACCCGAAAATTAGGAACCGGTCTCCCGGGCAAATACTTTTGGCGGATAATTTTTTTAACGATGCCAGCAAAACAGATGAAACCAAACAAGGAGAAACTAAAGCGCAAAGGTCGTGAGCAAGATCCTGCCGGTCAGATATTGAATCCTGACGAGGTGATCACGGAAATCAACCAGCAATCGACGGCCCTGAAAAAGATCGTTTCACGGTTCCTTGACCCTGTTAACCCTGACAACCTAACGTGTACCGATAAAGATTAACGAAATAGAATCAAACCAAAAACCAGATCATGATGAAAAACAAGGAAAAGCAAACCAGAATGAAAAGGAGTTTCAGGCTGATACCGGTATTCTTACTGGTCAGCATGGTGAGTTTCGGGCAGTTGACCGGGGTAAAGACCATACCGGGTGATTACAAGAACATTGCCACCGCCATCACTGCGCTGAACACATCCGGCGTGGGTCCGGGCGGTGTCATCTTCGACGTTGCGGCAGGCCACACCGAGGCCTTTTCCAATCTGACCGACGGACTGCTGACTGCCACCGGCACGGCCGCCAATCCGATCGTGTTCAGGAAGAGCGGTACGGGGGCCAATCCCTTGGTTACCGCAGCGTTGGGCGGAACAGGCAACTTCGACTATATCATCTGCCTGGCGGGAAGCGATTATGTCACCTTCGACGGGATCGATGTGGAGGATAATCTGTTGAATACCACCGCAACCACCCGGATGGAGTTTGGATTTGCCTTTTTCAAATCCTCAGGCGCCGACGGGGCGCAGCACAATACCCTGAAGAACGGAACCATCAGCCTGCTATACAATACGAATGCCTTTGGAATAACCATGGATAACCGGCTTTGGTCGAACCCTGCAGTGGCAGGACCCACAGTGACCGCGGTAAGTGGAACCAACTCCTGGAATGATTTCCAGAACATGACCTTCAATAACTGTTACGGCGGGATCAATCTGACAGGGTTTGCAGATGTATCTCCCTTTGCATTCTATGACCAGGACAATACCATAGGTGTCAACGGCGGCAATACATTCATTTATACCGGGCTGGCCGGCACCACCGGGATCTCCTATGGTGTTAACATGATATACCAGAACGGACTGGTGATTGCAAACAACACCTTCACTGGCTCCCTTTCGATGACCACCGGGCGATATTACGCCATGAACCTCCTGGATGCCCACAATGCAGACCTGGATGTTTTTAATAATACGCTCAGTATTTCCTTTACCGGAGCGGGGCATTTCTATGGCTTTTATATCAACGGAGAGTTAACGAGTTCGATCGGGAGTACCAATACGGTGAATTTTTACAACAACCAGGTGATCAACAACACGTTCCCGACTCATACCAGTGGTAATGTGGTGTATACCTATGTCACGGTCAGCGC
Source organism: uncultured Prolixibacteraceae bacterium (assembly GCA_964473485.1). Classification (GTDB taxonomy): domain Bacteria; phylum Bacteroidota; class Bacteroidia; order Bacteroidales; family FEN-979; genus CAIVAT01. Next base: position 21,272 of record CAYYPH010000033.1, on the reverse strand, counting down.
CTTGTATTTGAACATCTACGGCAACCTGATCAGCAACAATACCATTGGCTCAGCCACAGCAAATTCCACCGGATTGGTCTACTATACCTATTACCGGAGCAATCCGGCGGTTCAGCAGAGAGGAGCCATTAATATTTATAACAATACGATCACAAACAACACCCGAAGTTCGGCTGCGGCCACAGTGTCATCGTTAACCTATTTCCTTTACACCACAGGACAAACCCAGACACTGAACATGTATGGCAATGTTATTGACAATAATACAGCCGTTGCCGGGAATTCGTATGGACTCATCACCGCGCATATCGGTTCAAATAAGAACATATACGATAACCAGATCACCAATATTTCAGGCAGGATCGCTAGTTTAAGGGGCATCTATAATGCCAATGGTATCGGGAATACATATATTTACCGTAACCGGATCCAGAACCTGAGTTCGGATGCAAATCCCAACGTTATAGCCCCTACCGTGTACCATGTAAGTGGGATACAGCAGTCAACCGGCAACAACACTTACTACTATAACAATTATATCAGCCAGTTATATGCTCCCTTTGCAGCAAGCCCGTCCGCAGTTACAGGAATAACGGTTTATGGACTCAACAATAATTATACAGGACTTTACAACAATACCATCTACCTGGACGGGACATCCGTGAATGAAGGATTCGGGGCAAGGGGTATTTATGCCGAAACGGGCGTACAGCTTGATTTGAGAAATAATATTGTGATCGTCAAATCCATTCCGGTCGGAACCTATGGTTGTAACGCAGCTTACGCGAGAAATTCAAGTACTTTGTCTACCTATCAGCAGGTTTCGAATAACAACGTTTTCTATGCAGGAGACCCCGGGCCGCATAACCTGATATATTTGGTCACCAATGCTGACTCTGTTCAGACACTGGCGGAATACCAGGCGCTTGTTGCTCCCCGCGATGCCCAGTCAGTTTCCGAAATTCCTCCATTCCTCAATGTGGCGACATCGCCCTACGACCTGCACCTGGCAGGAACTGCACTCACGCAATGCGAAAGCGGGGGGACGATTATTTCCGCTCCGATCAGCATCATCAGCGACTTTGACAATGATCCGCGGTATCCCAACGCCGGGTATCCCGACAATCCCCTTGCCCCCGCCACGGCGCCCGATATCGGCGCTGATGAGTTTGCCGGACTGCATGTGGACAATGACGGACCGGTGATCAGTTATACCCCGTTCATCAATACCTCGGTCATGGGTGCAAGAGTCCTGGTTGCCACCATTACCGATCCTGCCGGAGTGCCCGTATCAGGGCCCGGACTTCCCGTCGTGTACTGGAGGATAAACAGTGGAAGCTGGAACACGGCTACTGCCACCTGGACCGGAGGAAGCAATTACTCCTTTACGTTTGGAGCAGGAGCCCTGCTGAACGATATGGTTTATTATTATGTAGCGGCACAGGACATGATGGCCGTGCCGAATGTGGCGGTCAGACCCGCGTTTGGCGCCAGTGGTTTTTCGGCCAATCCTCCCGCCTGTGCGACCTTGCCGCTGGAACCCGATGCCTACCTGATCGTGGGAACTTTGTCGGGGATTTATACCGTTGGAACCGGAAAAGACTATGCTACGCTTACTGACGCTTTGACCGACCTGAACGTGAAGGAGGTTGTTGGACCGGTCACCTTTGAACTATGGGATGCCCAGTATTCCGCATCGGAAACATTTCCTCTGACAATCAATGACTATCTGGGCGCCAGTCAGACCAATACTGTTACCATTCAGCCTAAACCGGGTGTGGATGCACATATAACCGGCAACTCTGCAACGGGGATCCTGCACCTCAACGGTTGCAGGTATGTGGTTATAGACGGGTCAAACCTCAGCGAGGCAGGCGGTAACCTTACATGGGAGAATACCAATACAGCCACCGGCAGCTATGCCATCGGACTGCTCAACAACGATTATACAGGGGCCTCGAACTGCACCATCAAAGGCTGTACGATCAGGTCGTCGTCGCAGCTTACCAACAGTACCTACGGTATTTATTTAAGCCCGTCGGGAGGAGGATATAATAACATTGTCATCGATAATAACGTGATCTGCAGCGCCCGCTATGGTATTCAATTCAGCGGACAATGGAACCGGAAGGCTGTCAATGGCCAGATTACCAACAATGTCATCGGGTCAACCATCCTGGCCGATGAGGTGAAATACCAGGGGATCTTTGTCCTGGATGCATCGGGGACCCTGATCGAGGGGAATGAGATAATCGGCGCTTCGTCCGGAAACACGGGGCAGGCGGGCATCTACCTGTCGACCGGGGCCGACAATACCGTGATCAAAGGGAATGTGATCCACCGGATCCAGAGTTCGGCAACGAACTCCAACTGCACAGGGATCAATGTGGCCACGACGAGCGCGGAGACACCCACAAAGATCATCAATAACCTCATCTATAATATTAAAGCAGGAGCTTATCCAAGTGGCATAAATATTTCAAGCGCGGGGAATGTATCGGTGCAGCATAATACCATCAGCCTGACCGATACCACCTTCTTAACCACCAATACTACATCGCATTACAGCGCATGCCTGGTGGCGGGATCATCATCGACTTTACTGGATGTCAGGAACAATATCTTTAAAAATATCCAGCAATGCGTCAATGCGGCCAATGTGAACCCGAAGACGTATGCGGTATACTCCGGTGCAGCCGCCTCTGCTTATACATTCATTGATTATAATGATTACTATGTCAATGCAGTGGTCCCGGCATCAGGACTGGCAGGCAGGATCGGATTTCTGGGATCCGCCAGAAACACCCTTGCCGACTGGAAGACAGCCACCGGTCAGGATCTGGCCAGCCAGAACGTGGATCCGTTGTTCCCCGCTTACGGTAACCTCCATACCGCGGTGCCAGCCCTGAACAATGCGGGGATCTATCTGCCTGCGGTGACCACTGACTTCAACGGATTTATCCGTTCCAATCCACCCGATGTGGGCGCTTACGAATTCAACCTTCCGGTTAACCCGTTCAACACCCTGGCTGCCACCGCTGTCGGGCAAACATCGGCCACGCTCAACGGGGAGGTCAATACCAACGGTGAGGTGGTCGGCCTGTCGTTCGAATACGGCCCCACCACTTCCTACGGCAATACGCTGACGGCGGTGCCATCAACCCTCCGGTCGCTGGCTACACAACCTTTCAGCGCCGGTCTTACCGGCTTACCACCGAATACGATCATTCACTACCGGGCCAAGGGGGTTTCGACCACCTCGAACCAGACCGTTTACGGTCAGGATATGACCTTCGACCCGGTTCCCCAACCGACCATCAACGGTACGCAGGCTGTTTGCCAGGGAACCGCTGATGTGATCTACTATACCGAAACCGGGAAAGCAAATTACCAGTGGATGGTATCGCAGGGTGGTACAGTTACCTTCGGAGGCACTTCTGCCAGTAGTTTTGTGATGGTAACCTGGCATGGATCGGGCGCCCAGTCGGTTTCGGTCAATTACCAGAACACCAACGGCATTCCGGGTCCCTCCCCTGCAGTGATGCAGGTGAATGTCACCCCGTCTGTGCCGGTGAGTGTGACCATTGTGGCAACCGCTGTCAATGTATGCCCGGGAACCCTGGTCGGCTTTACGGCCACCCCGGTCAATGGCGGGTTGAATCCTTCCTTCCAGTGGCAGGTGAACAGCATCAACGCTGGCGCCAACAGCTCTACTTTCGAGTATACCCCTGCCAACGGCGATGTGGTAACCTGCGTGCTGACTTCCAGCGAACAGTGCCCCGCAGGCAACCCGGCCACCTCCAACGCGATCACCCTGGCGGTGAACCCGCTGTTGCCGGTAAGCGTTAGCATCGCGGCTTCGGCCACGCAGGTTTGCGCGGGAACGCAGGTGGTGATGACGGCCACACCGGTCAACGGCGGGTCGAATCCCACCTTCCAGTGGAAGGTCAACGGTGCCAACGTCGGCACCAACAGCCCAAGCTACGCATACATCCCTGCCAACGGCGATGCGGTAACCTGCTTGCTGACCTCCGGTGAGCCGTGCACCACCGGCAACCCAGCCACTTCCAACGCTGTCACAATGACAGTAAATCCGCTGTTGCCGGTGAGCATCAGCATTGCAGCCTCGGCCAACCCGGTGACGGCAGGGACAGCGGTAACCTTTACGGCCACCCCGGTGAACGGGGGGATCAACCCGGTTTACCAGTGGAAGGTCAACGGCGTTAACGCGGGTACGAACAACGCAACTTATACCTATGTGCCGGTCAACGGCGATGCGGTGACCTGTATCCTGACTTCCAGTGAACAGTGCGTTACCGGCAGCCCGGCCACCTCCAACACCATCAGCATGGCAGTGAACCCGGCGGTGCCCGTCAATACCAGTGCAACCGGGACGATCGGCTCAGGGGAGAGCAACTGTTACAATGCCTCACAGACCATCACCGTGGCCGGAGAGGGCAACATGTTCGTGGTTCAGAACGGCGGCAACGCCACGATGATCGCCGGCCAGAACATCCTCTATTTGCCTGGGACCATGGTGGAGCCGGGCGGTTACATGCACGGCTGGATTACGACCGACAACCAGTATTGCGGCAGCCTGCCGCCCGCGATGGTTGCAACGCTGACAGGCACTGAAGACCAGGAGCAGAGCGAAGAAATTGCCTTCAGGATCTATCCGAATCCCACTTCCGGCGCATTTACCCTTGATTGGGCGGGAACGGAGGCTACAGGGAAGATAAACGTGAGCATTTTTGACATGCGCGGAACAAGAATTTTTAGGCATGAACTGCCCGGCGAAGCCAAACATCATTTATCACTGGCCGGCAAACCGGCAGGGATCTATTTTGTGAAGGTCGTTTCGAACGGCGTAGTCGCGACAATTAAGCTGATAATCAGGCAATAAAGCATAGCGTTGATGCAGGCGCCAATGACCGATGAACTATTTGAAATAGTTCAGGAAAATGCCGCTGGTATTTTTTTGCTGAGTTGCAGAATCCCCTGGAGCATAAAATTTAACCTGTATATTTTTAACCTCCGGGGAGAGAAAATCTGGGAAAATACTGGTTTGCAATTTGAACGAACTGATGAAATGTCTATTGATCTCAGCTCTTTACATGGAGGAATATATGTGATGATCATTCAAAGCGGCAGGAATACCTGGGTCAGGAAGCTGGTCAGAGACTGACGATCACTCAATCTCACGCATGTTTGGTTACGTAAGCCGCTTCCGGGAAACCGGGGCGGCTTTTTTTCGTAGCATTTCACAAAAATGATTTCTAGCGAAGTTTATTTCTCGCTGAGTCTCGCAGAGTGTTCACGCTGAGTCTGCGCATAACTCCGCGAGACTCTGCGTGTAACTATTTTCCGTATTATTGCAGATCGTGTTTCGCCCGATCATTTAAAGATGAAGGTAAAGCACCGGTACATATCGTTCCCATTTCCCTCATTTATCCTGGCATTGCTTGTTTTTTGCCTGGGTCTTTCCGTTCGTGGTTTCCGGAGCAGGAGCCAACCGCGAGGACAGCCTGCACAAAGCCCTGGTAAAAGCAACGGATGACAATCAGAGAGTAAAGTTATATCTTTCACTTGCCAGCCTGCTTAAAAACAGGGCTGCAGATTCCAGCCTGCTTTTTCTTGAGCGGGCGCAGAAGATCTGCTGGAAGACCGGCTCGCTCGCAAGCCTGGGAAAGATATTCATGCTGAAGGGTGATATTTCAAACATGAAGAGTAATCCCAATGAGGCCATCCGCCAGCTGAAGATCGCAGAATTCATCTTCCGGAAACTTGGGGATAAAAAGAGACAGGCGCTCGCACTCAACCGGATCGGTGTTATTTACAACAATAACTACTCAATTGGAGTATCTATTTCGGAATCATGCAGATTTTATCTTAAAGCGCTGGGTGTCGCCAGGGAAATTAATGACACGGGCACGTTGGTCGTGCTGTACAACAACCTGGGCACGTTATTTTCCAAAGCAAGGGATTATCCGGCAGCCATTGGCTATTATAAAAAAGCGCAGGTCATTTGGGAACTATGGAACGACTCTGCCAACAGGGCCATCGTTTATCTGAATCTCGGCTCCATCTATATCAATTCAGGTAAAATGGATTCTGCGCGAAATAAACTCCGCGAGAAAAGAATATTTGGGACTTAAAGGATAAATTCCAGAAAATTATCCCTGTTGATATTCAGATAATCAGATCCATACTCGCTGCTCCAGCTTGCCGGAATTCTTGTTTTCGATTTACCGGATTTGATCTCATAAGCAAAATACTTCCCCTGGGTTTCCTCCACATAGTCAATCTCGGTTCCGGCATAGGTCCGCCAGAAATAACAACTGACATTCTTCTGATTGTATACGAGATATTTTCGCCTTTCAGCAATGATAAAATTTTCCCATAACGCGCCGGAATCGTTTCGGTCGTTCAGGTACTTCATATTGTCAATCAATATATTACGGATACCTGTGTCGTAAAAATAGTATTTCTGCGATTTGCTGATCTCTTTGCGCGGATTGTGGCTGAACGCCGGCAGTTTGAATATCACAAAAGACTGCTCAAGCAAAAAGAGATACCTTTCCACTGTTTCGCGATTCAATCCCAGTTTAATACCCAGTTCATGAAGCGAAACCTGAGACCCCACCTGGTATGCAAGTAATTTCAACAGATCCCTGATCTTCATCGGGTATTTGATCATCTCCAGTTCCAGTATATCTTTAAATATAAAAGAGGAGGATATGTCGCGCAGGTAATCCTCTTTACCGGAATTGCTGATGGTTTTGATCACTTCAGGGTAGGAACCGAAAACCAACCGCTCTTCAAGCTGGTCTTTCAATTCGTAAGTATTATTGGTTCCGGCAAGCTCCTGCATGGAAAGCGGTAGCAGCGTGTATATCTTTTTTCGCCCGGCCAGCGATTCCGAAACACGGCCGGAGAGCAGGAAGGAGGAGGAGCCGGTAACAAGGATTTTCAGCCTGGGCAATTCATCATGAAGAATCTTCAGGTTTATTCCGATTTCGGGGATACGCTGTCCCTCATCAATAAACAACAGTTCATACCCTGCCACCAGTGACCGGAGTTTACCCAAATCCCTGCTGGATAACACATCGATATACTTTGACTGATCCGCATTGATCATCAGGGTTTTCAATCCAATCTCCTGAACAATATTTTTGGAGAGTGTCGTTTTTCCTGCCTGTCGTGGGCCATAGAGCAGAACGACTTTTCTCTGTCGTTTCAGATCAGCGATGATCTGTGGTTTTATCAAACGGTCGATGTCCATGTTCAAGGTATATTTCATGCAAAGGTATTAAAATTTATGGTTGACCACAAATATTCAGGTCATATTTTATGGTTAATCAGAAATTTTCTTAATCATACGGGGTTTGTTTCTCGCAGAGTTTATCTATTATTAACATTATGATAACTGTTCAATTAAAATAAATCCCTCTGAGCATCTCCGCGGGCATCATCTGCGAGACACTGTGTGAAATTTTCCTTAATCGGAATTCCCCGAAAAGGTAATATGCAAAATGCTGATTTTTGTTCTCTGCCTGGTTTGACAAACAACGATTGAGGTTAAAAACTTCAGAGTACATATAATTGATAATGTGCAATATATAGACCATGTAGAGATTTTGTAGGGACTTAAATTCTCCGGGTTATGGATTTTGTGAGGACGAAAAGTTGCACCCGGACACCTTGGGCACATACTTTTGGCAAATAATTTTTAAGGCACTTCCATGAAGCCAGAAAAAACTAAGAATGAGGAACCAGGAAAAAAAGCCGCTGCTGATCTTGAATCCGTTGTTAAATTATTAAAAAAGAAGGAGTTGCAAACAAAAATTTTAAAAAAAATCCTTCCGGAAAAAATGCCGTCAGAAAACAAACCAGTGTAAACCCAAACCTTAAATCAATGAAAAACAAATTACATCTGATCGCTTTAATCCTGCTCACGGGCCTGGTAACCCGCGCGCAGATCTCGGGAACCTATAGCATCCCGGGAGCAACCTACCCCACCATCGCCTCGGCCATCGCCGCACTGAATGTGGCAGGGGTTGGTTCCGGCGGCGTAACGTTCAACATTGCCGCCGGCCATACCGAGACCTTCGCCACAACCACCGCCGGTTTGATTACCAAGGGATTCGGAACGGCAGCCAACCCCATCGTGTTCCAGAAATCGGGAACCGGGGCGAACCCGGTCATCACCGCCGCCACCCCGGGCATTGGAGGCCGCGATGGCATTATCTTCCTGAGGAGCGCATCGTACGTGACCTTCGACGGGATCGACCTCCAGGAGAACCCTGCCAATATTAGCATCAGCAGCCAGGCTGCCCTGACGGAAATCGGGTATGGTATCGTGAAGGCCAAGGCTGATTCCGGATCATAACACCTGACAACGTGGAAGAGTTTCTCTTGACCTATAACTGAAATGTCATACGTGCCTGTGAAGCGTCAGATGGCTGGTCCATACTTTTTTTTTCAAACCATCGTTATTTTTTCATCATAAATCATAAACATGGAGAAATTTCTTGTCACCGGGGCATCCGGTTATATCGCCTCGTGGATCGTGAGGTACCTGCTGGAACGGGGCGAAAGTGTGAGCGGGACCGTCAGGAGCATGGCGGACATGGCGAAGATCACCCACCTGCTGGACCTGAAAAAGCAATATCCCGACCGGCTGAACCTGTTCGAGGCCGACCTGAGGAAGAAGGAGAGTTTCCGCAGGGCCATGGAAGACTGTACGGTCGTCATCCATACTGCTTCCCCTTTCTTTATCACCAAAATCAAGGATCCGCAGAAAGACCTGATCCTTCCTGCACTGGAAGGAACCAGGAACGTCCTTACCCTGGCCGGCGAGTATCCTGCCATCCGGCGGATCGTGGTGACCAGCAGCGTAGCGGCCATTTACAGCGATGCGGCCGACATATACCGGGCAAAAAAGAACCGGTTCGACGAAAGCCAGTGGAACACGGTAAGCGACGAAAAGCACAACCCATACCAGTATTCGAAGGTGCTGGCTGAGCGCGAGGCCTGGAAGATAGCCGAAGCGCAGGCCCAGTGGAAGCTGGCCGTCATAAACCCCGGCTTCGTCCTGGGACCTTCGCTCAGCAAGCGCGTCGATTCCACCAGCATCGACACAATGCGCTCGCTGATCAACGGGAAATTCCGCACCGGGGCGCCCGACCTCTATTTTGGGGTGGTCGACGTGCGCGATGTGGCCATGGCGCATATCCTGGCAGCCACGCAGGGGGATGCCGCCGGAAGGCATATCCTGGTTGGCCACGGCGTATCCGTCCTCGACATGGCCAGGCTCCTCCGGGAGAACTTCCCGAAGATGCCCATCCCGAAGACCAGCGTCCCGAAATTCCTGCTGTACCTGGTCGGTCCGCTGATGGGATTTTCCTGGAAGTTCATCAACCTGAACTACGGCATCGAATATACCTTCGACAACTCCAGGAGCCTTCGTCTTGGGGTGAAGTACCACCCGCTGAAGGAGACCCTGGTCGATCACGCCGAGCAGCTGATCAGGGACCGGCTGGTGTGATGAATTGTCAGGTGACCAGAAAAGAGCTAACGGATCAACAGAATACACCATCCTTCAATACGATCACAAATGGTACAGACCATCTTAGGTTCAGGCGGGGCAATTGGTATCCCGCTGGCCAGGGAGCTGACAAAATACACCGGGCAGATCCGCCTGGTCAGCAGGAACCCTGTGAAGGTGAATGACAGTGACCTGCTGTTCCCGGCCGACGTGAACGACCCGCAGCAGGTCGACAAGGCCATTGCCGGCAGTGCCATCGTCTATGTGACCATCGGGTTTCAATACAACCTCGGGGTGTGGCGCCAAAAATGGCCGCCCTTCATGCAGCAGGTCATCCGGTCATGCAGTAATCATGGTGCCAAGCTGGTGTTCTTCGACAACATCTACATGTATTCAAAACAGTCGCTGTCGCATATGACGGAAGAGTCGGCCATCGATCCACCCAGTGAAAAGGGCAAGGTTCGGAAACTCCTCCGCGAGATGGTTATGGATGAGGCCGGGAAGCAGGACCTGACCGCCCTGATCGCCAGGGCCGCCGATTTCTACGGGCCTGAGAACCGCAACAGTGTCCTGACCATCATGGTGGCCGAAAACCTTATGAAAGGAAAGAAGGCGCAGGCCTTCGGCGATTTGGATAAAATTCACACGTATACCTACACACCCGACGCTGCCAAAGCGACGGCGCTGCTCGGTAACACCCCCGATGCCTACAACCAGGAGTGGCATGTGCCCACCACCCGCGAACGGATCACCAACCGGGGCTGGATTGAACGAATGGCCAGGGAACTGGGCAAGGAACCGAAGGTGCAGGTCGTTCCTGCCTGGATGGTCCGCATGCTGGGGCTGTTTGTCCCCGTCATGCGCGAGTTCCCGGAAATGATCTACCAGAACGAGGTGGATTATGTTTTCGACAGCAGCAAATTCGAGAAACGGTTCGGGATGACCGCCACCTCGCCGGAAGAGGGAATCCGGACGACGATCCAATTCCTGAAGGGAAAATCGTGATCACGAACGTGGACCGATCAACCGGTTTTTTTCATTTCCTTCCCTTTGAGTCACCTTACACAACAGGGGCCTGGTTTTTCTCGGGCCGTATTCGGTAACAGGAGGTGATGTGCCGGAAAGCAATCCCCTGAACGGATCATCCGGGAGAGAAAACATGCGCATTACTCAGAATGAGCGAACCGCACGGACGTATCCCGACTGTACTTTGGAGGCGTTTTCCTGGACCCCCGTTCCAAAACTCTGCCGCCAGGCGTTGTTTGCCTAGAATTCGGAGGAACTCCAATAGGTGTAGCTTCCGAAGACCTTCACCGGGGAGTCAAATTCCACGCGCTGAAGGATGTCCTCATCGACCATGCCGATCATGTGATCGTAGACGAGTTGGTGTAATACCAGGCACGATGTCAATCCTTGAGGCACCTGACAGATATCGCATCAACTCTGGTATGGGTTTCCCGGAATACACCTGCGCTTGCATAATTCAGCGAACGGATCCAGGCAGAACTATCCCCGTTTGGAGATGAAGTCCAGAATTTCCCTGTGCTGGAACTACCGACAAAAAACCATGTAAAGTTGTCCCATATGCCACCAGGCAGTGCCGTGAAACCGCTTTCATTGGTGGCGCCGGTGTTGGGTGATCCCCAGTGGGTAGTGCCTGTTTCCTTCAGTTTGCCGCCGGCAACCGATTCACCGCCCAGGAATGTGGTCAGGGTGGACCATTCGGCATCTGTCGGCAGGTGCCACCCTGCAGGGCAAAGACCCTGCGCTCCGGCTGTGGTTGTGTATTGCATGACCTCATTCCACAGGTACATACCACCCACGCTGGCACAGTGAGTGGCATTATCTCCGTAACAATATTTTTCAGGTACACCATTATTGGTTTGTGCGGTTGAATGTGGGATCTGACTTCCGTAATTGAGATTTTGCAGCAACCAGCATTGCGTCCCAATAAGAACCGTTTGATACACGGTGCCGTCACGGACATCGATGATGGATGGAACACCGGGACAAGGAACAGCTCCTGAGGATGAATTAGTTGTAAAAGATACCTGATCTCCGTAAGAGGTACCAGCACTGTTTGTGGCATAAGCCCTTACATAATACGGGGTGCCGGGGGAGAGCCCGGTGAGGCTGCTGACAAAGGCACCGGTCCCCGTCCCGTCGGTCGTGTGACTGCCGGAAACGGTCGGGTTCTGCGAGGTGCTCCAGCACACCCCGCGGGCGGTGACCGCAGACCCCCCGTCGGATGTTACATTGCCCCCGCAGGTGGCGGTCGACTGGGTGGTGCCGGTGACATCCGAGGTGGTCACGGTCGGGGTGGAGGTTGAACCTCCGGCATCTTTGAGGCAGCGAAGGGGGAACCCGTTGTCCTTCGGGCTATCCCCATAGATGCCGCAGGATCCACTGCTTAGGTAAATGTAAAAAGCATTGGAGACGTCGTTCTGTTTGCTGCTCCAGTAAAAGCCATAGAGGCCCCGGTACTGAAGTGAACCGGTACTGTTCAAAAGTTGACCGGCCGCATGTAGTTTCAGGCTTGAATTCCAGGGATCGTTCCAGTTGGCCCAACTGCCGCTTACATCAACATTGGTCCATTCTGTACTGGTTGGAATCCTCCAGTTTGTGCCCAGCTCGATCGCGCACGGGTCGCTAAGTGAGGTCCAGTCTGAATTTTCATTGATGGGGGTTATCCATGCCGTGTTTGGTGTCCGTGTCGTTCCATCATGCTTGTAACCCTGTTTGCGGTTAAACTGCCAGTACCATCCAGCCGATGCTTCGGTGGCGTCGTTAACCGCCGTGGCCTGCTGGCTGGCTCCAAGGTTCCTGGTTATCCAGCATTTGGCAGTTTCACCCGGAATATTGGTCACCGTGCCATAAGTCACGGATTTGGTCACCGGGGCGATGGCGCCTGCCACGTGGTTCACCAGGATGGGCGAACCGCATGTAAATACCGGTGATACGGTGGTTGTGAATGTCTTCTGCTCGCCATACCCGGTCCCGGCCGAATTGGTGGCATAAGCCCTTACATAATACGGGGTGCCGGGGGAGAGCCCGGTGAGGCTGCTGACAAAGGCACCGGTCCCCGTCCCGTCGGTCGTGTGACTGCCGGAAACATCCGGGTTTTGCGCGGTGCCCCAGCATACCCCGCGGGCGGTAACGGACGCACCACCATCAGAAGTTACATTGCCACCACAGGTGGCCGAGGATTGGGTGATGCCGGTGACATCCGAGGTCGTCATGGTGGGCGTGGTGGTCGAACCCCCGGCATCCTTGACGCATCGTGCATAAAATCCGTAGGAGAGCGAATAATTTCCCCGGGCGATGTATTCACTGAAATAATTCAGGTGCCTGTCCCATGCTTCGGTGGTGCCGTTGGGTGATGAAGACCAGTAATTGAGGTAGCTGCTCAAACCATTGAAACTACCGCCCGTATCACGGTAGCCCCCCGGTAGGGCAGTAAACCCGCTGCTGTTGGTGGCCCCGGTGTTGGGCGCCTGCCAGTGGGCGGTTCCTGCTTCCTTGATCTTTCCGCCGGCTACCGCCTCCCCGCCCAGGAAGGTCGAGAGGACGGTCCATTCGTCATCACCGGGGATGTGCCATCCTGCGGGGCAAAGCCCCTGTGCCCCGGGGGTGGTCACGTATTGCATTAGTTCACCCCATTGATACAGGGCCCCGTAAACCGTGCAGTTCTGATCGTCGTTGTTATAGCAGTATTTTTCAGGGATGCCGTTATCGGTTTGCGATGATGTGCCGCTGATCTTTGTGCCGTAATCGAGCCCCTGCGCCATCCAGCACTGGGTCCCGATCATCACCGTGGCATAGGATTTTCCGTCCCGTGAATCGGTGATTGGCTGCCCGCAGGCCCACTGACTGCAGGGGGAGGTGGCCTGCGTCAGCGTACAGGGCGTTGAATTCCCGCAGGTATTGTACGCCCAGGCATACCTCGTGTAAGCAGTGTTGCAGGCCAGTCCCGTTTCGGTGGTGGATGTTACGGTCCCAAGATCCGTGGCCGTGGCGTAATCGTTGGTCATGCTCCATTTGTAACCGGTGGCGCCTGCCACTGCATTCCACGTCCAGGTGACCTGGGTGGCGGTTGCGACATGGGTACCGGCAACGGGCGATGCAGGGGCTCCCTGGAGGCCGACTGCCAGGCAGGCCACCGTGCCGCGGTAGCAATCATTGAAGGGTGCCGCACACACATACCCGCCCGTGGTGCCGAATGTTACGGTCACCGACCGGGTTCCCTGTCCGGCGGTTATGATGGCCCCTGCAGGAACGGTCCAGTGGTATCCGGCAGCCCCTTCCACCGGTGATACGGAGTAGATGGCCCCCGCCGCATTCACACAGGGCGAAACATTTCCGCTGATCGCACCGGGTGCCTGCAGCATCCCGTTGTTTCCCAGGGGAACCCATCCGTTTCCGTTAAAAAGCTGCAGGTCGTTGCAATCGGTATTAAAGATCACAAGGCCGGTGGCCGGTGACCCGATGGCTGAACGCTGAACTGAATTCATCCGGGGGGGTAAAAATCCCTTCGTGGTGGATTTGGCATCCAGGATCGCGGAGTTATCAGGAGAACTTCCGTCATTATTGATCCCGACCTGTGCGTACAGGCCAAGCGTGCCTGTTACCAGCAGGGCAAGAAACAGGCCTGTGATTGATAGGGGCTTCATAAAAAAAGTCTTAGAAAATCAATGGTAAATATAAACGGAATTCAGTTCAATAATCCTGAAAACTGAGAAAAGAGAATTTTTCCCGTACTTTTTACAACAGCCTGAAATCCTGGTCTCTGCGTGCCGGTTCAAACCCGGCCTCACGGATGGCTTTCTGAATGCCTTCGACGTCGAACTGATGACCGGCGCCGGCCACCCTGACCACATTCTCCTCGATCATGATGCTCCCGAAGTCGTCGGCGCCGGCGTGCAGGCAAAGCTGGGCCGTCTCTTTGCCGACCGTGAGCCAGGAGGCCTGGATGTGCGGGATGTTGGGTAGCATGATGCGGCTCAGGGCGATCCACCGGATATACTCTTCGGCCGGAACTTTGCTGCGGATCCCGTGCTTTTCGCGGAGAACGGTGCTTTCATCCTGGAACGGCCAGGCGACGAAATTGAGAAATCCCTTGTGCCCGGCAGGCCGCTCCGCCTGTACTTCCCGGAGGGCGGCCAGGTGGCCGAACCGTTCTTCGATGGTTTCGGCATGACCGAACATCATGGTCGCGGAGGTGGTCAGGTCGAGTTCATGGGCGTCTCGCATCACATCGAGCCACTCCGTTGTTTTGCATTTGGCGGGCGAAACGATATGGCGCACCCGGTCGGAGAGGATCTCGGCCCCGGCGCCGGGAAGGCTGTCAAGGCCGGCCTTCACCAGCCGTTCCAGGATGGTTTTGTACGGCAGGTCCTCAAGCCTGGCCAGGTGTACGATCTCGGGAGGACCCAGGGCATGGAGACGCACCTCGGGATACCTCGATTTAAGGTCGGAAAAGAGCTCCTCGTAAAAACGCAGGCCGAGTTTGGGATGCATGCCCCCCTGCAGCAAAAGCTGGTTTCCCCCGATCCGTTTCATCTCCTCGATCTTGGAACAATACTCAGGGATGGTGGTGATGAAGGCATCGGGACTTTTTCCTGTGCGGTAGAAGTTGCAGAATTTGCATCCGGAGAGGCACACGTTGGTGATGTTCACGTTGCGGTCGATGATCCAGGTGACCCGTTTCACCGGGTGGTGCATGAGCCGCAGGGTATGGCCCAGCCACATCAGCTGCGGAAGCGACAGCGACGCATACAGCTGCAGCCCTTCTTCCGGTGTGAGAAAATCCGGATGAAGGGCCTTCTCAATCAACGAAATCTTTTTCATAACCGATCCGTAAAAACCAGTCCTCCTCCATTTTTTCTACCTTTGCATCAGGAAGGAACCGTTACAAAAGTACCTAAATTCATGATACCACAAATTGTGATCACCGACCGGGAACAGGAGATTGACAACCTGGTGGTTGTATTGTCGAAATGGTCGAAACTCCCCGCAGGACTCTTCAGCCAGGCGGAGAAGAAATACATGAAAGACCAGGCGGAGCAGTCGAAAAAGCAACTGATCTCCTTTAACCGTTATACCTACTGGGTTTTTGTCTGCCTGGTCAGGGATGAAGAGGACCCATTCCTGAAGCTGGAATCGTGCCGGAAAGCCGGCGACCAGGCAGCCGTGATCCTGAACGGCCACAAGGCGAGGCGGGTGGCGCTGTTCGATGCCGAAAACCGGGGCGATGAAACCATGGCCTTTGCCGAAGGCATGGCGCTTGGATCGTACCAGTACCTGAAGCACAAGAAAGACAAATCGGAGGAGCCCACCCTTGAGCTGATCGAAATTTATTCGGAAATTTTATCGGATGCGACCGTCCACGGTCCACAGTCCACCGCCCACGGTTCACCGTCTACTGCCCACGGTTCACCGTCCACTGCCCACGGCCTACGGTCCACGGCCCACGCCTCTCCCTTCCCCCTTCTCCCTTCCAATCTCAATCCTGTACTAAAGGCCGTTGCCTGGTGCCGCGACCTGATCAATGAGCCCAACTCGCACCAGACCGCAACCACTTTTGCAGCCGAGATCGAACGTGTGGCCACCGCGGTTGGCGTACATGTTGAAATCCTGAACAAGCAAAAGCTGGAAGCGCTGAAGATGGGAGGGATACTGGGAGTTAACCGGGGGAGTCATGAGCCGCCCGCCATGACCATCCTGGAGTGGAAACCGGAGCAGGCGGTGAACCCGAAACCGATCGTACTGGTCGGCAAAGGGGTGATCTACGACACCGGCGGGATGAATCTGAAACCCGGCGACACGATGATGAACATGAAGGATGACATGTCGGGGGCCGCTGCGGTGGCTGCCACCCTCTGTGCCGTTGCCGGGGCGAACATTCCCCTTTATGTTGTCGGGCTGATTCCGGCCACCGACAACCGGCCGGGTCCGATGGCTATGGTGCCGGGCGATGTGCTGACCATGCACGACGGCACCACCGTTGAGGTCGTTAACACCGACGCCGAAGGGCGGTTGCTGCTTGCCGATGCCCTTGCCTATGCGCGCAGATATGATCCGGCGCTGGTTATCGATCTGGCCACCCTCACCGGTTCGGCATTCCGTGCGGTCGGAAGGCACGCAGCAGCCGGCATGCATTCGGGCGCACGGGATGCATTCGACCAACTGATGGAAGCAGGGAGGCGCACCTTCGAGCGGATCGTCGAATTTCCCATGTGGGAGGAGTATGGCGAGTACCTGAAATCGGAGGTGGCCGACATCAAAAACCTCGGGCCTCCCGAGGCGGGCCTTATCATTGCTGCGAAATTCCTCGAGAAATTCACATCCTATCCGTATATTCACCTCGATATTGCGGGACCATCTTTTCTGGAAAAACGCGATTCGTACCGGGGGTCGGGAGGAACGGGATTCGGGGTCAGACTGTTGTTTGACTTCCTTATGTCAACATTTTAAGATACTTTTGCACCGCTAAGAATCAGATATGGAACAACCGGTTGAAAAAGAAAAAAGAGTCCGGATCGGGATCACCCACGGTGATGTGAACGGCATCAGTTACGAAATAATCATAAAGACCCTGCAGGACCAGCGGTTGATGGAGCTTTACACCACCATCGTTTACGGTTCATCCAAAGTGGCTTCCTATCACAGAAAGACACTGAATATCAATGATTTTAATTTCAATCTCGTGAAACGGGCCGACCAGGCCCACCCGCGACGTCCCAATATTGTCAATGTACACGATGAGGAGATAAAGATCGAGCTGGGCAAGTCGACCCCCATCGCCGGTGAACTGGCCTATCTTTCGCTCGAAGCGGCAGTGGCCGACCTTCAGAAAAATGTCATCGATGTGGTGGTGACCGCCCCCATCAACAAGAAGAATATCCAGTCGCCCGGATTCAACTTTGCCGGCCATACTGAGTACTTTGCCCGAAAATTCAACGCCGAGGATTACCTCATGCTGATGGTCAACAATGTGCTGAGGATCGGCGTGGTAACCGGGCATATCCCGCTGGGCAAGGTTCCGGAGGCCCTCTCGGAGGAGTTGATCCTTAAAAAGATACGTGTCCTGAATCAATCGCTGATGCGCGATTTCGGGATCGTCAGGCCCAGGATCGCCCTGTTGTCGCTGAATCCGCATGCGGGCGACGACGGGCTGCTCGGCACTGAGGACCAGAATATCATCTTTCCGGCAATCTCGAAAGCGTATTCCCAGAATATCCTTGCCTACGGACCCTACCCTTCGGATGGGTTCTTCGGGTCTTCCAACTTCAGGCAGTTCGACGGGATCCTTGCCATGTACCATGACCAGGGAATGGTTCCCTTCAAGCTGATGTCGTTCGACGAAGGGGTCAATTTCACGGCCGGTCTGCCGATTGTCAGGACCTCGCCGGCACACGGAACGGCTTACGACCTGGCAGGTAAAGGGGAAGCATCGCCCGAAGCCTTCCGGAATGCCCTGTACCTGGCCGCCGATATTTTCAACAACCGCCTGCAGTACGATGAACTGCACGCGAACCCGCTGCGGATCTCCGGAGCGCAGCCCGAAAATCACCGTTCATGAGCCATCCGGCCTACACGGTCGAACAAATCACTGCCATCTGCGGCGGAACATTATACCGTTCAGCGAATCGGACTGATGAGATCACCGACCTGCTGATAGACAGCCGGAGACTCATCCATCCCGAGGGTTGCCTTTTTGTGGCCCTGGTGACAGAACGAAACGACGGTCACCGGTATATACGCGAGCTTTATGACCGCGGGGTCAGGAGTTTCCTGGTTTCGGCACTGCCGGGGGAGAACGTGGGCCGTGGACTGTGGGCGGTGGACCGTGGAGGAAGGGAGAAGGGAGAAGGGGGAGGGGAGACAATTGAAAATGGAAAATGGAAAACGGAAAACGATTTTTCCGATTGCTGTTTTATTCTTGTCCCTGACACACTGAAGGCCCTTCAGGCGATCGGGGCGTTTCACCGGAGCCGGTTCGCCGTTCCGGTAGTGGGGATTACCGGGAGTAATGGGAAGACCATTATCAAGGAGTGGATGTTCCAGTTGCTGAGCCCGGGGTTCCAGGTTATACGCAGCCCAAAGAGCTTTAACTCACAGATCGGGGTCCCGTTGTCGGTTTTGAAAATGGATGCCACCCATGAACTTGCCCTCTTTGAGGCGGGGATCTCGCGGCCTGGCGAGATGACGCATCTGGAAACCATCATCCGGCCCGATATCGGGATCTTCAGCAATATCGGTACAGCGCACGACGAGCATTTCAAGGATCTGAAGCAGAAGGTGACCGAGAAGCTGAAGCTTTTCATTCGCTCAAAGGTCCTGGTGTACCGTGCCGATTACCAGGCGATTACACAGGCGCTGGATGAAGATCCGGCCTTTGCAGGACTGGCAAGGTTTACCTGGAGCCGGCACGGCAAGGCCAACCTGCAGGTTACATCGGTTGAAAAAGGGCTGCAGGCGACAAGCATCACGGTTCGGTTCCTCAATGAAAACAGAATGGGGCAACCGCAGGATGTTCCGGGCCAGGATACGACAATGCCGGAGCTGCCCGCAAGCGATATTCCCGGTGACGTGACGTTTACAATACCGTTCACCGACGATGCATCCATCGAAAACGCGATCCATTGCTTTGCCGCATTGACGGTCCTGGAGGTTTGGAGAATGTTGGAATGGGGAAGGGAGAAGGGAGAAGGGGGAAAGGAGACAATTGAAAATGGAAAATTGAAAACGGAAAACGAACCTGTCAATCAGTCATTCAATCAATCAATCATTCAATCAATCAGTCAATCCTCCCCCATCCTCCCTCTCCCGTCCTCCTTCCTCTCCCGTTTCTCCACCCTGGCGCCGGTTGCTCTCCGGCTTGAGCTGAAGGAGGCGGTCAACCATTGTTCGCTGATCAACGACTATTACAATTCCGACATCAATTCGCTGAGCATTGCGCTTGATTTCCTCGCGCAACAGAACCAGCATCAGAAGAAAAGCATCATCCTTTCCGACATCCTGCAATCGGGAAGGGTGAAGGAGGAGTTGTACCGCGACATTTCCGCCATGCTCATTTCGAGGGGGATCACCAGAATCATCGGGATAGGACGCGACATGGTGAAATTCGGGAGACTGTTCCCCGGGGGGAGCAGGTTTTTTGCGACAACCGATGCGTTTCTGCAGCAGTTTCCGCTTTCGGAGTTCCACAATGAGACCATCCTTCTCAAGGGCGCAAGGTTGTTTGAATTTGAAAAGATTAGCAGGATTCTTCAGCAGAAGGCGCATGAAACCGTGATGGAGGTGAACCTCGATGCGCTGGTTCACAACCTTAACTATTTCCGATCGCTGCTCGCGCCGGGAACGAAAACGATGGTCATGGTTAAGGCCTTTTCATACGGCAGCGGCAGCTTCGAGATCGCCAACGTGCTCCAGTTCCATCACGCCGATTACCTGGCCGTAGCCTATGCCGACGAAGGGGTCGAATTGCGCAGGGCGGGCATCCATCTGCCCATCATGGTGATGAGCCCGGAAGAGAACAGCCTCGACCTGTTGCTGAAGTACAACCTGGAACCGGAGATTTATAATTTCAGGATTCTCGACCTGTTGCTGGATGCCATCGGACGCAACGAAACCGCAATCCAGGATGAGGTGAAAATACACATCAAACTCGATTCGGGGATGCACCGGCTTGGTTTTCAGTCGTTCGAAATCGACGGGCTGATCGCCAGGCTGCGCGGGAACCGGGGGCTCCATGTCCGGTCGGTATTTTCGCACCTCGCGGCCAGCGAAGATCCCGCCGAGGATGAATTTACACGGCAGCAGATCCGTGATTTCCGGGAGATGTCGGATCGCATCCTTAACGCCCTGCCTTACCCGGTCATGCGGCATATTCTCAATTCAGCCGGCATCGGCCGGTTCCCCGGGGCACAGTTCGACATGGTGCGGCTCGGTATCGGTCTGTACGGAGTCGGAAGCAACCCGGAGGAACAATCGATGCTGCGCAATGTCAGCACCCTTCGCTCGGTGGTCACCCAGGTCAAGTACATCCGGGCCGGTGAAACCATCGGCTACAACCGCAGCGGGAAGGCCGACAGCGATTGTTTCATCGCCATCATTCCGGTGGGTTATGCCGACGGGCTCGACCGGCGGCTGGGCAACAGCAGGGGGGTGGTTTACATACACGGCAGGCCGGCGCGGATCATCGGGAATGTTTGCATGGACCTTACGATGGCCGAAGTGGGAGGGGAGAACGTAGACCGTGGGCCGTGGACCGTGGACCGTGGAGGAAGGGAGAAGGGAGAAGGGAGAATTGAAAATGGAAAATTGAAAATTGAAAACGAAGTTATCAATCAGTCAATCAATCATTCAGTCAATCAATCAATCAATTCCCCGTCACCTGTCACGCGTCACGCGTCACGCGTCACGCCTCACGAAGGTAGCCTGTCAGATACGGATGAAGGCGGGATTGTTGTCAGAGAGGGCGATGAGGTGATCATTTTCGGCGATGAACATCCCGTGGCGGAATTAGCAGCCCGCATCGGGACCATCCCGTACGAAGTGCTAACCGGCATTTCGCGCCGGGTAAAACGCGTTTATTTCTACGAATAAACCAACACCTTAAAGGTAGAGACGGGTTTCAGACCCGTGTCTCTATGTAACGTTCGCTATCCCCACCCCGACGGGGTCCTACCACCCCGACGGGGTCCCCCCACCCCGACGGGGT
>CAYYPH010000032.1:31095-48634 GCA_964473485.1 uncultured Prolixibacteraceae bacterium | reverse complement strand
CTGCTCGACCGTGATCTCTTTTTCGGAAACCCGGAAATTTCAGGGGGCCAGCTAAGCCCCGACGGAAAGTTCATCTCGTTTATGAAACAATACAACGGGATCATGAACCTCTGGGTGAAATCCTTCGACGAGCCTTTTGAAAAGGCCCGCCCCCTGACCAACAGCACACGTCCCTTTTACGGGTATTTCTGGACCCGCGACAGCAAATACATCCTTTATGTGAAAGATAAGGACGGGGATGAGAACATGAACATTTTTGCCGTCGACCCCAGGGCCAATGCGGCAGAGGGGGGCGTGCCCGAATCGAAAAACCTCACGCCGCTGAAAGAGGTGGCCGCGCAGATCTACATGGTGAGCAAGAAAGACCCGAACATCCTCTACGTGGGGCTCAACGACCGCGATGCCGCCTGGCACGACCTCTACGAACTGCAGATCGCAACGGGCAAACTGACGAAACTGTTTGAAAACAAAGACCGCATCACCGGTTACGATTTCGACTGGGATGAGAAAATGCGCATCCTGAGCAAGACCGACGAAAAGGGCAACACCACCATGTTCCGGGTGGATGAGGGCAACACACTTACGCCGATCTACGATTTCAACGTGAATGAACAGGCCTATGTTGCCGGATGGAATGAGGACAATTCGCAATGCTACCTGGTCACCAACAAGGGTGATATTGACAAATCGACCCTGTTCCTGATGGATCCGAAAACGCAGAAAATGAAACTGCTTGAAAGCGATCCGAATAAAAAAGTCGATTTCGGCGGACTGATGCTCGACGACAACACCCGGAAGATCATCTCCACAAGCTACACCCTCGATAAGACCGAGTACTACTGGAAGGACAAAAAATGGAAATCGACTTATGAATACCTTGAATCCCAGTTCCCGGGCCGGGAGGTTTACCTGCAAAGCACCACGAAGGACTATTCCAAATTGCTCATCGCTGTAAGCGGGGATAAATATGCCGCCGAAGTCCATTTCTTCGATGTGAAATCAAAAAAACTGATCCACCAGTACACCCCGCGGCCCGCCCTCAAAAAGGTGGAACAGCACCTGGCCCCGATGACGCCGGTCGCCTACAAAAGCAGCGATGGCCTGGAGATCCCGGCCTACCTGACCATGCCGGTTGGGGTTGATGGCAAGAACCTTCCCGTGGTCGTACTGGTTCACGGCGGGCCCAAGGGGCCGCGCGACTACTGGGGATACAACGCGGAGGTGCAGTTCCTGGCCAACCGCGGATATGCCGTTCTGCAGCCCAATTTCAGGGCGAGCGGCGGATACGGCAAGAAGTTCCTGAATGCCGGCGACATGCAGTGGGGAAAACTGATGCAGGACGACATCACCTGGGGCGTGAAGTACCTGATCGAAAAGGGTATTGCCGATAAGAAAAAGGTGGCCATCATGGGCGGCAGTTACGGAGGTTATGCCACCCTGGCCGGGTTGGCTTTCACCCCTGATGTTTATGCCTGCGGCGTTGATATCGTAGGACCCAGCAACATCTTTACCCTGCTCGAATCGATACCCGCATACTGGGAAGCCGGCAGGGCATTCCTCTACGGCATGGTCGGCGATCCCAATACCGAGGAGGGCAAGAAGGCCATTCGCGCGGCCAGTCCGCTCTTCAGCGCCGACAAGATCAACCGCCCGCTGCTGATCATCCAGGGAGCCAACGATCCGAGGGTCAAGAAGGCCGAGGCCGAACAGATCGTGATCGCACTGAGGGAAAAGGGGAAGAAAGTTGACTACCTTTTGGCCGCGGATGAAGGACACGGTTTTATCAAACCGCTCAACAAGAAGGCGATGTACGCGGAAACTGAGAAATTCCTCTCCGAGATCTTGGGGGGCCGCTACCAGGAAGGGATGGAAGAGGATGTCAGGAAGACCCTTGATCAACTCCGGGTCGACATCGCAACGGTGAAGTATGAACCGCAGGCGGCGCTGAAAACGGCGAAAGCCCTGCCCGCCCTGCAAAACGTCTGGAGCGCTGCAACCATGGAATACAACGTGTCGCTGGAGGTGCAGGGCCAGAAAATGGCGATGCAGATGAAGCGGACCATCGAACCGAAAGGCAGCGACTGGCTGGTGACTGACCTGGTGACCGGCGCCATGGGGGAGATGAAGGATGCGATCGTATTCAGGCAGGATGCCACCCCGGTTTCGAGGGAGATGGAACAGATGGGCCAGAAGATCGGCATGACCATGGAGGGCAATAAGGCCATCGTCGACATGCAGGGCAAAAAGATGGAGATGGAATTTACGGGCGCCAGCCTGCAGGACGGACCCGGCGTGGACCAGGTCATTGCCCGGTGGCCGCTCAGCGAGGGTTTCAGCCTGGTCGTTGAGGTGCCCGACATGGCTACGATGAAGGCGAAGCAGGTGAAAATAAGCGTTGCGGGAAAAGAAACCGTGAAGACCGAGGAGTGCGTGAAGGTTGAAATGGTCAGCACCGAAAATGCCGCCGACAGAACCACCTTCTGGATCAACCCGAAAACCCTGTCGGCCGACAAAATGGTCTCCGTGATGCCGGCCATGGGCAACGCGGTCATGACCATCGAAAAGAAGTAACCCGGGAGTCTCCATGAACTACCGGTTTCACAATGCCGAAAAGGGAGTCATGTATGAGATCATGCTCCCCAAAAAGATCCAGTACCAGGATTTTCTGTTTACTTCGCTGGTCAACGGCTTCCGTACCTTCACCTTTACCGGTTACTTTCAGAAGAACCGGGAATCGGTGCGACAGCTGTTTGAGAACTACTCCGATGTGCTTTACCTCAAAAGAAACAACCTCGAATTGTTCGACACCGATTACAAGCCGATTTTCCAGGGGTATTCCATGTACGAGGTCGACGGCGTTTTCCGCCACGACGACAGCATGAACTTTGACGAGGAACTGACGCAGATCATCCGGGTCTATTTCATCCCCGATTACGCGCTGATCGGCAAACGGTTTTCAGCCTATTCGCCGCTTGAAATACTGAAATACGCCGATATTTTCTTCTCCCTGTCAACCAATATGTACCGGCGGATGCAGCCATTCTATGATCCCGAAGAGCACTTCATGAATGCGGGAATCTCATACCAGAAAAAACACCAGGAGTTGTATGATTATTTCAACAACTGGGTCGACGCCGTTTCCACCTTTGTCTTTGGATACATCATCCACGAGATTTGCCAGCATTTAAGCAACTATTATGAGGAGAAAAAAATAAAGGAGCTGGAAAAAGAGATTTGGGTCACCTCCCAGTGGGGCATCCTGATCAACAGGACCCGGCTGAAGGGGTAACAGCATGGTTTGAAGTCTTTTAAGATAAAAACAATCCTCCGTATCATCATGCACTACGAATTTTCAAAAAGTGAGAAAAAAATTGCACGGCAGGTCATCGAAACAGCCCTGCAGCGGGATTTGGAGTCCTGCCTGATGGATCTCGCCCGCCTGATCCATGAATGGAAATCCCATAAAATGGACAACCGCCAGGCCTACCAGGAAACTTACCGTAAGGTACAGGAAAACGACCAATATATTGCCAGGATGTACGATGATATCAGTGGAACGAAATATATGTTGATAATACAAGGATTGCTTTCAAGCAAGGTACTTTCCGAAGCGGATTTAGGTGAATTCAGTGAAAAAACCAGGAATGAGATTTTACAAATAATGAATCTCCTGGGTAATGACAAATAATCAATTGCGTTTTCACTGGATGATGATCTTTTTCACGACGCGTTCGCCGGCCGATTCAATCACCGCGAAGCAGAGTCCGGGTGCCACGTTGGCTCCTGCAAAGGTGAAGGGTATTACATAGTTTGTGGCTCCGGTGGCTTCCTCTATCTCACTACTACCTTTCTTACCACCTGTTCGTTTTCTGACCGGATCACAGCCAAATATATACCTGCAGGAAGATCAAGGCTCTCAAATCGGACAATGGAGGTTGATCCTTCTGTCATGGTCATCTCTTCGGAGGCGACCATCATGCCGTGAATATCGATCAGTCTGACTTGTAGTTTTCCCGGGTTCACGGTACTGACGACAATATTCAAATCACCTATTTTGGCGGGGTTAGGATAAATCAACGTTTTTAGAGATGGCTCTGCTGGTGTCTTGCCTTCTACCTCACTTGCTATTGTAAAACTCCAGATGGGAGAATATATCCTGTTTCCATCATTGTCGTTGGCCTGAACGGCCCAGTAATAAGTCGCCCCAGGTTCGGGTTGGAAATCGGGAACTGCAAGGGCCGTTGACCTTCCCAATTGTTTTCTGTATACTGAATTAACATAAGAGAGATTGGATGATTTTGAGACCAGCAATTCATAATCGTGCAATTCGCCATGATCCGGTATCCATGTAAATAAGAGTTCATTTTGGGGCAAATGAGAATTGTTGGCTGGTGTTTGAAGTTCAAGTGATTGAGAAGAGGACATGACCATCCAGCATAAATAAAAGGGTTTTTGTCCGTCAAGACTGTCAAAGTACCACCAGTTTGGATTGGTTTCAGGAGTGAACAAAAATGCGTACAATTGAAGTGAACCTAAATTGATGCCGGATGAGGTGAAATGAAGTTTCTCCAACGAAGCATAAATGCGATGACCATATTCAGAGGTGGTTGTAGTTTCGTTCAACAAACTTCCGCTATAGCCGGCCTGAATCATTGCCTCTGATTTGACTGTGCAAATTTTCGGAATTTTTACGGTTATGCCTCCGCCAGCTTCTACTTCAAAATCCCATTTTCTTGTCTGCTGATTTGAAGTTTTATCTTCAACATTTGTCTGAATGGTCATATGAGACCCGTTGGACAGGTCTCTCCAGTTCAATGTTAAAGTAGTATGGAGCCCATACAGGGTAACCTGATCATTGATAAAGGACCTGCCCGCTGTGACATCCCATCCTTCCATCGTCGGATCATTTGGTTCATCCACGTAAAATGGAAATTGATCCAGTTTCACAGGATAAGGAACGGGTGTATTGGCAACGGTGACAAACAGATACTGTAGTGAGTTTTCGACCGGGTATTGCAGCGTGGTATTATCCCACCATGGATACGCATAATAGGAATACCGTCGGATCATCGGAACCGAATAAATAAAAAAGCCATAATCCTGGCTCTCCTCTTCAAGTTCGAAAGGCTGACCATAGGTGAAACTGGTTGTTTGGGATTTTGAAACAGTGTTTTCGTACGCCTGGGAATATTTGAATTTCTCACCCATTTGAATTTTTACCACTTTGTTGCCTGCTGACATATGAAGACTTTGTCCGATACTCCATTCGTGTTCAGTACTTGTTAAAAATTCCGAAGAGCCTGAACTATCGCTTTCGAATTCGATGAAAGAGGCGGGTGTGGGAAAACCACCCCAGTATTCATCCCACCTTTCCCAGTTCATCGATACCGGCGGAGAACCATCGATGATTCCCATCAACGACCAGAGACTCTCAATACCAGGATAGGTTTGATCCTGATCAAGGTCAGTACTCTGTTCGAATAATTCCGGGTCCTGCCTCCAGTTATCCGAAAGAAACATGGCTCCGTTAAAATGTCTGTCATGGTCGGGGTAAATCAACCACATGTACGACTGGTAGCCATCTGTTCCCTCTAACATGGTGGTATAGTCCATGGGTTTGAGCTGATACGTTGCATACAAATGGAAATTGTCACCAACTTTATTTGGTCCCCTGGATGATGGAAGGGTAATTTCACCCGATGCGTCCCTGACCAGAAGATCATTTTCGAAATGATATTCGCAATACGCCACGTGATAATAACCGTCGCTGGATTTGGTGTTCGATTCACCGAAAAGGACCATCCGGTCAGACTGCTCTTTATTCGGAATCTGGCTTGCAGTCCGGTTTCCCTTGAATGATCCTTCTGCGAGGGCCGTGGCTCCTATGTAAAAGGGAAAAGCACGGGTTCCGGGAACTTGTGGGAATGCAACTGCCGGATCCGGCTCAGCAAGGACCTCCTGCCATGTGAAGGTACGTAAGCCATTGGAAATCCCCGGAACGATCTTTCCGAAAACATAAAAACCGCCCGGGTAATAAAAAGTTGTCACAAAGTATTGGTTACCAATGGAATCAAGCCGTCTGACCACTCCACCCAGATAAGGAAAGGTACCCAAAGGGTTTCCTACACATTCCACATATGGGTTGAACTTGAGATTGTTTCCCGTGCTCTGGAATTTTTTGTCTTCTGAAAAGTAGTTTTCCTGTATCTCCCAACTTCTTTCATCCGCATTATACGACAAAAAGTACATGAGGCTGTCGAGTTGAAAACCACCTTGCTTCCAATTGGTTGAGGCAGGAGAAATGGTTTTATAATAGGTATAACACTTGAATAAATCATTTGCCGGAAGCTGTGCAAAGCATTCGTAACTTTCATCAAATATATTATTGGAATAGGCTGAACGAATATGTTGGTAATACCAGGCGAGACCATTGAACTGGAAAGTAAAAGTACGGCCAAGTACAGGCCCTTCTTCGTCAGAGTTAGTTTCACCCGGATAGTTAAATTCAAGCTTGTTGTCATGATCATTATCAGGTCCGACTTTATAATCTTCCATATTAACATCATTCAAATCATCCTGGGAAGTGTAATTTTCGGTATTGATCGTGTACATATAGGCATGGCCCCCTTTCCGTGGTCCATTGCTCTGATAATTAAAGGCATACAGTACACCGTTATAAGTAAGAAAGGTTGTGCCTAAACCTTGATCACACCATTCGCGATGATTCCCGTCAATCCATTGAGCTTCTGGAATGAGTGTCTGACTTACACTTATGAATGGAATGAGTATGATGATGAGTTGAATGATTTTTTTCATAATATGTTCTCTTTTGCTGAATGTTAAAAATTGAACTGGATTCCGCCATCAACCATGATGTCCTTTCCGATTCCGGCATGTGTCTGGAGTGTCAGCCGAGGGTTGATTTTCCAGCTCACTGCCAGATTCCCGTCGATGTACGAACGGGGTATCAGCACATAAGTGGCTTCTTCGGTAATGGTCTGACCGTCGTTGATGTTCGTATAAGTGCGGCTGTATTTGTGTTTTGCCCAGAGATAATAGAAACCCGGTCCGGCCATAATGCTCACGGGGCCAACAGTATAGCCCGCCATCAGGCTGCTCCTGAAATAGAGGGTACTGAATTTATCCTTCTTGACCGATGTGAAATTGACCGGATCTGGATTGATCTGATCATCGATGTCGGTGAGGGTACCCATGGTGCCAACCACGTAGGGCCGGAGGGTCAGGCTCCAGTGCGGCGTAAACTGATACCCAAAATTTAAACCCAACCCCAGACAGGGTTTCGAAAACCCCGAATTAAAGGAGTATTCCTGGATACCGGTCTCCTTGTTTTGAACGGTCGTCAGGTTCTGTCCAATCCCTAGCAGCAAGGATCCTGAAAATTTCCATCTAACCTCAGTGTTACTGATGAAATTCATGCCGGCTTCAACACTGAGTACGTTGACATCAGAATGCCGGTCAACGTAACCATTGATGGTATCAATTTCATCTGGTTCAAATTCGCGGGTACCCAGGTCTGATCCAAACCAGACGGAGTGCAGGGAGAGGGACGACAGTTTCATATCGACCGACATGAAGGAATAAGAGCCGCCCACAAAGAAACGGTTGGTTTTTACGGACTGTTCCCCTGCCATTTCCTGTGCTGTTGCAGTGTAACACAATAGGATCATCGGATAAAGAAAAAGATATCTTTTCATATGGATACTGGTGAAGTGTATAATGAATTTGGTTTACATCACGATGGGAGGATGCCTTTAACCACCAGGTTGAGGCCGCAACGTTCAGGAATATCAGTTTCAGGGTGCAAAACAAAAGAAAAGGCGGGTTTCAATGCCGGGAGG
The DNA here is from genome assembly GCA_964473485.1 of uncultured Prolixibacteraceae bacterium. Taxonomy (GTDB): domain Bacteria; phylum Bacteroidota; class Bacteroidia; order Bacteroidales; family FEN-979; genus CAIVAT01. Next base: position 40,775 of record CAYYPH010000032.1, on the reverse strand, counting down.
ACACAAAGCGTTTGCACCGTTTTTTAAAAAACGGTGCAAAATCGAGATGTCAGAACATCCTAAGGTCGATGGATATAGTTTTTTTGATTCTTCATGAACTCTTTTGGAGTCATCTTCTCATATTTCTTAAACGACACTAAAAAGGTATTTCTGGATGAAAATCCCGATAACCTGGCGATCGCTTCCAGGGTGAGATTTTTTGATTTTCCCTCGGCAATCATTTTTTTCGCGTATTCAACCCTCCAAAAATTTCTGTACTCACTGACTGATTGATTTTTAACCTCTTTAAAGTAGTAGGCAACATGATGAACCGGTATGTTTATCAACACCGATAACATGGCCATGTTAAAAGCGGGATTTAAATAAGGCTGATGTTCCTTCATGCAGGCATCAATCAGATTACCGATGGCTTGAAGGTACTTCTCCTCCAACCGGCGTTCACCGGCATCATTACCCCGGGGGTCTTCAGTAGAACTTGTTTCTGCAACTATCTGGTGGCTCAAATCTGGCTCGAACCCACTTTCACTCTGCCTTTCATGACCCCCGATCCGGGGCAATCCATATAAAATCCCCGGGAACAGGAAGGGCGAAAACAACAAGGCCACGAGTCCGGTGAGCGCTACCAGTTGAATAATTAAGAATGTGTATGCAATGGATGTCTGGTTTGTAAAGTAATGCGTATAGAGTATCGCTGAATGAGACATAACCAGTACGAAAAACAGGATGTACAACACCGAAAGCCAGGAGTACATAAACTTCTGATGCGAAAAAACATGCGCATTTCGAATCACAATTTTGTGCCTTAGGAAGATTGCAACGGCACCCAGAAAATATAAAAAATTGTATAGTGATCTGAACAGGAAAACCAGGGTAAATGAACCGGAGCCATGGTCAGATTGCTGATAATAAGATATTAACGACTTGTGGTTTAGAATGAAGTCGGAGGCCATCCGGAGTTTTTCGTTCCAGGGAGAAAAATAGTTATCAACCCCAACCAGGAAAATCAGCGCAACAGGAAGGAAATGAAACCATTCAGCGCGTTTTAATTTTTCCTGATCCGTAACCGTAAGCTTGGTGTAAAAGTATAACGCCAGCCCTGGCAATAAGGTAATAATCCCTATGTTTGACTTGAAAAACAGCGCTACCAGAATAACCGAATCGGAATAAAACAAGACATAATGTATCAGGCAATACACACTAACAGAAAAGAAAAACAAGGACAACCAGATCGTTGCCGGGTTTTTCCTGTAATTAAAAATCGCCAGGATCACTGACAGGAAAACACCTAAAAAAAATAATGTTGGCAGCATGGTTCATCCCGGGTTCAAACGATGGTGTGCACCGGCAACCAGCTCGTTTGCTCAATCAGGTGAGGCAAAGATAGATCAATAAAATAAAGAGCTTTGACATCCCTGAAATATTTCACCTAAGAAGCTCCGGAATACCATCTTGCTGCAGCAGGCAGTCTTTTAGGGGTAATCAATAACCGCAAGCGTCCTTCATTCCCGGCAGGGAAAGTTGATTTTTTGACGATGCATCCCCTGTGGAAAAACCGCTTGTTTTGACCATTCTTCGCCGGTACAATCTGATCACTGAACACAATTGGTTTTGAAGAGAATAGGGTGGTCAACAAAAAGGGCGGTAGGGGGTCAGTATAACCGGCCTGTACAGTATAATGCCGGGCATGAATACCAAGACCATCAAGAAGATCACCGGCCACAAAAAGGACAGCGTATTTAACAAGTATGTGAAGATCTCCGAGGAGTTTAAAAAGCTTGAGATGGAAAGGACCTGGGATAGTATTCCAATGATGGGAAAAAAAATCCGGCAAAGCCCCAAAGGAAAAGAACTAATACAATCGTAAAATTGTTAATAAACAGTTGTTTGCTTATGATTGATGTTAAAATGTTTATTAAGTTTGTAAGCGCGAAACGTATCACATTGTAATACGTTTCGCTCCCGATCACTTTAAGAAAATAAAAGAAAAATGCAGAATTATAATTATTTGGAAGACTGGATAGATGAACTACGTTCCAATGGAAAGTATTCTTTTGCATTGAGTGACGCAAAAAATCGATTTCGACACTCACCTGAAGCAATACGACAATCCGCTAATCGGCTTAGAAAAAAAGGAAAAATAGCTCAGGTTCGGAAAGAGTTTTACGTAATTGTTCCACCTGAATACAGTGCCACAGGAATTATACCCCCGTCCTTCTTTATCCCGGATCTGATGAACTTCATGAACCGGGATTATTATGTGGGTCTTCTCAATGCGGCATCCTATTATGGAGCAGGGCACCAACAGCCGCAGGAACATTTTATAATAACTGTCCCTCCGACTATTCAACCTATTTCCACTCATTCGATAAAAATTAACTTTTGTAAAAAACAGAGCTGGGACAAACGCTTTGTCAATGATCAGAAAACAGAGGCAGGATACTTGAAAATCTCTTCTCCGGAACTAACGGCTTTAGATTTGGTATTTTACCAGGATCGTGTTGGGGGCCTCAATAGGGTCTCAACTGTTTTACAGGAATTATCCGAACAGATCAAACCAAATGCACTCCGGGATTGTTCAAAATCATATAATATTATCTCCGTTATTCAGCGTCTGGGCTTCTTATTGGAAAACGTATTGGAACAATCTGATTTGGTTAAGCCAATGAAAAAATTTCTTCATGCTACCAAATCCTTTCCATTATTGTTGAGCACAAAGGGTCTAAAAGTCAAAGATCTGCGGATTGAAAACGATTGGAATATTCTTATTAACGTAACTGTTGAACCCGATATATGATCCCAACTGCATTTATTACCGCATGGAGGAAAAATGCTACATGGATTGAAAACTCACAGGTTGAACAAGATCTGATCATCGAAAGATCCCTGGTCGAAATTTTTAACGACCCGTTTCTAAAAGACCATCTTTCATTTCGTGGAGGCACAGCGTTACACAAATTATTCATTAAACCTCAGCCACGCTATTCAGAAGATATTGACCTGGTTCAGATCAAACCAGAACCAATCAAAGAGACCATTAAACATATTCAGAAACGGTTGAATTTTTTTGAAAAAGCAGAAACACGGCAGAAAGCAAATAATAATACGCTTATTTTCAAATACACTTCCGAGTCCGGATTGCCTGTAAAATTAAAGGTAGAGATCAACTGTAGAGAGCACTATACACTTTTTGGCTATAAAGACATTAAAGTCAATGTCAATAGCCCCTGGTTTACAGGAGAAACCATGTTAAGAACATATAGATTGGAAGAGCTCCTTGGGACTAAACTTAGAGCATTGTATCAAAGAAAAAAAGGACGTGATTTGTTTGATCTTTGGTTCGCTCTAAAAAACCAAACACCAGATTGTGGAGAAATTATCCAATCCTGGAAATTCTACATGAAAAAGGAAAGACATTCAGTGAGTGGGAAGGAGTTCATTAAAAACGTTGAGGACAAACTTTCTGATCCTGACTTTACAGGGGACACGAATGGTTTATTGCGCCCAGATGTTAAATATAATCCCATTGAGGCTTATCCATTAGTTCATGCAAAACTACTTTCATTGCTATGAAAAAATGTGACTGAAATACATCATGTACCCACACAATATTAATCAGTACAAATCTCTTTTCCGTGGCAGGGAAGATCTGTTTGCCGTTCGATTAGAAAAGAATGGAAAAGCCACATACTTCCCAAGTTATGATTATGATCCTTATCAGTTCCGCCTGCATAAAATGAAAGGAGGAACCCTCCAAGCCTTCGAAAACAAAACACTGAGCGCACTTACCAATGAACAGATTGAAAGACACCTCAACGGGGATCATTTTATCGGAGTTTATCCTCTGCTAAAGGATAATACTTCCTGGTTCATTGCTGCAGATTTTGACAAAGCTGATTGGATTGAGGATTGCCGGCGATTAAAGCAGGTTTGTGAAAAAAATGGTTTACCGGCATACCTGGAAAGATCAAGATCCGGTAAGGGCGGGCATGTCTGGTTGTTCTTCGAGAGACCATATCCAGCCATAAAAAGCAGGAAGATCATGTTTCGGTTAATGGAACAGATCGGTCTGATTTCACCATTTGATAAGGATTCAAGCTTCGACCGGGTATTCCCCAACCAGGATTACCTTTCTGGAAAAGGATTTGGCAATCTCATCGCTTTACCTTTGAATAAACATTGTTTGGAACAGGGCAATAATTGTTTCATAAACCCTGAATCATGCGTGCCCTACCAGGATCAATGGAAATTCCTTGAGGAAATACAAAGGATTTCCTTAGACAAATTGGATCAACTTTATTCTCAGATAACTCATTCATCAACGAGAGATGAATCACTCCCGCCAACTGGGAGCGGGAAACTAACTATTGTACTTGAGAATTCAATAAAGCTGACAAGAAGTGGTTTGACTTTGCCTTTGATAAACTTTCTGAAAGAAGAGCTTAACTTCCCGAGCAGCGAATATATCGTTAAAAAGAGACTCGGGAAAAACACCTGGGGAACTCAACAATATTTCAAGTTTATCGAAGAGTATGATGACTTCATCATTATACCCAAAGGGATGGCTGGCCGGCTGATCCGTTTTTGCAGGGATAACAATATTGAGTATTCATTGTTGGACAATCGGGAAAAAGCTGATCATGTGTCATTCACCATGGAAGTTCAGTTCAGGGATTATCAGAAATCAGCGATTGAAGCCGCATCCAGAAAAGAGATGGGTGTCATCGTGGCGCCGCCAGGAACCGGCAAAACGGTAATCGGCTTAAAGATCCTAGCAGAAAAGCGACAACCTGCTCTGATCATTGTTCACAGGAAACAACTGGCCGATCAGTGGATCGAGAGGATAGAATCCTTCCTGGGAATCCCAAGACATGAAATTGGTAAAATCAGCCAGGGCAAAATCCTGGCCGGTCGCATGATCACCATTGCACTGATCCAGAGTTTATCAAAGATCATTAAGGATAACAAACTTCCTTTAAACCAATTCGGAACCATTATCATTGATGAGTGTCATCATATACCGGCAGAGATCTACAGGGATACTATCGGCAAGCTATCATCCTATTACCTTTATGGATTGACGGCGACTCCTTTTCGGAAATACAATGATGGCAAATTGATTTTTATTCACCTGGGAGAAATAATTTCCGAAATCAAAGCGCCGGAAATTTCAACGTACCGACCTGCAAAAATCATCATCAGGAATACGGAGCTTGATATTCCTTTTAATCCTAAAACCGACAGGTTTGAAACATTGTCGAAAGTTTTAGTACATGACTCGGCGAGAAACCGGCTTATCCTGAAAGATGTTATAGCAGAACTGACCTCCGGGAAAAAGGTTATCATTCTTACCGAAAGGAAAGAGCATATTGACACGCTTAACCAATTTTTAAAACAATCTTTTGAAACGATCACCCTATCGGGAGATGATAATGAAAGTAACAGGGTCATGAAATCGAAGTTGATACGGGAAGGCAATTTTCAGGCGGTGATCACGACAGGACAATTCTTCGGCGAGGGTGTGGATATTCAAAACGTGAACCGGTTGTTTCTTGTCTATCCTTTTTCCTTCAAAGGGAAATTGATCCAGTACATTGGGATGGTTCAGCGGTCAGAGATCAGTCCTGTTATCTATGATTACAGAGATATCCTTATCGATTATCTCAATAAAATGTTCCTGAAGAGGAATGTCTGGTACAGGAAGCTGGAAAAGGAGGCAACCTTGTTCGATGAACCTGAGACCGAAACAGCTCCTTCATCAGAAACAGTTTCGATCAAAGAAAGAATCTGTGTTTCTTTCGATGATCTTGATTTCAGGTATGGATCCATCTCTTTCGACTACCTGGTTAAGGGGACAGGTCAGTCATTCCAATTTGAAATTGAGAATGAACATATCCGGCCGGAATTTGAGGTTTTAAAGGCTTATTTCTCAAAAATCCTGAAAAAGAGAACCGTCACAATTGATTTACAGGCAGAGTTTCAGGGAGAAAATCTTCTTTCACAAATGGCCACCTCACCTGATCTTGATAAGATCAATGAAGAGATCATCGAGATAGCCAGGTTCAGGTTTGTTTCCAGGACCTTTTTTGGCAACGCAAAAAAACAACCGCCCGGAATGAACCTGATGGATATTGATCAGCTGCAATCGCAGGATGAAGGAATGCATTCTTTATACGAAAGCGGGGAAAAACTTCTGGATGATCTCCTGAAACATAAGGATGTCATTCATTACCGGCAGTTAAGATACCTGGCCGAAAAGCATCAGAGCAACATCCTCAAGATCCGGTTTGTATTGAATCCCTTTTCCTTTGTATTTCTGCTTTCAGGCGAAGAACAGTATCACCTTGTGCTTGAAACCCTTGATACCAGGGAGGCCACATATATCTGGCATGTTGGAAAGGATAGACAGGATCTCCGGGATCAATTAAAAAGGATCGACCAGCAGTTATCCCTGATCCGAAATGAGGGCAGACAGGCCTTTCTTGAATCTCAACCCATGAACTTCAGCCGGATTCTGCATGATTACTACGACGGGCAAAAGGGATTTATTCAATGGAAAGATCTTCTAAAGGAAAGGTTGATCTGATTTTCAGGTATTGATTTTGTCTTTCTCTTCCTGGTAGTATTAGTAGAGAACTTAGTTCTGTACTTGTTTTTGTTACATATTTTGTGATTTATAAAAATATTACTATATTTGTAACTTAATTCCCACCAGCCATAAAACCACAAGCCATGAACCAGAATCAGATAATCGGTAGCAATATAAGGCATTTCAGGGAGAGGATGAATCTAAGTCAGGCTCAATTAGCACAATACTTAGATGTTACAAGGGAAGAAGTTAGCTATTATGAAACCGGGAAACGAACCATCCCATCAAAGCACTTATCTAATGTTGCGACCTTGTTTTGTATTGATGAGTATGATTTGTTTGAGAAAGACCCACAGATTCAAGCTATAAATGTCGCACTGGCTTTCAGAGCAAATACTGTTTCCCCGGAAGATCTTCCTCTTATTGCCAACTTTCAGAGGATTGTGAGAAACTATATCCATATGAATAAGAAATTGAAAAATGAATAGCTTAATCATTGAAAAGAAAGCGAATGAATTTCGGTCAGCTTGCGGATTGGGCTTATCGGATCCGATTAATATTCGAAGTCTTCTTACAAGATTAAATGTCATCACGGTATTCAAACCTCTCCGAGACAATTTTGGAGGACTGTCCATTAAAGTGAATGATGTTTCCGACGCGAAACGATTCATCCTTGTTAACAGTTCAAGAACTAGAGGGAATCAAAATTTCACCATTGCCCATGAATGCTACCATCTCTTCATTCAAAAAGAATTTACTTTCAGCATTAGTCCGGTTGGTTCCTTTGATACCAGGAGTGGTGAAGAGTATAACGCCGATTTGTTTGCTGCGATCTTTCTTTTACCTGAAACCGGGGTGAAATCATTGATACCCGATGCCGAGTTAAGTAAGAATAAGATCAGCCTAAAGACGATTCTCAAGATTGAGCAATACTTTGGAACCTCCAGGCAGGCCTTATTATTCCGATTAAAGCAACTGTTGATCATTGATCATGGGCACTATGATCTATACTCGCAAAATGTTAAAAGGAGTGCCCTTGAACACGGTTTTGCAACCGATCTTTATGAGCCCGGTAATGATAATCTGGTTCTGGGTGATTATGGTTCACTGGCAAGAGAGCTCTTTGATGCTGAAAAGATTTCAGAGTCGCACTATTACTCATTGCTTATTGACCTCGGAATGAATGTCGATGAAATTGAGGATCTGCAAAACACTACGAATGAATAAAAGTATCCTCATTGATTCAGATGTCATCTCCCATTTTATCTCAGGTGGAATGCTCGGGTTGATCGCAGCTATATTCCCCGCCAATAAAATTCTCTTACTTGATAAAGTTTATTCCGAGCTGCAATCTTGATAAATCAAATAAAATAGGTTAAATCAAATACCTATTTAGTCATAGAGATTTTTGCAATTACAGCCTTCAACCATCTCCCTGAACCTAACTAAGAAGATGATATCCGCCTCCTACAAAATTTTTGTGAATTTTGATGAATTTTTTGACGAGTTATGCGGAGGTTATGCGAATTCATTTAAACAAAAAACTCAACCAGTGAATATCAGCTGATTGAGTTTTTTAAAGTACCCGGAGCCGGAATCGAACCGGCACGAGTGTTACCTCATTGGTTTTTGAGACCAACGCGTCTACCTATTCCGCCATCCGGGCGAGGTGGGTGTGGGTGAAGCGGGGGTGTGTGGGTGTGATGGAAGTGTGGGTGTGGCGGTAAACGGGGGCAAATGTAAGAATAATACGCTAACTTACAAACATATTCAATATTACCGGTTCAACCGGACAAAATAACGGATCTAAAATCACCAACACCCCGATCCGTTCCCCATCCCCGGTTTGCAACTCAAACTCCCTATTCCCTATTCGCTATTCCCTATTCGCTCCCTTCCCTGTTCATATCTTAATTTGATTCCGTTCAGTAAAAGATTTATCTTCGCCGGCAACAAATCCTTACAGGCTTATGGCAGCAAAGATCAACATCTTTTCAGGTTCGGCCACCGCCTACCTGGCTGAGAAAATTGCGCAAAGTTACGGCATCGACCTGGGCAAGGTCTCCGTGGTCAGGTTTGCCGACGGAGAATTCCAGCCATCCTACGAGGAGAATATCCGGGGCTCCGATGTTTTCCTGATCCAGTCGACCTACGCACCTTCCGACAACCTGATGGAACTGCTGATGCTCATCGACGCCGCCCGCCGCGCATCCGCCAAATCGATCGTGGCCGTCATCCCTTATTTCGGCTATGCCCGCCAGGACCGCAAGGACAAACCCCGCGTTTCGATCGCCTCCAAACTGGTGGCCAACCTGCTGTCGGCCGCAGGCGTTCACCGGATCATCGCGCTCGATCTCCACGCCGACCAGATCCAGGGTTTTTTCGATGTACCCGTCGACCACCTCTACGCCTCCTCCGTCTTCATTCCTTACCTGAAATCGCTGCACCTGCCCGAACTTACGTTCGCATCACCCGACACGGGCGGTACGCGACGCGCCGGATCCTATGCCAAATTCTTTCACACCAACTTCGTGATCTGTTACAAACACCGTTCAAAACCCAACGAAATAGAACGGATGGCCCTGGTTGGCGATGTTAAGGGTAAAAACGTGATCCTCCTCGACGATATCGTCGATACCGGAGGGACCCTCTGCAAAGCGGCACAGATCATCATGGATCAGGGCGCAGAGTCGGTCAGGGCCATGGTAACACACCCGCTGCTTTCAGGCAAAGCGTATGAGAATATCGAAAATTCCGCACTCTCCGAACTGATCGTTACCGATACCATTCCGCTTCACCACGACAGCCAGAAAATTAAAGTGCTCAGCACCGCCGATCTCTTCGCAGAGGTCATCCGCAGACTCAAACGCAAGGAATCTATCTCTTCGTTGTTCAAATTCTAGGACAACATTCAATAATCGTGACGCGTGACAAATCGTGACGCATGACGGGTGACAGTATCGTGACAGGTTACAGTATCGTGACGCGTGACGGGTGACACGGGACAGGAAGAAAATTTCACCCTTTCAGGGTTCAATAAAACCTGCCATGGACAATTCCTAATAATAATGACACCCCTACGGGGTTTTCCTTC
>CAYYPH010000032.1:0-30995 GCA_964473485.1 uncultured Prolixibacteraceae bacterium | reverse complement strand
TTCTCCCTTCCACGGCCCACGGCCCACGGCCTACGTCCCACTTTTTCCCCTTCCCCGGTTGTTCATTAACAAAACTTTACTACCTTTGCAGCCCGAAAATCGGGACAAAGGGACAAGAACAGTAATCCTACTCTGAATTAAAACCATAGCACATCACACATTCACCTGTTTACTCGTTCACCTGTTCACCCGTTAACCAAATAATACAAATAACTAAAACCTAAAAAAATGAAATCGGTATCATTGAGCGGTTCTCTCCGTGAGAACGTAGGGAAAAAAGATGCCAAAAGCCATCGCAAATCAGGACATGTTCCCTGTGTTATGTATGGCGGCAAGGAACAGATCCATTTTGTGATCAACGAAAAAGAGCTGGCCAAGGCCATGCACACACCGGTTGTTCACATCTTCAAACTTAACATCGGCGGCAAGGAGTTCCCCACCATTGTGCAGGATGTGCAGTACCATCCGGTGACCGATCGTTTGCTGCATGTTGACTTCAAGGAGATCATTGCAGATAAACCTGTTACCATCGGCGTTCCCATCCACATCACCGGAACCGCCCCCGGCGTGCTGCGCGGCGGGAAACTGGCCAAAAAGATGCGCAAACTCACCGTCAAGGCGCTTTCACAGCATCTTCCGGATGAGATCAGCGTATCAATCGACGGCCTCGAGATTGGCCAGGCCATCAAGGTTTCTGACATGACGCTTGACAATGTAACCTTCCTCGATCCGCAGAGTAACGTGATCGTTGCCGTTCAAACCGCCCGTTCGGTGGTTGAAGAGACCGGACCCGGTGCCGAAGGTGCTGCAGCCGAAGCCGAAAAGAAATAGATTTCTCCCTGATCCCGCGGGGATCGGTATTGATTGATGAAATATCTCATCGTTGGTCTGGGCAACATCGGTGACGAGTATGCTGATACCCGTCACAATATCGGTTTTATCGTTGCCGATGCCCTCGCGGCCGAAGGAAATGCCGTATTCAGGACCGACCGGTATGCTGCCATGACCAAACTATCGGTCAAAGGACGGACCTTGGTGGTCATCAAACCATCTACATACATGAACCTGAGTGGAAAGGCGATCAGGTACTGGATGCAGAAAGAGGATATCCCACGCGAAAATCTTCTGGTCATTGTTGACGACCTTGCTCTGCCATTGGGCGCCTTCAGGTTGCGGACCAAAGGAAGCGACGGCGGGCATAACGGCCTTATCAGCATTATTGAACACCTTGAATCAACCGAATTTTCGCGCATCCGGTTTGGCATCGGCAACAATTTCGCCAAAGGCCGGCAGGTTGATTACGTACTGGGCCGGTGGGATGCCGATGAGACCAAAATTCTCATCCCCAGGATCAAGGAAGCGGTAGAGATGATTAAAAGTTTCGTGCTGATCGGCCCCGAACGGACCATGAACTTCTTCAACAAGCGTGGCGTGGGCGACAAACCGGAAAAAAAAGGAGAGGAATAAACTTGTTGAAAATCACTGGCGGATGATTTTACGGGTTACTACCGACTGGTCGCGTGTGAATTGCAGGATATATAGTCCGGCTGCAATCCGGCTCAGGTCGATGGACGACTTCAGGGGAAGATCCCTGACCCCGAGCACCTGGTGCCCAAGATGGTCAAAGACCGTCAGGTCGAAATGTTCGACCATGGCTTCCACGGTCATTTGTCCTGTAACCGGTACCGGGTAGGTCCTGATCAGGCTTTCCGGGTCCTCCACCGGATCCATTCTTCGTTCAAAGGCAAATTCCTTAATGGTAAACGTGAGTGGACTTACGCCTGCAAGGTTGATCCATCCATAAAGGGTGTCGGTCGGGGAGACCCTTCTTATGGCTAAAAAATTACCAGCGTTAAAAAATGAATTTCCAGAACATTGATGACTGTAAACAGTATAATTTGTATAGGCCAGGTAAGCCGTCTGCGCGTTGCACCAGTTCAACCGTCGGTCGATGGTATCATTCAACCGCAGTGAAGCGGCCATCCGGGTTGCAAAGTAGCGAATGGAATCGAAAAAGTAACAAGTATCAATATATCCTTCAGCAATTTCCCACCGGTTTTGCTCCAAAGGACTCAGGATCAACCTCGAATCTCCCGTGCCCATGAGGAAGTCACCCTTGCCGTTAAGATAGAGGTCGTACCTGTAATCACCGTCTATATCAAAATAATAGCCGGCAGTTCTTTTTGCGCCTTGCCAACCAGAGCCTCTAAGGGTTGTATCCGGGTCAATGTCGACGAAGTGGTTTTCAGCCGAATGCCTGCCCGCAATCATGCCCTGTGCCGATAGTTCTATCGACACCGCCATCATCAGGAGGATGAAAACACCGGCAGCTACAACCCCGGTTTGCCGGCTGCAACAGTTTATTTTCCAATCTGACATAACACGGTAGTTTGAACCTCACCATTAAAAATTCCCTATTGCCTTTTTTTTATTTTGAATTTTGACATTTGCATTTTGAATTTTGAATTTGCATTATATCCACCCCATCAGCCAGTAATACCCGATGGCCACATATTCACGTATGATCTCAAGTTCATATTCCAGGTAATTCCAGAATTTATAACGTAGTACGACATTGCCCCCCACATCGGGCACATAGGATTTCCCGCCCAAAAGCCCGGCCCTGAAAGAAAGATCTGTCTCGATATCCTTCTCAAACGCCGGAATCCCGTCGACTTTGAGAAACCCGGCCTTTTTGAAGGTAAGGACGGAACGGTAAAGGTGTTCGGGGGAGGTCACGAGGAGAATTGACAATTGACAATTGACAATTGTCAATTGCGAGGCGGAATCAACATTAACAGTTGATTCTTGATTTTGCAATTTGAATTTTGAATTTTGAATTTTGAATTTTGAATTTTGAATTCTTTCAATCATTGATCTTACCAGCAACGCTTCTGCCCTGGTATTGGTTCCCGAATCTTCAAAGAGTATCCTTTCCGGTGCAACGCCGCGCAGGATCAGTTCATTTTTCATGCCGTTGACCGAACTGTTCGGATCGGCGGTATCGCCCGGCAGGGCCACGATGACCATGGCCCGGGGAAACCGGTCGGCCACCCTGGCGGCGTACCAGCAGCGCATCAGTCCCGATTCGCTGGGCATGCCTCCTCCGCCGAGTACCACGATGTAGTCGGGAGGACGTTTGATTCCCGCTTTCGCCGTTCCGAGTTGATACCGAAGCCAGAACGGGGCGGTGGTCATGGCGAGGATAAAAAGGAGCAGCATCCATGCTCCTGCAACCATCAGGGTCCATTGAATGATTTTGCTCAGGCACCGCTTCATCGGTAAAATTGACAGGTCATCTCCACGACGACAATGCCGGGAATGGCCCGGGGCATCGTTTTTCACTCCGTAAATATAGAAAAGAATGTGATACGGTATATACGTTAGAGACAAGGCATGCCTTGTCTCTACATCCGCGATCCTTTGATTTTCGTGTTTACCACACCCGAAATCTCCTTGATCGCGATGCGTTCCTGCTGCATCGTGTCGCGGTCGCGGATGGTGACGGTGTTGTCGGTGAGAGTCTGGTGGTCGATGGTGATGGCAAAAGGGGTTCCGAGGGCGTCCATCCGGCGGTAGCGGCGGCCGATGGTATCTTTCTCCTCGTAGAAGCAGCGGTAATCGTACTTCAGCACATCCATGATCTCGCGGGCCTTTTCGGGGAGTCCGTCTTTTTTGATGAGCGGGAGAACAGCCACCTTGATGGGGGCCAGACGTGCGGGGATGCCGAGCACCACGCGTTCACTGCCGTCTTCGAGCTTCTCCTCGCGATAGGCATGGCTGAGCACGGCCAGGAAAGTGCGGTCGAGGCCGATGGAGGTCTCCACGACATAGGGGGTGAAACTTTCGTTCGATTCGGTGTCGAAATACTGGATCTTGCGGCCCGAGAATTTCTGGTGGGCACCGAGGTCAAAGTCGGTGCGTGAGTGAATTCCCTCTATTTCTTTGAATCCGATCGGGAATTCGAACTCGATGTCGGCGGCGGCGTTGGCATAGTGGGCCAGCTTTTCGTGGTTATGGAAACGGTATTTGGAGGCGGGGATGCCCAGCGACAGGTGCCACTTCATGCGCTCGTTCTTCCAGAATTCATACCACTGAAGTTCTTCGCCAGGCCTGACGAAATACTGCATCTCCATCTGTTCGAATTCGCGCATGCGGAAAAGGAATTGGCGTGCCACGATCTCGTTGCGGAAAGCCTTGCCGGTCTGGGCAATGCCAAACGGGATCTTCATCCGGGCCGATTTCTGCACATTCAGAAAGTTGACGAAAATTCCCTGGGCGGTTTCAGGTCGCAGGAAGATCTCGTTCGAATCCTCGTTCACCGACCCCATCTGGGTCGAGAACATCAGATTGAACTGGCGTACCTCTGTCCAGTTTTTTGTCCCCGAGATGGGACACACGATGCCGGTCTCCTCGATCAGGGCCTTCACATCCGCGAGGTCGTTGCGCTCCAGGGCGGGATAAAACCGGTTCTTGATGGCGTCGATCTTATCCTGGTACTCCTTCACCCGGGGGTTGGTGGCACGGTACATCTGCTCGTCAAACGATTCGCCGAACCGGCCGCGCGCCTTTTCGACCTCCTTCTGGATCTTGTCCTCGATCTTCTGGACATGGTCCTCGATGAGCACGTCGGCCCGGTAACGCTTCTTCGAATCCTTGTTGTCGATCATCGGGTCATTGAAGGCATCCACATGACCCGAGGCCTTCCATACGGTGGGATGCATGAAGATGGCCGCATCGACCCCCACGATGTTCTCATGGTACTGGGTCATCGACTTCCACCAGTATTCACGGATGTTGTTCTTGAGTTCGACGCCGAAGGGGCCATAATCATAAACCGCACTTAAACCGTCGTATATTTCGCTGGATGGAAAAACAAACCCGTATTCCTTTGCGTGGGAGATGATTTTTTTGAAGAGATCTTCGTTTGCAGCCATGTATGTACTTTTTAAGGGCTGCAAAGGTACAAAAAGGTTTGATAAGAAATGGGGGGACCCCGACGGGGTGGAGGGACCCCGACGGGGTGGAGGGACCCCGACGGGGTGGAGGGACCCCGACGGGGTGGGGGGACCCCGACGGGGTCCTTTTCTACCACTCAATCGTTGCGGATGCAGCGGACCGACAAGGCGCTGGGCTTGTATTCCTCGTAACGGGAAACCACTGTGTTGCGGAAACTCATGGTCATGGCCTCTGCGGTGCCTGAAGACATCATCTCGGAGGTCCAGAAATAGCCTGCCCGGTGCTGATCGTACCAACGACTGGCCATCTGATCATAATACCCGCCCGGGAAAGCAGAGAATCCGCTGTTATTGGAGGCTCCGACATTGGGGATTTGCCAGTCGCGGGAGCCCGTAGATTTCATCTTACCGCCCGCCATATCTTCCCCGCCAAGAAAACCGATCAGCGTTTTCAGGTCCTGGGCCGTCGGGATATGCCAGCCGGCCGGACAAATTCCCTGGGCCCCCGAAGTCTGGGTGTAATACATCATCTCGTCCCAGGTGTATAACCCACCCCACAGATCGCACTGTACAAAGTCATTCCCGTAGCAGTACTTCTCGATATTGCCATCGTTCGACTGCTTTTGCTGGACCGCAACGTCGACCCATTTCCCTACGTTCAGGTTCTCTCTCATCCAGCATTGCGTGCCTATCCTGACTGTATGGTAAGTCATACCGCCGTATTCAAGATTGCCGCAGGATGGATAGCTGTTGGCAGAGTCGCTCACTGACTGGCCCGGGGCGTTTTCATTCTGCGCGTTGGCTGCCTGGAAACATGTGATGGTCAGGATCAGGCAGAAGATTAAAATCTGTCTCATAATTTTTTCAATTTTATGACTTTAGCATTTTCAAAAGTAATACTTTTAACCCGTTATTACGGGCAAACCTTTGCGAAATAGTTTGCATCGGTATTATAATTCAGTTAATGATGGAAAATCCAGACTTCAGAAGGTATACAATCCTTGTAGCCGAAGACAACGACTCAAGTTACCTCTATATCGAGGCTGCATTGAAAAACACGGGAATCACCATTCTTTGGGCCAGGAGCGGAATCGAAACCCTGGAGCTTTGTAAATCAAACGACGCGATCGACCTGATCCTGATGGATGGCATGATGCCCGAAATGACCGGATATGATGCTACCCGGGAGATCAGAAATTTCCGAAACAAACTTCCGATCATTCTTCTGACAGCCTATGTTTCATCAGCTTCTTTTCACCAGGCAGTAAGTTCAGGTTGCAATGACTACCTTGCAAAACCGATCGGACGTGAAGAACTGATCGCCATTCTTAAAAAATGGCTTCCTGCCTGAGTCTTTCTTCCTGAATCTATCCGTGAATTTAACGTGCTTTGGGCGACATCCCTGCCTCCAGTTGTGAAACCGGGAGATGCAGCTCTTTGCGGGTTTGAAATCCGAAACTTTGCTCCTTGATTTTTACGATGATTTTCCCCTGCTGTTGCACAATCCTGGCGTTAAGCCGGCGCGATCTGCACAGATTCAGCAAGGTTATCGCCTTCTCCATTCCGTCGCCTCGTTTGAAGTTCACCACCTCGTCGGGAAGGGCGAGCCGGTTCCCCGTATAGATCGATTCATCCGGCCATTCAGCGAGTTCCCGGCTGGCGGCATCCAGGTCTTTATCCCTGAAATGTTCCAGCGCAACGGGGTTCCTTTCGAACACCGCCTTCAGAAAAGGTTTCCAGTCGCATGAATCCATGTACCGGCCCGCATAGAATGCAAGGTCGGCAATCACGGCCGAGGGTGGATGCACCGGCTGACCCTGCACGATAGCCCCCGCAGTCGTCCGGGTTCGCGGGGATCCTTCAGGCTGGCGGAGCTCCTGCAGGTATCGGATGATCTCCTCGCGCGACATCCCTGTGGTGAGCGCCAGCTGGCGGGGCATAGCCAAGGATGCCGTGGGCCCGTGGGTATCGGCCTGCGGCGCCCCGCCTTGAACCGGTTCAGTCTCGCCGCAAGCGGTCCGCCCGGTTTTTTGCTGCGGGATGAACTCCTTCTGGGTGGATGGAAGTCGCGGAGTGGTTTGGCTAAATCTTCTCAGGTCTGTGAAAAATTCCGGGTGTGATGCCAGGCCCGGAAAGCTGGCCCGGAGTGACTCAAGGAACTGCGGGTAGGGTTTCAAACTGAACAGTGCGTCGTCATAATCGATCCTGTAACGGTGGTCAATGGGCTGGAGATAAAGATCCTCCTCATCCATTTCGCAGAAGAGCTTCCGGCCGGTCTTATCGCCCAGCCGGTTCTTGCTGCCATGTTCATATCCGAAAGCTTTTTCCAGTCTGATATACCGCGAGGAACCCTGGCAGGTGAAACAGAGTTGGAACAGTTTCTGGTGACGGCTGTAGTCGCGCAGGAAATTCATGAAGATCTCGAAGTCGATCCCGGTTTCAAGAAATTTGCCGAGCTTTTCCCTGAACTTATGGTAGCAGGCCTGGTCGATGGTTGCTTCGGGGTAGATGGTATGGATCCATCCCGAACTATGCGCCACATAGGTCACCTGCTCGTTTTCGAGCGCACGGCGGGCCAGAGCCGACAACTCGGTGCCGTTGAACCACATGGACTTCGTTACGATCCGCCGGTTATTGGTCAGCACCCCTTCGTCGATCATCACGAAATTCTGCGAATGAAGCGGCGTGCCCATGAGGAATATCTTTTCAAGGGGGATCTCCGCCACGATAAATAAAGCGGCAGCATAAAGGCACGCCAGCGAAACACACTCCCCTGCCCCGGCTTCATGGCCCGGCTTAAACCGGAAAGCGTTCATCGCTTCCACCGTTTCCGTCTTCCAGTAGGGAATGATGTCGGAATCATACTTATCCAGTCCGAAATGACGCCGGATATCCATGTCGAAATAGTACTTGTCGCCCTCATAGCCGAAGAGGGCGTTCGAACGCGAAAGCATCTCCATGTCGATGAACTCGCTGAACCGGCTTATCTCGGTCTGCTTGTCGGTCAATCCCCAGGTGTCAAGATCAAGGTTAAAGTTATAATGATCCATGATGTATTGCTTCACCCGGTGCACCTTCTTGAGAGGACCCATCTTTTTTATCCCTGTAAACCAGGGATCGTCCCGCCATTTCCATATCTCTGGCGACATGATGTTGGCGAGGACCAGAGCATACAGTAATTCAGGGAATATGAAGATCTCCATGTCGCTCAGCGTGAAGGCAGAGCTGTATTTTTCAAGATTTTTTTTATCCATTACGCTGTTTAAAAGGTATTAGGCATTGGGAAATAGTCATTAGGGAAAGTAGTTTTATTTCAAAATCCGAATCCCGAATTCCGGTTGTTTGTTTCTCAACAGGTTTTTCGGGTGCAAAATTACCAAATAATGAAAACGGTTATTTCATTACATTTGTCAATAAAAAACACCATGTACTATTCAGGACAGGAGATTATTGACATCGCTGTAAGGATCGAGGAGAACGGCAACGAGTTTTACACCGCGGCAGCCGGCATGATCGCTGAAGAAAATGAAATAAAGGGATTGTTTCTCGATCTGGCCGAAAAAGAGGTCATGCATATCGCGGTTTTCCAGAAGTTGGCTGAAAAATTTGATGCCGAAAGCTTTGATTTCGAATCGCCGGATGCCTCAGATTACATCGGCCACCTGGCCGGTTCGCATATTTTCGGGAAACCGGAAGCCGGTCGCAACCTGGCCACAACCGTAAAGACTCCCAGGGAGGCACTGGCTATTGCCTACCGGTTTGAGAACGACAGTGTCGCCTTCTATACCGGGTTGCTGCAATACACACGAAGCAATTCAAGGAGTCTTATACAGCAGGTCATCGACGAAGAGAAGGAACATGCTGAAGAGATCAGCCGGTTTATGTGAAAAGGATAGGATAAGAGAGGAGGAATACCGCCAAGGTATCTTTATTCCTTGATTATTGAATAATAATGCAGACTACCGCCTGGAGTTCCTATCCCGATCAGGTAATGCCCTGCCGGATATCCTTCCATACTAATCTGGTATTTTTTTGACGGGGGGATCATGATATTTCTGGCCTGCCTGCCATCACTCGTCAAAACCCTGATAGTATTGAAAAGCAATCCTTCCTGATACGATGTTACCGATACGACATTTTTCACAGGATTGGGAGTCAGCAGGAAGTCCATTGATTTGTCTTCCTGAATACCAGTACTTTGGCGCTCGACGATAAAATAGATGCTGTTGGCCAGGTTGATGTCGTTCCATTCACCGGCAATGCCAAGGGCCCCGCTGCCACCGGGCCAGCCTCTCAGAGCCATGGCGGCCGCATCCTGGTTACCGCCAAAGTCGTCAGGTTCCATGATCACCCCGGCCGATGACCCTCCCCAGTTGTTGTACAGTCCTCCCACGGCGGCTCCCCCACCCGCTCCGGCGGCTCCCTGGCCATTCCAGAAATTGACACCTGTTCCGCTATTGGTCCCATCCCATATCCATGTGTCTTCCGTTACCTTATCGGTCGCTCCTATCCACACATAGGCAACGCCCCCGCCATCGGGTACTGTTACATAATTATTGGGCACCCCTGCCCCGTTCAGTACCGCGTCGAACAAAGCGGCCTGTTCGGTATCATCGTTGATTACGGTCAGATAACCACCAAGCTCCACAGCGCATGCCGCTGCATCGACCCAGTTCTTCTTCTCTTTTACCACATCGTAAACATGCCCTTCGTGGGTGAATGTATAAATATTGACGGCTGAAGCACAAGGCTGGCCGGAGAGCCTGAGAAATGACATTACTGCCGGAATCAGGACAAGAAAAAGAAAATATCTGTTCATGGCCTAAGATTAAAACATTTTCACCACTAAGTTAACAAACTTTATCCCTTTGTCAAGCGCTGACGCATAATTTCTACTTTTGTATTCCTGAACAAGCTTATGTTAAACTGCCAAATTTCCTGATCTATGAATGCGATGCCCCTGGTGATCGCTTCACTCGCGATTTTTGCCCTTGCCTACCGTTTTTACTTCGGTTTCATTGCTGCCAAGGTACTCACGATCGACAGCGCCCGGATCATGCCATCCGGTAAACTGTACGACGGACAGAATTACTACCCCATGAGCAAGTGGGTGCTCTTCGGGCACCATTTTGCGGCCATCGCCGGGGCCGGTCCCCTGGTCGGTCCGGTTCTTGCGTGCCAGTTTGGTTATTTCCCCGGATTTGTGTGGATGGTGGTTGGCGCCGTAATGGCTGGGTCGGTCCACGACATGGTGATCCTTACCGCCTCGGTGCGGCACGACGGCAAATCGCTGGCAGAGATCGCCCGCCATGAGATCGGGAAATTATCCAGCAGCATCACCGCATCACTGGCTACTTTCCTGATCATCGTCATCGCCATGGCCGGGCTGGGACTGGTCGTGGTCAACGCACTCAGCGAATCTTCATGGGGTCTTTTCACTATTGCAGCCACCATCCCGATCGCATTGTTCATGGGGGTATGGATGTTCAGATTCAGGAAAGGAAGGGTTACGGAAGCCACTGTCATGGGCGTGATCATGCTCACCGCCGCGGTGATCTTCGGGCGATACATCCCCGATTCGCCCGTTGCCTCCTGGTTTTCGTTCGATCATAAAACGCTCACCATCCTTCTGGCCGGCTACGGGTTCGTTGCTTCGGTGCTTCCCGTCTGGCTTTTGCTCTCGCCCCGCGACTACCTGAGCAGCATCATGAAACTGGGGGTGATCGCCCTCCTTGCGATAGGCATCATCATTGTAGCTCCGGATATGAAAATGCCTGCCTTCACCTCCTTTATCCATGGCGGCGGACCCATCATCCCCGGAACCCTTTTCCCCTACTTGTTCATCACCATAGCCTGCGGAGCCATCTCCGGATTCCATGCCCTGATCAGTTCGGGAACAACTCCAAAAATGATCATGAACGAATCGCATATACGGCCGGTGGCCGTAGGATCGATGCTTGCCGAAGGAATGGTGAGCATCATGGCGCTCATTGCCGCTGCCAGCCTCCACCCGTTGGATTATTTCCAGATCAACGTCCCGGTCGAAAAATTCGCCCAGATCCTGCCGCAGCTTCAGGCCATGGGTTTCACCGAATCGGAACTCCCGAAACTGGCGGCCGAGGTGGGCGAAGATATCGCTGGCAGAACCGGGGGAGCAGTTTCGCTGGCAGTAGGTATGGCACAAATCTTTTCTTCAATCCCCGGTCTCGACAAACTGATGTCGTACTGGTACCATTTCGCCATCATGTTCGAGGCACTCTTCATTTTAACCACGATAGATGCAGGAACCAGAGTCGCCCGTTTTATCCTTCAGGAACTCCTCGGAAAGGCATACAAGCCCTTCACTCAAACCAACTGGCTTCCGGGGAATCTGATAAGCAGCGGACTCGTGGTGATCTTTTGGGGATACTTCATTTATACCGGAAGTGTTTCGACCATCTGGCCGATGTTCGGCTCGGCCAACCAGTTGCTTGCGACCATTGCCCTGGCCATTGGCACCTCGTACCTGATCAATAACGGGAAGGCAAAATTTGCCTGGATCACCCTGATCCCCATGCTGTTTGTGGGCATCACGACCATTACTGCGGGAATCATGAACATCCTGGGGATTTACATCCCTCAGCTCGGAACCCCGAAACATCATCTCCAGGGGATCATCAACCTCGTGCTTACCCTGGTGATCATGACCTGTGTGGTGATCATCGTGAAAGATGCAATCCCCTCCTGGATAAGGGGCATACGGAAGATGCGACAACTTCGCGGAGCGGAGGTGCCTGCCGGATCATCCAAACGTGATAAAAATTTCTCCAATTCCGAAAAGATGAAAAAAGAGTGATCATGGACGAACAACTTACAATCCCCGAAGAACTGTATCTACTTACGGTAAATGAGAAAACCGGTCGTAAAGCATACCTGAAATCGAAGAAATTCGACCTTTTGCTGGCCGCTGCCATCCTCATGGACCTTGCGCTCCGGCACCGTATTGACACGGACCTTGAGCGGGTGATCACCGATCAGCCCGCCCCTACCGGTCACGTACTGCTTGATGAAGCCCTGGCGGAGATTCACAGTGCGCCCGATCAGCAAAGGATCAACTGGTGGCTCATGAAACTGGCAACAAAGGGCAGCCGTTTCCGTGAGATCCTGGTTGCTGGATTAGTCGAAAAGGGTTTTCTGCGGATGGAACGGGAATATGTCTTTCCGCTTTTCAGGCCCGGCACCCGGACCATCCTGATAAAAAACAATGAAATCATGGCCGTGAGGGAACGGATCAGGACACTGATATTCAGTGATGACCTGCCCGATTTCCGCGATATGGTGATCGTCAGCGCAGCCTGGTACGGCGGATTGCTCGACCTGGTGCTCACCGGTGATGAGATCAGACTCCGGCAGGCAAGGATCGAACTTCTGGCCCGTATGGACATGATCGGTCAGGCCGTTTCGCAGTCGCTTCACGACTTCACCCGGTCGGTGATCCTGGTCATGCGTACGAGGGAGATTCTCGGGTTTACATCACCTGAAGAAAAACTGGCCGAACTGGTTGAAGAGATGAAAGCGCTGATGCACCTTGAGCGGGACCAGGATATGCCGGAATGGCTGAGAAAAGGGACCGTCCAGTATGAAAAGACCCTGGAGTTTATCCGGAAAACCGGGACCAACGAGATCGTCTTCAATCCTAAAACAGGGCAATACGGGTTAAAAGCAGGGGCCGGGACCGGCGCCACGTTTTAAATCCGCGCCCACATTCGTCAGTCCCGTTTCATGGCCTGCACTTTCAGTTCGGCGGGCATTTTTTCAATGGCATACCTCAGCGCCGTACGAGGCATCTCATTACGGTGGCTCATCACGAAATTGAACACCTCCTGCTGATGAGCCTGGCTGGCCGATTTCAGCATCCAGCCATACCCTTTCTGCACCATGTCGTCGGCATCGTCCAGCAACAAGGTGGTGATCCCCAGTATCTCCGTAAGGAACATCCCCTTTCGCGCCGGTATGATCAGCGATACTGCTGCACCTCTTCGCATCCAGCGGTTGGGCGAAGTGGTCCAGTGGTTCAACCGCTCCACATGACCGGGATACTTCATCAGGAAGTCACCGATGGTATGATTACAAAGGGTATCGCACGAAGCCCAGTTGGTCAGGTAAGTTCCGACCCATCGTTCGAAGCGTCCGAAATCATCCGGTTTGTAATGCTTTTTAACGGCATGCGACCAGAAGCAGGCGATGAAAGACTCTTCCATCATGCCCGATTGCCAAAGGTCATCGCAAAGTGCGAAAACCTCCTCCTTCGAAACGTTGCCGAGAGATTTAAACCGGCTGCGGGCAATGTCGCGCACTACTGCCGCCTTTATCCCGTACATTTCGACAGGCTCCCTGAAATATCTCCGGCCCGATTCACGGACCCTCTCATCGGCATGCGATGCAAGAACGGCCCTTAGTTCAGTCAATGTTTCCGTCATGGTTGCCTTTTTTTAATTCACCCCGTCGGGGTGGTGGGACCCCGTCGGGGTCCAGGAAGTCTGCTTACTTTGCCGGCTCCCAGTAGCAGTTCTTCGGAGAGGTGATCTGTCCGGAGGTCTTCAGTTTTTTCATTGCTTTATCGACCTCTTTGCGGTCGATGCCCGATTGGTCGGCAATCTGGCCGGCAGTCAACGCATTACCGGCCTTTTTCAGGGTATCCAAAACTTTTTCTACAGTATCCATATTCGTTTTTTTGCTTCAAAAATAATATTTTCAATTACATCCGTTTGATTGTTTTCTATACTTTTACTTCTCAGTCTCTGCTCAATGAATAAAAGAAGATATTGGCCCATTATATTTCCAGCACTTATTTGCCTGCTTATTGCATGTTCGCAGCAGGCCCCCGGCGACCGGGAGAAGGCGCAGGCACAGGAATGGAAAAAGCTGAATGATACCGCCATGTACTGGAGCACCAGGAACCTGGATTCGATGTGGGTCTATTCGTCGAAACTTCTCCGGGAAGCCACTTTCGCTGGCAGTACCAGATGGATTGCAAAAGGATTGATGATGGTAGGAATTTACCACTCCAACCGGGGGGCCACCGACTCCGCCATCAGTTACTTCCAGAAGTCATTATCCATGGCCGATTCAATCAATGATACGATAACCGTTGAGAACGCTTACAATTACTTAGCCGGATGCTATTTTGAACGCGGTCTGTTCGAAAAGGCAAGCACGGGTTATGAAACGGCGCTCGGCCTTGCCCGGGCCCGGAATGATTCGGGAAACATGGCCCGGTTTTACAACAACCTGGGCAGCGTGGCGGAACAAAAAGACAGGCTTGAACTGGCACAGGAGTACATTAATATGAGTATCCGGATCACCGAAAAGAGCAGGGATACACTGACGCTCGCCTCTTCATTGCGCAACCTGGCGTATATCGTTCGCAAGACCGGCGACAGTGCCATGGCCGGTAAATACCTGAGGAGATCGCTCGACCTGTTCTCCCGGGTCTCTCATTTACCCTGGATGGCAATTCTATACAGCGATCTGGGTATCCATTTCCGCTATGCCAGACCCGACTCTTCAAGCTTTTATTACAACAAAGCGCGTGACATTTATATTAACCTCACAGACGAGGGGAACCAGATGATCGCCGAATTCAATATAGCCAATCTCCTTCTCGATGCCAACCGGTTCCAGGAGGCCGCGGGAGCGTTCATGAAGATATTCACTGTAACGAGCAGTCAGGATAACCTGATAGGGATCGCCTATTCAAGCATTTCGCTGGCACAGGCCTACACAGGCCTGAAAGATTACGAACAGGCGATGCGGTTTATCACAATCGCTGAAAGCAGCGCCCGGCAGTGGGGCCAGCCGGGTTTTATAATGGAAGTTTACAGGGTAAAGGTGGCTTTACTCAAAGCCATGGGGAACTACAAAGAATCGACTGCCTATCTGGAGAAATACATTCACTTGAAGGACAGTGTTGAAAAATCGGTGAACAAATCACGGATACTGGAGATGCAAAAGCAGTTCGACGATGAAAGGCAGGCCTTCACCATTTCAACACTCCGGCAGGAATCGCAGATCCAGCAGGCCCAGCTGAGAAACCGCAAGATGGTGATTATCGGGCTCTCGGTGTTCATCGCCGTTATCATCATCCTTCTTCTGATCATTTACAGATACTACCGGAAAATCCACGCGGTAAACAACAAACTTATCAGGTTGTCATCGGAGATGCTTGGGGAGATTGAAAAACGAAAACGGGCAGAACAATTCCTGAAGGAAAAGGAGCGGGAACTGATCCGCATTAACGCCAGTAAAGATAAATTCCTGTCAATCCTGGCCCACGACCTGAAAAGTCCCTTCAATACCATTTTTGGATTTACCGACCTGCTTACCGAGGATCTCCCCGGCCTGAGCAGGGAGGAGATTGTCGACAGGCTCGAAAGAATCGGTAATTCGGCGAAACAGGCTTATGCATTGCTTGAAAACCTGCTGATCTGGGCCCAGTCGCAGAGAGGATTGCTTCAGTATTCACCTGAGGTCATTGACCTGAAAGCGCACCTTGCTGAGAATATTGCCATGGCCCAATACCAGGCCGGTCAAAAGAAAATATCCCTTACCAGTGATCTTCCTGAAGGGATCCGCATCATTGCCGACCGGAATATGTGCAGTACCATCTTCCGTAACCTGCTTTCGAATGCCATTAAGTTTACTTATCCGGGTGGTCATGTTGAGATTATTACCCGCACCGGCAAGGGTAAAGCGATCATCGATGTGAAGGACAACGGGATCGGGCTATCAACCCAACAGATGTCGGAGATCTTCCGTATCGAAACCATGCAACGCACGCTGGGTACCGCCAAGGAGAAAGGAAGCGGTCTGGGACTGATCCTCTGCAAGGAATTCGCAGAAACACAGGGGGGCACCATACGGGTTGAAAGCGAAGCCGGTGGTGGGAGTGTTTTCAGTGTGGAACTGCCGCTGGCAGGATCAGGCGAACAGCCCTGAATCACTTCGGCTGTATTCTTTTTAAACCGGTGGTGACGATTATTATCCCCGTCTGCCTGTAGAAAAATACGTCATCATCGGGCTGAACCAGCGGATCCAGATCCTTTTTCTCCGGTAACCTGGTGAAAAACCGATAAAATTCCGGGCATTGCGATTACGCTCCGGCATGGCATTTCGTCAGCCGCCACCGGATATCCGCCATGCGAACCTTGTCCCATATACCTTCCGGGGAAATTCACCGGCTGCAAACGGAACCCTGTCCTCACCCGCCAATTTTGAGCGGTCGGCATAGGCTTCCACTACCTGGCCGACAATGATCATTTTATCGCCTGTTTCAAGACGGTGTTTCACGACGCACTCCATGTGGGCCAGGCATTCGGCAATTACCGGCGGACGGATGCTCCTGGCCGCCACGGCCGTCAACCCGGTTTCCCTGAATTTGTCGACCGTCCTTCCCGAATGATAGCCACAGAAATAGATCTCACGGTGAAGTTCCTGCGACGGAACATTGACCGCAAACTCACCGGTTTGCTGTATCAGGTGGTTCGACCATGAGGATTTCCCGATGGCAATCGCCAGCATCGGGGGATCTTTTGACACCGGCATACAGAAACTCACCGTGATGATGTTGGGGCTGGCAACCCGGTCGCCGCAGGTCACCAGGAAATGGCGCATCGGCCACATGAATTCAAGGAATTCGGTATCGGCCTTCATTCCATATTCATGTTCAGGATCTCTTCGATGACCGGGTTGGCTGCTTCCAGGTCCTCGTTACTGACAAAAAGGTCAACATCTTCAGGTGGACCTGCAAAGAATCCGGCCGCAACCCCCGACTGGAAATCGTTCCTGATCATAGCAACAATGCCGGCCTCCTCCAGCCGGGCTTTGATCATCAATGCCGTGATTTCCGATCCGCTGAAGACCCTGACGATCGAATCGTGCTCTTTCATCTTACTATATTTGCAATGGTTTTCAATAAAAACTCCTTCCTGATCGGCTTCGAGACATATGCGTCACAACCCGCTTCCTGACTTTTTTGCCGGTCGGTCGACATGGCGTAAGCTGTTTGTGCAATCAGAGGCAATCCCGGTCTGACCTCCCTGATTTCCCTTGCAAGTTCCCAGCCGTCGGCATCAGGCAGCCTTACATCCAATAATACCAGATCGAAATGTTGCGGACCATTAATAAAACTCCGCGCCATCTGACCATTGAGCGCAGGCACCAGTTCAGCGCCGGTGCGACCCAGTATGATGCTCAGGAATTCCATGTTCGTCTCTTCATCCTCTACCAATAAAAATCGCTTCCCGGTCCAGTTCAAAACCGTCCTGACATCCGGATCCGCAGTCCCTGTTACCATAGGGTCGGGAATTCCCGATAGGGGTTCAAAGGGTAATGTGAACAGGAACCTGCTTCCGCTTCCGGGCTCCGATTCAACGCGGATTTCGCCACCTAGGAGGGCCAGTGAACCCTTGCAGATTGATAAACCCAGTCCTGTCCCGCCATATTGCCGGGCGTCGCGGTGATCAGCCTGCCTGAAATGTTCAAATATTACCTCGTGCTGCGAAGGATCGATCCCGATCCCGGAATCTTCCACAAAAAAGGTGATCCTGCCGCCGGCCGGCGACCGGTAACCGAATCTTATGAATCCCTGGCTGGTGTATTTGATGGCGTTGTCGATCAGGTTTGAAAAAACCTGCTTCAGAATGTATCCATCGGTGCTTATTTCGGCCAGCGGGTCAGGAAGACATTTTTCGGGTATCAGCTTGATATGGGATTTATTAACCCGCGTCAGCCGATCCCAGTATATTGATTCAAGTTCATCGATAATATGATTGATCAGCACCCTTTCCCTAACCACGGTGGCATTTCCCGATTCGATCCGCGAAATTTCCAGCAGGTCATCGATCAGGTGCATCAGGTCGCCTGACCGCGACTGGATGATGCCTGTGTAACGGTGACGTTCACCAACCGACAAGTCCGGATCTGATAACATCTCCGAAAATCCGACGATGGCGTTCATCGGTGTCCGGATCTCATGCGACATGTTGGCCAGGAAGGCAGATTTGAGCCTGTCGCTCTGTTCCGCCTTCTCTCTGGCTGCGATCAGTTCAGCAATCATTTGTTTGCGATCGGTGATATCCTCGATGGTGATAATGAAATTAATGATGCGTCCTGCCGCATCGAAGATCGGTGCCAAGGAGACCGATTCCCAGTAAGCAGTGCCGTCGAACCGCCTGCTCAGGTACTCCCCCTGCCAATTCTTTCCTGACCTTATGTTAGCCCAGATCTCACGGTGCAATGCATCCGCAGTCCGTCCTGGTTTAAGGATCCTGGCAATCTTTCCTGTCACATGATCAGCCTGGTAACCGGTCATCTCCGTGAACCGCGGATTTACATACTCGATCGCTCCGTCGGTGCCAGTGATAACGACTGCAGCGGGGCTCTGTTCAATACCCCTGAACAATTTCCGGTGCCTGAGTTCGCTTTCCTTCAGGTCCTCATCCATCTTCTTCCGGTCGGTAATGTCGAGCCAGATGCCTGCCGTTTCCAAAGGTTCTCCGTGCTCATCACGGATCAGTACCAGGCGGTCGTAAAACCACCGGTACTGCCCGTCGGCACACTGCCATCGGTATTCGACAGCAATGGATTCGCGGGTTAAAATTTCGCCATATTCCCTTAACGTACGCTCCCTGTCGTCGGGGTGGAGCCTGCCCTCCCAGAAAACAGAATTACCGTTAAAATCCTCCGGTTTGAATCCTGTAATTCCGGTGATCTGTCCAGAGATCCAAACTGTGGGAAAGCCGGGAACCGGGTTAACCTTGTAAAAGATAACGGGAAGCGAGTTCATGATCAGCGCCTGCTGTTTCTCGCGCTGAGCCAGGGCCGACTCGATCCTCTTTCTGTTGGTGATATCCCTGATAACGACCTGCATGGCCGGCTTACCCTCGTACTTCAGGGGTTGACCGGTCACCTCCACATCGATGCACCGGCCTGATGGAAGAATGAACTGTTCCTCCATCGTCAGGGCAACACGGTTGTTCTGCATCGATTCCATGATCCGTTTACCAACTGAAATCCGCATATCAGGATGAACAAAGTCGATCACGGAACTTCCGATGATCTGCTCCGGCCCCGTAACTCCAAGCACTTTCAACCCGGTTTGGTTGATATAGACGATCCTGCCTTCGCAATGGATCACCACTGCATCGGGAGAATTTTCCACCATCTGACGGTAACGTTCCTCGCTTTCGAGAAGTTTGCTTTCTGCTTCCTTCTTTCCTGTCACATTCACAGAGAAGATGACCAGGTCGCTGCCAGGATCTCCTTCATTCAGCTGGATAACCTGGTTATCATACCATTCCACCGTACCGCTATTCCTGAATGAGTTGAGATAGACCCCGGGATGGCCGGTTTCAATTACCGACGCGATCGCGCGGCGTGCATCAACCAGATGATCCGGAGAGATGAAGTCGAAGATTGGCTTTCCGATGAAAAACTCCCGTGAAAACCCTAATTCTGTCCGATTAAGATACCTGATGGTACCCTTTTGGTTGATAATGGTAACAATATAAGGAGCGCGTTCCACAATGCCCCCGAAATTAAACTCATCGGTCATGCAGCAATATTTGTCAGTCCTGAAATGGCTGTTTCCAGGACAACAAATATAGATTACTTTCATGAAACGGAATCTTTCCTCTGAAGGAAAAATGAGAGCGATCAGCGAATTCCGGTTTCACCAAATGGCGGTCCGGGAAGATAAACGAAAGCGCTGTTAGTGATAGTCACAGGGTCAATGCCTGCAAAGGCCCTGGATGATGTGAAAGGTGTCGTGCAGTTTTGTGAGGCGATCGGTGATGGCTTTATCGCTCGCCTTTTTCTGAACGAGTTTGTCCACCTCTTCCGAGCCGGTCACCAGGTCATCGATGGCTTTTTTTATTTCCGGTGTGTTGAAGGAGGCCGGAATGGAACCATTCCGCAGGGCGAGAGCTTTCTCAACCATCTCGCCCGAACGGGCTTTAATGGGCTTCAGGTCACCCTCCTCTGCAGGATGAAAAGTCTGGGACATCACCACGTGGTAATCCTGTAAACCGGTCCAGGTTTCGCGTTCGAGGGTTACCAATAGCTGGCTTTTCAGGGCTTCGGTGTAGTTCAGGTTCACCGCTTCCCAATTTATAACACTGAGCAGGGCCGAAAGATAATCGCCCCTCTTGTTCTGATACTTCAGGTAATAAGCGTGTTCCCACACATCGATGCCCAGCACGGGGATACCCCTGCAGGGAGCGACATCCATGATGGGATTGTCCTGGTTCGGGGTAGAACATACGGCTAGTTTTCTTTCAGGTGTCACGATCAGCCAGGCCCAGCCCGATCCGAACCGCGAAGCACCCGCCTTGCTGAGCAGCGTTGTCAGGCTGTCGTAAGATCCAAACGTAGTGACAACGGCCTTGCCAACCTCCGATGAAGGGTTGAATGGTTTTCCCTGGCCCAGGATGTTCCAGAATAGGGTGTGGTTATAATGTCCGCCACCGTTGTTCCTGATTGCTTCGTCGATTTCGCCTGCATACAGCATCAGTTCGTCGAACGTCCAGTCGCTGTATTTTCCGCTCTTCAGGGCAGCGTTCAGATTTTTTACATAGGCGGCATGGTGTTTCGAATAGTGGATCTCCATGGTCTGTGCATCAATGGCCGGTTCAAGGGCGTTATAGGCATAGGGTAATTTCGGCAAACTGTAAGGATCACCCTGTGCAACTACGTTCAAAACCTGAAAAAACAGTGCGGTCGCCAGTAATATGACGGATGACAAGGATAAAGTCTTCATTGATATTTTTTATTTGATTGATTATGTGATATTTAATTTTATTTTTATGGATGAATTAATTTGGAACAAATCTAAATAAAAAAATCGATCTGGCAAAATATTCTTACTTTTGGAGAAGTGATCGATGAATATGAAAGAAATATCTGACAGGAAATGGCCTATTATTATCGGAGGATTATATTTCATCCTGGCGCTGCTGGTGTCGGTCCATGTTTACATGCTAAAGGTTGAGCCGGGTGTAAACGGGTATCCACCGGTGACTAAATTCAACAATTACGTCATTTTCGCAAATGCCCATCACCATCTGTTGCAGGGGAAAAACCTCTATGAACCCCACCCCCTCGACCACTGGGATCTTTACAAATACACTCCCTCATTTGCCACCTTTGCCGGTATTTTTGCCTGGTTGCCCGACTGGCTCGGGCTGTCGCTCTGGAATCTCCTCAACGCCATGGTATTTGCAGGAGCCCTGTGGATGCTACCCGGGTTCAACAGGAAAGCCCGTATCCTCATGATGCTACTGGCGTTGGTGGAAGCGGTTACCTCGTTGCAGAACAGCCAGAGCAACCTGCTGGTGGCAGGTCTGATCCTCTGGGGATGGATTTTCTTCGAAAAAGGCAATGCAAAA
Source organism: uncultured Prolixibacteraceae bacterium (assembly GCA_964473485.1). GTDB lineage: Bacteria > Bacteroidota > Bacteroidia > Bacteroidales > FEN-979 > CAIVAT01. The sequence continues at coordinate 9,613 of CAYYPH010000032.1, read as the reverse complement.
CTTGCGACCCTGATGATCGTGCTCACCTTTTTCATCAAACTATTCGGCATCGTTGCACTTCTGCTGATGCTTTTCTATCCCGGAAAACGCAAAGCCCTGGCATGGGCCGCTGCCTGGTTTGCGATCATCCTGCTGATCCCGCTGCCGCTGACCGGATTCACGGGGTTGCTGACGTCATACGGGCAGTACCTCGGGATGCTTCAACACGATCAGACCATCTCTGTTGGGGTCTCCTTCATGGGTATCATGCAAAGCTGGACCGGTCTTGACCTGCCCAGAACACTGACCTCACTGGCAGGTCTTGCCGTATCTTTAATTCCTTTTCTTTTCCGTAGAAAAGAAAACACCGTCGAACTCCGGGCACGGTTCCTCTCTGTTCTCCTGTTATGGATGGTACTGTTCAATCACAGGGCCGAATCTCCCACCTATATTATTGCCGTTACGGGCGTTATGCTCTGGTTTTTCGCATCTCCCCGCGGTTTGCTGCAGATCACCCTCCTGGTCCTGGTCATGGTCTTCACCTCCCTTGGCGCCACCGACCTTTTCCCGTCGACGGTCCGCGAAAACTTCCTGGTTCCTTACCACATCAAAGCCCTGCCATGCCTGATGGTGTGGGTTTATCTGATTATTGGGACTGGAAGAATCATGACAAGAAATCGTGACGCGTGACACGTGACGCGTGACGGAATCGTTACGCGTGCCGGGTGACGAATCTTGACGGGTGACGAATCGTGACGGGTGACAGGTGAAGGGTGAAGGTGAAAAAATCGTGATGCTTTTTCTGGCTCCATCGGAGCTAAATTATGTTAGGGATTCAGGATTCACATACTCCCCCTTTCCTTAAAGGCGAGGGAGCCGGGGGGAGAGGATATTAAATGTTTTCCGTTTTCAATTTTCAATTTTCCATTGTCAATTCTCCTTTCTCCTTTCTCCCTTCTCCCTTCTCCCTTCTCTTTTCCCCCTTCTCCCTTCCCTTACAGTCATCGGTCTACTCGACCACGATCTTACGGTTCACCTCTCCCCCGGCCATCTGGATCCGGAGCCCGTAGATGCCGGGTTTCAGGTTGCCCAGGCGCAGGGTTTCACTTTCCTTGCCGATCCTACTGGTAAAGACAACCTGTCCGACCTGGTTCACGATGGTCACCGCATCGATGATGGTAGTGCCGCTGAGGTTGAGTACATCCTTCACGGGGTTCGGATAGACAGTGACCATCTCCATGTTTTTATCGTCGATCCCAACCCCGCCGACATAAATATAATCGGGTTTCAGCTGGTAGGCGGAACCCATGGCATTGGCCACATCCAGTCCGACATCAAACGCTCCCGAGCTGTTGTAATAGATGGGGGGAGGGTTTTTCAATGTTGAAGAAGCCGGCGAACCTCCCTCGAAAGTCCAGGTCCAGCTGGTGGGGTTGCCCGTGGAGAGGTCGGTGAAGATCACCGATCCGTTGAGCGCGATGGCCGTGTGATTGGCGGTAAAGTCATTGAAAAGAATACCCGGGCTGAGCGGGTCACCGTCGTAGATGTACATCCCTCCGGTCGATTTCTTGGCCTGGGTGGTTGATCCGGCCCAGCCGGTCGAGTCGTTCAGCCATGCCGTGGCGCCGAAATCATAGCCTTCGGTGATGGGATTCCAGATATTTCCGCCGTCATAACTGTACGAGATCCCGTTTTCGCCGGGTTCGCTCGATGAACCGATATACATTCCGGTAACGCCGGGCACACTGGTGATGTATCGGCCATAAAGGTTTCCGGTCACTGAAAGCATGTTCCAGGTAGCTCCGCCGTCGGTGGTGGTATTGATCTCTGGAGCCAGCCCGATGTTCAGGTAAGAACGATACACGATCCCATTGGTTTCATTGGTAAACACCGGGGCAACGGTTTCGGCGTCCCCGAAAGCGGTGAGGGCCGCAGTCCAGTTCAATCCCTTGTCGGCTGAATGAAAGACCCTGCCTTTGTTGGTGCCGAACCATACATGGTCGCCCACTGCGCAGTAGTTGCCGGTAATGCCATACTCACCGGAGGTGGGGGCGGGAATATTGGCCTGGGGAACCCTAGTCCAGGTCTCCCCGCCGTCGGTAGTGGTATAGATTTCGTAATAGCCGCCCAGTGGGTCGCCCATCGCAAATCCTTCGGTATCGTTGAAGAAATGGATCACGTTGGCAAAGGAACTTCCGCTGTACGCGGTTCCTTTTTTGGCCCAGGTATTGCCGCCATCCACTGTCTTGTACAACCCCTGCGCCGCACCGGTGTTGAATACCGCCCAGCAGGTCGTTTCCGAGATGGCAAAGATCATCGAAAGACCCGTTCCAGCATTGAAGGTTCCGGAGGTCCATGTCTGACCGCCGTCGGCCGATTTGGTCCAACGGTCGATAATGGCACCGGAGGCATCAACAGCATGCGCCCACAGGGCATCCGGGTTGTTCATCCCGATCGAGAGCTGACCGACGTTCTGGCCCGCCAGCAGGTTTGAATTTACCTGGATCCATCCGGTCTGGGCCTGGCTCCAGAGGCCCGTAACGATAAACAGAAAAAGAAAAAGTAAATTTTTCATCATCGATTGATTTTTAGGTTAATACTAATTGGTTCCAACAAACATAATTCATTTTTTCACCGATTTCTTTGATTCAGTTAAAAAATTCGGCAAAATCCCTGTTTTAATCGGTATCCTGACGATTTTTTCAAGGAGGTTTGAATGGAACATGTATCATGGAGGTGACCGTGAACCGCAAACAATAGGCTGGTTCATCCGGATAGCAAACGCTTTCATCCCGGCTGCATGCAGCTTCATCCTCTTTTAATTTCACAACGCGAACCCGTAAGGTAGTTTTGCCCCATCAACCATTTCCATTAACCTTTAAAATAGAATACGATGAAAACAAAAATGATGTTAGTGACCTTGCTGATTACAATGGCAGGATCCATCGGCACCGCCCAGGAAAAAAACTTCAAAGATTTTGTCTGGAAGTATGACGGGAAGAAAAAGGAACATACGATCGGCTTGTACGCAGGCATATCAGGAAGCTACACCGAAGTCATGAACAAGCCTGCCGGATGGCTGGGGGCAAAAATCGGGGTGGTCTTCGACAAACGGTTCACCTTAGGTCTTGCAGGGAATGCACTCTGGTACGACTATGCGCTTGACGATGTGGTTTCCGATGGCACGTATCACCTCGAATCGGGCTACAGCGGCCTTTACTTCGAATATCTGCAGCCCCTGGGAAACAGGTTCAAACTCGGGTTCAGCCTGCTCACCGGAATGGGGATCGCGAAATATACCTATGACAAGGATTACCGGTACGACAAGCCATGGTACCAGCAAACCATCGACGAACAAACCTACTCGGTGATCGAACCCGGCATCGAAGCCATGGTCAGGATCGCTCCCAAATGGTGGATCGGGATCAACGGATCGTACCGTGCCACTTCGCCAGTCCGCCTTACCGGCACCGCCAGCAGCCTGTTCAATAATTTCAACGGGGGTATCGGGATCAGGTTCGGGGCTTTCTAAGCCTGAAATATTCGCTATTTTTGCTTAGCAAAAAACAAAACCAGGAACCATCGCATCATGAACTCACCAGGTCCCAAATCGCTCCGGTTCTCCTCCCTGTTGCTGTTCTCGGCCACCATGTCGCTGATCGTTCAGGTGATCATCGTGAGCTACAATACTCTGACAGGTTACTATGCGGTTGAGACGGTTTTCGAATTCGTGGTCAGGGTGATCTACAGCGGGGCGATCAGTACGGTACTGGGACTTTTGCTGATCGTTCCCGACCTGGCCCTGGTCAACCTGCTGAACCGGCGGATGCCATGGGACAAGACCGCCCCGGCCAGGGTGCTGCTTGAACTGCCCGCCGTTCTGTTCATCGCCGTGATCATTTCCACTGCCGGCACCCTGGCGGCCAACACCCTCAACCGGTATACCGATGACCTTACCGGTGTGCTCATCAACAATGTGCTGATAGCTTCGGTTATCAATATATTGCTTACTGCCATCCTCGAAGGATGGACCTTTGCCGGCGAAAGCCGGAGACAAAGGGTCAAAGCCGGTCTGCTGCGACAGGAACTGGCCTCCATCCGTTTTGAATTGCTGAAGAGCCAGATCAATCCCCATTTCATGTTCAACAGCCTGAACGTGCTGTCGGGACTGATCGACCGCGACACCCGCAAGGCGCAGCAGTTCATCGACGAATTCTCCGGCATCTATCATTACGTGCTCGAATCGATCGAAAAACAGCTTGTGCCGCTGGCGGAAGAACTGAAGTTCGCCCGGTCGTACATGTACCTGCAGCAGATCAGGCACGGCGATCACATCCGGTTATCGGTGGACATAGCGGCAGAGATGCTGGACAGCCTGATGCCTCCCCTGTCGCTGCAGACAGTGCTGGAAAATGCGCTGAAACACAACGACACCGGGGCTTCGGCGCCACTCGAGATCAGGATCACCGCAATACCGGAACGGGAACCGGCAGTGAATTCAGCCCCGGCCATCATTATCAGCAATAGCCTGAGGCCAAAAACCTCGGCGGTCCCTTCCACCGGACTTGGACAAAAGAACCTGGTGAGGCGGTATGCGATGCTTTCCTCCAGGCTGCCCGATTTCAGGATCACCGGGGAATCGTATATTGTAACCCTGCCGGTGTTTATGGAGGAAAATTAAGAAATAATTCAAAATTCAAAATTCAAATGTCAAAATTCAAAATAGGGATTAGTGATTAGCGAATAGCGATTAGGGAAATTCCAATCACTCATTCACTCATTCACTCATTCACTCATTCACTCAATCACTCAATCACTCATTTGTAAACCATGAAGGTCGTTATCATCGAAGATGAATCCATTGCCGCCGACCGGCTGGAGGGGATGTTGCGGGAGATCAGCCCGGAGATGGAGGTCATTGCCAGGATCGGTAGCGTGAAGGAGGCCATCCGTTGGCTGTCGGTCCATACGGCCGACCTGCTGTTCCTCGACATCCAGCTATCCGACGGGATATGTTTCTCCATTTTTGACGAGGTGGTGGTGCACACCCCGGTGATCTTCACCACGGCTTATGACCAGTACACCATCAGGGCTTTCAAACTGAACAGCGTGGCCTACCTGCTGAAGCCCATCAGGAAGCAGGAGCTGGAGGAGAGCCTGGCCAAGTACCGGAGTTTGCAGACGGTGTTCAGCCTCGACCTGGAGCGGATCCTGTTGAACCTTCAGGGCAGGGAGCCGAAATACCGGAACCGTTTCCTGATCCAGTACGGCGAGAAGATCCGCAAGGTGGAAATCAGCGACATCGCCTATTTTTATGCCCTCGAAAAAGGGGTTTACCTGAATACATTCCAGGACCAGTCGTACCCTCTCGATTTTACCCTCGACCGCCTGGGCGACATGCTCGATCCGGCGAAGTTCTTTCGCATCAACCGCCGGATGCTGATCAGCATGGAGGCCATTGTGAACATGACCGCCTGGTCGCGGTCGCGCATCAAGATAGGGCTGAAACCCGCCCCCGCCAACGAAGACGATGCGGTGGTCAGCATCGAGCGCACCGCGGAATTCCGGAGGTGGCTGAATTCATGAGTTGCCATGGGTCCACCAGAAATCCCCGACGGTTTATCAGATTTTCATCAGGGTTCTTCTATGATTGAACAAGGCGTGTGGTAAGGTCAAGTTTAAAAATGTCACGGACGGGATGAGGTTGAACATGCGACACCGTTAAATGATTTTACGATGCCCCAACCCTACTCTATCCTGATCACTTTGCCGCTCTGGGTTTTATTCCGTGTTTTCAGTTGGTAGAAATAGACCCCCTCTGGCACTTTATCTCCATTTTCATTGGCGCCATCCCAGATAAGATGGTGCTTCCCGGCAGGCATTGTTTGATATACAAGGGTTTTGACCAGCTTTCCTGTGATATTAAAGACTGCCAGGGTAACGTGGTCGGTCTGTCCCAACGAAAAGAACAGCCGTGTTTGATCCCTGAAGGGGTTGGGGGTCACCGTAACCCTGGTTTCATTCCCTGAAACCACCGGAACCTTTGTGGGAACGTCCTCAAAGGCAAATATTTGAATATCGTCGATATTCCAGCCGCAATACTTCCAGCCGGCATCGGTAGTACCCATCGTCCAGCGCAGGTAAACACCATCCTGGTTGCTGGCAACATCCGAGAGGTCCAGGTCCATCTGAACCCATCCCGGCGTCGCCATCTCGGTTTCATTCGTCCAGATGGTTTCCCAGTTGATGCCATCGCGGCTGGCACGAACCCAGGCATGGTCGTAATCGGGACTCTCAACTCCCAGCCAGCGGTAGAATTTCAACTGAACACCATACAGGCTGGAACAATCGATGGCGCCTGTGGTCAGGTGCATTTCGGGCATACCATTGGGATAATCACCGGCCAGGTTATAGCCGTAGACATTGGTTCCCGTATGGCCCGAAGTGGGATCGGCCGGACCATGTTCCCCCCCTTGTCCGAGTGGTACCCCGAATGCCCACTGTCCATCGGTATCCCATCCCGGGTTTTCGTTGAGCAGCCATTCATACCTGAGTTGCGGATTTCCCACAAGCAGGACACAGTTCCTGGAGGTGTCGCCGGCATGGTTGGTGGTATTGACAAACCGGATCAGGGTGGGACGGGCTCCGGGAATAAGGGCAGCGGCATTGGCATTCACGGTGAACACCACATCGGCGCTGTCGCCCGGCTGAAGGGTTCCGGCCGGAAACCCCGTAACTGTAAGCCAATCCACGGCCGGAGTCATCACCGTCTCATAGTCAAAGGATTCTACGCCCGTATTGATCAGCGTGTAGGTCATTTCACCGGGATTGAACGGACCGCCTGTCGCTCCCTGCGGATAAAACCCTTCACCGGGGATCACCTTCATGCCCGACTGGTTTCCCAATACCTTGACACAGAAGTTGCCAGTGTGCTGGAATCCCGACGGATCATTGAAGTTGTAGAAATCGAGCCAGTTGCCACTAATCGCATAAAAGCTCTCTCCTGCGCTGGCCGATGATTCCACGATGGTGCGGTAGTCGCCCCCCAGCAGGACCGGAACGTCCGAAGTGCGGTCATAGGCATATCCTCCGTCGGAAAGATGCAGGTACACATAGAAATCATCTCCCTGGTTCACTGCAATTGTATCATCAAGGTTGATGGTATGCAAACCCATGTGTGCGATGGTTCCGGTTTTGGTGGTCAAAGGGTTCGAGAGGGTGGTTCCGTCAAAGTCATCATAAATAATCACCTCAAAATCAACGTCATCTACCGAAGTAAAGAAACTCACAGCCTGGAGCTGATGGGAGGCATCAGCGGTAAAGGCATTGAATACTCCATCGCATCCATTGAGGGTATCGCGTTTGCCATGGTAATCGTGGTAATAGATGACATCGTACCGTTGCGGTTCCACGTTGCGGAAGGTCACCGCCCCCATCTCGGGATGGTGGCCGCAATGCTTGTCGTAGTAAGAAATCCAGAAATAGCCATCGAGGCCCCAGGAGGAGCCCCAACTGTTTTTACACAGCCATGCGCCCGGTTGCGGCGCCGGGGTCACTTTGCTGTCATCCCATCCAACGATGGCCACCGCGTGATTGGGATCCAGCGTTGAGGAAGGGGGCTGGTAGTGAATATAGTTGCTGATGAACTGACCACTGGAGCACAAACAGGTACCCATCACCCCATTGTCCATGATACTTTGCTTCACCACATCGATGTTTTCAAGATTCTCACCCACCGTAAACCATTCAATGTCACGTGGATAATAATAATGATAACCATCCTGTCGACGGACGGGAGGAGCGGCAAACGACTGTCCGTCGATGTCACGCACGGCCCCCTCGCCACGTGAGAGATAGGCCGAGGTTACCATATAATCACCCCCCTCATGCACCACCAGGCCACTCCCTGACGGAGGATTGATGTCATCGTTATTGTGCTGGTTGAATCCGTTCCACCAGTCGAGGTGGTACTCGGCCAGGGCCGGTTCGCCGGCCTCACCAGCGGCCGTCCACACACCGGTTATCATCATGTTTCCCTCCATCGCTGCCATGGCGCCATGGGTCCAGCAGGTTCCGCCCTGCTGGTCCTTTACCGAGGTCACGTAGTTTTGTCCGTTTACATTCCGGAGATCAAAGGTGGCCGGAGGGGTCTGGGCCAGGAGGTAACTGTAGCCGGCAATGACGGCGACCAGCGTATAAATAAATTTCATGGTTAAAATGTTTAGCGCGGTTAGTCCTGAATCAATAAACAAGACAACCGGCGGAACGGAGAGTTGCCTGTAATGGTTTTAATGGATGCAAATGTAATCATAGTTTTGCATTTTTATGATCTTTGTATATAATTTATTTAATATTTTATATACCATGGTATATTTTTTATTATATTTGTAAAAACATCATCACCATGAAAAGAAAGATATTTGAGGTTCTGCTGAAGTACATGGTGAGGAAGGAGTATATCCTGATCACCGGTGCACGGCAGACGGGTAAAACCACCCTGCTGAGGCAGCTTGGCGAACATTTGCAGCGTGAAAAGCAGGAATACTACTTCATCACCCTCGAGGATCCCGGCATCCTGAAGGCGGTGAATGATCATCCCGAAAACATCTTTTTCTATACCGGGAGGAAAGAAAAAAGGGTCGATGGGCAGCAGAAAACCATACTTCTTGTAGATGAGGTACAGTTAGCGGGCGATCCGTCTAATTTTCTGAAGCTGCTTTATGACCAGCATGGCGATTGGCTGAAAATTGTGGCCACCGGGAGCAGCGCTTTTTACCTTGACGAAAAATTCAGGGACTCCCTGGCCGGCAGGAAAAGGATCGTGGAGCTTTATCCACTCGACTTTTCAGAGTACCTTGAGTTTGCCGGTTATCCCGAACTGATCGGAGAATACCATCAGATGTGCGAAGATCCGCCTTACCGTTCCCTTCACTCCGGATTGATCCGGCAACTTTTCGGCGAATACCTGACCTATGGCGGATATCCTGCTGTGGCCCTCGAAAAGGAGTTGTCAGAAAAAAAAGAGATCCTGCGCGATCTCGTAAGAACCTACCTGAAGCGGGATGTCTTTGATGCCAATGACAGCGATTACTTAAAAGTGGTGCAGTTGCTGAAGGTTCTGGCTTTTCAGACAGGGCAACTGGTGAACAACAACGAACTCTCTGTAACGCTGAAATATGCCATACCAACCATTCAAAATTATCTGTATATCCTTCAGAAATGTTACCACGTCCATCTCCTGAAGCCATTTTTCAGCAACATCCGCAATGAACTTACACGGATGCCGAAGGTCTTCTTTCATGACAACGGGTTTAGGAACGCGGTCATGGATCTCTGGGAGCCTCTTCCAAACAGGCCCGACAGGGGGTCGGTCATTGAAAATGCCGTGTTTGTCAGGTTAAGGGAGGTGTATGGAACCGATAACCTGAGATTCTGGAGAACGGCAGCAAAGAACGAAATTGATTTCATCCTTCTGGAGGGGTTAACTCCGAAGCTTGCATTAGAGGTCAAGTACAACAGCGCAGGGTGGAAGCGGCATTCACAGAAACTGTTCCTGAAAAACTATCCGAATGCGGAATTGGCGCTTGTGGCGTACGAAACCGATGATCCCCGGCAGGAGTTGCTCAGGCTTGCT
>CAYYPH010000031.1:0-52086 GCA_964473485.1 uncultured Prolixibacteraceae bacterium | reverse complement strand
GGGAAAGAGCTTTTCCAGATCGTTGTAAAGACAGCCAAGGTGACCCCGTTTCTCAAGGACGGCGAGTACCTGTACAACTTTGAGATCGAGTATGAACGGGCTTATGAGAATGCATTTTTCTCAATCCATGTTCCGGAAAGTTCGGCGAATCCCGTTATTCCGCCTGAAGCGCTGACCTGGGACAACGTGGAAGTGAGTTTTGATGATATGGAAATAACATTTGACCAGGTAACATTCTGAATATGGCAAGACAGGAAATCAATCTCGGGATCGTCCCGGGTGACAAACGGGGTGACAAGCTTCGGATAGGAGGTAAAAAGATCAATGAGAACTTCACCGAGCTTTACAATTTTCTTACCAATCAGCAGACCTCTCCGGTGATTGCCGCCTACCATCTGATCACTTATGAAGAGTGCAATCAGCTGGCCGGGATTCATGTCATTATACCTGCACCCGGGGTCGGGAAACTGGTGGAGATTGTTTCCATGATCGCAAGGATCACCCCCATGGCGCCGCCTGTCGGGGGGCTGCAGATCTATTCAACCCAGACTTTGAATGTTACCACGGATGGCGATACTGAGACCAGGGACTGGGGCTTTTTTCCTGCCGATTTCATCATGTCTCAATCCCAGACCATTCAGCGAATGACGCCAGTCTTTTCGACGCAGCTTTTTGCAAACACACCGGTGTATGTCTGCCTTTCAGGTGGGGAGAACCCGAAATCAGGTAGTTCACAGATCGAGCTGTATTATCTGTACCGAATCATTGATGCTGCAGGTAACGGAGGATCCGGTGGTGGTGGCGGAGTTGCGATCGATCAGGTGGTTCAGTCTTTCATTAACCAGAGTGAAATGACCATCGTGCATAACCTTCATAAGTATCCTTCTGTTGTTGTGGTCGATACGACCGGCAGAGAGCTAATCGCCGAGATTACGCATGAATCAACTGATCAGATGATCATCCGTCTCAACCCGGCTGCAAGCGGAAAATTAATTTACAGTTAACTGTTTTATCAACCTCAAAATCAACCAACATGGCAAAAAAAGTTCTGGTCCCCCTGGACTTAAACAAAAACGAATTGCAGAATGCTGTGATTCAGAACCTGGCCACTGCGCCGGCGAGTCCGGTCAAAGGCCAGAAGTATTTTGATACCACCGACAACATCGAGAAGTACTGGAACGGTACGGCCTGGGTGAAGTCGGTTGATCCCACTGCGATTGATCACAATTCGCTGCTCAACCGCGGCACGAATACACATGCGGCGATCGATACCCACCTGGCATCGACTTCCAACCCTCACTCAACGACCAAGTCCCAGGTAGGGCTAGGAAACGTCGATAACGTTCAGCAGATGCCTCTCTCTTACCTTGACACGGATGGAACACTGAGTTCCAATTCTGATGTCAAGGTGCCCAGCCAGAAAGCAACCAAGACCTATGTTGACGGTCAGATTGCCAATATCCAAGGCCAGATCACCTCGGGAATGGTTTACAAGGGAACCTTCGACGGTAGTCAGACCATTGCTGCCCAGGGTATCACCACCATTCAGAAAGGCTGGTTTTGGAAGGTAATTGTCGCCGGCACGACTTCAGGGGTTAGTACCCCGTCTAATACCGGTGTAAACATTGGCGACATGGTCATTGCCAATGTTACCAAAGCTTCCGGTATCACTTCAGCCGATTTCGACGGGGTGGACAATACCGAATCCGCCGACCTGGTGAAACTGGCCGCCACCCAGACGCTTACCAACAAAACGATCGATGCTGACCAGAACACCATCACGAATATCGAGACAGCCGATTTCAAAGCCGGTGTTATCGACACTGATGGTACGCTCTCCGGTAACAGCGATACAAAGCTGGCCACTCAGAAGGCAACCAAAACCTACGTGGACGGTAAGACTGCCGGTAGAACCAAGAAATATGTCGGCACGATTGCAGCCGCCACCACCGGTACTGTCACCGCCGCGACGCATGGTTGCGGGACTGATGTCGTCGTTATGGTTTACGAAACCATCTCGACCATCCGTTATGCTGTCGAAGCAGATATCTCCGTCAACGCTTCCGGCGACGTTACCTGGACGTCGGCAACCTCTCTGACCGGCCAGATCGTGATTGTCGGATAATACCTGAACCAGAACCGATCATGCCTGTTTTCAAGTCAAATCTTGATATCCAACAAAACCAGCTTCAGAATGCTGTCCTTCACCGGTGCCCGGATCTTCCGGTAAATCCGGTTGAAGGGCAGCTTTATTACAATGAAGGCAAACACCTTGCTTACCTGTGGGACGGACAATACTGGGTGCCCTGGGGATATTCATCTGGTGGGGGCGGTGGGAGCGGAGAGGTCAGGCAATTTGTTACGACCATTCTCAATCCTAATCTGAGGTCGGGGGCCATCATTGTCAGGTTGTACGAGGATCTTGTTGCCGTCAGGGTCGATGCACATTTCAGCACTGTCAATACGGTCTATTTTAATATTGATTACCGTACAAATGTCAACCAGACGGGCACATATATTACCGATAGGGCAATGACTGCCAGCTATGACAGCAATGAATACACAACCATAGATCATGCCTGGCTGAAGAAAGACGACTGGCTTTACTTGAGCATTGCTTCCGGATCAGGCGATACGGGTACGGTAGTTGAAGGAGACCCTGCCGGAGCAGCTGGTGGAACTGGAACTGGAACGGGAACTGAACCCCTAGTAGGTGATGGTGAGGTTTTAGGCGTTCTCACCGTTATCCTCACATGTGTAACCTATTGATGCCTTCCCTAAAGTTTCGGGAAATTCTTCACGACTTTCGATGATGGCTTTTTGGAGAACCGGTCAAGGTATCTCTGAGTCATGTCAAGGTTCGAGTGCCGGTTGTGCAACTGAAGGTCCCTCGCAGAAATCCCGTTCTCGGAAGCTCTTCCGTTCCCCGTATGTTTCAGGGAGTAAATGTTTTTTGAAATGCCGAACTGGTTCGCAAATTCTCTCCAGTATCCGGCGATCCTGGTCGGTGCCGCTTCTTTGGGACCTCTTTTCAGGTGCCTCGCAAAGACATAATCATTCGGAGGGTAATTCAAATCCAGTTGCTTCAAATCTTCGATGAAGTTATCCGGGATATCAATGGTGTTCTGCCTTTTGTTTTTTGAAACGTTGCCCGGAACGGAAATGTACCCTTCATTGACATGGAAGTGATAAACCTGCAGCCGCATGATTTCTGCCGGCCTCAGGAAGCAGTAATAGATCAGTCCTGCAACAATGTACAGATCATAATTGTAACCGGGCAGATTTTCCCTGAGTATCTTCAGATCCTCATCTGTGAAAGCAACAATCTCCGTCTCTTCAACCTCAAGGGTTTTTACCTTCTTGAACGGGTTGACCAGGATCCACTCCCTTTCCATCAGCGTGTTGAAAAAGGTTCTCATGTGGATCACGGCATAATTGTAAGTTCGATTGGTCACCTTGTGTTCCTTGAGGTAATAGTCCATGAACCGTTGGGCATGCTGGTAGTTGAACTGCTCGATGGTCAGAGTTGTCAGGCGTACGTTTTTATCCTCCAGGAACTCTCTGAACCTTCTGAGAAGACAATAATAGGTATGCTGCGTACGCTTTCTCAGGGTTGCCTTTGTTTCCTCAAGATAGGTGATGGCATCCATGATATTGGTCTGCCTGGGATCGGCGCCTGCAAAAGGATTAAACCCTTCTCTAAGGCGTTTGTTCATCGCTTCTTTTAATTCTTTTCCTTTTGCATACCGATCGGATCGTGTCTTCAGCGATGAAGAGATCATTTCCCGGAACCGTTCGAACTTTCCGGTATCCGGATTTTTGAAATAATAGAAAACGAACCACCTCTGTGAGAGGTCACCATCGGCATCAAATAATTTGGCAGGTTTAAAATTTTCCATAGGAAAAATTTTTCCCCGTTTCGCACTACTCATAAAGTCTTTTCGGAATTCAGGAACCCTTAATCAGTTTGTCGCAATTTGTCGCAAACTTTTCTTTACTTTTTCGGATTCTCTTGATTATCAGCCTGTTCTAAAAGTGGGTAGCGTGGACGAGAGTTGAACTCGTGACCTCCGGGTTATGAATCCGACGCTCTAACCATCTGAGCTACCCCGCCAGAATTTGAGGGTGCAAAGATAAAAAAATGTTTGAATAGCCCAATGAGGTTTTTTCTAATTTTGGACCTTTGAATCTCACTCAACCTTCACATTCCCGAGAATGGCCGACCCTGCCGTTTCCATCCTGATGACCGTGTACAACGGTGAAAAGTACCTGCGGGAAACCATGGAAAGTGTGTTGGCTCAAAGTTTCACCGACTTCGAGCTGGTCATCGTCGACGACGGCTCAACCGACCGCACCGCTGACATCATCCGGGGGTTCAGTGATCCAAGGATCGTTTACCATCACCAACCTAACTCGGGCACCTGCAAGGCGTCGAACAAAGGACTCTCTTTGGCAAGGGGTAGGTATGTGGCACGGATCGATGCCGATGACCTCTGCCTGCCGGAACGGATTGCCCGGCAGTTTGAGTTCCTCGAGCATAATCCCGGCTACGTGCTGTGTGCCAGCAGGGTCAGGATCATGGATGCCGACGGGAACTACATCTACACACCTGAACTGCCTGAAGAGGATGGACAGGTGCGTGCCTTCATGGACCACAGCAACCCCTTCGCCCACTCCGCCACCTTTTTCAGGAAAGAGACCGCCGATCGGGTAGGAGGCTACTATGAACCGGTGAAAAGCAACTTCGAGGATTTCATCTTTCTGTACCAGCTGACGCGGCACGGCAAGGTTTTTATTTTTCAGGAACCGCTGGTGGCCTACCGGCTGTTGCCCGGGTCGCTGAGCTTTCGCATCCGCGATGTGCGTTTTCGCAAAATCCAGCAGACGATCGTAAAACGGGGCCATGCAGAACCGGAAGAACTGGAATTCCTCTTCAGGATCCAGCAATCCCGCAACCTTGATCCGGGCGACAAAACCTACAACTATTACCTCCTCCTGGCCAAATTGTACCGCATTGAAGCGGGGAACCGCAGAAAATCACGCTTCTACCTGCGGAAAGCCATTGCCATGAAACCCTTTGAATGGAAATACAACCTGTCGGCCATCCTGCAGATCCTTGCACCGGTAAAAATCATCCGATATATCCGGAAAAACTTTTTCTGAAACACCTGCAATAGAATTTTTAAATAACTGTCATTTTTCAATCGTCAATCGTAAATACTCTCAATCGTCATTCTCCGCTCTCCATTCTCCATTCTTAATTCCCATGGTCTTTCATTACAGTTACGGACAGCTCGGCAACCAGCTTTTTCACTACGCCTTCCTGAGGACAGTGACCCGGCCCGGCCAACGCATCATTACCTCGAATTTTTCAGAACTCAGGAAGTTCTGCGACCTGCCCGACAGGATCGTGTTCATCCGGCACGCGGTGTTCAAATATTCGGTCCCTTTCCTGAAACTGGCCGCGTGGCTGCGGTTATTCAGCTGGTACCGCCCGGTTCGCGTCAACCGCGCAGGAGTGGATTTTGAGATCAACGAGGTCGTGTTCCGGCGGGGTATCCTGCCCGTCACCGTGATCTTCCCGGGATATTTCCAGTCGGAATCGCTGTTCGACCCGGGGGCGGTCGCGGATCTCCGGATCAGGGAAACGCACCTCCGGGAAGCCAGCCGGATTCTTTCTGCGATCGGTGATCCGGTTCACAAGGTCTTTGTTCATGTAAGGCGGGGCGATTACCTCACCATCGATTTCCACGGCCTGCGCGACACCGCGGTGCCCATTTCCTACTTCAGTGAAAGGATCGGATGGTTTCGGCAGAATGTAAAGGATCCTTTCTTCGTTTTTGTCACCGACGATCCAGCCTATGTTGAAGCTGCCTTCAGCGATGTTGAACCAAAGTATGTTTCACATGCCTCCAAATACACCGACCTGGCGCTGATGAGCTTGTGCAGCAGCGGCATCATGTCGAACAGCTCATTTTCCTGGTGGGGCGGTTTCCTGATGAAACAACGGCATCATCTTTTTGCGCCCAAAAACTGGCTGGGTTTCGCCAAAGGGATCGAAATTCCCGGAGGTATCTTCCCCGCATTTGCCACCCCGGTGGATGTGACAACCGCAGATATCCGGCAGGGCATTTGATCAGCGGTAAGATGATGATATTTTTTGATTTTGCTTTTTGATTTTGCTTTTTGATTTTGCAATTTGATTCTGGCTCGTCCAGGTTATACTTGTGAGCCTGTTCCGGGTTGACAAAAATCCCTCCTGTCTGTTTTATAAGCCTGACTTACGATCCAGACAATGACCCCTGCCGAATAAAGGGCCTGGCAGGCCGATACCAGGAGCAGGGTGGCCCTGGCATCCCTGAAGATCATCCCGCCGGTGAAAAGCGGAACGATCATCAGCGCGGCGCCCACCAGTGAGAACGCAAGCATCGATTTGATCCTGCCGGTCACCATCAGCGCGGAGTAGATGGTTGAACGGATGAAGTCGAAGAACATCCAGGGGGCGAGGATCCTGGCATATACGCCGGCTTCGCGCCACTGCTGGCCGAAAACGACCGACATGACCCATGGCCCGGCTGTAAGCAGCACCAGCATGACCGGCAGCGCGATGATCACGGCCGTTTTGATCGTCCGGGTCACGGGTTTTCTCAGGTTCCCGTATTGAAGATAATACTCTGCGGCATCTTTATAAAAGATCTGCCCTATGGAGCTGCCGATGAGCCACATGGGCGCCTGCAGCAACCGCATCGACAGGGAATAAAATCCCAGCACCGTGTTTGAAAAAAAGATACTCAGCAGGTAGATGGGGCCGTAAACCTGGGCCATGTCGACGATAACCTGCGGGGTGTTGGCCAGCGGGAGGTGCCGGTACCTCCGGGATAGTTCACGGAGGGGTTTGAAGCTGAGCAGCTCCAGGTCGGAACGGTTTTTCCGGACCAGGATGACCAGGAAAAAGAGAATGGTCAGGAAAACCCCGAGAAAGTTTCCGAACCACAGGCCGAAAACGCCGATGCCTGCAACGCCAAGTAGCAGGGTGGTGAGGTTGTTGCCTGCCGAATTGACCACCTTTGACATGGCCAGCAGGCGGTATTCCCTGTTATGATTCATCCAGTTCTGATAAATGCTGTTGGCAGAAAGAAAAAAGATGAGCATGGGAAGCATGATGATCCACCGGTGCCGGAAATAGGCGCTGCCAACCCCTAAAAGATCAAACCTGGCTTCGATCAGGATGAGCACAAGTGATACGATGGTCACCGCCGCTGAGAGCAGAAAAGAAAGAAACATGATGTTGACCGAATCCGCCCGCTTTTCCGGAAGGATTATGGCCATCTCGTAGCGGAATGAAGCGATGAGGCTGATGCCCCCGGCTATTGAGATAAGGAAGGTGAATGTACCGATTTCGGCCGGGGTGTAAAGGCGGGCGATCACCGGGGCGGATGCCAGGGAGATGGCCTGGGCAATGGCAGTGCCGGCCACCAGGGTGGAGATGTTCTTAAGATAACCCGACCGTTCACTCAGGAATGCCTTCAGGTTCATCGGCACATGCCATTTTTGTCTTTGATGTTATCTGGATCGCTCCGGCTATTTGTGCGATCCCCTCGCAAAGGTATTCATTGTTCCGGATCTTCCGCTATCCCTTTCTGCAAAACCGGCCGCCAACCGTATCCCGATCGGTATACGTCTCCAGAATCAACCTCGCGTTACTCCCGTTTATCACTGCAACCCGGACGAGAATGTTTTATTGAACAAACAACGGTAGATTCCACGGAATAACGTTTATACGTTCGAAGAAACAGAGTTGACAACTCAATCAAAGTAAAGGTTCATCCACGAACCTATGTTTGCGTTCCAGCTGTTCAGCCTGTAAATGATTTCACTGTTTCCCCTGCTCTTTCCGGCTTCGCTTTCAAGGTTCTCAAGGCAGTGCAGGAGTTCCATTCCCGTGTCTTCCGGGCGGCCTATCCTGCGGAAATAGATCCCTGCCTTGTCAAGATCGCCGTATGGAAGCCAGCTCCCCGTAATCAGAAGGTTTCCGGCGAACATGTGCTCAAGGGTGGAGGCCGACAGGCTGTCGCTTTTCTGAACCTGGACCAGGATGTCGGCTGCTTTCCGGAGATGTGCTACCTCTTGCGTCGACAGGAAGCGCTCAATGGTTGCATGATCGAACGGCAGGGCCGAAACAGATGTCCTCAGCTTGTCGCGGTAGGAGGGGGCGGTTCCGTAAGTCATGGGAATAACGAAAAAAAGTCGCTCCTTCATCTTTTTCAATGCATCGCATGCAGCGATCGACTGCAGCACCGGCAGGTGTTGCTGGATAGGATCGTAGTTGTACCCGATGCAGATGATGATCCGGTCGTCGGGAAAACCCAGGCGACGCCTGCTTTCCGCTTTGTCCAAATGGCTCAGCCCGGCGATCTCATCCAGGTTGCCGAAGCCGAACCTGCATAGCCTTTGCCGGTGCGAATCCAGGCGGTAGGTCTTGCCGATCTTTTCAAGAGCCTCCCCGTTATTGGCGGTCACGAAATCGGCCGAACGGTAAACACGCCTCATCAGCATGTGTTTCCAGGAGGAAAGCTGCATGAAGTCGCTACCGAACACCGTCAGAATCAAACGGGGCGCAGCCTTGCGGAGACTGCCGGCCACGACCATCAGGTCCTGCACGCAATACATGACATGAATGACCTGGTATTCGTGCCGGTGGTCCCCCAGGAATTTTCGTATAAACCACGGGCGGCGGAGCTTTTGCCACCATGCGGGCCTTGCGCCGGCTTCCGTTCCTTTGTCATAATAAACCTGCCGGAAGGACCCTGGCACGGCATTTTTTTTCGGGGGGAAGGTGCAGAGGATATCCAGTTCCAGGTCACCGCCGCGATGCCGGCTGATCTCACTCGCATAACCTGTCACATAGACACTGTTAATATCGCCGATCAGCAGTACGCGTAACATCCCCGGTTCTTTTTCAACGGTTGGTCAGGTTCATGCAATCCAAATGGTCTTGATATTGACGAACTCCCTGATACCGTGACCGCTGAGCTCTCTGCCGTAGCCCGATTTCCTGATACCGCCGAAGGGAAGCCTGGGATCGGATTTGGTCATACCGTTGACGAACATCGCGCCGGTCTGTACTTTCCGGGCTACCCGTTCGCCACGGACCAGGTCGCGTGTGAAGACGGATCCTCCAAGCCCGAAGGCCGAATCGTTGGCCACTTCGATGGCCTCCTGTTCCGATTTCACCGGGATGATGGCCACGACAGGTCCGAAGGTCTCTTCAGCATACACAGCCATACCCTTTTTCACACCGGCCAGGATGGTCGGCTCAAAGTAGTTCCCCCGTCTGTCAATGCGCTTGCCTCCGGTGATCAGTTTTGCTCCGGCTTCAATGGACCGTTTGACCTGTTTTTCGATATCATCCACGAGATCGGGCCTCGACAGCGGCGCGATGTCTGTTTCCTGTTCAAGAGGATTGCCCGCCTTTAGTTTTTCAAAAGCCGATTTCAGTTCAGCCACGAAGGTGTCGAGCACTTCATCCATCACAATGAACCGTTTGGCCGCGATGCAGCTTTGCCCCACGTTCATCAGCCTTGCCGCAACGGCGGTCTTTACCGCGGCACCGAGGTCGGCGTCTTCGAGTACGATGAAAGCATCAGAGCCACCGAGTTCGAGAACCGTCTTCTTGATGTGCTTCCCTGCGGTGGAAGCCACGTGACTGCCAGCCAGTTCACTGCCGGTAAGAGTAGCGGCAGCCACCCTGGGGTTGGCGATCACCGCTTCTACACCCGACGCCGGGATCATGAGAGTCCTGAAAAGGTCCGGCGGAAACCCCGCATCCCTGAAAATGCCCTCGATGGCAAGCGCACAACCCGGCACATTGGAGGCGTGTTTCAAAACCGCGGCATTCCCGGCCATCAGTCCGGGCGCAGCAAAACGAAACACCTGCCAGAACGGGAAATTCCAGGGCATCACGGCCAGGACGACCCCGATCGGCTGGTAAACGACCATGCTTCGGCTGGCATCCGTGGCAATGACCTCATCCTGCAGGTACTGTACGGCCTGGTCGGCATAATAATCGCACACCCAGGCGCACTTTTCCACCTCGGCCATCGACTCGCGGAGCAGCTTGCCCATCTCTTCCGTCATCAGCCGGCCAAACTCCTCCTTCCTGGAACGCAGGATTTCTGCCGCCTTTTTCATCTTTTCGGCACGCTCCTCAAACGAGGTCTCCCTCCATGACAACCAGGCTTCATGGACCTGTTCAATAATATCCGAAACTTCTTCGGGTGTATGTTCCTTGTACTCGCGGATGAATTCGCCGGTGGCCGGATTGATGCTTTTCATAAGAAAACAGATAAGAGGTTAAGGGATAAATTCAAAGTTCAAAATTCAAAGTTCAAAATTCAAATGTCAAAATTCAAAATGAAAAGTCAAAAAGCAAAATGAAAAGTCAAAAAGCAAAATGAAAAGTCAAAATTCAAAATGAAAAGTCAAATTGCAAAATCTGGCAATATACATTAGGTCGTGAACCGTGGGGAGTTGGCAGTTTCATATTACGTTTCCCATTGTCAATTGTCCATTGTCAATTGTCCATTGTCAATTGTCCATTCATTTTTTTTTCGTTTTCAATTCCCCCTTCTCCCTTCCCCCATCTCCCATCTCCCATCTCCCTTCTCCCTTCTCCCTTCTCCCTTCCCCCTTCCCCCTTCCCCCTTCTCCCTTCCACTTTCTCCCTCAGATAGAGCCCGGTGTAAGACTCTCCGCAGGCTGCCAGTCCTTCGGGAGTGCCTGCAAAAACGACGCTGCCGCCGTTTTCGCCTCCCTCGCGGCCGAGGTCGATCACCCAGTCGGCGCATTTGATCACCTCCGGGTTGTGCTCGATCACCAGGATGCTGTGACCATTCCGGATCAACGATTCGAGTGCGATCAGCAGTTTATGGATGTCATGGACGTGCAGCCCGGTGGTAGGTTCATCGAAAATGAAGAGGGTAGGTTTTACCGTCGTGCCCTTCGTAAGGAAAAACGCCAGTTTGATACGCTGTGCTTCGCCTCCCGAGAGTGTGCTCGACGACTGCCCCAGCCTGAGATAGCCCAAACCCACATCCTGCAAAGGTTGTAGCTTGTTCAGGATGTGTTTTTCATGCGCCGTTGGTTTGTTTTCATGATGGAAAAAAGCGATGGCATCATCGATGGTCATTTCAAGGATGTCGACGACCGATTTTTCACGGTATTTTATGTCAAGCACCTCCTCTTTGAACCGTCTGCCTTTGCAGCTGTCGCAAGGCAGGTAGAGATCGGCCATGAACTGCATCTCGATCTTCACCAGCCCTTCGCCTTCGCATGCGTCGCAACGGCCCCCGGGTATGTTGAATGAAAAATATCCGGGTTTATACCCCCTGACCCTGGCCAGTTGCTGGTCGGCTAGCAGGTCGCGGATATCATCGAAGGCTTTCACGTATGTGGCCGGGTTTGACCTTGATGAACGCCCGATCGGGTTCTGATCAACCAGCTCCACCGATCCTATCCTGCCTACATCCCCTTCAAGACGGTCGAACCTGCCGGTCTTTTCGCCGTACCCGCCGTACATCTTTTTCAGTGCAGGGTAAAGGATCCGCTTCAC
The DNA here is from genome assembly GCA_964473485.1 of uncultured Prolixibacteraceae bacterium. Classification (GTDB taxonomy): domain Bacteria; phylum Bacteroidota; class Bacteroidia; order Bacteroidales; family FEN-979; genus CAIVAT01. The sequence goes on along the minus strand of CAYYPH010000031.1, from coordinate 40,475 downwards.
CAGCGAGGTTTTACCCGAACCACTCACGCCCGTAATGACCGTGAAAACATGCAGGGGGATCCGGATATCGAGGTTTTTCAGATTATTTTCGCGGGCGCCCTTAATTCCGATGTACTCCATCCACTTGCGTCGTTGCGTGGGCAGTTCGATTTCGCGGACGTGATTCAGGTATTGCGCGGTAAGGCTTTTCGTATCTTCGTTTAGCGTGCGGAAGTCTCCCTGGAAAACGATCTCACCGCCATGCTGGCCGGCCATCGGGCCAATGTCGATGATCTGGTCGGCAGCACGGATGATCTCCTCGTCATGCTCCACGACGATCACCGTGTTTCCCAGGTCGCGAAGCCGCCTGAGAACCTTGATCAGCCGCTGGGTGTCGCGCGGGTGCAGCCCGATGCTGGGCTCGTCGAGGATATACATGGAGCCGACCAGGTTACTGCCCAGCGAGGTGGCCAGGTTGATGCGCTGCGACTCTCCGCCCGAAAGGGTCGACGACAGCCTGTTGAGAGTGATGTAACCGAGGCCGACGTCGTTCAGCACTTCAAGCCTGTTGCCGATCTCGATAAGAACCCGCCGCGAAACGGCCTTCTCATAATCGGTCAGTTCAAGTGTGTTGAAAAAATCTCCCAGCTTTTCAACTGGCATCAGAACGAGGTCACTGATCGATTTGCCGTTGATCTTTACATAGGTTGCATCTTTTCTGAGCCGGGTCCCTTTGCAGTCTGGACAGACCGTTTTTCCGCGGTATCGCGCCATCATGACCCGGTACTGTATCTTGTAATTCTGGCTTTCAATGTAATTAAAGAACTCATGCAATCCGTGAAAGTACTGATTGCCGGTCCAGAGCAGGTTGCGTTGCTCCTCCGACAGGTCTCCGATGGGTTTGTGAATGGGGAAGTCAAATTTGTGGGCATGCGTCAGTAGGTCGTTTTTCCATTCACCCATCTTTTCGCCACGCCAGCAGGCAACCCCCTCTTCATACACCGACAACCCGCGGTTTGGGAAAACCAGGTCCTCGTCGATACCGATGATGCTGCCGAATCCCTCGCAGGTTTTACAGGCGCCATAAGGGTTGTTAAAACTGAAGAAATCGACGCTCGGCTCCTCGAAAACGATTCCGTCGCGTTCAAAACGGTTCGAAAAGGTTCTGCGGGCCTTTTCAGCGTCGCCATGTTCCACCATGACCGTACCGTGCCCTTCGTAGAAAGCAGTCTGAACGCTGTCGGCAATGCGCCCGGCCAGATCCTCATCGTTGCGGTCGACCGAAAACCGGTCTATTACGACAAACATCTCGTGGATCTTTTTAAACTTCCGATCCGCCACTTCATCAATCCTGAGTACTTCATCACCGATCATTACCCGCGTGAACCCCTGTTGAAGAAGTACCTTGCAACGCGCCTCTACGCCTCCATTCTTCGATTGCAGGTCGAGGGGTGAAAATAACGATACCCTGGTTTCTTCTGTAAGCGAGAGTATGAAATCGACCACGTCTGATACAGAATCCCGCTTTACAAGGCTTCCGGAGACAGGCGACCAGGTTTTCCCGATCCTTGCATACAATAGTTTAAGGTACTCATAGATTTCGGTGGAGGTGCCGACGGTCGACCGCGGGTTGGTCGAGTTAACCTTCTGCTCGATGGCCACTGCCGGGGAGATCCCCTTGATATAATCGACTTCGGGCTTGCTCATACGCCCGAGGAATTGCCGGGCATAGGCGCTGAGGCTCTCCACATACCGCCGCTGCCCCTCCGCATAGAGCGTATCAAACGCCAGTGAAGATTTTCCGGATCCCGACAGTCCGGTTATCACCACAAATTTATTCCGTGGGATGGCGACGTCGATGTTTTTGAGATTGTTGACACGTGCGCCTTTGATGATGATGTAGTCCTTGGGGTCAAGTATGTCGGGATTCATGAAGTACAGCCTCAGTAAAGAATTCGGGCAAAATTATAAAGAAAACTTGCTTTTTGATTTTTTTTATTTACTTTTGCCGAAACCAAAAAGGGATTTTCCCGTATCAATAACAAATCAGCGCCTGATACTCAGCGCTTAACCATAGGAGGGACACTATCGACTTGACTTCTACTCTTTTTTGAAAAAAAAGGAGGCCCAATGCAAGCCCATGTCATTAGTGACCAGGATTTGATCGGCCGGTATATGGCCGGTCATGAATCTGCCCTTGAAACACTCATCCGCCGTCATAAGAACCGCGTTTTCGCCTATATCCTTATGGTCGTAAAAGACAAGGAACTGGCTGAAGATCTGTTTCAGGACACCTTTATCAAGGTCATCAATACCTTCAGATCCGGTACCTACAAGGAAGAAGGTAAATTTATCCAATGGGTGATGCGTATTGCCCATAACCTGATCATCGATTATTTCAGGAAATCAAAACGGATCCCTATCGTTGAAAACAATGATGATTACGATATTTTCGACAAGGTGAAGCTGCCTGTCGAATCGGTCGAAGACCGAATGATCACGGAACAGATCCACCAGGATGTGAAAAAGCTCATTGATTACCTGCCCGACGAACAGCGCGAAGTGCTGATCATGCGTCATTACGCCGACATGAGTTTCAAGGATATCGCCGAAGTGACCAATGTCAGCATTAACACAGCGCTTGGCCGCATGCGTTATGCATTGATTAATCTGCGTAAACTGGTCAGGGAGAAAGAGGTGATCCTTACGATATAGCGGTAAAAAAATATTGAACAAATAAAATATCGGGAAAATTATCCCGTTTCATAGGTATGAGTCAAGTTAAAAATAAACCATCAGCCTATGAAGCGAACCGCTACGATTTATTCTTTGACAGAAAACCATTCAAAGGAAAACGAGTCTTCCGTTGAAACACGGAGGAGACGTAAGGTAGTTTCTCCCAGAGAATCGGTGATCCGTAACCTGCTCAATTACTCCAAGGCTTTAGCTGTCGTCACTACTCCCGAGACCGGATTCATCAACCTGGTGATGAACTGAAAAAAAGAAGGCCATCCTTTCGGTGGCCTTCTCTGTTTTATGCAGTTTATAAAACTAAATGCGCTCTTCTTTGATGCGGGCTTTCTTGCCTTGTAATCCGCGGAGATAGAAAATCCTGGCCCTGCGAACAACGCCTCTCTTGTTAACCTCGATTTTGTCGATGAACGGAGATGTGCAGGGGAAAATACGCTCAACCCCGATATTTCCGGAGATTTTCCTGACTGTGAAGGTCTCGTTTAGACCTTTGCCGGCCCGCTGCAGAACTACGCCCTGGAAAGTCTGAATTCTCTCCTTGTTCCCTTCCTTGATCTTGTAGTGTACGGTAATGGTGTCACCTGCTTTGAATGAAGGAAGTTCTTTTCCGGTGTTGACTGTCTCTTCGACAAATTTCATTATTTCCGCTTTATTCATGGCTTTCTGCTGATCAAATGGTTAATTATGCTTTAAAAAGTTTGCAAATATAGGAATTTTTTTCGAAATAAAAAGGATGCAATGGTAAAAATTGCGAAGTTTGACGGGTAATACAAACCCACGTGTTATGAAAGGTCGCATTTATCAGGTGGATGAGAAACCACCGCTGGCCCCTGCCGTGCTCCTTAGCCTCCAGCATCTTTTTGCCATGTTCGGGGCTTCGGTGCTGGTTCCGATGCTTTTCAAAATTGACATTGGCACGGTGCTGCTCTTCAACGGGGTCGGAACATTGCTCTATATTTTTATATGTAATGGGAAGGTCCCGGCATTCCTGGGTTCGAGTTTCGCCTTCATTTCACCTGCCCTGCTCGTAATAAATTCATATGGTTATGATGCCGCCCTGGGTGGCTTTGTTGTTTCGGGGGTAATGTTTGTCCTTGTTTCACTGGCCATCCGTAAGTTCGGGTTTGCATGGATCGATGTCGTGTTCCCTCCTGCAGCCATGGGGGCAGTGGTGGCCATCATCGGACTTGAACTCGCACCGGTAGCGGGAAAGATGGCGGGCATCACCGGTTCCGGCACTGATCCGAAAACACTTGCCGTTTCGATGGTTACCTTTGCCGTTGTGACGTTCGGTGCTGTGTTTTTCCGTGGTTTCCTTAAGGTCATCCCGGTCCTGATCGGCATCGCCGCAGGTTACCTGCTGGCGTTCGCCCTCGGAATGGTGAGTTTCTCGGCTGCCGCACAAGCTCCATTGCTGAAGATTCCGGCATTCAGCCTACCGGTTTTCCAGCCCGATGCCATCCTGATCATCATTCCGGCCGCCTTCGTGGTGATTGCCGAGCATATCGGCCATTTTATCGTGACCGAAAATATCGTGGGCCGCGAACTTCGGAAGGACCCGGGACTGCACCGTTCGATGCTGGGCGACGGCATTTCGACCATGCTGTCGGGCATGTTCGGATCGGTGCCCACCACCACCTATGGCGAAAATATTGGGGTGATGGCCATCACCAGGGTCTACAGCGTGTGGGTGATCGGCGGGGCGGCCGTCATCTCCCTTTGCCTGGCTTTCATGGGCCAGTTCACGGCCATCGTCAACAGCATCCCCGTACCGGTGATGGGCGGTGTATCCCTTTTGCTGTTCGGCGTTATCGCCGCCTCGGGCGTCAGGATGCTCGTCGAATCCAAAGTGGATTACAGTCAACCTAAAAACATCGTGCTCACCTCAGTTGTCCTGGTCGTCGGACTGTCTGGCGCCAGCATCAATATCGGCTCGGTTGAACTGAAAGGCATGGCCCTCGCCACCCTCCTGGCCATCCTTGTAAGCCTGGTTTTCTCATTTGGAAAACGAACATAGTGGACGATGAAACATGTAGCGTCCTTACACTCCTATGCCGAGTCCATCGTTCTTCTCTCCTTCGATCCGCTGACAGGCCATCCGTTTCCACTTCCTGACCAGGTCGGAGACCTTACACTGGCGGGCGCCATTCTGTTTGATGCCTCTTTCGATGGTCTTATCAACGACGACTGGAAGCAGCTTACCGTGATTCATGGTGCGGCTGCAGGCCGGGGACTGACCGGCAAGGCGCTCCGGTGCCTGAAACATGTTACCCGCCCGGTACCGCTCCGGCAAGCCCTCATGCTGGTCGCTTCTCATGCTGAAACCCTGCGTTCGGTGTTGATGGATGAAATGGCCTCCAAAGGATATCTGGTTCGTAAAAGAAAACGCTTTCAGGCAGTGTCGGCGTCACCCGTGTTCGTGCCCGGCACTGACTATGTATTGAACATCCGTGAAATCATCAGAAAAACCGTTCTGGGAGATGAACTCCCTGAGATTCATGTCCCTGCACTGATCAGCCTGGTGATGGCTTCGGGTCTCGTAAATTACCTCTTTTCAAACCTGGAAATTGAACAACATCAGGGGAGGATCAGGTGGCTGTCGGGCATGGAATCGCTGGGAAGAGAAATGGTGCGGGCCGTTCATGCACTCGAAAAAACCGACCTGGAGAAAGGTGCGGCAAAACTGATCGGCATGACCCACGGAGAGCCCATGAGTTTTGCAGGTGGCATGGATGCCGTTCTCTCGTCACTGAATTTTTTATACGGCGAAACCGGCATCAGAAAAGGACGGAAACTGATCTCCGGAATTAACCAGCCTGGTGGATTTATATGTCCCGGCTGCGCCTGGCCAAATCCTGATCATTCGCGGTCACGGTTCGAATTCTGCGAAAATGGGGTGAAGAATGTTTGCGCCGAAGCAACGAACAAGGCTTTGACAACCGGATTTTTCAACCGGTGGTCCCTGCATGATCTTGGCCGTGCAACTGACCATTGGCTCGAAAATGCTGGCAGGATTACCTTGCCTTTGTTGAAAGAGGAGGGAGAAACCCATTTCAGGCCGGTGACATGGGACCAGGCATTCGGGATCGTGGCGCTGGAGATGAAATCACTGGATCATCCCGACCAGGCGGTGTTCTATGCATCCGGTCGCACCTCCATCGAGGCAGCTTTTCTTTATCAGTTGCTGGCCAGGTTTTTCGGGACCAATAACCTGCCAAACAGTGCCAATCTGTGCCATGAACCTTCAGGGTATGCCATGGTCCGGAGCCTGGGAATTGGAAAGAGTCCTGTGAGAATCAATGATATGGAGTCGGCCGACGCCATTTTTATCTTTGGACATAACCCGGGTTCCAACCATCCAAGAATGCTGAAGACGCTGCAATCGGCGGTCAGGAATGGTTGCCGCATTATAGCAGTCAATCCGATGCCTGAAGCGGGTTTGCTCGGTTTTTCCAACCCGCAGGATCCCGGTTCTTACCTGGGCAGGCAAACGAACCTTGCGGCGATGCACCTGACGCCGCGCATCAATGGAGATATGGCCCTGGTCAGGGGAATCGCCAAAGCTGTGATCGAAATGGACAAAGAAGGCAGGCAATGCCTCGATAGGGATTTCATCAGCAAATACACCACAGGTTTTGATGATTACGTTCAGGTAGTCACCAACACCCCCTGGGATTCATTGGTTTCAGGCAGCGGCGTTGAAAAGAAACAGATGGTCAGGGCCGCTGAGATCTATGCCGGTTCTGCTCGGGTGATCGCCAGTTGGTGTCTGGGAATTACGCATCACATTAACTCAGTTGAAACCATCCAGGAGATCATCAACCTGTTGCTTCTCCGCGGAAATATCGGCCGGCCGGGCACCGGGCCATTGCCGGTGCGGGGCCATAGCAATATCCAGGGGATACGCACCGCCGGCATTGGGGAAAAGATGCCTGATTCGTTTCTTGACGGGCTGGAAAGGACTTTCCATTTTAAGGTTCCCCGGCAACACGGTTTGGGAAGCGTATCAGCCATCAAAGCCATGGCCGAAGGTCGTGTCAGGGTGCTCTTCAGCCTTGGAGGGAACCTGGCAAAAGCGCTTCCGGATACCTTATTCACAGAAAAAGCCCTGGCAGGTTGTTCCCTGGCCGTTATGATAGCGACCAAACTGAACCGAACCCACCTGGTCGCCGGTCGTAAAGCCCTTGTCCTGCCATGCCTTGGCCGTACGGATGAGGAGGTCCTGGCCGGCATAAAACAATATCACACAACCGAGGATGCCATGGGCACACTGAGCCGGTCCGCCGGCTGTCTGAATCCTGCAGGCAGGGATATGCGAAGTGAAGTGCAGATTATTTCGGGGATGGCTGTACAGATGCTGGGTGCGCATACCGGGATTGACTGGCTGGGATTGGCTGCCGACCTGGACCGGCTTCGCAGCCTGATCGCTCAATCGGTTCCCGATCTCAAACCGATCGTAAAAATGAAACCCGGCAAACCAGGCGTTCCACTCTACAATCCATTGAGAGAAAGGATCTTTTCCACCCACGACAGGAAGGCAAAATTCGTTTCCCACCCGCTGCAATGGGTCGGGACCGAAGGCCATGAACTGCTTCTGATGACCATCCGCAGTCACGACCAGTTCAACACATCCGTGTTTGGGTTGAATGACCGCTATCGCGGGATCCGGAATGAACGCAGGGTCCTTTTCATGAACCCGGAGGATATGGAGAAAAGGCAACTTACCCGGGGCCAGTTGGTTGAGATCCGGGCAGCCCGCAACGGCCCCGATAGGAGGCTACATGGCTGGCATGTTGTACCTTACCCTGTCACAAAGGGTTGCTGTGCAGCCTATTTTCCCGAAACCAACCTGCTGGCATCCATCGATGATGTAGCGGAAAAAACCGGAACGCCGGCCTATAAATCAATTGTGGTGAAAGTCCTGCCTTTGGATGGACCTGGGCCCGGATGATAACTGATGCGGCCTGCCGTTACGGCAATTGGTCAGGTTCTCCGAGCAGGCCCGGGCGCCGCTGCTGTGTGCGCAGCACCGCCTGGTCGTGCCGCCACCTTGCAATCTCCTTGTCGTTGCCCGAGAGCAGGATGTCGGGAACTTTCCAGCCCCTGAATTCAGCCGGACGGGTGTAGACAGGCGGCGAGATAAGATCATCCTGGTATGAATCGGAGAGGGCCGACGTTTCATCGTTCAGTACACCGGGAATGAGCCTTGTCACTGCGTCGGTGAGAATCATCGCGGCAAGTTCGCCACCCGAAATGACATAGTTGCCAACCGATATTTCACGGGTGATGAAGTGTTCGCGGATGCGCTCGTCGATCCCCTTGTAATGGCCGCAAAGGATGAGAAGATTCCTGCTGATTGACAAGCGGTTTGCCAGCGGCTGGTCAAGGAGTTCCCCGTCGGGACTCATATAGATCACCTCGTCGTACTCGGTCCGCGATCTCAGCTCTTCAATGCAAAGTGCAACAGGTTCAACCATCATCACCATACCTGCGCCCCCGCCGTAAGGATAATCGTCGACCGTACGGTGCTTGCTGGTACTCCAGTCCCTGATATTGTAAAGATTAATGGCCACATGACCCTTTGCAACAGCCCTTTTGATGATCGAATGGCCGAAAGGCCCTTCAAACATTTCCGGAAATAACGTAAGAATATCAATGCGAAGCATGGATAATTTCCGTTTTCAATTTTCCATTTTCAACTTTCCATTTAAATTAAAACCACCTGCCCGTCGTACGCCAGCTTTATGAACCCGGGAAGCTTTTTATTCACCTCCTCGTGAAGCCCAACGAAATGGCTGAGATGGGTGAGGTAGCCCTCTTCAGGCGCCAGGTCGGTCAGTATGTCGACTGCTTCGCCGACGGAAAAGTGCGATACATGTTTCGAATTTCTCAGCGCATTCAGCACGACCACCCTTGATCCCCTGATCTTTTCGAGCTCCCCGGCATTGATCGAACTGGCATCGGTGATATAGGTGAAATCACCGATCCTGAAACCGGTAACGGGTGTTTTATCGTGCAAGACCGGGATGGGTTGAAATTCAACGCCTTGAACAACAAATGGATCCGTGCCGATAGGGTGGATGGTGAGCTGGGGGGCGCCGAAATACCGGGTTTCCGAAAATATGTACGGAAATTCAACCCTGATGGCCTCCATTACACGAGGGGTTCCGTAAATATCGATCTTCTTGTTGAGTACATAGTTAAAGGCCCTGATATCGTCCAGCCCGGCAATATGATCGCGGTGTTCGTGGGTGAAAACGACGGCATCGAGGTTGATCACCTGGTGCTGCAGCATCTGGTGACGGAAATCAGGTCCGCAATCGATCACAAAGGTCTTCCCGGCCGTTTCAACCATCACTGAGGTTCGCATACGTTTGTCGCGCGGGTCCGGAGAGGTGCAGACAGGGCAGTCGCACGTTATGACCGGCACCCCGATGGAGGTTCCCGTTCCCAGAAAAGTGACCTTGATCGGCGTTCCCATGTCCTGCTTAGAATATCAGTTCATCCACCATATTCCGGTCGATGATCAGTTGCTTTTTTAAATCTTCCATCGTGTGTATCTCCCTTTCATCACGGATCCGCTTGTGGAAAAGAATGGTCACGACCTGGTTGTCCATGCAGCCGTAATTTTCGAGAAGATGGGTCTCCACCATGGTGTCGATGGGCGAATCATGATTCCTCCGAATAAAACACATGGCCCGCGAAAAACAGTCGTCACCGACCACGGTTACGGCATAAACGCCATTCGGGGGTACCAGTTTGCAATCCTCCTCGATCTGCAGCGAATAGCAGGGAAAACCTATCTCTTCGAGGGTGTGGCTGCTTCGGGTAACCTTGCCCATGATGATGTATTGATGATCAAGATAGGCATTCGCCTTCTGGATGTTGCCATCCTGCAGGGCCTTCCGGATCTTGGTGGAACTGACCGATTCGTTCTGGATGTCCTGTTCCGGTATCTCCTCCACTTCGAAGCCGTTCTCGGCACCGAGCCTCCGGAGAGCCTCGTAATCACCTTCGCGGTTATGCCCGAAGTGATGGTTGAACCCGATGACGATCTTCCGGGCGTGAAGCTTGTTCAACAATATATTCCGGACGAAATCGATCGAAGTGGTCTTCGAAAATTCAACGGTAAACTCAACAATGATCAGGTTGTCGAGGCCTGCTTTCTGCAGCAGGTGGATTTTTTCGCGTTGCGAGTTGATCAGGAAAAGATCTTTGCCGGCACTTTCCGGGTACAACACCTTTCGCGGATGAGGATGAAACGTGATCAGCACTGTTTCACCGCCAATCTCGTTGGCGATATTTCTGAGCCGCTGCAGGATCATCTTATGTCCGATGTGCACCCCGTCGAAAGAACCGGTGGTGACCACGGCATTCCTTATATCGCCTGCGTGCTCAAAATCATGGAAAATTCTCACTTCTTCAGTTTCTATTTAAAACGGTCGTCATTTTTTTTAGCGAAGAAGGCGACTTTTTCCAGTGATGTGATCATATCGTATTCTTCAAGATAAACAAAGGCGGGAACGTTCAGGGGTTTGGGCGTGAAATTGAGTATTCCCTTGATGCCGGCCAGTACCAGGGTCTCGGCAATTTCGGGCGCCTGTTCCGACGGCACCGCTATGATCCCGATCGAGATATTGTGCTGTTTGATAAGGTCGGTAAGCTGGCTGATATGGTAACAGGCCACCCCGTCGTAAACCCGGTTGATCTTTTCGGGGTTAATGTCGAAAGCGGCAATGATCGCAAGCTTCGATCGCTTTCCCTTGAAATAGCTGATGATGGCCTTGCCAAGGTTGCCCAGGCCGACCACGGCCACACGCTGGCCTTTGTCGGAGTCGATGATCTTACCGATCAGATCGATCAGTTCCTTGATATCGTAGCCTTTACGGAGATTACCGGAATACCCGATGAGCATCAGGTCGCGTCGCACCTGGACCGGGGTGATATGCAGCATCTGGGCGATTTCATGTGAAAAGACATGGGTCTTCTCCTTCGACAGGATCATCAGCAATGCACGGCGGTACTGGCTGAGTCTCTCAACGGTCTTATGCGGCAGGTTTTTTATGAACATGGTTTTTCGTTTGGAATGTTAATATTGAAAGTACTACCCTGATCCGGAACGCTGGACACTTCAATCGATCCATGGTAATTGTCCACAAGCTTTTTGACGATGGCAAGGCCCAGGCCGCTTCCGGTTATATTCTTGGTTTTTTCATTCTTTATACGTACAAAATCATCAAAGATCTTTTCTATATCCGCCTGACTCATACCGATCCCGGTATCCGTGACGCGAATGATCAGGTTGCCTTCGCCTGCAAGTATCGAACAATCCACCTTCCCGCCTTCGTGGTTGTATTTTATGGCGTTTGAGATCAGGTTGTTGAAAATGATCTCCAGCTCCTCGGCATCTGCATCCAGGCAGACAGGATCTTTAGTCACCAGGTTCAGGGCGACATCCCGCTGGATGGCATACGGGCGCATGGTGTCCATCGCGGTTCTGGCAACCTTCATCAGGTCTACCCTCACGATGTTGCGTTTTGCCTTGCCCGACTCCACGCGCGTAAGGTCGAGCAGGTCAAGGATCAGGTTTCGCATCCCCCTGATCCGCTCGAGCGACCGGTCTATCATCACATCGTAATCCTCTATCCGGGTCCCGTTCTGGCGTTCACGGATCATCTTCAGATACCCCTCTATGGCATTGAGCGGGGCCTTCAGTTCGTGCGACAGGACCGAGAGAAAGGTAAACCTGATCTGCTTTCCGGTATTCTGAAGCGTGTGGGTCATTTTCTTGAGGAAAACCCGCTTCGTGATATTTTCGATCGACGATTTGAGCTCCTGCGGGGTGAACGGTTTCGGGATGAAGTCGTAAGCGCCGTCGGTAGTGGCCTTTACAGCCAGTTCGAGCGATGCATACGAGGTGATCATCACCACCACAACGTCTTTTTGCTTCTTCCGGATATATTCCAGCACCTCCACACCCTGTATGCCAGGTAGCTTATTGTCGAGCAGGATGATGTCGGGTTGCTTCGAATCAATGATCTCGATCCCCTCCTCGCCGGTGGGAGCTTCCAGTACCTCGAATTCAAAGGGCTCATCCATAAATGGATAGTCGACCCTGAAATTACGCAGAATCCTGGTAACCCCGCTCCGGATTCCGGGTTCGTCATCAACCACCAGAATTTTTAAAATAGCCATACTAATTTTCCCTCAAAAATAAACGAAATTATCACGCATTCATGCATTCACTCATTCATTCATTCATTCATTCATTCATTCATTCATTCACTCATTCACTCATTCACTCATTCACTCATTTTGATAAGAGCCCCTCGATCTCCGCCTTCAGCACCTCCGCTCTGATTCCTTTGTCGAGAAACCGGTCGGCCTTTATCCATTTCCGGTTGTTCTCATCGTTTATATCGAAGGTGATCCCCGTTTCGGCTGCAACACCGGTGGCAATGATGATCGGAAGGTCGGGAAACCTCTTTTTCAGTTTATAACAGAGGATAAATCCGCTGTCCTCGTTCTCCATCATAAGGTCGAGAATGGCAAGGTCGGGCTTGTTATGCTCCATCAGCTCCTCCGCCTCCTTCTGACTTTCTGCAACAATGGTATTGTACCCGAATTTTTCAACCTTCATCCTGAGCTGAAAAAGGTAATCCTGATCGTCATCCACGATGAGAATGGTTTTGCCTTTTGATGACATATGTCTGGTTATTTATTGAGTGATTGAGTGAATGAGTGAATGAGTGATTGAGTGAATGAGTGATTAAGTGAATGAGTGAATGAGTGAATGAGTGAATGAATAAATTGCTCACATGTTCACCCGTTTACCTGTTAACAAATTGATTGATTTACGAACTTTTATTTTGACATTTGAACTTTGAATTTTGAATTTTGAATTTTGAATTTTGAATTTCTTCCCTACTTTCCTCTCGGCACGGTGATCCTGAAGGTCGTGCCTGTGGGCCCTTCCGATGGATCGGCATTTGAATCCACATGGATTTTTCCTTTGTGCATCTTGACGATGCCGTAGATCAGCGCAAGCCCGAGACCGGTGCCTTTCCCCATCTCCTTGGTAGTGAAGAACGGGGTGAAGAGTTTGTCCATGTTCTCTTTCTGGATTCCTGTTCCCGTGTCGGTGATGATGAAAGAGACCTCTTCGCGGTCTCCCTCAACGCTTACCGTGAGCACGCCGCCGCCGGTCATGGCTTCTATCGCGTTCTTTTCCAGGTTTGTTAGTACCTGCATCATCTGATCAATGTCGAGCATCGCGATAGGATCGTCGATATTCGGCTGGAAGACGGTTTGCACATTGTCTGGCTTGATCAGAGAATTCAGACTGTGCTGAAGGAATTTCACCACATCGGTTTCCGTCAGCGCAACCTGGTTCTTACGGGCAAAGTTGAGCAACCCGCTGACGATTTTTTTACAGCGGTCGGCCTGTTCCACGATCAGTTTAAGGTCGTCACGCACAGGGTCTCCTTCCGGCGCTTCATCCATCAGGATGTTGCTGTACATGGTGATGACTCCCAGGGGATTATTAAGCTCATGTGCAATTCCCGCCGAAAGCTGCCCCATGTGTGCCAGTTTCTCCGATTGTTTGAGCGCGGCTTTCGCCTTGGCCAGCTTTTCATTGGTCACATTCAGGCTGTTGATGGAATCGTGGAGTTTTTCGATGGACCACGGCAGGCACATCTCTGTTTCGGCGAGGCCTTTCACGATCGCGCTTGCATGTTCGGTGCAGGTGTCGTATCCGCAGGCGCCGCAGTTCAGGTGATCGTTGAGCGAGTATTTTCCCATCGACTGCAGGGTCTTCATCACCTCCTCGCTATCCGGCGGCTTGAGACGCCGGTCTTCGGGGGTGAAGGCCTGACTGAAGTCGACCGATCCAAACTCCTCCAGGTTCCTTGACAAATCATCCGGGTTCGTGTTCTCAAGCTTCTTTCTGACATATTCGCCAACCGCGGAACTGCGGGCATACCGCTTGCCGCCTGGCGAAGTCCCGGGCCCCATGATGCATCCGTCGCAGCAAAGCAACATCAGGTGTTTGTCACTGATATACCCCTCTTCGAATTCACGGATGGCCTCCATGTAATGAACCCTTCCTTCGGCAATGATCACGCGTTCCTCGGGGATGGTCTCCTGGTTGTTGGCCGTGTAGAACAACCCCCGGCTCACAGGGAATATCGCCCCTTTTCCGCTGTGCGGAGGGTCGAAATCGGATGGTGTGACCTCTCCCGGCAGGATGTTCATGATGCTGAACATTTCACGTAATTCGATAAAAGTCAGCACTTCATCAACTTCCAGCGATTCGGCTTTCTTTGCAAAGCAGGGACCGATAAACACAACCCTGATGTCATCGCCGTATTTCTTTTTCATGACCCGTGTCATGGCCAGCATGGGCGAAACGACAGGAGCCAGCGAAGGAACCAGTTCGGGATGATAGTGACGGATAAAATAGACAATGGCCGGACAGTCGCTGGAGATGCTTCCCTTGTTTTCCGACCGGTTGATCAGCTTTTCATATTCGCGGGCAACCAGGTCGGCCCCGAACGAAACTTCGGTGACAACATCGAACCCAAGCTTCCTGATCATCCCGACCAGGATGCGATAATCGTCGAACTCGCTGAATTCGGCCGGGAAACTGGGTGCAACGCAGGCCACAATCTTTGAATCCGACTGTATCAGTTTCAGCACTGCATCAACAGAGTGCAACGGGATCTTGGCACCCTGGCTGCACACCCTGACACAATTTCCGCAACCAATGCACCGGTCGTTCAGCACTTCTGCTTGCCCGTTGATGATCTTGATGGCCTTGACCGGACACTCTCTGACACAGGTAAAGCAGACCCTGCACCGGTCTTTAATGGTGAACACAAGCTGCCGGTGATAGGTGTGGCTCATTGGGCTTCACTTTTTTGATGATCGGTATGCAGGAGCTCTTTATTGCGGTCACTCAATGGCTTGCCCAGGAAACGGTCGTAAATGTCGCCGATAATGGGATTTTTGTGAGCGACCTTGATCATCTCTTCGTCATCCACATCATAAATGGCCTTCATTCTCGATTTAAGGATTTTTTCGTCGGTGCCTGGTTTCTGTCCGCCGCCGTTGATACACCCGTGGGGACAGGCCATGATTTCAACAACCTTGAAGTCGCACCTGCCCGCTTCAATTTCGTCGAGCAGCATCTTCGTTTGCCCAAGCCCGCTGAAGGCGGCCACCGGCACGATGTTTTTGGCAACCTTAACCCTGGCCTCCTTCCTGGTCTTCAATCCCCTTAGTTCCATGATTTTCAGGCTGTTCATCTCCTGGCCGGTGGCCATGAAATGTACTGTCCGCAGAAGCCCCTCAAGGTGTCCGCCAGATATCCCGAAAAGGTTGCCCGATGAACTTCGCATGCTATAAGCTGTATCGCTGGGTTCGGGTTCCAGGTTGTTCATGTCGATGCCGAGCATCCTGATGATCTTGATCAGTTCGCGGGTGGTCAGTACCGTGTTTACATGTGGCATCTGGCTTCCTTTGATCATATCGGTTCCGGCTTCGTGTTTTTTTGCCGTGCAGGGCATGACAGATGTAATGTGTACATTTTCAGGCTTCATTCCTGCCGAACTTGCAATGTAGTTTTTAATGATCCGGCCCATGACCTGCTGCGGCGAACGGGTTGTTGAGAGATAGGGTCTCAGGGCAGGCCTTACCTCTTCGACATACCTTACCCACGAAGGACAACATGAGGTGATCATCGGGAAAGGGCCGCCGTTTTTCAGCCGCTCATTGAATTCAGCCGCCTCTTCCATGATTGTCAGATCGGCCGCCATAGAAGTGTCGAAAATCTGCCTGAAACCGATCTTGCGCAGGGCTGCCCGCAAAAGGTTCAGGATATCCTTGCTCGCTTTCAGGTTGAACTCCTCAGCAATGGAGGCAGGAAGGGTAGGCGAGAACTGGATGACTGGAAATATCCCGGGTTTGTGAATGGCATCAAGAACGTTGTGGATCTCGGTTCGTTCGGTGAGCGCCCCGGTGGGACAAACCAGTATGCATTGCCCGCATTTAACGCAGGTTTGCATGTTGAGTCCTTTGTTGTAGGAGGTGCCGATGCGGCTTTCACTCCCCCTGCCCACTACGTCGATAGCCGACACCCCTATCAGTTCATCGCATACGCGGATACAACGTCCGCACAGAACACATTTTGCGGGATCCCTGACGATGGAAGCGCATACCTTGTCGATCTGGCAGATCTCCGGCTTGCTGTGGTAATGCCTTTCGCGGATGTTCATTTCGGCTGCCAGGTCCTGGAGCTGGCAGTTGCCGTTCTTTTCGCAAAAAAGGCAATCGTTCGGGTGGCTGGCCAGCAACAACTCAACAATCGTTTTCCTGGCTTTGAGGACCCTGGGCGAATGCGTTTTTATCTTCATCCATTCTGTTACAGGATGCGAACAGGCCGGAACCAGGTTTTGTGTGCCGTCAACCTCCACCACGCACATCCTGCAACCGCCGGTGGGCGTGAAACCGCTCAGGTAGCAAAGGGTCGGAACATTGATCCCGATCCGGTCAAGTACGTTTTTGATAGTTTCACCCCTTCGGGCCGTGACCTGCTGATCGTTAATCTCTATATTGAATTGCATATCAACAGATTATTTGAAGTAAATGGCATTGAATTTACAGACATCGAAACAGATCCCGCACCCGTTGCACTTGGTTTCGATGATGAAATGCGGTGATTTGATGGTGCCGATGATGGCATTTTCCGGGCATTTTTTCTGACATATATTGCACCCGGTGCAGAATTCGGCGTCGATCACGAAGGTTCTCAGGTCACGGCATACCCCGGCCCGGCATTTCCGGTCGAAGATGTGTTCCTCGAATTCTTCCCTGAACCATTTCAGCGAGGAGATGACCGGATTCGGGGCATTGCTCCCTAATCCGCAAAGCGACGTGTCCCTGATCACCTCGGCCAGTCCTTCGAGAGCAACCACCCCTTTGAACCGCCTGAGCGTTTCATGGGTGCTCTCCTCCTTGGGTCTCCTGGTTATCTCTTCAAGGATCTGGAGCATCCTGCGGGTTCCCTCGCGGCAGGGGATACATTTCCCACAGCTCTCATGCTGAAGGAATTCCATAAAATATTTCGAAAGGTTCACCATGCAGGTCTGATCGTCGACTACAATCAACCCGCCGAGCCCTAATGAGGTTCCGATTTCGCGCAACGACTCATAGGTGATCCGTATGTCCAACTGGTCGGGCGGAATGCACACCCCCGAAGGACCGCCATACTGCACAGCCTTCAGCGTTTTTCCTTCTCTCATGCCTCCGGAGATATCATTGATGATCTCCGAAAGCGTGATCCCCAGCGGGACTTCAATGCTGCCGGTGAAACTGGTTTTACCGGAGATGCTGAATATCTTGGTCCCGACATTGTCGGTTTTTCCGATCGATTTGAACCAGGATGGCCCGTTTTCGAGGATAGACGGAACGTTGGCCAGAGTTTCGATGTTGTTGACCACCGTCGGGTGACCGAAAAGTCCTTTTTCGGCAGGATATGGCGGCTTGGATAGCGGCATGCCCCGCCGGCCTTCCAGGCTGGCGATGAGGGCAGTCTCCTCGCCGCATACAAAAGCTCCGGCACCCTGTCTGATCTGGATGTTCAGATTGAATCCGCTGCCGAATATATTCTGTCCCAGGAAACCGTATTCCTTCGCATCTTTCAGCGCCTGCACCAGGATGTCGTAAGGTTGACGGTAATCGGAACGGAGGTAGATATATGCATTGCTCGCCCCGATGGCATAGGCGGCGATCGCCGTTCCTTCGATGACCCTGTGGGGATCTGCCTCAATGATCGCCCGGTTCATGAATGCCCCCGGATCGCTCTCGTCGGCGTTGCAGATGAGGTATTTCTGGTCACTCCCGGTTCCCTGGGCGATCATCCATTTCTTCCCGGTGTTGAACCCTCCGCCACCGCGTCCCCTGAGCTCACTCTGGCTGATGATCTCACAAACCTTATCGGCCGTGTAGTTGAGAACCGTTTTGTAGAGTGATTTATACCCGCCGAAAGCCAGGTAATCATTGAGCGAAAAAGGCGAGATTAGTCCGGCGTTGCGCAGAATGATCCGCTGTTGTTTCGAGAAGAAGGGGAGTTGATCGACAAAGGGTGTGTTTGGCCATACCTCGAGGGTGTTTGTCCTGAATTGCGCCAGCACCATATCGGCTGGGATTGTCCGGTGAAAAACCGAGTCCAGGATATCATCCACTTTACCGGAGGTGACATTCTGAAACGAAATCCTTGCCTTGCCGGGAAGCTGTACGTCGACCAGCGGCTCGGCCGAACAAAGTCCGATACAGCCAACCTTTACGATGACAGCTTCTGTTTTCCGCTCCGAAAGGTATTGTTCAATGCGAGCCAGGGTCTTATCAGCTCCTGCTATGATCCCGCAGGTTCCCATACCAATGTAGATCACCGGGACGGTAACCCGCTCGCGCCTGGCAAGCGCAAGCCGGTCGGCAGTGTTCCTGTCAAAGACGTTGGAGTAGTTCTTCAGGATCTTTTCAATCAGAAAATCTTTGAGATCAGTCGTTTCCGCACTGGCCATAAATATCGTTTTTTTCTTTTAGTGAACGTAGGATACGGGTTAAATCATCCGGCGTAACCCGGGTAAAAACGTGGTTGTTGACCTGTATCACGGGAGCTGAGTCACAGGCACCCAGACAGTTCACAACCTCCAGGCTGAAATTTCTGTCCTTACTGGTACTGCCTGCTTTTAACCTGAGCTGGTGCTCGATCTCTTTCATATAAGTTGATGATCCGGCAATGTGACAGGCAGTTCCTCTGCATATCCTGATGTGACACCGGCCCGGGGCTTTAAACCTGAATTGATCATAAAACGTTGCAATACAGTATATCTTATTGGCCGGCATGTGCAGGTGGGTGCCGATGCGCTCCATGATCTCCTCGGTTAAGTAACCGTTTTCAGCCTGTATATCCTGTAAAATCGGGATTAATCCCTCCCTTTTATTTACAGGATACCGCGTCAGTATCTCGTCGAGAATTTGATGGTCCATGATCTTTTATTAATGATAGGCCATACAAAAATACGATAATAATCTTTAAAAAGAACGTTTTACTTGTGAAAAATTTAGCAATGTGAAAAATTGAACAAATGTTTTATGAGGAAAAAACTGATGAAAATTTTCAGGTTTTATGCCGGATGAGCGCGGATATTGCTATTTTTGAATTTTATTGCTGATTATGCCGGCCGATCCCCTGTTTGTAATTTCGCATGATAAATGCATCAAATGTTACTCCTGCGTACGGGTGTGCCCCGTCAAGGCGATCAGGGTCGACGTAAACACCGAGCTTCCGTCGATCGTTCCCGAACGCTGCATTGGTTGCGGGGGATGTTTCAGAGCCTGCTCGCCAAATGCGATCTCCTACCGCAGCTCGCTGGATGAGACCATTCTCCTGCTTCAGTCGGGCGAACCCGTTGCCGCCATATGCGACCCTGCCATTTCAGGCGAATTCGATGATATCACCGATTACCGGAAATTTGTCAAGATGATCCGTGAACTCGGGTTTACCTATGTCAGCGAGGTCTCCTTTGGCGTCGATCTGGTAGCGGCGCAATACCAGGAGCTTTTCGATAATTTCAGGGGCAAATTCCATATCACAGCCAATTGCCCGACAGTGGTGGCATTCATCGAAAAATACCACCCCGAACTGATCACCAACCTGGCCCCGCTGATTTCACCCATGGTAGCCACGGCAAAGGTCATCAGGCAGAAATTCGGGTCCGGAGTCCGGGTGGTTTTTATCGGTCCCTGTATTGCCACCAAAGAGGAGGCCCTGCGTTACAGCGGCGACGACCGTATCGATTCTGTTTTGACCTTTACCGAATTGCGGGAGTTGTTCACCCGGTTTAACATCCGCGAAAGTCAGCTCGAGTTTTCCGAATTCGATCCTCCGCTGGGTTACAAAGGATCACTCTATCCGATCAGCAACGGGATTCTGCAGGCAGTCGGCATCAGCGAAGATCTTCTTTCCGGAACGGTCATCACCACCGAAGGGAGAAACAACATGGTTGATGCCGTCAGAGAATTCGAAACCCGCATCGATCTTATACGGCGTCATTTTAATATTTTTTTTGATGAAGGTTGCATCATGGGGCCCGGAACCTCGCCAAACGGTGAGAAGTTTCTACGTATGACCCTGGTCAAGGATTATGCGAACAAACGACTGGCAACCTTCGATAAAGCAACCTGGGAAACCGAGATAGCAACTTATTCCGGACTCGATTTTTCGCGTCAGTTTGTGATCGATGATCAGCGGTTGCCGGTACCTGACGAAGAAAAGATCGAGGAGGTACTCGCCATGATCAACCGCGAAGAACACCTTCATACCGATGTGGGTTGCGAATCGTGCGGTTATCCGAATTGCCGCGACCTGGCCATTGCCATCACCCAGGGTCTGGCCACAACCGAAATGTGTCATGTATTCAGCGGCCGCAACAGGCAGCAGTATATCCAGACCCTGCGAACCACCAACGAAAACCTCGAAAAGACCCGCCTTGCCCTTAAAGAGTCGGAAGAAAAAGCGAAGCATGAACAGGAGGCCCAGAAGGAGACCTCAGAGATCATCAGTGCCATGTTGCAACGGCTGATATCGGGCGTTGTAATTGTAGATGAGAATCTTAAGATATATCAGTCAAACAAGGCCTTTATCAGGATCGTGGGCGAAGAGGCCGAATTGATCGATGAGGTGATCCCCGGCCTGGTTGGCGCCGACCTTAAGTCGCTCCTGCCGGTCCATTTTTACAAAATGTTCTCCTATGTCCTTACTTCCGATGAGTCAATCGAGAACAAAGATGTACAGTTTGGCGAAAACAAGCTAAGTGTTTCCATATTCCCGATCCGCAGCCATACATTCGTGGGAGGTATACTGCGCGATATGTATATGCCTGAGCTGCAGAAAGAACAGGTGGTGAACCGGCTCCGCGAAGTGATCGACGAAAATTTCGACATGGTCCAGAAGATCGCCTACCTGCTCGGCGAGGGCGCTGCCAAGTCAGAACAGATGCTGAACTCGGTCATCGAATCATATACCAATCCGGAAACGAAACAGGGGAGAGGGAAATGATCGTTGGAAGTTGCCTATTGCCTGATTTTGAATTTTGACTTTTGAATTTTGAATTCACCCTGACCTCTCCTCTTCTTGAACGAAAAATTCTACATCGAAGTTGCCTGTCAGCAAAAATCACATGCCGAGGCCCGGGTTTGCGGTGATGTATTCATATCAAGGAGGATTAAGGAGGAAGGCAGAATCATCGTCGTATTGTCCGATGGCATGGGACATGGCATCAAGGCCAACATGCTTGGCACGCTCACGGCGACCATGGCGGTCAATTTCGTCCAGGAACATAAAGAGATCCAGAAGATTTCCGAGATCATCATGAAAACGCTGCCGTTCGACAGTGTGAAAAACATGAACTACTCCACGTTTACGATCGTTGAGATTGATGTGGAAGGGGAGGTGCGCATACTGGAGTACGAAAATCCACGGACGATCCTGATGAGGGGGGGCGTACCCTTCGAACCGGAATGGAACTGCGTGGTACTTCAAACCGGGCGGAAAACAGGCCAGGAGGTGCTGACAACATCATTTCGTCCGCGCAAGGAAGACCGCATCGTGTTTTGCTCCGACGGGGTTACCCAATCGGGGCTGGGCAGCGATAAACTTCAGCTGGGATGGGGCGAAGAGAATCTGTCGCGGCTGGTTGAAGATACGGTGCGCGAAGAACACGATATTTCAGCCATGCGCCTGGCCACCAAAGTGGTCAACAAGGCCAACCTGAACGATAACTTTCACCCGCGCGACGACATCAGTTGCGCCGTGATCTATTTCCGCGAACCCCGGAAACTAATGATTTTTTCCGGCCCGCCTCAGGATCCCGCCAACGATACCATGTTCACAGGGCTGCTGAAACAGTTCGACGGGCTGAAGATCATCTGCGGAGCAACCACCGCCGAAATGGTGGCCAGGGAATGGGGTGAGGAGATCACCGATTCAACGGAAAGGTTTGATGAAGAATTACCCCCGGTATCATACATGAACGGGGTTGAACTGATCACCGAAGGGATCCTGACCCTGAGCAAGGTAAGCGAACTGCTGAAGAAATTCAGCAACAATACCCGGTTGGGAAAAGGACCCGCTGAGGAGATCATCAGGATGATCCTCGATTCGGATGAGATTCATTTCCTGGTAGGCACCAATATCAATATTGCTCACCAGGATCCCACACTGCCCATTGAACTTGAACTCCGCAGGACAGTTGTACACCGTATCGCCCGGACTTTGGAAGAAAAGTTCCTTAAGGAGGTCAGCATGAAGTTCTATTGAAACTCCCTGCTCAATCACGACAAATGTCACTTATTCACTTGATTTTATTTTTCAGACCATGAATCAGTCAATAAAAAAGCCCGCCGGATTACTCCGGCAGGCCAAATCAAGTATTAACCAAAAAACACCTAATTGTTGTACTCGGCAACAATATCTTTAACGCCATCTGGCGAAACCCGGCCGTAAACTTTTTCACCGACCATCACCACCGGGGCGAGTCCGCAGGCCCCTACGCAACGGAGGCAGCTCAGCGAAAACTTCCCGTCGGGGGTGGTCTCGCCGACCTGGACCTTCAGAACCCGCTTGAATTCATCCAGCACCTTCTCGGCACCCCTGACATAACATGCGGTCCCGAGACAGATGGAGATCGGATATTCTCCCTTCGGGATCATCGTGAAGAAGGAGTAAAACGTAACAACCCCGTAAACATGAGCCACCGAAACACCAAGCTCCTTGGCGATCACTTCCTGTACCTCGGCAGGAAGGTAACCGAAAATGCTCTGTGCCTTATGAAGCACATTGATCAGCTCGCCCGGTTCATGGTTGAACGTCTTGCAAACCTCCTTAAGCTCTTCAAGCTTTCTTTCCGATAATTTTATCTTGGCCATATGAGTGATTGACTGAATGAATGATTGACTGATTGACTAATTGACTGATTGAGTGATTGAGTGATTGAGTGATTGAATAAATTTTACCTTAACGACTAACGCCTATTTTGATTTTTTGAACTTTGAACTTTGAATTTTGAATTTTGAACTTTGAATTTTGAACTCCCCTCTTACTCCTCCACAAACACCCCGGCACTCTTGTCAAAATAATGTGTATGCAGCAGGTGGTGTGACTTTTCTCCAAGGGGTTTTCCTAAAAATTCCCTGTAAAGCTCGGTGATGAACGGGTTCTCGTGCGATTTGCGGATCGGTTTGCCTGCATCTTCGCGATAAATGGCGCCTGCGCGTTTTTTCAGTATTGCTGAATCGCCATGATGATAGGGCTGCCCACCTCCGCCGATGCATCCTCCCGGGCAGGCCATGATCTCGATGGCATGGAACTGGCTCTTCCCTGCACGGATATCCTCAAGGAGCTTGCGTGCATTCCCCAGGCCGTGGGCGATTCCTATGTTTATCGGCAGACCGTCGAAATCCAGCGTGGCCTGGCGGATGTTTTCCATACCACGTAACTCCATGAATTCGACCTTCTCCAGTTTTTTACCGGTGTAAAGCTCATACGCCGTCCGGCAGGCAGCTTCAATAACCCCACCGGTGTTGCCGAAAATCACAGCGGCACCGGTCGATTCACCCAACGGATTGTCAAAATCCTCATCGGGCAATGAATTGAAATCGATATTGGCCTGCTTTATCAGGTGGGCCAGTTCCCTGGTCGACAATGAGTAGTTAACATCCGGGTCGCCGTTCACCTTGAATTCATCGCGCTGACATTCATATTTCTTGGCAAGGCATGGCATGATCGATACCACGATCATGTTTCGCCTGTCGATTCCCAGCTTCTTCCCGAAATACTCCTTGGCAATGGGACCGAACATCTGCTGCGGCGATTTGGCAGTGGATGGAATATCAAGCATGTCCGGGAAATTGTGCTCGAAAAAGTTGACCCAGCCCGGGCAGCAGGAGGTAAGGATCGGGAGTTTAACCTGCTTGTCACCCTTCAGGTAACGGGTAAGACGGTCGAGTAATTCGGTTCCTTCTTCCATGATAGTAAGGTCGGCAGCGAAATCGGTGTCGAACACGTAGTCAAAACCAAGTCGTCGGAGTGCTGCAACCATCTTACCTGTTACGAGGGTGCCTGGCTCAAGGCCAAATTCCTCACCAAGGGCAGCGCGTACGGCGGGCGCTGTCTGAACAACAACTGTTTTTGCGGGATCAGCCAAAGCATTGATCACGTTACGCGAGTGATCAACTTCGGTCAGGGCGCCGGTGGGACATACCGAAACGCATTGTCCGCAATAGGTGCAGGGAGATTTTTCGAGATTCATTTCGAATGCCGGGGCCACCACAGCCATAAAGCCTCTGTTGACGGCAGACAGTGCACCCACCGTCTGCACATCATTGCACATCATTTCGCACCGCCGGCACATGATACATTTGTCTACATCGCGGATGATGGCAGGCGAGGTGTCCTTACGGTAAGTCGATTGCGCACCCTGGTAGGGTATTTCCCTCACGCCAAGTTTCTGTGCCATGTCCTGGAGCTCACAGTTCCCCGCTTTGGCACAGGTCAGACATTCGGCAGGATGATCCGAGAGTATTAGCTCCAGGACGGTCCGGCGTGCGTTCAGTACCCTGATTGAGTGTGTGTTGACCGACATTCCGTTGGCTACCGCAGTGGCACAGGCAGGGGCGAGGTTGCGCCTGCCGGCAATCTCCACGACGCAGATGCGGCATCCGCCCGGCCGGTTCTCAATGTCCATGTCTTTCAGCTGAAAGTAGCAGAGGGTCGGTATTTCTATGCCAACAGTCTGGGCTGCCTTCAGGATCGTTGTATCTTTTGCGACCTCGACGGGTTTTCCGTCGATCGTCAGTTTTACCATTTCCATCGTTCTTCCTGATTAATTGATATAAATCGCGTTGAACTTACATTTTTCCATGCAGGCGCCGCATTTGATGCACTTTTCCTGGTCGATGAGATGGGCCTGCTTGCGTTCGCCCGTGATCGCGTTCACCGGACAGTTCCTGGCACAAAGCGTACATCCGATGCAGTTTTCGGCGTTGATGATGTATTGCATCAGCGACTTGCAGTTGCCTGCCTTGCACTTCTTTGACGTGACATGTTCCAGGTACTCCTCATAAAAATTATCCATGGTTGAGAGCACCGGGTTGGGCGACGACTGGCCGAGCCCGCAGAGCGAAGTGTCCTTGATCACATGACTCAGGTTGCGAAGTTTATCCAGGTCCTCCATGGTTCCGTTCCCCTGGGTTATCTTTTCCAGAAGCTCATAGAGCCTTTTGTTGCCGATGCGGCAGGGGGAACATTTTCCGCAGGACTCTTCAACCGTGAAATCGAGGTAGAACTTGGCCATTCCCACAGCGCAGTCATCTTCATCCATGACAATCATACCGCCCGAACCCATCATTGAGCCGGCTGCTATCAGGTTGTCATAATCGATCGGCGTGTCGAGGTGACGCTCCGTTAGACAGCCTCCCGAGGGGCCTCCCGTCTGCACGGCCTTGAATTTCTTGCCTCCCTTGATCCCTCCGCCAATCTCGTAAATGACTTCGCGGAGCGTGATCCCCATCGGTACCTCGATGAGCCCGACGTTGTTGATCTTTCCGGCCAGCGCAAAAACCTTGGTTCCCTTCGATTTTTCCGTACCGATGGCCGAAAACCATTCGGCTCCTTTGTTGATAATCACCGGTATGTTGGCATAGGTCTCAACGTTGTTGACATTCGTAGGTTTTCCGAGGTATCCCGATTCGGAGGGAAAGGGTGGTTTCACCGTCGGTTCGCCGCGAAGACCCTCCATCGAATGGATCAGGGCGGTCTCTTCACCGCATACAAAGGCACCCGCACCGTAACGGATATCGATATCAAACGAAAAACCGGTTCCCATGATGTTATTGCCCAACAGGCCATATGCGCGGGCCTGTTTCATGGCGATCTTGAGACGTTCAACCGCCAGCGGGTATTCGGCCCGGATGTAAATAAGGCCTTTGTCGGCTCCAGTGCAGTAAGCGTTGATGGCCATCGCTTCCAGCACCGAATGAGGATCTCCCTCCAGCACCGAGCGGTCCATGAAGGCACCCGGGTCACCTTCGTCGGCATTGCAGACCACGTATTTCTGATCGGCTTTCACAGCCCTGGTGATCTCCCACTTGAGCCCGGTGGGGAACCCGCCGCCTCCGCGCCCCCTGAGACCTGACTTCTTAATGATCTCAATGGTGGCCTCGGGTGTGAGCTCGGTTAACGCCTTGCCAAGTGCCATGTAACCGTCACGTGCAATGTATTCATCGATGTTTTCGGGGTTGATGAAACCGCAGTTGCGCAGTGCGATCCTGATCTGCTTCCTGTAGAATCCCATGTTCTTCGAGTCGCTCACTTTTTGCCCGCTTTCAGGGTTGATATAAAGTAAACGTTCCACGCGACGGCCCTTCACGATATGCTCCTGCAGGATCTCCTGGCAGTCTTCAGGCTTTACCTGAACATAAAAAGTGTTGTCGGGCATCATCTTAACGATGGGACCTTTTTCGCAAAAACCAAAGCAGCCAGTTTTAATGGCTTGAACCTCTGATTCCAATCCGCCTGTCACGATGAGCTCCTGTAAGTTTTTCAGAATCAGATCGCTCTGCGAGGCATGGCATCCCGTGCCCCCGCAAACCAGCATGTGATATTTTATCTTTGTCATCTTTTGTTCCCCCCGCTCTTATTGGTCGATTGAGTGGTAGTTGACGGGAATGATACCGTCAACCAGTTCATTGTTCAGAATGTATTTGTCGATGATCCTGCTCGCCTTTTTCGGATCAACATACCCGAAGGTAACCGGTTCAGCACCAGGTTTGGTGATCTCAACGGTGGGCTCCGCATAACAGTAACCCATGCAACCCGTCTGGGTAACAACGGCATCGATGTTCCGCTTGGTGAACTCCTCCATGAAGGTCTCCATGACCTCTTTTGCCCCGGAAGCAATTCCACAGGTTGCCATGGCGACCCTTACCTGTATCCGCTGATCGGGATTGTCGCTCTTTTCGCGGAGATCGATTCTGGCTTTCAGTTGTTCCTGCATCTTCTTCAGGTCAGCCAACGATTTGATCTTTTCCATATAATTAAAAATAGTTGATGGTATTCAGTTTTTTCTGATATTCCTGATATTCTCATTGATCAGCTCAACAAGCATCTGATAAACGCCGGGATCACTGATCGGGACATCCCCGAGAGCCTCTTTGATTTCCGCCGTGGATATACTGAAGCTCAGACCATTGTGGCAATATGAAAAAACAAACCCGATCTGAGGGTTGGTCATCATCATCAGCACGGATGAACCGGCCAGATCTCCGGCTTCAGGCCGGTCGAGATGATCGTGGGTGAAAAGGGCCGATACCCTGGTTCCCTTGCCCTGCAGCGATTCAATCTCCAGGCCTCCGCCGGTGCGCTCGGCATTCTGCTTCAGCAACGAAAGTCCCATACCAACCTTCCTGGTCTCGCGGGTGGTGTAAAAGGGATCAGCAACATTGGCCAATACCTCTTCACTCATTCCCGTTCCATTGTCGGTGAATACCATCCGGTAGCAGTTCTGCCTTGTATCCTCCTCAATCTCAATGCCTATCTGGGTAGCCCCGGCCCTGATCGAATTCTGGATGATATCCATCATATGCATCGACAAGTTTTTCACTGCAAAGTAACGAAATTTAATTGTTATATTTTTAACTTTGTTAATAAATTAACAGAATATTCAAAAAAAATCCGCATCAAGCCATGTATTATCTTGTAACACTTTATGCTGAATTTCTTTGCATCCTGTGTAGGGCCATACCGGGACTTTCACTGCCGATGGCGATCCTGATCTGCTCAAAAGTGAGATGCTCCAGGGTCAGTTCAGTGTAAGCTTTCCCGATATCACCGGGAATGTGTGCATCTGAAGAAGAGATGAGCCGGTAGGAGCGAAGTTGGGGGTGATGCAGAAAAAAGCTTTCATGGGTAGTGTTCATGGAGATTTCAATGGCATCGGGGAACAGGTCGGGGGGGATAAACCCAAGCTGTGCGATAATGCCAAATCTTGCCCGGTCGGCATGAGCCGGGATGAAAATCCCATCCAGCTCCTTCACGATCTTCCTAAGTTCACTGATGCTCAGGCTTAAAGCGCTGGTAAGCAGCCGGTCTTCGGTATATATGATGTTATTGCTCCGGTCAACGGCTATCTGGTAGCCGAATTTCCTGGTATCATTCGGGATATCGGGTAGCGCCGCATCCAGGATCTCCTGGAATTCACCGAGTCTCTTGCCGTCGCCGAAAAGGGCCAGGCTGTGGACCTCTTCGCGTGTGGTTACCTCGGCACCCCCGATGACCAGTATACCTTTCTCCGATCCCATTTGCCCGATCACTTCACATTGCCGGGTGGTGTTGTGGTCGGTTATGCCGATTACACTGAGATTCATCTCCATGGCACGCTGAATGATCCGGTCAGGGCTCATATCCAGGTCGCCGCAAGGCGAAAGCACGGTGTGTATGTGTAGGTCGGCGCGACAGGTGATCATATCAAGACGTTTAACCCTGTTGTGCGTTTTCGGTTTTGCCGTTGCCGCTCTGCAGCAGGTTCCAGATCAGTCCCGAAATCTCGAATGCGCCAAGTGTTGTTCCGAGTACCGGCACTTTTTCCTCATCGCATTTTTCAAGCATGTCAGCATCAGGTTTATATCCCTTAACCAGGACAACTGCCGCGAGTTCCTTGAGCGATGCGATGGCCAGCACGTTCTTGTGGGTCTGCAGGGTGATCCACACCATGCCTGCCCTGGCATTTCCCATGACATCACTGAGCAGATCGGAGGTATATCCACCGGTGATTTCGCGGCTCCCGTCATGAAGCCCTCCGTATACCTGCAGGTTTAATGTGACAATCAGTTGTTCAATATTCATGGAACGATATTTTTTTTCAGATTTATATCAGTTTTCGCGCAAGGGTTTCAGGCTGTTTTCATTCAGTTTGTGATCGCCCCAGATATTTCGCATGATACGCATTGATTCGCCGGCATCCAGTTGGTCGTTCTGTTCCAGTATCTTTTGAATGAAAATGCATTGTTCAAGGTGTGCGGCGCCCTGTACGATATCCTCCGCAAATGAACGGCAGGAAGGTGCGCCGCAAATCCCGCAGTCGACCCTTGGAAGCATCTGGCTTATCTCATAGATCCGTTTCATTTTTACCATGGCCCCGGCAACCGTGTCATCCAGCTTCATGACAGGCCGTGGGGGGATCTCTCCCAGTTCCATATGCTGCGTTACAAAGTCGGTGAGTGCGCCGGAAAAACCGGGTTCTGCCGGGGGATCTTTTTGCCGGGAGGTAACGGTGCTTTTTGCCCTTTTGCGCAGCCGTTCAGTGGTCAGAAAACGATTGCCCGGGCATAGTATCCCGCCGGCGCAGCTTTCGTCGCAGGCCCTTAGCTCCAGGAAATCAATCCCATCGATCTCATCATTCTCCAGCTTTTCAAGAAATTCGGTAACGTTGTCGATTTCGTCAATGGCAAGGCTGCGGTTCACCTGCATCAGGTCTGCCTCACCACGGGTCAGGCTCCAGCAGACAGAGGAAGGTTGAAGATTTTCGATGGCTGAAGATGCCGGGAAGTCTTTTTTCTGCCGAAGGATCCTGTATACCTTATTGTACAGGAAATTCATGTTGATCACCCCGTCGATGACCGACTGTTCCTCGCCCACCGGGCTTTTAACGGCCACGATCTTTGCCGCACAGGGGGTTACGTAGAAAATTCCGGTCGCTAACGGGTCTCCTCCGGCCTGGTCCAGTTCATGCCTCACTTTCAGGGCGGTGATGTCTAATGGCGCTTTCAGGCGGATAATGTGTTTTGTAAGGGTGGGGAACTTGGTCTGGATAAGCCTCACGACGGCCGGGCAGAATGGCGAAATGAGCGGCCTCGGGCCGGCATTCTGAGAGGCGTACAGGTTGTACTGCCGGGCCAGAAACGCAGCGCCTTCCTCCACTTCATACACATGCGTAAAGCCAAGTTCAAGGATAGCCCCCAAAACTTCACGCGCACTGACACTGTCGGGGAACTGCCCTGAAAAAACTGCCGGAACAAGGGCTACCCGGTTACGGTAGCGGTAGATGTTGTCGAAATCGTCCTGCTCAACCACGATGGCGCCCGATGGACAAACCCGGTAACATTCGCCGCAATCGATGCACCGGTTCGTGATCAGACCTGCTTTTCCTCCCGAAACCCTGATCGCTTCCGTGGAACAAACCATCATGCAGTGCGAGCACCCGATACAAAGGTCTTCGCGGAACCTGATGGCATGGTGAAAATCAGCGGATGCGGAAGGGTTCATCAGTGCAGGGTTTTAAAGAAATTGACGATCTTGACATGGGTGCCTTTTCCCACCTCGCTGGTGATTTTGAGAATGTCAGAGTTATTGTTCATATTCGAAAGCCCCATTCCAGCTCCGAATCCCATCTCCCTGACCTCGGGTGTGGCGGTTGAATAACCGATCTCCATCGCTTTTTGAATATCCGGAATGCCCGGTCCCTGGTCATCGAGGTTGATGGTGATCTTTTGTTCGTCGATCTCCACCGAAATCGTTCCGGTCCAGGCGTGGGCTACGATGTTTACCTCAGCTTCGTATAACGCGACAACCGTTCGTTTGATTACATCCCCGTCAACATTGAGCTGTTTCAACATCTTCTTCACCTGGCTTGATGTAAACCCCGCTTCAGAAAAATTGCCGCCCGTGATATGATATTCGAATTGCATCGGAAATAATCAATAAACCGGAAGAATTCCTGCCTGAAACAACAGACCGCTTGTTTTAAACAATGAAAAGGATGTGGTGATGATGCTGATACCCAATTCGTTTGCGAGGTCGGTCATCGCCGTGGGTACCTGTTTTCCGCGGGCAATCACCAGACATGAAATGTCTGACATCTCGGCTGTCCTGATCACCTGTATATTCACCAAACCGGTTATCAGTAAAAGATTTTCATGATTTACCGTCAGTACATCGCTCATCAGATCGGAGGCGAATGCATAGTGTACCTGTTTTTGCCGGTTCTCCGTGCAGGTGACAAGGGTGCCGTTCAGCAACGATACAAGGTCTTTGATATCCATTTCGCATTACTTTGCGCTGCAAAAGTAATATGGAATATGGAATCCTGCAAGAAATAATTGTTAAATAATTCACAATGTTAATAAATTCACAGAAATTCAAGATTGTCCATGTATGATGCGGAATCCATTACCGTGAATATTGGCAATTTCGATACCTGGATCTCCTTTCAGGTACTTTCTTAGCCTGGCTATGAAAACATCCATGCTCCTTCCGTTGAAATAGTTGTCGGCACCCCAGATTTGTTCCAGGGCATCCTTCCTGAGCAGGATACCATCTTTCGCCGTACATAGCATCTTCAGCAGCTGGGCCTCTTTGGGCGAAAGCTGGAACTTTTCATGGCCCTCGGTGAGGGTTCGCAAGGGAATGTTGAACACGAATTTACCAACCCTTATCTCAGTCGGTTCGGGCTCCTCTTCGTTCCGCTGGCTGTTGCGTTTAAGGATTGCATGCAGTTTGAACAACAGCACCTCCGAATCGAAGGGTTTGGTGATGTAATCGTCGGCGCCGGTCCGGAACCCTTCCAGCATGTCTTCCTTCAGCGATTTCGCCGTCAGGAAGATGAAAGGGATCCGTGAGTTCACCTTTTTGATCTCGCGGGCGAGGGTGAACCCGTCCATCTCGGGCATCATGACATCCAGTATGCATATATCGAACGGTTCCTGCATAAACGCGGCCAACCCCTGTTTCCCGTCGGGCCTGAGCACCACCTGAAACTCGTTCAGCTCCAGGTACGATTTCATGATCGATCCGAAATTGGGGTCGTCCTCAACCAGCAGGATCTTTTTCTTCTTGTTCATAGGTAGTAGGTGTAATGTTCGTCAGACTGATCTCAAATTTACTGCCTTTACCGATCTCGCTCTCCAGGCGTATATCGCCTTTATGGGCCAGCACGATCGCCCTGACATAGCTGAGCCCCAGCCCGAAGCCTTTTATATTATGTATATTGCCGGTCGTAACCCGGTAAAATTTTTCAAATACACGTCGTTGGGTTTCAGCGCTCATGCCCATTCCCCGGTCTTCAACGGTAAAAAAGTATTTTCCCGACCGGTTGAACGACGCAATGGTGATCCTTGGCTTTATGATCGAATATTTGTTGGCATTGTCAAGGAGGTTGAGCAGGACATTGCGCATGTGATCCTCGTCGGCCTCCACGGCAGGATTTTCTGCTTCGAGACGGGTGATGATCTCACCCTCCCTTTTTTCGATCTGAAGCCGGTAATGCTCCACCACCCTGCTGATCAGCATGTTCATATCGATGGGAGCGGGGTGAAGTTTGAAATCGCGGCTGTCTAAGAGCGCCATCTGAAGGACCTGCTCAACCCGGGTATTCATCCGGTTGTTCTCCTCCTTGATAATACGGGTGAAGTTTTTTATGGTTTCAGGTTCGGCAAGCACCCGTGGATTGTTGATCGAGTCGGCGGCGATGGAAATGGTGGCAATGGGCGTCTTGAACTCATGGGTCATGTTGTTGATGAAATCGGTTTTGATATCGGAGATCTTTTTCTGCCTTATCATGACCACGATACTGGCTCCTGACGATATAATAATGATGAGTGTGAACAGCACTGAGCCGGCAAGGATGAGCGCCAGCGACTTGAAAACATGGGTTTTTTGACCGGGGAAATGCACCAGCAGATAGTCGGGTTTTTTAAACAAATCGTCGGGAAACATCGATATCTTATGGTTTGTATACGCCCCGCCGGGGTTGAAACCATCCGATTTTATCGGGATATGATTGCTGTCGCTCACTGGCGAGATAACCGCGAACTCGAACGGAAGATCGATGCCTTTGTCGGAGAATTCTTTTCCGAGTGATGCCTGCAGCGTTTTTTTGTTAATCCGCTGATGGATGGGGGCCTGCGTTGTCTCAAGTTCAATGGCCATTTGCTTGATCACGTCCTGGATCTTCTTTGCCCTGTTGTCGAGCTTCTGAATATTGTCATCCCTGATCTGCCTTTTTGGTCTGGCTTTACCGCTATAGCGGGGAGGTGCCATGTGAACCCGCGGATCGGGCTGAACATGCCGAAGTTTCCTTACAGCAGGGTCATTGGATCCGATCACAATGGTGCCTGGAGCCTGAAGCATGTTATTCAGCAAAATTTCTTCCGACATTGCGTCACCATTCATGTCGATCAGTGAATCGAGCCTGCGCAGCTGGTCATTCCATTCGAATCTGAAGACTTCTTCATGCTGCAATCCTTCATTGTATGATTGTGTGATCCTGAGCGAAACAGAGTCTATCTGATCGATGATCGGTGTCACATTCAGGTATTGGTAGGAATATCGAATGACACCCGGAGGTGCAGAAGGCGGTGGATTACGCCGGTAAACATTTTCGCCGGGAGGAGGTGGCTCCTTCAGCGGTACCTCGTTGACCGCAAGCAACGAATCCAGTCGCTCCTTAAGGGTCAGTGCCGTATCGTTGGTGAAGCTCTTGACGATCCGCATGATGCTGTCTCCTTCAAAATTCCGGCTGATATAATGCATGTTCTCCCTGGCCTCCATTTTTGCCACCACGTTGCCCAGTGCATCATTGACACTGCGGTTAAACTGTGCCTCCTTGACCTGAAAAGCATTGCGGATCCAGAAGAACTGGACGGCAATGATGCCGAGAAGACTTACACAGATACTCGCGATCAGAAAATAGAGCAACTTTTTATTCATGGTACAAAAATAATCAAAGCCGGCTGGCTTGTGAGAACATTAACGCTTCCTTAACCATATTTAACGTTCCTTTAACATCTTCAGCCTGTTAGCCGTTATAGCTTTGCGAAGTCTAATTTTAATCACGGAGGACCCCATGAAAAATTTTTGGTTAAGCGGAAGACAAATCATAACCGGCCTGATTGCCTTCATGCTTATTTTCATTATTAAGCCGGGAAAAAGCCAGGACACGGATTCTTCAAACCTGGATAAAAAAGCTACTGTAAAGCTAAAAATCGTAAATACAAAAAACGGCAAAACGGTTGCCATTGATACGACCATTTATTCCGACACTCCATTCGACACCAAGGAACTGGGGGATCTTATGGATGACCTCAGGGAAGAAATGAAATCAATGAAGAACGAATTTGAGGATATTGATTTGGATATGGATGTTGATATTTCCAGCATGGATGAAATGGATTCACTGGGTGATGGAGATCATAAGGTGATCGTTATCGGCAAGGATGGCAAAAAAGGAAAGATCAGAATTGGGCGACATCCTGACGGAGTTTACCAATATAAATACGATTATGACTGCGATTCGCCCCGTGCATTCCGTTGGTATGGGGGCGACGGACTTGGTGAATTTGATTTCGGAATACCCCTTCCGCCGGATGTGCCGGCGATAATGAGGTATGGCGGAAAAAACCAGGGAACCCTCAATGACCTGCTCGGCGATATCCCGATGGACAGGGTCAAGAACTATCAAATCAAGGAAAAGAAGAACGGCAAGCGGATCATCATCGACCTGGAGAATGGACCATTGGTTGAAACGCGCGACAATATGGTGATCGTCCGGTCGGACCGTAAACCGGTACACTTGCGTTACCGGCATCCGGCGAAACGTGTAAAGGTGATCGTGGAGCCTGGTAAACCCGAGGCGCCTGCCACTCCCCGGACGCCTGAGCCCCCTGCCCCTACTGATCCGGCGAAGAAGCAAGGGACCGGCGTTGAGAAAACGGATAAACCAAGAATTTAGATTTTTTACTCTCGTTCTTTATACATACCAATGTTAGATTTGTGCGCAAAGGCTGCCCCCACGGGCAGCTTTTTTTTATTAAAAAATAAAGGGGCCATCCTTTCGGTGGCCCCTTTGTTGCACAAGTCGGGCGAGATTAATACCTCTTACGAGGGGTATAATGAGTGTGAAGCAGTTCGTGTGATTTGTGCCCCAGGGGTTTCTCGAGAAATTCCTCGTAGATTTGGGTAATCTCAGGGTTTTCATGCGATTTACGGATGGGCATACCCATGTCTTCCTCGTAAATCGCCATCTTACGTTTACTCCTGATTTCCGGACTCGTTGGAATCGGCTGACCACCTCCGCCAAGACATCCTCCCGGGCAGGCCATGATCTCTATGAAATGATAGTTGGCCTTTCCGTCTTTGACATCCTGCATCACCTTCTTCGCGTGGGCAAGACCGTTCGCCACCGCGCATTTCAGTTCCACTCCCTCCAGGAAGCTCCATTCTGGTTTTACTTTATCTATCCTGATGGATGCTTCCCTTACTTCACCCTCGGTTCCGCGGACAGGGATGATGTTGAGTCCATCGAACGGTACTTCCCGTCCTGTTACGACCTCGTAAGCTGTACGCAGTGCGGCTTCCATTACTCCACCGGTAGATCCGAAAATAACGGCAGCACCGGATGAAGACCCCATGAAGCTGTCGAATTTCTCCTCAGGCAATTCATCGAATTCTAGGCCGGCCTGTTTGATCATGATACCCAATTCGCGGGTCGTAAGCACATAATCAACATCTTTGTAACCACTTGAGCGCATTTCCGGGCGGTTTGCCTCGAATTTCTTAGCGGTGCATGGCATGATGGAAACCGAAACCACATTGCGCGGATCGAGATTGCGTTTCTGGCAGTAATAGGTTTTTGCCAGCGCTCCAAACATCTGTTGCGGTGATTTGCAGGTGGACAGGTTCGGCAGGTATTCCGGGAACGTGTGTTCAATGAATTTGATCCAGCCCGGCGAACAGGAGGTTGCCATTGGCAGGGAAACGGTGGGATCTTTGTCGACCAATGCCTTTTTCAGTCTTGTCAGGAGTTCATGCCCCTCTTCAATAATGGTAAGGTCGGCCGTGAAGTCTGTGTCAAGGACCGAATTGAAACCAAGGCGGCGCAAAGCGGCTACCATTTTCCCCGTTACGATCTTACCATGCGGGAGTCCAAGTGATTCACCCAGGGCGACCCTGACGGCAGGAGCAGTCTGCACGACTACATGTTTGGTTGGGTCATAGATGGCATCCCATACCTGGTCGATGTAGTTGCGTTCAATCAGTGCACCGGTCGGGCAGCGGTTCACGCACTGGCCGCAATTGGTGCAAACCACTTCAAAAAGCGGATGTTCATAGAAGGTGGAGATCTTCATCTTGTCGCCCTTGTAAGCGACGCCGAGGGCGCTTACACTCTGCAACTCCTCGCATGTACGCACACAGCGCTGACAGCGGATGCACCGGCTGTCGTCCTTAATAATGGCGGTGTTGAACATGTCGATTGAATACTTCTTGTCGGGCACAAGGTCAAGGAACAGGTGATCGCCGGTAAGCATCTGCGATGCCAGTCCCTGCAATTCACAATTGCCGTTCTTATAACATTTGGTGCAGTCGGCGTTATGTTCCGAAAGAAGAAGCTCGACAATATGTTTGCGTGCCATTCTCACCTTCATGCTGTTGGTATGGATCACCATGCCTTCGGAGACCGGCGTGGCGCAGGAGGCAGGGAGGTTTTTCACTTTCTCCTGCTCAACGACGCATACCCGGCAGTTGCCAGCCACACACAGGTCTTCGTGATAACAGAGTGTAGGTATGTGGATGTTCAGTTTGCGGGCGGCTTCCAGGATGGTGGTACCCTCATCGACCGTGATTTCGATACCATCGATCGTAAGATTGATTTGTTTAGCCATATCTGATTGAATGTTTTTCTGGTTTTAACTTTATTAATAGATCATCTCTTCCTTGAAATTGTTGACAATGGATGAGAATGAGTTGGCCACAGACTGGCCGAGTCCGCACTTGGCGGTGATTTTCATACTTTCGCTCAGTTTCATCAGCTGGTCGAGGTAAACGGCTTTCTTTTCACCTTTTTTAACGGCCACGATCCCTTTGCGAAGCTGCTGGCAGCCGACACGGCAGGGAGTGCACTGGCCGCAGGATTCCTCTTCGAAAAACTCGAGGTAATTGTGCAGCACGTTGTACATGGATCGCGAACTGTTGAAGATCATCATGGAACCGCCCGTCGGTACCCCTTCGAAACCGATCACGGTCTCTTTGAATTTTTTCCTGGGAACGCAAAAGCCCGAGGCGCCTCCCACCTGAACTGCTTTAGTGTCGCCGTCACCAAATTCATCAACAAACCGGTCGAGGGGCATCCCCAGTTCAAGTTCATAAATCCCGGGGATCGGAGTGTCTCCCGAAACGGAAAAGACCTTTGATCCGCGTGAGTCCTGCGTGCCCAGTTTTTTGTACTGTTCCGGGCCCAGACGCATGATCATCACAACATTCACAAAGGTTTCCACATTATTGATGACAGTGGGTTTTTTCATGAAACCGGATGTGGTAGGGTAGGGAGGCTTGTTGCGGGGTTCTCCGCGGCTACCTTCCATTGATTCGAACAAAGCGCTTTCTTCGCCGCAGATATAGGCGCCCGAACCCATCCTGATCTCGATCGGGAAATCAAGGCCCAGTTCTTTGGCGTGCTGATGGTATGTGTCAAGCTCTTTCATCAGGTCTGGAACCATGAACTTGTATTCCCCGCGGAGATACATGTAACCCTTTTTTGCGCCGATCACGCGGCCGCAGATTGCCATCCCGGAGAAAACCTTCCTGGGAACCCTGGAGAGAATTTCACGATCCTTGAAAGTGCCTGGCTCTCCTTCATCGGCATTGCAGATCACATATTTTTCATCGCTTTGAGTCTCTGCAGTGTATTTCCACTTCATGGCGGTCGGAAAACCGGCGCCACCGCGACCACGGAGCCCGGAATCCAGTAAATCTTTCAGGATTTCCTCGTTGCTCCTGGAAAGCGTATTCGCCAATACCTTATATTTTTCACTCGAATATTCTCCGAATATCAGGTCGACCCGTTTTAATGTTTGTTCTGACATGATTATTTCTTCTTAAGTGTTGGACTATTTATTGATGTACTCACTGATGATGTCGTGCACCCTCTCCGGGGTTAATCCACTGAATGGCTTCTCGTTGATCAGCATGGCCGGTCCTTCATGACACCATCCCAGGCAGTTGGTTTCAAGCAGCGTGAACTTTTTGTTCGGCGTGGTTTCACCGGCTTTGATCTTCAGCATGTCCTCAAGGGTCTGAATGATCTGCTTTTTGCCATGCATGTCACAGGTGATGGTTTTGCAAACCCTGATCACGTATTCACCCCTGGGCTGGGTGTCGAGGAATGAATAAAAGGTTGCGGTTCCATAGACCTGGGCAGCAGAAAGATCCAGTTCCTTGGCAATGTCTGTCATGCAGGCATCGGAAATGTAATTGTTTTTTTCCACCACGGCCTGCAGGATCGGAAGCAGCGATGCACGGTCATGACCGTACTGATCCGCCAGTTCTTTAATCAATGATTGACAATCAGTCATAAATCTTTAGGTTAAATTATTATAAATAAACGTTTTAATGGATGAATATTTTTTCTGTGAATTAATTAACAATTTGCAGGCAAAGCTACCAAATTCTTTTGTTATAGTTTTAACAGAGGGATTGTTTTTATAGTGCAGGGATTAAATTTATAGTCAGTCTAAATAGATACAAACGGCATCTAACCAATGATAGAGGTGCCGGGGATGCGGTATGATTTCCGCGGGTATTTTTTAACTTTACAGTCCGAAAACCAAGATTGTTTTAGCTTTCCGTCTCAGATAAGATGGGTGAGATTATGCGCTATTTTATAAGGTTGTCATACGACGGCACCGGGTTTCACGGCTGGCAACGGCAGCCGAACGGCGGTACCGTTCAGCAAACGCTTGAGGAGGCGATGTCGCTTGTGCTGCGGACTCCCATAACCCTGACTGGCGCGGGGCGAACCGATACCGGGGTCCATGCGGCCGTTTTCTATGCACATTGCGATCTGGAGTTCGGGACTGATCAACCGACGCTTGACCGGCTGGTTCATAAGCTCAACTCTTTCATCGGGCCCGGGATTGCCATTGACCGGATATTCCCCGTCAATCAAAATGCGCATGCACGGTTCAGCGCTGTCTCCAGGACCTACCGGTACACTATTTCGCGGGCAAAGGATCCGTTTATCAGGAATTATTCCTGGTTCGTGTTTGGTAATTTGGATGTGGATATGATGAACCAGGGCGCCAGAATCCTGATGCAGTATGACGACTTTACCTCCTTTTCGAAAGTCGACACCGATACAAAGACCAATATCTGCCGGGTTTCCCAGGCCCGTTGGGAATCCGAAGGAAAAACCCTCTTGTTCACGATCACCGCCGACCGTTTTTTACGGAATATGGTCAGGTCGGTGGTAGGCACCCTGCTGGATATCGGAAAGCAACGGATAACCACGAGCGACCTGGTGAGCATCATCGAACGTAAGGACCGCCGGGCAGCAGGGGAGTCAGCGCCCGCCCGGGGGCTGATGTTAACCGGTATTGAATATCCTGACTGGGTTTCTCGCAACGACGGCATCGATGCGTTCAGTGTCGGTGATCCGATGAAATGATGCAGGATCGGAGAGGGCCTGCAAATATCACACAACTTCCCTTTTTCGCGTAAGCACCCTCAGTGATGCCCCGATAATGGCAGAGGCTGTGAGGCCGAATTTTTCCATCAATTCGCGCGGCGTCCCGGATTCTCCGAAACAGTCCGGCATACCGGTGAGTTCCATCGGAACGGGGTAGTGTCTGACGACAGTCTCCGCCACGGCAGAACCCATTCCGGTAAGGACCTGGTGCTCTTCGGCTGTAACAATAGCGCCTGTCTCCCGGGCAGCGGAAACAATAGCCGCGGTATCAAGGGGTTTTATGGTGTGCATGTTGATGACCCTCGCACTGATGCCCTGCAATTCCAGTGTTTCCGCTGCCTGAAGCGCCTCCCAGACCATGTGGCCGGTGGCGATGATCGTTAGGTCATACCCTGGTTTAAGGACCTGTGCCTTACCCGGTTCAAACCCGTCTTCAGCGTTGGTAAAATCAGGCATGGGCTCACGGCCGAAACGGATATATACCGGACCTTTACATTCCAGTATGGCTGCCATCGTGGCCAGGCGGGTCTGCGCAGCATCACAGGGCGAAAGAACGGTCATGTTGGGCAGCGACCGCATAATGCCAAGATCCTCGAGCGCCTGGTGGGTAGCTCCGTCGGGGCCGACCGAAACACCGGCATGGGCGCCGCCAATCACTACATGCAGGTTGTTGTAACAAACGGATATTCTGATCTGATCGGCCGTACGCAGGGCGGCGAACACCCCGTAGGTGGAAAATACCGGGATCTTGCCCTCAAGGGCCAATCCCGCTGCCACCCCGATGCAGTTCTGCTCGGCAATTCCCATCGAGAAGAATCGATCAGGAAAGGCGTTCGCGAACAGATCGCATCCCACCGAGGCAGTGATGTCAGCGCCCAGGCAATGAACATCATAATTCAGCCGCCCGGCTTCAAGCAATCCTTCGCCAAACCCTGCTTTGGTCGCCTTGTTTCCCCTGAATTTATAAGTCATCAATGTGAATATCAGGTTTTAACCAGTTACTGAATCGTGACGCGTGACGGGTGAAAAAAT
Organism: uncultured Prolixibacteraceae bacterium; assembly: GCA_964473485.1. GTDB lineage: Bacteria > Bacteroidota > Bacteroidia > Bacteroidales > FEN-979 > CAIVAT01. Next base: position 135 of record CAYYPH010000031.1, on the reverse strand, counting down.
CGTGACGCGTGACGGGTGACGGGTGAAAAAATCGTGACGCGTGACGGGTTCGTTTTCCGTTTTCCGTTTTCCATTTTCCATTTTCATCTGTATATTTAAAAAGTCAGCCAATCCGAAAAACGTAATGGTTAAGAG